>NZ_CP072156.1:3710000-3763763 GCF_019355735.1 Rhizobium sp. B230/85
GCGCCGCTTTGCGACCGATGAAGCCGATGTCGACCTGACGGCGGGGCTTGCCGCCCGTATCGTCGAGGAGAACATGTCCGTCTCGGTGCCGGAACAGGTGACGCCGAACACGCCGGAATATGCCGACGACATCATCCCCGTGCGCCAGACGACCGCCATCGAGGCCGCCCTCACCGCTGCCGGCTATCCTCCCGCCGATGCGAGCACGGTCGCCGGCAGCATCGAGCCGCTCTACGGCGCACCGGTCGTCAATGCTGGGGACGTCTTGCGGATCGGCATCCTGCAGACCGGCGAGCGCGCCAAGATTATTCGCGCCAGCCTTTATCATGGCACCAAGCACGCGCTGACCGTCGCGCTCGACGACAGCGGCCGTTTCGTCGCCGGCAGCGAACCGCCGCTGCTCGACGCAATCGCCACGGCTTTCGACAACGACACGGCGCCTGTGGCCGCCGGGCGCGACCTGCCGCGCGTCTATGACGGGATCTATAGGGCAGGCCTTGCCTATGGGATGACCCGCGAGATGCTGTCGCAGATCATCAAGCTGCTGGCCAGCAATGTCGACTTCCAGGCGCAGCTGAAACCGACGGATATGCTCGAGGCCTTTTTCTCTGTCGTCAACGGCAAGGGCCAGGCGACTTCGGACTCGGAACTGCTCTACGTCAACGCCCGGTTCGGGGACACAGTGACCCGTTTCTATCGTTTCGAGGACCCAGACGACCATTCGATCGACTATTTCAACGAGGACGGCAAAAGTATCCGCCAGTTCCTGCTGCGCAACCCGGTGCCGACAGGCGTCTTCACCTCGGGCTTCGGCATGCGCCGCCATCCGATCCTCGGCTTTGCCCGCATGCACACCGGCGTCGACTGGGCCGGTCCGCGCGGCATGCCGATCATCGCCGCCGGCAACGGTATCGTCGAGAAGGCCGGCTGGGACTCTGGCGGCTTCGGCAACCAGACGCTGATCCGCCACGCCAACGGCTATGTATCCTCCTACAATCACCAGAGCGCCATCGCCAAGGGCGTCGTGCCCGGCGCAAAGGTGGTGCAGGGCCAGGTGATCGGTTTCATCGGCTCGACCGGCATGGCAACCGGCGCCCATCTGCATTACGAGCTGATCGTCAACGGCACCAAGGTCGATCCCCTGCGTATCCGCCTTCCCGGCGGCAAATCGCTGGACGGGACTGCGCTTGCAAAATTCGAGGACGAGCGCAAGCGCATCGACACCCTGCTGTCGGACGAAAAGGCCAAGCAGGTGGCAAGCCGCGGCTAGGTTGCCGGAGCGTCAGGCCGGCTCCTCGGCGCGATAGGCATGCGGAATGACGAAGACCTCGTCGGCACGACCATAACCGCCGTCCGGCACAGTCTCGATCAGCACCATGGTGTGCGGTCGCGCCGCTTCGCTGAGATAGGAGACAAGCAGGTCCGTGGTCCGATGGATCAGCTCTTCCTTCTGGGCTTTGGAGAGAGCGCCTTCGGGCAGCTTGAAATTGGCAAACGGCATTGGGAATTCCCTTGGATTGGAGACGGATTGGCGGCTGGCCTGGCCCGGTTGAGCCGAGACATGGCCAGCACGCATTTGCAATGTTCAGATCGCGCCGCCATTGGCGCGGATGACCTGGCCGTTGACCCAGCCGCTATCGGGGCCGGACAGGAACGAGACGAGGCCGGCGATGTCGTCGGGCTGGCCGAGCCGCCCGAGAGGGATCGTGCCGGCGATGGCCTTGACCAGCGCGTCGCTTTTGCCCGTCATGAAGAGATCGGTCTCGACTGGCCCAGGCGCCACGGCGTTGACGGTTATGCCCTTCGGTCCGAGCTCCTTGGCAAGAATGTGCGTCATTGCCTCGACCGCTGCCTTTGTGGCGGCATAGATTGCGTAGTTCGGCTGGTAGAGACCGACGACGCTCGACGAGAAGCTGATGATCCGGCCGCCTTCGCGCAGGCGCCGTGCCGCCTCGCGCATGCCGCGGAAAACGCCGCCGATATTGACGGAGACCATCCGCTCGAACGCGGGATCGTCTACGTCGGCAAGCGGGGACAGCGTCATGATGCCGGCATTGTTGACGAGGATGTCGACCTTGCCGAATTCTTGTTCGGCAGCATCGAACAGGGTGCTCATGCCATCCGCGGCGCCAATATCGGCGCCGACCGCGATTGCCCGGCCGCCGGCAGCAGCGATCGTGGCGACGACCTCGTCCGCAGCCTGCCGACCGCTGGCATAATTGACGACGACGGCGATACCATCGCGGGCCAGCCGCCGGGCGATGGCGGCGCCGATACCCTTGGAAGCACCGGTGATGATGGCGGTGCGGGAATGTTGATCTGTCATGTTGATCTCCTTCTGATGAGGAGACCAATACGCCGATGCCAGAATAGAACAATCACCGCTAATTTGACATCTCTATTCGGCTGTGATGAACAAGCTGAATGGATCGTCTGGATCGCCTGCAATTGTTCGTCCGCATTGTCGAGCGCCGCAGCTTCACCGCTGCGGCAGCCGATAGCGGTCTTGCACGCTCGACGGCGACCGAGGCGATCAAGCAACTGGAAGCCGATATCGGCGCCAGGCTGCTGGAGCGCACCACACGCCATGTGATGCCGACGCTGGACGGCGAGGCTTTTTACCACCGCTGCCTGTCTATCCTGTCGGATGTGGAGGCGGCGGAAAACGCCTTCCGTGACGATCGTCCGCGCGGCCTGTTGCGTATCGACGCCAATGCGCAGGTCACCCGCACCTTTCTTTTGCCGCACCTGCCGGCATTCCTGGAGCGCTACCCGCTGATCGACCTGCATCTGGGACAGGGAGACCGGCTGGTCGATCTGCTGCGCGACGGTGTCGATTGCGTCATTCGCGCCGGCGAACCTTCCGACAGCGGCATGATCATGCGCCGGCTTGCCCTCGTCGAGGAGGTCACCTGCGCCAGCCCGGCCTATCTCGAGGCGCACGGGGTGCCGACCTCGCCGGACGGGCTGGACGGCCACGTGATGATCGGCTTCCTTTCGTCCCGGTCCGGCGAAGTCCTGCCGCTCGAATTTACCGTCGCTGGCAAGAGGCGCGATATCCTCCTGCCGACCCGGGTGACCACCAACAGTTCCGATACCATGCATGAACTTGCCCGCATGGGACTGGGCCTGGTACAGGCGCCGCGCTATCGCTTCCGACAGGATTTCGAAGAGGGCATGCTTGTCGAGGTGCTGAAGGACTATCCGCCGAGCCCGACGCCCTATTTCGCGCTCTACCCGCAAAACCGGCAGCTGGCGCCACGGCTGCGCGTCTTCCTTGCCTGGGCGACAGCAATTTTTGCCGAAGCAAAGCTGTCACGGGAAAGCTGACTGACGCATCCAACGGCTCCTGTCGGACGAACGGCGGGCATTGCGTTGCTTTGAAGGACGGAGTTTGCAAGATTGGCGCCATGATCAGCCAGGGAAAACACATGAGCCGCTTCTGGAGCCCCATCGTCTCGACATTGACGCCCTATGTTGCCGGCGAACAATCGACGATCCCCGGTCTGGTCAAACTGAACGCCAACGAAAGCGCCTATGGGCCTTCGCCTGACGTGGCGGCGGCAATTGCCGCGCAGCTGGACGGTTCACTGCGGCTCTATCCCGACCCGACATCCCGCCGCCTGCGCACCGCGATTGCCGATAGCTACGGTTTCGAGCCCGACCGGGTGTTTGTCGGCAACGGCTCCGACGAGGTGCTGGCGCATGTCTTCAAGGCGCTGTTGAAACACGATGCGCCGCTGCTCTTTCCGGATATCACCTATAGCTTCTACACCACCTATTGCCGGCTGTTCGACGTGCCCTATCGCGAAATTCCGCTCGATGAGGCCATGTCGGTGCGGATCGACGACTTCCGGCAAGCCTGCGGCGCGATCATCCTGCCCAACCCGAACGCACCCACCGGTACCGCCCTGCCGCTGGGCGAAATCGAGAGGCTGCTGCTCGAGCACCCCGATCAGGTGGTGGTAATCGACGAAGCCTATGTGGATTTCGGCGGCGACAGCGCGGTGCCGCTGGTCGAGCGCTATCCGAACCTGCTGGTCGTCCAGACCTTTTCGAAATCCCGCAGCCTCGCCGGCCTTCGCGTCGGCTTTGCCATCGGCCAGAGACCGCTGATCGATGCGCTGGAGCGGGTGCGCGACAGCTTCAACTCCTATCCGCTCGACAGGCTGGCGGAGGCAGGCGCCATCGCAGCCTGGGAAGGCCGGACATGGTTCGAAAAACACCGCAACATGATCGTCGCCAGTCGCGAGCGGCTGGCAGCGGCATTGCGTGCGCTTCACTTCGACGTGCTTCCATCCTCGGCCAACTTCCTGTTCGTCACGCATCCGGCGCGCACGGCCGGCGATCTTCTCGCCGAACTCAGGAAAAGATCCCTGCTCGTCCGGCATTTTGCAAAGCCCCGCATCGAAAACTATCTCCGCATCACGATCGGCACCGATGCCGAATGCGACCTTCTGGTGGATGCGCTCGACGAGATCCTGTCAGAACCGCCCGTCGATCGGTAGCGGCCGCCGTTGACGATCTCGGGATTTGTGCCTAGCTTGGGCGACATGAAAGCTGCGACATTTTTTCAGGTGGTGAGTGCGCGCATGGGCAGGATGGTATAGCCGTCCGGCGGAAGCACCCATGCGCGACGAACAGGCTCCCGACGGGGCCTTTTTTTATGCCTGAAAGCTGGCTGCGCCCCGTCGATCCCTTTCATCCCCACCGACAGGACCTAACGATGACAGCCGCATCACCGGACAATACGCTCAGACACCCGTCTGCATCTGATACTGCCAGCCAGACGCCCGTCACGCCCCCGCTGCTGCCGCTGATCTTGCTGACGGCTCTCTCGGTCGTGCCCGTGAACATGATCCTGCCATCGCTGCCGCACATCGCCGCAGAGTTTCACGCCAGTTCCGCCGTCGTCAGCCTTTCCGTTGCCGGCTATGCTGTTGTCACGGCTTTGATCGAGATTGTTTCTGGTGCAATCTCGGATCGATACGGACGGAGGCCCGTCGCCCTGACGGCCATCGTTGTCTTCATCTCGGCATCGATCGGTTGCGCCGTCTCCACGGATATCGTCGCCTTCATGATTTTCAGGGCTCTGCAGGCATCGATAGCCGCCTGCTTTTCGATAGCCCTCGTCATCATCAAGGAGACCTCGGGCGGACATGCGACAGCCAGCCGGTTTGGTTACCTCGCGATGGGATGGGCCCTTGCTCCGATGCTCGCACCCGTCGTCGGGGGTTCGCTGGATGCGGCCTTCGGATGGCGGGCGATCTTCATCACGCTGGCAACGGCCGGTACCGCCGTCCTCATCCTCAGCCTTGTGACGCTGCCAGAAACCGCTGACCGAGCCCGCAGGTCGCACAGTAGCGCGGGCGCCTATCTCCGGCTCATCCGTTCGTCCGCATTCTGGTGCTATGCGCTCTGCATGGCGGCATCCATGGGGACGCTCTACCTCTTTCTCGCAGGCGCCCCTGTTGCCCTCGGTCCCTTGCTTGGCGGCTCGACCGCGAAACTGGGCCTCTCCATGGGTATTGTCCCGGCCGGCTTTATGCTCGGCAGCTTGCTTGCTGGTCGTTACGCTTCGAGAATGTCGCTCGGCACCGTCCTCGTCACGGCGCGGACGCTGACCTGTACCGGCCTGCTGCTCGGTCTCGGCCATGCGCTCATGGACGCGGGCAACGCTTTTGCGCTTTTCGGGCCCTGCATGTTCATCGGCATCGGCAACGGGCTGACCATGCCCGCCGCCAACAGCGGCGTGCTTTCCGCCCATCCCGACCATGCCGGAACCGCGGCAGGATTGGCGGCCGCCCTCAGCATCGGCGGCGGTGCTCTGATTGTCTCGCTCGGCGGCCCGTTTATCGCAGGCGCCAGTGCCATCCCGCTGTTCTTTGCCGTCATGCTCGTCCCCGCAGGCATGGCCCTGCTGGCGGCAATCTGCGCCGCATTTCTCGGAGCGAGGGTAGAGTGAATAAAATGGAGAACAGAAGGGAGAATCACCGAATGCAAATCTTACGCCTCAGAGACAATCCAGCCTTCGCAGATACGGTTGCCGATCGCAGCTGGAACGCCTGGTGGACGGAGACGGGGGTCACTCTGGCGCAATATCGCGCCCACCTGGACCCGATGATCGAGAACGACGGCATTCCCTTTTGCCTCGTCGCCGAAGAGGGCGGCGTGTATATCGGCTCGGTGCTGGTGATAGAAAACGATCTGGATGCACGCCCGGACTATACCCCGTGGATCGCAGCCTTATGGGTCGAGCCGCACGCAAGAAAACGAGGAGCCGCCACTCGGCTGATCGCCGGAGCGCGTGTGCAAGCTGCGAAATGGGGGAAATATAACTGCTATCTCTGCGCAACGCCGGAGATGGACAGCTTTTACCTCGGGCAGGGCTTCGAGCAGATCGAGACGGATGTCTCGGGACTGAATATCTTCCGGATCTAGCTTACAGACCGGCCGGCGAGATCGCCTCGCGGCCGCATCTCGCCTCGGTGATCAAGCCGGTCGGCCCTTCGTGGGCTTTCGGGCTTGTTTGATCAGAACTCCTCCCAGCTTTCCTTGACGGCGGCATTGCCGGAGAAAGCCTTGGATACCTGGCCTGCAAGACGGCGGGCGGGCGACGGGACCGGCCGATGTGTCGGGGCCGCCGCCATGGCACGGGGCGCATGTCCGGACGTGCTGCCGAGCTGAAACTGTGAAATCAGTTCCCGCAACTTGCCGCTTTCGCTGGCAAGCGTCGCGCCCGCAGCACTCGTTTCCTCGACCATCGCGGCGTTCTGCTGGGTCACCTGGTCCATCTGGTTGACGGCGGTGTTCACCTCGCCCAGACCGACCGACTGTTCGCGCGCCGAAGTGGCGATCGAGTCCATGTGCTGGTTGACGGTAACAATATAGCCTTCGATCGTCCGCAGCGCGTTGCCGGTATCGCTCACAAGCTTGACGCCGCTCTGCACGTCGGTGCTCGAATTGCGGATCAGGTCCTTGATTTCCTTGGCAGCCTTGGCCGACCGCTGGGCGAGTTCGCGGACTTCCTGTGCGACGACGGCAAATCCCTTGCCTGCTTCTCCGGCACGTGCGGCTTCGACGCCGGCGTTCAGGGCAAGCAGGTTGGTCTGGAAGGCGATTTCATCGATAACGCCGATGATGTTCGAGATCTCGTTCGACGATTGCTCGATCTTCTGCATTGCCTCGACGGCATTCGCAACGACCTTGCCGGACTGGGCAGCGCTTTCGTTCGCCAGCATGGCAATCTGGCGGGCTTCTTCGGCACGCTTTGAGGAATTGCTGACATTGACGGTGATCTGGTCGAGGGCAGCGGCCGTTTCTTCCAGCGAAGCCGCCTGTTGCTCCGTGCGCTTCGACAGGTCGTCGGCGCTGACGCTGACTTCGCGACTGCCGGTATCGATCCCGCTTGTTGCCTGCGCCACAGCCCGCAAGGTTTCGGCAAGCTGCTGGACTGCGGCGTTGAAGTCTTCCCGCAGGCTTTCGAACTCGGGAGCGAACTTGCTGGCAAGCTGAAAGGTCAGGTCGCCGCTGGCGAAGTGTTTCAGGCCTTCGCCGAGCCCGGATGTCGCCTCGGCCATGGATTCAGCCTTGATGCGCTCGGCTTCACCGCTCTTGCGGCGTTCCTGTTCGGTAAGGCTGCGATTGGTATCGGCATCCTGTGCGAGCCGGATGCGCTCGATGGCATTCTCCTGGAAGACACCGACGGCAGCGGCCATCTGGCCGATTTCGTCCTTGCGGCCGATACCCGGAACGACCACGCCGGTTTCTCCGTTGGCAATCCGCGTCATCGTCGCATTGATGCCGGAAACCGGGCGAACCAGACCGAGGTTCAGGAGATACATGCCGATCACAGCGACGAACAGCATTGCTCCGCCGCCCACATAGATAGCCATTTGCGCCGTGGACGCTGCATTTTCCGAAAGCGACGCGCGCTTGACGAGGAGAGCCTGCTCGTCTGCCGCCATCTCCTTCACCTTGGCACGGATACCATCCATGGTTTGCTTGCCAGCGCCCGAAATCTCGATCTGGCGGGCCTGCTCATAGGTCGCGGGATCTTTCACCAGCAAGGTTTCCGGCTCGACCACCTTTTGCGTCCAGGTCTTCACCAATGTGTCGAGATCGTCGAGACGCCTTTGCTGGACAGGATTATCGGAAGTGAGAGCCCGGAGCTGAGCAAGATTGTCTGCATAGGCTGCGGCACCGGCCTTCTGGGGTTCCAGGAAGTTGGGGTTCGAGGAGATCACATAGCCGCGCATGCCGGTTTCCTGATCCACCATGGCAGCGACGACACCCTCGAGCCGGGCCAGAACCTTGTAGGTATGCTCGGTCCAGCCCGAGGCCTGCTGCTGTGTAGCAATCGAATTTCCGCTGATCGCACTGACGGCGACATTGATGGCCATCAGCACCACAAGGGTGACTGAGATTTTGTAGAGTATCTTGAGGTTGTTGAAGTACGTCAGCATCGGGTCGGTATCCTCTGGCGGTTTAGCGGCGTTTTCACGCGTTCGATTGTTGGTGAAAGTCGATCCATCCCCACAGGGATCGTCCGGCACGGCGTTTGAAACGATCTTCAGCCCCACCGCATTGCCGCCGAAGCACAGAAAATCCGCGTCCTTATTCCCGCGCGCACGGCAGTAGGCGGCGCTTGCAGAAGCGCGCAAATAAAAATCTGGATTTAGAAGAAGAAATCGGGTGCAGCGGAGACGATGTAGAGATGAAGGGGAGATTTATCCGATTACAAGGGATCATACCGCAAATCAGCTGCATGGCTCCCGGCAAGAGGCGACATCATGTCATCTCGACTGGCGTGCCCGGTAATTGCAGAAACTAGGAGGCATTGGTTAATTTACGCTAAATTCTAAGTTTAAAACAATTAACGGGCTATTTTTGTATTTGGGACTTGGCGATGACGCGCAGGGTGCGAAGAGGAATAGGCCAGGTAGAGCGCTCAGCACCCCCTTGCCTCCACCACCCAAAGACAAAAGCGCAAGCCTCGTGGCCAACTCGCTGCGCGCTTTTTCGCAGAACTTCAGCATGATCTTGACCCCGGACAACAGCGTGCGCAACGGCTTCAGCTGACCGCCGACGGAAATGCGAGCACTACGGCGCGGCTTGCCGGGGAATTTCAATCCACTACTTCCCTGCTTCAGACTACTGACGCGTGAGGATGGAGCCCCATGACAAGCTCTCGTAAGGATCTGTTTTTTGCCCTGGCGATGATCGTTGCCGGCACAGCAGCATTTTTCCTCTTTCTCTACCTCGCCGGCATCGATCCCGATGAACAATCACTCGGGGTGATGGAATGGGTCATAGGCGGCATCCTCATCGGACCCGGATTTGGTTGTCTGCTCAGGTGGAGTAGCAAGCGGGGTAAGATGAAGGACCGTTAGACCCAAATCCGCTCGATCACTGTGGAAAGCGGCTGAGGTGCTCGTGGACGATCTTCCATTGCGCGTAGTCTTTTCTCAAGATGGTAGTGCCGCGTCCGTCGCCTTCATATATTTTCCCATCAATCTCGGCCCTCCAACGGAAACGGTATATGCAGCTTGCAGCATTATCGGTGACCGCAATCCAGTCAACGTCCTCAAGCCAGTACGTCTCGTTTTGAAGCTTGCGCCACGTTTCTTGGAACGCAGCCCTTATTGCGTCAATTCCGCAGTGGGTACCGTCGGTAAACCAGAAGACCGCGTCCGCCGATATGAGCGGGGCGACTTCATCGAAGCGCCGCAGGTTAACTTTCGTTTCATAGAGTTTCATGAGTTCCTGGGGCTGCATTCGACGCTCTTTTCGTATCGGCTGGCATTCCTAAGTTTGTGGCCGCATGGTGTATCTTGCCATGGCACATTCATCCAGAACAAGCCGGTCGGAAATTTTGCATCTGCCCGAAAAGGATGGACTTCAGCCACCGGATTTCTTCGCGTGGAAGCAAGGGGAACGGGCCGATCCTTTGAAGCTTTAGCTGAACGGCTATCTGAACAGGGCGCCTATCCACCTCAAAATAAAGGGCCGGCGTTGCCGCCAGCCCCATCTCCTTTTGCACCGCAAACCCTTAGGCAGCCTGTGGCACGGTCTCGCGTGGGCGGAACAGGAGGCGGTCGCTGCCGCTGGTGACCTTGACCAGCGAGTTGTCCGGCACCTGTCCCGACAGGATCTGCTCGGCGAGCGGATCCTGGACGTATTTCTGGATCGCCCGTTTCAGCGGCCGCGCCCCGTAAACCGGGTCGTAGCCCTTGTCGGCCAGCCAGCTCCGTGCATCGTCGTCGAGTTCCAGCGTGATCTTGCGCTCGGAAAGCAGCGTGATCAGCCGCTTCAGCTGGATGTCGACGATTGCTCCCATTTCGCTCCGCTTCAGACGGTGGAACAGGATGATCTCGTCGATCCGGTTGAGGAATTCCGGCCGGAAATGGCTGCGGACCTCGCCCATGACCAGTTCGCGCACCGCCTCGCTGTCATCGTTCTCGCCGAGCTTGGTCAAATAGTCGGAGCCAAGGTTCGACGTCATGATGATCATCGTGTTGCGGAAATCGACCGTCCGGCCCTGCCCGTCCGTCAGGCGTCCGTCGTCCAGCACCTGCAGCAGCACGTTGAAGACGTCGGGATGGGCCTTCTCGATCTCGTCGAACAGCACGACCTGATAAGGACGGCGACGGACGGCTTCGGTGAGCGACCCGCCTTCATCGTAGCCGACATAGCCGGGAGGTGCACCGATCAGTCGGGAAACGGAGTGTTTCTCCATGTATTCCGACATATCCATGCGCACCATGGCGCTGTCGTCGTCGAACAGGAAGCGGGCCAGCGCCTTTGTCAGCTCCGTCTTGCCGACGCCGGTCGGCCCGAGGAAGATGAACGAGCCAAGCGGCCGGTTCGGATCCTGCAGACCGGCGCGGGCACGGCGCACCGCACGCGAAACGGCTTGCACCGCATCGCCCTGCCCGACCACCGATTTCGCCAGCTCGTCTTCCATGCGGAGGAGCTTGTCCTTGTCGCCTTCGAGCATCTTTTCGGTTGGGATACCGGTCCAGCGCGAGACGATATGGGCGATGTTGTCGGCGGTCACCACCTCCTGGACCATCGCATTCTGCGTGTGATCCTGGGCTTCGGCCTCCGTCAGGTCTTTTTCAAGACCGGGTATGACGCCATAGGCAAGCTCGCCGGCGCGCTGGAATTCACCTTTGCGCTGGGCAATCGCCAGTTCGTTGCGGGCCTCATCGAGCTGCTTCTTGAGGTCCGCGGCAAGGCCGAGCTTGGACTTTTCCGCCTGCCAGCGGGCCGTCAGCGCATCGGCCTGCTCCTCGAGGTTGGTGAGCTCCGTTTCGAGCCGCACCAGCCGGTCGGCCGAGGCCACGTCGGTTTCCTTCTTCAGCGCCTCGCGCTCGATCTTCAGCTGGATGACGCGACGATCGAGTTCGTCGAGTTCCTCCGGCTTAGAATCCACCTGCATGCGCAGCCGCGCTGCCGCCTCGTCCATCAGGTCGATGGCCTTGTCGGGCAGGAAGCGGTCGGTGATGTAGCGGTTCGATAGGGTGGCTGCCGCCACCAGGGCCGCGTCGGCAATGCGCACCTTGTGATGCTGCTCGTATTTCTCCTTGAGCCCGCGCAGGATCGAGATCGTATCCTCGACCGTCGGCTCGCTGACCATGACCGGCTGGAAACGACGGGCCAGCGCCGGGTCCTTCTCGACATGCTTGCGGTATTCGTCGAGCGTCGTGGCACCGACGCAATGCAGCTCTCCGCGCGCCAGCGCCGGCTTCAGGAGGTTGGAGGCGTCCATCGCCCCGTCGCCCTTGCCGGCACCGACCAGCGTGTGCATCTCGTCGATGAACAGGATGATCTCGCCGTTTTCCGACTGAACTTCGTTGAGCACGGCTTTCAGCCGCTCCTCGAATTCGCCCCGGAACTTCGCCCCGGCAATCAGCGCGCCCATGTCGAGCGCCATCAGCTTCTTTTCCTTCAGCGATTCCGGCACGTCGCCGTTGACGATGCGCAGCGCAAGGCCTTCGACGATCGCCGTCTTGCCGACGCCGGGCTCGCCGATCAGCACCGGATTGTTCTTGGTGCGGCGCGACAGCACCTGGATCGTACGACGGATTTCGTCGTCACGGCCGATGACGGGATCGAGACGGCCTTCGCGCGCCTCGGCAGTCAGGTCGCGCGCATATTTCTTGAGCGCCTCGTAGCCGTTCTCGGCGTTGGAGGAGTCGGCGGTACGACCCTTGCGGATCTCGTCGATAGCCTTGTTGAGACCGATGGGCGTGACCCCGGCATTCTTCAGCGTCGTCGATGTCGAGGCGCTCGATTCCATCGCCAGCGCCTGCAGCAGACGCTCGACGGTAACAAAACTGTCGCCTGCCTTCTTGGCAAGATCTTCGGCAGTCGTGAAAACCTTGGCCAGTGGCTGCGCCAGATAGACCTGACCATTGCCACCCGAAACTTTCGGAATTTTCGCCAGGGCCGCATCGTTGGCAAGCTTGGCCGCCTTGGGATCGCCGCCCGCACGCTGGATCAGCGAGGCAGCCATGCCCTGGTCGTCGTCGAGAAGAACCTTGAGCACATGCTCGGCGGTGAACTGCTGGTGATCCTGACCGAGTGCGTTGGTCTGGGCAGACTGCAGAAAGCCGCGCAGCCGTTCAGAGTATTTTTCGATATCCATCTTAGAACCTCCATGGATCGCCCTGCCCGCTTTTCGGCACAGAACGAGAGTGAGAGAAGACCCCCTGAAAAGGCAGATCCCGGTGCCGCATCCGTCAGGGACAGTGCCGCAGCCGAAGAACATATGGGTGGGAAATTACGCTGTTTAAAGGGTGCTGAAAACGAAAATACCCCGGATGAACCGGGGTATCTTGATGTGTATCAATTCCATGCGCGAAGTGGCGAAAATGCCTATTCGGAGCCGACATCCGCAAGGTTCGGGGCGTCGTTGCCACCTTCGCCGGGAGCATCGCTATCGGTGAGGCGCGGGCGGCGCGGACGGCCGGCAGCGCGACGACGCGGCTGGCGCGGCTCCTCGGTGCCCTGGGCTTCCTCGATGGCAACTTCCGCTGGCGTTCCGACGATTTCGGGCTGAGGGCCGGTACCGTCGTTGACGGGAGCGGGAGCTGCGGCCGGCGTACGTGGCGTGTAGACGCGCGGTGTGCGTGGCTGGCGTGGCGCCCGCTGGGCTTCGGCCTGCGGCTGGGGCTGATCGCCCTCGCCCGGCGTTGCATCCTGCTGGACCGGAGCCGGCTGCGGTGCCGGGCTCGGCTGCTGGCTGGCGACGGGACCGTGGGCCGGCTGCTGCGGCATCGACTGCTGCGGCGCATTGCGGCTCTGCATCGAAGGCGCGATCATTGGCTGATCGTCCATCTCGTTGCCGTCCATGTCGTCCATGTCGCGCTCGTTGCCGTCGCGATCATTGAAATCCTGCCTGTCTTCGCGCTGGAAGCGTTCCTGCATCTGCGCCTGTGCGGCGGCGATGATGCGGTAATAGTGCTCAGCGTGCTGAAGATAGTTTTCCGCCATGACGCGGTCGCCGGAAGAGTGGGAATCGCGAGCCAGTGTCGAGTATTTCTCGGCGATGTGCTGGGCGGTACCGCGGATCTTCACATCGGGACCGGAACTATCGTAAGTCCGCGTCAGGGGGTTCGATCCCTTCCGATTGAAGTTGTTGTTCTGGCTGTTATTGCTGCTGCTGCCGCTGCTGGGGTTTCCGCCGCCGCTGCCGCCGCCGTTGTTGCCACGCCCTCGACCGCGCTTGTTCTGCTGTCCTGGCCTCATAGATCCTTCACCTGAATTCTCTTGTTGTGATAATTGCGCGCGGCACCCTGCCGCCATGGCCGGACAAACCGAGCCAGGGCCTGCGTGCCGCAAGCAGATCGGGTCTAACCCCCGTCTGCCGCTCGACTACGTCAGATTAACTGAATCACGCATCGGGTACGTTCAACCTTCAACACTCTTTCAAGAGAGCGGACCCCTGAGGCTGACCGGAACCCGAACGAATCTCCCATTCGTTTCCGGCTGCCCAACGCGTGAGCGCAACCTATATTGCTTCCCGGCTAAATCCAAGTCCTTTTCTTTAACAGCATAATAAAGTAGGAAAGACTTGTATTTTCAGCGTGTTATATACCTTTTGCGAAGATCAGGGCGCGGTCGTTGTGACCATAATCGCGCGCCGCCTCTATCAATCTGAACCCCGAGCCCTCGAACAAGGCGGTGACTGTCGGGCGCTGGTCATAACCGATTTCGAGACCGAGCACGCCGTCGTCGTGAAGAAATTGCGCAGCGTCCGCAGCGATTGCCCGGTAGGCATCGAGGCCATCCCGGCCGCCATCGAGCGCCGCCGTCGGATCGAAATCCCTGACCTCCGGAGCCAGTGTCTGCATCACGTCCGATACGATATAAGGGGGATTTGAGACGATTGCGTGAAACCGCCCCGAAATCGGCGTGAACCAGCTGCCCTCTGCGGTGCGGAACCGGTCGGCAAGGCCATTCCGTTCGGCATTTCCCCTGGCCGTCACTAGCGCGTCGGCGGAGATGTCGCTGCCCAAACCCCTTGCCTCCCGACATTCATGCAGCAGAGCGAGGCAGATGGCGCCGGTGCCGGTGCCCATGTCGAGAATGTCGATGCTCGCATGCACGCCGACCAGTCTGCGCAGATGCGGCAGGATGCTTTCCACCAGGATCTCGGTGTCCGCCCGGGGCTCCAGCGTCGCTGGCGATAGGCGCAGCGGCAGGCCGTAGAATTCCCTCTCGCCAAGAATGCGATGCACCGGCTCATGGCGCAAACGACGCGCGATGGCGTCCTCCAGACGCGCGACCCCTTCGGCATCCACCGTTTCGTTGGAGCGGATGACAATCTCGGTGAACGTAAGCCCGAACAGCCCGGATACCAGCACCTTGGCGTCGGCGGCAGGATCGTCGAGACCCGCCTCCGCAAACCGGTTGCGCGCCGATGCCTGCAATGCGCCGATTGTCTGGCCGGCGTCGCTCACATGCGATCCCCGAGCTGGGCAAGCTGGCTTGCCTGGTGATCGGCACGCAGTGCATCGACGACATCGTCGATCTCGCCTTCCATCATGCGGTCGAGCTTGTAGAGCGTCAGGTTGATGCGATGGTCGGTGATGCGCCCTTGCGGAAAATTATAGGTGCGAATGCGCTCCGAGCGATCGCCGGAGCCGACCTGGCTCTTGCGGTCGGCCGAGCGCTCGTTGTCGACCCGCTGGCGCTCCATGTCGTAGAGCCTGGAGCGAAGCACCTGCATCGCCTTGGCGCGATTCTGGTGCTGCGATTTTTCTGAACTGGTGACGACGATGCCAGACGGCAGATGGGTGATGCGAACAGCCGAATCCGTCGTGTTGACGTGCTGGCCGCCGGCGCCCGACGAGCGCATCGTGTCGATGCGGATATCCTGCTCGCGCACTTCGATATCCACCTCTTCGGCCTCGGGAAGCACCGCCACCGTGGCCGCAGAAGTGTGAATGCGGCCGCCGGCCTCGGTAGCCGGCACGCGCTGCACCCGGTGAACCCCGGACTCGAACTTCAGCTTGGAGAACACGCCCTTGCCGGTGATCGTCGCGATCACTTCCTTGTAGCCGCCCGCTTCGCCATCGCTCGATGAAAGAATTTCGACCTTCCAGCCGTTCACCGAGGCAAAGCGCTCGTACATGCGGAACAGGTCGCCGGCAAACAGCGCCGCTTCGGAACCACCGGTCCCGGCGCGGATTTCGAGGATGGCGCTCTTTTCGTCGGCGGCGTCCTTCGGCAGCAGCAGAATCTGGATCTCGGTCTCCAGCGTCTCTATACGCTCGCGCACCCCGGGCAGTTCCATGTCGGCCAGATCGCGCATCTCGCGGTCCACCGTCTTGTCGCCCAGCATCGCTTCGAGATCGGCCCGCTCCGCCGTCGCTTTTTCGTAGTCGCGGATCTTCATGACGACGGGCTGCAACTCGGAATATTCGGACGCCAGCTTGACGTAGACATCCGCCGCCGGGCCTTCGGACATGCGCGCCTCGATCTCGCCGAACCGGCGCTCCAGCTCACGCATTTTTTCAACAGGTAGTGTAGCCACAGTCGAACTCCGAATTTTTCCAAGGCGCCCTGATGTCAGGCGCCGTCATCCATGGCGATTATCTGGCGGCCAGCCGTTGAACTGCACGCCTCGCCCCCGATCCTTCCTCATTTCTGTGCTTGTTACAGGAATCCAGTGCGCCCAGTCCTGGGCGCGCAAGACCTCCCGATTGCCGAGACAAGTCTTTTCACGACGCAGACGCGCCGTGGCTGGATTCCTGTGACAAGCACAGGAATGAGGGGGAGAGCGTCGCGCCTTCCAGACCCGCGCGAGAACCAGACTGCGGGAAACAGGACCCTAGCTCCCCATGCCTGGCCCAACCCTGAAAGGACGGGCAGATCGCCTCTTACCTCTTTCCACCGCAGTCAGCAACAGACTGCGCAAGAGCAGCTAAAGGGGAATATTATGGGTCAATGCGAACTGCGCAAGGATGTCCCGCACCGAGAGCGTCGGGTTGCGGTCGTCCAATGCCTCTTCCATGACCGCCGCCAGCGCGCCGACATCGAGACCCAGCAGCATCGCCTTGACCGGCCCGATCGAGGCTGGCGACATCGACACCGAGCGGAAGCCGATGCCCATCAGCGCCATCGCCGAGATCGGCTTGCCGGCAAGCTCGCCACACAGCGTCACCGGTGTCTTGTTGCGCTCGCCGGCGCGCACGATATCCCGCAGGATGCGCAGGAAAGGCCGCCCGAGCGTGTCGAACCGGTCGGACACACGGGCATTGCCGCGATCGACCGCCATGGAAAACTGGAACAGGTCGTTGGAGCCGACCGAGACGAAATCGACGGCTGCCATCAATTCGTCGAGCTGCCAGAGCAGCGCCGGTACTTCGAGCATGGCGCCGAACTGCAGCTTGCGCGGCAGCGCATGGCCGAAGCGCGACAGATGATGCACTTCCTTCTGCAGCAGTTCGCGCACCGCCTTGATCTCGGAAACCTCCGTGACCATCGGCACCATCATCTTCAGTTCGCCGTCGGCGGCAGCCTTCAGCATGGCGCGCAGCTGCGTGCGCAACAGGCCCGGCCTATCCAGCGAAAGCCGGATGGCGCGCCAGCCGAGTGCCGGATTTTCTTCCTGATGCGCCCGGAAGTAGGGCACGACCTTGTCGCCGCCGATATCCAGCGTACGGAAGGTGACGACGTGGTCGCCTGCCTGCTTCAGGACATTGCGGTAGAACATTTCCTGCTCGTCGGCCTTCGGCATGGTCGAGGCGATCATGAACTGCAGCTCGGTGCGAAACAGGCCGATGCCTTCGGCGCCGGATTCGGCCAATTGCGGAAGATCGACCAGCAGTCCTGCATTCATCAGCAACGAGATACGCTGGCCGTCCCGCGTCACCGGCTCGACGGCACGCAGCGCCCGGAACTGCTCCTGGCGGCGGGCGCGAAACTTGACCTTCTCTTCGTAGGACTTCAGGTGATCGGCCATCGGCCGCAGGTGCACATGGCCCTCGTCGCCGTCGATGATGACGGAATCGCCATTTTCCGCCAGCGCCACGACGCCGGCCGCCTGGCCGACGACCGGAATGCCCATGGCCCGGGCAACGATCACGACATGGCTGGTGATGGCGCTGTCTTCCAGCACCAGGCCGCGAATGTTGTCGCGCGGATAATCGAGCAGCTCGGCGGCCCCCATGGCGCGGGCGAAGATGACTGCGTCGTTGGGAAAACCATCCGTCGTGTTGCGGCCGGTATGGCCGGTCAGTTGTCGCAGCAGCCGGTTCGCGAGGTCCTCGAAATCGTGCATGCGGTCGCGCAGGTACGGGTCGGTGAGCCGCATCATCCGAGCCTTCGTGTCGCTCTGCACTTTCTCGACCGCAGCCTCGGCCGTCAGGCCGTTGCGGATCGCCTCCTCGAGCTTGCGAACCCAGCCCTGGTCGTGGGCAAACATCCGATAGGTTTCCAGGACCTCACGGTGCTCGCCCTCCATCGACACGTCGCGGCGCGACAGCATGTCATCAATGGAAATGCGCAAGGAGCCGAGGGCATCGGCCATGCGCGAGATTTCGTGGTCGGTGTCTTCGTTGAGCAGGTTGGTGACGACGACGCGCGGCTCGTGCAGGACGACATAGCCGAGGCCGATGCCTTCATTGTAGCTGTCGCCGTCGATGGTGACAGAGCGCGTCAGGTCGAGTTCGAGGCCGGGCTTCGAGATCTTCTTGAGGTCGCCGGTAGCGATCATCTCGGCCAGCACCATGGCCGTCGTCTCAAGCGCCTCCAGTTCCTCGTCGCGGTAGGTGCGGCTGGCCTTGTTCTGCACGACGAGAACGCCGAGCGACCGGCCGGCCCGCAGGATCGGCACGCCGAGGAAGGAGTGGTAGATCTCTTCTCCGGTTTCCGGCAGATATCGGAAGGCCGGGTGGGACTGGGCGTCGGAGAGATTGAGAGATTGCGCCGAGGCGGCGATGGTGCCGACGAGGCCCTGGCCCATCTTCAATTGCGCAAGATGGACGGAATCCTTGTTGAGACCTTCGGTGGCATAGAGCTCGAGCACCCCGTCGGCGCGCAGAACGTAGACCGAGCACACCTCGGCCACCATGTTGCTGGCGATCTGGCGAACGATCCGGTCAAGGCGATCCTGCGGTTCAAGCGGCTCCGCCATCAGCTCGCGCAGCCGCTTGAGCAGGACGCGCGGACCGCCGGAAAGGTCTCTCATTGCGTCACGCTCCCGAAAATCATGTCCACGCTGCGAAGGGTGTCACGAAGCATTTCGCGCTTCGCCCTGCCCCTCTGCAGTTTCAAATCAACTCTTATCCAGACCGTAGCAGGAATGCAAAGTCCTGACTGCAAGTTCTGCATAGGGGCCGTCGATCAGGATCGAAATCTTGATTTCCGAGGTGGTGATTGCCTTGATGTTGATGCCTTTTTCAGCAAGTGCCCGGAAAGCGCTCGCTGCAACGCCTGCGTGCGAACGCATGCCGATGCCAATCACCGAAACCTTGACCAGACCCGATTCGTTCTGGATGACATCGTAGCCGATCTGGCTCTTGTGTTCGCCGAGAACGGCGAGCGCCTTGTCGACGTCGCCGGACGGCACGGTGAAGGTCATATCCGTGGTCGAGCCGTCCTCGGAGATGTTCTGGACGATCATGTCGACATTGATATGGTTTTCAGCGAGCGGCCCGAAAATCGCAGCCGACACGCCGGGGCGGTCGGAAAGCCGCCGGAGCGAAATCTGCGCTTCATCCTTGGCATAGGCGATGCCGGTTACGACTTCCTGTTCCACGATCTCTTCCTCATCACAAATCAGCGTTCCGGGCGGGTTCAGAAGGTCGCCCATGCCCGGCGCATCGGGGTCTTCGAAAGACGAGCGCACGAAGGTGCGGACCTTGAATACCATGGCAAGTTCGACCGAACGCACCTGCAGCACCTTGGCGCCAAGCGACGCCATCTCGAGCATTTCCTCGAAGGCGATCTTTTTCAGGCGGCGCGCCTTCGGCACGATGCGCGGGTCGGTCGTATAGACGCCGTCAACGTCTGTGTAGATGTCGCAGCGGTCGGCCTTGACGGCTGCAGCAATCGCCACCGCCGAGGTATCTGAACCGCCACGGCCGAGTGTCGAAATGCGATTGTCGGGACCGAGACCCTGGAAGCCGGCAACGACGGCCACCTGTCCCTCGCCCATGCGACGAATGATCTCGTCGCCGTTGATCTCGAGGATGCGGGCAGCGCCGTGCGCGTTGTCGGTCTTGATGGGGATCTGCCAGCCCTGCCAGGAACGCGCATTGATGCCGAGGTGCTGCAGCGCGATTGCCACCAGCCCCGAGGTCACCTGCTCGCCGGAAGCCACGACGGCGTCATATTCGCGCGCATCGTGCATCGGCGACGCATCGCGGGTCCATCCGACCAGTTCGTTGGTCTTGCCCGACATCGCCGAGACGACGACGGCGACTTCGTGGCCGGCATCGACCTCGCGTTTCACATGCCGGGCGACGACGCGAATACGATCCATGTCCGCGACGGAGGTCCCGCCGAATTTCATCACGATGCGTGCCATCAGCCTCTACCCATAGTGGCGCGCCTCGTCACTGAGACCCGCCATACGACAAGGCTCCGCCCGGGGCAGCAGCAAAAGCGGTGGCTTTTCATACTGCCGGTGCACCGAAAACGGAGCGTCTATTTCGGCCGTCTCATACCGACTTTGAAGGGTGCGTGCAATGGGCATGCGACATCGATATGAAGGGCGGCGAAAGCCGGCGGCAGTCCCAAACGATGCTCTAAATTAGACAACCTCGGCAACAAAGTCTTAAAGCTTATGCGCGAGTGTAGGTGAGCCGCTTCACGCAAAGCCAGAAATCGACGATGACCAACCCGCCCGCTCCGCGTTTCCTCGACCGCCTGAAGACGCTCGGCGCATCGCTTGTCTCCGTCAGCAATCCAGCCGTTCGTCGTCTGGAGCAGCAGCTGCGCGAAAAGGAAGCCACCATCGCGGAGCAAGCCGAGGCGCTGGCCCGTGGCCGCAGGATTTTCAACCGCGCGGCCGAGGCTGCCCGCATCGGCATATGGCAATGCAGCCTGCCCGACGAGACCCTGACCTGGACGGATGTGGTCTACGACATTTTCGACCTGCCGCGCGACCTGCAGGCGGGCCGTGCGGAAACGCTTGCCTGTTATACCCAGGCATCCGCCAAGGAATTGCAGGAAAAGCGCCGTCTTGCCATCGAGACCCGCAGCGGTTTCACGATGGATGCGGAGATCGTGACGCAGAAAGGCAATCATCGCTGGATCCGCATCACCGCCACGGTGGAATGCGAGGGCGAAGAGCCCGTGCGCATCTTCGGCATCAAGCAGGACATCACGGACGCCAAGCTGCTGTTCGAGCGCACCCGCCACCTTGCCGATTTCGACATGATGACCGGGCTTGCCAACCGCGCCCAATTCCAGCTGCGTCTCGCTGCTCTATGCGAGGAACACGACCGGTCGAAGGCGCCGGCAGCGTTGCTGCTGGTCGACCTCGACGGCTTCAAGGCGGTCAACGATACCTATGGCCATGCCACTGGCGACGCCTGCCTGATCGAGGCGGCTGACCGGCTTCGCGCCGTCTGCAATTGTGCCCATCTGATTGCCCGCATCGGCGGCGACGAGTTTGCGGTTCTGCTGCTGCAGGACGCCGAACGCGGGACGGTGACCGATATCGCGAGCGACATCGTCCAGATTGTCCGCCGGCCGATGATCCTCGGCGATCTCCTCCTGAACATCGGCGCCTCCGTCGGCGTAGCACTTGCCGACGGGTCCAGCCCGTCCGAATTGTTCCAGCGGGCCGACACGGCGCTCTATGCCGCCAAAGCCGCCGGCCGCAACACCTTCAGCATCTTCGAGCCATCAGAGCGCCAGACGCTCTGCGCACCGCGCAGCGCCGCCTGAACCAGCCGAGACCAGATAGGCTAGGCGAGGAACCCGCCCTTGCGCAGCCAGGCTTCATACCAGGCCGGCCAGGCGGCGGATGGCGTACCGGCCTTGCCCATGCCGAAGCCGTGGCCGCCGGTCGCGAGGCGGTGCATATCGACAGGCACACCGGCGCTCTTGCAGGCAGCAGCCATGATCAGCGTGTTGTGCGGATCGGAAACAGTATCGTCCTCCGCCTGGACGAGGAACATCGACGGGCAATGGGACCGCACATGCGGCTGCACCGACCATTCGGCGCTTTCCTCGTCATTCGGATGCCGGCCGATCAGCACGGTCTTTGTCGAGGTGTGGTCGTAGGGCGGCTCGAGCGTGATGATCGGATAGATCAGCGCTGCAGCATTCGGCCGCGCCGATTGCTTGTCGGCCTCGTCGACGGCGCGATACGACCGGTAGGCCGAGCGCGCCGACGCCAGTCCCATCAGATGGCCGCCGGATGAAAAACCGAGCACGCCGATGCGATCGGGATGAACGTCGTATTCGACGCTTCTCGCCCGGATCAGCCGCAGGGCGCGCTGTGCATCCTGAAGCGGTGCCCGGGGACCTTCCCGCCAGCCCTCCGACGGCAGCCGGTAGGACAGCACGAAGGCGGTGATGCCGCGATCGTTCAGCCAAAGCGCTGCCGGATGCGCCTCGCTTTCCATCTCGATCCGCTTGTAGCCGCCGCCCGCCGCCACCAGCATGGCCGCGCCGTTGGGCTTGGCCGGGCGGAAGACCTCGATGGATGGCGTGGCGATATTGCTGACGGCGCCCTTGGCGTTGGTCTCGACCGGCCCTTTCGGACCACGCCCGCCCGGGGCTCCTGCTGGCCAGAGCGGGATGACCGCATTGGCCGCGCTTGCCTGCCGCGATGCCGCGAGCAGCAGGGCCGCGCCGCCGGCCATAAGCAATGTTCTGCGATCGATCATGACGGTAATTTCCCATTGGAGTGGCGTTCAGACAGGTGCGGCAAGGTAAGGGCAAAACTGAGGCAGAACAGCCTCAAAGTGCCGTCCGCAAGCCATCCGGTGACGTAAAACTGCAAATAATGATGATCATGTCATCATACCAGTTGACGACGTCAGCTCAATTTGACAGGTTCCGGCGACTTAAACGGGAGGAAATGCGGCACCACGGCGCGGGGAAAGCCTGTTTGCAGCGTGCAGACAGACAACGCACGCCGTCGCCCGCATCGGATGAGATCAACAGGAGCCATCTCCGTGAGGGAGGGCTTCGCGGGACAGGCGGCAGACCCTCTGCGGTGACAGCCCCTGCACTCGTCTTGGGAGGAAGACATGGACGCCACGACACATTCACAGAGCGCCGAACAGCAGGTGGAGGCATCGACGATCCGGAAGATCTCGTTCCGCATCGTGCCGTTTATCGCGCTGATGTTCTTCATCAATTTCCTTGACCGGACGGCCATCTCGTTTGCCGGGCCGAACGGCATGACCCAGGATCTCGGCATGACGGCCGCCCAGTTCGGCTTTGCCGCCGGCATTTTCTTCTTCGGCTACATCGTGCTCGAGATTCCGAGCAACCTGGCGCTTCACCAGTACGGCGCACGCCGTTGGCTGTCGCGCATCATGGTCACCTGGGGCATCGTCGCCATGCTGTTCACCTGGGTCAGCAGCATCAACGGGCTCTACGCCCTGCGCTTCTTCCTCGGCGTCGCAGAAGCCGGCTTCTTTCCGGGGGCCATCCTCTATCTCAGCACCTGGGTGCCCGGCCGCCACCGCGCCAAGATCCTGGCACTCTTCTATCTCGCACAGCCGCTGACCACCGTGATCGGCGCGCCACTGGCCTCCGCCCTTATCCAGGCCCATGGAGTCTTCGGCCTCGAGGGCTGGCGGGTGATGTTCCTCGGCGTGTCCATCCCGGCCATCGTCGTCGGCATCATCACCTGGTTCTACCTGCCGGACACCCCCGTGGGCGCCAAGTGGCTCACCCCGGCGGAAAAGTCCTGGCTCAACAGTGCGCTGGCAAAAGAAGAGTCGGAGAAGGTGACGGGACGCCGCCACATGACGCTGCAGGCGCTGAAGGACGGCCGCGTCTGGCTCCTCTCGATTATCTATTTCGGCCTGATCTACGGTCTCTATGCGCTTGCCTTCTTCCTGCCGACGATCATTGGCGGCTTCGAGGCCAAGTTCGGCACCAAATTCGATGTCTTCGAAAAGGGCATGATAATAGCCATCCCCTATCTGCCTGCCGCCTTCGCGCTCTACTTCTGGAGCCGGGATGCAAGCAAGCGTGGCGTCCGTCTCTGGCATGTCGGCATTCCGGCGCTGGTCGGCGCCATCAGCATCCCGCTGGCACTGCTGATGTCATCGCCCGAGACGACGGTCCTCGTCGTCACCGTGACCGCCTGTGCGATCTTTGCAGCCCTGCCGAACTTCTGGTCGCTGCCGACAAGGTTCCTGACCGGCGCCGGCGCTGCGGCAGGCATTGCGCTCATCAACACGGTCGGCAACATAGCCGGCTTTGCAGCGCCCTACATCACCGGCGCCGTCAAGGATGCGACAGGCCTCTACGAGATGCCGATGTTCATCGTCGGGGGCTTCATGCTGGTCTCGGCTATCGTCGCTTTCTCCCTCGGCAAGACCCTCAGGGACCCCGCCGCAACCTGAAACCCGCCCTCCCCGTCGCAGCCAATAGACCGCGACGGGGAGGGCTACGACGACGCGTTAACCCTTATTTAACTATAGAGTTGCAACTGCCGCTCGGACGGGCAACAACACGGGGCATGCCCCTCGTAGCTCAACGGTAGAGCAGCTGCCTCGTTTGCAGAAGACCCAGGTTCAAGTCCTCGGCAGGGGCTCCCGCCACAATCACCCGGCTGTCCGGCGGCTGCACGACTAAATTTACTTCGATTTAACGAAATACAACTACAGATCATCCCATGGCCTCGTGGCGGAGTGGAGACGCAAGGGGAGTGAATTCCCCACAGCTTGGTTCGAATCCAGGCGAGGCCTCCATATGAGCGCATGGCCGATCACCACCGCCTGCACCCGTTTTCCCGCCCTCAGCGTGTCTAGCGATACCCCTATTCCCCGCAGTGGGCGAGAATGACGTCAACAAGGGCCGACAGCGGCGCGGTGGCATCGATCGGCGTCGCATTGTGCGTATTGTATGGAATGTCTTCCTTTGTCGCATGCATTTGCATGACAAGTCTCCGTTCCGCCGGCTTGCCACCGAACTCGTCCGCGGGTCTGCTCGCCAGCCGCCTTTCTAGCGTGGCTCTATCGACATCGAGAACAAAGACCCCGTCGAACAGATCGATAAATTGATGGAAATTCCTCGAGCCGCCACAGAAGAAGGTGATGGGGTGGCTTAGATCGGCGATCAGATGTTTGACTTTGCCGACATCCCAGACATGGTGGCGGTGTCCGAAGGCAACATCCACTGGCCCTCCATACGTTGTCATATCGAGTGGCTCGCCGGTCTGTGGATCGCCTTTATAGGCCAATTCACGGTCGCCGTGGACGGTGTGATAGCCGCGCCGCTCCAACTCCGTGGCAACCGACGTCTTGCCGGTACCGGAAACGCCCTCGATCAGATAATTTTTCACGCCCATCCGGTTCTCCTGCGGTAGTCGCCGTGCACCGGCTTGGCAATTCGCTCATAGCGCCAGCGCGCCGGCAATGCTCATACCCTTTTGCCAGTGAACGGCGTTCCAACCGGAGGCACGCGCGGCCTGCACATTTTCCTCGGTGTCATCGATCAGGACGATACTTTCCGGAGCGACAGAAGTGGCTTGCGTGACGAGGGAGTAGAATTCGGGGCTCGGCTTCTGGTACCCAAGCGATGCGGAGTAGAAAATGCCATCGACTTTCTCCCGGAGCCCCATGTCTTCCATCAGGTATGCGGCGCGCATATGCTCCTGGTTTGTCGCGAGATAGACACGATCGCCGCGACATCTGATCTCCGAAACAGCATCGAGCACCGCGCTGTCGATCCGCGAGTCGTTGGCGAACCAGTAGTCGATAAAAGCATCGACGCTGACATCGGGCGCGATCTCGGCCAGAACTTCGGCAAGCTCCGGCACCAGAGGCTTGCGCCTGCTGACGATATCCTGCCAGCGCGGCACAAAAAACGCGCTTCGCAACGCATCGCGCGAAATCCCGAGGTCGGCACCGAGGTCAGTCCACCACTGCGCGCCATCCCCCGGACGACCGCACACCAACACTCCATCGACATCCAGCATGATAGTCCGCATTGCGTGATGCCTTTCGCCAAGCCTGCACAGGGTATTTTCCACAAGACTGTGACGGCTTCATTGCAGCGCATGGCGCGAGGAGAAGGCCGTTCGACAAAGGCGCATATTGGGGTGGGCGCCCCTGTCAGCAGCGCCTTTTCCGCACCACTCAAAATCCCCCTTCTGCCGAGCACCCACCGAGACCTCGGTAGCGGCCGTCTTCCGGAAGGAGGCAAGTGGTAAAGTAATCAAGATTGCAAACGCAACCAGATTACGGCAACCTTCACATTGAAAAACCTGTTACTTACTGCCACACCCTCTAAGGTCAAACCTCGCCTGGGACGCCCCCAAAACCCTCATTCCTGTGCCTGTCACAGGAATCCAGTCACGGCGCGTCTGCGACGTGGGAGGACTTTCTGTTGGCGAGGAAAGTATTTATCGCCCAAGGACTTGGGCGGCTGGATTCCTGTGACGAGCACAGGAATGAGGGAAGTTGGGGTCGCTTTTGACCTTCTCGCTGACCTCAGACTCACACCATCCACACACGCTCTCTCCTCTCTGGTTCCCTCATCCCCGCAGCACCTCATGGGGTAAACCGTTGGGATTTCCGTTTGGAAACAATGCCGGCATCATATTTTCATCCCCGTGCTTTCATCCCGATCTATAATCACCCCGTTCCGCCATTGGATACACCGGTCTGCGTTGCCGGCGAGGTGGGGTCGGGTCTTGGAGGGGTTGCCGTCTACGCAGGCACGTCTTCAAGGGTCCGCAGAAAGTGGATCCCTTCGGGCCCCTAGGCTCGGCGTGCCTGTGTGGCATAACTCCGGCAGCTTTTCCCCTCAAAGGGACCTGGGTCGGAAACAGAGGATCCGGAGTTGCGGATAAAAACTGTCGAACGGGGCACATCGCGTGTCACTTCACTAAAAAATCATCAGGCACACGATGTGCCCCGGCCATCAGAATTGTCATGATACGGACCGAACAGGCCGCGTGAACGGGGACATGTGACGGCGCGACAAGGCAAGCCTGCGGACAGGGGCAGAGAGACGATCCTGCTGCGGTCGAATGACGCGGGGCGGCCGGCGTGGTCGTCTCCCGCGTGCAAACGAAGACCTCTCGCCCTTGACTTCCAGCACCGATCGTCCGACTTCACTGAGACAGGACAAGGAACCCGACGATGACCGAAGCGGCTCAGAACACCACGGCAAAGACCACCATCGACCAGAGCGAAGTCGACCGCTTTTCGGCAATGGCGGCGGAATGGTGGAGCCCGACCGGCAAGTTCAAGCCACTGCACAAATTCAATCCCGTCCGGCTCGCCTACATCCGCGACCGCGCCGCCGAGAATTTTGGCCGCGACCCACGCAGCGCCCGCCCGCTGGAAGGCCTGCGCGTGCTCGATATCGGCTGTGGCGGCGGGCTTCTTTCCGAACCCATGGCCCGCATGGGCGCCGAAGTGGTGGGCGCAGATCCGTCCGAAAAGAACATCGGCATCGCCTCCACCCATGCCCGCCAGTCGGGCGTCGAGGTCGACTATCGCCCGGTCACCGCCGAACAACTGGCTGAGGCCGGCGAGACTTTCGACATCATCCTCAACATGGAGGTCGTCGAGCACGTTTCCGACGTTGAGTTCTTCCTGTCGACCTGCGCGAAGATGGTGCGGCCCGGCGGCATGATGTTCGTCGCCACCATCAACCGCACGATGAAGGCCGCTGCTCTTGCCATCTTTGCCGCCGAAAACGTTCTGCGCTGGCTGCCGCGCGGCACCCATCAATATGAAAAGCTGGTACGACCGGAAGAAGTGGAAAAGCCGCTGATCGCCAATGGCCTGATCTTCACCGCCCGCACCGGCGTGTTCTTCTCGCCGCTGCAGAACCAGTGGAACCTGTCGAAGGACATGGACGTGAATTACATGATGGTGGCAAAACGGCCGGCCTGAGCCGCGACGCGTCATCCTATGGCATTTCATGCTGCGCGGGAGGCGCGGGGTTATTAGACCGGTCGATGGGTCGGCGGAAAGGACAGCGTCAGTTGGCGTCGTCCGGCAATGTCGGAAGCGGGGCGATCTCGATGCCTTCCTCGATCAGCGAGCGTGCTTCGGCAGGCGTTGCCTGGCCGATGATGCCACGGGCGTCGGCCTCTCCGTAATGGATCTTGCGGGCCTCCTCCGGAAACTTGGGCCCGACATCTTCCGAATTCGCCTTGATGGCGGCAACGGCGTCCTTCAGCGTGGCGATTGCCTGCTTGCGGGCCGTGTCCATCGCCAGCGTCGTCAGCGCTTCCCGGGTCCGGGCCGTCGAAACGGACGGTGCCATCAGCATCTTGCCGATGGCCGAGGATCCGCAGGTCGGGCAGCTCAGCAACCCGCTTTCGACCTGTCGCTCGAAGTCGGCGCTTTGCGAAAACCAGCCCTCGAACTCGTGGCCGTGGTCGCAGCTGAGCGAATAGCGGATCACGCAGCGACACCCCCGGCCGTTGCGGCCTCGATCGTCTCCAGCGTAAACGCACGGCCGTTTTTCAGATTGGGGATCTTTTCGCGGGCAGCCTTGACTGCGGCAACGTCGATATCAGCCACCAGCACGGCCTCGCCGCTGCCGCCGGCAGAGGCCAGAACCTTTCCCCAGGGATCGACGATCATCGAATGGCCATATGTCTCGCGGCCGTCCTGATGGACGCCGGCCTGGGCTGCGGCGATGACGAACATGCCGTTCTCGATGGCCCGTGCCCTCAGGAGGATTTCCCAGTGAGCCTCGCCAGTCTGGCGGGTAAAGGCGGCAGGAATGCTCATCACTTCGGCGCCGGCAACGGCCTGGCTGCGGAAAAGCTCGGGAAAGCGGACATCGTAGCAGATCGAGAAGCCGAGTTTTGCAAACGGCAGCGACACCACCCGAGCCTCGGAGCCTGGACGATAGACGGCACTCTCGCGCCAGCTTTCGCCATTGTCGAGATCGACGTCGAACATGTGGATCTTGTCGTAGCGCGTCACCAGGCTGCCATCCGGACCGAACAGGAAACCGCGATTGGCGATCTTTCCATCGTCCAGCGAGATGGCCGTCGAGCCGATGTGCAGGTGGATGCCGAGTTCCGCCGCTATCCGCGACGCTGCGGCAACGACGAGATCATCGGCCTCGTTGCGCAGGATAGCCCTCAGGCCGGGTCGGTCGCGCTGGATGGCACCGGTCATTTCAGGCGTCTGGATATAGACCGCACCACTCGACGCGGCGTCGCGCACCAGGCGCACCATATCGGCGACGTTCTTCTCCGGGTCGGTGCCCGAGCACATCTGGATAGCGGCGGCCTTGAAGCTCATGATTTATCCTCAGGCGGCAAGAAGCGGATCGAGCTTGCCCGCCCTGTCGAGCGCGTGCAGGTCGTCGCAGCCTCCGACATGCAGGCCGTCGATGAAGATTTGCGGAAAGGTCGTGCCGCCGTTCGATTTGGCGATCATTTCCTCGCGCATCTCGGGCGAATAGGTGGCATTGTGCTCGACAAAGGCGACGCCCTTGGCCCCAAGCAGCGATTTTGCCTTGGCGCAGTAGCCGCAGAACTCACGCGTGTAAATAACGACGGATGCCATGGTCACTCCGGGTTTGAACAGCTTTCCTGTCATATAGGCATGGCGAGCGCCCGCGCAAAGGTCAAGACGGTGACATCGGCGGCGCCCGCCTTTTTCAGCACCCGCGTCGCCGCCGCGACGGTCGCTCCCGTCGTGTAGACGTCGTCGATGAGCACGATGCGCCGGCCGAAGACATCGTTGTCGCGGTGGCGTGCGATTGCAAAGGCGCCCCGGACATTGTCTTGCCGGGCCCGGGCACCAAGCCCGACCTGCTGGCTGGTCCGCTTGATCCGGACAAGCGTCGCCGGCAGCAGCGGCTTGCCGGAGAGTGACGCCAGATGACGGGCAAGTTCGGCTGCCTGGTTGAACTTACGCGAAAACAGACGGGTGCGGTGGAGCGGCACCGGGATCAGCGCATCGCAACCGGCAACCGCACCGTCGCTGGCGCGCAGCATCCATTCGGCCATCATCCGCGCAAGGTCGATGCGGTCGCGATATTTGAGGCCGTGGACGAGATCGCGCACCACCCCGTCATGGATCGCTGCCGAGCGCAGCCGGTCGAACGGCGGAGGATCGGCAATCGCCTCGGCGCTGAGGATGCCGGCGCCGAGATCGTGGGTAAACGGGCTACCCATCACCTCGCAATAGGGCCGCTCGACGAAACGGATCGTCGACCAGCAGCGCGGGCAAAGGCTGCGATGGCTGCCGGTCGAGGCGCCACAGGCAGCACAGCCGGGCGGATAGAGCAGATCGGCCAGCATAAACCACGGCCGCAGCAGCCCGCGTCCGATGAGCGCAGCGGTGATTTCCGGTCGGCTTGTCCCCATATGCCCCATATGATTGACAATAGCCCGTTCCTCGCGCCATTGCGAAAGGAAAGTGCGGCAGGCTCTGGTGCCGCAACAGGACATGGAGTGCAGGAATAACGTATGGATATCGTATTCGACCAGGAGCTCATCTCCGCCAACCGCCGCCGCGCGCTGGCAAAGGGCGACGCCAAGGCCGCCTTCCTGCTCGACATCGCCGCCAACGAACTGGCCGAGCGATTGTCGCTGGTGGAACGCCGTTTCGAGGAGGCGGTGGAGATGCACGGCGCGACCGGCATCGCGGCACGTCTGGCGATGGCGTCCGGCAAGATCGGCCATATGACGCGCATCGAGACTGACGAACGGCCGGCCGTCGCCGGTGAGACCATCGTCGTCGCGCCGCCCGAACAGCTGCCGCTGGTTCCGGCCTCCGTCAATCTCGTGCTCTCGCCGCTGGGGCTGCACCTCACCAACGACACGCCGGGCGTTTTCATCCAGGTGCATCGCGCATTGCAGCCGGACGGGCTGTTCCTGGCAGCGATACCCGGCAACGGCACGCTGCAGGAATTGCGCGAGGTATTGCTGGCGACCGAGATCGAGATGTTCGGCGGCGCCAGTCCGCGCGTCATCCCCTTCCCCGATGTGCGCGATGTCGGGGGGCTGTTGCAGCGGGCGGGCTTTGCGCTGCCGGTCGTCGATGCCGAAAGCTATACGGTGCGATACGCCTCGCTGTTTCCGCTGATGCAGGACCTGCGCGCCATGGGCATGGGCAACCCGCTGGTCGACCGCAGCCGCCGACCGGTCGGACGCAGCTTCTTCCTGCGTGCCGCGGAATTATATGCCGAGCGCTTCGCCGATGCCGACGGACGGATTCGGGCGACATTCTCGATCATCTATGCATCGGGCTGGAAGCCGCATGAAAGCCAGCAGAAGCCATTGCGTCCGGGCTCCGCCAAGACGCGGCTGGCCGACGCGCTGAAGGTCGAGGAGCAGACCCTGAAGCCGTGATTACGGCGTGCTGACCTTGTTGGCAAAGAAGTTGAACATGTTCGAGAGATTGCTGCCGAGAAGACCGAGGCTGACGATCAGCGCAACGGCGATAAGGCCGGCAATCAGGCCGTATTCGATCGCTGTCGCGCCGATCTTGTCGTCAATGAGTTTCCGGACCACATGCATCGAAAATATCCTCTGATCTATACCGAAATCAGCGAACCCGATGCCCCCGGCACAGATCGGCTGCAAGCTGTTCAGCAGTTGCTATCGCTGCCATACCCCTGCACGACACAGACTGAACCGGGTTCGTTCTGCAGCACGCTGCGGCGGATCGTAAAGCGCTTGCCGCTTTCCGTCTTCGGAATGGAGCCCGTGGTGATGTTATCGAATTCGGGCGCGCTCGCAAGCACACTCGATTTCGACTTATCGGCCAGCATCGGCGTCAGGATCAGCGACAATGCAACTGCCGCCGTGCCGAAAAGCAGGGCAATATTCAGTGCGCCGGTCTTGCGAGACTGTGAAGTTGCCTGTTCTTTCTCGCGAACGGCCTTCCAGAAATCGTCGTCCATTGTGTCAAGCCTCGTTATGACCATGCCCATCGCTTGATTGAGGTCGATCTTTGCCAGAAGGTCTTAAACGATCTCTTAATATCCACAGGCAAAATGATCATAAAATCTTAAGTGAAGAAGTATTCACTAAATTAATGGCCTGTCACAGCAGGTCTTGCAGAAACGGGATCAGCGGTTCATCTGCAGGAGGCATGGGATAATCGCGAAGGGCCTGCGGCCGAACCCATTTCAGCCCCTGGCCCTCGCGGCCCTCGGGCGTGCCTTCGTAGCGGCGGCAGACATAGAGCGGCATCAGCAGGTGAAAACTGTCGTAGGTGTGGCTGGCAAAGGTTAACGGCGCGAGGCAGGCAATGCGCGTCGTGACGCCGAGCTCTTCCTCGAGTTCACGAATGAGACACTCTTCCGGCGTCTCGCCCGGCTCGACCTTGCCGCCCGGAAATTCCCACAGCCCGGCAAGGCTCTTGCCCTCGGGACGCTGCGCCAGGAGAATTCGGCCATCGGCATCGATCAGCGCGCATGCGGCCACCAGCAGGATCTTGCGCCCGACCGCGACGCTCACGACTGCGGCCTCCAGTAACGGTAACGGTAGGCCTCGCGAAATCCGATGCCGTCATAGAGCGCCAGCGCGGCATCGTTGCTGGCGGCGACCTGCAGCCAGGCAGTTTTTGCGCTGCGAGTCCGGGCCCAGCGGAGCGCCGAGGCGACGATCTCGATACCGAAGCCCTTGCGACGAAATGCCGGTGCCACCGACAACGACATCAGGCCCGCGAGGTCGTTGTCCTGCACACAAAGCGTCGTCGCCACCGGCCCGAGCTCCGGATCCTCGATGACGAAGAGGCCTGATGGCGGTTTGATGGAACTGACGACTTCGGCCAGCGCCGGCTTGAGCGCGGAATCGGAACCGTCGACCGAGAGGCTGGCATCGACATAGCGGCCGACATCGTGGCTCGGCAAATGGTCGAGCGTGTCGGGGAGGACGATATCCGCTAGATCGCAGGTCATTACGATCGTCTCTTCGAAGGCCTCCCAGTTTGTCTCGCGCAACAGCGTCATCAACACCGGTGGCGCCAGCGGCGTTTCACGCACCACCAGGGGGCGGCCATAGGCCTCGAACTTGCGCTGAGCCTTTTCCAGCCGGATCTCGACGTCGCGATGGTCGGAGGGGTCGAGCGGCACGATCGAGTTCAGTCGCTTCGAGGGATGCCCGGCCGTCAGTCGCACCTGCCAGCTGCCGTCGTATTGGATAGACGACGCCGGCCAGGCCCGAAAGCCAACGGCTTCGAGCCTGCGCACCAGCGGCAGGGGATTGGACAGGAATTGCAAGGGCATCAGACGCTATCAGCTCCGGTAGTCGCCGTTGATGGCAACATATTCCTTGGTGAGGTCGCAGGTCCAGACCGTGGCCCGGCCTTCCCCAAGTCCGAGCTCGACTTTGACCGGAATATCCTGGCGCTTCATGACTGCGGTCGCCGCATCTTCCGAATAGCCGGCATCGCGCTCGCCGTTGACGGCAACCCGGACATCGCCGAACCAGATGGCGAGCTTGTCGCGGTCTGCCATCTCGCCGGCCTTGCCGACGGCCATGACGATGCGGCCCCAGTTGGCATCTTCGCCGGCCGCAGCGGTCTTGACCAGTGGCGAGTTGGCGATGGACAGCGCAATGGTCTTGGCAGCGGCATCGCTCTCGGCACCGGTCACGGTGATTTCGAGCATCTTGGTTGCACCCTCGCCGTCCCGCACGACTTGCAGCGCGAGGTCCTTGAGCAGCGCATTCAGTGCCGTGCGGAAAGAGACGAGCCGCGGATCGCTGGCGGTCTCGACCCGCTTCTGGCCGTCGGCCGCAGTGGCGCCGGTCGCAAACAGCATCAGCGTATCGGAGGTCGACGTATCGCTGTCGACGGTCATCGAATTGAAGGTCGGGCCGACGCCATCTGACAGCAGTGCCTGCAGCGCCACCGGCGCGATATCTGCATCGGTGACGAGGAAGGACAGCATCGTCGCCATGTCGGGTGCGATCATCCCGGCGCCCTTGGCGATTCCGTTGATCGTGACCGCGATGCCGTCGATCTCGGCGCTCCGGGTAGCGACCTTCGGATAGGTATCGGTGGTCATGATCGCCTTGGCGGCTTCGAACCAGAAATCGCCCTTGGCATCGGACTGCATCTGGTCCAGCACGCCGGCAAATTTCGTGGCGTCCAGCGGTTCGCCGATGACGCCGGTCGAGGCCAGATAGACCTCGTTTTCGCTGCAGCCGACGGCGGATGCGGCCGATTTCGCGGTCAGCTCCGTCGCCTGGCGGCCCTTGACGCCGGTGAAGGCATTGGCGTTGCCGGAATTGACCACCACCGCGCGGGCGGTGCCGTGCGAGAGATTTTTACGGCAGAAATCGACGGGAGCAGACGGGCACTTCGACTTGGTGAAGACGCCGGCAACAGCGGCCGGTGCATCGAACACCATCATCAGCACATCGGTGCGGTTCTTGTACTTTATGCCGGCGGAGGCAGTCGCCATGCGCAGGCCGCGCAGCGCCGGCAGCGTGGCAAAGGTTGTCGGGGCAAGCGGGGATACGGAACCGGACATGGTGCACCTTTTTAGAATGGAAGACCCGGAATTACCGGGGCCATATGGATCGAGAGCTGCACTGCGTCCCGCCCGAAACACCCCTCATTCCTGTGCTTGTCACAGGAATCCAGCCATCGCGCGTCTGCGCGGTGAAAGGAGTCTTCTGCGTTCACGGACGTGAACGCACTGGATCCCCGCCACGAGGGCGAGGGTGAGGGAATGAGAACTCCCGTCACAATCACCCTTTGAACGAAGGTTAGCACGGCTTCGCTCTTTCATCAAAAATCAGGGCCCGGATGAACCGGGCCCTGATCGCAATGTATGTGTCTTACTGCTTGGGCGCGTCAGCGGCCGGCGCATCAGCTGCAGGTGCGTCGGGAGTGGCAGGTGCCGCATCCGGCTGCTGCTGCTGCTTGTCCGCATCGGCATAGGCCTTGGCCAGCGCCGGATCGGAGATCTCGACCTTGGAAGCTGCCTTGGCAGTCTTCAGCAGTTCGAGATACTTGTCACGCATGACCAGCTGCTTGACCTGGTCCTTCACCTGGTCGAAGGGCGGAGGAGGCGCATCGCGCTTGTCTTCAACCTTGATGACGTGATAGCCGAAATCGGTCTTCACAGGTGTCTTCGAATAGGTGCCGACCGGCATCGAGAAGGCTGCGTCGTCAAATTCCTTGACCATGCGGCCGCGCTGGAAATAGCCAAGATCGCCGCCGTCCGACTTGTTCGGATCGGTCGACTTTTCCTTCGCCACTTCAGCGAAATCCTTACCGGCGTCGAGTTCCTTGATGACTTCCTTGGCCTCGTCCTCGGTCTTCACCAGGATGTGGCGGGCGTGCACTTCTTCCTGCTTCGGCAGGGCAGCGACTTCCTTGTCGTAGCGCGCCTTGACTTCGGCATCCGTCACGACGTCGACGACGTGCTTCTTGAAGTAGGCATTATGCAGTTCGCGGTCCTGGAGATAGGCCATGCGGGTCTTGAAGTCAGGAGTGTCCTGCAGCTTCTCGGCAAGCGCATCCTTGGCCAGCAGCTTGACGTCGATGGCGGCCGAAAGTGCGGCGACCTTCTTCTGGTCGTCTGGCAACTGGGCCAGCTGCGGGTCGAGGTTGGAGATGGCAAGGTCGAGTTCGGACTGGTGGATCTCGAGGTCGCCTACCTTGGCAACGACGGCGTCTGCAGCAAAGGCCGGGGCCTGGAAAGCAACGATCGCAGCAAAGGCGACAGCTGCAGCAAGTTTATGGTATCGCGACATGAAATTACCCTTTTGAAGTTCCCACCGGCTTCAGCATGCGCGAATCCGGCCTGAAAGTAGCCTTCACCATCAGAATGTGGCCTTTGTGTATCGGCCAATCCCGTTGACATCAATCGACCCCCCTCTTATCTGTCACGCAACCTTGCGTCCAGAACAGTTTCCGGCCGTTTCGGGTCAATCGGCCGATTTTTTTGGGACGGCGATTGCAGAAACGGCGGGATGTAAATTCAGAAAGGGCCAGTCATATGGTCAGCTTTGGTGGAATTGCCCGAAAGTTGTTTGGCTCGTCGAACGAGCGGCGTGTCCGCGTGTTCACGCCAAATGTTGCGGCGATCAACGCGCTCGAAGAGGGCATGCGCAAGCTGTCCGACGAAGAGCTTGCCGCCAAGACGGTGGAGTTCCGCCAACAACTCGCAAATGGCAAGACGCTCGATGATCTCCTCGTTCCGGCATTCGCCGTTGCCCGCGAAGCATCGCGCCGCGTGCTCGGCATGCGCCCGTTCGACGTCCAGCTGATCGGCGGCATGATCCTGCATTCCAACGCCATCGCCGAGATGAAGACGGGCGAAGGCAAGACGCTCGTCGGCACGTTGCCGGTCTATCTGAATGCGTTGCTCGGCAAGGGCGTGCATGTCGTCACCGTCAACGACTACCTCGCCCAGCGCGATAGCGCGACCATGGCGCGGCTCTACAGCTTCCTCGGCCTCACCACCGGCGTGATCGTTCACGGCATGTCGGATGAGGAACGCAAGGAAGCTTACGCCTGCGACATCACCTACGCCACCAACAATGAGCTCGGCTTCGACTATCTGCGCGACAACATGAAGTACGAGCGCGCCCAGATGGTCCAGCGCGAACATTATTACGCCATCGTCGACGAAGTCGACTCGATTCTGGTTGATGAAGCGCGCACCCCGCTGATCATCTCCGGACCGCTCGACGACCGCTCGGACCTCTACACCACCATCGACGCCTTCATTCCGCAGCTCTCCGAAGAAGACTACGAAATCGACGAGAAGCAGCGCTCGGCCAATTTCTCCGAAGTCGGCACAGAGAAGCTCGAAAATCTCCTTCGCGAAGCCGGCCTGCTGAAGGGCAATGCGCTTTACGACATCGAAAACGTGGCGATCGTCCACCACATCAACAATGCGCTGAAAGCCTACAAGCTGTTCAGCCGCGACAAGGACTACATCGTCCGCAACGACGAAGTTGTCATCATCGACGAATTCACCGGCCGCATGATGCCGGGCCGCCGCTATTCGGACGGCCAGCACCAGGCGCTCGAAGCCAAGGAACGGGTCAAGATCCAGCCTGAAAACCAGACGCTGGCGCAGATCACCTTCCAGAACTATTTCCGCATGTACGACAAGCTCGCCGGCATGACCGGTACGGCGCAGACGGAAGCCGAGGAATTCGGCAACATCTACAACCTCGAAGTCATCGAAGTCCCGACCAACCTGCCGATCAAGCGCATCGACCAGGACGACGAGGTCTACCGGACGTTCGAGGAAAAGTTCAACGCCATCACCGCCGATATCATCGAGGCGCACAAGCGCGGCCAGCCGGTGCTGGTCGGCACGACGTCGATCGAGAAGTCGGAGCTGCTGGCCGAGCGGATGCGCAGCCAGGGCTTCACCCAGTTCCACATCCTCAACGCCCGTTACCATGAACAGGAAGCCTATATCGTCGCCCAGGCCGGCGTTCCCGGCGGCGTGACGATCGCTACCAACATGGCTGGCCGCGGCACCGACATCCAGCTCGGCGGCAACCTCGAGATGCGCGTCGAGCGCGAGCTTGGCGACATGGAGCCCGGCCCCGAAAAGGACGCCGCCATCCAGGCCATCGCCGAGGAGATCAAGGTCCTGAAGCAGAAGGCCATCGACGCCGGCGGCCTCTACGTCATCGCTACCGAACGCCACGAAAGCCGTCGCATCGACAACCAGCTGCGCGGCCGCTCTGGCCGCCAGGGCGACCCGGGCCGCTCGAAGTTCTACCTGTCGCTCCAGGACGACCTGATGCGCATCTTCGGCTCCGACCGGATGGACGGCATGCTGCAGAAGCTCGGCCTGAAAGAGGGAGAGGCGATTGTCCACCCCTGGATCAACAAGGCCCTGGAACGCGCCCAGAAGAAGGTCGAAGCCCGCAACTTCGACATCCGCAAGAACCTCCTGAAGTATGACGACGTGCTCAACGATCAGCGCAAGGTGATCTTCGAACAGCGCGTCGAACTGATGGAAGCGACGAATATCTCCGAAACCATCGCCGACATGCGCCACGAGGCCATCGAGGAGCTGGTTGCCAAGCACATCCCCGAGCGCGCTTATGCCGAGCAGTGGGACATGGCCGGCCTGAAGGTCGAGATTGCCAACCTGCTCGATCTGGACCTGCCCGTCGAGGAATGGGCCAAGGAAGAAGGTATCGGCGAGGACGACATCCGCGAACGCCTGATCGAGATCGCCGACAAGGCTGCTGCCGAAAAGGCGGAGCGCTTCGGCCCCGAGATCATGCACTACGTGGAACGCTCGATCATCCTGCAGACGCTGGATGGCCTGTGGCGCGAGCATATCGTCAATCTCGACCACCTGCGCTCGGTCGTCGGATTCCGCGGATATGCCCAGCGCGACCCGCTGCAGGAATACAAGTCGGAATCGTTCGAGCTTTTCCAGTCGCTTCTCAACAACCTGCGCCAGGCAGTCACGGCACAGCTGTCGCGCGTCGAGCTTGTACAGCAGCCACGCGAGCCGGAACCGATGCTGATGGAAGCCCATCACATCGACGCGACGACGGGAGAAGACGAATTTGCCCGCCTGCAGCCGCCGACAGACGTTGTCGTGCCGCCTGAAAACCGCGATCCGGACAACCCTGCCACTTGGGGCCGCGTTGGCCGCAACGAGCTCTGCCCTTGCGGCTCCGGGCGCAAGTACAAGCATTGCCACGGCGCCTTCGAATCGCAGTCGGACGAGGCGACCATCGTCTGACACCGGAATGCCGCCCACGGGCGGCATTTTCATATCGAGGCAGTTTCAATTCTTGCCACAACCTTTCCTTGCTTTCGCCCCATCCAAACCAACGCAATTGGGGAAAACGTCGGCCTGTTGCACTGTTTCTTAACCCTGTCAGGGTGAGAATGATGATCGTCTAAAACGGTATCCCGAGTATTGCGTGTGATCATGCCTGTCGTTGAAACAGCAGAAAAAATGCTGCCTGTGGACGTGCGGACAAGATTGTCCTCGGCGCTCCAGCAGCTTGCTGCTGTTCTGTCCGGCCGTGGCGAAAAAGATGCCTCCCGCCGCATGGCGATGGTCGCCTTCGTCATCCGCATTCTGAGCGCCGCGCTCGCCTTCGTCTCGCAGATCATCCTTGCCCGCATCATGGGCGAGTTCGAATACGGGATCTTCGTTTTTGTCTGGGTGCTGGTGGTGATCGCCGGCAACCTCTCCTGCATCGGCTTCCACACCGCTGTCATCCGCTTTCTCCCGCAGTACAAGGTCTCGGGCGACGATGCGCTGATCCGCGGCCTCACCAGCACGGCGCGCCGCTTTGCGCTGGCATCGGCCGGGGGATTGGCACTGGCCGGCATGATCGCGCTGCACTTCGGCGCCGGCTCGATTGCGCCCTATTACGCCATCCCGCTTTTCCTTGGATTGCTGATCATGCCGCTGATCGCGCTCGGCGACGTCCTCGACGGCACGTCGCGCGCCAATCACTGGCCCGTCATGGCGCTCAGCCCGACCTTCCTCGTCCGCCCGACGCTGATCCTAGTCTTCATGGTCGGCGGCGTCCTTCTGGGCGCACCCCACAGCGCCGTGACGGCCGCCGAGGCAGCGCTCGCCGCCACCTTCGTCACCACGGTCGGTCAATACCTCGCCGTCACCATCCGCCTGCGCCGCCATGTTCCGGCCGGCCCCCGGGAAATCCGCTTTTCGGCCTGGATGGCGGTCGCCTTTCCGATCTTCCTGATCGAGGGCGTCGGCTATCTCCTCACCAATTCCGATGTCATCGTCGTCGGCCTGTTCCTCGAGCCAGAGCAGGTCGCGATCTACTTTGCCGCGGCAAAGACCATGGCGCTGGTGCATTTCGTCTATTTCTCCGTCAAGGCCGCGGCCGGCCCCAGGTTTTCGGCGATCATCGCAGAGGGCGACAAGGCGAAGCTTGCCGCCTTTGCCACGGAGGCCACCCGCTGGGCATTCTGGCCGGCGCTGATCGTCGGTCTTTGTGTGCTGGCAGCCGGCAGCGAGTTGCTGTCGCTGTTCGGCACGGCGTTTACGGCAGGCCAGGTCGTCATGGCGATCCTGTTCGCCGGCATTCTCGCCAAGGCGCTGGTTGGGCCCGGCGAGGTGCTTCTGATGATGGCAGGCCATCAACGCCTGTGTGCTGCGCTTTACGGCATTGCGCTGGCCGCAAATGTCTGTCTCAATGTGGGACTAATACCGCGCCTCGGAATCGAGGGCGCGGCCATCGCTACGGCCTCGGCCATGGGCGTCGAGGCTGTATTGCTGCATCTGGCGGTTCGCTGGAAGCTCGGTATCGTACTGTTCGCCTTTGCCCGACCAACCAGAACAATGATTGTGAAGGCATTCCCCTGATGGCGCGTCCCCCGCTCAACGATGTCACCGACGGCAAGGTCAATCCGATGATGCACGAGCTCGCCTCGTTGCACTTCGACAACCTGCCGCGCCCGGACGCCCGCACCGATGTTGGCCGCCCCGGCCGCGAACTATGTCTTTATCCGGCTAAGCTTGGCTACGACCTGCAGGACGAGCTCGATTTCCTCTCCAACCGCGCCATGGAGCCGAACGTCTTTTTCTCGGCCCGTTTCCTGGCGCCAGCCATGCCTCGCATCGATGAACGGCAGATCCGGATGGCGCTCATTCGCGACAACAAGGGCACGAGCAGCAGGATGCGCTTGCTCATGCCGTTTTCCGTCGACAAGCCGGGCTTTGCCGTCGGTCCGTCGATCATCCGCGTCTGGGCCAACAATTTCGGCCCGCTCGGCACGCCGCTGGTGGATGGAGAAGAGGCGGCGGAGACGCTCGACAACCTGTTCGAAGGCCTGCTCCAGCACGCGCTGCAGCTGCCGACCACACTGGTGCTGCCAGACGTCAGGCTGAACGGACCCTTTGTCCGCCTGGCGAAGGCGGTTGCCATCGGCCGCAACCTGCCGGTCACCGTTGCCAACGCCTATGAGCGTCCGATGCTGCAAAGCACCGAGGACGCGCTGGATTATCTGGCGGCGGCGATTTCACCCGCTCACTTGCGGGAAATGCGCCGTCAGTGGCGGCAACTCGAAAGCCTCGGCGAACTCGTCTACAACGTCGCCCGCCAACCGTCCGATATCCACCGTCGGATGGAAGAATTCATGGCTCTGGAAGCCGGCGGCTGGAAGGGCAAGAAGCGCAGCGCCATGGTGCTCGACCGCCACCACGCGGCCTTTGCCCGCGAGGCGATCTCCAATCTCGCTAGCGTCGACGCTGTCCGGATCCATACCATTGACCTCGACGGCAAGGCCATTGCCTCGATGATCGTGCTGATGATGGGCGGCGAGGCCTACACATGGAAAACCGCGTTCGACGAAAGCTATGCGCGTTATTCGCCCGGCAAGCTGCTGATGGGCGAGCTCACCGAATTTCAGCTGGACGACCCCAACACCGTCCGCTCCGACTCCTGCGCCGTCGCCGATCATCCGATCATGAGCCGCTTCTGGCGGGAACGCGAAGAGATGGGCACGCTGGTCATCGGCCTCACCCAGAACAGCGACCGTGACGTCCGCCAAGCCGCCGCTCAATTGCACATGTATCGCAGCACCCGCAACATGGCCAAGGCCCTGCGCGACCGGATTTTGTCGCTGACACGGCGGTAGGCGGCGGGCGCGGCGACGTCATAAACCGCTCAAACATCGTCCTGAATATCGAAGCGGATTACCTTGCCGCTTTCGATCCGGAAAATGTGCATTACAGTCTTGTCCCTGAGCCCATGCGTTTGCCCCTGGAGCGGCTGGCCGTCGAGATCGAACACCGACTGGATCACCTCGACTGCAACAGCACCATTTTCCTGCTCCGAAAATTTCAAGGGCTCGACATGCGGGCTGACGACGGCCCATTGGGCTGTCCAATAGGCGCGCAGTCCCTCGTGACCGTGGACGTGACCCCCATTCATGCCGTTGGCCCAGGCAACGTTCCCGGCAAGCTTGCCAAGGACACCGTCGATATCCCGGGCGTTGAAACGATCGTAAAGGCCCCTGATCAGGTCGGCGTTGTTGTCTGACATCGTCATTTCCCCCGGAACGGTTTGAAGTGCTCGCAGGGCTCGTCAATCGATATTGCCGACAGCCCACTAAGGAGATATATACGTGCATATTTATCTGGGTCAAGCAAGGTCAGGAAATCAACGACATGGATGAAAAAGTATTGTCGACGCCGGGGCATCTCATCGGCCTTGCGGCACGCGCCTTTGCGCGGCTGAGCGAAACCCGGCTGAAACCGCTGGGCTTTGGCGTCGGCCATTTGCCGGTACTGGTCGCGCTGCGGGATGGCAAGGCGCATACCCAGCGTGACCTCGCCCGCTTCGCGAGGATCGAACAACCGCCCATGGCGCAGATGCTGGCCCGTATGGAGCGCGATGGCTTGATCGAACGCACCCGCGACCCGGCGGACGGGCGGAGCAGCCACATCGTGCTGACGAGCGACGCGCAAAAGCGGATGCCCGCAGCCATCGAGACGCTGTTTCAGGGAAACCGCGAGGCGCTGGCCGGCTTCACCCCGGCTGAAACAGCACAATTCGTCCACCTGCTGACCCGGCTCATCGAAAACCTGAACCAAATCACCAACCACGAACCACCTTCGGGGACATCGTAGGTACAGGTGGAGTGCTTTGCGTTGAAAGTCCTGGGTGAAGGCATGCGCGACCCGGCGAGCCGGCTTGTTGTCGCAGCGAAGGTCAAGCTAGCCGCACGCCCCTGCAGCAAGACTAGTTGAGGGAGGGAGAAGAGATTTGACGCCGGAACGTTTGCTGCGCGCGCACCAGCGTAAGCTTGAGACGGCGGCAGTAGAGATCGACCTCGTCTAAACGCGATAAATTGCAATAACCAAAAATTGTTTCAGACAGATCTTCCTTCTTGTCGCGTCTCTCGGCACGATGTGAATTCAATCGCTCGGGAGGAGCAAATGCGTGCGTTCTTGCTGATCCTCTTTGCCACGATTGCCGGTTTGCTCGCATCTCCATGCTATGCCATTTGCTTTCAATATCTTTCTATTCCTGACGATGCCGGACGACCCATCGAAATCGGTATTTGGTATCCCAGCACATCTTTGGCAGGTCCGATCACTGTCGGCATGATCGCTCAGAACGCTGCACTTGATGGAGAGATCGATGGCAGCGGTTTGCCGGTGGTGATTTTCTCGCATGGTAGCGCGGGATGGTTCGGAGACAGATCCGAAACGGCACAATTACTCGCCCAACAGGGTATGCTCGCCGTGTCGCTGACCTATCCCGGAGATAATTACAAGGACAGCAGCGACAAAGTTATTCGGAAGCTGACAAGCCGCCCCGTGGTCACCAGCCGCGTTATTGATTATTTGTTGAATGGTTGGAGCGGCAAAGATCATCTCGACGAGTCAAAAATAGGATTCTACGGCTTTTCAGCGGGCGGCTTCACGGGCCTTGTTGAACTCGGCGGCGTGCCGAATTGGACACTCTTCTCGCAGCATTGCACTGCCGATCCTACCGAGCCCGTCTGCACACAGGGTGGCGCAGCTTTTCTGTCGGGGCCCAAAGCTGCAGCAATGCCAAACTCGACTTGGCACCACGACTCCCGAATCAAGGCGGCTTTTCTCGTATCGCCGGGCTACAGCTTCGCGTTTGAGGCATCATCGCTGCAGAAAATGAAGCCGCCCGTCGAACTTTGGGGAGGCAGCAACGATGAGTTCGTGCCGTTTTCAACCAATGTGCATTACCTGATAGAACATATGCCTGATGTTCTACAGACACGTGAGGTCGAGAACGCCAGACACTATTCCTTCCTTCGCCCCTGCAGCGCTGCAATGCAGGCAAAAAATCCCGAAATATGTTCCGATTTACCGGGGTTTGACCGCCTCGCATTTCAGCAAGATCTAAATTCCGAGCTGGTTCGTTTCTTCCAATCCGAACTCGTAAAAAAGGGTCACAATTAGGCAACAAGCTGCTAGCGCCGCCACCGCCTCTTGTTCCCCGTCGCATCGCCTGAAACATTCGCTTTTCTTGGGCTGAGAAGCCGCGATTGGCCTTACCCTGTCTGGAACCCTTGACGATGGCAGAAACTCCGCCGCTGACGTTTGTGACACCGCGTTTGACATTGCGAGGTGCCCGCGCCGAGGACGCCGGCTCGCTGTTTGAGGAATATACGGGAAGAGCAGAGGCATCTCGATATCTGCAACGCAAGGCGCATCGCTCACAAGCTCATACAGTGTCCATCATTGATGCCTGCGGAGAGAATAACTGGGCGGCAACGCGTCGCTTCGGCTGGAGCGTTATCCCCCATGATTGCAAGAGGGCCATCGGACTATTTTACCTTTTCGTCGATAGCGGAGATGCCGAAATACACTACGGCATCGGACCTGCCTTCTGGGGCCAGGGGCTGGCAACGGAGGCCGGGATTGCGATCATGGATTGGGTCGTCGATCGCTCTTCTCTGACCGAAGTGTCCACCTCCTGCGCCACGGACCACCTTGCCAGCCTCCGCGTTCTCGAAAAGATAGGTCTTCGTCGCATCAAGCTGCTTCTAGGCGGACTTCTGCTCGGATCGACCGGCAAGCCTGCGGATGCGTGGCTCTATGCATGGTCACGGTCCTGATGCCTTCCCCTCAATTCTGCGTGACCGCACTATCCCCTGGCAGCCCTACGGCCTAGCTTTTGCAGCAACGTTGGCCTGCCGCCAGATCGTCGGGCCCGTACAAGCACCGCAGGAGCAAAGCCATGGACTATGTCAAATTCGGCCCGACCGGCCTCGAGGTATCGCGCATCTGTCTCGGCTGCATGACCTATGGCGAGCCGGACCGGGGCAACCATGCGTGGACGCTGAGCGAGGAGGGGAGCCGTCCGCTGCTGCGCCAGGCCGTCGAGCTCGGGATCAATTTCTGGGATACGGCCAACGCCTATTCGGACGGCAGTTCGGAAGAGATTGTCGGACGCGCGATCAAGGATTTCTCCCGGCGCGAGGACATCGTGCTGGCGACAAAGGTGTTCAACCGCATGCGTCCGGGCCCGAACGGCGCCGGCCTGTCGCGCAAGGCGATCTTCGACGAGATCGACAACAGTCTGCGCCGGCTCGGCACCGATTACGTCGATCTCTACCAGATCCACCGTTTCGACCATGCCACGCCCATCGAGGAAACGCTGGAGGCGCTGCACGATGTGGTGAAGGCCGGAAGGCCCGTTATATCGGCGCCTCCTCGATGCACGCCTGGGAATTCGCCAAAGCGGTATACACCTCGCGGCTGCACGGCTGGACCCAGTTTGTCAGCATGCAAGATCACCTCAACCTGCTCTACCGCGAGGAGGAGCGCGAGATGCTGCCCTTCTGCGAGGACCAGAAAATCGCCGTCATCCCCTGGAGCCCGCTGGCGCGCGGCCGCCTCACCCGCGACTGGAACGAGAGCACGTCCCGCCAGGAGAGCGACCAGTTCGGCAAGACGCTCTATAACCAGGCAGTCGAGAGCGACAGGCAGATCATCGATGCCGTCGGCGCACTCGCCAAGGCACGTGGCGTCTCCCGCGCCCAGATCGGCATCGCCTGGATCGCCCAGAAGAGCGCAGTCACCGCGCCCATCGTCGGCGCATCCAAACCGCACCATCTGACGGACGCCGTGGCCGCCCTTTCGGTGAAGCTGACGGCAGAAGAAATCGCTACACTGGAGGCTCCATATGTGCCGCGCGGTATTGCCGGGTTCGCCTGAGATTTCTTCGAGAGGGCCGCGCTTGCTCCTGCGTCGGCTTCGCTGGCGATTTCCAACTCAGCTAGATTGGATGAACGGGGCATGGCAAGAAATCATTGGCGTAGCCCGAGGTAAGGTCTCTCCGGCAAAGGCCACCTGCCCGCTCGAGGGCAGATGTCATGAAACGCCAGATGGCGATCGGCTATAGTGGATCGTCACGTCTTGTCCCGGCATCCAAGGATCTCCCCATGTCCACCGTCCCCTTCGAGGCCCGCCGCTTCCAGTCCACGGCCGAGTATTACCTGCGCTACCGCGTTCCCTATCCGGACACGCTGATTGCCCGCGTCGCCAACCGTTGCGGCCTGCAGATCGGAGATCCGCTGCTCGATCTCGGCTGCGGACCGGCCCAGCTCGGCATCGCCTTTGCTCACCTGGGCGCCAGGGTGACGGCGATGGATCCGGAGCCGGAAATGCTGTCTGCTGCGACAGAAGGCGCCCGGGAAGCCGGCGTCGAGATGACCGTGCAGCAGGGCTCTTCCTACGACCTCGGCCCGGATATCGGTCCCCTCAAGCTTGCGGTGATGGGCCGCTCCTTCCACTGGATGGATCGACCTGCGACGCTGGAAGCGCTCGACCGGCTGATCGTGCCGGGCGGCGCGGTCGTGCTGTTCCACGCCACCCATCTCGCCATGGTCCCGGACGGCCGCAAGATCATCCAGCAGCTTGCCGAAAAATTCTCGCCGGAGCGCAGCGCCGACAGCGCCATCCGGCAGAGCAGCGAATGGCCGCGGCACGAAAGCATCCTGCTCCGCTCCACCTTCAACAATCTCGAGAGCATCGGTATCATCCGTGAGCGCAACATCGGCATCGACGATCTCGTCGGCCGCGCTCTTTCCATGTCCACCACCTCGCCCCAGGCGCTTGGCGAAAAAGCCGGTGCCTTCGAGGCAGCGGCGCGTACCGCGCTGACGGAGGCTGCACCCGATGGCAAATTTACCGAGATCGTCGAATCGACCGCCCTGCTCGCCTTTCGCGATTGACCGGCGGGAGCAACAACTAGACCTGCTGGCGTGACAGTTGCCGGTGGGTAGCCGCCAGAAACTCGTCGGCCATCGCCCCGTCGTCCATGGTGCGCGCCAGGATGACCGCACCCATCATCGCTGCAAGCGTGCTCAGCGCATTTGCGCGACGCGCCTCTGGCGTCTCGCCTGCAACGATCTCGGCCAGCACATCGACCAGATCCGTCAGGCCGCCTGAAAAGGTCGATTGCAAGCCGGCGCCCTGGCGGCTGACCTCCTGCGTCAACGAGGCGAAGACGCAGGCGCGGCTCTGCAGATTGCGGCGCGACAGGTAATGTTGCAGCAAAGCCTCCAGCGGATCGCCCTCTGCCTTCTCGACGATCTGCCGCCAGCGATCCCGGGTCTTTTCGACCAGTATCCTGCTTGCCTCGAAGGCCAGCTTCTCCTTCGATTCGAAGTGCCCGTAGAAACCGCCATGGGTCAGCCCCGCAGCCTTCATGATATCGGCAACGCCGATCCCGTCGAAACCCTTCTCTCGAAACAGGTCGCAGGCAGCCTCCAGGATCAAGGCCCGGTTTTCAGCAAATTTTTCGCGGCTCACGCGCATCGGCCTGCCTCATTAAAATCGTTGCTTGACAATTTACATGACGACCATCATCAATGCAAGATACATGATGCCCGTCATGTAAAGCGCAGGTCGCAGGCTTGCTGGACTTTGCCTCGGAGACGGGTGAAATAGTCGCAGACACGGTCGCGCCGCAAACGCTTCGACCACCCGATCACTGGAACAGTCCCATGGTGTCCACTGCCCTAGCCTCGACGCTTGCACGCCGCAACATCCATTACGGATGGGTGGTGGTGGGCGCCACCTTCCTCACCATGCTGGTGACCGCCGGCGCCATGGGCGCACCGGGCGTCCTCATCAAGCCGCTGCAGGACGAATTCGGCTGGAGCACATCGTCGATTTCCTCGGCGCTGGCCATCCGCCTTCTGCTGTTCGGGCTGATGGGCCCCTTTGCCGCCGCCTTCATGAACCGCTTCGGCGTGCGCAATGTCATCATTTTCGCGCTCGTCACCGTCGCCATCGGCTTCATCGGCTCGCTCTACATGACGCAACTCTGGCAGCTGCTGCTCTTCTGGGGGATCATCGTCGGCTTCGGCACGGGGCTGACGGCGATGGTGCTGGCCGCCACGGTCTCGGCCCGCTGGTTCAGCAAAAATCGCGGCCTCGTGGTCGGCATGCTGTCGGCAAGCTCCGCCACCGGCCAGCTGGTCTTCCTGCCGCTGATGGCGGAGCTGACCCAGCGCTATGGCTGGCGCACCACCGTCGTCTTCGTCTGCGCCATGCTCGCCGTCGCGGCCCTGGTCGTCATGGCGCTGATGCGCGACCGCCCGGCCGACCTTGGCCTGCCCGTCTTCGGCGAGGACAAGGTGACGCCCGTCCCGAAGATCGACAGGAGCCTGGCTGCCATGCTGATGTCGCCGCTGCTGGTGCTGAAGGAAGTCTCGCGGAGCTCGACCTTCTGGATCCTGTTCACCACCTTTTTCATCTGCGGGCTCAGCACCAATGGGCTGATCCAGACGCATTTCGTCACCCTCTGCGGCGATTACGGCATCCTGCCTGTCGCAGCCGCCAGCGTGCTGGCCGTCATGGGGATTTTCGATTTCTTCGGCACGATCGGCTCGGGCTGGCTGTCCGACCGCTTCGACAATCGCTGGCTGCTGTTCTGGTACTACGGCCTGCGCGGCCTCGCCCTGCTGTTCCTGCCGTTCAGCCAGTTCGGCTTCTACGGCCTGTCGATCTTCGCGGTCTTCTACGGGCTGGACTGGATCGCCACCGTGCCGCCGACGGTCAAGATCGCCGCCGACCGCTTTGGCCCGGAAAAGGCCGGCATGGTGTTCGGCTGGGTCTTCACCGGCCACCAGCTGGGTGCTGCCACTGCCGCCTTCGGCGCCGGCCTGTCGCGCACCGAACTCGACAGCTACCTGCCGGCATTCTTCGTCGCCGGCGCCTTCTGCCTGCTGGCCGCAATCCTGGCAATCACGCTGAGCAAACCCGGCATCACGCTTCGCCGCACAGCCGCTGCCCACTGACACACACGAGCCAACGTTTGCCCGGGCCCGCAAGGCCCGCCGGCAAACGCCCACCGACGGAAATTGCCGACGAGCCCCCACGCCGTCTTGCGCCTGCGCCCACCCGCATGTTAGAGACCCGCCTCGTCGGTATCCGTTGCCCCATTGGCGGAATTGGTAGACGCGCTCGACTCAAAATCGAGTTTCGCAAGAAGTGCTGGTTCGACTCCGGCATGGGGCACCACCACTGTTTTTTGACGTTGAAAAGATTGATCTTTTTGGCATTAACCGTCCAGAAAACTTACACTAGGCCGAAAAACTGGACACTTTTGTTCGGCCTTTGATCCTCAGTCTTCGTGATTTTCGCTGTTCAGAAGACCTATGGCACCATCCGCAAGCCACCGCTGATTGGCGGCTTTTGTGTACCTGGTGACTTCCTTCGATGTGGTATGGCCTGTGATTGACATGATCTGTCGTTCGGTGGCTCCGCGATCGGCCATGCGGGTATTCGAATCTAAATTTTGCTCAGCTCGCGCAGGAAAATATCAAAGAGCACGGAACTCTTTCCTCGCTTTCCAAGGCTCAAAACAACGCGGCTACGGCTGACGCGATGGGCGTGTTTCTGATTGGGGTTCCGGCTTCAAGCTTAACGGGCGGCGACAAAGAGGGTGATATTTCTGTATCTAAGGGCAAGGTCATTGCCATTGAGTCCGCGAGCAAGGTCAAAGGCTGCAGTTAAAGCTTCAAAGCATCTAAGGCAATCGAAGCACGGACCGTTTCCTTACCGATTGAATGGATAGAAGCGGGACGGACAGTGATCAAAAATCCTGTCCGTCCCGCAGAAGGTGGGTTTTGACGAAGCCTTCGCCGTTCGGGACGGGGGGGCGCCTTGCTTACTGAGCGAGATCTCGATCCGGCAGAGGCGCACTGCGCCTAGTCGAATATGGTAATCCCTGCATTCCTCAAGTGGCCAATTAGCGAATTGATGTCGCTTTTGCCTCCATACAAATCAAGCTTTGCGCCCTGTTCTGAGAAGGGTTGAAAAGACGCCGATAGCTGCGGGTAAGACCAAAGGAGCGCATCTACAGCATTCTTTGTAAATTGAAAGTTTTCTTTTGAATATGATAAAATTACAGACAGTGTATCCGGCATTTCTAGCCAATCTGGCGAAAGCCCATGACGTCTACGGAGTTTAAGAATACTATTTATAGAATTCGAGGTTCCCAAACTTTCATCGGTATCATTCGGTATCTTCGCATAGTTCAACAGGCCAAGCGCTGCTTCTTGATCTTTATCGCTTCTAGCGATCTCACGCGCTTCGGTAATAGAACCCGTTGATACATCGATATTCAAATGTTCTTTGGCTAGTTTCAAAAAGCGCTCTACGGAATACATGTGAAATGCATCGACATCGGAATGCGCTTTGATTTCTGATACAAGCTCTGGACGTGGCCCTAATGTTTTGCCACTCGAAATATTCCACCAATCAGGCTTAGAGTCGTCTGTCACAAAAATAATAGACTGCAAATTTTTTTCTTTGGCGTAATCTAGTATCTGCTTCCATAGTGTCAGATCACCATATATTCCAATATATTGAACGCCATAGTCCGTATAAAATAGATCTTTTTTACCCTCTTCATCCGCAAAGCCTGGCGGCTGCTTGAATTTATACCTAAACTTCCCTTCGCTTACGATAGCATCTATGTATTTTTGATCTGGTCGGCCACCAACTTTCCCCTCCAGAAGTGAATCAATGCGTCCAAGCAACTCATCAGGCTCACGCACGTCATGTTGGATGTCTTGCATGTCGCTGATTTCGAGGACTACATCATCAATGGTCTTCTTTATGGTATTTAAAATTGCTGAGAGATCGATGTGGGCATGGCGTTTCTCGATTTTCGTAAAACTGGCCTCCAAGCCGGTATACGCCTGGTGAATTGCTTTTTGGACTATGTCGAAGCGACCCTTTTGATCCTTGATTACAGCAAGCCGATTTCTCTGAAACTCCATCGCTGCTTGGTACGGCATCCATAGTCGGTTCTTGACCGCGCTCAAAACCCTGAGCAAATCTTCCCGTGAGGTTTCCTGATAGCGATACAAATTTAGGAGCACATTTGCATCAATGACAAAGATGCAATCCTTCCAAATCGCGAAGATCTGATCGTCGGACAATTTATAAAAATGAGGAAACGCGTCGCGCATGGAAACTTCTTTCAACCCAAGCTTGTATTGAATATACCATGCACAGCCCTTGCTTGCCGTCCACATAAATCAGTAAAAGGTCGAAGAAAAATTTGGTGAGCCACGTAGGCATCACTGACGTGTCAGGTCCCTCGCCGGAAAGAGCCGGCGAGGGCAATGTTCAGTGAAACGTTGACTTGAAAAGGTTGATTGTTCTGGAAGCTTCCCAAGCTGAATATATTCAGAACCTGTTCGCAAGCGCCGCTCGCTCAGTGTCGATCGACGCGACGAAGCGTCTTAAAAAAGATCCCCTCGGTGGTGCCATAGCCTGTGACTATTATTCGAGAGCCGGGAAGAAGCCCCTCTCGCAATGCCTCGTCATGGATACAAAGGGTATCCAGCCCAATTGGTAGATCCTCAAGTCCAATTCCTGATGAGCAAGCCTTGCCCCCGGATCGTGTGGGCGTGGACACAGTGTAGGGAATTTCGACTTGATGCCCCAACAACAAGGCGGCCAGCAAGGGAACGATGCCAATGAACATCACGCGCCCGACGACGAAAGCCAAGCATGGCATAATGATGGGTGCGAAAAATGCTTGAAATGCATTTACTCTGTCACGGGTCGCGATGGCGGCCCAGATGCCAAGGACGGCAAAAACAGTTCCGCAATATATGGACGCCGTGCGGACGGTTAAGGCCCAGGATGGGGATACCAAGAATGTATGCGTGCCCGCGGCGATAACGAACAAGAAGAGTTCGAGAGCGAAAATGATCACAACAGCCAGGACAACTGCGGCCTTCAATCGCCTGTACTTAACGCCGGAAGGACTGCTACTTTTTAAAGGAGCGCTAGGAGGACCTTCTTGAGATTTCATCTCGCTCACGTAGCCCGCTATTCAAAGACCAATCGTATGGGTGGGTACCGGCGTAGGCATCTTAGCCTTTCTCGCGTGGGACACGCAAAATAAAAACCTTATTGATTCTGCGCAACGGGACTTTAATGAATCGTCATATCGGCTGGACACTTTTCAAAGAAGAGTAAATTAGCTACGCGACGCTGAAGTGTCCAGGCGCACGCTGAGCAGTTGGTCGAAATCATTATTGCCATCCCGGCATAGGCACCACCACTCATAGCGGAAAATTTGTTGAATTTCCGGCACTCCATGTCACATCACCTGACAACCGTCATTTCCATATTGATAGAACTGCATGACCGAGAGATGTTTGTTGTCGACGGTGGGCTGATCTTGCTGTAACGCCGCCGCATGCTCCGAACAGTCATTATGTATTATTTGATCTCTTGTCTCAGTGCTGCAGCATTTGGAGGGCTGGCTTATTATCTGTACCTTAAGGGTGCCGATAATTATCGCACCTTGATCGACGAACCCGTCAATACGAAGCCTGTCGCGAAAAAAGGCGACCGCCTGAAGCCATCGGATGTAGTGCCGCCGGGCCGGCCGGGTTTGTAGGCAGCACTGGAAAGAATTCGGTTGGCACGTATCGAACCCCAACCTCTCCCCCACCCTATAATTTTTGCCTTACGACAACTTGCAGCGTCGGCTTTCATAAAGCTTCAATCTTTCCGTCTGCTAAATCAAAGCCACGAACTCTGCTCCAGGATGCCCGTCTTGCAAAATAGAGAACACGTTCGATCGCGGTCGTTCCTCGGGGCAAAAATTGTCCTGGAAGGCGGATATTCCGTCTTCGATTGCATCGTCAGGGACATTTCGCCGGCGGGTGCGCGGTTGAAGGTGCAGAACGCCGTCTCAATACCGGATACCTTCAAGCTGCTGCTGTCCGATGGACGCAGCTTCGATGCCACCGTCAAATGGCGTCGCATCGATTCCGTCGGCGTCAGCTTCCCGGTGCCCGACACCGACTAACCAGACAAATCCAACCCCCACCTCAGCCAAGCGGCCAGTAGACGTCCGAGCGGAAATCGTCGGGGATGCGCTCCAGCCGCGCCAGCGTTTCTGCGGCAAAGGCGATCTGCATCTGGAGATAGCGCAGCGCCTTCGGCATTGCGGCGCCCGTGGCGAATTCGCGGATGCGCCACGTGTCGTAGCCGGCCATTCCGATGCGCCGCATGGCTTCGGCATGAACATCGGCGGCAGTCGGCCGCACGGTCGGTGCCGTCAGCCGCGCTGCATTCCTGCCACCCTCGATCACCAGAAGCTTCATGGCCTGCTCCGCAGAATCGCTTTGCAACGAGTGTGCGCCGTAACAGTGGATTTGCAATGCAGCAGACACGAAGCTGCCGCTCGCTGCAGCGCGATTGGGTCCGGCGTGACAAGTTTGCGACAGCGCCGGGGCTGAACGCCATCACGAAAATTTTGCACAGGGCGGGTAGAAGCCGGCGCCGGCGCCATTTACAGCCCCGGTCGAGCCCCCTAAAGCTCTTGCACTGCAACCGGGAAAGGGAACGCATGCTGCGCAGACTGTACGACTGGACCATGTCGCTCGCCGGCCGGCCCTCGGCTGAAATCTGGCTTGCCGTCATCGCCTTCGTCGAAAGCTCGGTCTTCCTTGTGCCGGCCGACGTGATGCTGCTGCCGATGACGCTCGCCAAGCCCCACCGAGCCTATCGGTATGCGCTGATTGCCACCGTCGCCTCGGTGCTCGGCGGCATCGCCGGCTGGGCCATCGGCTATTACGCCTTCGAGACCGTCGCCAAGCCGATCCTCGAATTCTACGGCAAGCTCGAAGCCTTCGACAAGCTGCGCAACGGCATCACTTACGAGACCGTCGTCCTCCTGCTGGTGACCTCGGGCCTCGCCCATCTGCCGCCGATCAAGGTGGTGACCATACTGTCGGGCGTTGCCAACATCAATCTCGGCCTGTTCATCATCTCCGCCATCGTTGCCCGTGGCGCCCGGTTCTTCTTTCTCGCCTGGCTGCTGCAGCGCTACGGCGAACCGATCCGCCATTTCATCGAAAAACGTCTGGGCCTGATTGCCGGCGCCGTCGCGGCTGTGCTGATCCTGCTTTATATCGCCCTGCATTTCCTGACGCACTGAACGACCCCGGAGCCATACGATGACCGAGACGATCAACCCCGCCCGCCCCGCCTTCGGTTACGCCGCGCTGCTGGCACTCGGCATGGCGGCCACCGTCGGCTCGGCGCTCGGTTTCCAGTATATCGGCGGCTATACCCCTTGCGAGCTCTGCCTGATGCAGCGCCTGCCCTACTACTACGGCATCCCTGTCGCCATTCTCGCAGCGC
>NZ_CP072157.1:0-1557175 GCF_019355735.1 Rhizobium sp. B230/85
CAAGTCGGGCTCAACATTGAAAACTATCGCGGCGATATTTCTTTCGAGCTGCCTGTCGTTAGCCCAGCTTTTCAGCTGTGTGTTTATGAAAGTGGGATCTGCCAAGACACTGGGTCGTCCATCCAGCTCGTCTTGGACGGCTAGTGGATGGAATCTAACGCTTGGTGCCCGCGTTTAACGGCGGCGATGATTTTGTCGGGATCGGCGGTCCAAGTGAAGGGCTTTGGCTTTTTGTTGTGCTCAACGAGGAAACGGTTGATGGCGGCCTGGAGATCGACGACGGAATGGAAAACGCCGCGTTTCAGACGCCGCTTCGACAGCCTGGCGAAGAAACCCTCCACCGCGTTGAGCCATGAGCTTGAAGTCGGAGTGAAGTGGAAGGTGAAACGCTCGTGACGGTCGAGCCAGGCTCTCACCTTGGGATGCTTGTGGGCAGCATAGTTGTCGAGGATGACGTGGACGGCCTTGTCGTCCGGCACCTGGGCGTTAATGGCGTTGAGGAAGCGGATGAACTCCTGATGACGATGACGCTGCATGTTGCGGCCGATGACGGTGCCGTCGAGCACGTTGAGGGCGGCAAACAGCGTGGTTGTGCCGTGCCGCTTGTAGTCGTGGGTCATGGTGCCGAGCCGACCCTTCTTCATCGGCAGGCCCGGCTGGGTGCGGTCGAGCGCCTGGATTTGGCTTTTCTCATCGACCGACAACACGACGGCGTGGGCTGGCGGATCAACATAGAGGCCGACAACGTCTCGCAGCTTGTCGACGAATTTCGGGTCGTTGGACAATTTGAACTGCCGCCACCGATGAGGTGCGAGGCCATGCGCTTTCCAGATACGCCTGACTGCGCTGGCGCTGATGCCGGCGGCCGTCGCCATCATGTCGGCCGTCCAGTGCGTCGTCTCGCCCGGCGGATCAGCCAGCGTCAGGGCCACCACACGCTCGGCGGGTCCGAGCCGCACAATACGCGACGGCCGCGTCTTGTCGCGCAGGAGACCCTCGACGCCTTCTGTGGCGAAGCGCTCTTGCCAGCGCCATACGCAGGTCTTCGATTTGCCGGTCTGGCGCATAATCTCGACAGTCCCGACGCCATCGGCACTCAGCAGGATGATCTCGGCCCGCCAGACGTGCTTTTGGGGCGCATTGCGATCCCTGGTCAAGGCCATTAGGCGTTGGTGATCTGTTGGCGAAACGGTGAACGATATTCCTGTGCGCATGCGCCAGACTCGCATGCCAACCCAGCAAATGGAATCCCATACGGGACTCTTATGTCAGGCGGTAACCACTAGGTAGACGGCAACCGTGGCGAGTTGGATGCCGCCATCGTGCAAGACATATACGCTAGTGAGCTCGTTAATGAACGCGATAACCTGTCGCGGTGTCGCGCGGCCGCCGTCCTGGTCGATCAGCCAGTTGAAAATTAAGTAGGTACGAAACCGCTGATCATCATCTGTCAAGGTTGGCAACGCTTCATTGAGCTTGGTCCGAAAGAACTCCCGTGTGTTCGACATGACTGGCGGAGCCACGGTCAGGACCTCATCAAACGTCTTCGAAAATGTCTCCTTCGCCCTGAGCACTGAACGATGTCCGGCACCTTCCGCATCCACCGTCTTGGCTTCGATCAAGAAGCGATCATAAGGCATGATCGCGGTGATATAACTATTCGCGCCGCCATTTCCATCCGAAGGAGTTCGCGAAAAGATAGATCTTGCAAGTGCCCAGTATTCCGAGATCTCCTTGGGGGGAAGTCGGTCGATATTGTCGAGGCTACCACTACCTTGTCATCGGTTCCTTGAATTACACCAAGGATTTCCCGTAGAACCGATTGGAATTCGAAGTCGTTGGGATCGGTCTCCCTAATACGCTGGGTTACCGTCTGCCGTTCAAATTGCTTGGAGCTAATCAGCAGCGTCCGCGATAGCGCACTTCGGATTTTTTGATTGGTCCCAGCACCGTCCGGGAAATCCCCCGCCTTGGCCATCTCCCCGTACTTCTTGGCGCTCCAAAGAAGGGTGGCAAACACGACCACGTATAGTACCCACATCGGCCATGAGTGTAAAAAGAGTTCCTTGTCGGCGACCCCCAAGCCATCGAACACGGCCTTCGACCAAAAAACATAAACGGGCAAAAACGGGACAAGCAACAGAACCGCGATACCGAACCAATCAAGAAGCTGCTGATTGTCAGTGTCAACCGTCCTGATCTTGCCGTGTATTTTTGCTTCGATCTTGTGGAGATGTTGGCTTTTCGCCGCAAAGTTTAGCAGCGCCCAAGCGACGAAATGTTCCAGGAAGGAACGCCTAAACGCCGCCCCTTCGGATTTCCAGATGTCAAAAGTGAAGAAATGGAAACGGGCCGACTCTTTTGTGCGACCTTCCCGTAACTTACGGGCGGCAATTCCGACAACGCTCGACTTCCCGCTTCCCCACGGCCCGTCCAAGCCTATAGCACGGTCACCAACCGATACAAATTCCCTGATGGTGTTTGCCAGGGCCGTCGCCGTTCGATCATGACCCTTGCCGTGAAATAGGTCCTCGGGGGACGGCTGATCAATGATGATTTTACGCACAAGCTTGGCATCTGGCATATCTTAGCGCCTACGAATTCAGAAAGAAACTGATATGTGCTAAACCCTTGATTGAAAACTAGCAATCGAAGATCGCTTACAATATAGGAGCCTTTGGCTTTGTCCCACGTTTTCGATCGCGATGCGCAGGTGTGAGCAAGCGTTTGATGACCGCATTCGCGCTAATGTGATGGTCATGAGCCTGTCATCGACGAATTGATGGAAAAGCCGCGAGCTGCGGGCTTGTCAATCTAACTGATTGCAACCATCAGAAGCTCACTGGGCGCCGATCGCCTTTTACTCCGACAAGCATTCGGTGTTCCGCGTGGCAAAGAAGGACGCCAAGGGTGGCCAGGGTATGACCCATTTTTGGGCGTGCGCTTTGCGAGCTAAACATCCGGGCCTCATGACGTTCATCATATGTTCGACCTTAGCGCAGGAATTTGAACTGATCTTGTCCCCCCAATACTGCGACGGCACCGACCGAGGGCCGAAGACATTCCGGCAGATAATCTTACTCGCGGAAAACTGGCCGTCTATTATTGGCTAGTGCAGGGATGACGTGTGACAAAACCTCTGATAACATCGCGCTCTGTTAGAGGATTTGTAACATGCCATCGGCGCAAGATTCGCAAAAAGTGAAGCTCAGAAGCCTGCTCAATGCGCGCAGCATGATGCATGCGTATGAGCTGCGCGAGGCTGGCATAAGCGCGCAAACGATTGCGCGCGCCGTCGAGGGCGGTGAAATCGAGCGTATCTCGCGCGGAGTTTATCAGAAGCGTGACGCGGAAATCGAAGAGAACCAGATCCTTGCTGAAGCCATCATGCGTGCGCCCAAAGGCGTCATCGCTCTGGTCTCGGCGCTCGCCTTCCACGAACTGACCGACCAGATGCCGCGGCGCGTTTGGATAGCGATCGGGACGACCGATTGGGCGCCCGTACAGTCCTATCCCCCGCTGCGTATGGTCCGCTTCACGGAACCCTATCTGCGACAGGGCATCGAACATCAAGTAATCGCCGGCATTGACGTTCCGGTCTATTCGATCCCGAAAACCCTTGCTGACCTGTTCCGAAACCCCAAACTGGTGGACCGATCGGTTGCTGTCGAAGGACTGCGTGCTGCTCTAAAGCAACGCAAGGCAACTCCAAGCGCAATCGCCCAGGCCGCGAAGGCCGGCGGCGCCTGGAAGGTCATGCAACCCTATCTTGAGGCGCTCACCTCCAATGGCTAAAGCACCAGCGAACATGGCGAAGTCGGTCAAGGATCGGCTGCTCAATATCGCCCGCAAAGAAAGTCGCGCCTTCGACGTCTTGCTGGTGCGGTTCGCGCTCGAACGGCTGCTGTATCGCCTGTCAATCTCAGCGCATCGGGACCGCTTCGTCCTGAAAGGCGGTATGTTGGTAACGGTCTGGGTGGCCGACGATAATCGGGTGACGCGGGATGCGGACTTTCTCGGACATGGAGACGCAGATCCTGCCCGCCTGATCACCGACTTCGGTGAGATCATGGCGATTGAGAGCGACGACGGACTCGCCTTCGACATCGATGCGCTCGCTGCAACAGTCATACGAGAAGAAATGGAATATGGTGGCGTTCGTCTCAAGACCGCCGCCTATCTCGAAAGGACCCGCATCCCCGTTACAATCGACATCGGCTTCGGAGACGCTATGGCCGATGCGACGCAGCGGCTCGACTATCCAGCCCTGCTGGATTTTCCCGCTCCGCAGGTTCGTTCCTATCCGCCCGCCACGGTGATCGCCGAGAAATTCCAGGCGATGGTGGCGCTTGGCGTCCTCAACGGGCGCATGAAGGACTATTACGACCTGTGGGCGATACCGCGCGCGATCGACATTCCCGCTGCCGATCTGGATGCGGCCATCCGCGCGACGTTTGAACGCCGCCGGACGCCAATCCCTAAAGAACGCCCACCAGGCCTCTCTGTCACAATGTTTGGCGACGAAGGAAAGCAAAGGCAATGGCGTGCTTACGCCGCAACGCTTGAACTCGACGCTGTTTCGCTGGAATCGATCATTGAACGGGTTTGGGAGTTGGTCGGCCCGTCATGCGCGCGGATCATAGCAAGAAACGAGAATGAGGCATGACCGAGGGTAACGCCATCATTGACGTCTGGGACGTCGAAACCTTCGACAGCGAGCTGCTCGGCGACCTCGACGCCCACGCCGATGTCATCCGCGATTGCATGCTCACCTCAAGCCACCAACGGCTGGAGCGTGAGGCTTCCGATCCCACCATGCCCTATCCCGAGAATCCTTATGCAGGCGAGTTCATGTGGGTGACGGAGCATATCATGCGGCTGATGGAAGTCCGCACGATCCGCGCTTGGCAGCCCGCTTGGATCCAACCTTTGGTAGCTAAGGGCAAATGGATGAGTGTTGCTGGATAGCGAAGTGTTGATCACCCACGGGCGGATTGACGCGCGGCTAGTGCTTAGGATTGAGACAGTGCTTCGAGGCCGCCGTAGTGCAGCGGAGCAACCGCTTTAATCATTTCTAGCAGATACTTGGCATTCTTCTGGGATTCCGCCACCAGTGCAGGATCGAACCCCTTCCCAGTGTGGTGTGATAGGTCGTTGGCGAATTTGTTAATCGCCGTCTTCTTGTGATCATCGAAGTCCACTTTATCGAGCTTGGCGTACAGCGAGCCCCTAGAGGGAACGTGGAAGTCCAAGAAGGTCTCAAGCACTTTCCGCGCGATGTTAGGGATGTGATAGCAGCTCAGGATCGTCCCGTCTGACTGGAACGTGTAGAGCACCTTGAATAGGTAATGATACTCCGTCGCGTGCTCGATCAGGAGCTGGTCGAGTGGGGCCAAACGTGCGGAACGACCGTTCGCGGTCTCCGTGCACACCACCATCGTGTAGGACTTGTCGGCCTTCTTCAGTCCAGAATTGTCGAACCAGTTGATCAGCAGTTTCAAGAACTCGAAGTTATGCGTGAGGATGAAGAGTTGCTTCGCGTCCTTGGCTTCTTTCTTTAGGAACGAAAACGCCTGGTAGATCGCGGATGAATCGAGGCTGGAGATAGGGTCGTCAATCACGACGACGCCTTCGGCCAGATTGAAATCCTGATCCTTAAGCTGAACGAGGAAATATAAGAAAGCGATGGCCGTCTTTTCGCCCTCGCTCAGCCGTTTCGCTGGCTTACCTCGACGAAGGACTTGATAGCCGTCATCGCCAGACTCGAACCGTAAGTCCGTGCGCCCGAGGAACTGCTTGAGGTGATTGGTCAGACCCTCTCCGCCCGCGTGAGCGTTCGAGACCTGTGCCTGCTTGGTGATGATGGATTGTGAAAGCGCTTCCAGACTGCGTTTGTCTGGAAGGCTTTCTCCACCGTCACTCATGAGATCGCCTTCGGCCTTCAGCTTCGCCGCTTGGTCATTCAGCCCGTCCACTTGCTCCTTGATGGTCAGTAGATAGTAGCCCTCGATCGCCTTCGCCGCATCCGTCTTGGCTTTTTCGAAGCTGGCGGTCTTGTCTTGATGGAGTGTGATGACGCGCTGAACTGCCACGCAGGCAGCTGCGAACCCGGCGGTATTGCAGTCGATCTTCCGCTCATACGCGGTCGTGCGGAGGGTGAGCTTTTCCGTCAGCGCATCGCGGATAGTGGCAAGTTGGGCGATGAGCTTGTCTCGCTCTTCGGCGATTTTCTTGATCGCCGAATCGTAGTCAGCTCGGAGCTCAGAATAGAATGCGAGGCGATCAGGCAGCGGTAAGCTGTTCAAGCTTTCCACGGTGGCGGCGACAGCCGATCGTTCGGCCTCAAGCTCTGCCTTAAGGTTCTGGTCCTCGACACTGAAGTGTGCAGCGAGCGCCTGCATGCGTTCGGCGGGCAACGGTTGATCGCAAAACTCGCAGCGCTCTGCGCCCGAGTGAATGTGAACGCCCTCGTCCACCCATGATGCGATGGCAGAGTTTTTGGTCAGCCTCTCGATCACTGCGGCCTGCGCCGACCGGAGGAGAAAGTTCTCTGCGCGTTCCCCTGCGCTCGAAGCGAAATCAATCACTCCGATCTCGTTGCCTTCGATAACCAAGGAAGGAAGGGCAAGCAGGACTATCGGCGCCATTTGGCCTTGCCGGACAGTGGCGCGGTGAACGTCGAGCTCGTCGTCGGTGAGTGACTGCGCCCCTTTCAGCTTGGCGAACGCGGCTTGCGCGTCAGGCTTCCGATAGCTGCGCAACGTCGAACCGCTTGTGGCTTCACCGATGGTCTTGGCGATTTGCGAAAACAGCTTGCCGATGTCATTGTCGATCTTGGCTACGGCAGCGCTCACGATCGTAATCTTGCGAACCCGATCGTCGCGGGTAGCGATTTCTGTTTTTAGCTCCTCCGCGACCGTCTTGTTCTCTTCGCCAATGATAAGGATATGCCGCAGCGGTCCATCGATCCGCCCGATATTGGCCTCAACGTAGTCGCTGTTGAAAACGCGCACGCCGCGCAAGTACTTGTTGCCATGGGTGAGTGCGCCGGACTGGCTATCGATGGCGTACTCAAGATCGGGATGGTCCGAGTGCGTGCCTGCTTCTAGGCTGGCGAGCAATCGCGAGAAGGTGGTCTTGCCTGAGCCATTCTCACCATAGACCACGTTGAACCGACCGAATGCGGGCAGGTCAGCCGCCGCCGTATAATTGTCAAAAACCCCAAGGTTCTTAATTTTCTTAATCTGTGTAAGCATGCGCGCCTCCCGCCGAGCTTAACACTAATCTACAATTGTGATTGCGTCTCGAAATTTCTGAGTCACGCCAGTCGTTCTCGATTAAGGTTCAGAGCGAGAAATGCTTAGTTAATCGGTTGCAAAATCTCGTTGTTATTTGAATATTGTGATGTTTTACATGTCGAGAGGAATACCAAATGCAGCAGGCGGCGTCAGTGGTGCAGTTTTTGAACGCAAATACCGGTGCCATTACCGGTCTGGCCACCGTTGCGCTGCTTTTGGTGACGGGTTGGTATGCATGGACCACTCGCGCGCTGCTCAAAGAAGCGCAGCAAACTCGGCTGATGGCATCTGAGCCAAGGGTCGTTGCATACCTCCGAGTCCATGAAATTCATAGCAATATCGTCCAACTTTGCGTTGCCAATCTGTCAGCAGCTGCAGCAACCGGCGTCTCGGCGTCCGTTGATAAGGTGACCGATTGGCCAACCAAATTCGACTTTGGCGACATCAAGATTTTACGCGATCTGAGCTTCCTTAGGCCCCATGAAGTGCTACGATTCGACCTCGGTCACGGCCCAGATCTCTTTCGTGATGGCAAGCCCGCCATGTTCAAGGCTGCCATTAAATATGAGAGCCTGGATGGTCGGCCGTTCGCTTTCGAGGAAACGCTAAAGATCGAAAGTGTCGCTGGGTTTGGAAACTGGCGTGTCTATGGGATCGATGACGTCGCACGGCGCCTAGAGGAAATCTCTAAGACGTTATCTGGCTTTTCGGGTGGGCGCAGGCTCAACGTGGACAGCTTCAGTGCATCTGATCGGAAGGAGGAGGGGCGGGTTCAGGAGGAAAGGCGTCGCCAGAAGGCCCCTGGGCAGCCGGAGTAGGTGCGTCGCCGCTTTATGTGCTCGCCGTTTTTGGTTTTGCCCTGGCGACCAGCGATGAATTGTCTTCATAGCTCGCCTTATGTCGCACTCGTAGTTTCTCTTGGCGAAAGGGGCTTAGCTAGTCGGGTCGGCTTCAGTCGGAGCCATTTGAGTTTTTTGGCAATCAACCCCGACCCTGCTCACACCCAGGCGGACGGCTTCTGATACTTTTGAATGTTGGAGTATGCGCTCGGCATATACTGCGCATTCAAACCATCGCTGTCCCTGTTATGTTTACAACACCTAGTGAAGAACCTATTGGACGGTCCGTCTGCGGCCTAGTATCGGCCGATTGGCACCTTGGAGATTGCATGTCCGCCTACGTCGGCGCACTGCCAAAAGCCGACGGGTCCGTAAGCGGCCCCAAATCAGCCATTCCCGAGGGCCTGTAGCTGCCTGTACACGGAAATTCAGCGCTAACTTATCGGCCAAACGACGGGGTCAGCGGTTCGAGTCCTTTCAAGGCGGACACTGGTGTTGTTCATTCATCCGTAAAATGCGCCCATGATCACTCGCGTTAAGTCTTCTAGCGCGAACGGTTTAAACGTGAGCGTCCGGTGAGCCGGTTTTGGTTAGGTGCGGAATTAGCTCAAGTTACGACACAGATGATTCATTTGTGACGTAACAGGGTATGAATGGCCAAGGTTGAGATCCTGACGGGTGCCGAGCGACAACGTCGTTGGTCGACAGAACTGAAGCTTTCGATATTGCAAGAAGCGTTCAGCGCGGATGGGAGCGTTTCCGATGTAGCGCGCCGGCACGACGTTCTTCCGCAACAGATATACGCGTGGCGAAAGAAGTTCTCGCCACCCGACTTGAAGTCTCCAGAGACCGTATCGTTCATCCCGGTTTCTCTTATCGGAGCGTCGGAGAGCCCCAGCGATGGTTCCACGAGGAGCAGTGTGCGGTCGAGGCGCAAAGACGTTGAAATCGTCCTGAGGAGTGGCCGCTTACTGAGAATTGCAGCGGACATGGATCTCGAGGTGCTATCGTCGCTTGTCGCTTGTGTGGAGGCGGCATGATCGGGCCTTCTGGGAATGTGCGGGTCTATTTGGCCTGCGGAGTGACGGACATGCGGCGTGGCATTGATGGACTGTCGGCGCTCGTTGAGACGGCTATCAAAGAGGCGCCGGGCTCCGGCGCAATCTTCGGCTTCCGCGGAAAACGCGCCGACCGGATCAAACTTCTGTGGTGGGACGGCCAAGGGTTCTGCCTGTTTTACAAGATTTTGGAACGCGGATACTTTCCCTGGCCAACGGCGAAAGAAGGCGTTGCGCACCTGACGCAGGCGCAGCTTTCGATGCTTGTGGAAGGGATCGATTGGCGTCGACCGGCGTGGACTTCTGCTCCTGGCCGAACGGGGTAAAAGCTATATTTTGCAAGGGCATCCGGGCTAAAATGCTAGCGCTTTCGCTGCAAATCGGCTATGTTTTTGGGCATGGAAGCACCACCTCTGGACAGTCAGAACGAGCTATTGGCATTGCGCGCGCTCGTCGCTGAACAGGCGGCGAAACTTGAGAGCCAAGAAGCCGAAGTCAACAAACGCGACTCCATCATCGGTCTTTTGCGCGCGCAGTTGGAGCTGCTCCGACATCGGCAGCACGGCGCATCTTCAGAGAAGATCGATCGGAAGATTGAGCAATTTGAACTCATGCTGGAGGAGATCGAGGCCGCCCGCGCCGAGGCTGATGCTTGTTCTGGAAAAGGCCTGCTGCCCGATGTGGATGATGCCCCGGACAAGCCGAAACGCAGACCTCTGCCGGATGGCCTGCCAATTGAAGAGCGGGTGTATGCAGCGCCCTGCAATTGCCCGACCTGTGGCGGCACCTCCTTCTTGAAGGCGGCTGACAAAGTGGTCCAGGTGATGGAGCATGTGCCGGCTTCTGTAAAGATCGTCCGGCATGTCGAGAAGCGTATGGTCTGCAGGGACTGCGATACGACCGTATCGGGTGAGATGCCGACTTTGCCGATCGAGCGAGGCAAACCCGGACCGGGCTTGCTTGCTCATATCATGGTCGCCAAGTTCGACGATCATATCCCGCTCTATCGTCTATCCGAAATGTACGATCGGCTGGGAGTAGATATCTCGCGCTCCGTCATGGCGGACTGGGTGGGCCGTGTGTCCGTTCTTCTTGCCCGCTCATTTTGCTGATCAGAGCCCATATCGCGGCGGTCGATCGAATACACACGGACGATACCCCGGTGGATGTCCTCGACCCTGGACGAGGAAAGACAAAAACCGGCAGGGTCTGGGTCTATGTCTTCGATGGAAGCGGTTACCAGGATCTCACTCCCGGCGCGATCGCCTATTACTATAGCCCCGACCGAAAGGGCGTGCATCCGGCTGACCACCTCGCAAACTTCAGCGGTGTGATGCATGCCGATGGCTATGGGGGTTACAAGAAGCTCTACGGCAATCAAATCATCGAAGCCGCCTGCATGGCGCATGTGCGCCGCAAGTTCCATGATGTGATCAAGCTGAAGCCATCCCCGATCGCTGACGAAGCGCTGTCTCGCATCGGTGCGCTCTACGATATCGAGGATCGTATCCGCGGCATGTCGGCTGACGAGCGGCGTACACTGCGCCAGCAACACGCCAGGCCCATTCTGGCGGACCTCAAGAGCTGGATAGAAGAGACGCTTTCGACGCTGCCACAAAAGCAGAAGCTGGCCGAGGCAATGCGATATGCCCTCTCGCGATGGGCAGCATTGAGCGTTTACATCGATGATGGCCGCATTGAGATCGACACCGATGTTGTTGAACAGCCCCTTTCTCAGCCTTTTTGTGGTTTAGGTGGCCTATCTCTCCAGGCTTCGACCATGGCTGCGTAGGCTGCCTCCGCCTGTGCAACAAGCTCCATCTCTCGATGGCGGATTTCCTTGATCCAGTAATCGCGGGCGGGACCAGCTGGCCCATGTGCTTTGGCTGCGCCGGCACGCAGTTCAAGCTTGCGCATCTTCATGGCAACAAAGGCGGGCCGAGCCCATCTGTAGGGAGCTTCCTTGGTCAGCAACTGCCAGATCAGATTTGCGATCTTGCGCGCCGTTGCGACCGCCGCGACGTTGAGGCCTTTGCGGTCCTTAATCCGGAGAAAGAAGGCACGCAGCGGCCCCGGAACCGACGCGGCCGACCAGGCAGCTTCAATCAGCATCGTTCTGGCAATCGCATTTCCCTGTTTCGAGATGCGGCCATGGATTGCCACGCGATCGCCGGACTGGCGCACCCGCGGGGTCAAGCCGAAGTAGCTCGCAAGCCGGTCGGGCGTCGGGAACCGGGAGATGTCGCCAATGGCGGCTATCACCGCCGTGGCAACCACAGAATTTATTCCGGCGATCGTCATCAGCTTGCGCGTGCGAGTGTCGTCGAGCGCAATTCGCGCCATGGTGCCATCCAGCTTTTCAAGCTTGCCCTTCAGCCAGTCCAGTTCATCGAGATGGCGGGCGAGGAGGTCGCGCTCTGCCTTGGGCAACGGGGCCGTCGAGAGCCAGTCCCTGCCGCCTTTTCCGAACAGATGTCCCGAGTATTTCGGCACGAGATTGGCGTGGAGAACGGCTTGGACCCGGCTCTTCACCCGCCGCACTGATCGCACGAGCGCCGCGCGCTCCGAGACGAGACGACGCAGATTCTGGGTATCGTCATCTGCGGCCCAGACCTCTGGCAAAAAGCCGGCGGCATGAAGCTGCGCTAGAATCCTCGCGTCGACTTTGTCGGTCTTCACGCGCGCGTGGGCGATGGCCTTCACCTGAAGCGGGTTCGCGATAACGACCTTGGCCACGAAAGGCGTCAGCAACCTTACGATGGCCGAGGTGTTCCCGGTCGCTTCCAGTATAACTTCGTCATCTTTTCGAAGCTTCTGCCCAAAGGCCACCACAGCGTCGTAATCCAGTTCCACCCGGAATTCTTCTGTGACCTTGCCCCGGTCAAGAACCGCGACCTGCGCAAAACTTCGATGCACATCCATTCCGATCGACCGCATTCAAAATCCTCCATGTTGTTAATGGGGGAGTGCGCGGGCTGTGCGACATCTACGGATACGCGCTCGCAGCGCAGACGGGATAGTCGCAGGGGCGGCCAGATAACAACGCGAGCTCGCAGCTCAAAGTCAATTCGGCCTGCCCGCTTCTTCGCACTCCGACGCCCCTGTCCCGACACGACAATTCTAACATGACAGGATAGAATCTGCCTAGCGTTCGTGGGGCGCCGATCGCAACATGCCCGATAACAATATCGCTGAGCGTGCCATGCGTCCGCTTGGAATCGGTCGTAAGAACTGGCTCTTCGCCGGCTCGGACAAGGGCGGGGAGCGCATCGCCAACATCCTGACCATCATCGAGACCGCCAAACTCCATGGCCATAATCCGGAGGTCTATCTCACAGACGTCCTGACCCGGATCCAAAGCCATCCAAAGGATCGGCTCCAGGAATTGCTGCCGTGGCAGTGGGCGCCGGCGAAAGACCGATACGAGGCTGCGTGATGGCACGCTCGAGGTTCATCTATACGCTTAAAGAAGTCGCCGGCATGATCGGCGAGAACCTCGAATTAATCGAGGAGGTGACCGCCAACTCGGACAATATCGCCGAGGGCGAATTGGTTTATGTCCGCGACGGCAGTGAAGATGGCACAAAAGGCCTGACCGAAAAGGGAATTGACGACCTTCAAAATCTCCTCGCCGACATACGGACGTGGGATGGTGGAATCCGCCAGTTCCTCGTCGATGAACAATGCGATCCCGAGATGATCGAGCGCGTCATGGCAGATGAGGTGAAGCGCGTCCTATAGCTTCGGCCGCTCGACCAAGCGAAAATGCTTTCGCCGGACGCTCACGTTTAAACCCTGTCAGAGAACTGATCATGAGTGACCTGGCCTTGGGACTTGGAACAATGGTGGGAACGGCACACATCGTCATCACGGTCGGCGAGAAGATCGGCCAGACGCTGGCTTATGGTCATGGCGCCGCGGCCGAAGTCGTCGGCATGGCTGTCAGGGCTGTCTACTTCGCCGCCATGGACCGCCAATCAGTCCATGTTTTCTCCCACCATGGTGCTCAGCCGGGCGAAGGCATTCGAGGAGACTGGGATAGGGAAGGATCGGAAAAGTCCCATGCTTGACCGGCATCCGCCCAGACGACGAATTGCGGCTGGAAACGGTCCGGTTCATCGAGGCTCGCCGCCATGATCGAAAACAGATCGGGGTTGTCCGGAAAGCTGATGTAGACCGGTGTACCGCAGGTCGGGCAGAACGCTTTCTCTTTGACTGTGCCGCCATCGCCGGACTGCCTCCAGGCGCCAGCCGTGCCTTGCAACTCGACCGTGGCACAGTTGAAGACCAGGTGAGAGCCATGTCCGGTGCCACTATCCCTTTGACACTGGCGGCACTGACAATGAAGCGCTGCCACAGGGTCGCCGCTGATGCTGTAGCGGATAGCCCCGCAGGCGCAGCCGCCAGTATGAGAACCATTCATTTTATTCCTCCCTTACCGTTGTACGTAAACTCGAACCGATACCGCGGGCGTTTACCAGCGCAGCGGTTTGTTCAGGCCGGCATCAAACGCTCATATTCGTCTTTGAGCCGGCTCCAGCCCATCCAGAATGGCTCCGGCCCCGTGTCGGTTGCGAGAGCGACGAGGATGTCGAGATGCATATGCCAGCCAGCCCCGATCATCACCATGTTCCGGCGATCGGAGATCCTCTGGTGTGTTAGAGTGAGCAGCACATGGCTGCCCAGGCTCTTGAGTTCGATAGCAACTTCGCCACGGGGCGGCCAGGAAAAGGCGAGCCGGTGCGGTGGCTCGCAGACAAGCAGTTCGCTCTTCATGCCGTGTTCGGCGGCAAAGCCATCCGGACGGCCTGCCTCCGAGCCAGCCAACTCATCATTCCGCCAGACAAGTTCGAACTCGGCACCCGTTGCTTCAGGGAAGACACCGGCTGCAAACCACTGCCGCCGGAGATCGCTATCGGTGAGATACGCCCAAATGCGTTCAATGGGGCCCGGAAGTTTACGCTGGATGGTGAGCGTCGACGGTGCGACCACTGTACCGTATGCGGCTACTACTGGTTCTTCGCTCATGATGTTCCTCCCTTTGTGCTCTTGCTGTCCTGCGCCACGCCCGCTCTCGTTCTCGCCACATGAGCCGCTGCGTCTTCTTCCCGCAACAAGCGGTCGAGCGCATCGAACCTGTCGCTCCAAAACTGATCATAGAAAGCCAACCATTTCTGAGCAGAGGCCAGTGGACCAACTTCCAGGCGACAGAGGTGCGTTCGTCCATGAACCTCCCTGCGGATCAGACCGGCACTTTCCAACACTTTGATATGCTTTGAGGCCGCCGCCAATGACATCGCGTAGGGCTCGGCAAGCTGACCCACCGAACGTTCCCCTGCAGCGAGTTCGCGTAGCATTTGCCGACGGGTGGCATCACTTAAGGCATGAAAAACATCGTCGATCTGACGTACCGAACCATCAACCATATGGTTTAATATCAATCCATCGGTGAAATGTCAACCGGTTGGTTGAATGTCATATGCAGGGAACAACTCAGCTAACGATTGGTTCCGCTTGCGAACCGGTATCAGCCATGTCCACCCGGTAGGCGGACGGAGTGTCTGGCGACCCTCGCGACAGGAGCAACCATGTCATTGAAAGCACTTGCCTTGAACGGCACATTGAAGTCCTCGGATTCTTCCGAGGCATCCTCCACCGGAAAGTTGCTTGAGCTCATTGCCGAAGAGTTCGAGCACCACAGTGTTGAAACCACAATAGTCCGGCTCGCCGATCACAACATCAAGCCGGGCGTGACCTCTGATGAAGGCGACGGCGACGAATGGCCCGACATTCGCAGACAAATCTTGGAGGCCGATATCCTGCTCCTCGGTACCCCGATCTGGCTCGGTCAGCCGGGTAGTGCGTGTAAAAGGGCACTGGAGCGGATGGACGCATTTCTCGAAGAGACCGACGAACAGGGCCGCATGGTCTCATATGGGAAGGTTGCCGCCGTTGCTGTGGTCGGCAACGAGGACGGCGCTCACCACGTTTCTGCGGAAGTCTTCCAGGCCCTCAACGATGTCGGCTTTACGATCCCGGCCAATGCTGTGGCCTACTGGGTTGGTGAGGCAATGGGATCGACGAACTTTATCGATCTGAAAAAGACCCCGGAGGCCGTTCAGACGATGATATCCATGCTGGCGCGCAACACGGCGCATCTCGCCAAGCTCCTGAAGGAGTCCCAATATCCAGGGGAAGAGGGGTAGCGGTCGATGGCGGCGGCCGCAGAAACCCGCACGGCACGTATGCCACCAGTCTTCGCAGAACCCCATCCACAGGAAAGGAGTCTGGCCGCACTGCGGCGACAAGCAAATGCCTGTGAGCGCTGTGACCTCTATAAACATGCGACCCACACCGTGTTTGGCGAAGGGCCGTCCAAGGCAAGGGTCATCTTCGTTGGCGAACAGCCCGGAGACAACGAGGACATCGCCGGCAAGCCTTTCATTGGCCCGGCCGGCAGGCTGCTCGACAAATGCCTTGAGGAGGCCGGCGTCGATCGTTCGCTCTGCTACGTGACCAATGCCGTCAAGCATTTCAAATTCGAACAGCGCGGCAGACGGCGCCTTCACGCGAAACCGAACGCTGGTGAGATACAACGATGCGCGTGGTGGCTGGGCGGCGAACTCGATCTCCTCGGACCCGATTTGATCGTGGCACTCGGCGCGACGGCCCTTTACGCTTTGATGGGCCGATCGGTCGGACTGACGAAGGAGCGAGGCCATGTCCTGCAAGCCGCAAACGGCATGCATGTTCTCGTGACGATCCATCCTTCCTACCTGCTTCGCATCCGCGATCACGATGATCGCGAGAGCGAACGGCGGCGCTTCATCGGTGACCTTGAGAGCATTCGTCACCACCTGGATCGCCACATGATGGTGGCTGGGCGAAACGCTTAGGGATCGAAATTGCCGACGGCCGGAAGTTGCGGCTCCGGCCCGAGCTTCTCTTCATCGATCCAGAGGTTATCGGCGAGATCGCCGAGTGATTGCAGCACGAGACGACGGGACCAGCCGGCAGCGACGGCCTCGTCGATGATCTTTAGAAACGATGCTTCCAAGGCCTGCTGGCATTCAAGGTCATCGTCGCGGGGATTGTCATTCGGCGGCTTTATCATCGGCGCGATCACTGTACTCCGGCATCAAGTGGGCGGCCTGTCAGCGCTTCGGCTGCTTGCCGAAGTCCTTGCGCAATTCGTCCTTGGCCCGGTCCAATGTCGCCAGGCGCGATTTGGACAGCTGCTTGCCGGCACGATTGATGTAAAAGGTGAGCATCGACATCGCAGACTGAAATGGGCTCGCCTTTCGCCGGGGGCTTTCCTCGGCGGACTGTTTGAGCGAGTCCGCGATCTTCTTGGCGCTGCGTTGCTTGAACACCCCGCCTTCGAGGTCCATCGCGTCGCTTGTGTCGGTCACGTCCTGCGACCATTTCTGCTTTGATTTCTTCTTCGGCATGGGTGGCCTCCTCGAGGAAAGGCGCCATCGGTGATGACGCCGTGCCAACTTAGTGATGGGCATGGTGCTCGTTGCGTTTCCGGGTTGCAGCAGCCTTTTTGGCTGAAGCGGAACGCTCTTCCTTGGTCCGCGACGCAGCCGCGGCACCACCTTTACGTCCACCTTTTTCGGAAGAGGCATGGTTTTCTTCATGGCCCCGGCCCGAGCCGGACTTCTTGCCGCCGCCGCTCTCCATGTTGACGGTAGCCCACGCGCGCCGCTCAGCTTCCTTATCGGAAACGCCACGATCCTCGTAGCCTTCCTCGATATGTTCGGCCTTGCGCTTCTGCTTGTCGGTATAAGCTGACTTGTCACCCTGGGGCATTGGACTTCTCCTCTTGCTTCGATGAAGCAAAGAAAACGACGCCTTCCCATCAAAGTTCCTGTCGAGGACAGCAACGTTTGTGGATTCGTAAGTTCGTGCGCTTCCGTACAAGCGTCGAAGCCACGGAACAAGTCCGAAGACCTGTCGTTTGCAAGCCAAGCTGTCGCGCCGCGCCCCGCGACAATCTTGGAGGACATCATGAAAGCACTGACATGGCATGGCAAGCACGACATCCGCTGCGAAAGCGTTCCCGACCCCCAGATCGAGCAGGGCCGCGATGCCATCATCAAGGTCACGGCTTGCGCAATCTGCGGATCAGATCTCCATCTCTACAACGGCGTCATGCCCGACATGCACAGCGGCGACATCATGGGCCACGAAACCATGGGCGAGGTGGTCGAGGTCGGCAAGGACAACAAGAAGCTGAAAGTCGGCGACAGAGTGGTGGTGCCATTCACGATCGCTTGCGGTGAATGCTTCTTCTGTACCCGCGGCTTTTTCTCTGGCTGCGAACGCTCGAACCCAAAGCCCGAAAAGGTCACCAAGATGTGGGGTAACTCACCTGCTGGCCTGTTCGGCTATACCCATCTGTTAGGCGGGTTCAGCGGCGGCCAAGCCGAATACCTCCGCGTGCCTTATGCCGATGTCGGTCCCATCAAGGTGCCGGAAGGCCTGACCGATGAGCAGGTGCTTTTCCTCTCCGACATTTTTCCAACAGGTTATATGGCCGCCGATTTTTGCAACATCCAGCCGGGCGACACCATCGCCATTTGGGGCTGCGGGCCTGTTGGCCAGATGGCGATCAAGTCAGCGTTCATCCTCGGAGCGGAGCGGGTCATCGCGATCGATACCGTACCCGAACGGCTGCCGCTCGCCGCACAATCGGGAGCCATCACCCTGGATTACATGGACGAGGACATTTACGACCGGATCATCGAACTGACCAACGGCCGCGGAGCCGACGCTTGCATCGATGCGGTCGGAACGGAATCAGACCCATCCGCAAGCTGGGATGCCCGCATCGATCGCATCAAGGTCGCGACCTTCATGGGCACGGACCGACCGCACGTTCTTCGCCAGGCGATACATTGCTGCCGAAACTTCGGAACGGTGTCGATCGTCGGCGTCTACGGCGGGTTCCTGGACAAGATCCCGATGGGTTCGGCGATCAATCGCGGCTTGACGTTCAAGATGGCCCAGACACCGGTTCAGCACTATCTGCCGATCCTCATGGACCGCATCCAGAACGGCGAGATCGATCCATCCTTCATCATCACCCATACGGGCAGCCTGGAAGACGGACCGGACCTCTACAAGACCTTCCTCGAAAAGAAGGACGGCTGCGTCAAAGTCGTCCTGAAGCCATAAGGAGAAAGAACATGGCGATCGAAACAGGAAAAGGCCTGGCCGTTATCACCGGCGCATCGACAGGTATCGGATTCGAACTAGCGAAACGCGCGGCTGAAGAAGGCTACGACTTGATTATCGCTGCGGATGAGCCGCGAATAAACGAAGCTGCCGAGATCCTCAAGCAAATTGGAACGCCTGTCGAGGCGATAGAAGCCGACCTCTCGACCGAGGAGGGCGTTGACCGACTTCTCGAGGCGATCGAGGCATCTGGCCGCTCTGTTGATTTACTGATGGCAAATGCCGGTCGCGGGCTGGGAAAAGGCTTCCTCGACCAGACCTTTGCGGAAGCGCGCAAAGTTGTCGATACCAACATCGTCGGCACGATCTACCTTGTACAGCAAGTCGGTAACTTGATGCGGAGCCGCGGCGAGGGCCGCATCCTGCTAACCGGCTCGATCGCAGGTTTTATGCCGGGATCCTATCAGGCCGTCTATAACGGCACCAAGGCCTTCATCAACAGCTTCTCTTTTGCCCTGCGTGAAGAACTCAAGGACACCGGCATTACAGTGAGTTGCCTGATGCCGGGTGCGACCGAGACCGAGTTCTTCAAGAGGGCCGACCTCATGGACACATCTGTCGGCCAAGCCGAAAAGGACGATCCTGCGGACGTCGCGCGGATCGGCTTTGACGCCATGATGGACGGCGAGGGCGACGTCGTCAGCGGCTGGAAAAACAAGCTGCAGGCAGCCGTTGCCAACGTCACACCGGCCAGCATGTTGGCGCATCAGCATGCCAAGATGGCTGAACCTGGCTCCGGCAAGAATTGAAGCGGGATAAGTCAATGCCACACCCTTTTTCCGTCCATCTCAGCCGCCGCACCGTGCTCGCCGCTGCAAGCGCAACTCTTGCCGCCTCGACATTTCCTCTCATGGCCAGAGCAGTGGCCGTCAATTCCCAAAAAGTGGCCCTCATGGAAAACCCGACGACAAAATATCCAAAGCCCCCATTTGAGAAACAGTCCCAGCCGTTTCCTGGGCTGGCGGGAACGATGAACCCGAAGCCCGACCATGGCGAGACGTCGTACAAGGGGTCTGGCCGCCTTTCAGGCATGAGGGCGCTGATCACCGGCGGCGATTCCGGCATGGGGCGCGCAGCCGCCATTGCTTACGCTCGCGAAGGTGCCGATGTCGCTATCAACTATCTGCCGGCTGAGGAACCTGACGCCAGGGAAGTTATCGCTCTGATCGAAAACGAGGGCCGCAAAGGCATTGCTCTACCGGGCGATCTTCGCGATGAAGCCTTCTGCGAAAAGCTTGTCGAGGATGCCGTCAGGGCGCTCGGCGGTCTCGATATCCTCGTCAACAACGCAGGCCGCCAGCAACAGGCAGCATCGATTTCGGACATCACCACGGAAGCCTTTGACACGACGATGAAGACCAACATCTATGCGATGTTCTGGTTGACCAAGGCCGCGCTCAAACATCTCAAGCCGGGCTCGGCAATCATCCAGACGACGTCCGAGCAGGCCTATGACCCATCGGAGAACCTGGTAGACTATGCCATCACCAAGGCGGCGGCGATGAACTTCACCAAGTCGATGGCCAAGCAACTCGGGCCCAAGGGCATCCGCGTCAATGGCGTGGCACCAGGCCCGATCTGGACACCTCTCCAGGTGAGCGGTGGTGCAACAATGGAAAAACTTCAGACATTCGGAAGCGACACGCCGCTTGGTCGTCCCGGCCAGCCGGCCGAGCTTGCCTCGATCTACGTTCAACTGGCCGATACGCAAGCAAGCTATGCGACCGGACAGGTTTACGGCGCAGCAGGCGGAAGTGGTCAGCCATAAAGCGTTCGCTTGTTTCAATCTCAGCAAAGCCGGCCGATACGGATCGCTATTATGAATATTGACAACTTTAGATCGAATACGCCGACCTTCCTTCTTGAAGAATTTTTCGACGGGCGACTACGAGGGTGGGGCATTACCATGGGACGTCTCGGCGGCCTCCAAAACCGCTTTTCGATTGAGGCGGAGGGCCGGTGGGACGAGGCTGCCAACACGCTTGCTCTTCGCGAACTTTATACGTTCGATGATGGACACGTCGGCACGCTCGTTTGGACGATCATTAAGCGATCGCACACCTCCTATGAGGGACGCGAGACCCATATCGATGGCTTGGCGACCGGTGAGCAGAAAGGCAATGCATTTCATTGGACATATACGCGCGATGTGCCTGGTAAGGACGGCTCAACATCGACGTTCGGCTTTAACGACTGGTTTTGGTTGCATGAGCCCGGCCGGATGACGGCGCATGCGTCCCTCACTAAGCTCGCCGTCTAAGTGGCCACGCTGAACGTGTTCTATGAGAAGCTCTGAATATTCACCGGGCTGGCTCATCCGCAACGACACTTCGCCGTCTCCGCGGCATCGGCAAGCGTATAGATGAATGATGATCGCAATGCCGACGATGCTCTTGCTGATCGTTCAGTCACAGCATCGAACTGCGGTTGGAGGGATCGCCTGATTGGCGGCCAATGGTCGAGGTTTATGATGAGCTACATGCGATTTGCCGGAATGATCCTGGTTTCCACCGTCATCATGTTCGGTCTGATGTATTTGAATACGTTTGCGCTGGATCATCTTTTCTATAGCCAGACCCGCACCTGGATGGCTTTGCTGATGGGAGCGGTCATGGCGGTGATCATGATTGTCTTCATGTGGTCGATGTATCCGAACCGACCTTTGAACGTGGCAATTACCATCAGTGCAATCATCGTGTTCTCGATGGCGCTATGGCTCGTCCGGAGCCAGGAGACGGTCGATGACGTCTCCTACATGAAAGCGATGATCCCGCATCATTCGATCGCTATCATGACGAGTGCCAGAGCGCATATCAAGGATCCCCGCGTGCGCAAATTGGCAGATGGGATCATCGACGCGCAGGTGCGGGAAATCAAGGAGATGAAAGACTTGATCGCGGACCTCGAGCGAAATCCCACACCAAGAAGCGCTAGCGATCTTCCACCAGGCGTCGCAACGGAATGAGCCATTTAACGCAACCAAGGTCTTTTTCCGGAACGACGTCCGCACAAGATGAGGCAGAACTTGTTGTTGGGTTAATCCTTTCCTTATCCTCCTGAACCTTGCCAGCCCAATTTTTGGGCCTCTCGCAGGGTAAAACAATTTCTCACCGAGTGTTGGAACTGAAGAGGGTGGCTGCCGGTTAGCGTGCCAGCAAACAGGCGTTGCAGTCATCGCATTGGATTGCAGAACGGCCACCGCATGTCTTCATCCACGCACGCCGGACGCTCCGGCCTTGACTCGAACGCTCAAGGGAGACACTGACGACGACGTGGACTACGAGCATGCATGCCCGACATCGCAGGGTCGATGCGCACATTGCCCGCAGAGGGGTGCGAGACGAATGCGTCCTTTGAAGAATTCGCCTATGAAGATAGCCCGTTGCCGATCGGGAGCGGCCAGATGATCTCCCGGCCGTTCATCGTCGCAAGGATCGCAGAAGCGACCGAGATCAAACCGTCAGATCACGTCCTGGAAATCGGCACGGGATCGGGGTATGCGGCGGCCACTCTATGGCGCCGGCGGTAGCGGCCAACCATGATGCCGGATTTTCCAGTGAACTCCTCTCAACGACTCACCGATGGTGCAGGGGCGACGACCGGTAGCCGTCCCGACATTATCAGTTAGCTCCGTTGCGGGTATCAAGCCGCCACGGAACGTGATTTTGAAAGGTGAGCTTTGACAGTTCGTGCCAGTTCTTCCGGAACTGCGGGTTTCGATATCCAAACGCCTTTGAGAAAGATGTGATGGCTGTCGTGGGAGACTTTTCTTCGGGCGCTGTGCACAACGAACGGGACATCACGTTCAACAAGGATGTCTGCAACCTCAATACACTCACCGTCTAGCAGGAAAATGTCGAGGATCGCGACGTCGGGAGTGTTATAGGCTAGCCATTTCAATGCGTCGGCGCATGACGCAATACTCGTCACCGACCCCGCTTTGATGTCAGTCAGCATCGTCTCGACATCCATTGCTATAAGAGCTTCATCTTCCAGGAGAAGGATATTCGGAGTGCGCATCGGAGCAGCCCTTTCTCGTGTTTGGATGCGTTGATTATACACGCTTGACGGGCGTCGTCCGACAATGTGCGAAACCGCACAACTTCGCATCCTGGGATGGGCGAGAAGGCCTTCGTTATTCAGGCCTCTTCAGATTGCTCTGGAGTTCGTTCAACAAACTTGCGAGGTCTTCATATGGCTTTTGGGGTGGCCCAGCGCGAGCTTTGTTGCGGATGCGCAATGCTATCGGGCGGCAATCACGAGCCTGGCGCCGGCACGCGCGAAGGCCTCAGCGGTAGCCTGCCCGATCCCGCTGGATGCTCCGGTGATCACCACCACTTCTGACTGCTTCTTCACTATGATCTCCGATTTCGTCGTCAAAGAATTCGATGTTCAGGCCATGGTCACCAAGGCGGTCCTGCATGATCGCGGCCATCGTATCGAGAAAAGCCTCGATGCCATATTTGGCTTCGAAGCGGCAACGCGCGTCCTTGAGGGCTTTGGCACCAGCGTCCATCATCTTTACGCCGTCAGGACCACTTTGATGCAGTTGTCCTCCTTGTCACGGAAGTTTTCGTACAGTGCAGGTCCATCTTCGGGCTTGGCCCGATGCGTGATGATGTCGCCCTCCTCAATGAGGTGAAGCAGATCGAGCAGGTAGCGATTGAGGTGGGGCTGGTCGGTTCGGATCGTCAGGCCCTTGTTCATCGCGGCGCCGAACGGGATGTTGTCTAGGCAGCCGACGGGATAGTCCACAAACCCGTGGAGCATTGTCGGTGTCAACCGCATGCCTTTTCCCCCATGTGTGTCTTTGGACTTCAGCCAAACCCCAGTGAGGAACATTGGTTCCTGTTTGTGCGAAGCGCACAGTGGGACGGCGCTTCTGAAGGGCTGAAATTTACGACGCTGCGCCCGACGCTTACCGATCCTTAAAGGGCACGAAACTGAACAGTACGGTTTCTGACCGTCCGGGAACCCTTTTCGAAGAGCAAAGTTGCTTCTCCGTGCTGGAAAGGTCCAGCAAAAACAGAGGAGAAAAATTATGCCAAACTCACAGAACGGAAATCAGTCGGGCGGAGATACGAGCAAGCGCGGTTTCGCGTCGATGGACGATGACAAGCAGCGCGACATCGCCAGCAAAGGTGGCCAGGCCTCCGGCGGAAACTTCGCAAACGACACCGAGCGTGCATCTGAAGCAGGCAAGAAGGGCGGCCAGTCGTCCGGCGGCAACAACCGTTGAATGAATTGGGTGATCGGGGAAGGCGCCAGTGCCTTCCCCGAAGGCTATTGTTGACAGGAGAAGACACATGAGCGGTGAAACGGACAGACACTCAAAAGCGTATGCATTGTGGGAAATGGAAGGTCGTCCGGAAGGGCGTCATCTAGATCATTGGCACGCGGCGGGTATGGACGAGACCGATGGCGCTGCTGATGAACACTCAGTCGAGCAAGCCGACACGTCCGCGCGCGAAGACCCGGCGGAAGGATCTGAAGAAATCGTTGACGGGGAGCTCGCTCAGCAAGGCAAGCGACGAAAGCAATCCGCAGGCTGAACAACCTGACACTTCCAAGATGACTTTGTTTCAAACCCTCCATGCAGACCTTATTCAGAAGGAGATTTTCTCGTGAAAGCGATCAACCTCATTACATTGCTTCTGGTCATCGTTGGCGGCATCAATTGGCTTCTTGTAGGCCTCGCAGATTTCGACCTTGTTGCCACAATATTTGGTGGCCGTGACAGCGCGCTCGCCACTATTGTCTATGTCCTTGTCGGGCTGTCGGCACTCTATCAGCTTGTGCCATTCTTCAAGGCGTTATCCGTCGGCGAAGTTGCAGCTGAAAGCTCAACAAGGCACGTCTGAATGGCGGGAGCTTCGGCTCCCGTTTTTACATGCCAAGTATCTTAGCCACGCCGCGGGACTGTCGTGGGAAGCCAATCATGAACTCATTGGAATTTTCGTGATCAATGCGGTGCCCGGCGCAGTTTTTGCCACAGCAAGCTCTGCCCGGAGCTGTCTTACCAACCCTTTGACAACCCGCATTCCAAGGCTCTTCCTCGAGCTTTCGTCCAGATCGAAGTCGTCTGGCAGTCCGACGCCCCAATCCGCAACTGTCAGGCAAATCATTTCGTCAGTGGCATTGATCGTAACGTCAATTCTGCCCCCGCCTGACGGGTAAGCATGCTTAAACGCGTTGGTTACGAGCTCGTTGACGATAAGCGCCGCCTGGATGGCGCGGTCTGTCTCGATCCGGCAAGCGGTGCCGTCGAATGAAAGTGTGTGCCGGCTTGAGGCGTGCGCCAAGCGGTGGCAAAGATCCTTAAGAAACGGGGCGAGGTCAATGGTCTCGAGATCGCGCTGGCGCCACAAATGGTCATGGACGGCTGCGATGGTCGCGACACGGGTTTCTGCATCCGTCAAAACTCGCTTCACTTCCGGGATATCGGTTGCCCTGGCTTGCATTGCCAACATTCCGGTCACGAGCATCAGGCTGTTCTTTACGCGATGGCTCATTTCCCGCATCATCACCTGCTGATGTTCGTCCGCAAGATGCCGTTCGGTGTCATCGCGCATGATCTTGAGATAGCCAGGCTTGTCATGCCGCGCCTTTAGCGGCATCGTGAGGCCACTGCCCCAGAACCGGGATCCGTCCTTTCGAACGTGAAAGCGCTCATTCTCAGCGCGACCTTCCTTGTTTGCAGTTTCCATTTCCCATTCGAGTGCCCCGGCCTCTCGTTCCTCGGGTGTGAACAGGATCCGGGCGTCGCGGCCGACTATCTCGTCTTGCTCATATCCCAGGATGCGTTGTGCGCCGGCATTCCAGGTCAGCAAGGCACCCTCATCATCTAACGTGAAAATTGCGTAGTCTGTGGCGCTTTCTAGGATCAGTTGCAGCCGCTCCTCGCTTGAGCGCACCGTTTCGTCCTGTTTGACAAAGTGAGTGCGATCACGCAAAATCTTGACAAATCCGACAGTGCGATGGGTGCCGTCTTTCAATGGCATGAGAAGGCCGGAGGCCCACAGGCGACTGCCATCCCTTCGAATATGCCAGCGATTGTCGTCAGCACGGCCATTTTTCAACGCATCTCGCATTTCCACATGGAACGCGCCCTGAAGTTGATCCTCGAACGAAAAAATCATCGCAAGGTTTTGCCCCACCGCTTCTTCCGGCGTATAGCCGAGAAGATTGCTGGCACCGGTACTCCAGGTGGTGATCCTGCCGTCGAGAGCGGCAGTAATAACGGCGTATTCGGTGGCGCTTTGGACAATCTGACGGTAGATCGCGTCGCCCATGCCGGAGGGATCGCTTTGCGTATGCCGTCCCTTTGGATCCATATTCTCTTCTCCGCTGCGCAGCTCCCAAGGCCAAGCTAGCAGGGTGTCGATGTTTTTGGCGTTTGGTCGGAAACCGCACATTTCTGTCTGGGCCAGGGAGGCCTTCTTCTTCGTACCGTTTCGTACGGCAACCAAACGCTTTGCTTCATGTTAGTCGCTCACGAGAGGAGATTTCCATGCAGAGCGAAAACAGCCTTCCGATCCAGTGGCGCGTTCCTGTTCGAATAAGGTTTGGCCGCGGTATCGCTGACGCAGTCCGTGGACCCGAGGAGGCGTTGCACCACCTCACCTATCGCTGGCCTGCCACGGATGGACCGCATTATGACAATGCTCGGCGGCAATGTCTCCAAGCGCTGCAGAAGAGGGTTGCCGCCGAAGTTGTACGTGAGACCTTTCTTGCTGCCCGTCTCGAGGCAGGGATGCTGGAACGATGAGCAATCAGGACCGGCGGATCATTTCGATCAACTGGTCTTCATGGCGCAGACCGAATTGAAACCAGTCAATGAGTTCGACAGCGACCTGTTCGGCCTCCGGGGCATTGATCTCAATCCTGCGCTCGTCGCACCACTTGCGCAGCGTGCCGTGTAGCAGGGAAAGGTCTTCACTTGAGAGGGATTCAGATGGGGTGGTTGCCGCCCTCCCGAGACGGCATCGGAATGTGCCAAGATGTGGTGTTGTGACCACTTAGCGGAAAGGACGGCAACCGTTATGAACGATACGATGATTGGCGTGGATTTGGCAAAGAATGTCTTTCAACTGCACGGTGCTTCGATGAGCGGGCAAGTCAGGTTTCGAAAGAAGCTGTCACGGCACAACTTTTCCAAGTTCATGGCGGAACACCCACCGGCGTTGGTGGTGATGGAGCCTGCGGCAGCGCGCATTACTGGGCACGTGAGATGGTTAGGCTTGGCCACGAAGTGAAGCTGATCGCGGCGCAATATGTACGGCCGTTCGTCAAGCGACAGAAAAACGATGCGACGGACGCGGAGGCTATCGTAATTGCGGCCCAGCGACCGGAAATGCGCTTCGTGGAGCCAAAATCCGCGGATCAGCAGAGCCGAGCGATTCTGTTTCGGGCTCGAGAACGCCTCGTCCATCAGCGCACAGAACTGATCAACGCGCTGAGAGCATGCCTTTATGAATATGGCCATGTTGTTCCTCAAGGTCGTAACCACTTCAAGCGTATTGAAGAGATTTGGACGGGCAAAACAGCGACTTGCCTGTGTTGATGCTTGAAGAATGCCGCGACTTGTTGAAACAGATCGCTGAGAAGACGGCTCGCATCGATGAACGGACCGCAAAGATCAAGGCATTGTCGGCTGAAGCTGACACGGCGCGGCGCTTGCAGACCATTCCTGGCGTTGGCCCTTTGACAGCCCTGGCGATCGAAGCCTTTGCTCCGCAAATGGAGAACTTCCGGCGTGGCCGTGACTTCGCGGCATGGCTCGGCCTTGTGCCACGTCAGTTCTCGTCGGGCGGCAAACAACGACTGGGACGCATTTCCAAGTCAGGGCAGTCTGATATCCGCAGGCTGCTGATTATTGGGGCAATGACACGCCTGAACTGGCTGGGCCGGAAATCCATACCCGAAGGATCGTGGTTGGCGCGCATGCTCGCGCGAAAGCCCCGAATGTTGGTCGCGATCGCACTGGCCAACAAGATGGCGCGCACGGTCTGGGCATTGCTGACAAAACATGAGGATTATCGAGTTCCGGCACAGGCGCCAACAACATGATGAAGGTGTTGCAGGTAGCCTAATGTCGGAAAAAGGGGTGTGAGAAGGCGACGACCCGAATGGGCAAATGATCGAAAAGATCTGGATCGGGAAAACCAGCCTTGAATCATGAGCAGAAGAGCTCGGGATTCAGATTTGGACCCGACCCGCAGATCACCATACCGGCCAGCGGCTTCTGTAAACGCCGTATCTACAGGCCTCACAGAAGACCGCACTCGATCACATGACCTTCGGTTCAAAGACTTCTTGCATCACGGGCGGCAACCACAGAAGATGCAAATGCATAGCTATGGGTCATGATCGGCCTCCTTTTGAAGGCCAATAGTAGTCACTAGATGCGGATCTCCAAATACCAAAAGGAGAAGCGTCAGATAGCGTACAATCGCGACGCGCCGCAAGATTCAACAGTTTACCTTGTTCACAGCCTTCGGATAGGACGATCCGTGTAAAACGGCGGCCTTACGCGGTGTTGTAAGGTGCGGTATCGTACTCATCCGGCAGGCGTGTGGAAATGAAAAGAGGTGTGACGTAGTTTCCTCCATTAAGAAGCTTTCATGGAGGCTGGAATGGAGCAGTTGGAACACAAGAAGCGTCGGTCGAGGGGCCCCTCTCCGCGAGGACGTTTCGAGGAGGCGAAAGCCGAGGCATTGAGGGTGCTTGAAGCCCAGCGTGTTGCCGACCGAGAGAAAACCGAACGGCTGAAAGCTGCACGTCTGCAGCGAGATAGAAAACAGGATGAGACCCGACTTTAACGATACACCTGGCGATCGAACAGCGCACTGCTTCAGCGACGGGACGTTGCTGAACATCGCCCCAGTGGTTATGTAGTCAGCAAGCGAGCAAACCGATCAGGTAGGCACGACCACCTGAAGTCAGTCGATAGCTTCTTGTTCGCAGGTCATCGCCTCTGGATTCGACCAAGCCAAGATCCTTGGCAACGAGCGCTGTTTTAAGGCCGACCTGGTTCGGCAGTTTGCACCATCGGCCTTTTTGCAGATGCTCAAGGAGCAGGTTGAGGCGGATCTGCTTCGCCCCTTTCGTCACTTGCTCCCGATCAGTCGGTCATATTCCCGCTCAGGCGCTCCGTAGCATCCTCCGGCAATCTCCTCCAGCTTTGCTCGATCCCGGATACGGATGCGACCTCGCGTGGCTTTGATCGCATGCATCCCTTCCAGGATATGTAAGTGATCGGTCACTCCAGAGCGGCGCACGCCCAGCATGAGGGAGAGAAATTCGTGCGTTAGCGCCATGTCGTCGTCGCGAATACGGTCGTGGCACATGAGCAGCCAGCGCGACAGTCGCTCAGCCATATTGTACCGGCCGTTCGCCAGTGCCGAATGGGCAAGCTGCAACTCGCAGGTATGGATGTAGTGTAAAAAGAGATCTCGGGAGGCGGTATCTTCGTCGATAAGGCGATACACAAGTTCGACTGGAACCTTAGTAGCGCTCCCGTCGATCTGCATGAAGGTACGATTTGGGGTGGTGTCGAGCCTCAGAAGGAGATGCGTCCCGCACAATCCTTCCCAACCGATGTGGCCAACCTCAATGGCTTCGTCATCGGCTGTTCTTGCGACGATCGATGCCAGTCCGCTTTCGAGGAAGAAGATATGAGTGCTTGGCTGATTACTTTCCACCAGCACCGTTCGGAGCGGCAGATCGACCCGTTCCATACCGGGCTGGAGCAGGACGAACGCTTGCTCACTGAGGGCTTTGAGGAGCCGGTTCCGGGTATCTGCTCTTTGAATCTCGCGCATTTCCGGGCTCCGACGGGAGGGAGCCCGCACTCGAACCCATCAGATGACGAGAGAGGTATCCGAAGCTTATGGCGCACAATGGCGGAATACTCTAGCGGTGGACGATGAACTGTACGTTTTTGACAGTTTCGTGAGCGTCCAGGACCGGGTAGACTTGTTACAGGTTCCTCGCCAGCGTCGGTCGTGACGGATGTTGGCTATCCGCGAAGGGCGGTCAATGCCGATATACCACCTCAATATCGCGACAAGAACAAAGATCATCGAAGATAGTGAAGGCTCCGATCTTGCGGATTTGGACGATGCTCGTCGCGAGGCCATCATGGATGCCCGAGGCCTGATGAGCGCCGCAATCCTCCAAGGCCGCGACATCTCGCATCGTCACATCGAGATCTGTAATGAAGATGGCGACATCCTGCTGAAGATGCCGTTTTCGGATGCTTATGAGCCCGGCGATTGATACAGGTCGCCCTGACAGATGCAGCCGCTCATGCGCGCCGGATCGGGAAGCCGATATATTCCTCATATTCGTCTTCGGGTATGCCGTAGGATCCTCCGGCAACATCTTCCAGCTTCTGCCTGTCGACAATCCGGATGTTTCCACGGGTCGCCTTGATCGCGTGGATACCTTCGAGAATGTGAATTTCGTTGGTGACACCGGAGCGACGGACACCCAGCATGATCGACAGGAACTCGTGCGTGAGAGGCAAGTCATCGGTCTGCAAACGGTCATGACACATCAGCAGCCAGCGCGCCAACCGTTCCGGCATATTATACCGGGCGTTGGCAAGCGCAGAATGCGCAAGCTGGAGCTCGCAACAATGGACGTATCGCAAGAGCAGGTCATTGGCAGCCGGGACGTGTTCGACCATCCCGAGGAACACAGACGTCGGCACTGAGATGCCGTCACCCTCCGCCTGCATGAACGTTTTGTTGGGTGTTTTCGGAACCTTCAACAGGACATGCATGCCTGCCAGGCCTTCATATCCGATATGTCCGACTTCCACGATTTCGTTGTCGCTGCTCGTGGCGACAAGCGATCCAAGACCGCGCTCGAGAAACACCACATGATCGTTCGGCACATCGGGTGTCACCAACTCAAACTTCAAAGGAAGATCGATCCGCTGCATAGCGGCCTTCAAAATGTCGAACGCCTCAAGCGGCAATGCGCGCAGCAGCAAGTTCGAAACCGTCGACTGCGAAAAGTCGGACATCGCCCAGCCTCCGGCGGGAAAGAGCCCGAACTCATGCGAACGCATTCCGAGGCGTCGGCAATAGTGAGTTTATGCGTCAATCTGCTGGTTGTGGCCAAGACCTGCAATCGCTCTGTGCGGTTTTGACATTTCTATCCGGCGGCCGACTTCATAGCGGCAACGTCAGGCCGATCAATAATTTTGACGGCGGCCGTGAACGATAGGACGATGACAGTGAAGCCACTCTCATCGACGACGTTCATCAGCCACGCGGAAACGTCAGCCTCTGCCAGCATGGTTCCCCGAAGACGCTCGGCAATTGTCTCCACCGCTTCGCTTCGCGCGCTGTCGACGTCTGGATGTTCTGAGCCTACCGTGTCCGCTATGGAAACGCCGTCGTGAACGTTGAAGAAATATCGAGGCATTGATATTGATGCTCCTGAACAGGCAAGAGCATGGAAATGGTCTCTCAGCCACTCGCGCCTGACACACACGGCGAGTGATGATCTCTTATTTCATATGATTGAGTTCTAAAGAAGGTGGATCCGGTGCCCATGCAGCCTTCTCGCAGGCCATGGCCGCGCTGCCCTCGTTCCGAAGCAGAAACTTAATCGCGAACCGGCGTAATTTTACACAAGGGCTAGCCTCTCGTCCTGAATGGCAGACCAATCAGACGCTCATATTCTCTCTCTGCCACGCCATAACTTCCGCCAGCGATCTCTTCCAGTTTGTTTCGATCAAGAATGCGGATGTTGCCACGGGTTGCTTTGATCGCACCGATACCCTCCAGAAGATGCAACTGGTCCGTTATGCCTGATCTGCGAACGCCGAGCATGATGGACAGAAATTCATGTGTGAGGCCAAGGTCACTTCCCAGGCGATCTTGGCACATCAGCAACCAGCGCGCGAGACGCTCGTAGATGCTGAACCGGGCATTCGCGAGCGCCGTGTAAGAAACCTGAGTTTTGAACGAATGAATGTACATTAAAATCAGCGCACGGAATTCTGGAAAGTTGTCCAGTGCAGCACGAATGACCGGCACAGGAACCAGATACCCATGGCCCTCGCCCTGCATGAATGTCTTTGTGGGTGATTGATCAGCATATAGCGCTACATGCAGTCCTGTGGCCCCCTCCGAGCCTATATGGCCGACCTCTACCATCTCTTCGTCGCCCTCTGTTATCGCCACAACCGATGCTAAACCCCTTTCGAGGAAGCAGACGCTGTGCGTTGGCTCGTCTTGTGCGACGAGCGTAAAGTTCAGGGGAAGTTCGATGGTCCGCATATGTGGTGCGATCATTGCGAAAGCATCTGGACGTGCGGCACGAAGTAAAAGGTTTCGTACGTCATCCTGAATAGGAAGGTTCATCAGTCGTCCGTGCGTAAGGCGGGGTTTTTCCAAAACGTGATCAACGGCTTATGCTGCAATCGGGCTGGTTTTCCCATATGCTGCTGTGGTTCGTACGATTTCCGACAGAACCGCGCCGGTTATTGTTGGTTGGCTGCCTCGAGATTCCGGCGCATGTGTTCCACTGGCGATTCAGCTGGCGTAGCGAAGTGACCGACCGCTGGAGGCGCCGTCGGTAGGTGGGTGCAAAGAAGCGGGAGATGCCGCCGTTGCACCGGTAGCCAGAGCTCCTTCTGAATAGCCCGTAACCAACGTCGGCCTTCATCCGCGATCTCAGGGGCCAGTGCACGGGAATGGATGAAAGAAGCCGCGCTTACCTCTTACGAGGAATCACTTCATCTCGCCGGAGCAACAGCTGAGGCCATGCCGACCTCGCCCATGACGACGCCGGGACAGCCTGAACCAATTTTCGACTTCGTTCTGGGAGGCGCGCAGTTTTTGCAGATGGCTGATCGAGATTGTCGCCGCTCAACAGCAGTCACTTGCCGCTTCGATAGGGATCGTGGCACGGCTAACAGCAGCCGCTTCACAAGTTAGCTCTATCGTTCGTCGCCAGTCGTTGGCCGTGACTCAGACCGCAGAGGCTTCTTCGGTTCACCGCATGATAACTTGGCGTGTGGGTCGGAATGCCGGGAAACTATTCGTCGCTGTGTTCGTTCTAAGCCTCGTCCAATCCCGAGGTGAACGTGGCCGATCCAGTACAATCCGACATCCACGGCGATCTTCCCGTTGCAGCGAAGAACCCAGGGATGGTCGACCGAAAAGAGCTTTCTGCCTTCGCATTCCGGCGCACCAGAATGCCCATAGTCGTATCGGACGCGCTACAACCTGATTTCCCGATCGTGCTTGCCAATAATGCCTTCCTTCATCTGACCGGCTACACCGCGGAGGAGGTTCTGGGCAGGAACTGCCGGTTCCTACAGGGTGAAGCGACATCGAGGACGGCTATTGCCCAAATCCGCGCAGCCGTTGCTCAGGAGGGCGAGACGAAAGTCGAAATTTTGAACTACAAGAAGTATGGCACCCCGTTCTGCAACCAGCTGCATATAAGCCCGATCGTCGACGAGCAAGGCGAACTCGCATCTATTTCGCATCACAAATCGACATGACGGAGTACAGCCGCGTCCACACGCTTGAAGAAGCTGAACACCGCCTGCTTCTTGAAGTCGATCATAGGACCAAGAATGTGCTGGCCATCGTCGACAGCATCGTCCGCCTATCGAAGTCCGATAATGCTGCCAGCTATGCGGCAGCCGTTCAGCACCGTGTCCAGGCGCTGTCGCGAACGCATATGCTTCTGGCTGAACACGGCTGGCAGGAGGTCGAGCTAGTCGACATCATCCGGGCGCATGTTCAGATTTTCAACAGCGGCGACATTGAGATCGAAGGCCCTCGCGTGATGATCTCGGCGCCCTCAGACCAACCCATTGGGCTGGCGCTGCATGAGCTCACAGCCAACGCGGCCGTCCACGGATCGCTCTCACAAACAAAAGGCAGCTTGCGCATCAGCTGGGTACAAACCGGGTCCGGGTTGACGCTTACTTGGGAAGAGCGCGGTGGTCCTCCTCCGAAGCAGGAGCTGGGTCGCGGGTTTGGACGGGTACTTCTCGCAGCCGTGGTGGAAAAGCAGCTCGGTGGCCAAATATCCCGCGACTGGCGCGAAGAGGGCCTGTCGCTGGTGGTCGATTTACCGTCGCTGGATCGGGTAGGGCATCGATCGCAGGAGAGGCCCTAGATGGGATGGGCCATATCGCACCCGGTCTTGATCCGCGCCTGCGCCACAGCGAACTGTGAGCGCGAGACTCCGACGAATGGCCGGAGCGCGAAACGCTCCGCATGCAAGGCAGCACCAGTGTGTCACCGCCGCGACGTGTAATCGTAGCTGACTTCTTAGGCATCGCGCCCAATGACCTCGAGACTTAGCAGTCGAAAGCGTTTCTCCAGCTCCGGGACGAATATTCGCTCCCGGGAATTGTCGCTACTCCTCCAGATAAGCTCAAACTTCATCCAAACCGTGCCTTCGCTCTCAGAGCGCTGTTTACGAACGAAACGTGCCGTCAGCCCCAAGGCGTTGCAGGCGGTTTCGACATCCTCTATCGATCCGTCGAACGCCAGAACAAGCTCGGCCTTTCGCTTGCGGGGAAGCCAATCGTCAACGACTTTGAGGGGCGACAGCACAATGAGGGCGATGATGGCTCCGGAACAGCCGATCAACACCTGCCCGCCACCGATGCACAGGCCGATCGCCGTGATAATCCAGAGCGTCGCCGCAGTTGTGACACCGGAGACCATATCGCCACGCTTCAGGATTGCGCCGCCTCCGATGAAACCGACACCCGTCAGCACGCCGAGCGGCAGGCGCAGCGTATCCATAACGGAGAACGAAGCCTCGGTCTTGCCCACCGTGGTCAGCAGGATGTTCGCCTGAATCATCGCAAGGGAGGCGGCCACGCCCACGAGGACGGTTGTACGGAAACCGGCGGTGTGACCGCCGATCTCCCTGTTGATGCCGATCAGCGATCCCGCCAGTACGGTCAGCAACAAGCGGACCGCAATCTCGGTCCACGTAGGTGCCATTGGCATGATATCGGTCACAGGCGATGTCCTATAGCTTCGTTGTCTAAATGAACGGTTTTCCGCCAGTCACCGCAATCGTGGTGCCGGACACGTAGCTCGACAGCGGGTCGGCGAGCATCACATAAGCTGTCGCCAGCTCGGCCGGCTGTCCAGGTCGCTTCATCGGCACCTGTTTTCCGAAGTTGGTGACCGCTTCGTCCACCATTGTCGAAGGGATCAGCGGGGTCCAGATAGGACCGGGCGCGACGGCATTGGCGCGGATGCCCTTCTCGGCCAAGAGCTGCGCCAGGCCGCCGGTGAAGTTCTGGATGGCACCTTTTGTCGTCGCATAGGCGAGAAGCGTTGGATTGGGGTTGTCGGAGTTGACAGAGGCCGTGTTGATGATGGAAGAGCCCGGCATCATGTGCGGGATCGCCGCCTTCGTCAGGTAAAACATGGCGTGGATGTTGACCTTGAACGTCAGTTCCCATTCGCCGTCTGTGATGTCCTCAATGCTTTTGAACGTCGCTTGGTGAGCGGCATTGTTCACGAGGATGTCGATCCCGCCTAACTCTTTGACCGCGGTATCAACGATTGCCCTGCAGTGATCCGCATTCTGGATATCGCCACGAACGAGAACTGCCTTCAGGCCAGCTTTTTCGACAAGCTCCTTGGTTGCCCTGGCGTCCTCATCCTCATCGAGATAGGAAATCAGGACATCGGCCCCTTCGCGAGCATAGGCGATGGCAACCGCCCGTCCAATACCGCTATCGCCACCAGTGATGATGGCGCGTTTCCCTTTGAGCCGGCCGGACCCCTTGTTGCTCTCTTCGCCGTGATCGGGAACAGGGTCCATACTGGCGGTAATACCCGGTATCGGTTGCTGCTGGGAAGGGAATGGTGGCATTGGATAGTCTGGCATAGGGGCCTCCTTCGTTGGGGGTAAATGGTCCTGCTTTAAGAGCTTGCGAGCTCGTTATTTTCCGAAGACGTGGTTCAACTCTTCGGTATGGCAAACGCCATGACGTAGTCGCCATTGCGGGATTGCAGACCACCGTGGCCGCCAGCAGCGATGACGACGTATTGGCGCCTGTCCGATCCCATGTAAGTCAACGGAGTCGCATTGCCGCCTGCCGGCAGATGGGTTTCCCAGAGAACCTCGCCCGTACTGCCGTCGAATGCGCGCAGGGTCTGATCGGTGGTCGCTCCCATGAACACCAGGCCACTCCGGGTCGCCACACTGCCGCCCATGCTGAAGATGCCCGTTGGCAGACCGAACGGCGCGCGCAAGCCCGATGGCCCCATGTCGCGGGTAGTGCCGATGGGCCGCTGCCAGACGACCTTTTTTGTCAGGAGGTCGACAGCCTGCATCTGGCCCCATGGGGGACGGTTGCAGGGAATGCCGAATATGCCAAACCAGGGCTTCACCACGATCGAGAATGGCGTGCCGTGCTCGGGGTTGTTCTGGAACTCAGGTTGAGGATAGGGCTGACTCCATCCTCCCCAGGGCTTGAAAAGACCCGCTTTCAAAGCCGCCTCGTATGGTACCATCTGAAGCTGGAACGGCATGAAGGTGGTGTTGATATAAAGAAGCTTCCGCTCCGGATCGACAGTCGCACCGTACCAGTCCGAGGTACCGTCGAAGGCTGGCCAGCCGATGGTCGGCTTCTCGCCGGGGGGTGTGAACAGGCCGTCATCGCGCATGCGGTGGAATGCGATGCGGCAAAGGAGCTGGTCGATGGGCGTGGCGCCCCACATGTCCGCCTCCTGCAGCTTCGGTGCGAGCGTCTGCGGCATTCCCGTCGAGAAGGGCTGGGTCGGAGAGTAGCGCTCGCCGGGGATGTGGCCTTGAGGAACCAGCTTCTCCTCAACGTCGGCAAGGGGATGGCCGTCGCGGCGATCGAGAAGGAAGAGCTGGCCCTGCTTGCTGGTCTGGACGAGGGCAGGCGTGATCCCGCCTTTCCCGTCCGGGAGATCGACCAGCGAGGGACCTGCAGGTAGATCGAAATCCCAGAGGTCATGGTGGACCGTCTGGAAGTGCCACCGCTCTTCACCCGTGGTCAGGTCGAGCGCCACGATCGAACTCGAGTATTTGTCATCGAAGGGTCGACGTTCTCCACCAAAATAATCTGGGGTGGCATTACCCAGGGGCACGAACACAAGGTTGAGCTTCGGGTCAGCCGTGTAGACGCCCCAGCCATTCGGCGTACCGCGGGTATAGGTCTCTTTTGGATCAAGCTTCTTGTTGGCAGGCGTCTTGCCCATGTCCCATGACCATACCAGCGCCCCCGTGTTGGCATCGAAAGCGCGGATGACGCCGGAGGGTTCGCCGACCGTCTGGTTATCATAGACCCAGCCGCCGAGCACGATCTTCCCGTTCAGGACCAAAGGCGGCGAAGAGATGAAATGGAAGCCTGGAGGTACCGGTCCCATATGCTCTCGAAGGTCGACCATTCCCTGGCTGCCGAAGCCTTCGCAGGGCTTGCCTGTCTCGGCGTCGAGTTCGAACAGCCGGGGCAGATCGGAGGCGGTTGAGATGATCCGGGTCTTGCATGTCGCAGAAGTGTCGATTGCCTGCGAAGCATCGTAGTAGGAGACGCCGCGGCAGGCCTGGTAGACGTTGTGAGACATGTCGCCAGCCGGATCGAAGCGCCATTTGACCTTTCCGTCCGTTGCCCCGAGTGCCACGACCTCGCGGTGCGGCGTGCAGAAATAGAGCGTATCCCCGATCTTGATCGGCGTTGCCTCGAAGCTGAACTCGCGGCCATTGGAGTTCTCGCCTGACCTGGGCAGGTCACCGGTCGAGAATGACCATGCCGGCTTCATATTTTTGACGTTATCGGCGGTGATCTGGGTCAACGGCGAAAAGCGGTCGCCTGCAGGTGTGCGACCGTAGAAGTTCCAGGCCTCGTCGGGCGTGGTTGGGTCGACCTGACCGTTGGAGGCCGACGCCGAAACATTCTGCCATCCTGAGGGATCACCGTTGCGAATAAAGCGAGCATCCGTGATCCAGTAGCCGGTGGCGAAGACGAACGCTATGATCGCAGCATTGACAGCCATTCCGGTCAATGATCTCGGCAGCCTTGAGCGTGAAGACGCGGGATCGCAATAAAGTCGCCCATACACAAGAGGCGACCATATCCAGAGACCGATGACGGCGGGACCGATCAGCCGTGGAATAAGCGCCCAGCCGTCCAGGCCGGATTCCATCAAGGCCCAGATAAATGTCCCAATAAGAACGAAGGCGTAGACCCACGGAGCAGCGCGGTTATTTCGAAACAGAAGCACGCCGGTGACGAGAAGCAGGATGCCAGCGATCAGGTAGTAGGGGGAGCCGCCAAGAGTAACCAACCAGCCGCCTAAGACGCCGATGGCCAGTCCCAGAAGGCAGACGATGGCAGCAGTGATGACAATGATGACAGACGCACGACGCCGCATGGAAAGGACTCCAGATTTCCGCTCTGACTTCTGGAAAAGCTAGGAGAGAACGCCAACTTGCCAAGGCGAAAACCGAATGATTTTTAGGATGCCACCTGTAATCCTTCGATCAACGCCCAATGCCCTTCAGATGCTTACGGTCTTGGCTCTACATCTCAGTCGCAGGACAACGCCCAGACGTACGGGCTTGCAGACTATCCTTGACGTCACGGCAGTGCCGGAGTTCGGAGAAAAAAGTAGCACTCGATGGTATGGCACCGTTGTATTGCGCCGGGTTCGTTCTACCTTCCAGCAAGGAATATTAGCGGATGTAATTTATGAGCAGCATAGTTTGGAGCGGCCGTATTGCCGCGGTCATCGCCATATTCGTAGTATCCGCATGCTCCGACGAGAAAGAGCACACAGATAAGACGCTTAAGGGCATTGCCTCATGGACCGCAAGCGCCGAGATGATCGCAGATGCTCGCATCAAGGGCGCCGTGCCGCAGACGTATAGCCACCTCGCGATCGAACGCTGCCAAAAGGAGGTCACTCTCCTTGTGAAGGAATTGGGTGACGCGGTTCCTAGGCCAATCCAAGACATCCAAACTCTCCTTGAACGAATGGGTACCGCGACATCGAATAACGACCGACATGGCGTGGAGACCGCTCTGCAAGGCCTCCAGAACGCACGCTCACAGATCACAATCGAGAAACCCGAGCCATGAAGAAGCTGCTGCAGATTTCATTGGGTGTCGTTACCAGCATCGGCGGCTTCCTCGAAACCGGTCTGATCGCCACATCCACCCAAGCCGGAGCGGCATTTGGATATCAACTCATCTGGGCGGTCGTTCTCGGCACGATTTGCTTGATTTTCCTAGTCGAAATGTCCGGTCGTTTCGCGATTGCAAGCCATATGACCATTGCCGACGGCATCCGCGACCGGTTCGGCTCGAACATGTTCGTGGTGATGTTGGCCGTAACGTTCCTTGTGAACCTGATGGTCCTTGCCGCCGAAATCGGCGGTGTATCGCTCGCGCTTCAGTTCGTGACTGGATGGAGCTTTCAGTGGTGGGCGATCCCGGCCGCCGTTGCGGTCTGGTTGCTGCTGTGGCAGGGGACCTTCGGGATCATCGAGGATGGGGTGTCGTTTCTTGGCCTCATCGCACTCAGTATCGTCGTTGCGATGTTTCTGATGGGTCCGCCCTGGGCGGAGGTTGCGAAAGGCGTGATGCCAACGGTCCCAAACGAGAATATACTGCATTATGCCTTCATCGCCGTCGGCATTCTTGGCGCCGTCATCTCTCCCTACCTGTTCTTTTTTTATTCCTCTGGCGCAATCGAGGACAAATGGGACAAGTCGTATTTTGGGATCAACCGGGTAATCGCGATTTTCGGTATGAGCTTTGGCGCCGTCATTTCGATTGCCATCATCGTGCTTGCGGCGATAATTTATCCTCCGCTCGGAATCCAAGATGTCGAAGGATACGAGCAGATCGCCGTGATCTTGACGCCCGCCCTCGGGGAATGGGGATTCTATCTGTTTGCCGGCTCGCTGATGATCACCTGCTTCGGGGCAGCTCTGGAGGTCTCGCTTGCACAGTCCTATTTGGTAGCGCAAGGTTTTGGCTGGAACTGGTCAGAGACCGCAAGACCAAAAAGCGATCCCGCCTTCTGTCTTGTCTACACAATGTCAATTCTTATTGCGGTGGTTCCGATCGTCTTAGGCCACGGACTCATTAGTTGAGGCGATCCATATCCTCGTCGCGACGAGCTTGAGGGCGGCCATGTAGTTATCAGCGCGCCGGTCGTATCGCGTCGCGAGGCCTCGCATCTGCTTGATACGGTTGAAGAACCGTTCCACGAGATTGCGTTGACGGTAGACCCAGCGGTTGAAGCTGAATGTCTGCTTTCGATTGGCCTTTGCAGGGATATTCGCCCAACACTTGCGTTGCTTGGCAAAGTTACGAATTGCATCGGTATCATATGCCTTGTCGGCGAGGATCGTCGCGCCGGGCCTCAGGTCGCTCAACAGCTTTTCAGCCATCGGTGCATCGCCGGCTTGGCCGGCGGTGAGTTCGAGCCGAACCGGTCTGCCATCTGCATCGACAAGAGCGTGGATCTTTGTCGTCAGGCCGCCGCGCGAACGTCCCATGCAAGGATCGGCAGATCCCCCTTTTTAGCGTTGGCACCATGCTGGTGAACGCGAACACAAGAACTGTCGATCATCACGATGTCTCCATCGTAACGCTTTGAAACGGCGTCCAGAAGACGATCCCAGACGCCCGCCTTGCGCCATCGGGAGAACCGATTGTAAAGCGTCGTGCGCGGGCCATAACGCTCCGGCACATCTCGCCAAGACGAACCAGTCCTGAAACGCCAGAGGATGCCGTTGATCACCCGGCGGTCATCGACACGTTCAATTCCACGGCTATTGTTCGGCAAAAGAGGTGCAATGATAGCCCATTCTTCGTCGCTCAATTCGTGACGGCGCATAGCAATCTCCTTTCAAGGAAATTGAATCATACACCGTCAATAAAATGAACCCCGTTTATGGGGACACTGCCTAGGCCTCGACCCGTTGAAGGTTACGATCTTCTCGATGGCAATAACTGCCGTCAGCCTTCCGTTCGGCGTCGTCCCTTTCATTTTTCTGATGAACGACCGCAAGTATGTGGGCGACCACATCAATGGGCGTTTGGGAAATGCGGTCGTGCTTTTCGTGATCGGCTTGGCATTTCTGTTTGCAGCCATAACGATACCGCTTCAGATCTGGGGAGGGTGACATGCATCTCGTTAGAGATCTTCTGGACAAACAACTTCTCGATCGAGAGGGGAATAAAATCGGTCAAGTTGACGGACTTGTCATCGAACTTCGCCAAGGAGCGCAGCCCAAGATCGACGCCATCGAGACAGGATCCGGTGTTGTCCTTGACCGCCTGGGCTGGCGAACAGCTAACCGCCGCTATCGCATTCCTTATACGAAGGTTCGTGATGTCGACATCGCAGTTTCCCTTGATGTTGATCGGACCGAGATGCCAGTGACGCGATGGCAGAATTGGCTTCGCCAAAACATTTTACGATGGATTCCAGGAGGCCTGTCGTGAGTGAGTTCATGCTTCAGGATCTGATCGGCAGGCAGGTGCTAGATCAGAACGGCAACCCTATTGGTCACATCGAGGAAGTTGTCGCCGCTAGGGTGGGAAACGACCTTCTCGTGAGCGAATATCATATCGGCGCATTCGCGCTTCTGGAGCGCCTCTCATCTGGTGAGATCGGCCGTTCGTTTCTTCGATTTCTTGGAGCTGGTAGAGGGGATGGCATGGCGGTCCCGTGGGATAGGCTCGACTTGACATCTTTGGACAGACCGAAACTCACTTGCGACGTAAATGAGTTGCGCCCTCCGCAGCGGGAGGCGCCAAACGCATGACATGTATCCTCTGCGCCGCGAGCCCTATCAAGCTGAGAGCTGCTGCCCTGCTGGAAGCCCGGTCGTTCGTGCGCCGAAGGATCGGCCCTGGCCGCCGGGCTACTGCACTGAGTGGTTAGCATCGAAGATCATCGGAGCCGCCCATCGCCGCCATGATCGGCAGCGAGCGCATGTCGGAGACCGCCGTGTTGTAGCTGAAAGAGGCGCCGCGTTCGCAGAGCAGGATTGCTGAATGGAGTGAACATGGACAGAGAAGACAAGTTGGGTATTTATCTTCGATATCTCGGACTGTGTAACCAGCATCTGTTCGATGGGCTGGGTGAGTTCGTCGCCCGTGATGTAGGCGGATCGACAAAAGGCTTGGCGAACTACATCAGAGGCTGTTCTGATGTGGTCGCCGCTTTTCCTGACTACCGGTGGATTTTACAGCATACCGTCGTTGAAGACGACTGGCTGGCAGCTCGGCTGATTGGTGTCGGCATCCACTCCGGCCCTTTCCGTGGCGTGCCGCCTACCGGGAAGGTTATCCGAACACAGGAAATGGTCATGTATCGCTTCGCCGAGAACAAGATTGCCGAGTGCTGGGGAGACCTCCACACCACGGTTCGCGACGAGCTGGTGTCAGGTAGTTGATTAGGCTGCCAGACGGCAGCACGATCATCTCAAACGGCAGCTTTCGGCTTTTTCTACGGCGCAGCCTGTACGACCGAAAGGAGGTCACAAGCCGACGAGAGGAGACACAGCCGCAATTTGGAACCGGTGTGTTCGCTAGGCTAGTGGCCTGGAGAGCGAAGAGCGATCTGATGGAAGGACAGATGATGGCGGACTTTTTTGAAAACTTCACTGAACGGTTCGTATCGACATCGCATGGTGAGATTCGTGTGAGGTGTGGTGGGGTTGGCTTTCCCATTATTCTTCTTCACGGTCATCCCAGGACACACACCACGTGGTTCAAGGTCGCCCCTCAACTTGCACGCAACTTCTCTGTCGTGTGTGCCGACATGCCCGGCTTCGGGCGAAGCTATCAGCCGAAGACACTCGCCGGTAGCTCGGGAAAGGCAAAGGCCGCGGCATTGCATGAATGCATGGCAAAGCTCGGACATCACAGATTTGGTGTGGCGGGCCACGACCGTGGATCGTATAGCGCATTCCGGCTTGCGATGGACTTCCCGGAAAGCGTCGCAGGCCTTGTCGTCATAGACGGCGTTCCGATCTACGAGGTTTTAAGCCGCGCGGATTGGCGCTTTGCGAAGAGCTGGTGGCACTGGTTCTTTTTCGCGCAAAGCGAAAAGGCCGAAGCAGCGATTCAGGGTAACACCGATCTCTGGTATCCTCCGGAAGCAGCTATGGGGGCCGAGAACAATCGGGATTACCTTGCCGCTACCCGAAATCCTGAAGTAGTGCGTGGCATGCTCGCAGACTATCGAGCTGGGCTTGAGTTCGATTACGACGATGACAAACGAGATAAGGGAATGGGGCGGCGTCTGCAATGCCCCTTGGGTGTTCTTTGGTCATTGCACGACGACATGGAAGGCCTCTACGGTGACCCGGCGAAACCCTGGGCGGATTGGAGCGACCAGATAGTTGTGCGTCATGGCATCCAGAGCGGACATCACATGGCCGAAGAAGCCCCAAATGACGTTGTCGATCAGATAAAGGTCTTCTTCATGAACCGGCGTTGAGCGCCGACTGCTCGCGCAATCGGCCAGCTGTCGCATATCGTCTAATTTTTTCAACGCTGCAAAACTCGGCGTAAATATCCGCGCAGCCCATATGTCCAGCGAGCTCAATCCACCCACTCAAAACGACCGCGATCATCAGCATACAACTTACTTGCGTCCCTTAATCATCTTCCATGTTTAGATTCATAATGCAACCGTTATCCCACGAAGCAAGTCTTTTCAGACGCTTAAGCTATCTGACCAACCAGTCGCCGGTTCAGATCCCTTCAAGGCGGTCACCTCGCACCCAGCCAGCTCATTTCTTTGGAATGGCTTTCGGTTTCGGTTGATATAGACGCCGTTTGACATTTGATCGCAGTGCATTGCGCAGATCCTTGTCAGCAGTCGAAAGGTCAAACCATTCCGGATCGAAGTAGCCACCGCACCAACTGATGGTTTCATCATACTCCGGGTCTTCCCGGTCGGCGATGATCTCCAGGAACCGCTCATATCCCGACACGCCGCCGACATCCTCCGGTGGTCGCGCCCTTGAGCCTGCGACACAGCTCCCGTGCTTCGGCGTAGCAGTGAGCGTCAAGAACTCTTCAACCACGACGGTGTGCTGCCAGTCGTCCCCGAAATCATAATGGTAGCTGAAGACGGCGCCTTGCTCGAAGTCCAGCAAACGGACCTCTCTCTGATCGAAGACCCGTGGATCGTCGTCGGTGGCATCCTCCGTCAGGGTCTCGACTTCCCCATACCGAAGACCACCGATCCGGAACTCATAGAGATGATAATTCCACCAGTTGAATGCAGCCTGAATTCCAAGATGCAGATGCTCTAGGTTCCATTGAACCGGCAGGACCAGCCGGCGCCAGATGTCTGGTTCGATCTCATCGATGGAAACTCTGATCTGGACAGCATTTGCGGCTTTGAACATTCCCTGAATGAACAAGATAGGCGGAAGATCGTCAAGCCGGTCTCCAGCGCAACATGCCAGGATGTTTTGCGGCGCCGCATGTTCGTCTCTCGTCAAGAGCACTTGGTAGGTTCGTATGCGTGCCTCGATCATGAAAAGCGGCCGGAACTGCCTTCCCGAACAGTCCGCCTGCCTCCATCCGGCGATGGGCATGCGATGTACCGTGAGCGAATATACCGCTCTAGTGGCCGGCTTAAGCTCGTTGACAACCCTCGGCAGCGCTGGCGCCGCCATGAACCCGTAAATCGGGCGGGATCATGGGGAATGCTATAGGCAGGGTTGTCCGATATCCGAAAGCGCAGTTATCTTTCTCGTAATGAGAAGCACTCGTTAACGCAGCGAAACGGTGACGTATGAAAACGGCGATCATATTTGACTGCGAATTTCTTTGCTTGGAAGGGTCTCAACGTCGGTTTTGGTGCGCAGCCCACGATCCGGATCCCGTGATCGCGCAGATCGGGGCGGTCAGGCTAGGGCTTGAAGGCGAATTTCCGATTCGGTGGACATACAAGGCATATGTCCAGCCGATCGACAGGTTCGGCAACAGGTATGCAATCGATCAGTTCTTCACTAAACCGACCGGCCTCCACAAACCCGCCAGATTTTTCCAATTTTCCGCATTCGGCGTTCGTCCATTTGGCAGAGAAGATAACGCATGACGAATTTCAGCAAGCGGGATGCCGGCCTGCTGGGCGATTCTGATGATAGCAATAATGCGTAAAACCTCTCGCGGGTAACGCCTTTGATTGCCGGGGTTGCGCGAGGCCGATACTAATGTCGCATTGAACAGGTAGGTGTCCTGGGCATGACGCTATAAAGCCATCATTCTTTTTTTAACTGAGATTGCGAACATGTCTTCCACGTCATACGAGGCTTCCATGCCAGGACAGCACTACGCCGCCACGCTTCAGCGCCAGATTTCTAATCTCGATGGGTTGATCGATTGGGAGAGAGCAGATCGCAGTGGCGGAATGGACGTCGCCGTAAACCCGCTTTCAGACCTGCTGGACCTTCTTGGTCAGCCGCAAAAGCGTTTTCGCACGGTCCATATCGCTGGAACAAAGGGAAAAGGTTCTGTTGGGGCACTGATCGAAGCTGGTCTAAGTCGCGCGGGCCTTCGCGTCGGTCGCTTCTCCTCACCTCACGTCGAGCGGTACACCGAGCGATTTACTTTGGCCTGCACGCCGTTCGACGACGCTTTTTTAGGAGAGATGATTGGTCGGGCACTAGAAGCGCGGCTGCTGGCTCAGCAAAAGGGGCGGGTCGGTGGAGAGGCAACTCGGTTTGATATCGAGGTGCTCGCATCAATTCTAGGCTTTGCGACTTCGGAGCTTGAATGGGTCGTTTTGGAGTGCGGCTTGGGTGGTAAAAACGACTCTACCAATGCGATTGATGGGGAAATTGCAGTACTCACAAATGTTGATCTAGAACACACCGCAGTGTTGGGAAATACCAAAACAGCAATCGCAACGAACAAAGCGGGGATTATCAAGAGAGGATCGACCTTCGTCACCGGCGTTCCACGCATGAGTGCCGAGGGACAGGCCGTTCACGAAATCGCTGCCTCAATGCAGGCGCGTGAAGTCTTCGTCGATCTGTCAACGGCGCAGACGATTGCCCATCGCAATCTTGCTCTGGCGGAAGCGGTGCTTCATCAAATAGGAGAGCGTGGTGTCAGGGCACGCGCTGATGACCTTCCGAATGATCCGGTCGGAGGATGGGTGCTTGATGCGCAGGCACGCGAGGCAGCGGTACTACCTGGAAGGATGGAAATATTCACAATCCTAAAACCCTTTCCCCTCCCGGTGGTGTTGGATGGCGCGCATGTGCCCTTCAACCTCGAACAGGTCTTATCCGATCTCAATGCAATGCCCATTCTGTCGGGGCCATGTACAGTCGTAGCGGGATTTGCGTCCGACAAGGCAGCCAGCGACCTCATTGCCCTACTGGCACAGCGCGCGGAGCGGATCATATTTACGAAAGCCAAGAATGGCCCTCCTGCTTTCGATCCGAAGGCATTGACGCTGATTGCGAAGGACTATGGCGTAGTGTGCAGCGCTGTCGATAATGCGCCCGACGCACTTGCTGACGCGATCCACACCTCACATGGATGGATCCTTGTGACAGGCTCTCTTCATTTGGTCGGCGAGTTGCGTGCTGAGGTGCGCCAGCTCACTGAATGACGCAGCCCAGCGCCCCCACTAAAAAATATGATATAGATTTACCTGCGTATTCCGATGATGCCGGCCATCTATTCCGACGCGAAGCCGGCCACCCATTCCGAATTCATTCCGGCCACGATTCCGGCGTGAAGCCGGTCATCTCAAGCTGAACTCTGGGTCTTTGCAATGAATGGATCCTGATTATCGCGTCGTCAAGCCTGGGTTGTTTCCGCGGCGGTGACGGAGCGTTGCTTTCGCATGCTCTCCCCGGACAACTCGATGCGGTATGTATTGTGCACGAGGCGGTCCAGGACGGCATCGGCGATGGTCGGATTGCCGATCATGTTGTACCAGTGTTCGACGGGGACTTGGCTGGTGACGATGGTGGAACGCCTCTCATATCTGTCCTCGACGATCTCCAAGAGGTCGCGCCTTTGCTCGTCATTGAGCTTCTCCGGCCCCCAGTTATCAAGAATGAGCAGGTCGGTTCTCGCCAAAGCTGTTGATTTCCACTGAGAAGTGACCCGGCAGCACAGAATATTTCCATCGAGAAGTGACCCATGTTCCAACCTTCCCTCGTGTTTAATGCGAGGGCTATGGAGTGATCGACATGGCATTATTGAGCGTAATCCGACGCTGGCATTTTCGAGACCATTTATCGATCCGGGATATTTGCCGCAGGACGGGCTTATCCCGGAATACCATCCGCAAATATCTGCGATTGAACGGCGTGGAGCCATTATTCCAGGTTCCGGAGCGGCCGAGAAAGCTTGACCGCTTTGCTGATCGGCTATCAGCGTGGTTGAAGACGGAGTCCAAAAAGAACCGCAAGCAGAAACGGACTCTGAAGCAATTGCATGCCGAACTGATGAGCCTTGGCTATGAAGGTTCGTACAATCGCGTTGCGGCGTTCGCTCGCGAGTGGAAGGCCGATTTGCAGATCGAACTGCAGACGACGGGCCGTGGAACGTTTGTGCCTCTCGCTTTCGAGCCTGGCGAAGCGTTCCCGTTCGACTGGTCCGAGGACTGGGCGATCATTGGCAACGAGCGAACCAAGCTGCAGGTGGCTCATACCAAGCTCAGTTACTCCAGAGCGTTTATCGTCCGGGCGTATCACCTGCAGACACACGAGATGCTGTTCGACGCCCATAACCACGCTTCCGTGTGTTTGGCGGCGTCCCCCGGCGTGGCATCTACGACAACATGCGCACGGCAATCGACAAGATCGGACGCGGCAAGGATCGCGACGTCAACATCCGCTTCATGGCAATGGCCAGCCATTACCTCTACGAGCCGGAGTTTTGCAATCCGGCATCTGGCTGGGAGAAGGGCCAGGTCGAGAAGAATGTTCAGGATGCCCGTCATCGGTTCTTTCAACCGATCCCGCGCTTTGCATCGCTGGAAGCCCTCAACGACTGGCTGGAGTTTCGATGCAAGGAGTTTTGGCTGCGGATTTCGCTAAATCGGGACAGCGGTTTCAGCAAGTCGCGGACAAGCGTTTCGCTAAGTCGCGGACAACGGATGCGATCGAATCCCGGTTGCCTTGTTGCTGTTACGCGTGATTGTGTTCGGTTATTTCGTCGCCGGTCAAGAGCGTCGGCGTTTTTCGTTTGCGCATGCTGTCGCCTTCGAGAGTGATGCGGTGGGCGTTGTGAACAATGCGATCCAAAATCGCATCGGCCAAAGTGGCTTCTCCAATCATTTCGTGCCAGGCGGCCACCGGAAGCTGAGCTGTGATCAGGGTCGATTTCCTTCGATATCGCTCCTCGAAGATTTCGAGCAAATCGAGGCGCTGTCGGTCATTCAGGGTATGGGTTCCCCAGTCATCCAACACCAGCAACTGAACACGTGCCAGCTTGTCGATGAGGCGCGGAAAGCGTCCATCGAGCCTGGCAAGTGCGAGATCCTCGAAGAGCCGCGGCATACGAACGTAGAGGACAGAGTAGTCGAGGCGGGCCGCCTGTCTCGCAAAGGCGCAGGCGATCCAAGTTTTTCCAGTGCCCGTTTGGCCTGTCAGGATCAGGTTCTCGTTTGCCTTCAGCCATGCGCCCTGCGCCAAGGACAAGACATTGCGACGATCAAGGCCGCGGTGAGATCTAAAATCGATGTCTTCGATCGAGGCATTGGCAAATCGAAGCTTTGCTGTGGCGAGCCGATTGGTCAGCCGTCGGTCGGTTCGTAGTGCGATCTCGCGGTCGAGCATCAGGCCAAGCCGTTCGTCAAAGCTAAGATCATTTCCATGAACTTGCTCGATAAGTTCGCGATAGGCGGTTGCCATTCCGGCAAGACCAAGCGCACTCATCTGGTCCAGTGTTGGATGTGTCAGCATTAGATGTCCTTTCATTGGTAGTAGGTTTTGCCGCGGATATTGCCGTGCGGCGGTGCCGGCTTCACGGTCTCGCTTGCGGCAGGAGCCTGATCGAGACCAGATCTGAGAATGTTGGCGACAGACGAATAGGTCAGCGCATTGATGACCAACGCACGCTCACAGGCCAATTCCAGCCGATCGGTTTCGTAACGACGCGCCAGGGAGAGAATGCCCTGAGCGGATCTGTAGCCTTGCTCCGGGTGCGGCCGATCGCTAAGCAGACGCTCGATAAATATCGCAGTATTGGCCCCAACCTTCGCCGCTTCCTTGCGCAACGTGTGAGGCGTCGTGTTTGCATAGCGCTGGTGAGCTTTCGGCATATGCTCATTGACAGTGATATGGCCGGAACGCTGGGAGCTTCGGATGTGGCTGGCGACCCGCTTGTGGTCAAAGAAGATCTCGACCGCTCGATACGTCAGCCTGATATCGACCTTCCTGCCGATCAGACCGTGCGGCACGGAATAGAACGTCTTGTCGACGTCGACATGGTAATCGGGATGAACCTTGGCGACCTTCCATTCCGCGTATTCAAACGGCGTTGGCGGCAGTGGCTTGAGCTGGGAGCGCTCGACCTCATCGAACAGGGCTCGCCGGGATTTTCCATACCGACGCATCGTACGGGTGTTAAGGTCCTCGATCAGAGCGCTGATGCGGATATTGAGATCGACAAGGCTGAAGAAACGGTCGTTTCGAAGTCTGGCCAGAACCCACCTCTCGACGATTAAAACCGATCCCTCCGCGGATGGTTTATCCCGAGGACGCCGCGGCCGTGCTGGCAATACGGTCGTATCGTAGTGTTCGGCGAAGGCAGCAAATGTCGCGTTCAACGTCGGTTCGAACCAGAGAGCCTTGGCAATCGCGGATTTGAGGTTGTCGCAGATCGTTGTCTTCGTCACCCCACCGAAGTAACTGAAGGCTCGCTGGTTCGCCTCGATCCAATCCGGCAGCTTCTGACTGAAGCTGGCATAGGAGAACACCAATTGCGATGCACTCAGCACGGCCACATAAATCTGTGCTGCCCGGATCTCGCCAGAAGAAGGATCGATGATCGGGATCGTATGGCCGGCATAGTCGCATTCCATCGCGACACCAGCCACATGACGACTGCGATAGGTGGGTTTGGCGCGGCTCTCATAATCAGCAAATCGGCAGCAGAACCAGGTGTAGCCGTATCCATCCGGATGGACCTCCCGGTATTCCTGCCATAGCAGGTTGAGCGTCACGCCTTTGCGTTTCAACTCGCTGGCCACTTTCGGCCAGTTCGGTTCCTCGCTGTCTCGAGGAGGTCGCCCCATCCGCCGGAATAGACGCTGCTCCAGGAGCTCGTCATCATCCAGACCGGGTGGAAGTGGCCATGCTGCAAGCCCCGCCTCCCGCGCCCGCAGCAGATACGTTGAGACCGACGTCTTGCTCATCTTCAGCCGCTCAGAAACGGCGCGTATCGACAATTCCTGCTCGAACGTCAGCCGCAGTATCGATCGAATGTCTTTCACATCAGTATGTCTCGCTTGCTTCCGTCTAGGCATTAGATCCTCGCTTAAAACACGAGAACAAATTGCCAGATCGGCGCTCACGAGATTCGATCTAAATCCGCTGTCGCTTCTGTCCGCGACTTACTGAAATCTTTGTCCGGGACTTTGTGAAACCCGCAGTTTTGGCAGCAGACCGCACATGGAAAGATGCGCGGCACCATTGCCGACCTATGGGCTGAAGAAGCACTGGCTCTTATGCCAACGTCCCGCCTGTTCGATGGCTTCGTCGAACACACCAAGCGCGTTTCCCCCACTTGTCTCGTGCACTTTGACCGTAATCGCTACAGCGTTCCGGCATCCTTCGCCAACCGGCCCGTCAGCGTTCGGGTTTACCCTGACCGTATCGTTGTGGCTGCGGAAGGCGATATCATATGCGAGCATGTTCGCATCATCAGCCGCTCACATGACGGACCCGGACAGACGGTCTATGACTGGCGGCATTATCTGGCGGTGATACAGCGCAAGCCAGGCGCTCTTCGCAATGGCGCACCGTTCACCGAACTTCCCGACGCCTTCAGGACACTGCAACAGCATCTGCTCAAGAAGCCGGGCGGTGATCGTGAGGTGGCCGATATTCTGGCGCTGGTGCTGCAGCACGACGAACAGGCCGTTCTCTCGGCCGTCGACATGGCACTGAAGTCAAATGTTCCAACCAAGACGCATGTGCTGAACCTTCTCCACCGGCTCGTCGACGGCAAATCCGTCACGCCGCCCACCATCGATGCGCCTCAAGCCCTGATGCTCACCAACGAGCCCAAGGCGAACGTCGAGCGATACGATGCCTTGAGAAAGAAGGAGGTTCGCAATGCGTCATAATCCAGCAAGCGGGGCCATCGTCATCATGCTGAGGAGCCTGAAGATGCATGGCATGGCACAGGCCGTCGGCGAACTTACCGAGCAAGGAGCACCGGCGTTCGAGGCGGCCATTCCGATCCTGTCGCAGCTCCTCAAAGCCGAGACAGCCGAGCGAGAGGTCAGGTCGACTGCCTATCAGCTCAAAACGGCACGCTTTCCGGCGTATCGCGATCTCAATGGCTTTGACTTCTCCAGTAGCGAGATCAACGAGGCGCTCGTGCGACTTAATCGAGGAGGCCAATAACATCGTGCTGGTCGGCGGCCCCGGTACGGGCAAGACACACGTCGCCACCGCGATTGGTGTGCATGCCATCGAGCATCATCACAAGCGAGTCCCCTTCTTCTCAACGGTCGAACTGGTGAACGCACTCGAACAGGAGAAAGCCCAAGGCCGCTCCGGGCAGATTGCCGGTCGGCTTGCCCATTCCGATCTCGTCATTCTCGATGAGCTTGGCTATCTGCCGTTCAGCGCATCAGGCGGCGCATTGCTCTTCCATCTGCTGAGCAAGCTCTACGAGCGGACCAGTGTGATCATCACTACCAACCTCAGCTTCAGCGAATGGGCCAGCGTCTTTGGCGATGCCAAGATGACGACCGCGCTGCTCGACCGCCTCACGCATCATTGCCACATCCTTGAGACCGGAAACGACAGTTTCCGATTCAAGAACAGCTCAGCCCACGATACTAAAACCAAAAAGGAGAAAAACAGGAACTTGACCCCAACACCAGACCCGAAACATACATAACAGGCGGGTCAAATCTCGGTGGAAATGCCGGGTCACTTCTCAGTGGATATCAACATCTCGCCGTTTGTCGGCTTTGGTAGGGCTAATTGCGATCATCGGGCTGTCAGCATTGGTCAACCCATCCTCAGCGGACCAAGCACAGTCGACGGATGACAGTGCAAAGGAGGCAAAATTGCCAGTTCAAATTCTTTCCATGAACAAATCGGTGGTCCTCAAAAACCCGGGCAAGGATTCGGCCCAGCTTCTGTGGGGGGAGAATTCACCGGAGGCGAAGGTCACGATAACAAAGGTTACCATGCAGCCGGGAGCAGTGTCGGAGCGGCACACCCATGCGGTCTCGGAGCAAATCTGGCTCGTGGAGAAGGGCGAGGGTGACATGCTTCTGGCGGACGGGCAGACTACGCCCATCAAGGCGGGGCAGCTTGTTCGAACGCCCGCTGGGTCGTTCACGGCATAAAGAACATCGGATCGGTTCCCCTCGAGTACACTTCGATCACAACCCCTCCCGAGGACATGACAAAATTCTACAAGGAGCGGGCGACGTGAATTCTGTCGATCGCATGACGCACGCTGTAGAAATATGGGACTGTAGGGCGAGGGAGCTAGGCGGATGAAGAGAAAGCTCGGCTGCATAGCGGATGATTTCACCGGCGCGACCGACCTTGCGGGCACGTTTGCAAAGGAAGGTCTCCGGACCGCCCAGATGATCGGTGTCGCCGACACTTCGCCGCCTGAGGACGTCGACGCCATAGTCGTGGCGCTCAAGACACGCACGGTGTCGGCCGAAGACGCAGTCGCGCAGTCAGTCCAGGCCTTGAAGCTCCTCGGGGAATGGGGGGTGACCCTTCTCGACACCCTGGTGCCAATATTTCGGCTCGATATCGATGAAGCCGCAGAGCTTCGTCGAGAGGCGCTTCTGCACCCGATCATGCGTGAATCGCTGCAATTCCCCGAGCTTTCCGATTACCTGTACGACAACGGCATCATCCGCGCCCGCGAGGATCTGCTCGAGTGGGCTAAGATCCCAGAACGAAGCGGTCGGTTGACAATCGAGGATCCAGCAGTCTGTTCGGGAATGCTGATGGACATCGTCTTCGGTGCATTGTTGCGACGCCGGCACCTGAAAGCGGCGGCGGACCGGGAACTTCGAAAACTACACATCAAAAAGCGATTGGAAATTTTCCTGAATGGAGTGAGGCGAGCATGAAGATGTTCGAGTGCTGCCGCACTGCTTCAGATAGAGATATTTATGGAGAAAAAGATATGGATGACAAAGTATTGGCTGTCCTCGACCACTATCACGAAGTGATCCGCAAACAGCAGAACGAGCCGCGCGAAACGCCTCCGGGCGGGCGTGATGGTGGACTGGACCAGCGCATGCGCGCTGTCGGACCTGCAACCGGTCAACTGCTGAACATCCTTGCGAAAAGCATCAAGGCACCGACCATTGTCGAGATCGGCACGTCTTTTGGATATTCCGGCATCTGGCTCGGAGAAGCGGCCAGGGCTTCCGGCGGCCGGCTCATCACCATGGAACTGCATGCATACAAGACCGACTATGCGCGCAAGATGGCCGAAAGGGCAGGACTTGGTAGCTTCATCGACTTCAAAGTCGGCGATGCCATCGAGATGATTTCGCAGCAGCCTGACGGGATCGATTTCATACTGCTGGATCTTTGGAAGGATCTCTACGTGTCCTGCCTCGAAGCGTTCTATCCAAAGCTAAGTCGCGGTGCGATCATTGTCGCCGACAATATGGTGCGCGGTGGCGACGGCAATATGAAGGAATATGCAGCCCGCATCCGTGCTATACCGGGCATCAGTAGCGTGATGCTGCCGGTCGGAAGCGGCCTCGAAGTCAGTCGCTACGACCCGGACTGAGACACATGACGCTCTTTATCAAGTCGTGACGCGGTGCTCGCGCACTCTTCGTCGGGATAAAGCGGCAAGGTATGAAAGCGTGACGAGCCGAGAGGCGATATCTCGATGCGGATCAGACCGTCTGACGCAGTGCGACTTTGAGCACACAAAATTGATTAGGCAATCGACGTCGTGGATCATCGTGCCCAGCGGTCAATGACCGCGCTGGCAAGCCGGACATATGACAGCTCTGACTTTCCGTCGATGCCAAGCATGCATGCCGTGTGAAACGTCTGGCACGAATATGTCAGCAAGAAGAACCATATCAAGACATTCGCGAGCAGCGCTCCAAACAATAGGGGTGCCACTTCCTTGCCTTGTTCAGACCTTCGATAAGTGTCTGTTCAAGAATGGCGGGCGTGCGCGGGGTTGAGTGAAGGGCGGCAATCAGATTCTTTGTATTTTGCGACAAATACGGAGAGATCGAATGGCCTGGACACCCTTCACCCGGCGTCACCATGACAGAAGCCGCATGCGCTACGCAAGTGATCTGAATGACCGTGAGTGGAGCTTGATCGAGCCCCTCATGCCGAGGCAGCCTCGACTGGGCCGCAGACGCAAGACGTCGCTTCGGGCGGTGATGGACGCGATTTTTTATCTGCTGCAGTCAGGCTGCCAATGGGCATTGCTGCCGCATGATTTTCCACCGAAGAGCACGGTCTACCATTATTTCAAACGGTTTTGCCGGGACGGGACGTGGCGTCGTATCCATGACGCGCTCTACTGCCGAACGCGGCAGCTTGAGGGGCGAGAAGAGCAACCGTCATTTGCCATCATCGATAGCCAATCAGTGAAGACCGGCCCGGATGCTCGTCTCGATATCGGCTATGATGCGGGTAAGAAGATCAAGGGCCGCAAGCGGCACATTCTGGTCGATACTCTTGGCATGCTTCTGAAAGCCGAGGTCCACTCGGCAGGAATTCAGGATCGTGATGGAGCAGCACTTGTTTTCGACAGGCTCGCCAACCGTTTTCCCTTTATCGAGAAAATCTGCGGCGACGGCGGCTATCAGGGCACAACAGTAGAAGAGGCCAGCCCGCGACCGATGGAGATTATCAAACGAAACCAGGCCGGTTTCCAGGTGCTACCAAAGCGATGGATTGTCGAACGAACGCTGGCGTGGCTCGGCATAAACCGCCGAATGGCAAAGGATTTCGAGCGTTTCTCGGCCACAAGCCTAGCCTTCATCCAAACAGCAATGATCAAGCTCATGACAAAAAGGCTCGCTCGATACCCGCTTTCTTGAACAGACTCTAAGATAGGCACGGTATCTCGTCACCTGAAGATACTCAGGTCCGCTGGTTTGGTCACTTGTAAACATTACGGCACAACATACTATTACTCCTGCAAGTCATCGGCCGTGACGAGAATGATGAAGACGCTGACAGAGTTTCAGCCTCAGGACACTATCTCGGCAGATCGCTGATCGGCAAATTTTTCCATTTTTATTCGGCTATCGACATCACTTTCGCGTGCAGTCTCTCCAACGTGTATTGCTAGGTTGCAATTGGTCATTAGAATTGTCTTTCAAAGGTTCAAGGAGTTGGACATGAGAGAGACCGACATTCCGGATTTTGTAGACGCCGTTATCGCCACTGGATGCGAGATCTGTGCTGTCGGCACGCTTGGATATATCTTTGGTGATGCCGATCTCCCCGGGGACCAATATGAACTTGTCCGCGATGAGATCGCACGCATAGACGAAGTCTACGGTAAGAGAGACCACCTGAAAGAGCACATAATTGCATATTTGTGGAGTATTGGAAGGATGGTGGAAATTCCGACGCTGCAGTAATGGTACCATATTTGACAAAGTGGCAATAGTGAGTTGAACTAAACCTGGGCAAACTGTCCACGCCTGTTTTTTTGCGATAAGATAGGCGCAACCAGCCGGGTTAGCATCATTGTTTGACGCGGAAACTTACCTTCAACTTCAATATAACCAAGAACTATAGCATTGGCAGTTGTCGCTCTGGATACATGCTTGGAATGGTCTTCCACTTAGAAACGTCAGGTGGATGAGAAGGAACTCGAGGCGGGAGTTTTGTCGACATTTAAGCTGCAGGTCGTTCACGTCAAAATCCAATACCAGAGCATGGCGAACAATCACGTTAGGTTGCATATCTTTCATATAACATAAAGCCCAGAATTCGCGGCAGCTACTGGTGAAATTTGGAATTGACGAGGACTGTCTCCCACCTTCACCTGTGCCGGCACGAAGTTGTCACGACAACATGAAAAGCATTTCCCGATATTACCTCGGACACCATGAGAACGGTTCTTGGCATGTCGTTGATGCCAAAACAGAGGATGTGGCCGAAGTGCGGATAAATGGCTTGTCTCATAGGCTTCAGACAATGCCTCGCTACGAAGCTGAGGCTTGGTCCAAGCTGCTAAACGATGTTTCAGAATCCGCGCCAAACCACCGACCCGTTAGATGATTAACCATTGATCACGGGACCAAAAAAACTAATACGGCAAAGTGGCGGGCCCCGATGAGTGCCCCCAGGACTTCGGTGCTTACACCTCTTCTCATTTGGAATCTTAACATGCTGGGCGAAAGCGGGAGGCCGTCACCCCGCAGACCAGATAGACCCGCACACTTCCCGATGGCCCGATCATGCCGCCTCCACGCAAGCGACGAGCGATGGCAGCAACTCGAGATCAATGTCCGCTGCCACCCGCAACGAACGGCCATTCCGCAGAGTGATTTCGATCTCTTCGGATCGGGAGCGAGCGCCGTTCTTCTTCGGGCCGTCATCCATGCTGCCCGACCATCCGACAACCGACACCGGGACGAATGATACGCCCTCAATGGGCACCAGCTTGGGCGGTGCGCTTCTACCGCCAGGCGTATAGCTTCTGCGGAAGAATGTCGTGCCGCCGCGCCACGTCCGAAACGCTGCAGTTCCCGCTGAACGCTTCCGGCAATGTCGAAAGCTTCTGTTCTGTCGCCCACCGACGCTGTCGATCGGCGCCCGTCAAAAACTGAACCTTGGCCATCATATCCCGTTACGTCAAAAATGAGACGCCATGTCCTTTCTCTACTGGGTGGCTCGTCTCGCATTATGTTTAGAACGAGGGTTAGCTACAGAGCCAGAGCCTCAAACATAGGAGACTAGCCGTGGTTGAAAATATCGCAATTTACATTGGTTTGGATGTGAGCAAGGTAAAAATCGCTGTTGGTCTTGCGGAGGTGGGGTCGCAAAGGAGAGGTTCGCTACTAAGGCGAAATTGCCAACCGCGTTGATGCTGTCCGCAAGTTGGCCGAGAAGTTGACAAGCGCGCGGATCTTCGTAGCCAAAAGACCCTGAACGCTGTCATGGCGTTCAGGGATTTAGTGGGTCAGTATGTGTAGTTAGTTGCGCCCGATCATGAGGTGCGTTCACGGGCACCATGAAATATCAGGCTAAGCTGATGTATAACTGAAAGCAACAGCTGCCCTTTGGACAAGCATTCAACCGGGTCGCACAGCACGGTGACAGGTGATCTCTGACCATACTTCGCGCTTCAAGCGGGTCTTCGGTTTGGGAAGCTTTCTGATCAACAAGAGATTTGAATTGTCGTTCAACGAAATATGTAATCATCGGCTCCTGCCGATCAGCGTGACGACTTGAATATTCCTATTTCATTTGGCTCAGCTAGACCTCTCCAACTTCGCCACAGTTTTTGTTCTCTTCGAATTTCTTAAGGTTACATTCTCTTATTTACTAAATTGTCAGGTTTTGTTTCTAGTGTTGTCGCACGCGGTAGCTGTGCCGTCCTGTGCAAAAGGCGATCAACGGATTTATGACCAAGATGTCCTTCCTTCAAAATGCGAAGATCCGAACCAAGATATTGTCAGTGCTGATCCCAATTTGTGTGATCGCGGCCGGCGGGGTGCTGATGATGTCACGCAATTTCCAGAAGGCCGATGACAACTACTCAGACCTAATTTCGCAAGATGAAGTAGCGACGGTTGCGATGGCTCGAGCAAGCCAAAGAGTGGCAGCCATCAACTACAATGCCTATCAGATCCTCGCATACAGTTCGAAGGATCCGGAGATGGCCGGGCTAAATGACGATTACATCCAGAATAGAAAGACGATGTTCGAATTCTTTGCCCACGCAAAGGAGCACGCACAGGACGACGCCAAAAGCGTGGATCCTCTTGTAGACGCCGCCAAAGAAATTGTTGCCATTACGGACGAAGCCGTAAAGGCAGGTCTGGCTGACGACAATGATAAAGCGAAGTCGCTACTGAAGCAGGCGGACGTGAAGGTCAAAGAGGAGATCCTGAACGTTCGTGGATGGATCGAGCACAAAAGTAAAAGTGTTGAAGATCAAAGCGATGCGCTAACTGCCGTCACAGAAGGCACTATCTTCTACACTCTCGTGATACTCGGCCTCGTTTTTGCAGCCGCGCTTGCTGCAGGACTTGTTGTTTCGTCGCGCGGCATTACTACGCCCATTGTCAAACTGAAGAGCCGCATGGAAGCTTTGGCGCGCGGCGAAACTGAAGAGCCCATTGCTGGGCTGGAACGCGGTGATGAAGTCGGCCAGATGGCTGCAGCTGTCGCCGTGTTTCGCGACAACGCTATCGAGCGCATCCGCCTTGAACGGGAGGCGCAATCCAACCGCACGCTGTCAGAGCAGGAGCGCGCAGAGCGAGAAGCGCAGAAAGCGCATGACGCCGAAGCTACTCGCCTAGCGGTCGACAGCTTGGGAACCGGATTGGGCGAGCTTTCCAGCGGAAACATGTCTTACCGCATTGAGACCGCGTTCGTTTCCCATCTCGACGGGTTGCGGGAGAACTTCAACGGCTCGATGGACAAGCTTCAGCACACCCTCAGGGCCGTTGCCGAAAATGCTCAGGCAATCGATTCCGGCGCCAACGAGATCCGTGCGGCAGCTGATGATCTGTCTAAGCGCACCGAGCAGCAGGCCGCTTCCGTGGAGCAGACCGCTGCCGCCCTGGAAGAGATCACCACGACGGTGAAAGATTCCACCAAGCGCGCCGAAGATGCGGGGCAGCTGGTCGGGCGCGCGAAGTTGGGTGCGTTGAAGTCGGGAGAAGTCATGCGCGACGCAGTTGCCGCCATGCAGGGCATCGAAAAGTCCTCCAGTGAGATATCCAACATCATCGGAGTAATCGACGAGATCGCCTTCCAAACAAACCTACTGGCGCTCAATGCCGGTGTGGAAGCCGCACGAGCAGGCGAGGCCGGTAAGGGCTTTGCAGTTGTTGCGCAGGAGGTGCGCGAATTGGCGCAGCGCTCCGCCCAAGCCGCCAAAGAAATTAAGGCGCTGATCTCGACATCTGGTTCTCAGGTCAAAAATGGTGTTGAGCTTGTAGGACGAACTGGACAGTCGCTTGAACAGATCGTCAAAGAAGTCGAGGAGATCGACCAAAACGTTCGTGCTATCGTGGAAGCGGCGCGCGAACAGTCGACAGGGCTGGCGGAAATCAACACGGCAGTCAACACGATCGACCAAGGCACCCAGCAGAATGCGGCGATGGTTGAGCAGTCGACGGCCGCCAGCTACAGCCTCACCAAGGAGGTGGCTGCGCTGAACGACCTGCTCGGCCAGTTCAAACTAGGAGCCACCTCAGGAGGTTTCGCTGCGAATGCATCGCCGACCGCTAGGGGCATGAGCCGCTCAGCTCCTCACCTTGCATCAGTTCACTCGCCTGTTCGTGCCACTCAGGTAAGGCCCGCTCATGGGGGAGTGGCGCCCGTTGCGTCTCCGGCGCGATCCCTGCGCTCGAAACTTGCCGGTGCCTTTAACGGCGGCGCTCAGGCAGTCGCCACGGCCAGCGAGAACTGGGAGGAGTTCTAGCAGGCGGGTGTAAGACTAACTAAGTTTCCTGAAATTGGCATGGGTAGAGATTAGTAATGCGCGCCCTCGTAGAAGTTGAATCGTTTGGCTACAAAGGCGATCTTGTCGAAACGTATTTTATTCCAATCCATCAAATTTGCGGCATTCGAAAACAGTCGCAATGGATGTTGGATTCATGTGGTTGGTATGATGGCCAATGCCAAGCCAATGGCGTTACGGTCGAAGATCGATTTTGCGGAGCTCAAGTCTCTTTTTGACCAGCTTTGAGTCAACCGCGTCAGGCATAGATCCGAATACACATGCACCCAACATGTGAATCAGTTCCATAAATCACCTTTACGCGCCAACTCCATGATATTGCTTAGAAAACGTCTCACATCGTGAGTGGTCAAGGGTTCAGATCGGATCAAGGCGATGATCGTCAGACTTTCGTGCTGGCACTGAGCCTAATCTTTTGACCGAAGCCCCTCGATCTCTCGCCGTTGCTCAGCATGTTTTTCGGGGTTCTGCGCCTTCAGCTTCTCGAGGTTGAGAACCTTCCAACGAACGGCCGGCAGATCGGCCGCTTGTGGCAACCCGATGGCTTCAAAATCTGGTTCGCCATCATGGAGCGACAACAAGAAGCGCAGTGCGTTGTCGTCGAGCCTTGCAAGAAGATCCGCCGTCATTTGCTCTCTCGCGGTTTTCAACTCATCGAGGCTGACGGGCTGTGTCGTCATTCCCTCAAACTCCTTCACGAATGCCTCTTCTAGCATTGCTAGGGAGGGCCTGACCAACTCGTGCGGTGGCCGCCCGGAACTTGCGACATAAATCAGGAATGTCCGAAACAACGCGTCTGTCAGCCCCTCGTTTTCATAGAGCAGCTTCACGTCGAACAGATCACGCGGATGCTGACGGTCAACTGCTGCATGCAGCTTCCCGCCGAACAGATCCTCGAACGAGACGACTTGCATCTCGGCGAACCCGAACGCTTCCTCGACTTTCTCGCTCACCCGCCGTCGTTCTGGCGGATGAACGGTGCCCCTCGCAACAGGAGAGGTCTCAACTTTGATTTCGGCGTTGCCCTGCCGGACAAGGAGGCGGGTATCATTGTTGCCGCCGCCTGCGATCCTCTGAACGCTCGTATTCCGCAGATTGCGCAGAAGGTCCTCGCGGATGTGATCAAGAATCGTGTCAATGTTTTTCAGCGTCGTTTCACGGTCTTCGATCGGCAGATAGGTCAGATCGATATCGACCGAGAGCCGCGGCATGTCGCGATAGAAGAGGTTGATCGCCGTTCCACCCTTCAGGGCGAAGGCCTCGTGGCGGGCGATGAATGGAAGGGTCCGCACTAGGAGGTCGACCTGGCGCATGTATTGGTCACGGGCCATAAGGGGCCTCCTTTGGCATCAAGTCATTCGGGACTGTGATGCGATAGATGGGGTGCAGCCGCCCGCCCGGTGTCATCGCCCGGTCGCCCTTGCCTAGATCGACGGAGGAGACGTCGATGTGCCGGCGCCAGGCATGATTGTGCTTGTCAGCAAACACGAAGAAGAGGCGCTTGGTTTTGACGCTTCGGCATAGGGTAAGGAGCGTCGTCAATAGTCTCGGGCGCAGATTTGCAAGGCTCTCGAACGCTACGTCCACCTTGTGGAAGCTTTCGCCCTTCGGGACCTCGTCTAGCATTTCAAGGATCGCGCGCTCGGGTGAGGACATCGGCATTGGCCAGCGCCATGGGCTTTGTGCCAGCTCTGGATCCTCGTCGTTGGAAAGGTCGAAATCCGCGTTTTCGACAGCGGTCGCCCCTTCGCCGAACAGGGCGTTACTCCTGGTCTTCACATCAGCGTCCGTCCGCAGCTTCGATAGCCATGTCGGGATATCGGATCCGTAGAGATAGAGGGCAAATTCGCTGCCGAACGAGAGGTAATGAGCATGTCCCCGCAGGGAGAGGGAGCTCGAACCGCCGACATGGAACTCATGCCGCATGAGCCAGACGGCTGACAGCAGGGGTATCTTCCAGCCCCCGACAGCTTCTGGATTGGTATCTGAGGAGAATGGGCGGCGGTACACGCCAGACATGACCGGCTCAAGCCAGCCCTGCTTGAGATAGCCTGACACGGATTGTCGCGAGATGGTATGGCGGGCCATCCACCTCGAGTCCACTAGGAAGCCGGGAGGGACTTGCTGGAGAAGCTGCTTTAACTTCGTCTCTGATTGTCCATTCATGTTTGACGTTATGCCACAAAATTAAAGCAGGTGCGAATGAAACTTTATAAGTAAACCAATTTGTCAACTCTAAATTGACTATTTGCGGCAACGGAAAAGTGACGTGAGAGGTTCGATGTTCCTTGGGCGTAACGGACTCGGATCGCCTTAGACGGTTCAGTGCGACTGTGCGGTGTGCTCGCATTCTGGATACTGATTGCATCCGAGAAACCGGCGGCTACCGCGACCATTCCTTTCGACCAACTGGCCGACCCGGCATTTGGGCCATCGATGCAGGCGATCGCCATCGATCGATTCAAATCGCAGATTGTCGCCGGCAATGTCGGAGAGTTCGCGGACATATCGCGAAGGCTCGCGGCTATTCGTAAGCAAAAAAACGCCGCGGCTTGCCCGAGTCAATGCGACATAGAAAAGGCGACGCTCTTCGGCAAACTCGAAGGTTTCTGGTCGTGGCATGACCAGATTGAGAAGTTCGTCGTCCTCGATCCGGCTCGGCACACCGTAATCGCCTTCGCTGATGTCGAGCAGGATTGTGTAGTCGGCCTCGAGCCCCTTGGCGCGATGGAACGACAGTCCCGAAACCTCGATACTTTCGAATTTTGGCGGTGTACCCCTGAACGGATCGAGCTGGTTATAGCGCCATAGGACCATGACGTTGAGCTTTTCGCGCCCCTCTGTCCGCCATTGCCCCGAAATCCCACCCAGGAACGAATTTAGCCGTTGCAAGAGCTGGTGACACGCCTTGCCGAATTCCGGCTTGCTCCCTTCACCACTGATCGGAATGACCAGGATCGATCGTGGGATGGTCGGTCGCGTCGAGCGTACCGACTTCTTCAGTTGAGCCGAGTTTCGCTGCACGAAGCTGGCGGCCGTCTCAGATATGAGCTGATTGCAACGGTACGTTTGCCCCAGACGACCTTGCCAGCTCGATCCGAAGTTCGCCTCGAACTGCGTGAAAATGGTAATGTCAGAACCGGCAAAACGATATATCGACTGCCAGTCGTCACCAACGGCAAAGATTTTGGTGAACGGCTTCTGGTGTTTCAGCGCCTTGATCAGATTCGCGCGCGGCTCCGATATATCCTGGAACTCATCGACAAGGATCAGCGAGTAGGGGCTCCGGAATTGCCCCGTCTCCACGAGACGTGTGGCGTTGGCGATCATCGGGTCGAAGTCGATGCGTTTGGCCTGGTCCAGCTTCCGTGAATAGGATTCCGTGATCTTCCAGATCACCTGAGCGAATTCTCGTGCGCGGGTCCGGTCATGGAGCGATTTGGCCCGCTCAAACAGCATGTCCAGGGTGAGGTGGCTAGCCCGGATGTGCTTGATACAGACCGCTATCAGCTTGTGATAGTGCTTGATGACCACTGGCTCGAGACGTTTGACGATTGCCGTGTAGCTTTTTTGTTGGAGCGGAATGCCTCGTTTCGTGATTTCTGCCTGTAGGGCTGTGAGCAGCGATCCGTCGCGCGCTTGCGCCGATGTCGTCTGGAATACGTCGATGCCGGCATTGCGGTAGGCTGTCATCTTATGTTCGGCATTGGTGATGTCGTTGTCGAACGGGGAGGAACCGTCCCCATTGATGGCGAGGTGCTCATGGATGGTGTTGATGGCAGGGTAGTGGAAGTCTGGATGCACATGCCGGATCTCGCCATTATCCTCTTCAATGGGGATCTGACGCTCGTATTCGAATTCGACGGACTGCAACCAGAGCCAATTGACGATCGTCTGTTCCTGAAGTGATTTTACATAGATGCCAGCCATCGTGCCAATGGTCGCATTGCCTTTTCTTCGACGTGCGGAGAGGTACCGCTCGTAGTCCGCCTTGGAATCGAACACTTCTGCCGGAATATCCGCCTTGAGATGAAGGACGAGGAGATTGACCCAGAGCCGGGCGAATTCCGGATCCGACCGCAGTAACTCGTCAATGATCTGTTCAATGACCTTCGCCTCGCCAGCGGGATGCTCCACCCAATCGGCTAGCTGAGGCGGGCGGCCATCGACCTCTTCGATAATGCCGCGACCGAGCGCATGAAACGTCGTAACCTTGCTTTCCAGATCGTCCGGCTCGACTGCCAACTGACGCGCTATTCGCTCCTTCAGCTCGTCGGCCGCGCTCTTGTTGAAGGCGAGCACCAGGATCTCTTCCGGGCGATAAAGCTGTTTGTCGAGCACATATGCAACCTTGCCGACCATCGTGGCGGACTTGCCCGATCCGGCGGAGGCGACAAGAAGATTGTTGTCTTCTAGTCGAATGCAAGCTTCGCGCTGCTGATCGGACAACGAGCGGCCGTCCAGATCGCCGAAGAACGATCGGTATCTCGCCAGCTCGGCCGAAACAAACGCATCGTTATATCTATGGCGCACATCCGGATCGGTGATGAAGGCGAGCGATCGGGGAAGTGTCGCCTTCATAGTCGCTGGCATCAATTCCGGATCGAACAGAGGGTGCGAAAGCGCCGCGGCGGCATCACCCTCCACACTGGCAATGGCCCGCGCAAGGTCAGCATGGGCTAGATATTGCCGTTGACCCTCCACGAATAACCATCAGCTTCGCATGCACCGCGTTCAGATGCTGGGTATTGGACCCGATCAGATCGAAAAGGTGGTTGTTGACAAAACTGTGGAGATCAGTCGCCAGCTGGGTTGCGGCCTCTTCTCCAAGGCAAGGTAGGCTATAGACATGGTTGCCAGTCCTGACTTCGACCGAATGCCAGAGCAACGCCTTGCCAACGAAAATGGCTGCAATATCCAGGCAAGCGAGATTGTTGGCGCCGTTCTGGGTAATTTGTATGGTCGCAGGGAAGGACAGGCGCAGCATCACCTTCCATTTCCCTTGCGGAAGGAAGCGCGCAACGAAACCAGGCCGGTATGTTTGAACACGATCAGACATCAGGGCTAAGATCTACCAGAACGTCTAGTCCGGAAGCCATGCGCAATCGATCCATTGCTGTTCATGCCGCTTCGCGAATTCCGTCATCTCACGGACATTGGCCTGAGGTGTCTGGCAGGCTCGGGCGCAAGTGATGACCACATCGCGGTAAAAAGTCTGAGAAACTGGCCGGATACCCTCATAGTTTAGAAGTAGGTCGGGAAGCCGTTCCGTGACCGCCTCGCCGCGAGGAGCCATGACAATGGTCGGCGGCGTACTGTGTGCGTTTATCAAGACGTACCTCCAGCTCGGATCGGCCTGTCCATGAGCCGGAACGAGCTCGCAGGGGCAGGCATCACCGCCTCCGGAAATCTCCTGATAGATCGCCTCGATCGCCTTGGCTTTTCTGGCGATCAGAACGTAAGGTCCCGCGGGCATATAGCCGCCCATCCGTTCGTCGTAATCGATACCCAATAGACGCCTCACGTCGTAGTGGGTCGACTGGTCGAGGGACGCACGTTCTGAGGTAAACCATTGCAGTTGGCGCAGGGTGATCCCGGCTGCGGCTGCGATTTCTTTCGGTGGGTTGGGCCAGCAGGCTACCAGGTTCCGGGCGATTTCAACCGTATTGTCGTGCTCTTCGTAGGCCGGGAATTCGTCGTCATCATCGTTGTCATCGTCTGACGGGTCTTCTCCCGAAATCAGCCAAGTCCTTCGGCTCATACCGTCGTAATGAAAATGGCGGGGCTGATCGGGTGGGAGCGCTGTTTCCCAGGAAGAGAGCCATGGGCCTGCTTCCCAGCCGCAGTATGCGGGGAGAACAGACGATGGATCGCGCATAGGCAAGTCCAGCCATTGCTGAATGCTGCCCTCCAACTTTCGATAGCTGAGCCTGAGAGGACCGCGGTCTGCTCTCCAGTCGTGATCCTCATGTGCGTCGCGACAAAGGGATTCAACTGATGCGGCCAGCGACATGTCTGCCGGGGCGTGTTTCTTCAAAAGCCACACAGAAGCATCTTGGGCTGATCGCAGAGATGCAGGAACTGTTTTATCCTTGGCGTCAGCAATCTCAAGGCGGGTGCCGATTCTGGCCAGATCAGTCGCCAACCCCGGATCTGCATGTGCTACGTAGCGGTTTACGCGCAGGACATCGGGTATGCCGCGCAAACCCTCAGCAACTCTCCACGCTGTCAACAGCACCTCTCTCAACGATTTAGGCTTGTCGATCGCAGAGAACGTCAACCAACGGATCGGCAACCCGGCGACCGTGACGCCATATAGTATAATAGGATCCAGCCCGCGTTGTTTTGCATCCGCCAGTCTTATGGGATCGCGAACAGCCACAATGCCGTGTTGAGGATGGTGAAATAGTAATTTGGCGATCGAAACGTAGAAATGATGTTCCCGGTTTGGCTGTTGTGTCTCATCGCTCATGGCTTCTCTCGAAATCATCAAATCAATGCCGGCATCCTACGATTTCGAGACCCAACACAAAAGTAATTCCAAACTTCAAATAGGGATTGTTCGCGAATTTGTAGTCTTACGTCGTCAAGGCGATTGCCGATCGGGAGAATGCTGGTCGCCGCTGAACGCGACCGCCGCGCTTTGCGATCAGTAAATCAAGTGTTTTCAGTCATTTGGAGAATGTAACAGATCGTCGATGGTTCGTACCCCTTCAAGGCGTCAGACTATTCTTTCGGCTGTAGATACTCGCTCTGCAATTCCCCTCAAACTGAGGATTTGATGAACTCCTGTACGCGTTGGGCGAAGGCGCTCATTTCGAACGGTTTCGTGACGACCTGCATGCCGGGATCGAGATGGCCATGACTGAGGACAGCCGATTCAGCATAGCCCGTCACGAACAGGACCTTGAGCCCAGGGCGTAGTGCGCGGGCTGCGTCGGCGACCTGGCGCCCGTTCATGCCGTTCGGCAAGCCGACGTCGGTAATCAGAAGATCGATCCTCGCGTCCGAACGAAGGACTTTCAGCGCTTCGGGTCCATCGCCCGCCTCCAAGGTACGGTAGCCAAGATCCGCAAGCGAATCGACAACAAGCATGCGGATCAACGCCTCGTCATCGATTACAAGAACAGTTCCGCCACCTACCGCATGAGGTAGGACAGTTTTGGTGTCGGCATCGGCGGAGGCATCTTCCACCGTCGCATGACGAGGCAGGAAGATCGTCACGGTGGTGCTTTCCCGACTTCGGAATGAATCCTTACACGCCCGCCTGACTGGTTTACGAAACCGTGGATCATCGACAGACCGAGACCGGTACCGAGACCAATCGGTTTGGTCGTGAAGAAAGGCTCGAATGCACGCGCTACGACATCAGGTGTCATACCGACACCATTGTCGGACACCGCCAGTGACACATAGTCTCCGACCGGCATGTCCCGCATCCTCGACCCCTGCTTGTCGATTGTCCGATTGGCGGTTTCGATAGAAATATTCCCCCCATCGGGAAGTGCGTCGCGAGCGTTGATGGCGAGGTTAAGGAGGACATTTTCTAACTGGTTCGGATCGACGAGTGTCGACCAAAGTCCCTCGGTGCCATGGAATTCGACTGCGGTTTGCGGACCCACTGTCCTGCGGATCAAATCCTCCATGCCAGCCACCAAGCGATCGACATCCGTCGGCTTCGGCTCCAGTGTCTGTCGGCGCGAGAAGGCCAACAGTCGGTGCGTCAAGGCCGCCGCCCTTTTTGCCGCACCTTGAGCGCCTGTCATGTAGCGATCGAGTTCGTCGAACCGTCTTTGCTCAATACGGGTCTGCATCAGATCAAGCGAACCGGAGATGCCCGCGAGCAGGTTGTTGAAATCATGAGCAAGACCGCCCGTAAGTTGCCCGACAGCTTCCATCTTTTGACTTTGCCGCAATGCTTCCTGGGCCTGCTCCAGTTCCGCCTCGCGTGCCTTCACATGGCTCAGGTCGCGCCCGACGGCGATAAAGTTGACGCCATCGAGCTCAGGAGCAACGGTCCATTCGATATGCTTCCAGCCGCCATCGCTGGTGGCGATCCGGTTTTCGAAGCGAGCTGGCTGCCGGGTTTCCGCCATACGGCCGATTGCCTCGATCGTCGGTGGCTCGTCATCGGGATGCATGAAGCTGGCGTAGCCTCGCGTGAGCAACTCGCGCTCGCTCCAGCCAAGCACTTGCGTCCACGCAGGACTGACCGCCGACATCATGCCGCTATAGTCGGCCCGCGCCAGCATGTCCTGGGAGAGGTTCCACAACCGATCGCGTTCCGCTGAGCGAGCCTCGACCTGGGCCTCGAGCGTCTCGTTCAGTTCGCGCAGACGCGCTTCGCTCTCGCGCAATGCATGCCCGCCGCGTGCGCGCTCTACGGCGATCCGCGTGCGCTCCGCAAACTCCTTGATCAACGCGAGATCACCTTCGCTCCAGTTGCGCTTTTCGCCGTGGTTGACGAAGAACACGGCGACGAGTTTTCCCTGTTCGAGGACAGGGGCGTTCACGAAGGCCCGAGTGTTTTTTTCTTCCAGGGTTACCGCGGCTAGACCAGCTGTCCTGGCATCGGTGCGCACGTCGTCGATCACTGTAAACTCGCCACGCTTCAGACTGTCAATGAACGACCCATAATCCCGTAAGGATAAAGTGCCCGCGAGGGTGTCTACCCCCGGCGCGGTCCAATCGCGGCCTGTGTGCAATGTTTCGGCATCATGATCGATGGCGGCGTACCCCACCCGGGTGCTGCCCATCGTTCGACCGAGGACCTCGGCGGCGGCGTAGGCGATATCCGCTGGCTCTTCCAGTTCGCGGATAGCCTGCGTCAGGTCCACAAGTGCATCGCGGCGGATTTCCGCGGCCTTGCGGGCTGTAATGTCAAGCGCAGTCCCGGTGACACGCAAGCAGCCGCCCGACGCGTCGAACACGCCACGCCCCTTCGCGGCAACCCACCGCACGATACCGTCTTCCTTTCCGATCGTACGGTATTCGACATCATACAAGGCTCGCCCTTGCGGATCGGCAGCAGCGAGGAAAGCTGCCGTGGTCGGTTCGCGATCGTCGGGATGGAGTCCGTTGTAAAAGTCGTCCATGGTCACCGGGACATCGGCGGAGATACCGAACATCGCCTTGGTGCGCGCAGGCCATACCAGCGTGTCATTGACCAAATCGACATCCCAGAGGCCGACATCTGCATTGGAGACGGCAAGGCGCAAGCGCTCCTCGCTCATGGCCAGTGCAGCCTGTTCTTCGGTCAGACGGCGCTCGAGAACGACGCGGGTCGTCGTCTCAGGCGTGATATTGAGCACAGCGGCCACACTTCCGTCTTCGTCTCGCAGGGCTGAAAGCGAGTAGTTGAACCAGGCGGTCTCTTTTCCCCCGCCTTCGAGCCGCGCCATGACGAACGGAGCATCCTCGAAATAAAGCGGGTCTCCGCCCGCACGAATGCCCTCGAACTGTGGCTTCAGCTCGTCCCATATCTCCGCCCAAACCTTTGCCCCAGGCTGCCCAAGGGCAGCAGGATGTTTTGCGGCAAGGATGCGTCGGTAGGGATCATTGTAGATGAGAGCGAAGTGCGGACCCGCCCATAAGCATATGGGAAATGGTGAATCGAAAATGGACCGCGCCATCATCCGGAGCGCTGGCGACCAAACCGTAGTCGGTCCGAGGAGGGTCCGTGACCAATCAAGACCTCTCGCAAGCGAACGAACCTCGCCAGGACCAGCAAACAACCCAGCAGCGTCTGATGCTGCCTCCTCACCGGAATTCAATCCATTCTCGCCAGCCACGTCCACCCTCCGCAATACGATCACTCGATACTACGGGATTATAGGGCAGTTCGTCACTATCGACAGCCCGCTATAGCTTGCCATGCGAGCCGTATCCGCGTACCCAAATCGACCCATACGCCCATAATTGACCGACCTGGAGTGCTCGGTTACTCGCGGCCTGTATCGAAACGCGGACGATTGCCACGCAGGGTGAATTAAGTTTGCCTTTTCGACTTTAACGGTGACTTTGCCGGAACGGTCAAACATCGAGACATCGCCTTCGATTTCACCAAGGATAGCGATACCCAGCTGAGGAACGCGTCCATTACTGTAGTAGATGACGAAATCGCCCATCTCTAGCGACCAAGCGTCCCCGCCGAAAATTCGTTCTGCCGCGAGGCGGCCGGCAGGTAGCCGGTCTTTCTGGCGCCGATGATGGTCCATCTCGATCGTCAACGGCGGCATTCCGGCAAGGGCGTGAGCCGCTGCGTTGTCAGCCAAGGCCCAGCAACATCCAAGGCGGATCACGCATCACGCATTGAGAGGGTCGCACGCCGCGAAGCAATTACGCATCAACTTGGGCCTTCTGCTTCATGGGATCGGTCGTGCCGCCTCTTGCCGGCGTCTACAATTGTGCTCTTGAGACCTATACTGCCGAGACATCCCATAAGGACTATTTGAGCTGCGACGAGATGCAGGACCGTTTCGACTACAGAGATGCCGCTAGCGCTATCGCCCGGCGCCCTTTGCATACTGCTTCGGAGAATAGCCAAAAGCCCGCTTAAAAGCTGCGCCAAATGCACTTTTCGATTCGTACCCAACCGTTGGCGCGACAAGAGAAATAGTCATGCCCTCATTGGCTAAGCGGTTTGCCGCAAGCATCATCCGCCAGCGGGTCAGACGCGGGCGTATCTTTGTCTGACCCGCCGCGAAACGCTGTGCTGGGGACTTCTCGCCTCAGAACGATGCCATGCATTTTGCGCATGGCTTCACTGCAGAAAAGTCTATTTAATGTGCGGTGCGAACGGCTATCTTGATTTTCACCGAAGCGATGCACCTCCTCCCGCAGAGCTTCGAGTTTCAGACGGCCCACTCCTCCTCCCAGGGACGTCTGTAGGAACGGCGGCACTCCTCCTCCCAGTCGCTGTTCGGTTCTTTTCGGAAAGCCTGCCGCCCCTCCTCCCGCGGCAGGCTTTTTCGTTTTGCGGACTGGCTGATCAAAGCCCGAGAGCTAGCTGAGGTTCTTGTCCGCTTTCTTCCGTGTTAAGGGACTACAGGGTGATCCCCAGGAGCCGCACTGGACGTTTTATCAGGAACACCGAGGCAAGCAGGAACTCCGCAATCTCCAGCATCTGGTCGACGTCCGAGATGGCTCCCGACACTGTCTGGCTGCGTGTCGCCTGGCTGAAATCCGAATATTTGATTTTGACTGTTACGGTTTTTCCCGCGATGTCGTGCGCCTCGCAGTAGCGCCGGACTTTCTCGGCTAGTGGCCGCAACTCGGCTTTGGCGAGATCGAAATTGTCGATGTCTTCTACGAAGGTGTCTCCGCGCCGACGGATTCCCGCGTGCGATCAGGTCTAACCTGCCGTTCGTCGATCCCACGGGCAATGCCGTAGAAGCGGACCGGACTTGCCAAAATGCTGCCGAAGGAAGGCGAGAGACTTCGACTTGAGATCGAGCCCCGTCTCTATGCCATGCCGTTTCATTCACCTATCTCTCATGGCAGGCAGCTTGCAGGAGCTACCCAGCTGTCCGCCTTTTCTGAAGGCCGTTTACAAGACGGTGGGTTTGGATTAGCGAGCGACGTCGTTGACAGGTCACCTAGCCAGCCTTGATAAGCGGCGGCGAGCGCTGAACCCGGTCAAGAGTTTCGATGTCGCGCGAAATCGCCCGGTTGTACATGGTGTCGATGTAGGGACGTACAATAGCGGCGGCTTCGCTCATGCGCGGGCAATCCTCGCGGCGGAAGTGTTCGGCGGCCTGCGAGATGCGTTCGCGCAGATTTTCTGCATCGACCAGTACCAGCTCCCTGTCGCGCATGACGATGCGGCCGCGGATGAGCGAGGTTTTCACGGCATCGGAATTGACGCTGAAGGCGATCTGCTGGATCGGATCATGAAGCGGCAGGAAGCCCCAATCATAGCGGTCAAGGAGAATTATGTCGGCATCCATGCCGACCTTCAGCGCGCCGACACGGTCGGAAATCATCGCCGAGCGTGCGCCGCCATGAGTGGCCATCTCGTAGGCTTCATGAGCGGAGACCCAAGTCGTGTAGTCGTGCGAGCCGATCTTGTGCAGCATGGCGGCCGCTTTGACCGCATGGAAAATATCTGCTGTATCGGCAGAGGCGACGCCGTCGCAGCCGAGTGCCACGTTGACGCCGGCCGACTTCAGAGCGCGGATTGGCGACACGCCGGAACCGAGCTTGAGGTTTGCCAGCGGATTGTGGGTTGTCGAGCAGCCGGCGGCACCCATGATCTCGATGTCTTTTTCCGTCAGCCAGATCGCATGATTCATCGTCAGGCGATGTGTCATTACGCCGACGTCCTTGAGATGCTGGACCAGCGTCGTGCCATAGAATTCCTGGCCGGTGACGGCTTGGGTCTTGGTTTCCAGCACATGGCAATGGATCGGCAGGTTCCGCTTTGCGGAGATTATCGCTACTTCGTGCATTAGTACGTCCGAGCAGCGTTGCGGCCCGCAGGGACCCAGAATGATGCGGATGCCGTCCTTCTCGTGCCATTTTTCCGAGTGGTGCTTGAACAAGGCAATCTGGTCCTGCCAGGGCACTTGTGGCAAGGCGTTGAGGCGCCCTTTCAGATCGTCCGGCATGATCTCGTGGAGAAATGGTAACCCACCCAGAAACGAATGGTCCCACATGGACGACGTGATGGAGGCGCGTAGGCCGATATCCCGGTAGGCGGCAGCGGTGGCATCGAGCGCGTTCTCGTCGAAGAACATGTTGATGCAATCGTCCTGTAGCGTCGTCACGCCCGATCTGACAGAGACGATGGCCACCAGCATGGCGCGCAGATAATGTTCCTCCCAGCTCAACTGGCGGGCGTTGAACGGCGGATAGACTTCCAAAAGCCAGATATCCAGCGGCAGATTGTCGTATCGCCCCATCTCGAAACCTTCGTTGGAATGCATATGGGCATCGACGAAACCGGGCATGACCAGCGATTTCGAGGCATCGACGATCTCGATGTCGGCAAAACGGCTGACGTCGATGTCCTGTCCGATCGCCGTAATCTTTTCGCCTTCGACCAGAATGTCGGCACGGTCGTGAACGGTGCGTGCCGCGTCATTGGTCAGAACCCGGCCGTTTCGGATCAGGATGGGCATGTCAGGTCTCCGGGATTTCGATGTTGATTGACCCCAAGCGTGGGCCATGGGAGCCGAACCAGTCAAGCATCTCTGTCAGCACCTTCCATCAAGCTAGGAATGTTTTCCGCACACTTGCGCGATGCCGCCTTATGGGGTGAAGTGTCGAAGGAGGGCCAAACCGGGACGCGTCATGTCAGAGAATATCAACGCCGATAATCTGGATGTGCGGCAGCTGAAAGTGCTGCAAATGCTTCTGGCCGAGCGCAGCGTCTCGCGCGTTGCCGGGATTTTGCGCCAGAGCCAGCCGACCGTCAGCGCCCAGCTCAAGCGCCTGCGCGAGATTTTCAAAGATCCGCTTCTGGTGCGTAGCGGCCAGATCATGGTGCTGACCGAACGCGCGGAGCAGATCCGTCTGATGGTCGACCAGCTACTGGACGACATGCATCAACTGCTGGATGCCGACGAGATTTTCGATCCCGGGCGGGCGCGGCGGCAGATCCGGATCGCCGCGGCTAACTGTTTCGAGGTCTTCTTGGTGCCACGGCTGATACAGGCCATCCGCATGGAAGCACCGCACGCGACGATCGAATTCACCCCGCATTCAATGCAGAGCGATTTCGCCCATGATCTTGAAACCGGCCAACTGGATGCGGTAATCGGCAACTGGCCGGTGCCCCCGCAGAACCTGCGGCATATGGCGCTGATCAAATCGGACATCGCCTGCATCATGTGCGCAAGCCACCCGGCGGCCCGGCAGAAGGCGATCACCCTCGATCAATATCTGACGCTCAACCACGTATCGCCGACAGCGCGACGGCAATTTTCGATCAGCCCGATCGACGCCAATCTGGCAGCCATGCAGCTATCCCGACGCGTGGTGGTTTCGGTGCCGGAATACGGGCTCGTGAAACAGGTTTTACCGGGCTCCGACCTGGTCTTCACCACCGGCCGGCCCTATGCCGAATACATGGCGCGGCAGGGCAATTTCCGCACCGTCGATGCGCCCCCGGAGCTGGGCAGCATGACGTTCTATCTTCTGTGGCACGAGCGCAGCCAGTTCAGCAAATATCACCATTGGCTGCGCACGCTCGTGCGCCGCGTGGCTAAGAGCTCCGATCTCTTCCTGCCGCAGCCGTCGATCGTCGTCACGCCGACGGCGGCGCAGGAGCCGATCGCGCCCCTTCGGACCGATCCGCCATCCCGCCCGGTCATATGAAAATCCTGATAACCTCTATTCCTGCCAGCACGGTTCCAAGCCGGCCCAAAAGCGCCTCTAATTAAAGCATCGACAGTTTCTGCACATTTTCCGTGCACAAATTGAATCATGCGAGGTTCTTCACAATGCTGATGCATGGACTTCTTCTGGACGGCGCCACACGTCATCCCGACCGCGACTGTTTCCACTGGGTCGACCGTAACCGCGGCCTGACCTATGGCGAAGCCGCCGAACTCATGGGCGATTTCGCAGGCCTGCTGCATGAGCTGGGCGTTCGCCCCGGCGACCGGGTGACGATTTTTGCGAATAATGGCCTCGACTACCTGATGGCAATGTTCGGCGCCTGGCAGATCGGCGCCATCGCAGCACTGGTGAACGTTAAGTTAGTCGATGAACTCGACTATTACTTTCAGGATCACACTCCGACCGTGGTGATCTACACCCATGACATGGCCGAGAAGGTCATGGCGGCAGCGGCGAACATGCCCGGCATCCGCGCGCTGGTGTGCATGGACGGTCCGCAGCAGGGGGCAGTGTCCCTTCCGGACATGCTTGCAGCCAAACTCAACGCGCCCGGCATAGCCAGCGACGAGATTGCCATCGCCCATCTCGCCTATACGTCGGGTACCACCGGCAAGCCGAAGGGCGCCGGGCTCAGGCACGAGCCGACGGTGCGCGCCATACGCGTCATCGCCGAGCGGCTGCGCATTACGGGGAAAGATATTTCGTTCGGGCCAACGGCGTTGTCGAGTTCCTACCAGCTTGTCGGCAACCTTCTGCCGCAGCTGTCGAAGGGAGCCGCCATCAACGTCATGGGCCGCTGGACACGGGAAACCGGCTTTGCGGCGTTGAAGGCGCGCGGCGCGACCATGCTGATCGCCAACCCGCCCGTGCTCGCCGATTATCTCGACCAGAGCCGGGCATCCGGCGAGCGGGTGGCCAGCTTGCGCATGGGCCTGTCCGGCGGCGGGCCGGTTCCCCCGACGCTGAAGGCGGCTTGGACGGCGGAACTTTCCCTGCCGCTCGTCGAAAGCTATGGGCAGAGCGAGCTCGGCGGCTTCGTGGCGCTTGGTTATCCAAGCCTTGCCGAAAGCGACCCGACTTCATGCCGCACCGGCCCGGCGCTGCCGGACAAGGACGTCCGCATCCTGTCGCCCGAAGGCACGGAGGTGCCGGTCGGCACCGTCGGGGAAATTGTCCTGACGGGCGGCTTTATGGCCGGCTACTGGGGCAAGCCGGATAAGTCCGCAGAGGTCTTGCGCAACGGCTTTCTGATGACCGGCGATATCGGCACGATGGACGCCGAGGGCGCCATCACCATGCTCGGCCGTCGCTCCGAACTCATGCGGATTGGGGATCGTTCCTGGTACCCGCGCGATATCGAGGAAGCGCTCTGCGCGATCGCGACCATCCGGGACGCCGCCCTAGTCGGCGTGCCTGGAGACAACGGCCTGCGCCTGGTTGCAGCCGTCATGCTCTCGGGCGTGGGGCCGCTGGATGCTGCTGCCTGCAAGACGCATCTTTCGAACACGACCAGTTACGATATCGATTTTCTGAAGATCGTTGTCGTCAAGGAGATGCCGATGACTCCCACCGGCAAGATCGCCAAAGCTGAGCTGACACAGATGCTTGGCAGCGGCACCGACGTCCAAAACTGAAACTTGAAACCAGAACACAATCATAAAAGGGAACTTCACGATGTATACTCGACTGCGTTCCATAGCCTGCGTGATGGCCGGCACATTTCTGACCATGAGCATTCTGCCTGCGGGAGCTCAGGACTTCACGGGCAAGACTCTGGTGGTCGGCACCTGGGGTGGCGATATCGAGCGCCTACTGCGTAAAAATGCTGCCGAGCCGCTGGAAAAGGCGACCGGCGCGAAGGTCGAATTCCTACTCGGCGGTAGCGGCGACCGCATGTCGAAAATGGTGGCCGAAAAGGGCAATCCAACCATGGACGTGACCTTCCAGAACATCTACGAGGCGCCGCAGGCCCTCAAGGATGGTCTCGTCGTCGCCCCTGACGAGAAGGACCCTGTTTATGCCGACATCTGGCCGGGCATGAACCAGGGCTGCTACGCCATGTCGCTGGTCGGCCTCGGCATCGCCTACAACAAGAAGCTGGTCAAGACACCGCCCGAATGGGTCGATATGTGGAAGCCGGAATATAAAGGCATGATTGCACAGGCCGCATATCCTGGCTCGGAAAGCGATGGAATCCTCGGGATTGCAGCAAAGCTCGCCGGCAAGGACGAACACGATCCAGACGCCGCCTTTGCCAAGCTTGCCGAACTTGGACCTCCCAAGCTCACCTACACAAGTCTCGATGAAGTGTTTGGACTGATGGATTCCGGAGAAGTAGCGATGGCACCGATGATCAGTGGCTATGTGCTTGCAGGTCTGAAGCAATTTAAGAACATCGGCTTCGCCTTCCCGAAGAATCCTGGCCCGGTTCTGGTTCGCGATATGATCTGCCAAGTGGCCCATAGCCCAAATCCAGAGCTTGCAAAAATGTTCATCGATCTGGCGCTCGGCGTTCCCAACCAGACCGCCTATGCCGAGGAAATCTTCTTCGGCCCGACCAATTCCAAGGTCGTGCTGTCGGAAAAGGCCGCCGCTGATACGATCAACACGCCGGAAGAGGTCAAGAGCCTCGTACAGCTCGACTGGCCCTACATCATCAGCCAGCGTGGCGCCTGGACCGAACGCTGGAACAAGGAAATCCTCCGCCAATAACGGACCCGTCCCCTCCCTGCGCGCTCCTTGCGCGCAGGGCTCAACCGAAAGCACGCAAACCATGTCCAGCCGTCCCCTTGCCTATCTCCTCCTTGCGCCGGCGACGCTTCTGATCGGCTGCGTGTTTCTCGTTCCCTTCATCCTCTTGCTGGTCATGGGTTTCTGGACGCAGAAGCCGGGTTCTCTCTTGCTGGACACGCAGCTCACGCTGATTAACTACCAGCGCATCTTCGGGGACAATCTCTATCTGCGCGGGCTTCTGACAACCCTGTGGCTGAGCGCCGCAACCACCCTGATCTGTCTCGCCATCGCGCTGCCAGTCGCCTATTTCATGGTAAAGAAAGCCGGCCGTGCCCGCGGACTGCTGATGGCGCTGATGCTCATTCCGCTTGTGAGCGGCGCCCTGTTGCCGACGCTCGGCCTCGTCAATCTTTTGAGCACGCTCGGCGTTGTCAACGGCGCGCTGAAGGCGCTGGGGCTGATTGATAAGTCGATTTCCTTTCTTGGCAACAGCACGGGCATTCTGATTGGACTGGTGCAGTCCTTCCTGCCGCTCGCCGTGCTGCCGCTCGTCACCGTGCTCGACCGGCTTCCTGCCGACTACGAGGATGCCGCGATGTCCCTTGGCGCATCGCGCCGCAACGTCTGGCGGCGCGTTCTCCTGCCGCTGTCGATGCCGGGTCTGCTGGCCGGCGCCCTGCTGGTGTTCTGCGCGGCACTGACCTCCTTCGTCACGCCGCAGATCCTCGGGCAGGGCAAGGTCGCAACCTTCTCCACCATGGCCTTCCAGCAGGCCTCGCTGGTGCTAGACTGGCCGTTCGCCTCGGCGCTTGCCGTTGTGATGCTGGCGATCTTGGCGCTGATCGCGCTTGCTGCATCGCTTGCGCAAAAGCGGATGGCGCATCGAAGGGCGGTCGCATGAGACAGTCGCGAAGCATCCATGTCCTCTGGACGATCCTAACGGCACTCGTCTTCGTGTTCCTGATGTCGCCGATCATTGTACTGATCTTCTCGGCGTTCGACGATGGCAAGTTCTTCCGCTTTCCCCCGCAGGTTCTGTCCACCCGCTGGTTTCAGGCGGCCTTTGCCAGTGCAGAATACCAGCGGGCGCTCCTAAACAGCGCGCTCATCGGCACACTCGCCACCATCGTCTCGCTGGTTCTTGGCACGCTTTCGGCCATCGCGCTGGTGCGGGGCAACCTCAAGGGCAAACTGGTCTTCGAGGTGATCCTGCTGGCGCCGCTGACGCTTCCGCTGATCGTCTGGGCCATCGCGCTCCTGCAGATCTATTCGCGCCTTGGTATCAGCGGGTCGCTCAGTGGGCTGGTGCTGGCGCATGCGACGATCACGCTGCCGTTTACGGTCCGCATCATGATCGCCACGCTTGGCCAAGTCGATCCCAATCTTGAACTGGCCGCAAAGAGCCTCGGCGCGCCGCCTTTGACGGCTTTTAGGCGCGTAACGCTGCCGCTGGTGCTGCCGGGGCTTCTCGTCAGTGCCGCTTTTTCGTTCCTAGTGTCGTTCAACGATGTGATCGTCTCCACCTTCATCGCCGGTGCTGCCTGGATCACTTTCCCCGTACGGCTCTATTCGCAGCTGCGCGGCCAGGGCATCGACCCGATCACACTGGCTGTCGGCGCCATGATCATCGGCGTCATCCTCCTCGTCGTCGTTTTCGGCGAATTTATCTTCAAATGGTCCAGGAGAGTTTAGACATGGGTTATCCTTACGAAGCCACCATGCCCCAGTTCGCCCGCGACGGCATTCCGACCCTGACGGGCTTTCAGCGCGCCGACGTCGCCCCTTACGTGGTGCTCGCCGTCCGCGATCCGCTGACGGTATCGGCCGCCGGCCGCGACGGCGACATCGCCTCATTTCTCGACGATGCGCGAACCGTGGCGCTGACCGGGCTGTTTTCCACCGTCACCGGCACCTATGAGGGCGTGCCGATCAGCGTCGTGTCCGGCGGAAGCGGCGCGCCGGAGGTGGAATTGGCGCTGATGGACCTGTTCAACTATACAGACGCCAGCGCCGTTTTGCGTATCGGCGGCTGCGGCGCCTGGAGCGACAGGGTTAAGGTCGGCGATCTGGTGATCAGCGCCGGTGCCGTGCGCGACGAGGGCATGAGCAAGGCGCATGTGCGGGCCGAATATCCGGCGGTCGCCGACCATGAACTGGTGGGATTTCTGGCGGATGCCGCCCGCGACATCGCGAGCCCCCACCATATCGGCATAACCCGCTCGGGCGATAGCGAATATACCGGATGGGGGCGCCCTGGACCGGGCGGCTATCTGCAGGACGAGCATGCGGGCATCATCGACTACTGGCGCCGCGCCGGCATTCTGAACACCGATCGGGAAACCTCCGCCATCCTGACTCTCGCCCGGCTTTATGGCCACCGTGGCGGATCCGTCTGCTCGGTCGGCGACAATGTCGTGACCGGCGAGGCGCACCGCTCTGGCGCCGGACATCAGGAGGCGATCAGGGTCGGCCTGTCGGGCCTTGCGCGGCTTGCCAGAGCCGATCGTGTCCGCGGAGGGAAACCATGAGCGACTATCTTTCGATCGAAGGAATTGGCAAACGCTATGGCATGGCCAAGGCGCTGGAGGCGATCGACATCGGCGTGTCGCGCGGCGAGTTTCTGGCGCTGCTCGGCCCGAGCGGCTGCGGCAAGACCACGTTGCTGCGGATCATCGCCGGCCTCTTGAACGCCGATGGCGGAAAGATCGTGCTTGACGGCCTAGATATCACCGACCTGCCACCGTGGAAGCGCGATATCGGCCTGGTGTTCCAGAATTATGCCCTGTTTCCGCATATGAGCGTGCGTGAAAATGTCGGCTTCGGCCTACAGATGCGCAAGATCGATGCGCGTGCGATCGTACCGCTGGTCGACGAGGCGCTCGACGTGGTGCGGCTGCGCGATTATGCCGAGCGCCGACCCTCCGAGCTTTCAGGCGGGCAGCAGCAGCGCGTCGCGATCGCCCGCGCCATCGCCATCAAGCCGCGACTGCTCCTGCTTGACGAGCCGCTCTCCAACCTGGATGCGGTGCTGCGCAACTCGGTGCGCGTCGAACTGCGTGAACTGCACGAGCGCACCGGCCTTACCACGATCATGGTCACCCACGATCAGGCGGAAGCGCTGACGTTGGCCGACCGGATCGCGGTTCTCTCACAGGGCAGTGTGCTCCAGCACGATACAGCGGAAGTGATCTACGAGCAGCCGCAGACGGCCTTCGTCGCCGCTTTCGTCGGCAGTCCTCCGGCCAGTCTCTTTCTCGTCAGGAAGTCCGTAACCGGGGAGATCCTGCTCGACGGCGACATCGTTTGGTCGCCGCCGTCAGGGGTCGGAGCAGCACTCGGCACCTTCAATCGCCGTGCCCTTCATCTGGCGCTTCGGCCGGAGTCCCTGATGCTGGTGCCGCGCGATACGCGGCACAGTCTGCCGGGCACTCTCCGCACAGTCGAATATATGGGCAGCGACAGGCTGGCGCATGTCGCCATCGGCGACCAGACGGTTCTCGTGCGCACGACCGGGACCATGACGTTCACCGGACCGGACATCGGCGTTCTGATGCCGGATGCCATGCCGCCGGTCTTCGACCCGGAAACCGGGTTTCGCCTCCACACAACCCCAATGAGTGAGATCGCCTGATGCCTGCTTCCCTCCACGTGCTTGGCGTCGTCGTGCTCGACAGCCTGTATTTCGTGCCGCACCTTCCTCGCCATGACGAGAAGGTGTTCACGCGCAAGACTGAATTCCTTCCCGGCGGCCCGGCTTCCTTCGTTGCGAGGACGGCCGCAAGGCTTGGCGCCGAAGTGGTGCTGGAGACTGCCGTTGGCGCAGATGCGGCCGGCGACCAGCTGATCGCAGCGTACGAGGCAGCCGGCATCCGCACGGATTCGGTGCTGCGCCTTTCCGGCGAGCGCACGCCCGTCGCCGTGCTGATCATCGACGATACCGGAGAAAAGGCGATCATTCTCGTGCCGATCCCCGAGGAATGGCTGATGCGCTACGGCGCCCAGTCGCATTTCGAAAAGGGCGCCATTCTCGTCACTCATATGTTCCATCCGCAGCCGGTCCGGCTCGCCGCCGAGCGGGTGCGCGCTGTCGGTGGCCTGTCACTGCTCGACCTGGAATGGCCGGAAGTCGACCGTTGGGGTTTCGATACCGCGATGGAGGCGGTCCGCGACATCGACGTTATCTGCACGAACGGGCAGCTGCTGGCGGCCCGCATGGGCAGCCGCGACGTCGATGCTGCCTATGCTTTTGCCGCAAAGCTTTCGGAGGGACGGCGCGCTGCCTGCGTGACGTTGGGCGCCGAAGGCGTGGTAGTCGCCGCCAACGGCAACTTGGCGCATCTGCCAGCATGGCGCGTCAAAGCGGACAACACGACAGGAGCCGGGGACACTTTCATTGCCACCTTTGCACTGGCGCTCGCCGAAAGCCACGCGCCCTTCCATGCCGCCGCTATGGCCAACTGCGCCTCCGGCTGGTTTCTGGCCGGACGCACCTTCGATCTTGCCGCACTTTCCGCCGCGGCATCCGACATGACACCGACGACGACGAGGCTCAATTGACACTGGTTTCCAACATTCACACCGTTCTGCTGGCCGCCTGCGTCGGCGACGCGCTGGGCGCCGCCACCGAGGGCATGCATCGCGACGAAATTGGCGCGGTCTTCGGCGGCCCCGTCACCAGGCTGACGCCGCCGCCGCTGCTTGCACCATTTGCACGGGGTCTGGAGCCCGGCCGCCTGACCGACGACGCAACCCAGATGCTGTGCATGGCGAAAATGGCCATCCGCGCCAAGGGCAATCCGACACTGAACGATGCCATAGACGGATTGCTTCTGTGGACCACGGACACGGAAATGTTTACCCGGTTTGCGGGCCCGACCACACGGATCGCGCTGGAAAAGCTGCAATTCGGCACCGGGCCGCAGGATGTGGCCGATCCCGGAGTCTATTCCTGCGTCTTCGGCACCTCGAACGGTGCTGCCATGCGGGCGCCGGTGGCGGGATGCATCCGACCAGGCGACATCGAAGGCGCGGCCGCAATCGCCGTGACGTTTTCCGCACCGACCCACAACACGCAGATCGCCTACGCAGGTGCCGCCGCCATTGCCGGTGCGATTGCCCACGGCCTTGGCGGCGGCAACCGCGACAATTTGCTGGACGCAGCCATAAAAGCAGCACGGATCGGCGAGGCCGAAGCTAAACGCAGCGGCCGCGTGACCGGCGGCGCCGACCTGGTACGGCGGCTGGAAATGGCCGTCGATATCGGCCGGTGCTTCATCGGGCGCCCGCGGGCGGCAATGACGGAGCTCGAAGCGGTGATCGGCAACGGCGTAGCCATGGTGGAAGCCGTTCCCGTGGCTTTCGGTCTCGTCATCGCGGCGGAGTTTTCGCCCTGGCAGGCCATTCTTGCGGCCGTCAATGGCGGCAATGACAGCGACACTATCGCCATGTTCGCCGGCGCCGTCGCGGCGGCCTTCGGTACGGACGATCTCGACTTTGATGTCACAGCCGAGGTACAGCGTGTCAACGCGCTGACGCTTGGCGATCTTGCAGCCCAACTGGCGGAGGTCGCCCATGTCTGATTGCCGTTACTGGATCGAACTGTCGACGCGCCAGATCGCGGCGCTGCCGCCCGGCACGATCGCCATCCTTCCGGTTGCGGCGGTCGAGCAGCATGGCCCGCATCTGCCTGTCGGCACCGATGCGCTGATCAATCGCGGCATTCTTGCCCACGCAATCGAGCGCATGGCGCCCGATATGCCCGTCGTCATCCTGCCGGAACAAATGATCGGCAATTCGATGGAGCATCTGAGCTTTCCCGGCACGCTGTCGCATACGGCGGCTGCGACCATGGAGATTTGGGGAACGGTGCTGGAAGGCGCCCTGCGGGCCGGCATCACCAAAGTATTGCTGTTCAACAGCCATGGTGGCCAGGTCAAGCAGTTGCAGCCGACGGCGCTTATGCTGCGCCAGCGGTTCGGCGCCATGGCCTTTTACGCCAGCTGGTTCGATGCCGGCTATCCGGAAGGACTATTCAGCGACGATGAAATCGCCTTCGGCATCCATGGCGGCGCCATCGAAACCTCGATGATGCTGCATCTCTATCCGCATCTCGTCGCAACCGACCATATCGCCGACTTTCCCTCCCGCGCCAAAGACCTGGAAACAGCGTTTTCGCTGCTGCAGACCGATCCGGGCAATGGCCGCATGGCAGGCTTCGGCTGGATGATGCAGGATCTGCACCCATCGGGTGCTTCCGGCGATGCGCGGCAGGCAACAGTGGAAAAAGGAAATGCGCTGGTCGAACGTGCCGCGGAGCGTCTGATCCAGGTGATCGGCGACATCGCCGCCTTCGACGAGACGCGCTTGTCGGCCATGACAGGTGTCGCCGCTGACATAAACGAACCCCTTGGAAACGGAAAAGGAATTCAGGAATGAACGATCATGGACGCTGGGCTGGGCGCAGCCTGAAAAAGGACGAAGTGCGCAACGCTATCTGGCATCTCCTCGAAGAAACAGGAGTCGCCATCGGCCCTGCAGTCAGCCACATCCCGAACTTTGTGGGCGCCGACCTGGCCGCCTGGAGGCTGGCTCAGACGGATGCTTGGAAATCGGCACGCATGGTAAAATGCAATCCGGACCCGCCGCAGATCCCATTGCGGATGCGGGCGCTTTACGACGGCAAGACCCTGTTCTGCCCGGTTCCCGAGCTGACAAAATCCTTTCCCTATCTGCGCATCGACCCCGCAAACTTGATCGAAAAGGGCGTGACCTTCGAATTGGCGGCAACCGCCGAGGGCTATATGGCCCATGGGGAGCGCATCGATTTCGACGATGTGCCGAAGCTTGATTTCTGCATCGTCGGCTCGGTGGCCGTCAGCCGCTCGGGCGGCCGAACCGGCAAGGGCGCGGGCTTCGCCGATCTTGAAACCGGCATCTTCCGAGAACTGGGCATCATCGGACCGGAGACGCCGATGGCGACCAGCATTCATTCATCCCAGCTGGTGCCCGAGGAGCAGATGACCATGCTTGCCCATGACAGCCCTCTCGACTACATCGCCACCGAGCACGAATTGATTGCAACCCACAACGATATGCCGCGCCCCTCCGGAGTTGCCTGGGACATGGTCCAGCCTGATCAATATGAGAACATCCCCTTCCTGGAGATGCTGCGCCTGCGGCTCGAGCAAAACTGACCTGCGGATTGGGGGGCCTTCGGGGTTGCTGTCACGTCAAGTTTTTCAGGCGATGCAGGCCGCAATTTTCCATGCGTCGAAAGCTTAGAGGCGAAGGTAGCGAATTATTTGTGCAGTACGGCGGCGGGATGGAACTGAAAAACAATTGCGGGTAACCGAGTGCATGGCGACGAACTGTTGAAGCACTCCCGGTAACCGGAAGTCTAGCATGGTTCGTTCTCGTTTTCGAGATGGAAGATGGCTGTTTTCGGCCCGATTATTGAGACCTTCGGGGACCAACGGTCAAGGCCGGGTGCTACCTCCGCCTTTGTTGCGCCATAAGAGCTGGATCACGATCAGCACTCCGGTAGGGTCGGGTTGCTTTTGACCAACCTTAAGGACGCCACCGAGGACCGACCAGCTGTTCCCGGTGAGAAGTTCATGTTGCTTGATAGGGCAGCTAATCGCGCCTGAAGCTTTTGGATGGGCGACATTGGGGCCGAGCTGGAGGAGAAGGGCGAAGGCAGCCCCTTATTGAGCGGAATTAGCGGCAATCTGCGTGGCAACCAAAGCCACGACGAAGGTCTTTTTAATGGCGAGATCGCGGCGGCCACCAATGCCGATCCGGCTAGGGTCGACCCAATAGTCATCACTCGATCCGCAGAAAGGATCTGCTTGAGTAGGCTGCAACGCCCCAGATGTAATTTCTTGTGAAACTTCCACATTTGGACACTGTATGCCGGGCATCGTCCGCTGCAGTGACTTCTGGTCGTCGTGCACTATGTATTTCTATTCACTCAAACTGGATCCAACTACATGAATTCTCGCTGGGTTTGGCTTCTTTCCCAAATTGCCCGCCGCATCTGGTTTAGAGCAACGCTATTTTCCATTCTTGCGATCGCCACCGCTCTCCTTGCCATTGTCGTTGGCCCATTTATCCCAGATCATCTTTCCACGCAGATCGGTGCTGACGCTGTCGACAACATTCTGGAAATCATCGCGTCCAGTATGCTGACGGTGACGACATTTTCGCTCAGCACCATGGTCTCGGCATATTCCGCAGCGACCAGCAATGTGACGCCACGCGCCACCAGATTGGTCATGGAGGACAGCACCACTCAAAATGTCCTTGCGACATTCATGGGCTCGTTCCTGTTCAGTCTGGTGGGCATCATCGCGCTCAGCACTGGGGCTTATGGAGATAGCGGCCGGGTTGTGCTGTTCGTCGTAACGATCGGCGTGATCATTCTGATCGTTGTCACGCTGCTACGCTGGATAGACCATCTGTCGAGGCTGGGACGCGTGACAGAGACGACGGAACGGGTCGAAAAGGTCGCTATCGAAGCGATGCGGGCTCGGCGCCAACGGCCTTATCTGGGCGGAAACCGTTTGCCGAACGCCAACGAGATCCCTTCATCAGCGAAGCCAATTTTTATCAATCGCATCGGCTATGTGCAGCATCTCGACACGAATGCGCTGTCATCGATCGCCACGGAATCGAAGGTGCGTATCTACGTGAGGATGATTCCCGGCAAGCTTGTCGATCCGACAAGTCCGATTGCCTGGATTGATGGCCTGAACCAAGAGAAGGAGCATGTCACAGCCGCCTGTGTGAAGTGCTTTTCCATTGAGGATACCCGATCCTACGATCAGGACCCTCGTTTCGGGGCATCTGTTCTGGCGGAAATCGCCTCGCGCGCCCTCTCTCCCGCGGTTAACGACCCAGGCACAGCGATCGACGTCATTTCACGGGCGCTGCGCGTCCTGGCTGTTTGGACAGAGCCTGTCGATGAAAAGGTCCAGGGCGATGTTCTTTTTCCAGACATCTATGTTCCGGCGATCGATCTGGACGACCTCTTCGACGATCTCTTCACACCGATCGCGCGCGACGGCGCTGCCCTCGTCGAGATCGGCCTGAGGCTGCAGAAGGTGTTCGCTATCCTGGCAAGGTTCCCCCAGCCTCGTTATCGCGACAATGCCTTGCGCCACTCGAAGGAGGCGCTTGCGCGCGCCGAGCTGGCCCTCGACCTAGAAGCCGACCGGCAGAGGCTCAGACTCGCGGCGAATGCAGTCATGGACGTCCAGCAATGAAGTCTGTGGCCCCGGACAAACCGTTTGCGGCGGCTCCGCCCCACTGATTGTGCAGTTGCGCCGCTCATTTGCGGGCTTGCAGCAGCCTTGCAGCTGCCCCAATGAGCACGTCGGGGAGTCAGGGACTTGCTCATTATGAGGTGCTTGACCATGTGATGGCCCAATTGATCACATAAATCCTATATCTCATCCGTAACGAAACGAACCAGGTCATGTTTGTACCACCCAGCATAGGCTTGGTTTGCGTCTGACTTGCGCGGACGTTCGATACAGAGCTGCATCTTACGTATAATTTAACTATCGTCTGAAATATTCCCCTTATGTTTCCAACTCGATAGCACACGATGGCTGTGTGTTTTGAGCTGAACCTAAGCAGATGGTTTGCTTCTGGCCAGCATATTTCGCCGATATGCACACCCATGCCGTTAAGGAGCTTCCCCGTGACACGCCCTAAAATCAAAACCGCCTTGATTGGCGTTCTATCCGTCGTAGCATTTGCAATTGTCGCTTTCTCTTATTTTGCAGTTCGCTCGCTGACGGCGACCAATGACAACGTCATCGCAATATCGACCAACTGGCTGCCAAGCGTCGCCACCGCGAAGGAAATCGATACAGCCTTATCCGACTTGCGTGTGGCATATCTGGAGCATCTCGCAGCATCCGACGAGAAGACACAGAGTGAGGCGCAGACCTCTATCGATACGGGGACGGCGCGGATCGCCAACGAGTTCAAGAACTACGAAGCTCTTGGTCTGGATGACAATGATCGAGGCCTGCTCGGAGACCTTCGCAATAATCTTTCACGCCTCAGCGCGGTAGGACTGCGTTTCGTCAAATTTTCTGCGGCTTCGCAGGATGATGACGCCAAGGCGGTCATGAATAAAGAAATGTCCCCAATTGCCGACAAGATGGCTGATCTTGTTGACCAGCTCGTCGCTGTGAACAAAAACGGCGCAACAAAAGCGGCCGGTGACAGTGCGGTCGAGTTCTCATCCACAATCGAAATCACCTATGCAGCGATTGGCGGCATTCTTACGATTATCTTTGGCGCAGTGTGGTTTGCGATTTCAGGCATTAGCCGGCCAATTTCCAAGATCACGGCGGCTATGACCAAACTGGCTGGTGGGGATAGAACGAGCTCCGTTCCCTTCGTCGGCCGCGCCGATGAAATCGGCGAGATGGCAAGTGCTGTCGAAGTGTTCCGCTTGGCGGCAATTTCCAACAAACGTCTTGAAGATGAGGCTGAAGCCGCGCGGATTCAAGGCGAGGCAGATCGAGTTCGTTTGACAGCCGAGGCTGAAAGTGCGGCACAGATCCGTTTGCAGGAAGCGACGACAGGTCTCGCCGGCGGTCTTCGTCGTCTCGCTTCCGGCGACCTTAGCTTTCAAATAGATGAAGCATTCGCTCCTGATTTCGACGCCCTTCGTCATGACTTGAACGGTGCGGTAGGACAGCTTGCAGATACACTGCGGTCCGTTGCGCAGGTCGCAGGGCAAATCGAAAATGGGACAAGCGAGATCAGCCAAGGCACCGAGGATCTGTCAAAGCGGACCGAGCAACAGGCCGCGTCCCTCGAGGAAACGGCCGCTGCACTCGATCAGATCACAGCCAACGTGTCTAATTCATCAAAGCGTGCCGAAGAAGCTAGATCTGTTGCTATCCAAGCAAATTCGAGTGCTGCCCAGTCTGGCAAGGTCGTCGCGAACGCCGTCGATGCCATGCAGAAAATTGAGGAATCCTCCAGCCAGGTTTCCAACATCATTGGCGTGATCGACGAAATCGCTTTCCAGACAAATCTCCTGGCCCTGAACGCAGGCGTTGAGGCCGCTCGTGCAGGCGAAGCTGGAAAGGGATTTGCAGTCGTGGCACAGGAGGTCCGGGAACTTGCCCAGCGCTCCGCAAAAGCCGCCAAGGAAATCAAGGAACTCATCCGCAATTCCTCGCTCGAAGTGCAAAGCGGTGTCAAACTGGTGAGCGAGACCGGAGATGCGCTGAAGACCATCGAGGGTTACATCGTAACCGTCAACCAACACATGGATGCTATTGCGACATCAGCCCGTGAACAATCTGTGGGGTTGGCGGAAGTCAACACGGCGGTGAACCAAATGGACCAGGTTACGCAACAGAACGCAGCCATGGTCGAGGAAAGCAACGCTGCCAGCGCCACCCTTGCCTCAGAAGCCGGGCACCTGCGTGAGCTAATCAGCCAGTTTCAACTGGGCGGGAGCGCAAGATCGCAAACAGCTGGACTTCGCCAAACAGCGTCCGCAATGAAGTCGCAACGGGCGACGCCCTTGCCACGGGTCACTTCCCGTGGAAACACAGCTTTGAAACAGGAGGAGTGGACAGAATTCTGACGTTCGCGACAGACTTTTATGTGCAGGAGAATGTTGGGCTTAAACTCGAGAGCAAAAACTTTGTGGCTGCATATTCGCCATCCGCGAGATCCGCGGATGGGTTGTCGCAACGCATCTAACGGACCTATTTCAGAGGGTTTGGTATTCATGAGACGGGTGTTTGAACAACTCTCTGATATACAGCCGCCGGCCACTCAGCCCATTCTTCCTCGGATGCTACATGGTTTGATACCTCAGCGTGCCAGAAGCAGCACTCTCAGATTCAAAGTGCACAAGCTGTTTTCCTCGTGCTCCAGGAAAGGATGACCGGTGAGCGACGTCAAAGAGACTTTAGATGACATTCATAAAGCGCTCCGATCAGTCATCGAGGCTTCGCGAAAGCAGTTCGCCATGATCGCCACCACGCAGATTGCCGTGTTGTCTGTTATCGAACAACTCGCGGGGTCCAGTCTTATTGACGCAGCACTGGCTGCGGATCGAATGCGCGAGATGATCACCGAAATTCTCACTGCAAATACCGATGGACTTGGCAAAGACGTTTCGATATTTGCGGATCGCATAGCAAAGTTCGCACCCGCAGAAACCCCAAGCGCTCCACAGCCACCGAAGGGTACCAAACCGAAGCTGGTGCAATAGACAATGAGGTGTCGAATTGGAGCGACACGGCTGTCAACAGCATGTCATGCTGAAGCGGGCGGGTATAAGATTGGCTAAATTTCCTGGAATTGGCATGGGTAGAGATTTTTAATGAGCATCCTCGTAGAAGTTGAATCGTTTGGCTTCAAAGGCGATCTTGTCGAGACGTATTTTATTCCAATCCATCAAATTTGCGGCATTCGAAACAGTCGCAACGGATGTTGGATTCATGTGGTTGGTATGATGGCCAATGCCAAGCCAATGGCGTTACGGTCGAAGATCGATTTTACGGAGCTCAAGTCTCTTTTTGACAACCGTTGAGGCAAGCGCATCAGGCATAGATCTGAATACATTCACATCCACCATGCAAATGAGTTCCATAGATATGCTTTCCGCCTCGGACCTTTGATTTTGCGCACGTTTTAAGTTCTTTTGCGAGGTCGGCAGTTCGTATCTTTCCAAGCGCAAAGCTTTTACTCAACTTGTTAGAGACGAATTAATCTCAAAATGTGTGCGAGCCCATCAAAACTTGCAGACGCGCCCATGATACTGGTCTTGCTCAGTGAGTATGACGGAGGCGTCGACCGGCTTGCCAACGCCTAAGATCCGCTTATGAGTGTATCGGAAAGCTAAGCCATGTTGGTCTTGGTATCCCAGGGGCCACCATTGTCCACAGTCGCAGTCAACGTCGAAGCTACAGAACGAGCTCGTCTCGAGGCGCTTGCACGCTATGGTATAATGGACAGTCCCCGCGAGAAGGACTTCGACGACATTGCTCAGCTTGCGTCCGAAATATGCGGGACGCCGATCGCTGTCGTCAACCTGATCGGGGAAAGCCGACAGTTCTTCAAAGCGGAGGTCGGACTGGGCGTCCGGGAGACGCCGTTCGGCAGTTCTTTCTGCGCCAAGGCCATTCTCGAGGACGAATTCTTGATGGTGCCGGATGCCACGAAGGATCACCGTTTCGACTGCAACCCGCTCGTGACTGGTGATCCGCATCTTCGCTTCTATGCAGGGGCCGTTTTGAAGACCCCCGACAACCTGCCGATTGGGACAGTCTGCGTTCTGGATTATGAGCCTCGTGTTTTGAACGAGATGCAGCAGAGGACTCTACGCGTGTTGGCCAAGCAGGTCATGGCCCAGCTCGATCTACGGCAGGCGTTGCAGTCAGAAGCGAACTCGCGTCGACTGGCCCAAAGCGGCGAAGCGCGATATCGGGCGGTGTTCGAGAGCGCCGTTGACTACGCGATCGTTGTACTCGATCTCGGAGGTTTAGTTACCGACTGGAACGAAGGCGCGAATAGAATTCTCGGTTGGAGCCGAGAGGAAGCTTTTGGCCAACATGTCTCACTATTTTTCACTCCCGAAGATCGGGCTGAACATGTCGCAGACGTCGAGATGAGCAACGCTTTGGCACGCGGTCGAGGGGCGGACGAACGGTGGTATTTACGCAAGGGCGGCGAGCGGTTTTGGGCAAATGGCGAGATGATGCCATTGCAGGCGGCCGATGGCTCGACCGTCGGCTTCATCAAGATCTTGCGTGATCGCACTGCGCAGCGCGTGGCCGAAGATCAGGTAAAGGCGAGCGAAAAGCGCTGGCGGGAACTTTTCGAAAACATGGGAGAAGGGTTCTTTCTCGGCGAATTGATAAGAGATGGCCACGGGAGGGCTGTCGACTACCGCTTCATGGAGATCAACCCGGCTTTCATGGAGCTTTTGGGGCTTTCGGCTACTTGTGTCGGAAAGACTATCCGCGATCTTTCCACGCACATCCCTCAGTGGCTTATCGAGAGGTTCGCGCTCACGGTTGATACCGGGGTGTCTCAGTCGTTTGAGTTTTTTGTTACCGAACTTGACCTTTGGCTGGAGGTGCGAAGCAAAAAAGAGACGGGTGAGAGCTTCTCAGCGCTGTTTTTCGACATCACAGGCCGTAAGGAAGCTGAGGCTCTGCTGGTAGAAAGCGAGGAGCGGCTTAAAGTATCCCTCGGCGCTTCCGGGGGCGTCGGCATCTGGAACTGGATGCTCGAGAGCGAGCTTATCCACGGTGATGCCAATTTTGCAGCCATGTATGGTCTGAACCCGGAAAAAACGGCCTCCGGAGTGACGGTCGAGGAATACCAGAAGTTTGTCAATTCGGATGACCTGCAGCAGCTCAACGAAAAGATACGCGATGTGTTCGAACTCGGAGCCGACTTCGTCAGCGACTATCGAATTGCAGTTCCCGGGAAGGATGTCCGCTGGGTCGAATGTAAGGGCAAGCTCGTGCAGGTCGACGGAAAACCTCCGCGGTTCTCTGGCACGGCCGTCGACATCACTGCAATCAAATATGCCGAGCAGCAGAAGCAGTTGCTGATGGAGGAGATGGCACACCGAGTGAAAAACACGTTCTCAGTCGTGCAAGCCATTGCCTCGCAGAGCCTCCGGCAGGTGGATCCAGCGGCATCCACAAGTTTCTTTCAAAGACTAGCAGCGCTCGGAAACGCTCATAATGTTCTTCTGCAGACCAATTGGGAAGCGACAGATATCCACTATCTTGTCGAACGCATACTTCTTCCGCAGACGGGATCGGAACGATTTGAGCTGAGCGGACCTGACATTACTCTTGGATCGAGGACGGCCCTGTCGCTTTCACTGCTGCTGCACGAGATGGCAACCAATGCGGTCAAGTATGGAGCTTTGTCGGTCGATGGAGGAAAGGTCGAAGTCCATTGGTCGATCGAGACCGATGTCTTCAAGTTGACGTGGCGGGAAGTTGGTGGACCGCCAGCTACACCCCCGGCACGTCGTGGTTTTGGGTCTCGGCTGATCAGCCTAGGAATTAATGGTGCGAGGAACGTGCATTTGGATTTTTGCGTAGCAGGACTCTATGCTGTGTTCACCGCACCTGCCTCGTCTCTGACCTAGCAGTCAGCGGAAATAGCACCAATTTGCCGCCGATCTTCGACCCTGCCTGACCTGCGGCATCCCGAACCTAGACCACGCCCCGCCGGCGGGGATAAGAATTGCTTGCAAGAAATGCGCTAGAGCGTTTCCCTTTCATTCTGGATCATATCCGCAGGAGGTGAAGAAGTTTCGGGCTTCTTGAGGTTCAATGAGGTCGATCAGTTTTCCAATCCTGTCCCAAAGGCCTGCCACAGTGCGTTCTGCCGCCTTGCGCAGGAGTGCTTTCAGCTTTGAGAATGCCTTTTCTATAGGGTTGAAGTCGGGGCTGTAGGGCGGCAAGAACAGCATGCGTGCACCGGCAGTCTCGATCAACGCGCGGGCAGCGGGCCTTTTGTGGCTGGAAAGATTGTCGAGGATGACAACATCGCCAGGCTTCAATGTCGGAACCAGCACCTGTGCGACATAGGCCTCGAACCAGTCTCCGTTTATCGGCCCGTCGATCACGAGCGGCGCAACCATGCCTGTGCTGCGCAAACCCGCCACCAGCGTCGTCGTCTTGCGGTGGCCGTGAGGAAAGCCCATTCGCAGGCGCTCTCCCTTCCTGCAGCGTCCATGGCTGCGAGCCATGTTCGTCGCAGTCCAGGTTTCGTCGATAAAGACGAGCTTGGCGGGATCGAGATCCAATTGGTCGTCGAACCAGCGCTGGCGCTGCTCCAAGACATCGGGCCGGCTCTGCTCTATCGCGTGGCCAGTCTTTTTTTACGCGTCTGGCCGTGCCGGACAAGGAAGCGGTGCAAGGCCGACTTGCTGATCGTGATGCCTTGCTCCGCCAACGCGTCGCGGAGTTCAAACAGGGTTCCGTCCCGATGTTCGGCGAGCCAGGTCATGATCTGTTCCCCATGCGCCTCGGTTTTGCGGGAATTGCGATCCCCGCCAAGCGGGCCAGGCCGCACATCACCCTGCCGCAGTTGCAAATTTCGCCAGCGACTGACGCTTGCGGCACTCACACCGAAACGTTCGGCGGCTTCTCGATGCGTTGCACCAGCAGAAACCCCAGCAACAACACGAACGCGCAGATCGACAGAAAGGAATTTTGACATATCCGCCGACCTCCATCGGCAGATAGCTTGAATCAGACCCGGACCGATTTGCAAAGCCCCAAAGATTCAATTAGTCAGGGAACCGCTCTAAACAGCGGCGGACTGGATATTCGCAGGCTGTCCGAGTGATGCGACCGACTTCCCCAGCGTACCTTCTCGCGCAGCCTCGATTACGCGATTGATAAAATCCAATTTTTCGACGACAGCCGGCGGCATGACGAAGGGGTAGATGTCATTCTGCCCCATTGAGCGCTGGAAAGTGTTTAGCGCCAGGCTGATCGGAATCCACGCGTCGACAAGCTTTTGCGCGCTATCGGCACGATACGGGTCGAAAGAGACCTCGGCATCGAGATCGCGGTGGCGGAAAGGCTCGATTGACAGACCGAACGAGCGTGCAGATTCCAACGTATCGATGATATGGAAGAAGTGTGCCCAGCACTCGGCAAAGTCTTCGGCAGGGTGACAGCTTGCATAGGTCGAGATGAACCGTTGCTGCCAGTCGGCAGGTGCGCCTTCCTCATAGTTCTTCCTAAGCGCGGCATCGTAGTCCTCTCGCTCGTCTCCGAACAGGTGACGTGCTTCTTCGAGCATGTCGCTCTCAAGCAGAAGCTGGTCGAAGAAGAAGTGGCCTATCTCGTGGCGGAAGTGCTCAAGCAGCGTACGGTACGGCTCGCCCATGGACACCCGAACAGTCTCGCGAACCACGTCATCGGCCTCGGCGGCCCGCAGATTGATCAACCCGTCCTCGTGGCCGGTCATCGCGGGAACGAGGTTACCGACCGAGTCGACGGCGTCGTCAAGAAAATCGAAGACCAGGCCGCGCTTTGGATCAGCTTTCCTGTCAGGGCATGGAATGCCGAAACGGAGTATCGAATAGAAAAGATGGCGCTGGGCAGCACCGATCTTATGGAAGCGCTCGAAGCCCTGAGGCGTGTTTGTGTTCGGAATGACGCGGTTGTACCGTGCGGGAATGCCGAGAAAGTTCGTGTCGTCGGCGGCAACCAGCCAGTTACTGCCATCGATTGCCGCGTTCGAGCACAGCCGGAACACTTCGCCGGGCCGGCAGGCTATTGTGTAGGTCCTGTCTCCCGCATTGGTCAGGGTGTGAAGGGTTAGCGTGTCGGCTGCAAAGCCGACGGGCGCATTGTTAGCCCCGACGCTGAAGTGGTTGTCAAAATACAGAGGCAAGCCGCTCACATCACATTGGTAAAGCCGCATGAATACCCTCGCTCGTTGGAAATCGCTCGTAAACGCACGAGACTGCAAAAAGTATGCGCGGCAAAATCGGAGATCTGAAAAATTTCAAGAGCGCCCGATACGACGATGGCGGAGGCCACTCTTTTCGACTGCCAGGAGCCGTGGTTCGCCCTCAAACGATTTGCTTCGATCTGCCTTTCAGACGGTTCCTCGGTCGGCATCGGCTGCTCAGAATAAATTTTGCTCTATGCCTCGATAAGTCTCCGCCTTGACGCATTTAAGCGTCGATGCCGGATCGTCGGCGACAAGACTTCGAGCAGGAGGCGGCATTGGGCGACACGGATATTAAAACCAGCGGAGCAACGGCGATTGCGACTGCATCAGGTTCCCTGACAGCCCCGACGCTTTCGGGTAGGACGATCCTTACTCTCATCGGCGTTGCGGCTATACTTTACGTTGGGCAGGAGGTGTTCGTTCCGCTGGCGCTCGCCCTTCTGCTGACTTTTACGCTCGCTCCAATTGTCAGCTTCCTGCGCAAGCGATACGTGCCAAGGATTGCTGCAGTCCTTCTAGCGGTCGCGACGGCTTTTCTCGTCATCGCAGCCTTCGGTTTCATAGTCGCCGGACAGGTTGCCAACCTCGCCGACAACATTCCGACCTATCAGCGCAACATCGTCGGCAAGGTCCACGCCCTCAGCCAGGCGGGGTCGAGCAACGGCGTCGTTGAACATCTCAGCAAGGTCGTTGAGCGCATAGGCTCGGAAATGAAGGACACCGCCGAAGAGAGCAAGGAAGACGCCCCACCTTCCACCAGCCGCCGCGACCCGATGCCGGTGGAGATTGTCACGCGCTCCAATCCGGTCGCAACCCTGGGCAACTTCATCCTGCCGCTGATTAGCCCGTTTGCGACGGCAGGCCTTGTCATCGTCCTCGTGATTTTCATGTTGTTGGAACGGGAGGAGCTTCGTGACAGATTCATTCGTCTCGTCGGACTGGGAGATCTGCATCGGACGACGGCGGCCCTTCAGGATGCAGGCAAGCGTGTCGGCAAATACCTGTTGATGCAATTGGTTGTGAACACGCTTTACGCGCTTCCCATTGCGATCGGGCTTTGGTTGCTCGGCATACCGAACGCCATCCTCTGGGGGCTGCTGACGCTCGTTCTGCGTTTCGTTCCCTACATCGGACCCGTTATCGGCATGACCCTACCGCTTTTCCTGGCGCTCGCAATTGCCCCGGGATGGTCGCTGGTCGCCTGGGTCGCCGCGCTGTTCATCGTCACGGAACTGATAAGCAACAATGTTGTCGAACCATGGCTCTATGGAAGCCATACGGGTCTGTCGCCGCTCGCCATTATCGTATCTGCCATTTTCTGGTCATGGCTCTGGGGGCCCGTCGGCCTTATGCTGTCGACCCCACTGACAGTCTGCCTTGTCGTTCTCGGCCGGTATGTTCCACAATTCAGCTTCCTCGATGTTCTCCTTGGAAACGAGCCCGTCCTCCAACCGCAGGAGAAGCTCTACCAAAGACTGCTTGCCGGCGACCCGAACGAGGCAACGGACAACGCCGAAGATTTCCTCGAGAACGAGTATCTGATCGACTACTACGAGAAGGTTGGGCTTCCTGCACTTCGGCTTGGCGAATTGGATCGGCAAAGGGGGGTAATGACAGAAGCGCAGGTCACATTGTTTGCTTCGACGACGCAGACGCTGATTGGCAATCTGGCTGACATTGCCATCGAAGAGGGAGGCGAAGACGGGCTGGCTGAAAACGAACCAGCCACGCCGGAACGAAGCCTTGGAGGACCACATCTGCCGCTTGGCGACGGCAAGTCCGTGCTCTGCATCGGTGGCAGGGGCCCGATCGACGACGCAGCCGCGTCGATGATATCGCAGGTCCTGGCCATTCAGGGCGCGACCGTGTCTCAGGCGGAGCATTCGGCTATTAGTGGCAGAACCGTCAACCTCCTGCGTCTCGCAGATGTCAATACCGTCCTCATCGCGTTCCTCAATTCTGGCTCCAAGGCCCATGCCAGACAGGCCGTGCGTCGCCTGAAACGACAGAAGCCGTCGCTGCGGGTGGGGATCGTCATGACCGGCATCGAAGGCCAGCTGGAAAGTCCGGTCGCAGCGGCTGAAATCGACGCTGATTTCGTGGTCACAGGCATATCGGATGCGATCCGTGGCGCGCTCAGCGACACCGAAACAGTTACAGCAAGTGCCATGAAGCGCATTAGAAGACCTCGCGAACCGAAGCTCTCGACGATAGTGGCTTAGTGGTAGCGCTTCCATTGATACGCCATCGGCGAGGGGCCGGACGTCGAGTTGGGCCAACGAGTGCAGTGCCTAAAAGACGAACGTCGATACTATCGCCATCGTCAGGAAAAAATCGCGATACCAATACTGGCGGACACGAGCAACTCGCCGCCGAGCATGGTCAGGGGTGTGCAAAGGCAAACAAGCAGGCGTTCCGCGACCTCTTCGGCCTTGGACCGGTCATTAATGCTGTCAATGAAAATAGCGAACGTGTCTCCACCGAGACGTGCCAGCATATCGCTTTCCATAAGCCCTGCCTGCAACCGAGAAGAAGGCTGTGCTAGCTTAGTTGATTTCGACCAAAACATTGCAGGTCTGGAGTTGGCGCACACTATCCCGGAGCGAAACGTGGCATTCCTGTGGACCGGCGGGCGTGAACGATCCATTCTGGGTCTCTGGTCCATCCAGAGCTCTCCCTTACGAATGAAGCTGCACATTGCTTTTCGGACGACGATCGATGAAGTCACCGAGGCTCCTGCCTACTTGCGCTCAAAGGGCACTGTTCCTCGAAATGGCGCAGGAGACCAAATCCAGGAGCCCACCGTGTTTCCCTGGATGCCAGCCTCCAGCGTTTACTTCAATGATCCTGACGGACACTCATTCGAATATATTACAATTTTGCGGGGACAAGCTACGGCAAACATACTCGGTATAATTACATTCTCGAAATGGCACCGGCTATACGATGTCGAAGAATAATGCATGCTCCGGCGAACATAGGATATGAACGAAATAGGGGGAACATCTGCTCACAAATGCCTCGATCCGTTGTTTTCGTTGGAAAAGGCGCTCTTCGAGTAAGGAGCAATGGTTCCATTCCTATCAAGGCGCGGGACATGGCGTTGACGGGCTAGCTTCGTCGTCTAAACCTGAAACACGAGGGGCGCGCCATCCGCTTCTGAAGAACCCGGCCGGCAACCAGGAACATTTGGGTGGCGTATGCGTTGTCAGCTGATTGATAAAGTAGGGATCCCAATGAACGATACAATCTCGGCGAAAAGGGGCGCACAAAGCGCCGGGGACAAGCTCCTCGCCGAGCACCCATCCGAGGACCCCTTCGCGGCGGCGTTCAAAGCCACTCGCATGCCTATGATCATCACCGATCCCCGCCAGAACGACAATCCGATCATCTTCTCCAACAAGGCTTTCAGCGATCTGACGGGCTACGAAGCGGACGAACTTGTCGGAAGGAACTGTCGCTTTCTTCAGGGCCCAGAGACCGATCCAGCGGCAGTCCAGATGATAAGGGACGCTATCAAGGAGCAGCGTTCAATAGCCATCGATGTCGTCAATCATCGGAAAGACGGATCAACCTTCTGGAACGCGCTGTTCATCAGCCCGGTATTTGAGGAACACGGCGAGGCAATCTACTACTTTGCCTCCCAGCTTGATTTCACCGACGACAAGATGAAGCAGATGCAGTCTGCATCGGCGCGCAGGGAGGCCGAAGCTGCAGTTGCGGCTCGCACCAGCGAACTCACTCAGGCGCTCAACGCGAAGACAACATTGGTTCACGAAGTGGACCACAGGGTTAAGAACAACTTGTTGACCATCTCGTCGATTGTGAAGCTTCAGGCCAGGAAGACCAAGGACGAAACCGTCCGCCATACCCTTCTGTCTGTGCTCAACCGCGTAGAGGCCCTCAGCACGGTTCAGCGCAAACTCTTCACCTCCAATGATGTCGGACGCTTCGACGTCGCCGACTTCGCCCGCGATATGGTGGTCGATCTTGTGGGATCGCTCCGACGTGACGACATCAGGATCACGATGGACCTATCGCCCGTCTTGGTACCTGCCGCTAAGGCCTCTCCGCTGGCGCTGATCGTCAACGAACTCGTCGGCGATGCGGTTAGGCGCGGGTTGCGGGACGGCGGCGGGGAAATCCACCTGACGGTCAATCGTCCAAACGGCCATTTCCTCATAGCGGTGACCGACACGGCCGATCCGGTTGCAGTCAACGAGGAAGACGACGAATTCGGGCGACTTATGCTGGAAACCTGCTGCCGTCAGGTCGAGGCTGCGATCGAACGAGAGGTGAAGGGTCGGCAGACAACGGTCAGCGTCACCTTGATGGTGGACAACTGACATGGAGCATAGTTTGAAAATCATGATCGTCGAAGATGAGGCCTTACTGGCACTCGAACTCGAAGAGGAAGTCGAAGCGGCGGGCCATTTGGTCATCGGCCAGGCTATGAACAGGACAAAGGCACTCGCCATCCTCGAAGACCAGAAGCCCGAGTTCGCCTTCGTAGACGTGCATCTCACGGACGGACCCACGGGGCTGGACGTTGGAAAGCATCTCGCGGAGTGCGGCATTCCGTACGTGTTCGTTACGGGCAACCTGAAGCGCATTCCCGAAGACTTTGTCGGGGCGCTCGGTGTTATCGAGAAGCCCTACACCATGAACGGCCTCCAGAATGCTCTTGACTACATCGCACGCCACCTGCGCGGCGACGTCGGATTGGCCGCTCCGCCAAGCCTGATTGTTGCTCCGTCGGTGGCCTGACACTGGCCGCTTCCGACCGGAAAAGACGAGTTTGCAGCACCGCTCGTTTATTGCGTTAGCGGCTTGGCAATCTTACGTGAAAAAACATATACCGCCGTTGCCCGGCTACCCCCGCACTCCATGATGAAACGGTTGCCGATGTCCCTGAAAACCATTGTTCCTGAGTCCAACCGATTGGCGACGAAATGACAGGGGTATCCCAGCGCACTTCGCTCGTGATCGACGGGTCGGAAACACTGGACGTAGCGCTCGTGGCGGAAATACTCTCCGCATGTGACGACTGCATCAAGGTTATCGATCTCGACGGCAACATCACATTCATGAGCGCCGGCGGCATGAGGGTGATGGAGGTCGACGATTTCGAAACCGTCCGAAACTGTCCTTGGCCGGATTTTTGGAAGGACGAAGGCAACAAGGCGGCTCTGGACGCTCTGGCTTCCGCACGGGCTGGCAAAAGTCAGGGTTTCATCGGCACGGCGGACACCGTCAAGGGCAATCCAAGATGGTGGGAGGTCAAGGTATCCCCGATCTTGGGAGAAGACGGAAAGCCGGACCGCATCCTGTCCATATCTCGCGACATCACCGGCACGAAGAAAGCGGAAGAAGCCGCCCTTCGATCACAACGGCGTATGAAAGACACGCTCAAGGCCGGAAGTCTCGGTTACTGGGAACTCGATCTCAAGACCATGGTCCTCGACACCTCTGACGTGTGCCGCGAAAACTTCGGCCGCGACGGGGGCCATCCGTTCAGTTACGACGATCTCCTGAGCGCCATCCATCCAGATGACCTGCCGACGATGCTGTCGGCTGTTAACAAAACGATGGAGAACGGCGCTGACTATGATGTCCAGTACCGCGTCGTCCGTCCCGACGATACCATCTCGTGGGTGCTTGCGCGCGGTCAGCTTGTTCGCGACGAGCACGGACAGGCAGTGGCGATGTGTGGGGTATCCCTGGATATCACGGAACTCAAGGCGATGCAGGACAGGCTTGCGAGAAGCGAGGAGCGCCTCCAACTCGCTCTCGGTGCCTCAACGATGGTAGGCATCTGGGACTGGGACCTGAAAACGGACCTGATTTACGCCGACCCGAATTTCGCCGAAATTTATACGGTCGAACCAGAGCGGGCGGTAGCTGGAGCACCACTCCAGGAATACACCCGGAACTTCCACCCCGACGACATGCCGGAGTTCGAAGCCGAACTTGCAAGGGTGTTTTGCGGTCAACCGACCTTCGAGGCCGAATACAGGATTGTTCAGCCAGACGGCGGTGTTCGCTGGGTCCATGCTCGTGGACGTTTGATCAGGAACGGTGCGGGAGCACCCATTCGGTTCTCGGGTGCGGCGGTCGAGATCACCGATCGGAAGCGGGCCGAAGAGACACAGAAGTTGCTGATGCACGAACTGGCGCATCGCGTCAAAAACACCCTTGCCGTGGTGCAGGCGATCACGACGCAGTCTTTGCGCCACGCGTCGTCGGTCGAAGATGCGGGTCAGAAGCTCCATGCCCGCCTGGCAGCGCTCGCCAAGGCGCACGATGTCCTGACGCAGGACGACTGGCGAGGCGCAGCGCTCAACGATGTCGTTGCCAACACCGTATGCAACATCGGCATGCAAGACAGCGACCGCATACGGGTTCGTGGAAAGAGGGTCGTACTTGGACCACAAGCCGCAATGTCGTTCGGCCTCGTGCTGCACGAGTTGATGACCAACGCCGTGAAATACGGAGCCCTGTCGAATGACCACGGGTACGTAGACATCGAATGGTCGGTCGCCCTTGAAGACAACGGGGAAGCATTTCACCTAAAATGGTCGGAGACAGGCGGTCCAGTGGTGGCGGTTCCGGAACACAAGGGTTTCGGCTCGAGACTGATCAAGTCGAGCCTTGGTTCGATGGGATCGGTCGATGTCCTCTACCATCCCGCAGGCCTGGAACTGCGGATGAGCGCGTCGATGGCCCAGATCGAAGCCGCGTCCGACCGCCATGGAACGTCGATGTTGCGGTGACGGATGCCGCGGATGTAAGGGCGATAGAGGCGAAGGCGGACGGCTACCCAGCTACCTGACGGCAGATACTTCGTTGTCCGAGGTTGCCTCTGGCGAAAGAGCAACTCGGGCCTATCGGCGGAGGACCGGGCGCGATTTGTCGGCGACCTCATGTCAGCGCGCAGGGCAGTCCGCACGTCAAGTACCAAAATGATGCCACTGTAGAAGCGCGGAGCCGAGTAAACGATGCAAAATCAGCTTTCAGCGAGCGAGGTGAGGTCTGGTGGGATGACGGAGCGTTGGACTACAACAGGCGTCTCGCGAAGAATATGCCGTATGCGGACTGTTTCGAGGCCCTCTATCCTCGCGCCAGCCGATGCCGACCCCCGTTTACTTAAACAGATGCTGAACCCATTTGCAATCCATGCCAAAAAGGCCGGAGAACGACGTCGAACTCTTGAGAACGTGGGCCATTCCATCAAGGGCAACGTTCGTTTGTCCGTCCGCTCGCGCGGTATATTCCCGGACATGCGGGCGTGGCTCCCGGTGTCGTCGAAGAAGTTGATGGTTCTCGAAGCGGGGGAGCGCGTTTTCTCGATGCCCCCAGATGCAAAGTCCGAATTCAAGGCCGCAGTCGGCATTGTCTCATCGGCGATGAAGGACATCGAAACCCTCCCCATGATCTCCCGCGAGATTCAGGACAATCAGGCCCGCCGAGAGGCACCGCTGGCAAGCGGACGGGCGCCTACCCAGCGCGGGAACAAGGACTGTGAGACTGGCGGGCCGTGCGCGCCAGATTGCCTTCCATGTCTTTGACGCCAAGGTCGTCGAAGAACTCTTGGACAGCGGCGCGGTCGACGAATGGAGAGAGGACGCCATCGCTACGGCGGCGAGAACCGCCGTCGGGCGGAGTTCAAGGCGAAGTTGATGCGCTCTTTGTAAAAGCAGTCCGAAAATTCGTCGGCGAGCACGAAATCGGAGGACGTCTCCGTATCTCTCTACGACTGGGCCGAGTTCGACCTCGACGGGCTGCTGCGGTAGCGCTGCTTACCACAGGGTTGGCGTATCGGACGCCTTCCTTCGGGACCATAGTTCGCTCGTGCGATCCAACACGATCAATTCGGCGGGAACACCCGCTTCTGGAATGCGAGTGCCTCTTCGAAGCTACCTTGAAGCCATTGTTCGTATTAGAGCTGCTGGAGAAGGACTTACATTCGGTTGTGGACAGGCTTGATCGCCTCGTTCGCGTCGGTCATCACGCCGCTGTATACAGGCCCCACTCATCGCTGACGCGCCAGAGGCCCGCCCATGTGAATATCGGATCGTCGCGGTGCGAGAACCACGTCCTCGTCATCTTGCCTTTCTCGCCTTCGGCCTCGGCGAAAAGGGTTACAGGGATCAGGCGACGCCACTGCGGTTTGCGAGCAAGCCTATTGGAGAGAGGGCCGCCGATTTGATCCGGGCGGCATATGTTTAACTGCTCAAGGCCAACCCGCCGCTCTTTCGGTCTAATTCTGTATCGATGAACTCGGCGCCTTGATCAACGGATCGCCAGGTTCACATTATTGGACTGCAGCAATAGCTCGCAATCACTTCTCATTCTTTGCTTTCCTATCCATCATAGAGAACACTATGATGGATACTAAGCGTGATGAGCTCAGTGGAGATTTGCAGGTCGTAAGTTCTTATCCGTTCAAGGCGACAGATCCCACGAGCTGTTCGACCCGGAGACACAGGTGACAACCTCGTGCTGCGGAACCGGGTGTCGATGGTTTGCTAAATTCTCTGTTGCAGATCAACATATCCCAGATCATGTTGCATGAAGCTGACGAGCCAGATGCCGACTTCCTTCGACGGTTGAGATGTTTATCTTCTTGCGATGCATGCAGATACGGCCGCAGTTGGTCACCAGGATATCGCGATCATGGAAGGGATATTTGATGTCCAGCAAGCCGCTATATGCTCTTGTCGATACCTTGTAGATGTCGGCAAGGGCTTTCATGTCGAGCGCTTCTGTGGTCGCTGGTTGTTGAATTCGTGAATGAAAGCATCGAGCGCGCCTGCGGCTGAAGGATGCTTTCTGCCTGGCGGTCACGGTTCTTTCTTTCTGAGGGTAAGATGCATGCCCTGGTGCCGACCGTTTTGCTGCTGCCGGCCGAATTTGATGCATCCGCTTACTCTGTAGAAAAAGGAAAGGATGGGTCACAACCTCTATTGTGGCCGGTGAAGTCGTAACTTCGATGTCGCTCATACCAACTGTCATTGATCAGAACCCTTGCGCCCAATGGCGTCGGCCAATTGACATGATCTTCCATGGACGTTGCTGGAGCGTTCTCCAAGCGTAACAGCAGTGATCGACGATATCCTCGTAGGACTTGAAGACGCGGTTTGAGAGCCAGTTGTCCCTCATGAATTGCCAAATGTTTTCAACGGGGTTCAATTCAGGTGATTTGGGCGGCAGTGGCAGGATGGTGATGTTTCCTGGGACGACGAGATTGTTGGACATATGCCATCCGGCTTGGTCCATGATGAGCACGGCGTGTGCGTTATCGGCGACATTGCGGGATATCTCGATGAGGTGCTGGTTCATGGCATGGGTGTCGCACCACGGCATGACGAGAGCGGCAGCCTTGCCCTGTTTGGGACAGATGGCACCGAAGATATAGGCCGATCGGGTTCGCTGGTCGTGCGGTGCGGACCGCCTTGTTCCCCGCTTGGCCCAGCGGCGGGTGATCTTGTTCTTCTGGCCTATCCGGGCTTCATCCTTACATGAGAGTTCGCGCGTCAACCGTTATCTTGCCATGTTTTTCCACCCTCCAATTCCAGACAATCATTGCGAGTTTGGGGCGGCGCTGTGCGGCAGCCTTGGCTGCGTAACCTTACATGCGGTCGGGTTCAACGTGGAACCTGTAACCATAATGCCTCATGCACGAGGCAAGCCCCATTGAGCACGACCAACCTGAAACGCGGTTTTTTAGACCAGTGAGGAAGACGGTCGTGCTCCTCGCACAGCCAGCAAATGCTGGCTGTGATTTCTATGCTGCTCGGAGAACGGCTCCGGCCGGGATTTCGCCGCTCTCAGTATAGCGCCAGAGCGCGATCAGAAGCTTGCGTGCCATCGCGACGATCGCGATGCGGCGGGCTCGCCCTTTCAAATTGCCGACCCTCTGGTGGAACCACGAACTGAGGTCACTTTTCGGCTGATACCGCAGCCAAAGCCAAGCTGCCTGGACCAATGTCTTTCGCGCTCGAGCATTGCCTGCTCGACCGATGCGCCGGTCTCTATCGACATTGCCACTTTGATGCGGCATGGGCGCAAGGCCGACGTAACTCGCCAACTGTTTTCTATTTCCAAAATGGCGATAGAAGACCTCGCGTGTCAGCACCGCTGCGAAGTTGTCACCAATGCCATAAATCTCGCTTAGAGCGGTCACCTTCGTGGTGATCGCATCGCCTGACGTAGCCGTCAGGTGTTCATCGCGCTCGTTGTCAAGCTCGCTGATCAGCTCACGGACAAGGACCAGGCGGCGACGTAATCGGTTCAACTCCGAAGTAAGATGTTGTGGCAGCTTGCGTCCGTCGCCGGTCTCAAGAAGCGCCATGTCTCGCTCCCAGCTGCGCAGTGATGGCCGTGCGCGGATACCCTGGGTGAAAAGGAGAGCTGATATGCGATTTTCGATCCGAGTTCGCTCCTGCACGAGATAATCTCGCTCTCGATGCACCCGTTTGCCATCCTCCTCATCAGGGGTTGGTACGCGCACCATGCTGCATATCTGGCTATCTCCTGCGATGTAGGCGGCGAGAACACGCAACATTCCTTCGGCATCCAGACGATCGGTCTTTGCTCGTTTCGCCCTTCGATTTACCAGAATGCTCGTTGGCTCCACCACATACGTCGGAATATCTTGCGCCATCAGTAGACGATGAAGCCAAAATCCATCACGTCCCGCCTCGAAGCAAACCGCAATGGGCGACAGGGTACCTTGCTCCTGTCCGCTTGCCCGCAGCCCATTCAATAACCGCAGTAGCGTCGCGGTATCGCCAGCACTGACGCGGTGCATCTGGCTGCTCCGGGCACCCGCCTCGCGAGTGCCAACAAGCCACAGGGAGTTACTGAGTTCGAGAGCAACGAGGATAGTATCACTGGTAAATGACATGATCGGCTCCTTAGTTTGTGGACGCCGCATTATGACCTGGAGGTCAGCTGGTGTCCGCCCTCATAGCATCTGAAACCAGATTTCGATCACTTTGCCCTTGGCGGGACCGGCGGCGATTTCTGCCACAGCGGCGGTGAAGTTATGGAATGGCTCGCCCCTCCCTCCCACATCGTGCATTTTGCATGAAGAGACTTAACAAGGAGCAGAGCAATGCAGATAGCTGTGTTAGGAATTGATCTTGGAAAGAATAGCTGCAGTGTGGTTGGACTTGACGAGCGTGGCCAAGTCGTACTTCGGCGACGGTTGCGTCGAGAGGGTGTCATCAAACTCGGCTCAACTCTGCCGACGTGCATAATGGCGATGGAAGCGTGCTGTGGCGCCCACCATGTTGGTCGGCAACTTCAGTCTCAAGGTCATGATGTTCGTCTGATGTCACCCGAATATGTGCGTCCTTACATAAAGGCTCAAAAGAATGATGACCGCGACGCAGAGGGAATAGCGGAAGCGGCTACGCGTCCGACGATGCGTTTCGTGGAAATCAAGGACGAAAACCAGTTGGATATGCAGACCCTCCACCGTGCGCGTGACCGTCTCGTCGCGGAACGGACTGCTTTGATCAACCAACTGCGAGCGATCCTCTTGGAGCGCGGCCTTACCGTTCCGCAAGGTCGTCGTAAGCTCGAGATCTGGCTTGACATGAAAACTGATGAAGGAAAGCCCACCCTCAGTCGCCGGACAATAACCCTCATAGCGGATATGCGTGCACAGTGGAGTGAGATGGACCGCCGCATCGCAGCATTTGACGATGAATTCAAAGCCCATGCCCGGTCTGATCAGCCATGCCGGCTTCTAGCCACTATCCCCGGCATTGGACCTCTGAACGCAACTGCGTTGGTTGCGTCAGTTGGGGATGCGCAAACCTTTGGACGCGGCAGAGACCTGGCGGCTTGGCTAGGCCTTGTGCCACGACAGATAACAACCGGGGGGAAACCGAAATTGCTTGGTATCACCAAACGAGGAAATGGATATCTAAGAAAGATGATCATCCACGGCGCGCGCGCAGCTCTTCCAATGCTTTCCAAATCTGCGAGATCGTGCCCCTGGACGTGGTGTAGGTCGCGGCTGATTGCCGTGCTTTCCGACTGAGGTCGGAGGGGATATCAGCGAGCCACTGCTGGCAAACTGATTTGGGGATCATCGCTCATTTGGGCCATGGTCTCAAGGGTCATGTACCGGGCGCGCTGCACGGCCCATTCATCGTTCTGTTCGAGCAGCAGCGCCCCGACAAGACGGACGATTGCCTCGTCGTTGGGAAAGATACCGACCACATCAGTGCGGCGCTTGATTTCGCCGTTGAGACGCTCGATCGGATTGGTCGAGTGTAGCTTTGCCCGGTGCTCTCTCGGGAAGGTCATGTAGGCCAGAACATCGTCTTCGGCATCGTCCATGATGGTGGCAAGTTTTGGCACTTTCGGCCTGATCTGGTCGGCGACACTACGCCATTGAGCGCTGGCCGCCTCCGGTGTTTCCTGGGCAAAGGCCGTTGCGATGAAGGCGGAGACGACCCGCCGACCGCTCTTTCCGGCATGCGCCAAGACGTTCCGCATAAAGTGAACCCGGCACCTCTGCCAGGTGGCATTGAGAACCTTGGTCACGGCCGCTTTGAGACCTTCATGGGCATCGGAGATGACAAGCTTGACGCCGCGCAATCCTCGGCGTTTCAACTTGCGCAGAAATTCCGTCCAGATCGGTTCGGCTTCTGACGTGCCAACCTCCATACCCAGGACCTCGCGCCGGCCATCACTGTTGACGCCGACGGCGATGATGACAGCGACAGAGACAACCCGTCCGCCGCGTCGGACTTTGAGGTAGGTCGCATCGACCCATAGATATGGCCAGTCGCCTTCGATCGGTCTGTCGAGGAACGCTTTCACCTTAACGTCGATTTCTTCGCAGAGACGGCTCACCTGGCTTTTGGATATGCCACTCATCCCCATGGCCTTGACCAGGTCGTCAACTGAACGGGTCGAGATGCCCTGGATATAAGCTTCCTGGATGACCGCCGTCAGAGCCTTCTCTGCCATGCGGCGGGGTTCGAGGAAGCTCGGAAAGTAGCTGCCCTTGCGCAGCTTCGGAATGCGAAGCTCCACGGTCCCAGCTCGGGTTTCCCAATCACGGTCACGGTAGCCGTTGCGCTGAGCAAGCCGCAACGGGTTCTTGTCGCCGAAATCGGCACCTGTGGCTGAGCCGACCTCCAGCTCCATGAGCCGCTCGGCGGCAAAACCGATCATCTCACGCAATAAATCTGCATCCGCGCTCTTCTCAACAAGCGAGCGCACGTCCATCATGTCTTTGGTCATCGGTGATCTTTCCGTCAGGTTGGTCTTCAACAACCCGACCCTAACGGAAAACACTGGTGGCCGCCCGCAAAGCCGATCACCCGCTACAGCGCTATGGAAGCGCGCGGGCACTCGCCTTTGCTACCCTCCACAACCTACACCACCCGGCGGGACACGATCATCTGCGACGCCTCTTGGCGACTGGTTACGGGGTCTACTTGGTCGCGCTCACAAGAACAAAGTGATCGTTGCACTCGCAGCAAAGTTAGCGCGTATCGTGTGGGCTGTGTTGCAAAGCGGCCGTCCCTACAAAGAAAACGGCTTGGGTTCGATAATCCAAGCATAACCAAATAATCAGCAACGATCGCCGCTGGCGGACGCTGCTGAAGATATCTGCATGTGGTTGTGAAAGATGGCCTGACTGTCGAACGGCATTTCGAAATCCTGGTTAAAAAAATGGCGCAAGCCGCCGAGGAAGTTATGAGGATCGAAATGCGCGGAGCTCCATCTTGGCCAGGGTTTTCCCTGAGACCGGATACGTTGGCGCAGACTTGTTCAAACATCGATCATAAAGCGCTTGCAGACGGGGCGAGCCATACGTTTTTTAAATGCCTCGGCCGCCTCCGGATCCTGCGCATGATGTCTTGGGCGAGCCGAGAGCTTGCGATAGCCCATTGCCCGCACTTCGCGACCCAAGGTCTCCTCGCTCACCGAAATGCGGAACTCTTCCCAAATCCATTGGGCCAGATCACATAGACGCCACCGAACGACGCCATCCAGATAGGGTGTAGGTCCGCGCTCGATGGCTGTCGCCAAGGCCGATCGCTGTTCGTCGTTCAGGAGAGAGGGCTTTCCCGGAGCTTTGCCGTTGATCAGTCCGTCGGGACCGCGAGCATTGAAGCGCACCACCCAGTCGCGCACGATCTGACTGTCACGCTGCCGAGCCGAGCGGCATCGGCGCGTGAACCGCCGTCATAGATCGATGCGAGCGAAAGAAGCCGCCGCGCCTGATCGGCATCGCGTGTCTGACGAGCCAGCCGCCGCAACCTGACCCCGTCGAAATCCGACCGCAACGAAAGCGCTGAACCCATCGCAAACCTCCAGTTTGCACCACAGATTCAGATTCGCCCGCCGTCGGGAACCCCCAAGAGAGTCAGCCTTACCGACGACTGGTATCAGTCGCCAAGTCGCCCAAAGCCCTTCATCTGCGGTGTTGCTCTACTATCGGCCGAAGGTTGCTGCTTTGTTTTTTGGTATAATTGCTATACCAACAATGCATACTAATAGGAGAAAAGCACAAAATAGAACACTCGCGGTTTCAAGGTCACTGGCGGCTATAATCAGACCCACACCGAAACTAGCGCAGACGGTACCAGAATAGCAGATTAGAAAGAAGGACGAGATTGACTTACTAGCTTGATCTGCCGAACTCCGGTGTGCAACAGCTTGAGTCGCGCCTTGCAGTCCCAAACCTTGGCCAACGCCGCAGATGCCAGCGGAGAGCAAGAAAACGGGGAGGTGAGCCCACGTGATCGCAATTGCCAAGCCGACAACTCCCAGCGCTATGAAAACAACACCAACAAAAATTGTTGATGCGTCCGACCGGCGCAAGTGAAGACCGCCTGCAATAGCAGACATGGCAAAGCCGATTGAGACGGCGAAACCCTGAATTGCGGAGTTTGACTCTAACATCACACTGCTTGCGAGAACAGAACCAAGTGCCGCCAGAAGGCCGCCAGAAGCGAATGATGCAAATCCCACTATTACAGCAGCGATAGTTAGTCGGTCTTCAAAAAAAATTCGCCAACGATACTTGAGAGAAGCATTCAGTTTTGACGCGATTTGATCGCCTCTGCTTAGGTTAAGCCGCATAAATGGCGTTACCAGGACTGTCATTCCGATTTGGAGCCACCAAATCAAGCTATCTCCGGAAGGCACATACGCAAGCATCAAACCACTCCAAAGAGGACCGGCAGTTAATCCAATAGCATTAGCAGACGTGGTAATCCTCCCCGCAATTTTTGAACTTCCAGAAAAATCGATACGGCCGAGCACCACCGGGATCACTACTGTAAACACGCCAAGCACCAGACCGTGTATTAAATGGCCCATGTAAATCTCGAAAACGCTCCCAGCCCGTAAGAATACGAGATCTCCAAGGACAGATAAGAGGCAAGAGAAAACTAGAATATAGCGAAAGAACGTTAGCTTCGGTGCAAGCAGCAGGGCGAGCACCACTCCCAAGATATAGGTCGCAAAGAACATGCTGATTGTCATCGATCCAATGGCGAATCTAGCTTCGTAGAGCGGGTAAAACGGAGCCGGGATGCCGCTTGGCATGTGGAGAAGTGCTAGGCTGAATCCCAACAAAAGGACTGGAGCCGAAATTGGGCGTTCAATCTGCATTTGTTTTTCCTTCTGGGGAGAGACGATCGGGGTCGGACCGCCATGCGGTTGGCAAATGATCTACATTTGGCGGAACGAAACGACAGAGCCTTCCGTCAACCATCTCAATGTAAGTGACGGATGAAACGAAGTAGCCCGGAAGGTCTCGAAACCGGTGTAGATTACTGTTTGTCAGCACAGCTGATAATAGGCGGGCCGGCGATTTGTGGGTGACGATTGCGCAGTCCGGATCCGAATTTAACGCGAGGCAGAGTGCGTTAAATGCTCGGCTAAGCAGTACCAGCCCGGCCTCACCATTTGGTGGACCAAATAAGAAAGGACTTTCTTTCCACCTTTCGTATGCAACAGTGTTTTGTACCTCCGCAGGACGGCAACCCTCCCAATCGCCAAACTCCAGTTCCCGAAGCCCGTCGTGTGCTGTTGGAGTTGGCAATGCGAGCTTCCTGGCAACCGTTCCCGCAGTAGTGACCGCCCGACGCTGCGGGCTACAAAAAATGCGTTTTGCATGTGCCATTAATGGGCTCTCGGCCACAGCCTCCGCCATTTTATGTCCTAGAGGCGTGAGATTAACTTCGGTTTTTCCAGAAAATCGACCCTCAAGATTCGCTCTGGTTTGGCCGTGACGCACGATCGCAAGCCTGAATGTCACAGGCAAAGGGCAATAGCTAATTCCAGTCGAGCCTCTCTCACGCATTTTCTATGCCCCTACGCAAGCCGAGAAACGTCAAGCCCCAAGGTTTCCGCCACATAGTGCGCAACTTCTGATTCACTGTCCTTTGGAAGGTCGTGGAGACGCGCTTCGAACTCTCGACCTTTCGCGTGAACCAAAGCCATGACTTGACTAGCGAACGTCACGTCCATGACTTCATTGGGATTTCCTTTTCCGACGGTGAGGTTGGCGATGTGTCCATCCGCGACCAAATAGATTGTTCTATTTTCGGACAGGGCATGCGCACTCATGCCGTGAGAGAAAGGCCGTTCCGCCCCCTGTTCCTTAAGTGCTGCCACGTCGATCTCAAAAGGTAAATGACCACCATTAACGAGAACGACACCGTTTTTGAGAAGGTCGAAATGCGGCCTACCTAATACCCCGCGTCTCCCAGTCACGGTACAAACTATGTCGGCGAGAGGCAGCGACTCCATACAGGGGCTGACCTCAAACCCACTTAGCGCAGCAATTAGCGCTCGCGTGGGACGAGTTTCTGCAACGATTACGCGAGCGCCCAGTCCTCGTGCTTTTTCTGCCAATCCCGCGCCGACTCGACCAAAACCAAAGACAAGAAATACTTTCCCCGCCAATAGTTTCTGAGTTACGTCCAGGATTGTTGCGATAAGAGACTGACTAGTTCCATGTGGATTGTCGACAAGCCGTTTCCCCAGTGAATCATCACTTTTTAGCACTGGGAAACTAAGTGTCTGTTCAAGAATGGCGGGCGTGCGCGGGGTTGAGTGAAGGGCGGCAATCAGATTCTTTGTATTTTGCGACAAATACGGAGAGATCGAATGGCCTGGACACCCTTCACCCGGCGTCACCATGACAGAAGCCGCATGCGCTACGCAAGTGATCTGAATGACCGTGAGTGGAGCTTGATCGAGCCCCTCATGCCGAGGCAGCCTCGACTGGGCCGCAGACGCAAGACGTCGCTTCGGGCGGTGATGGACGCGATTTTTTATCTGCTGCAGTCAGGCTGCCAATGGGCATTGCTGCCGCATGATTTTCCACCGAAGAGCACGGTCTACCATTATTTCAAACGGTTTTGCCGGGACGGGACGTGGCGTCGTATCCATGACGCGCTCTACTGCCGAACGCGGCAGCTTGAGGGGCGAGAAGAGCAACCGTCATTTGCCATCATCGATAGCCAATCAGTGAAGACCGGCCCGGATGCTCGTCTCGATATCGGCTATGATGCGGGTAAGAAGATCAAGGGCCGCAAGCGGCACATTCTGGTCGATACTCTTGGCATGCTTCTGAAAGCCGAGGTCCACTCGGCAGGAATTCAGGATCGTGATGGAGCAGCACTTGTTTTCGACAGGCTCGCCAACCGTTTTCCCTTTATCGAGAAAATCTGCGGCGACGGCGGCTATCAGGGCACAACAGTAGAAGAGGCCAGCCCGCGACCGATGGAGATTATCAAACGAAACCAGGCCGGTTTCCAGGTGCTACCAAAGCGATGGATTGTCGAACGAACGCTGGCGTGGCTCGGCATAAACCGCCGAATGGCAAAGGATTTCGAGCGTTTCTCGGCCACAAGCCTAGCCTTCATCCAAACAGCAATGATCAAGCTCATGACAAAAAGGCTCGCTCGATACCCGCTTTCTTGAACAGACTCTAAGGGGGGTCCCGGCAATTGCCGAAATTCCTTCGGGTGTCTTTTCGGCCGCAAGCCGTGGCAATGGTGTTTGACATCCAGGCAAATGAAAGTCTCGAATCAGGCGTGCGCCTTCATCAAGTATCAAAGTTGGTCCGCTCGGCCAGTAATCTCGGACCATCCTAACGCCAGCATCTAATTCCTGGGTTGACATCCCCTTTCGTCCTGTAACAAAAACACCGTCGGCTATCACGGCCAACCTAATTCCTTCGTCGGTCGTCGACGTGCTAGATGCGCACCACGCGACCTCTGCACCTAATCTTCGTAGCGTATCCACCTGTACGGCCGTTGCTTCCGTGATGTGACCACATAGAGCGATCCTTTCGCCGGTGAAAGGTATCTCTGTTCGGTAATTTTTGCTAATGGCAGCGAGCACCGGCATTTCGGTGGTCGCGCGAGCTCGCCGCACGTTTGCCATATCTATTTGCCCAGTTTCGTCATGTATGGTCATGTAACCTCCTCTGCAGTTCGCTTCACTCGTCGCAACGCAGGCCCATCGCATGGAGCTTCCGAGCGGCCACATCTTCATCTTGTTCATCTGATATTTCATGCAATCTGGGCTCGAGCGCGCCTTGTGCGAATTGTGCTCCAAATACGGAAAGTGCCTGATTGCAAAACGTTACGTCCATCACCTCACTTGGGTTACCGGCAGCAGCAGCTAGGTTAACAAGTCCGCCACGCGCGATCAGATTTAGCTCATTTCCGTTTGCCAAAGTGTAGGATGTAACGAGGTCAGTACGGATCGTTCTTGCCGTGGCCATAGCCTCAAGGGCACTGACATCAATTTCAGTAACCGAATGTCCGGTATTGCAGAGCGTGATGTTATGTTTAGCAAGAGCTAGGTGCTCACTGCGTACTACGTTTGGAACTCCCGTCGCTGTGCAGAGAATATCGGCTTTTGAGACAGCCTTTTCCAAGGGCAGCACTTCATATCCTGCTAACGTCGCCTTAATTGCTGTTTCGGCCGAACGGCAACATATTACGACCCGTGCGCCTTGTCCTGCTGCTCGTAGGGCAATCCCACGACCGACGTGACCGAAGCCGCAAACTACAAAAACTTTACCAGCAAGAAGTTTTCCGGTCGCTCGCAGAATTCCATCTACTGTCGACTGTCCAGTGCCGAAAGTATTGTCCACTTCCCATTTCGTGACGACATCATTGACTAATAGAATCGGAAATGGGAGTACTTGGCGCTTCGCGATCTCCCTAAGAGTCTGTTCAAGAAAGCGGGTATCGAGCGAGCCTTCTTGTCATGAGCTTGATCATTGCTGTTTGGATGAAGGCTAGGCTTGTGGCCGAGAAACGCTCGAAATCCTTTGCCATTCGGCGGTTTATGCCGAGCCACGCCAGCGTTCGTTCGACAATCCATCGCTTTGGTAGCACCTGGAAACCGGCCTGGTTTCGTTTGATAATCTCCATCGGTCGCGGGCTGGCCTCTTCTACTGTTGTGCCCTGATAGCCGCCGTCGCCGCAGATTTTCTCGATAAAGGGAAAACGGTTGGCGAGCCTGTCGAAAACAAGTGCTGCTCCATCACGATCCTGAATTCCTGCCGAGTGGACCTCGGCTTTCAGAAGCATGCCAAGAGTATCGACCAGAATGTGCCGCTTGCGGCCCTTGATCTTCTTACCCGCATCATAGCCGATATCGAGACGAGCATCCGGGCCGGTCTTCACTGATTGGCTATCGATGATGGCAAATGACGGTTGCTCTTCTCGCCCCTCAAGCTGCCGCGTTCGGCAGTAGAGCGCGTCATGGATACGACGCCACGTCCCGTCCCGGCAAAACCGTTTGAAATAATGGTAGACCGTGCTCTTCGGTGGAAAATCATGCGGCAGCAATGCCCATTGGCAGCCTGACTGCAGCAGATAAAAAATCGCGTCCATCACCGCCCGAAGCGACGTCTTGCGTCTGCGGCCCAGTCGAGGCTGCCTCGGCATGAGGGGCTCGATCAAGCTCCACTCACGGTCATTCAGATCACTTGCGTAGCGCATGCGGCTTCTGTCATGGTGACGCCGGGTGAAGGGTGTCCAGGCCATTCGATCTCTCCGTATTTGTCGCAAAATACAAAGAATCTGATTGCCGCCCTTCACTCAACCCCGCGCACGCCCGCCATTCTTGAACAGACACTAAGCTCTGCACACCCTTCTGTCGTTTTCTCGGTCAGAAATTTCAAATTAGGAAAGCGTTCCGGCGCATCAATCGCAGCTTTCACCAATCTGGCTCCGTTGTCGATGATGATAGTGGGGCCATCTACAAAGTGATCCAAGGTGCTTCTCAGGGCAGCTTGGACTTCGGCTGTCAGCATGTTACGCCAACCGAAAATCGTGACGCCTCTTTGACGCAATACAGCCGCAATTTCGTTCTGGGTAGAGACCTCGTCACCTCCAGTCCACACGATTTCTGCTCCGGCAACCTGGAGAAGATTGATCAGGACTCCCGTTTCTTTAGTGAGGTGAAGACATCCGGCAATGCGTGCTCCTTCGAGCGGCCTTGAGCTAGTCGCGTATTCCAGTAAACCGTTCAGAACCGGCATTTCTTTTGCCGCGTTACTCAGTGCACGCCTACCGGCTTCCAGAAGCTCTTTGTCCAGCGAATTCATGTGCGTGCCTCTTCAAGAGAAGAGCAGCCACAATTCGGATGGCCCGTTACATGATCGACCATGGCGCGAACCACCTTCAAGATCGCGGGACTATCAGCGGCAAATGCCTGCAGGACGCCGCGATGCGAAACAGGTTTCGCGATTTCATCGGCGATAACTTCCTTCGCGGCGACGTCGTAATCGGTAATGTAGGAGATGTTCGCATAACAAAGCTCCATCTCTCTGGCCAGCACCACCTCCGGATATTGCGTCATATTAATGGTATGCCAGCCTTGGTCATGAAACCATTTGCTTTCCGCGGCGGTCGAAAATCGCGGCCCTTCAATGACGACAACCGTACCCTCAGGATGGGCGGGTACATCAGCGTCTTTCAGCGCCGAAATTGCTGCAGCCCTCATACGTTCGCAATATGGAAACGCGGAGCTGATATGCGCACCTTGCTTGCCACTAAAGATTGTATCTTCGCGCCTTCTTGTTCTGTCCACGAACTGGCTTGTGACAACAAAGTCCCCTTTTCTATAGCTTTTTTGGAGACTGCCGACCGTGTTAAAGCCTAATATTTGGCTAACACCGAGTTGCTTTAACGCCGCGAGGTTTGCCTTATAAGGGACCTCAGATGGCAGAAAGTCGTGGTTCTTTCCATGGCGCGGTAGGAATGCGACCTCGCGTCCATTGATCGTTCCTATACTAACTGGCGAGCTAGGTTGTCCAAATGGCGTCTCTACTTCTACCTCAACGACGTCGTCGAAAAGCTTGTAGAAACCTGTTCCGCCTATGATTCCCAAGACTGGAGGCATGACTATTTCCTCAATGGTTTTAATGGGGTTGCAGTTCAGATAAGATTTTCACGGCGATCGCCGGAACCGACATTTTTGCAAGATTAGTGACTTCGCCATAAAGTCGAACACCATGTTCTGTGGTTGATGAGCGAAACATCAGCCACTGTTTGTCGTTACTCGTCAGTCGAACGGTACCTCCCACAAGTTCAGTTAATCTTGATTCCGTGAACTCGAGCGCAGTCCCAAGTCTGGAGAGGATGCCCGCATATTGAGCGGGCGTCGGTAGAACCGGTACTTCGAAGAAGTTTTCTAACCAAACCAGTCTAGCTGTGCCAAAGTGATCGTGCATTTCCTTGACTTGGCAAGACAATGGAGTCGATCCAGAGGACAGCATTTCAGAAACAAGTGTTGCGATTGCGAATGGATCACGGTCAGTCGACCAACCGCGAACGGCAAGATCGCCGACTGCACCACCTGCGATATCGGCGTCACCGCTTAGTAGCATCGGCGCCAGGTATTTAAACCCGATTTGTGTTTCGGACAAAGCCACCCCAAAGTGTGCGGCGGCGCGCCGAATAGACATTCCTGTCGACTGTGTGATCGCGACCCTTGAGATTCTGGATCCCGCGTCGATTTCATGGCGAAGAATCAATGCCATTAAGTCGTGCGGCAGAATGGTGTTTCCTGCTTCATCCAAGATGTAGATGCGGTCGCCATCTCCATCCAGTACTATGCCGAAGTCCGCACCCTCTTGCAAAATGCGCAAGCGCGTTCTTTGACGCGCTTCGGGTTTAGACGGATCTGGCGAAGCGCCTCCGAAGGTGAAGGAGGGCTTCCCACCGCAAGGTATTACGTACCAGCCCAATTCGGCCCCTAGCCGCACCATTGCAAATTCGCCAATACCACCCAGTCCATCCACCACCACCCTGAAGGGTCGGTGCTTAACACGCGTTCGCGTCAGAATATTTTTGATGTGCAAATCAATATATTCGTCAGCCTCTTCGATATTTATTGAATGGCCTCGCGCAGACTCTGGAGCTTCCGAGTCTCCTCTACAGGTGGACGACAAACATTTGTCAATTGCTGCCACTAATTCTTGAGAGGCTGGCAAGCCGTTGGCAACCTTTAACTTTATTCCATTCCAGTTGGGAGGATTGTGACTTGCTGTCACTAGGATAGCGAAATCAAACCCATTCGCAGTGAGAAATGATGCTGTGGCCGTTGGCAAAAACCGGACCAAAACCGGGACAATCTTTCGCAACCGCAGCACAGCGATGGCCGCGTCTTCGGCCACCTCCCTGCTCAGCGTACGACTGTCGAAGGCGATAAGGATTTTCTGGCGAGCCGGACCCGATGGCGAAGCGTCCAAAATAGATTGCACAACCCTCAAAGCACTGGCCCGGGTGAAGTCCTTTCCAATCACGCCCCGCCAGCCATCTGCACTACTTTTCGGATTTGATTGGATCGTTGTGGCTTCGGTGTTTTTGCTCATGGCGAGGACTTTCTCGTATAAAGGCGGTCAAGAAGGTAGTCCAAATCGAACTTGCTGGAGCGAGCGCCTATGGTCTCGACTGCAATCATCCCGCCGGCGTTCCCAACCGTTAAACAGTCACTGATTGTAAGCCCCGCTTTATCCGCTAAAATGAAGCAAGATGCGAACAAGTCCCCGGCCCCAGTGGGATCAACGCATTCGGTTGCAAATCCTGGAATTAGATACGACTCGCCGTTAAGAAAACCTGCCGCTCCCTTCGCTCCCCGGGTCTCAACGACAGTTGTTCGATGAGCGGAGGAGAGGGGATTGGGCTTCAGCTTTTTGACGCTTTCCGTTTCCGCGCTGTTTAGAAAGATGCAGTGTACTAAAGGAAGAAGCCGAGAGGTAATTTCGTGGGAGGCATAATGTCCACCGGGTGTCCAATAAACATCGGGGAGTTCAACGTTAGCTTCGAGTAGCGAAACCAGTTGCTTGAGGAAGCTCAAGGGCGGGTCGAAAAGTGCAATGGCGTCGAAGTCCGCTAAGGCCTCATTTGGAATATCACCCAGATGTTCGTTGGCACCCCGTTCCAGAATCATGAAATGACAATTTGAGAATACCGGGATAATTGCGCGTCCAGTAGGTTCATTGACCACACGGACTAGGCTGGTTTCTATCCCACGTTGGGAAAGATCGTCCAACAGCCATGACCCTGCTGAATCGACACCTATAGCGCCAAGAATGCTTGTCTGCATACCGAGTTGAGCAAATGCGCTCGCAGCGTTACCGGCATGCCCCCCGGCTACAACCTGCTTACCAGCCACGTATGTAGCACTATCATCACGAAAATCGCTGGGCAAAAAGAAAATTTCGTCGACGTTAAGGGCACCTATAACAAGTACTTTTGTCTTAGGAGCAACTTCCAGAAGACGGCTGAAATTCAATTGCCGATCAATGCGCTGATTAACGAATGTCATTTGGCGGCAACCCCGCTGATTTCAACGAGGCAACCTTTTTCTGCGAGGGCGGAAACCTCAAGCAATGTACTCGACGGGGCGGGACTACCTACAATTTCGTTCCTGATACGTGAGACTGCATCGAAGTTTGCAAGGTCTGAAAGATATATCGTCAATGAAACCAGATCAGACAGGTCGGCCCCGGCTTCTGAAAGGATTGCCTCAATTCTCTCAAAGACAACGCGCGTTTGTCCGGCGGGATCACCCTCACATACCACATTTCCGGCACCGTCAGTTGCGATTTGACCTGTCACAAATATAAGCCGCGATCCGGCTGAAAACGTTACCGCCATACCAGGGGAGTAGCGCCCAATTGGCTTGGAATGACCCGCTGGTAAAAGAGTAGCCCGTTCAGTGGCCATCAGTAAAGCACTCCTCGTCCAACCCAAACGTTGCCTTAATCGATGAGAGATATAGTGCTCGGATCTCCACCATATCCGGAGCCTCAAATACCCATTTCGCAGCCTCCGCGATCTGTGTCGCAGACAACCCGTTCGGCCGCGTTCCCGGTCGTGCTGCCTGGTGGCCGCCAGAAAAATATGTATCAACCCTACTTGGATAGACTTGGCAGACCCTTGCTCCCCGCGTCCTATATTCGCGACGAAACGTGCTAAGCAGCATTTCAAGACCAGATTTGGCGCTAGCATAGGCAGCACGGTCTGGAAATGCGCTCAATACAGAGTCGGAAAGGATGCCCATAACAATTGGGAAGCGAGGAAAATCGAAAAGCGGCAATAGCGCTTTGATAGTCACGAAGGCACCTGTAAGATTTCCTTCAAGGGTATTTACCCATTCCTCGTGACCAAGCTGCGATAGAGATTGCCATCGTCCGTGCCCTGCATTCAACACGAGCCCCGCTAATCTAATACCCTCCGGAATACTACGATCGACAGCAAGCCCGACTTGCTGAGGATCCCCAACATCCGCACTAGTGGTTACCGCCTGACATAAGAGTCCCGTATGGGATTCCATTTGCTGGGTTGGCATGCGAGTCTGGCGCATGCGCACAGGAATATCGTTCACCGTTTCGCCAACAGATCACCAACGCCTAATGGCCTTGACCAGGGATCGCAATGCGCCCCAAAAGCACGTCTGGCGGGCCGAGATCATCCTGCTGAGTGCCGATGGCGTCGGGACTGTCGAGATTATGCGCCAGACCGGCAAATCGAAGACCTGCGTATGGCGCTGGCAAGAGCGCTTCGCCACAGAAGGCGTCGAGGGTCTCCTGCGCGACAAGACGCGGCCGTCGCGTATTGTGCGGCTCGGACCCGATGTCGCCGAGCGTGTGGTGGCCCTGACGCTGGCTGATCCGCCGGGCGAGACGACGCACTGGACGGCCGACATGATGGCGACGGCCGCCGGCATCAGCGCCAGCGCAGTCAGGCGTATCTGGAAAGCGCATGGCCTCGCACCTCATCGGTGGCGGCAGTTCAAATTGTCCAACGACCCGAAATTCGTCGACAAGCTGCGAGACGTTGTCGGCCTCTATGTTGATCCGCCAGCCCACGCCGTCGTGTTGTCGGTCGATGAGAAAAGCCAAATCCAGGCGCTCGACCGCACCCAGCCGGGCCTGCCGATGAAGAAGGGTCGGCTCGGCACCATGACCCACGACTACAAGCGGCACGGCACAACCACGCTGTTTGCCGCCCTCAACGTGCTCGACGGCACCGTCATCGGCCGCAACATGCAGCGTCATCGTCATCAGGAGTTCATCCGCTTCCTCAACGCCATTAACGCCCAGGTGCCGGACGACAAGGCCGTCCACGTCATCCTCGACAACTATGCTGCCCACAAGCATCCCAAGGTGAGAGCCTGGCTCGACCGTCACGAGCGTTTCACCTTCCACTTCACTCCGACTTCAAGCTCATGGCTCAACGCGGTGGAGGGTTTCTTCGCCAGGCTGTCGAAGCGGCGTCTGAAACGCGGCGTTTTCCATTCCGTCGTCGATCTCCAGGCCGCCATCAACCGTTTCCTCGTTGAGCACAACAAAAAGCCAAAGCCCTTCACTTGGACCGCCGATCCCGACAAAATCATCGCCGCCGTTAAACGCGGGCACCAAGCGTTAGATTCCATCCACTAGCCCAGTGAAGCCTGGATCCGTCCGGCGAAATGTCATTCGCAATGGCCTCGAGGCGTGTAGCGTCCCGGGCCCAAAGAATGACCCCAAAACCTGCGCACCAGAGGCTTCGGGCTATTGCTTCTCCGATGCCTCGACTTGCACCAGTAACAACGACCCAACGTAGTTTTTCATCCTGTGTTGCCATGCGACGCATCACCGGCGCCTCCACTCTATTTCGGTGCGCTGCGACACCTCGGATGGAAGGGTAGGATTCAGCTGAGACAATATGTAAAATCCGAGGTTGACCGACTTCACCAAAGGCGAGGTCGTTCCACCGATCGAAGCGATGCCGTCGCAGTCGACAAGCTCAGCCGCGATTTCACCATCGAATATAGCTCTGAGTGCGTTCCGCTTTCCCTGGTGGATTGCAAGCCGTCCATGCGATAGTCTCAGTGCGGCAGCCACTATCAATGCACCAGAACAGCAGCAACAAATCCAAACGCCGCGATCTCGGGCTGAACGTATAGTGGACGCCAGTTCGCTCGAGTGCGCCACAGCGCTTGCGCCTTTACCACCGGGTACAACAAGGATTTCGAACCCGGTTATGTCCGAGCTCAGGAGCTGGGCAGCGAACTGCACACCTCCCGAGCTGGTTACCACTTCTTTAAGCGCCATCATTTGCAAAGACGCGATCGAATCCTGCGCCTTAGCGAGGATGGAATACAGCCCGAACAGATCAAGTTCGTCCACGCCGTCATAAGCCAAAATAACGATGTGCGGCGGACCACTAAACGTATGTTTCTTAATAGTCGCCGGTTCCATTGTTACTGGGCCGCCGCAACATTGGCGCCGTAGCAAAGCCGGTCGAATGACTCTTCGAGCTGAGCTTTCGAATAGCGCTCGTGCCCTACGGCCGGGGACTTTAAGCAGCTTGCAGCGGCAAGTGGAAAGCCACCAAGTTTCTGCCGCTTTGCTAACGCAGCGATCCGAATTAGATCAATAATCACACCCGCAGCGTTGCTTGAATCTTGAACTTTCAGTTTCAAGTCGATAGAGACGGGGCGACCAGCCCAGCCGAGACCTTCGACATTAATCATCGCAATCTTGTTATCGTTCAGGTGACTAACATATCCGGCGGATGGAATGATATGGACCTTCGAAGTGTCAAGTCCCTCCTGCCGAAGTGCATTTATTTTCGATTCTCCTTTGCTTGCACCGTGGTCGCGCAGATTTCGGAAGTCTTCATTGCCGCCGAAGTTCAATTGATAGGAACTGTCTAGTGTAATGCCTCGCTCACCAAACAGCTGCAGCAGAGAACGGTGGACGATGGAGGCTCCAAGATGGCTCGCAAGATCGTCGCCTACACATGGAATTCCGGCACCCTCGAACTGCGCTAAGAGTTCGGGCATTCTCGCGATACTTTCGGGGGTACAATTTACGAACGCGACGCCGGCCATAAGCGCAGCCTTGGCATAAAGCTCTGCGGCCCATTGAAGGCCCGTTGGGAGAGAGTAAAGAAGAACTTCAGCCCCAGAATCCCTCAAGCTTTTGACTACATGGGCCATCGCCAAATCTGAATCGGCAGTATGCGAAGTGAAGCCATGCTCCACCTTAAAGCTATATTGAGCCAGATCGACGTCAAGGATGGGATAGTTATTGGGGGCCGCGAGAACTGCTTCGGTAAATGGCTTATCGACTTTCGTTTGGCTCACGTCGTAAGCTGCAACAAACTCAACATCAAACACATTGATATCGCCAATAACAGTTTTCCGAATGCCGTAAGAGGCTTCCTCTGTCCGACCACTGGCGCACATCTGTCTATAATAGGACACGCCTTGGTATAAGGCAGAAATATTGTTCCCTACTCCTGCGACCGCAAGCTTTACTGCACTTGACATGATAGAATCTCCGTTGACAAGGAAGTACTGATTTTCTTTCCTGCATGAACTGACGCACACATAAGTTTCTGTGCCGCAATTCCATCTGCTATCGAAGCTGGCACGACTGATCCAACCTTTTGGTTTGCCTGAATTGCGGGAATAATATAATCGTAAGGGTTGAGTCCGCCGGTATAAGTCTCTTCGATTTTGCTGCTTCCCCGTATTTCGAACTGGAGGCATCCGTTACCGTTTGCAACATTTATAAGGAGCGCCGCAGTTCCGTTCGGGCCATACATTCGGAATGACAATTGAGTGGTGCCAACGGCGACCCTCGATACTGAAACTCGCGCCGTCCTAGCTTCCGCTGCGTTAACTAGATAGACGTTGGCAAAATCGTCGGCATCGCATTCTATATCTTTGCCTTCGGCCGATCTCATGGGATGAGCGACACCGAGGTCGGCGCTTTTGATTGACCATTCTTCGGCGCTTATGAAACGCAAGAGATCAAATAAGTGGACTCCCATATCTGCAAGTGCTCCAGCCCCAGCGCTGCCTGCGGTATGTCGCCAAGGCCAAAGTGTGTGATTTCCACCGAGAAAGTCGTGGCAGAAGTCCGCGTCAAAATGCGTGACCACTCCGAATTCTCCTGAGATAACAAACTCTCGCAACTTTTGAACTGCGGGATGTAAGCGCCATTGGAAAAAAATATATGCAGGCTTCCCGGTAGCGCGTGCAATCATACCGATCTCTTCGGCTACTTCCACGCTCTCAGCGACAGGCTTCTCCAATACCACCGCAACGCTTGCTTTGGCGGCGACGCGCATCAGGTGTAGATGAGTGCTGGGCGGCGAGGTAATTACGATTAGATCGTACCGCCCACTCAATATCATCGAGCCGGCGTCATCGCTCAATTCGACGATGCCGTACCTACTCTGCACGGCCAACGCCTGATCCCGATCACTAAAATAGGCTAGTCCGCAAAGTTCGATGCCTTGAAACTGTGACAACCAGAGCGCATGCTGTGCGCCAAATCCCGTGCCTATTAACATGCACTTCATTGCTGCCTACCGCCGCCTTAGTTGTGCCAATGTCGAGAAGCATCGTTGATTTTAATTCGAGCGACAATCGAAGTTTTTTACATGCGGTTCTACTAATAGGCGAGTCATGGAAAATTTATCAAAATATCATTTGAATGGCTTGAGAGCCGTCGACGCCCTAGCGCGCCACGGCACGCTCGCAGCAGCAGCCAACGAACTTTGCATTTCACCCGGAGCGATCAGTAAGCACGTTCTTGGTGTAGAGCAAAAAATCGGTAAGAAGCTCTTCAGTCGAACGGCTTCAGGATTTAAGGCAGTAGAGAATGTAGAAGAGTTCCTCATCGAGCTCACGCGAGGGTTTAGATTTTTATCCAATTCGCTTGAGCAACTTAAGGAACACGCCCCCAAGCAAATTCGTCTTTCAGTTGCTCCTGCGTTTGCGAAAAGCTGGTTGATACCTCGGTTAACAAACTTCTATCGTCGCCATCCAGAAATTGTCATTAGCCTTGATGCCTCCCGGGACATCATCGATATTTCTCATCACGGCTATGACTGCGCCATCCGTTTTGGGAAAGGGAATTGGCGGGGAACTGAGCGGACCAGGATCATGGACCAGCTATTATTTCCGGTTTGCAACCCTCACTTTGTCCCACTTCTCAGGTCACTAGAGGACCTGCTAAACGTGAACATAATCACAAGTGAGAGCATTGGGATGAATTGGCAAATATGGTTGGAGGCTAACGGCGCAGAGGGACTACAGTTACAGAGAAAACTTTCTTTTTCCGATGAAGATCTATGCTTAAGCGCTGCAGTAAATGGGCTTGGTGTAGCACTGTCCTGGCAGACACAGGCAATCGATTCGCTCCGGTCCGGGCAACTTGTCGTCCCATTTGCTTCCAGTGTGCCCACAGGATTTTCTTATTGGCTGTTGACCCCGTCGGGCACCCGGCTCTCTGCTTCGGTGCAGGCATTTAAGGAGTGGCTGGAAGATGAGATGGTGATTTGCCGTGGCTTATTTGACATTATTCCACCCCCCACAAACTTGCATAGCGAAGTTTAGATGGTAAAAAAATCCCGCCTTATTGTGACTGGAAGCAGCGGCCGTGTTGGCCAAGCGATATGTGCGGCTGCGGCGAGCACGTTTGATGTAATCGGTATCGACCGGCTTCCCGGGCCTACAACATCCGTTATCGGTGATGTTACAAATTATGACGATCTTGCCCGGGCTTTCGCTGGCGCACAAGCGGTTATACATAGTGCAGGGCTTCATGCCCCCCATGTTAACACGGTTCCCGATTGCGAATTTCAGAAGGTGAATGTGGTTGGGACACTTACCGTTGCTAAAGCTGCTATAGCTGCCGGAACGGCTCGGATTATCTTTACGAGCACAACGGCCCTATATGGAGCAAAAACTGAAGCAAACGGTGCCGCTGAGTGGATCAATGCCAGCGCGAAACCGAAGCCGCGAACAATATATCATTTCACCAAAATTAAAGCTGAGGAATGTCTTGCGGAGGTGGCTTGTAGATCTCTGCACGTGACAATTTTACGTATTGCCCGATGCTTTCCTGAAAGTCCGCAATTAATGGCGCTTTATAGGTTACATCGCGGTATCGATATCCGAGATGTCGCCTCGGCACATTTGCGTGCTCTCCAAATCGAAGGGGCACAGCTTTCGACGCACATTGTTAGCGCGACAACCCCATTCTTGCTTAAAGATTGCGAAACGCTCGGAAACAATGCGTTATCCGTAATTCAAAAGCGTTGTCCGGGCATCGTGCAAGCTTTCCGAGAACGAGGTTGGACACTTCCAAGGACCATAGATCGAGTCTATGACAATTCTGACGCTCGCCTGTCACTCAAATGGAAACCGCAATTTGGCTACGAGGCCGTACTCTCGATGCTTGACGATGAAATTACGGATGGGCTCCCACGAGGTTGAAGAGATCCCGAAAACGGTTGGTCGTAAGTATTCATTCAACCAGAGCCACAGGCTTTGGGGCGCCGTGCGTGATAGTCGGTCCATGGAGATCGATGAAGACAAGATCGACGACGCCCTTTTGGCGACGTTGGGGTGACGCTGCATAACGGCTGTTGTGCCTGGAAGGGTCTCGCTGGCCACAGTCGGATCCGCTTCACAAGAAGAGCTTTATTGGAATCCGATCAGGGATGCGGGCGACACATAAGCGAGCCAAGCCTTGGGTCGGCGTTGTTGAGACGGAGGTCGCGCGCTGGTAATTGATGTAAGGGGTTCTTCTGAGAAATAGGAGTTTTCCTCGTCTTTACAAACCGACGATGTTCGATGTTCTGCGACTGCTCAGCCTGAACTATGCCCCCCAGAAACTTCCCAGAGTTCCATAAATACTATTACGGATGTTTTCTAAACGCCTGTTTTCGTTATATATTTAGAGAGATAGTGACAGCCCCATTACATAGGGCATGTGAGAAATATTTGGCAACGGCCTGAAGCGGTGCGACGGATCACGAAAGGGGACGCCCACCGTTTCTATCGATTTTGGTGTTCAATATCCTAGTACTGCTAGCGCTTTGTAATCGTGGGCGACAGGATGGACGCTCCCATAACACCGGTCGAGGGCCGAAGACATTCCGGCAGAATCTGAACTCGCGGCAAGCCAGCCAGCCATACAGGGATGACGCGTTACAAAACCTCTGATAACATCGCGATCTATTAGAGGTTTTGTAACATGCCATCGGCGCAAGATTCGCAAAAATTGAAGCTCAGAAGCCTGCTCAATGAGCGCAGCATGATGCATGCGCATGAACTGCGCGAGGCTGGTATTAGCGCGCAAACAATCGCGCGCGCCGTCGAAGGCGGTGAAATCGATCGTATCTCGCGCGGCGTTTATCAGAAGCGTGGCGCAGAAGTCGAAGAGAACCAGATCCTTGCTGAAGCCATCATGCGTGCGCCCAAAGGCGTCATCGCTCTGGTCTCGGCGCTTGCCTTCCACGGACTAACCGACCAAATGCCGCGGCGCGTTTGGATAGCGATCGGGACGACCGATTGGGCGCCCGTACAGTCCTATCCCCCGCTGCGTATGGTCCGCTTCACGGAACCATATCTGCGTCAGGGCATCGAACATCAAGTAATCGCAGGCATTGACGTTCCGGTCTATTCGATCCCGAAAACCCTTGCTGACATGTTCCGAAACCCCAAACTGGTCGATCGATCGGTCGCCGTCGAAGGCCTGCGCGCTGCTCTTCAGCAACGCAAGGCAACTCCAAGCGCAATCGCCCAGGCCGCGAAGGCCGGCGGCGCCTGGAAAGTCATGCAACCCTATCTTGAGGCGCTCACCTCCAATGGCTAAAACACCAGCGAACATGGCGAAGTCGGTCAAGGACCGGCTTCTCAATATAGCCCGCAAAGAAAGTCGCGCCTTCGACGTCTTGCTGGTGCGGTTCGCGCTCGAACGGCTGCTGTATCGCCTGTCAATCTCAGCACATCGGGACCGCTTCGTCCTGAAAGGCGGTATGTTGGTAACGGTCTGGGTGGCCGACGATAATCGGGTGACGCGGGATGCGGACTTTCTCGGACATGGAGACGCAGATCCTGCCCGCCTGATCGCCGACTTCGGTGAGATCATGGCGATTGAGAGCGACGACGGACTCGCCTTCGACATTGATGCGCTCGCTGCGACAACCATTCGAGAAGAAATGGAATATGGCGGCGTTCGTCTCAGGACTGCAGCATATCTCGAAAGGACCCGCATCTCCGTTACAATCGACATTGGCTTCGGAGACGCTATGGCCGATGCGACGCAACGGCTCGACTATCCAGCCCTGCTGGATTTTCCCGCTCCGCAGGTTCGTTCCTATCCGCCCGCTACGGTGATCGCCGAGAAATTCCAGGCGATGGTGGCGCTTGGCGTCCTTAACGGGCGCATGAAGGACTATTATGACCTGTGGGCGATACCGCGCGCGATCGACATTCCCGCTGATGATTTGGATGCCGCCATCCGCGTGACGTTCGAACGCCGTCGGACCCCAATCCCTAGAGAACGTCCACCAGGCCTCTCGGTCGAGATGTTTAGCGACGAAGGGAAGCAGCGGCAATGGCGTGCTTATGCTGCATCGCTCGAACTAGAAGCTGTTTCGCTGGAATCGATCATTGAACGGGTTTGGGAGTTGATCGGCCCGTCATGCGCGAGGATCGTAGCAAGAAACGACAATAAGACATGACCGAGCGTATTGGGCGTCATTGACGTCTGCGATCTCGAAACTTTCGACAGCGAGTTGCGCGGCAACCTCGACGCCCACGCCGATGTCATCCACAATTACATGCGCCTCGCGCTACAAGCGGCGGGAGCGTAAGGCCAATTTATCGAATTCAAGTCCGTAGTTGTCGGATCAACCGCGAGCGTTCGCTATTTCACGACGCGGCCTTTATATCGCGAACCTAGAAATGGAGCACCGCGGCCTTCCAGCGACGTAGTAAATGATCGGGGAACTCCATCGCAACGATCGCTGGCTGCTGACAGTTTTTGACACGTAGGTGCGCTACCTATCTGCGGCCGCACTCAAATACAGTACCTAATCCAAGGAAAAACTGATAGTCTCACTTGCACCCGCCGCTCTCGACGCCTTCTTAGCCGAGGAAATCGATACCGCCGTCGTGATGTTGAACCTCATTCGTTTCGAACCCAACGGCGGCAGGTAGCGGTACCTCGAATACCATCGGATCGCCAGGCCGATCCTGGCTCGCTTCGGCGCGGAAGTCCTGTTCGGCGGCGACGGCTTACGCGTTCTCACAGCAGGACAAGAAGCAGGATGGGATGCCGTGGCGCTGGTACGGTACCCAAGCCGGTCCGCCTTCCGGGCGATGGTTTCCGATCCTGAAAACCAGGCGGCCTTCAAGATCGGCGTGTCGGCGATCTCCGATATCGTGCTGCAACCGTTGAATTCCATCGGCGGTCTTGTGTGATAGAAGCGCAGGGCGACCACGCTGCTGGGTCTATCGTCGCTTCCACGTGGACCAACGCGGCGCAGGATGTCAAACGTTCCGTCGCAGATTAACTATGGGAGGTCGTGATCGCCCGCTTGAACCTGTCGCTACTAGGCCACGGACTCATTAGTTGAGGCGATCCATATCCTCGTCGCGACGAGCTTGAGGGCGGCCATGTAGTTATCAGCGCGCCGGTCGTATCGCGTCGCGAGGCCTCGCATCTGCTTGATACGGTTGAAGAACCGTTCCACGAGATTGCGTTGACGGTAGACCCAGCGGTTGAAGCTGAATGTCTGCTTTCGATTGGCCTTTGCAGGGATATTCGCCCAACACTTGCGTTGCTTGGCAAAGTTACGAATTGCATCGGTATCATATGCCTTGTCGGCGAGGATCGTCGCGCCGGGCCTCAGGTCGCTCAACAGCTTTTCAGCCATCGGTGCATCGCCGGCTTGGCCGGCGGTGAGTTCGAGCCGAACCGGTCTGCCATCTGCATCGACAAGAGCGTGGATCTTTGTCGTCAGGCCGCCGCGCGAACGTCCCATGCAAGGATCGGCAGATCCCCCTTTTTAGCGTTGGCACCATGCTGGTGAACGCGAACACAAGAACTGTCGATCATCACGATGTCTCCATCGTAACGCTTTGAAACGGCGTCCAGAAGACGATCCCAGACGCCCGCCTTGCGCCATCGGGAGAACCGATTGTAAAGCGTCGTGCGCGGGCCATAACGCTCCGGCACATCTCGCCAAGACGAACCAGTCCTGAAACGCCAGAGGATGCCGTTGATCACCCGGCGGTCATCGACACGTTCAATTCCACGGCTATTGTTCGGCAAAAGAGGTGCAATGATAGCCCATTCTTCGTCGCTCAATTCGTGACGGCGCATAGCAATCTCCTTTCAAGGAAATTGAATCATACACCGTCAATAAAATGAACCCCGTTTATGGGGACACTGCCTAGGGGCTCTCGACATCCTGAGGGTGGATGGCCGATTTCGGTTAAACAGGCGGTCGGGTCTGGACCGCCTCAGCCTTGAAGAGCGGCTTGTGTATTGTCAGCGAGGGGATGGCGACCATTTCAGCTGGCATAGGACAACCACCGACGTGCCCGGTATTGCCATCACACCGCTGCTCAACGATTGGCCACCGAAATCTCAAAAAGCTGGCTGAGAGCAACGGCGGGTTGCCAACGGAACACATTGTCGAGTCCGTCGTCTTCATGCTCACACGCCCGCGCCAAGTCATGGTAAGGGATATCGGCATCCTGCCGCAGAGCCAGGAAACCTGAGCAAGTGGGATTGGGCAGGATGGGCCTCGGGTATTTCGAGGAAACAGGCTTCATCGATATGGCGAGCGGCATTTTGATTGTCCAGGAGGCCGGCGGCTTCGTCATCGACTGGTTGGGGCGGGGACCTGAAATCTATGAACGGACCTACACGCTGATTGTGGCCAATGCTGCGACACAGGTCTATCTGATCGAGCGTCTGCGCGGCGTCCCCCCAATCATGCCGCATAAAGCGAGGCTATACAGTTTCATCCGCGCTGACGGAGTGTAGAATTCGCACTGACATTTCGATTTTGGCGGAGTGTAGAATCGCAAGGGCGATGCGGTGAAGTGGCTTCACCACCCTCAACGAAGTTTGATAAATAAGCGTCACCTATCCATCTGTTGATTTCGTTGGGACCGGTTTTGATGCTCTAGTGGTCGACGGATCAAGGCGCACAACGAACCGATTTGCTGTTCGACCGCCCGATACAATTACACCATCGTGAACTCAAATTCTGCCAATTGAAAAAATATTTCTGCGATGCAGTAACGAACTGTAGCGTTTGAACGAAACGGTATCATATGAACCCGCGCGAAAAACTATGGGCAGATGCGATGTGCGCCGAACGGCGCGGTGATGTGGTAGCTTATGAGCGACTGCTTGCCGATATTGCAAAGACGCTACGTTCTATGATTCGAGGCCGCCTTTCACGGCTCGGAATGCAAGGCCATGAAACTGAAGATATCGTCCAGGAGGTACTAATCGGACTGCACACAATGCGTCATCGCTGGGATACCACTCGCCCGTTTATGCCCTGGCTGCATGCAATTGTTCGGTACAAGCTGTCCGATGCCATGCGCAAGCGTAGACGCGAAGCGCGCTTCCGTTGCGACCTGAAATTTGAGGACTGGCTGACCATCGCCGACAGTAAAGACGATGATCGCAACTCATCGCGCGTCGATATCGACCGCCAAATCCGTCAACTTTCCGCTGGTCAACGTGATGTCGTACGAGCGCTAGCGATTGATGGCGCCTCCGTCCGTGAGACAGCGCAGAAACTCAGGACCAGCGAAGGCGCGGTCCGAGTAACCCTGCATCGTGCTTTCCAGCGACTGACGGTGCTAGCCAACCTTGAAAAACCCGTTCCAGGTAAGAAAAAATTATGAATAGCTTAGAAACCGACACAGTCATCAAAACCATGGCCCGCGAGGCCGGCACTGGGCGTGCCCCAATGCGACTGGTAACGGCGATGGTACTCGCGGCCGTAGCCTCGCTCGTTATGTCAGTGGCACTAGTCCTACTCATATATGGTATTCAACCCGATGTAGAGGCGACGATTGCGAGTGGGCCTTTCCTCCATAAGGTTGCCAGCATGCTGCTGCTTGCCTGTGGAAGTATATTTCTTGTCATTGCCGCTGGACGGCCCGACGGAAGTCCCCTCTGGATCGCCGGTCTGCTGCCAGGTTTAAGCCTGCTGGCCTATGGCACCATTGCCGATCAATCAGGACTTCCAGTTCTAGGCCGTTCGGGCATCTCTGCTCCGGGGTGCGTGATTGTGATTGTTATATTATCAGTCCCTGCGCTGGCGGTGAACATTGGCGCGCTACGATCGTGCGGGGTCACCACGCGACCCTCCCTTGCCGGAGCGACAGCTGGTCTTCTGGCCGGCGCCCTTGGTGCAGCGGCCTACGCGCTCGCCTGCAAAAACGATGGCGGCCTGTTTGTTGCCATTTGGTATAGTACTGCAGTCACGGCGGTCACTTTCATCGGCGCGCTTGTTGGACGCAGGTGGCTTGCCTGGTAAAAACATATCCCGCCTGCCAATCTCAAGTTATAAAACCTCGTTGTCAAATCGAATCTGGTTGGTCAGACGAGCATAAATTTCTTCTGGCTCACACAACTCCGATTTTGGTCCCAAAGGTGCTGTGGCCGGCTCTACTCGGACAAAAATGAGGCATCTTACTGTGGGCAACAGTTAGCTCAGCATGCGCCGAACTGGACCGCGGCATCAACTGAAGAAGCGTCGAGGGTGCGTCAAAGGATGCAAATTGGGTGGGCGAAGACGCCGGAGCCAACCGATATAAAGGTAGACGCAACTACGCCGTGGTGGATATCGTAGCAGATCCTTGACTCACGGATACTGGGTGGCCGGCAAGTTCATCTACTACTTGTCCTCTCAAAGAAATTTACAGATCAGCCGGACGTTGAAGCGGCAAAAATGCTGGCGAAATAGATAACGGATCTGTTGATGTAACGTAGAGCGATTTGCCGGGACATGCCAGATTGGCAGCCAGTTCTCCCGTGAATGTTCGATCGCATGTGGCTTCAAAATCACCACATGTTCCGGCAAATCGTATCCCTACGGCGTGGACCGCCTTGCGAGTTTTTTGCGATATCGTGATTTTGCGCTCTTGAGAGTGGAATTAAGAGCGCAATGAGGAACTATGGCACAGGCCATTTTGCTGACGGGTCAAGAACGGCGTCGTCGTTGGTCACCGGATGATCGACAGGAAATTCTGGAGGCAGCATTCGCTCCCGGTGCAAATGTGTCGGAGGTAGCGCGTCGTTTTGATGTTTCGACGGGGCTGCTCTACACGTGGCGCCGCCAGGCGCTGTCGGTTGAGGTGACGGATGGTCCTGCCTTCGTGCCCGCGACGGTCGTGGGTGCCGCGGGCGGTGGCGATGTCGTTGCGGCGACGATCGCTGTGGACTTTGCGAACGGTACCAAGGTGAGGATTGCGTCCGGGGCACCTTGTGATCTTGCCGCAGCAGTAATGCGAGCGCTCAAATGATCCCGATCAGTTCGAGCGTGCGTGTTTGGATTGCGAGCGGCCATTGCGATATGCGCAAAGGGATGCAGGGTCTTGCTCTGATCGTGCAGGAAGGTCTGGGCCGTGATCCGTTCAAGGGGGACGTTTTTGTCTTCCGGGGGAAAAGTGGCCGGCTGATCAAGGCTCTTTGGCATGACGGAATTGGACTTTCGCTATACGCAAAGCGGCTCGAGCGCGGCCGCTTTATCTGGCCGGCGACGGAGGATGGAGCGATTGCGCTGACGGCTGGCCAGATGTCCTATCTGCTTGAGGGAATTGACTGGCGAAACCCGCAGCAGACATGGCGCCCGACGAGCGCGGGATAGCGTTTTTTTGGCGGGATTGCGTGCGGCAGCACCAAGAAAAGCTATACAAATCAGTGGTTTTGTGATTCACTTCGAGTATGGAAACCGGCTCGGGAAATCACCGTGATCATGCTGCAGCCCTGGAAGCAGAGCTAGCGATTGCGCGGTCGGAACGGGCTACTGCTTTGGCCGAATTGGCTGTTGCCAAGGCCAAGGAGGCCGACGATCAGGCCATCATTCTTCGCCAGAAAGTCTATATCGAAAAGCTGCAACGGGAACTGCGCGGTCAGAAGTCGGAACGGACAGCGCGGCTGATCGCGCAGATGGAGCTGATGCTTGAGGACGCCGAAGCGGCGGCGACTGAAGATGAGCTTGCCGCCGAAATGGCCGTTGCTGCAGCTGCTGCGATTGCGGTCACCGGCTTTACGCGCAAGCGGCCCGTCAAGAAGCCTTTCCCGGAACATCTTCCGCGTGAGCGTGTCGTGGTGCCTGGTCCGGTTGCCTGCAGCTGCTGTGGCGGTGAACGGCTTCGCAAGCTCGGCGAAGACATCACCGAAACGATGGAGAGCGTACCGCGTAGCTGGAAGGTCATTCAGACGGTGCGGGAAAAGTTCACCTGCCGTGACTGCGAGAAGATCAGTCAGGCACCTGCACCCTTCCATGTCATACCGAGAGGATGGGCGGGTCCGAGCCTTTTGGCGATGATGCTCTGCGACAAGTTCGGCCAGCACATTCCCCTCAATCGCCAGGTCGAACGTTTTGCCCTGGAAGGTGTGCCAGTCAGTCTGTCGACAGCAGCAGACGCGATTGGCGCGTGCTGCCAGGTCCTTGCCCCGCTTGTGAGGCGGATTGAAAGCCATACGTTCGCGTCTGAACGGATCCACGGTGATGATACGACCGTGCCGGTTCTCGCTCTCGGCAAGACCGTCACCGGTCGGATATGGAGCTACGTCAAGGACGATGCTCCGTTTGGCGGAACGGCGCCTCCGTCGGCGATGTTCTATTATTCCCGGGACCGGGCCGGCGAACATCCACAGGCGCATCTGGCCAATTATAGCGGCATCCTTCAGGCGGATGCCTATACGGGCTATGGCCAGCTCTATCTTCCTGATCGAAGTCCGGGCCCGATTCATGAGGCGGCGTGTTGGGCGCATGCCAGGCGACCATTCTTTGCGCAAGCCGATTTGGAGGCCAACGCGCGCCGAAAAGCGCAGGGTAAAAATGCCGCCGTCATCTCGCCGGTCGCCTTGAACATGGTGCAGCGGATCGACGCACTGTTCGAAATCGAGCGCCATATCAATGGCCGTACGGCCGATGAGAGAAAAGCAATCCGCCAGCAGTTGTCAAAACCGCTGATCGACGACATGGAGATATGGATACGCGAACACCGCGCCAGGTTGTCGCGCGACAATGACTTGGCAAAGGCGTTTGACTACATGCTGAACCGCTGGGAATCGTTCACCCGTTTCCTCGACGACGGGCGCATTTGCCTGTCGAACAATTGTGCGGAGCGATCTCTGCGCGGTGTGGCACTCGGACGGAAAGCCTGGCTATTTGCCGGTTCCGATCGAGGGGGCCAGCGGGCGGCGGCCATGTACAGCCTGATAGTCACCGCGAAAATGAATCGCATTGACCCACAGGCCTGGCTTGCCGATGTCCTTGCCCGCATCGCCGACCATCCAGTCAGCCGTCTTGATGAGCTTCTCCCCTGGAATTGGCGGGAAACCACAACATCGCCACTGAGGCAGGCGGCCTGATGGCAGGTCCTCTCGTTCGCTTAAAGATCATGCTCGATGACGTTGATCCCTTGGTGATGCGGCGCGTTGTCGTCCCATTCCGCATTCGGCTTGACCGGCTTCATGAGGTTCTTCAGGAGGCTTTCGGCTGGACGAACAGCCATCTGTATGAGTTCAGGATCCGTGACATCGGGTTCGGCGTGCCTGATGGCGGCTTTGATGGTCCCATCGATGCACGCAAAGAAACGCTTCTTGCTGCCATAGAAGATATCGGCGCGAAATCATTCAAGTATCTCTATGACTTCGGCGACGGCTGGACGCACACCGTGAAAATCGAAAAGGTTTTACCGGCGACCGCCGGCTTCGACGATCCCTTCCTGCTTGACGTTGTCGGACGATGTCCACCGGAGGATGTCGGCGGTCCGTGGGGTTATGAAGAGTTCCGCGAGGCCATTGCGGACATCAACCATGAGCGTCACCACGAACTTGTGGAATGGTGGGGCGATGCGCACTACGATCCTGGCGATGTCGACGCCGGCAATCTCCGCAAAAACGTCGAGGCCTTAGCTGCAAAATGGAAGCGCCGATCGCGAAAGAAAAGCTGAACCTGCGGTCCTCGGCGAATGCATACGGCAAATCGTAGTCCTCGCTTGAGTGACTGATCGACGGCCCTTTCGACAGGCAAACAAACCGCTGTCAATCATTCGCATACCACAAGGGCGGGGAAGCCGCTATTTCGTCCGATAGCCCGCCGCTTCCAAAATGAGGTTTGCGACACTCTGGGCATGTGACAGCATTGAGACATGGCTGGAGGCTAATTCAACCGTTGTTGCGCCCATACGCTTAGCAAGAAAGCGTTCGAGGTCTGGCGAACTCGTCTTATCATTTTGAGAAACGGCATACCAACTAGGCTTACTGTGCCAAGCAGCCTTTGTCGTCTTAACCGTATAAAGAGAATCCGAAGCTGGTCCCTGTACTGCGTAAAGAGCTCTTGCCTGCAAAACGGGTAAATCACCGACGAAGTCTTCTATAAACGCTTTTTCACTGATCGTGTCCCAGCGCGTGGTGTATCTGGGTTTCATAGCCATCGGTGTTTTCCGGTAGGGTCGGGTTGCTTATGACCAACCTGAAGGACACCACCGATGACCGACGACATGATGAACCTGCGCTCGCTTGTTGAGAAGAGCGCCGATGCGGATTTGCTGCGCGAGATGATTGGCTTTGCCGCCGAGAAGCTGATGGCACTGGAAGTTGGGGCCGCGACGGGTGCTGGCTATGGCGAGAAGACAGCGCTTCGTCTCGCCCAGCGCAATGGCTACCGCGATCGCGACTGGGAAACGCGAGCCGGAACAGTGGAGCTGCGCATTCCCAAGCTGCGAACAGGTAGCTATTTCCCGAGTTTCCTGGAACCACGCCGCATGGCCGAGAAGGCTCTGACGGCCGTTATACAAGAGGCCTATATCCAGGGCATCTCGACGCGATCCGTCGATGACCTCGTAAAGGCCATGGGCATGTCGGGCATTTCGAAGAGCCAGGTTTCACGGCTCTGCGAAGAGATTGACGTTAAGGTCAAAGCCTTTCTTGACCGCCCCATCGAGGGTGAATGGCCATACATCTGGATCGACGGTGCGCCGTGCGGCGCGGGAGGTGCGTATGATTTAGTGTAACCTCTCAAGCTTGCCGATTTTTGACCGACGGCTGCGATGCCGTCCGATTTGCAGGAGCAGTAGATCGAAGGGGGCCAAGAAGCCTAATCGGGCGTCGCCGATTGGGTTGCATAAGCAGATTGGCCTTAACTGTACCGGATGCGGGCCATCAACCGCGGGCCGGGCTACCGCAGTGCCCATGGCGAGACAACGAAGTGAGCGTCAGAAGCCTCGAAACACAGAAATCGCTTCCATTAGCGTGATGGCGTGGAGGCACGAAAGAGCGATCAGAGGCGGTAAGGCTCGTCTATCCTTACTGCCGGGTTCTCGAAGAGACCCGAGATGGGACTGGCTCCTATGCCCCATCTCCCGCATTGCACGGGGTAGAGCTCACCGCCTAACGGCACAAAGGTTGGAAATCGGAACACGGGAACTTGGATCGTTTGCCCGGTCGGAAGCCGGGCTCGCTGCGACGGCCAGATATGGACGACACCAAGGGCGGAGCTTTCGTAGTAGTCGGAGTGCGGGAAAGCCGCATACAGGGCGAAGGAAAGCAGGAAGACGATAGGATTGCAAAGACGGAGGAGTGATCTGTGGACATGGATCATCGGGCAGACAAAGTCTGGGTACTCGGCATTCAAAGCAAACTCTATCAGTGGAGTAAGGCAAATCCCGACGACCAGTGGCGCGACATGTGGGGTTGGTTGACCGACCTCAGAGTGCTCCGCTATGCCTGGCATCGTGTTGCCTCCAACAAAGGAGGGCGCACTGCCGGGGTCGACGGGATGACGGTGGGACGCATCCGGAACCGGAGTGAGTATCGCTTCCTTGTCGATCTTCAAGCTGATCTGCGCAGTGGTGCATATCAGCCAAGTCCGGCCAGACGCAAACTGATTCCAAAGGCTGGGAAACCAGGGCAATTCCGGCCCTTGGGCATCCCCACCATCAGAGATCGCGTCGTACAAGGCGCGGTCAAGATTCTTCTGGAGCCTATCTTCGAGGCGCAATTCTGGCATGTCTCTTATGGGTTCCGACCCGGTAGAAACACGCACGGTGCCTTGGAGTACATTCGTCGGGCAGCCTTGCCCCAGAAACGGGACAAGGACACCCGGCGAAACCGGCTGCCGTACCCTTGGGTGATCGAGGGGGACATCAAAGGGTGCTTCGACAATATCAATCATCATCACCTGCTCGAGCGGATGCGCAAGCGTATTGGCGATCGACGAGTGGTGCGATTGGTCGGATCCTTCCTGAAGGCCGGTGTTTTGACGGAGGATCAGTTCTTACGGACGGACGCCGGTACCCCTCAAGGCGGGATCATCTCACCATTGCTTGCGAACATCGCCCTTAGTGCGATCGAGGAGCGGTATGAAAGGTGGGCCTATCACCGCCGAAAGACCCAAGCCCGTCGCAAAAGCAACGGGGTGGCGGCAGCGGCGAGCGCCCGCGACAGTGATCGCATAGCAGGACGCTGTGTGTTTCTGCCGGTGCGCTACGCCGACGACTTCGTAGTTTTGGTGTCTGGATCGCTGGAGGAGGCTATGGCAGAGAAATCCGCTCTGGCCGACTACCTGATCGAGACGACCGGGCTAACGTTGTCGCCGGAAAAGACAAAGGTAACGGCCATGACAGAGGGCTTCGAGTTTCTCGGATTCCGCTTCAGCGCGCATTGGGATAAACGCTACGGCTATGGCCCGCGCGTTGAAATACCCAAGGCGAAGGCCGCCAACCTGCGTCACAAGGTCAAGCAACTGACGCAGCGTGACAGCATATCCGTCAGTCTTGGCGAAAAGCTCCGGAAGGTGAATTCCATCACCAGCGGATGGGCGAATTATTATCGCTACTGTGTCGGCGCTGGCCGCGTATTTGTCGATCTCGACTGGTATATTGGCCTGCGTCTTTACTGCTGGCTACGTAAGAAACGTCCAAAGGCAACACCCAGCGAACTGTGGGGCTCAAAACAGCCAAGCAGGCGCCGGGCGACGAGACGGGTTTGGCGAGAAGGGTCCATTGAGCAACAAGTGCTCGGCTGGACACCTGTCGAGCGATACCGTCTCGCGTGGATGGACATGCCTGACTTTGCCATGTCTTCTGGAGAGCTGGATGCGTAACGAAAGGCGCACGTCCGGTTCGGCGAGAGGCGATGCGAAACCTGCCGTCGTAATGCGGTAAGGCGCGCATCGCCTACTCATCCCACCTATCTCAAGGTGAGGCGTGGTGGACGCATCGTGTCGGTGGCGGCCATCATCGCCGTCGGTGCCAACACAGATGGACGCCGGGAGGTGCTTGGGCTGGAGATCGGGACGTCCGAGGCTGAGCCAATCTGGACGGAATTCCTGCGCAAGCTGACGCGCCGGGGCTTGAGGGGTGTGAAGCTCGTCGTCTCCGACGCCCATGAGAGCATCAAAACGGCCGTCAGCAAGGTGCTTAATGCGACCTGGCAGCGTTGCCGCGTTCACTTCATGCGCAATGCCCTGGCGCATGCAGGAAAGAGCGGGCGGCGCGTCGTCTCCGCCTTCGTCGCCACAGCGTTTGCCCAGGAGACGCCGGAGGCTGCCAGCACGCAATGGCGCAATGTCGCCGACCAAATCAGGCCGAAGGTGCCAAAACTTGCCAATCTGATGGATGAGGCAGAGAACGATGTGCTGGCCTATATGACCTTTCCCAAGCAGCACCGGGCAAAGCTGCACTCGACGGATGAGATCGACAAGCGCTTTGGTCAAAAATATGGTACTTTTCTGGTGCGCTGATGACCTCGAGGCGAGGCGCGGTGCATGGGCTGAAAGCACCGTAAGGCCACCTCATTCAAGCCTTGCCGGATTGAGGCGTTCGCGCGCCTTGTCATCAGGCGGGCGCGGACGCCAGGTGTCGACAAAGCGTTCGTAGCCCTTTTGTGCTTGCTCAGCGACTCGCATCTCTTGATCGCGGAGCTTTTTGACGTTGTAGGCATAGGCAGGTCCAGGTTTGTTGCCCTTCTTCTGTGGTTTCCCAGCCTGCAATTCCATTGCCCGCATTTTGTGTGCGACGAGACTAGGACGAGCCCAGAGATAGTCGGCCTGCTTGGTCAACATGTGCCAGACCAGAACCGTAAGCTTGCGCGCTACTGCAACAGCAGCGACCTGGTGACCGCGTTTGGCTCTGATCCGGACAAAGAATGCATGCAGCGGCCCCGGCGCTTTGGCTGCCGCCCATGCGGCCTCTACCAGCATGGCCCGCGCATGGCTGCGGCCGATCTTGCTGATGCGTCCGTGATGAGCAGCGCCAAGTCCAGACTGGCGAACCCGCGGATTGAGCCCGAAGTAGCTGACCAGCTTCTGCGGGCTTTCAAAGCGACTGATATTACCGATAGCGGCCATTAAGCCCGTCGCCACGGTGAGATCGACGCCTGTGATTGTGAGCAGCCGCTTGACAGCGGGATCATCCATCGTGCCTTCAGCAATTTGCCGATCGAGCACCGCAAGATCTTCCCCGAGCCTGTCGAGTTCGCGTACATGCCGCTGTATCGCAAGTTGCTCATCATCAGGTAGAGGCTGGCGTTTAAGCCATTCACGCCCGCGGCCGTTAAACAGGTCGGCATGTGGGCACTTCGGGATCAGGTGAGCATTCAAGATTGAATGAACCTCGTTCTTAATCCGCGTCCGATGACGCACGACCTGATAGCGACGGGCCACCAGCCTTCTCATGCGTTCTGTGGCGGCGTCTGGTGTCCAGATTTCCGGCAGATACCCAGCAGCATAAAGGTTGGCCAGTGTGCCGGCATCGATCTTGTCGGTCTTTACGTGCGCCTGTGCGATCGCTTTGACCTGCAGGGGATTAGCTATCACGACCCGTCGCACGAATGGCGAAAGGACGCGAGATACAGCCATGCAGTTTCCTGTCGCTTCAATGACAACTTCGTCTGTTGACGTTAATGTCTTGCCGAACCCCTCAAGAGCTGTTCGTGTCATGTCGACGCGGCCACCATGGCGGAGCCGGCCGTCTTCCCAGAAAACCACCTCGCCAAACGTTCGGTGGATATCAATTCCGATAACCCGTCGCATAAGCGCCTCCTGTCGATTGAACAACGGGAGCTGCGGGCGACACGACAACTACGGATTCGCGCTCTCGGCGCAACCGGGCGAGTCGCAGAGGCGGCCAGCTACTAACACGAGCTCGCAGCTCATCGTATGCATCGGCCTGCCCGCACCTTCGTGCTCCCGGTGCCTCTGTCCCGGATGCTCGCAGCATACGCCGCAATCCTCAAAACTGCAGCAGGACATCGGCACCGAAGGTCTTATACCGGTTACAAATCCCATCGAACGCCTAAACGGTGAGATCAAGCGCCGCACCGAGGTGGTTGGCATCTTTCCAAACGAGGATGCCATCATTCGGCTCGTCGGCGCTCTGCTCCTCGAGCAGAACGATGAATGGGCCGTCCAGCGGTCCCGCTATATGACGCTGGAAACAATCGCCCAAATGAGCGATGATCCCCTCATCAGCATGCCAGCAGTGGCTCGTTGATATTCCCTCCGGCCAAGACCGGGATATGCCGTGGATGTCAAAAGCTACACCACGCTACGGGACACGATCTTTTCACTCAACTGCGCGAACCCACCTTCATGGATCGTACCCTGGCTCGCTGGAGTGGCCGGAAAAGTCTTACCTAATGCAGCGAAGTCCTCGCCAGCTTCCGGTGCTCTAGCAGCGATATAGACAAGCGCGCTGACCTTCGGATCATCGCCAGTTTCGCTGATCACAGCACCGCCATAGGAATGTCCAACGAGTACCGTAGGGCCATCCTGTTGTGCTAGAATGCGATCAGTTGCGTCCACGTCGTCCTTGAACGAGGTGAGGGGGTTCTGCACCGCAGTAACGTGCAGGCCTGCTTTCTGTAAAAGCGGGATCACCTCGGACCAGCTTGAGCCGTCGGCATAGAGTCCATGCACAAGAACGACGTTGTGAGCCTTAATAGGAGCCTTTGTTTCGGCCATGGCCGGGACCGCCATGAGCGCGACAAAGGCTGTCGAAGCGACGAAGCGGTTTATTTTGATCCAAGATTTCAATGAACTGATCCTTATAGTCACATGGAGTGGGATACTCCAATAATGGTATTCGGGGCGCACCTGCTGTTCGTTACTCCGTCACGCGAACGTGATAATATCCGTAACCCGCATATCAAATCATGAGACAGGCATAAGCACTGGTCGTACCGGCGAGAAAACGCCAGCAGAGGACCCTGGATGCCCGGCAAACGATCACTAACCAGCAAGCAGGATTGTACATGGGATTGACCAAAACGCATCGCAACGAGCCGGCAGCAGCATGGCTGGCTTCAGCACCAGCACCGCGTCACGACTTGATAAAGAGCGTCATGTGCTTCACGGGTCGTAGCGACTGACTTCGAGGCCGCTGCCGACCGGCAGCATCACGCTACTGATGCCCGGCATGGCACGGATGCGGGCTGCATATTCCTTCACATTGCCGTCGCCACCGCGTACCATATTGTCGGCGACAATGATCGCGCCGCGATTCAGCTTTGGATAGAACACTTCCAGGCAGGGCACATAAAGATCCTTCCAAAGATCCAGCAGTATCAAATCGATCCCGTCAGGCAGCTGCGAAATCATCTCGATGGCATCGCCGACTTTGAAGTCGATGAAGCTATCAAGTCCTGCCCTTTCGGCCATCTTGCGCGCATAGTCGGTCTTGTACGCGTGCAGTTCCATGGTGATAAGCCGGCCGCCGGAAGCCCTCGCTGCTTCTGCGAGCCAGATGCCGGAATAACCAAAGGACGTGCCGATTTCGAGAATGGTCGGTGCCTTGATGCTTTTCGCAAGGACGTTCAGCAGTTGACCGGTTGCAGGCCCGACAGCGCGCATGCGCTGGTCCAGCCCACCATCGCGCCCGCCCGGAGGCATTTCGCGCGGCTCGTTCTGCTGTTTGCGGATCACTTCGTGATAGTGGTCGAGGACAGCCCGGACTTTGTCATCCATATCTTTTTCTCCGTAAATATCGGTACCTCAAGCAGCGCCGCAGCACTTCGAACATCTTCATGCTCGCCTCACTCCATTCAGGAAAATTTCCAATCGCTTTTTGATATGCAGTTTTCGAAGCTCCCGGTCCGCCGCCGCTTTCAGGCGCCGGCGTGGCAACAATGCACCGAAAACGATGTCCATCAGCATTCCCGAACAGACTGCTGGATCCTCGATTGTCAAACGGTCGGCTTCATTCTGGGACCTTAGCCACTCGATCAGATCCTCGCGGGCGCGGATGATGCCGTTGTCGTACAGGTAATCGGAAAGCTCGGGGAATTGCAGCGATTCACGCATGATCAGGTGCAGCAGCGCCTCTCGACGAAGCTCTGCGGCTTCATCGATATCGAGCCGGAATATTCGCACCAGGGTGTCGAGCAGGGGCAACTGCTCCCGCGAGGGTCTTGGCAGGTCAAGAAAGATCGCGCCCTCGTTCCGAATGACCTCCGCAAACATTGCCGTCTTGTCGGTGAAGACTTCATAGATCGATCGCTTCGAGACCTTTGCTTTGGCCGCAACCACCTGTGTAGTCGTTCGGGAGAAGCCGAGTTCAACGAAAGCTTCCTGGGCTGCACCCAGGATGGCTTTGCGCCGCTCGTTTTCGGAAAATACCCTGGGGCGCCCCCGTCGTCCACGCGGCGGGCCGGCCATACCATTGTCTGTTTCCTCGATTGACAATCCGATGTTCCCGACTTTTCGTTCGACCTTTGAAGAACGACGATTTATTTCAATTCGGACGGCTCGGTATCGCTGTTCCCGAGACGATCGCATGAAGCTGATCGCGCAAGCATGCCTAGCCCTTCGCATGCGTCAACAGCCAATCCCTTGCTGCTTTGATGTAAAAGAACTTTCACGCCGACCCCATGTGATCCGGGGACGCCTGTACTGTCGAAGCGGAGCTCCGGCTCGGCATTCGTATAGATAGCCACCACGGCCTTTTGTTCGGGGGGTTCCGTAGTGACGTTTTTGTCGGGCGCGTTTGCCATTCCCGGGAAGAAACCTCGGGCAGCGGGAAATACGCTGGTGGAGCAGATATCGTTTGCCAAGGCTGCCGGCATCGATATCAGCGTCGTATCCGCAGCAATTCCATAAACCTTCTAGCCACCACGGGTGACTTCGCAAACCGCGAAGATGCCCTGAATTCCTCGCACTTTTGCTTTCCGCCCACCTGAGCCGATGCAGGTTTCCAGCGTGACCGGGGACGCTGTCAAAGCCGTATTTTTCGTCTCCACAGCACTAATTTCCTCCGCATACAGAACCACCGAACTCAAAACGCCCGCAACTGCCGCCTCAACAGCCAGAAACTCTAGCCTGGATACGTTCGCCATGAGTACGGTCCTTTTTCTGCCAAAGGAATTAGAAAACGATCACCGGACGATAGCAAACAATAATGATACGCTTCAAGTACCAAAAAAATAAAAAGCGATGCGGGTTGGAAAAATCTGGAATGTGGGGCTTGTCTGTTCTGGCTCGGGGCTTCTCAGCTCGACTTCTGGCGAAATCGGCTTGGATTGAGCGTTGAGAGAAATCAACTGCTCAAGGCGAGCTCGGGAAATTGCGGGGGCAGGGAAACGCATTATATATCTCTCGATTAAAGAGCCTTGATCCTGGCCAACTTTTGCTGGTGGTGCAACCACCCACACCTTCTGTTCCCCAGCGAATTGAGGGAGTACTTGAACCTTGTCTACCTTCGAGGTATCTGGCCTTTCGCCAGTCTGCAACTAGCCGTTCGCGCCTTCGACATCCCCGGCGACCGGTGCAGATTCGGTGTGATAGCCCAGTCGAGATGCCCGATGTCGCTCTTACTCAATACCTTGGCGTAGCGTAACGACCGGGGGTGTCCTTCGTATATCTTTAAGCGCGACTATGGTTATGCGCGGCGAATCCTCGGATTGTCGGGCCTATTGTCATCACCTTTAGCCGGGAAGAGCGTAGGATGACCTAGCTTTCTGGAACGTCTATCCTCGACGCGAGAAAGACAACTTTATTCGCGGCTGATGTGAATGCGAACAACGTCATCAACTCTTGCAATTTCTACTGATGCTTCACGCGCCGCTCGCACAAGTCAGGTTCTCGCCGCATCAGGCTCGATGAAGCCGCCCAAAACCAGCGCGCAAGCTCGCAACGCGTTGTCGTAATGCCGGCCGCGCATCCATGGCCATTCGGAAATGAGAACTTGAGCAGCATCACGTGCATCAAATATCATACGCTCTTTTGCGATTTGAGCACTGGGTAAGAGAACAACAGGCACGTTCCATTTGGAATTTTCCATGCCCATACAGCTATTCCAAGCGAATATTGTTCCGTCACCACCTAAAGAAGCGTTCGATACAGACATAAGGATCGGTTGAAATTCTAAGCTTTGGTGGTGATCTAGTTCGCAACCGCCCCTGCCGACTCTCTACGAGATCGGAGTTGACGGTCCTGATCCATTCAAGGCGGGCAAGGTGCACGCAGCTCACCCTCGGTAACGCAACGCCTCCAGCGGGACGGCAATGGCGGGTGAGGGCAAGCGCCGGCTGGGGTAGTAGAGATGGTAACCGGGGAAGGGGGGCACTCTTCAAGGACGCGAATGAGACTGCCTTCGCTAATCGCCGGTACCGCCATATCCGCAGTGACGAAGGCAAGTCCAAGCCCTGAGATGGCGGCTTTCAGCGATTGACTCCCGGTATTGAAGGTCAGCTGACCGTCGAGGCGCACGTTGAGCGCCTAGCCGTCTTTCTCGAATTCCGAGGCATAGAGCCCGCCGCAGGTCGGCAGGCGTAGGTTGATGCAGTTGTGTCCGATCAGGTCGGGTGGCGTCAGCCCTCCACTCACAGTCACCATGAGTACCGGCGGTATAGTCGGCCAACAAGGCTGGTGCGGACGGCTTCCTCTTTAGTTTTTCTGAAGTGCTTTGCTGTCTCCGATTTCGCCATGCAAGTCAGCATCCCGAGCGCCAGAACATCGAACCTCATGAATTTGAGGGCCTCGATGTCATTCTTGTCCCATTCCACCATATGACGGTCCTTCGTCGATGCCGGCTCGATCGGCACCAGATCATCCAGCCTGTCCTGCGGCAGAACGAAGCCGCCCGGATGCTGGCCAAGATGGCGGCGCGCGCCCATCAGCTGGGCGCTAAGATCCAATGCCCGCTTCAGGCGATGGTCGGCGGCGTTCATGTTGTTTTCTTTGAGCTGTTTTTCACCGATGCCTTCCGACCAGCCCCAGGCTCCCGAGGAAAGCTGGGTGATCAGATCTCAGGCAGCCCCAACACCTTGCCAACATCACGCAACGCGCCCTTGGCGCGATAGCGGGTGACGGTAGAGCAGAGCGCTGAGCGTGCAAGGCTGTAAAATTGGCTCTGTGCGGGTCCACTCACGGCCGACGATACATGTCAGGCGCCTCTCCTGACCATAGGGAGACTGCGCCGAACATACCGTCAGAGATAGGGGGCGGATCTTGACACGCGCAAGCAGGCCTTCTGCGTCACGCAGATTCCTGCGGTTCGCGGGGTACTGGCTCACCATGGTCCGTTATCAAGGTCCCATTGAGATGATCGATCTCGTGCTGAAGACATGTGGCAAGGAGGCCTTCGGCTTCGAGAGTCTCCTTGCCGCCACCCAGCGTGTCGTATTCGACGGTGATCCTCGCTGGCCTGACGACGTCGACCATGGTGCCAGGAAGCGAAAGGCAGCCTTCCCTGAAAGTCGAACATTCCGTGGACGTATCGACAATCACTGGATTGATGAGAACCCGGGCATCCCGACGCGCCTCCTGGACGACCCCGACGTCGACGACTACAACGCGTTTCAGAATGCCGATCTGCACAGCCGCCAGCCCCACACCAAATGCGTTGTACATGGTTTCCAGCATGTCATCGATTAAAACGGCCGTCTCTGCGGCCTGGGGGGCAACCGCATCAGAAATCTGACGTAGTGCTGGGTCAGGTATTGTGATTATTGTTCTTAAAGTCATTTGAATCTCCAATCGTCATCGATCAAAGTGTGTGTTAAAATTAGGAGATGGAGAGGGTAAATTTCTTGTGGGTCTAAGATATGCTCCTTGTCCCGGTTTGGTTGTCACACGACAGACTGACCCGGCATCCGTTCGTTTTAGGCACTGCGTGCGCCATATTTTAGGTCACAATGTTCAAACCAGCGCCGGAAGTATTAGACAAAGCGGCGGGGATTCGGCTCTTTTACAAAATGATTTTTTGACCATGTAGTACGAGGATAACCTCACCACTTGAGATGGAAGGCACATTCATGATCGAATGATCTATTTCCGCTCGCTAGCCCTTCTTCAGCGCTGCCTTTACAGGGTTGTCCATCAAGAAAGCCGAGATCTCGCTTTCGTTCATTGGTGAGCTGATCAGGATGCAACTTGCTGCACTTGATCTTCGTACTTTTTTGGAACCCCGAGCCAGTCATCAGTCGTCTTACGCCACTGGCTAATAAACCCCAATTTTGTCGCATATTTCATCCGCCATTATGTTGCGCTGCAACCTCTCAACCGTGATCACGAATTCGTGAATTGGCAAATGAAGATTTTATGAAGCTTTATATGATTGGTTTCTTTGGATAATTTTTTACGAGGATGAATTGCCTCACGGTAGACTGCAATGTCTTGTCTCAAATTTTTTGCGCGCAGTCAGCTACCTGGCCTTTGGCCAGTCCGAGCGAGCCCATACTGTCGGCGTGTCATTGGCGTTTGTGAGCGCCAATCCGTCGTTTCCGAAGTGTGGATAGCTTGGCCGCAAGCGGCACTTGAAACATAGGTGTCATTGGCCAACTCCTTCTAATGAGCACGCAAGTTTCGTTTCATTGCAACCTGAAAAGACGCCGTGTCGGGCACAAGATACATGCCTGATCTCCATGTTGCGGTGGGTGTTGTTTTGTTGCGAAATGTTTATCTGGCCACTGGATTCAGCGGGCACCCATCGCAGACTAGAATATTTCCGCGAACTGAAGCCGAGAGGGCGCTTTGTGCCAGGAGAATGTAGTGAGTCATGGTGTGGCTTACGTCAGGTTGAACCACTATCGGGATGGGGCACGGGGTCCTGCCGAAACCAAGAGTGGCTACGGTCAGCGCGCGCCACTTATGCTCGAATTGGAATTCTGCGACAGTGCACATCGTTCGGAGTTAGGGTCTAATGACATCATTCATTCCACAAACAACAGTCGCTAAAGCAAAGGGTGTTGTCATTCCGCAGGACGAAAGAACGCCGCCTCGTAAATGCGGAATTTTTAATATCTTCTAACGAGTCTTCCGATCAGTCGGACTTCTCAACTGAAGCGTGCTCTGCCAGTTCAAATTGAAGCGACGCGAATTTTTCTTTCGGATTGTTGAAGAGCGATCTCACGGGCGAGGGTTTTCATATATCTGTGATGACTACGGTCTATCTGGCCAACGTAGCGCTCCTTAATTGGCTTGTTTAGGCAATGTGTCTGTCGGTATTTTGACATGAAAGGTTTAGGATGACAATGATCCCGTCTGAGCCGAATGGCGCGGTTTCAAGGGCGAAATTAAATCATAAACATTAGAAAATTTAGCGGACGACATAAATTGAAACAAGAAAAGACTACGGTTCCAGTCCCCGGGCGCTGGCCGGCAGGCGAAGACCCTATTAAGCGTAAGAAAATTCTGGACGGAGCCGATCAAGTCTTCATGCGCCTTGGCTTCGACGCGGCGAGCATGGACGACGTAAGGCGCCAAGCAGGTGTCTCCAAGGGTACGGTGTATGTGTATTTTGATAACAAGGAAGAATTATTTTCTGCAACTATTGAAAGGCAGCGAGCCACCTTCATTGCGACCATGAGGATGACTCTCGCCGAACATGGCCAATTGGAAAGCAGCCTCTATGATTTCGGTGTAACCTTCGTGAAACACATAACGGATGAGACAGTGATAACAGCTTTGCGAACCGTGCTTGGCGTGCGAGATCGAATGCCATCTCTTTGCACGCGTTTATTTAAAGGACCTGAGAACCTACGCAGCGTTCTGCAGGATTTTCTCTTACGGCATTCCAATGGGGGTGGTCTCGAAATCGACGATCTAGATCTTGCTGCTGGTCAGTATCTTGATCTCTGTAGTGGGAGCTTCTTTAAACTTCGTTTGTTCGGCAACATGAATGCGCCGCCTAATGATGTCGAGATCGAGCGAGTCATCACGGGCGCCGTGAAGACATTCCTTGCAGCCTACGGCTCTAAGCGCACGTAGTGCGGCAAGGCTTTCTCTGATGGGATTGCTTATCGCTCCGCCTTTGCAGCGCTAGTTTAACGTAACGGGCTGTTCAAAAAAGGGTATCTTTGTTGACGACTTGGAAAAAAATCGATTTTCGTGCCGATGCTTACCGCAACGTGTTAAGTTTTGTTTTTAAGCACTGGAGCCATCTGCCTGGTTTGGTGTTCCTGATTATAGCGTTGGTGATTTCGAGCACCGTTGCTGAAGTAATGATTCCGGTGTTTTCCGGTCAAATTATTGATGCCATCGCCGAGAGCAAATCGAGAGAGGGACCCTTGCGCGCGTTTGTAATCGTTGTGGCGTTAGGGCTGACCACCGTAGTACTTCGCTATTTCATATCCAGCAGCATCGTCAAGCTCACCCTGCGCACCATGGTAAAACTTACCAACGATGGTTTCTATAAAGTGCAGCGGTTCTCCGCCGAATGGCATGCCAATAGTTTCGCAGGTTCGACTGTCCGCCAAGTTACTCGCGGAATGTGGGCGCTTGACGCACTCAACGACCTGCTGTTGATAGCCCTCCTGCCTTCCATGGTGATGCTGATAGGCGCCAGTATCGTCCTTGCCAGCTATTGGCCGATCATGGGAATACTCGCAGGCGCGGGCTCGGCTATCTACATTGGCGTCACCGTAGCGCTTTCAGTTGGGTTGGTGTCGCCGGCGGCGAGACTTTCCAATGTCTGGGATACTAAGCTTGGCGGAGCGCTAGCAGATGCTATCGGTTGCAACGCGGTCGTTAAAGCATTCGGCGCCGAGCGCAGAGAAGAGGCGCGCCTGAGCCAAATCCTTGACCGATGGAAACACCGCACGCATCGGACTTGGAAACGCGGCGTCTTGGGCAATGCAGCCCAGGGCTTCATGATGGTCAGCTTGCAAGCAGGCATTTTGGGAACTGGCCTTATTATGTGGCGACGCGGCAGCGCAACACCGGGTGACGTTGCGTTTGTACTGGCCATGTATTTTGTCCTCCAGGGATACTTGCGAAATGTCGGCCAGGATATTCGCAATTTGCAACGTGCTGTAAACGACATGGAAGAGCTTGTTCTCCTCGAAAAAATGCCCCTTGGTGTCGAAGACCTACCCAACGCCTCGGTTGCAAGAATTTGCTCTGGGAAAATCGTTTTTGATCGCGTCACCTTCCGATATGGCGCCAAACCCGACCCGCTTTATAAAGAGCTTTCGGTTGCTATCAGCCCCGGTGAGCGAGTGGGCCTGGTGGGCCCGTCCGGTTCCGGGAAGACAACCTTTGTCAAACTTATCCAACGCCTTTACGACGTGAATTCAGGGAAAATACTTATTGACGGTCAGGATATTGCCTTAGTAACGCAAGCCAGTTTAAGGAGTCAGATCGCCATTGTGCAGCAGGAAACGGTCCTGTTCCACCGCACCATAGCGGAGAACATCGCCTATGGTCGACCTGGAGCCACGCGTCACGAAGTTGAGCGGGCAGCACAGCAAGCTAGCATCCATGACCTTATAATGACGCTGCCCAAGAGATATGAAACCACAGTGGGAGAACGAGGAATAAAATTATCGGGCGGAGAGCGCCAGCGGATCGCAATCGCTCGTGCCTTTCTTGCAAATGCGCCGGTTCTCATCTTCGATGAGGCGACCTCGAACCTCGACAGCGAGAGTGAGATACAAATCCAACAGGCTATGGAGCGACTGATGGTCGGCCGCACCACATTGGTGATCGCGCATCGATTATCTACGGTGCGGATGCTGGACCGGCTATTAGTTTTCGACAAAGGCCGTATTGTCGAAGAAGGCGATCACAATGAGCTCATGCGGCTCGATCAAGGAATTTATCACCGGTTATTTGACCGACAGAAGAATCCAATATAGGTCGCCGGTGCTCACTGCTTGCGATAATCCGCCCCAGCATTGAGGCTTGATGGCGGAGGATTGTTGTGTCCGAATAGTGGAGGACGTCAGGATCCTTGGGACTCTTCCTCGCATTTCCATGCCGTGGTTGTCCAGCGTGTTCATGCCGAATGTATTGGCACCTCGTAAGGAGGCATTGGAGAGCTCCTCTTCGAAGAGGCCCTTTCACTTCCCAATTGTTAGTGTCTGTTCAAGAATGGCGTGCGTGCTCGGGGTTAAGTGAAGGGCGGCAATCAGATTCTTTGTATTTTGCGACAAATACGGAGAGATCGAATGGCCTAGACACCCTTCACCCGGCGTCACCATGACAGAAGCCGCATGCGCTATGCGATCTGACTGATCGCGAATGGAGTGTGTTAGAGCCGTTCATGCCAAGGCAGCCTCGTCTTGGCCGTAGGCGCAAAACCTGTCTCCGCTCGGTAGTGGACGCTATCTTCTATCTGCTGCAGTCAGGCTGCCAGTGGGCATTGCTACGATATCGAGGATCGTATCCGCGGCATGCCAGCCGACGAGCGACGCGCACTGCGCCAGGAACATGCCAATCCCATCCTAAACGACCTGAAGGTCTGGATCGAGGCTGAGCTTGCGACGATACCGCAGAAACAGAAGCTCGCCGAAGCAATGCGATACGCGCTGTCGCGGTGGGCTGCATTGAGCGTCTACATCGATGACGGTCGCGATGAGATAGACAACAATATAGCCGAGCGCGCCATGCGTCCGCTTGGAATTGGCAGAAAAAATTGGTTATTCGCTGGCTCGGATAAGGGCGGCGAGCGTATCGCCAATATCCCCACCATCATCGAAACAGTCAATCTCCATGGCCACAATCCAGAGATCTACCTGACCGACGTTCTGAGCCGGATCCAAGATCACGCCAAGGATCGCCTTGAGGAACTGCTACCATGGAACTGGACCCCGGTAGAAATCCCGCGCGTCGCCATCAACCAAGCCTAAACCACGCGCCGACTTCAGTCGAAAATGCGTTCGCCGGACGCTTACGAAGAGCACGGTCTATCACTATTTCAAACGGTTCTGCCGGGACGGAACCTGGCGTCGTATCCATGATGCGCTTTATTGCCGAACGCGGCAGCTTGAGGGGCGCGACGAGCAACCATCATTTGCGATCATCGACATCCATTCGGTGAAGACTGGCCCGGACGCCCGTTTTGATATCGGTTATGACGCAGGCAAAAGTGCGCCTCGAAGGCGCGTATCATCTATGGAGGAAGGTTCCATCCGGAAAGTTGTCGATTTGATCCGGAAGCTGACGAGCGGCTTGGTTGGGCAATCGACCGGGTCGAAGCCTCGTGACAAAGGCCACCTTGGGTGGCCGAGCGATCCAACGGGCCGTAACGCGAGTGAAGTTCGAGCAGGCCTCGAAAGAGTCGATGCAGATGCCGACCCGTCTTTTGCTCGGGGAAGGCCGCGTGGACAGGGAAGCAATCGACACGTGCACCTGTCTGATCTGCCGGGGTATTGGACACAGCACGTTGGAATGGTGATGCGGGTAATCGAGGGAGACCCATCCGGGTCGGAGGTCGCGGCTTCAACACCGCTTCAAGGCGGTGGACCGGGTGGGTGTCGGACAGGGTCGTATGACCAACGAAGCCGGGTAATGCCGGCTGAGGAAAGGACCCTGACTTCTGGTGTGCTTTCGACGTTGGCAAGGTGGGGCGATTGGCGATGAGCCTTCAAACGCCCGATAAGATCAGGAGCCTTCAGAGAAAGCTGTATCGTAAGGCGAAGGATGAGCCTGCCTTCCGCTTCTACGTTCTCTACGACAAGGTCTGTCGCGAGGATATCCTGCGCCACGCCTACGCGCTGGCCCGCGCCAATGCGGGTGCGCCGGGCGTGGATGGAGTGACATTCAAGCAGATCGAAGCGTCGGGCGTGGAAGCTTGGTTGGCGGGCTTGCGTGAGGACCTCGTCTCGAAGACCTACCGGCCTGATCCGGTGCGGCGGGTGATAATCCCAAAGCCCGGCGGCGGTGAACGGCCGCTCGGCATCCCGACGATCCGGGACCGGGTGGTTCAGACCGCAGCGAAGATCGTGCTGGAACCGGTGTTCGAGGCGGACTTCGAAGACAGTGCTTACGGCTATCGGCCGCGTCGCAGCGCGATCGATGCCGTCAAGGAAGCGCACCGGCTGTTGTGCCGGGGACATACCGACATCGTCGACGCCGACTTGTCGAAGTATATCGACACGATCCCGCATGCGGACCTCCTTCTATCGGTGGCTCGCCGCATCGTCGATCGGCACGTGCTGTGGCTGGTCAAGCTGTGGTTACGGGCTCCGGTCGAGGAACGGGATGGCGACGGGAACCGGCGGATGAGTGGCAGCAAAGGTCATAAGTGCGGCACGCCCCAAGGTGGCGTCGCCAGCCCATTGCTGGCCAACATCTACATGAACCGGTTCCTGAAGCATTGGCGCCAGACGGGACGGGGCGAGGCATTTCGCGCACATATCGTCTCTTATGCCGACGACTTCGTCATCCTCAGCCGCGGTCGCGCGGATGAGGCTCTGGCGTGGACGAAGGCGGTGATGACGAAGCTGGGGCTAACGCTCAACGAGGCAAAGACCTCGGTGAAGGATGCCCGGCGCGAAAGCTTTGACTTCCTTGGGTACACCCTGGGACCGCGCCACCTGCCCAACGGAGGGCGCTGGTATCTGGGAGCAAGTCCGTCCAAGAAGAGTGTGCAGAGGGTCAAGCTGAAGGTTGGCGAACTTTTGGTGCCGGGTAACAAGGGTGCATGGGATGAGGTCAGGGCACGATTGAACCGCGTCTTGCGCGGATGGTCGGCATACTTTTCCTACGGCGCTCTGGCGTCCGCATACGAGGCCGTCGATCAGCATGTCTATGATCGGACGCGGCACTTCCTCCGACAGCGACACAAAGTGCAAGGGCGTGGGACGGACCGGTTCTCCCGTGAGCATGTCTACGGGGAACTGGCCGTTCTGAGCCTTCGACGCGAGCGCGGGCGGTCGTCGCCGTGGGCCTTACGATGAAGCCAGTCGGAAAGCCGGATGCGGGAAATCCGCACGTCCGGTTTGATGAGCGGGGACGGGAAACGGGGCTTCGCCACCGCGCCCGTCCTCGACTCTACAGATCAAGGGCCGCAAGCGGCACATTCTGGTCGATACTCTTGGCATGCTTCTGAAAGCCGAGGTCCACTCGGCAGGAATTCAGGATCGTGATGGAGCGGCACTTGTTTTCGACAAGCTCGCCAACCGCTTTCCATTCATCGAGAAAATCTGCGGCGATGGCGGCTATCAGGGCCCCAAGGTCGAAGAGGCAAGTCCGCGCCCGATGGAAATCGTCAAACGTAACCAGGTCGGTTCCCAGGTGCTCCCAAAGCGATGGATCGTCGAGCGAACGCTGGCGTGGCTCGGCATAAACCGCAGAATGGCAAAGGATTTTGAACGTCTCTCAGCGACAAGCCTCGCCTTCATCCAAACCGCAATGATAAAGCTCATGACCAGAAGGCTCGCTCGCTACCCGCTTTCTTGAATGGACTCTTAGCAGGATGCGGAAAAAGGCCCTTGCTGTGAACGGACTGCCATGATTCCATGCCTGAGTGATTGGTCGGCAGGAGCAGGACATGCGCGGTAATGATATCCAGACGGCGGGTTTGTTTTCTTATGTGAGCTGCGAAGCCCGCGTTCCGGCAAACCATCCGCTGCGGCCGATCCGTGCCATCGTAGACGAGGCGCTGGAAGTTCTGTCCCCGGATTTCGAGGGGATGTATTCAGCGATCGGCCGGCCGTCGATCCCGCCGGAGAAGCTGCTGCGCGCTCTGTTGTTGCAGGCCTTCTACACGATCCGCTCTGAGCGTCAGCTCATGGAGCAGATGGACTACAATCTGCTGTTCCGCTGGTTCGTAGGCTTGTCGATGGACGCGCCGATCTGGGACGTCACCGTGTTCACCAAGAACCATGAGCGGCTCTTGGCTGGCGACATCGCCGCCAAGTTTCTAGCTGCCTTGCTGAGCCAGCCGCGGGTTAAGGCATTGCTGTCAGACGACCACTTCTCGGTGGACGGCACCTTGATCGAAGCCTGGGCCAGCATGAAGAGCTTCAAAGCCAGGGACGGCGCAGATGGTAGCGACACTGACGACAGCGGCTCTGGCGCTGAAGGGAACCAGCCGCCAAAGGCCGCAGGCCGCAACTCTGAGCGTGATTTCCACGGTGAGGAGCGCAGCAACGCAACCCATGCGTCGACCACTGACCCGGATGCCAGGCTTTACAAGAAGGCCCGTGGCCAGGCGGCCAAGCTTTGCCACATGGGTCACGTCATAATGGAAAACCGCAACGGCCTGGTTGTCGACGCCACGCTGACCCATGCGAGTGGAACCGCAGAGCGCGAGGCAGCTCTGGATATGGCGGGTCGCATGGATGGTCGTCACCGCATCACATTGGCTGCAGACAAAGCCTACGATACTGCCGATTTCGTTGCTGCCTTGCGGGACGCAAAGGTGACGCCACACGTCGCCCAGAACACGACGAACCGACGCTCGGCAATTGATGGTCGGACCACCCATCATCCCGGCTACGGTGTCAGTCAGCGTATCCGCAAGCGTATCGAAGAAGTGTTCGGCTGGGCAAAGACCAGCGGCGGAATGCGTAAGACCCGCCATCGTGGAAAGGATCGCGTCGGCTGGATGTTCACCCTGACAGCCACCGCTTATAATCTGCTGAGGCTGCCGAAGCTGCTGACGACGGCATAATCGCGCCCGGAATCCGCCGAACCAGGCGGATTACAACAAAATGGGCCGACAAGGTCGCTGAAAGCGCCTCATCACGGCCCGTCTTCCAGCCGTCTAAACAGGATCGGTGAAAAATTGGCGCTATTTCCGCGACCTGTTAGAGGGAGATAATAGCACCTGCAGATAAGCTTCATACACCTTCCGCTTACTGATATTGGACGGTTTACCCGTGAGCGATGGGGTGGACGCTCCCACTCACCGGCATCTTTGTGCCAGAATAGTTCTGTTGGAACCACTAGAAGGGAGAGCTTCCATGGAAAAGATTAACATAATTGGTTGACCTGCCACTGAACTTTCATCCAGCGGCGGTTAGAGCCTCGGCGGCTTTGAATACGCCAAATGGCGCGGTGTGAGCAACCGGCGGAAACGCGAAGCTTCCACATTGCGTAGCGTTGGAGCCGGTTGCGGCGATGAGCCCGGCATAGTCTGCCGGCGTCTGATATCCGAGCGATGAGTGCGGCCGGAAATGGTTATAATCCTCCGCCCATTCGGCGATGGCGCTGCGGGCATGATCGAGGCCGAAGAAAAGGCTCTCGTCGCGCATGCGTCCGTTGAAGCTCTCGACATATCCATTCTGCATTTGCCTTCCCGGCGCGATGTAGTGCCATTCGACCTTGTGATCCTTCGACCAGGCAAGGATGGCATTCGAGGTGAGTTCGGTGCCGTTGTCGGAGACGATCATTCCTGGCTTGCCTCGTCGTTCGATGAGGGTCGTCAGTTCGCGAGCGACGCGACGACCGGAGATCGAGGTGTCCGGGATCGCCGCCAGGCATTCGCGCGTCACGTCATCGAAGATGCTGAGCACGCGGAACCTCCTTCCGCAGGCGAACTGGTCGTGGACGAAATCCAGCGACCATCGGGCATTGGCTTTCGCTTCGACCAGGATCGGTGCACGCGTGCCGACCGCACGCCGCCGGGCTTTGCGCTTGCGAACGGAAAGCCCTTCCTCGCGATAAAGGCGATAGATGCGGTTGATCCCGGAGGACTCTCCCTCCCGCCGAAGCAGGACGAACAGTCGCCGGTATCCGAAACGTCGACGCTCATTGGCGAGGTCGCGCAGCTTCGCTCGCAACTCGGTTTCCGGCGGTCGGTTCGACTGATAGCGGATCGTCTTGCGGTCGGCGGATATGATCTGGCAGGCCCGTCGTTCCGAAAGACCCATGACGGTCTTCAGATGCGTAACGGCGTCACGCTGGGCGGCGGGCCCTACCATTTTTGCGAGAAGCTCGCGGAGTGCGGCCGCATCCAGCATCTGCTCGGCCAGCAACTTCTTTAGCCTGGCATTCTCGTCCTCAAGCGCCTTCAGCCGCTTCGCCTCGGAGACTTCCATGCCGCCGTATTTGGCCTTCCAGTTATCAAATGTTGCTTCTGAAATCCCGTGCTTGCGGCAGAGATCGGCAGCCTTCGCGCCAGCCTCCTGCTCCTTCAGCACACCGATAATCTGCTCTTCCGTAAATCTCTGCTTCTTCATTCGTCCGTCCCTTAATAGGCCGGACTCTAATCCATTATGGAGGAAATTCTCAGTGGCAGGTCAAATATGCAAAATTTCTAACTTACGATTGCAACAGTGGTGTTTCTGGCAGTTCACTTCCTTGGAGGACTGAGAGTGATCGATGGTTCTCATCAGATGGGTTCGGCGCCACGCCAACCTCTTGGGTCGTCTGGCTCTCGGCAACAGATTCTACATCATGGATCATATGACGAACGACCCCATGCATTCTCTCCATACAATTCCTCAGCTTCTTGAGCTGATTAGTCAAATCTAACTCCGGGGGATGGGCGGGATGTGCCGCCCTAAAAACCCTCATTTCGAGTATAACATTGTTGTCCATGTTGATGCCCTTTCTATAACGTTAGAAAGCCGGGCGCCATCTGTCGGAGCCTCTGTGTCTACCATCCGCGAAGCCGCGGATGGTATTGAAAGCGCCGCCGCCATTGGCACACAGTCCTATTTAAAACATACCGCTCGTCCTTCGCTTAGCTGCAATCAAAACTCTTCCCAGCTTTCCGCTGCGGCGGCACTGCCACCCCCCATGCCGACAGCACCGGCCACTTTTGCAAGCATGCGTCGTGCGGGAGAAGCCACCGTCTTATGGTGACTATGGGCAACCTCCGGCCTGCGCGACGCAGTTGGTTCACGGGCACCACCAACGTTGAATTCAGCGATGATCTCCCGCAGGCGATCGACCTCGCCGGCAAGTGCGGCGCTCGCCGCAGTCGATTCCTCGACCATAGCAGCGTTCTGCTGGGTTACCTGGTCCATTTGGTTGACAGCGGTGTTGACTTCGGCAAGACCCACCGACTGCTCCTTGGCGGATGTTGCGATCGAGTCCAGCTGCGTGTTAATCGAAATGACTTGCTCCTCGATGACCTTCAGGGCCTGTCCGGTCTCCTGCACCAGCTTGACGCCATTGCTGACCTCCTCGCCGGAGTTGCGGATCAGATCCTTGATTTCCTTGGCGGCTTTCGCAGACCGCTGGGCGAGTTCGCGAACTTCCTGCGCTACGACCGCAAAGCCCTTGCCAGCTTCGCCGGCACGGGCTGCTTCCACGCCGGCGTTCAGCGCCAGCAGGTTGGTCTGGAAGGCAATCTCGTCGATGACGCCGATGATGCTGGAAATCTGGTTGGAGGATTCCTCGATACGTTGCATAGCGATGACCGTATTGGAAACGACCTCCCCCGAGCGCCGCGCTGACTTGTTGGCTTCGATGGCGACGTGACGGGCTTCTTCAGTCCGCTTCGAAGAGTTCGAGACGTTAATGGTGATCTGGTCAAGCGCCGCTGCGGTTTCCTCCAGCGAGGCCGCCTGCTGTTCCGTACGCTTGGAAAGGTCGTCGGCGCTGCGGCTGATTTCACGTGCACCGCTGTCGATGGATCCCGTTGCCACGGAAACCGAACGCATGCTCGAGGCCAACTGGTCGACGGCAGCATTGAAATCGGCTCGCAGGCTCTCGAAGTCGCTTGCGAATGCCTCCCCAAGGCGGAACGTCAGATCTCCGCTTGAAAGGTGCTTGAGCCCGTCTGCGAGGCCGGATGTTGCCTGGGCCATCTCCTCGGCGCGCTGGCGGTCCGCCTGGGCGACGCGGCTGCGTTCTGATTCACTGGCGGTACGAGTCGATTCGGCATCCCGTTCGAGTTCTTTCGCACGAAGTCCGTTGTCCTTGAATACTTGGACGGCCTTGGCCATGTTGCCAACCTCGTCGCGTCGGTTAGCATCGTCGACCGCTGCCGTCAGATCGCCACTGGCAAGCACGTTCATCGTTTTCGCCAACTGCTGGATCGGCGTAACAAGCCAGGAGCGAATGGCGAGGAAGCCGAGCACTAGGACCGCGACAAGTCCAACTGCCACGATCGTAAGCGTCGTAGCGATCGTGGTGTTGGTCACGCTGGTCAGCCTATCGCTTTCCTTTGACGCTGCATCGGCAATACTGCTCCCCAATGCAGTGACCTTTGGCGAAATTACAGCAAAACCCGGCTGACACTGGCTTAGGAACATGTGTTGCGACGCAGTGATTGCTGCGGCGCTAGTGGCAACCCTAGCGGCCGCAAGCGTCGGAGCGCACGTGGTTGTTAGAAGTTGAAGGCCTTCTGCCTTCAACGCAGGTCCTTCGGCCCTGTCAGGCAAGGCAGCGATGACCTCGTCGATGTTTTTGACAAAGCCGTCCTGGTTTTCCTTAATCGCTTTCTCCGCAGCGGCATTGAGCTCATCGGTGTTCGCCATCAGGAGGTCGCCGACCGAGGCTCGTGCGGCCTGAAGGCTTCGGTTGGCTCGCGCCGTCGCAAGCGCAGCGGCAGACTCGCGATCGAGCAGGGAGCTATAGCTGGCATCGATCATGCTGAGCTGTCGGCCAGAATAGAGCGACACGCCGAGCGCAAACAGCCCGAAGCCAGCCATGATGATTAGGAATTTTCCAATGATAGATATGTGTTTCACTTGCAGCTCCGGCGTATTAATGGTTGCAAAGGGTGCCGCTAGCAAATCATTTACCCAGCGAACGGTCATATGGCCTCGGCTGGAAGCAGCCTACCGACCCCACCGGTTTGCTGCATTCTCCACCGCCGTCAATCACAGCTGATCGGCGACTCGTTACGTCTGGACTTCAGCTTTCAATAAAGTAGCGCATACTGTCTAAGCGATTATTAATTATTCCGGATGCGCTTTGATTACGAGCCGATGCTGTAAGGGTAGAAGCAGGATACGTGATAGGGTGGACGCCCTCGACGGCATCGATGTGCCATAGCGGTGGGTGTTTAGCCACTACAACAAAGGAGCGTCCGAAAATGAAGGTTAGCACGATTGGATTGGATTTAGCGAAAAACGGGCCCTGTCGCAAATTTTTGCGCTTAACGGTATGTTGACCGTCGGAGGAGAAATTCCCGCTCCAGATGTTGTGGAGCGTATCAATGATTCTGCAAGCGTACGGAGTGGAAATAGCGGGCACCGGGGCGAACGGTAAGATAGTTGCCAGGCACCGTTTCCATGTTGTGATTGAAGACGCCGGTTTAGCGGCGACTACGCGTTCCAGTGCACCGGGCTTCTTCAGAAAGTCGTGTGTCAGGATTTCGGGTCGTGGTCGGCGAGGCGGCGCGGATCGCCCAAATCGCCTTATCGAAGTGTTCGGCACCCCCGTCGGCCAGATCGTCGCGGTCGACCGAGGTTATGACGACATGGCTGAGGCCCATTTCGCGAACCGCCTTGGCGACGTTTTCGGGCTCGGCCATATCAAGCGCGTTCGGCTTGCCTGTGGTCACGTTGCAGAAGGCACAGGCGCGGGTGCAGATTTCCCCCATGATCATGAAGGTCGCGTGCTTCTTGTCCCAGCACTCGCCGATATTGGGGAAGCCTGGCTCCTCGCAGACGGCGACGAGCTTGTGTTCCTTGACGATCGAGCGGGTTTCAGCGTAGCCCTTCGAGGTCGAAGCTCTCACTCTGATCCAGTCGGGTTTGCGCATCACCTCGGTGTCGGGGCGATTCGCTTTTTCCGGATGTCTCGGTCGGCCCGACTGTGGCCGGATGGCGTCGAACATTGTCACCATGTCGATTGCTCCGCTGGAAGAAAGAGAGGCTCAGGCCGTACGGGTGTTCGCAGCGGCGGCCTTGAGGAGTTTGCCCAATCTGGTCATGCCCTCGACGATAGCTTCGTCCGTCTGGGTGGAATAGCTGACACGGGCATGGTTCGGTTCGGGCCTCACCGCGAAGAATGGCGCGCCGGGAACATAGGCGACCTTCGCCTCGGGCAGTGCGCGTTCTTTCATGAAACGGCCGGCGTCGAAGCCTTCTGCGAACGTCAGCCAGGTGAACATTCCGCCGCTTGGCTCCGTAAAGGAGACTTCCTGAGGGAAGGTGGCCCTGATGGTGTCGAGGATGAGGTTCTTCTTCCGCAGGTAGGTCTTCCGGATCGAGACGATATGTTGGTCGATATCATAGTTTTCCAGAAAGAGGGACACGGCGGCCATGTTCAAGGTGCTGCACTGCGTGTCGGCACCAAGCTTCAACAACGTCAGACGCTGGACGAGGTCCTCTGAGGCGACCGCCCATCCGAGGCGTAGGCCCGGGGCGAGGATTTTAGAGAAGCTGCCAAGGTAGATGACACGGTCTTCAGTATCGAGGCTCTTGATCGCCGCGATCGGCTCGCCTTCGAAACGGATTTCACGATATGGCGTGTCTTCGAGGATGATGACGTCATACCGGTTCGCGAGTTCGATGAGGACCTTCCTCCGGTCGAGGCTCATAGTGACGCCTGTCGGATTCTGAAATTCCGGGATCGTGTAGATGAACTTCGCGTCGGGGTTCGCCTTCAGCGTCTCTTCAAGCGCGTTCATGTCCATGCCGTCCTGATCCATCGGGACGGTCGCGTAGCGGGGCTCGTACGGGTTGAAAGCCGCCAGCGCTCCGAGGAACGTGGGGTCTTCGACGATGATGAGGTCGCCTTTGTTGATAAGCATCTTGGCAACGAGATCGAGGCCCTGCTGGCCGCCCTGCAGAATGAGTACGTTGTCCGCGCCGCAGATGATCCCATCAGCCGCCAACCGTCCGGCGACCTGGGCCCGGAGCTTCGGAGTTCCGTTTGAAACCGTGTACTGGAGGGATTCCCGACCCTGGTCGATGATGGCCACCTTGAAGACTTCGTTGAGCTCCGGCAGCGGGAAAAGAGAAGCGTCCGGGTATCCCCCGCCGAAGGAGATGATCGACGGGTCCGCCCCGAGCTGCAGAAGCTCGCGGATGGCCGATGGCTTAACGTTGATCATCCGTTCTGCAAACCGAACTGTCATGACTTTCTTCCTGTGTTTCGCGTCATCGGACAACCTCGCGGCTGAGCCGTTTCGACGGCTGTATTTCGAGATGGACAGCCGCGCGAACGTCATTCTGACAATATCATCGGCTGTCGCGGGGTCTTCGATAGGTCGGCCCGAACTTTCAGGAGGCGGCCTTCCCGGTAGTTTCGGCTGTCGGGTTTCCCTGATCTCTCGACCAGAGGCGGCTAAGCCACTCGCATGCCTCAAGCATCTTGATGGTGGCTTCGTCGATGGCCCCCATCCATCGTAGGTACCCGTGGTTCAGTCCGTCGGCGCGTTTCCATTTTACCGGAACGAGGTCTTGCTGGAGCCTACGAACGAACTGCTCGCCCTCGTCGCGCAGGACGTCGAATTCCGCGGTCTGTACATAGGTGGGGGGAAGGTTTCGCAGGCTGCCTCTGGCGGGGGAAATCGACCAGCAGTTGGTATCGGGGTATTCGCCCAGATAGAGGCCCCAGAACCACCGCATCGTGTTCGCCGACAAGCCGAACCCTGTCCCGAAGGATTCATAGCTGCGATGCTGGGCGTCATAATGCTCCGTCACTGGATAGAAGAGCAGCAGGCCCGCCGGGAGGACGCGGCCTTCGTCCCGCATCCTCATCGCAGTCACGGTTGCCATGTTGCCCCCGGCGCTGTCACCAGACAGGACGACCTTGCCTTCGTCTATCCCGAGAGACGCCGCGTTCTCCATGATCCATGCGGTCGCATTGAAGCTGTCGTCGATGCCTCTCGGGTATCTTGCTTCGGGTGCGAGCGCGTAGTCGACTGAAAGGACGACGCAGTTGGCGTTGAAACAAAGCGACCGACAGATTTCATCGTGGGTGTCGAGATCGAGAATGCAAAAGCCGCTGCCGTGAAAGAAGACAAGGGCGGGGAGGACGCCTTGATCGAAGGGCCTGTATATCCGCACGTTGATATCGCCGTCGGGACCTGGGACCGCGAGTTCTTCGACGTCCAAGACCTTCGTGTTCTCCGCGTAGACATATCCCTGCTTCGCACGGCGTCGGACCTCCGGAAGGGGAAGGGTCTCGTAGGCGGGAGCATGCTTGGCCACGGCCAGTGCCGAAGCGATCATTGGGTGTAGTGGCATGGTTGTCTCATCGGGGCGCTGGGTGACATTGCCTGGTACGACGGCCTCGACGCGCTCCGAGCGTGACTGTCGGAGCGCGTCGATCGGATCACTTCATCGGAGTGACGACTTCGAAGTCGTTGCCCGATACCTTGAACAGCGAGTAGCTGCCGGGCACATCGCCGTTGGCGTCGAAGCTCAGCTCGCCGGAAGCACCCTGATAGTGGATGTCCTTGCCCGCATCGATGAGCGCCTTGGCCTTCTGCCATTCGCCGACCTGGATTTTCTCGCCCTTGCCGCTGGAGATGGCACGCAGAGAAGCGGAAAGCTTGGCCTTGTCGCCGCCGGCCTTCTCGACGGCGAGCGCCATCATGAACACGGCGTCATAAGCGGTCGTTGCGAAAACCGCGTTCGGGTCGCCGCCCGACTTCTTGAACTCTTCGTTGAAGAGCTTGAGAGAGTCGGATTCCAGGCCAACGGGAGAAGACACGAGGAAGGTCTTCAGGTTGTCGGCACCCAGTCCCTTGATCAGGGCGGCCGACTTCATCCCTTCGCCACCGACGAAGTTCTTGAAGAAGTCGTTTTCGATCGCTTCGCGCATGACCGTCAGGCCGGAGGTGTCGCCGTAATCGAGGATCAGGAGGGTATCCGCTCCGCTCTTGGCGAGCTCGGCGAGGTCTGAGCGATAGGAAGGCTTGCCTTCTTCGTGGGCGGCGTAGCCAGCGACCTTGCCGCCCTTGGCTTCGAATTCCTTATTGAATGCCTGGGCGAGACCCTTGCCGTAGTCGTTGTTGATGAACGAGATGGCGATGGACTTCGTGCCGCGCTCGATAAGGGTGCGCGCCAAAACCTGGCCCTGGTACTCATCCGAGGGCACGGTGCGGAAGACGGTGTCGTTGTCCTTCAGCGTGGTCAGCACCGGTGACGTGCCAGCCGGCGTGATCAGAACGACGCCTGCGGGAATGGTGACCGAGTTGGCCGCGGAGATGACGGCTCCTGAGCACCAGGGGCCGACGACGCCGATCGCGCCGGAGACATTGACGACCTTGCCAGCGGCGTCAGCGCCGAGCTGGGGGTTGCAACCGTCGTCGCTCACCACGCCGACCAGCTTCTCTCCCTTGAGTATGCCGCCCTGGTCGTTGACCTGCTTGACCGCGAATTCGTAGGATTTGATGATTTCCGGGGCGAGGGCGGCGGTGCCGCCCGTGATGCCGCCGAGAAGGCCGATGGTCTTGTCCGCGAACGCGGGAGAAGCCATGACAGTCGCGCTAAGAAGCGCAGTTGCAAGTGCGAGATACTTTTTCATACCAGTCTCCAATTTATGTTCCCCAGGGGATGGCCGATGCTCTGTTTTAGGCGGGCTTGTTCGTTGTCTTCACGGCTCCTTCTTCTTGATGCGAACCTTCGAAAGCGGCTCGGGAAGCAGGCCCTCGGGGCGGAACCGGAGAACGAGCTGCAGCAGCAGTCCGATGAGGAAAATTCTGCCGTACTTGGCCTGGAGGGCCATTGCGGTTGGCAGAAGGTCGGTAACGAACTCGGAAGCGGACCAGATGACCCAGACAACAACCACGCCCAGCAGAGCTCCGCGGTTGTTACCGGAACCTCCGAGGATGACCATGATCCAGATAAGGAAGGAGGCGACCATCGGGTCGATGGCGTCGGGGGTGATGCCACGGTTCAGGTGGGCGTAGAGCGCGCCACCGAGACCCATGAGAGCCGCGCCGAGGATGAAGGCCTGCAAACGACGGGCGGGTACGTCCTTGCCCATGGCGGCGGCGGCATTCTCGTTGTCTCGGATCGCGCGCATCATCCGGCCCCATGGTGACTTCGACTGACGCTCGACGAGGAAGTACACGGCCAGCAGGATGGCGGCCGCGAGAGCCAGATAGGCAAGCTGCGCCTGGGCGTAGGGGAGGCTGCCGAAGGGCCTGGGGACGTCGTTGACGCCCGTGGTGGACCCGGTAAGCCAGTAGTTCGACCGAGCGACCAGGCGGATGACTTCGGCGACACCGATGGTCACGATGGCCAAGTAGTCACCGCGGAAGCGCAGGCAGACTTTGCCGATGGGCCAAGCGACGGCCGCAGAAATTACCATCGCACCAATAATGCCGACAGGGATGGGCATGTCGAACCCGCCGAGGCGGTCGGGCAGGTACGGCGACGTCAGGATCGCCGTAGTGTAGGCCCCGACTGCGAAGAAGCCAGCGATGCCCGCGTTGAAAAGTCCGGCGTAGCCCCATTGGACGTTGAGGCCGATGGCGAGGCACCCGTAGATGCAGACGAATATCGCGAGGTAGATGGGGTAGTTCAGAGCGGCGAGAATATCCATTTTTCTTTCCCCTACAGCACTTTGCCGCGGAATATCCCGGTGGGACGGACAAGCAGGACGAGCAGGAGCACGGCGAAGGAGCTGACCGCCTTGTATTCGGTCGGGATGACCATCACGGAGAACTCTTCGATGATGCCGATGATCAGGCCTCCGGCGATCGCGCCCTCGATCCGTCCCACGCCGCCGACAACGGCGGCCGCGAATACAGGGAGGATGATGTTCCAGCCCATCATCGACTTCAGCTCGGTGTTGATCCCGAGGAAGAAGCCAGACGCCGCGCACAGCCCGCCGACGATGAGCCACGTCAGCGCGACCACCTTGCCGTTGTCGATGCCGGACAGAAGTGCCAAGTTCCGGTTGTCGGACATCGCACGCATGGCCTTGCCCCATTTCGTCCGCGTCAGGAAAAGCGTCAGCAGGATGACGATGGCGATCGTCGAACCGAGCGTGATGAGTTCGGTTGTCTTGACGCGGAACCCGTACCAGTTGTTCGGTCGGGTGATCCCCGTCGCATAGGTCGTCGTACCGACTCCCCAGACGATCTGGACGACGGATCGGAGCATCAGGCCGATGCCCAGGGAGGATATGGTGGTTAGTATCTTAGGTCGATTGCGGAGATGCTCATAGAAGAGCTTGTCGACAGCGACCGCCAGAATGCCGGTCGCGACTATGGCAACTGGCAAGGCAAGGTATGGAGAAACTCCGAATGCCGCCACTACCGCAAAGGCGATGTAGGCTCCGAGCGCAGCCATGTCTCCGTGAGCCAGATGCGCGTGGCGCATGATCGCGAAGACGAGCGTGATGCCGATCGCTCCAAGGGCGTAGACGGAACCGATGACGATACCTGGGATGAGGTAGAAGTTAACTATGCTGGTAATATCCATTTTTCTTGCTGCCTATCCGCCCAGAAACATTTCAGCCACCGCGCGGTCCGCGAGCAGCTCTTGACCGGTCCCGTGATGTCGGTTCGCACCGGCGGCAAGGACGTAGCCACGGTCGGAGAAGGCCAGGGCTTGTTTCGCATGCTGTTCCACGAGCATGATCGCCACGCCCGAGTCCCGCACGTTCCGGCTGATCTGGAAGATTTGCTCCATGTACTTCGGAGACAGACCAGCGGTCGGTTCGTCGAGAAGGAGAACCTTCGGGTCGAGCATCAAGGCGCGACCCATGGCTACCATCTGGCGCTGTCCTCCGGAGAGGCTTCCCGCGAGCGCACGGCGCTTTCCGCGGAGGTCTGGGAACAGGGCGTAGACCCGGTCACAGGCGGCGCTGTAATCTCCTTTGCGGAGAAACGCGCCCATCTCGAGGTTTTCGTGAACGGTCATTTCCCCGAAGATGTTGTCGACCTGGGGAACGTAGCTTACGCCCGCCTGGACGATACGGTTCGGGCTCCATCCCGTGATGTCCGTGCCGTCAACGACGATAGAACCCGCCCTGACTTTCAGAAGCCCGATAATGGCCTTCATCGACGTCGACTTTCCGGCTCCGTTCGGACCGACGATCGCGACGATCTCCCTTGCGGAGACTTCCATCGAGACGTTGGTGAGGATGTCCGCGTCGCCGTATCCACCGCGAACGCCTGTCATAGTGAGGAGGGCGGTCAATGCCGTGCCTCCTGTGTCTCGCCGAGGTAGGCTTCAAGAACGCGCGGGTCCGATCTGACCGTATGAAAATCACCGCGGATCAGGACCTTGCCTTCGGCCATGCAGATGATCTGCCCGCATAGCTTCTCGATCATTTCCATGTCGTGCTCGATGAGGATGAAAGTGTAGCCACGCTCCCGGTTCAGGAACTGGATTTTTTCCTCGAGCTTGCGGAGGAGCGTCCTGTTGACACCCGCTGCTGGTTCGTCGAGCAACACCAGCTTGGCGTCCGTCATGATCGTGCGGCCGAGTTCGAGCAGCTTCTTCTGCCCGCCGGACAGGCGTCCGGCACGCTCATAGGCCATGTGCGTCAATTCGAGGAATTCCAGCGCGGCCCGAGCCCGTTCGTAAGTCTGTTCCTCGATGTCCCGTACTTTGCGCGGAGACAGCCAATTCCGGAAAAGACCTTCCCCGGGCTGGTTCGGCGGCACCATCATCAGGTTCTCGATGACTGTCAGGTGCTGGAACTCGTGCGGGATTTGGAAGGTGCGGACCAATCCCTTGTGGAACCGCTTGTCCGTCGACAGCGCCGTCACGTCCTCGCCTTCGAAGACTATCCTGCCGGACTTGTTGCGGAACGCGCCAGCGATCATGTTGAACATGGTGGACTTGCCAGCGCCGTTCGGCCCGATCAGGCCCGTAATCGATCCGCGATCGACGTTGAACGAACATCTATCGACGGCACGGAAGCCACCGAAATCCATCGTTACTTCTTCGCATTGAAGCATTTAGTTGCCAATCCTCTTGATCAGAGGCGGACCGGCTGCTTGGGAGGGTAAGCCGGTCCGCGGTTCTTTGCGTGGCCGAGGCCACGATTCAGCGCGCCGTTGAACGGCGCGAACTGGAACAGGAAGGGGATTGGATTGGCATTCCAGCGCATGCCGCCACATGGCAACATGACTGTGCTCATTGTATTCGTGGCCTTTGTCCGACGGCCCCTCGACCGCTCTTTGTTGGCGGTGAACCTAGATGAATTGAAATCCGGGAGCTTTTGGGAGCAGGCCTAAAATATCATTTGAAGGCCGCGGCGGTGGTCGCTCGGCGCTGGTACGCAGACGAGCGCTCGCCCCGCCCGTCGGGCGTTTCCGCAGAACGTCGCTGAGTGTCGGTGTGGCCCGTCTACTGGCGGAAGTGCTGACGCCATCTATGTGGTGTCATCCCCGTCGCCTGCTTGAGCGACGTGGTCAGATGGCTCTGGCTGGAGAAGCCGCAGATGTCGGCGATTTCGCAAAGCGATCCATCCGTGCTGGCGAGCAGTTCTTTCGCGCGGTCAAGACGACGTTGCATAAGCCAGCGGTGCGGCGTCTCGCCGATCTGCTCGTGGAAGCTTCGCGCGAAATGCCGTCTGCTAAGACCAGCGGCCTCGGCGAGTTCGTCGAGGTTGAGGTCGCGGCCCAGATGCGAGTCGACAAACGCCTTGACCCGTTTCAGCCGCCATTGCGGAAGGGCCACCGAGGTATTCGTGTCGAGGTTGGTCCCGGCCCGGATCAGGAGCTGGGAAAGGATCGACACTAAAATGCCGTCCGTCAGAAAGCTGTCAGCCGCTTCCGTTCCAGCCGCACTGTCCCACAGGCGTGTCATCATCGTTTCGATGAAGGCGTCGGCCCAGGTTTCCTGCGTGAGGCGCAAGAAAGCGCTGCTGATGTTCGGGGGACAGGAGGGACCCAGAATAGAGCGTATCGTGTCGTTTGGCATCATGAGTGCCAGAAGCTTTCGCCTTCCGTCAACTTCCCATCGACTTTCAACGTCCGAGGGAACAACGAGCATCTGGCCGACCTCGGCTTTCTGACGATGGCGCATGTCACCCATCGACCAACTCCAGTTGCATTGCGTTTCGACGGCAAGCGGGAGAGCGACGATCGTTTCCGGAAACATGGGATCGCAGAAATTATGGGGACCCTGTTCGACGAGAATCATCCGGAAGCCGAGCTTGCCGAGCGATCGGCGATGCTCCTGGGGAAAGCTGGCGTAGCCAGACCCCTTGTAGAAATCCGAATAGTCTCTCCACGTTTCCAACATCCAAGGAACCTTCGATAAAGCTTTTTCAAGCTCATGACAGCGAACGCATGCGTAACTACGGCCGTAAAGGTAGATGGGAGGGGATCGTACTTCGAATTGTGAAGGTTTCGCAACACCTATCTTTAGCCGAGAATATGGGGCCTTTTTGATTGTGGAGAGCAATCCCGGCCCGTTACAGGGTCGTGCGCTGGCGCGTCACCGACTCAATCGGCACGGTCGGTCGACCGTCCATCTCGCCCACATCGAAAAACGCCTTCGTGAAGACCGTCAGAACGGAACCGCTAACTGTCGCTTCTCCAGCGCGCTCATGGTCTTTAGGTGGTAGCGGAGCGATCGTTGTTACGCCGTCCGTCTTCGTCCGGGCTGCGGTCTGGATCGTGTTGCTGATTTTGTCCTCGACCGCGAACAGGTAGGGTTCTGCGCGGTCAATGTCGATCCGAGACTGGCTGATCTTCATCCTCATGTCGACGTCGATTCCGTCCAGCCAGAACAAGGATCGCTCAATTATGGCGATGACTTGAGGCTCGAAGTTGATGTTGAGGTTGAATTGGACGAACATCTCCGAGTTAGCGCCGCTGTTAATCGTGAAGCCTTGGCCGAGAGCCTTCGCCTGACCATCGGCAATCGCCTTATACAGGATATCTTCCAGTGTCTTTTCCCGCAGGACGCCGTCGGCGAGCGTCGGCGTCCTGCTGTCCGTTTCCGGGTTTCCCAAAGCGATATTGATGTGCACCGGCTTTGACGGGTCCTCGTCGGACGGCATGGCTACCTGTGCCACTCGCGCGGCCAGGCTTTTTATGCCTGGCTGGATCACCTGCAGGAAAAGATGAAAATCCCGGCCCGGAAGGCCCCATTCCTCATCCGTCAGGTCACGGACCTGGAACAGCGAGATTTGCTCGTGCGCCGCCTGCTCGATCGCGCCGGACTGGAACCCTTTGGTCGAGAAGATCACACCTTTGGTGGCACCGACTTCCCGGATAGTGGTCGCCAGCGCATCGACGTGCAGCCGCGCGACGTTCTTGTTCCAGTATTTGCACTCAACGACGATCAGATGCTCGTAAAAGCCCTTTCTATGACGGACGAGGACGTCGAACTGTCTCTCCGCGCACGAACGGCCCTTAAGGATGACGTTGTGCTCGACGGTCACGTCGCCTGTCTCATGGAGGCTGGCCACGAGCTTTTCGAAGCCACCCCAATCCTTTACCAGCTCAGAGATGTCGGTCACGGAGCGCCCTTCTGCGATAGAAAGCTTCCACCCTCCAGACCTTGCGCGCCACCGTCAAGCGCCGCTTCCACAGGCGGCTCGTTGATCCCGTCCCGAGTTCGAAAAGGTCCCTCGTCCGCGTCCAGGGACGCTTTTGCAACCGCAAATGCACTATGGCTGTTTGCTGGTATTCTTGGCTTTCCTGAGGAAGCAGGTAGGCGGCGACCTGAGTAGCATTCGACCAGGCTGAACATCTTGCCGAATGGACCGCTCGTAACGTGGGCGGTCCGCGGTGCATCCTGATTGAGAGAATCCCAATGCCTAAGGTAAAAACCGCAATCATCGGATCGGGCAACATCGGTACCGACCTGATGATCAAGATAATGCGTAACTCCGATAGATTGGAGATGGCGGCGCTCGTGGGCGTCGATCCCGCGTCCGAGGGGCTGGCCCGCGCGTCGCGACTTAAGATCGCGACGACCCACGAGGGCATCGACGGCCTCGTGAAGATGCCGGAATTCAAGGACATCCAGATCGTGTTCGACGCCACCTCTGCAGGGGCGCACAAGCGACACAACGAGATTTTGCAGCAGCACGGCAAGCAGGTGGTAGACCTCACCCCGGCCGCCATCGGGCCTTACATTGTCCCCACGGTCAACCTGGACAGCCACCTGTCGACCCAGAACGTCAACATGGTGACGTGCGGCGGCCAGGCGACAATTCCGATCGTCGCCGCCGTCAGCCAGGTCGCGAAGGTCCACTACGCCGAGATCGTGGCTTCGATCGCATCCAAGTCGGCAGGTCCCGGCACGCGCGCCAACGTGGACGAGTTCACGGAAACCACGTCCAGGGCCCTCGAGACGGTCGGCGGCGCTGCCAAGGGCAAGGCGATCATCATTCTGAATCCGGCCGAGCCGCCGTTGATGATGCGCGACACGGTCCAGTGCCTCTGCGATTTCGCCGACGAGGACGCGATCAGGAATTCGATCAACGACATGGTGGCGTCGGTTCAATCCTTCGTTCCCGGCTACCGTCTCAAGCAGGACATCCAGATTCAGAGGATCGGCGACAACGCCCCGATCGTCATCCCCGGAGGCGATGAGCCGTTCACCGGGCTGCGCGTCACCGTGTTCCTCGAGGTCGAGGGTGCGGCCCACTATCTTCCGGCCTACGCCGGAAATCTCGACATCATGACATCAGCAGCGTTGCGAACCGCCGAACGCTTGGCCGAACTGCGCAACTGGACGGAATAGTTCACATGACAAAGCTCTATATTCTTGACGTCACCCTGCGCGACGGCATGCACGCCATCGGCCATAAATACGATCTGGGCCAGGTCCGCGAAATCGCCGCCGCGCTGGATGATGCGGGGGTCGACGGTATCGAGGTCGGCCACGGCGATGGTCTCCACGGATCGAGCCTCTCCTACGGCTTCAGTAAGCACACCGACGTCGAATACATCCGGGAAGCCGCGAAGGTGGTAAAGAAGGCCCGCCTGACGACGGTCCTGCTGCCCGGTATCGGAACGATCGAGGACCTCAAGCATGCGGCCGACGCCGGCATCCAGTCGATCCGGATCGCAACGCACAGCACCGAAGCCGACGTTTCGGCGCAGCATATCGATGCGGCCAAGAAAATGGGCCTCGACGTCTCCGGCTTCCTGATGATGTCGTCAGCCTGTACGCCCGAGGAATTGGCCGTGCAGGCCAAGAAGATGGAGAGCTACGGCGCTGACTGTGTCTACGTCGCCGACTCGGCAGGAAATCTGACAATGAAGTCCATCGAGGAGCGCTTCAAGGCCCTGGACGCCAGCCTGAACGCCGGGACGCAGCGGGCGATCCATGCCCACGAGAATCTCTCCCTGTCGGTCGCGAACACGGTGACGGCCGTGCAGAACGGTGCCCGACGTGTCGACGCCTCGCTGGCCGGAATGGGCGCGGGTGCAGGAAACACTCCGATCGAAGCCTTTGTCGCCGTGGCGAACCTCTACGGTTGGGAGCACGGCTGTGATCTTTTCAAGCTCCAGGACGCCGCCGACAATCTCGTCCGACCAATTCAGGACCGCCCTGTGCGCGTGGACCGCGAAACCCTGACGCTTGGCTACGCTGGCGTCTACTCGAGCTTCCTGCGCCATGCCGAGCGGGTCGCCGCCGAGTACAAGATCGACTCCCGCCAAATCCTCGTGGAGATCGGACGTCGGCGACTTATCGGCGGACAGGAGGACATGATCGTCGACGTGGCGCTCGATATCGTCCGCAAGGCGGGCTCGGCGAACGCGCACTGAACATACAACTGAAGTCTTTGCCACTGGGAAGCGCCCGTCGGTCGTGACGGGCGAGGGGCGTACCTTCGAATCCGGATGTCCGACGCGGGCTGGGATTTCTGCTTCGAAAGTGGACATGGGAGATGAAAATGCACGGAAGTTCCGAATACAACGGCTCTAAGAAATCCATGGTCGACGACGATCCGCAGGAAACAGCCGACTGGCTGGCGGCGCTTGACTCGCTGCTGCGTCAGGGCGGCAATCCGCGGGCCCAGTTCATTCTCAGCGCGCTCGAACGGAAAGCCAAGGAGCTCGGCGTTGTGCCGGATTCGCTGCCGTTCTCTCCATATCGCAACACGATCCCGCTGGAAGCGCAGACGCCTTACCCGGGCGACATCGACATGGAGACACGCATCACCGCGATCATGAGGTGGAACGCCCTGGCGATGGTTGTGCGCGCCAACAAGGCCTACGGCGAACTGGGCGGACACGTCGCGAGCTACGCCTCGGCGGCCGAAATCTTCGAAGTCGGTTTCAATCATTTCTTCCAGGCCGCCGACGCCCCGAACGGTGGCGACGTCGTCTTCTTCCAGCCGCACTCGGCACCCGGCGTCTATGCACGAGCGTTCCTCGAAGGCCGCCTGTCCGAGGAAAACCTGAAGAACTACCGTCAGGAACTCGGAGGCCCGGGCCTGTGCTCCTATCCGCACCCTTGGCTCATGCCCGATTTCTGGCAGGTCCCGACCGGTTCGATGGGCATCGGTCCGATCAGTGCCGTCTACCAGGCGAGGTTCATGCGTTACCTGCGTGATCGCTCGATCGCCGACACCGACGGCCGCCATGTCTGGGGCGTCTTCGGCGACGGCGAAATGGACGAGCCGGAGTCCATCGCCGGATTGTCGATCGCGGCCCGCGAGAACCTCGACAACCTGACCTTCATCATCAACTGCAACCTGCAGCGCCTGGACGGCCCCGTCCGCGGCAATGGCCAGATCATCCAGGAACTGGAGATGATCTTCAAGGGAGCCGGATGGAACGTCATCAAGGTCCTCTGGGGCTCCGAGTGGGACAACATCTTCGCCCGCGACACGAACCACGCGCTGCTGCGCCGGTTCGCGGCCACCGTCGACGGCAAGTACCAGACCCTTGGTGCCAAGGACGGGGCCTACAATCTGAAGAACTTCTTCGAGGAAGACCCGGAGGTCAGGGCGCTGGTCTCCCACATGTCGGATCATGACGTGGATTCGCTCAAGCGCGGCGGCCACGATTTCCGCAAGCTCTTTGCAGCCTTCGAAGCGGCCAAGGCGACCAAGGCACGTCCGACCGTCATCCTGACGAAGACGAAGAAGGGCTATGGCATGGGCGGTGCGGGAGAATCCCGCATGACCTCGCATCAGGCCAAGAAGCTCGATATCGACGCCTTGCTGGCCTTCCGCGACCGCTTCGCCCTGCCGCTGACGAACGAGCAGGTCGAAAAGCTCGAGTTCTTCAGGCCAGCCGAGGACAGCGCTGAACTGACGTATCTGCGCAATCGCCGCACCGAACTCGGCGGCTACCTGCCCGCCCGAAGCCGAAAGGCGGAAACGGTCAAGGTCCCTTCGACACCGAGCTACGCGGACTTCGCGCTCAACTCCGACGGCAAGGAGATGTCCACGACTATGGCCGTCGTCCGCATGTTCGGCAATCTGCTGAAGGACAAGGAACTCGGCCCGCGTATCGTTCCCATCGTGGCCGACGAGGCCCGCACCTTCGGCATGGCGAACCTTTTCCGGCAAGTTGGCATCTATTCCCCGGTCGGGCAGCTCTACGAGCCCGAGGACGCCGGCTCGATGCTCTACTACAAGGAGAGCAAGGACGGTCAGCTCCTCGAAGAGGGTATCACGGAAGCCGGGGCGATCTCGTCCTGGACCGCGGCTGCCACTTCGTACAGCGTCCATGGCAAGGCGATGCTGCCGTTCTACATCTACTACTCGATGTTTGGCTTCCAGCGGGTCGGAGACCTGATCTGGGCGGCCGCCGACCAGCGGGCGCGGGGCTTCCTCATCGGGGCCACCGCCGGGCGCACGACGCTTGGCGGCGAGGGCCTCCAGCATCAGGACGGATCGAGCCACATCCAGGCGGCCGCTGTTCCCAACTGCCGGGCTTACGATCCGACGTTCGCCTACGAAATGGCTGTCATCCTCGACCATGGCATGCGGTCGATGCTGGAAGAGCAGAAGGACGAATTCTACTACATCACGGCGATGAACGAGAACTACGCGCAGCCTTCGCTGCCGCAGGGCGCGGAAGCCGACATTATAAAGGGTCTCTACGGGTTCGGGTCCTATGGCACGGCCGAAACAGGTGCCGCAGTGCGTCTGCTGGGCTCGGGAGCGATCTTGCCCGAAGTCATCCACGCGGCGACCTTGCTGGAGAAGGACTGGAACATCTCCTGCGAAGTCTGGTCCGCAACCAGCTTTTCGGAACTCGCACGGGACGCCCGCGAAGTCGAGCGAGCGAACCGCCTACATCCCACGCGGACGCAGCTTTCGTCGCACCTTAGGGAATGCCTGCCGGGCATCGCGCCTGTCATCGCCGCTTCGGATTACGTCCGCGCTTATCCGCAACTGATCGCGTCATATGTCCAGGCACCGTTCACGGCCCTCGGCACGGACGGTTTCGGCAGAAGCGACACCCGTCCGGCCCTGAGGTCGTTCTTCGAAGTCGACCGCTATCACGTCGCCGTGGCGGCCCTCGCTTCGTTGATCCCGTCGGGAGCCGTGAAGCCCGAGCAGGTCGAGGAGGCGATCCAGCGTTACGGCATCGCCGCCGACAATCATGCCCCGTGGACCGTATAAGCAGCGTTGGAAGAACCCATGAGCAACATTATAGAAGTCACGTTGCCGGACATCGGCGACTACAAGGACCTCCCAGTCGTCGAAATCTTCGCGAAGCCAGGAGATATCCTCAAGGTCGACGAACCGCTGATTACCGTCGAGTCCGACAAGGCGACGATGGAAGTCCCATCGCCGTCGGCCGGAAAGGTGGTCGAGCTGAAGATATCGGTCGGTTCGAAGGTTTCGCAGGGATCGCTCCTGTTGACCATGGAAGCCGTCGCCTCAGACGCGAAGCCCGCGGTTTCCGCCGAGCCAGCTCCTGCCGCGAAGGTCGAGACCCAAAAGCCTGCAGAACCGCCAGCAGCGGTCGCCGCGGCTCCGGCGGCGCAGGCAGCGCCCGCTGCCACGGTTGCGTCTTCGGTGTCGGGCGCACATGCGACGCCATCGGTCCGTCAGCTTGCCCGTGAACTCGGCGTCGATCTCGGTCTCATCAAACCGACAGGGCCGAAGGGAAGAATTCTCCGGGACAATCTGGTGGCCTTCGTCAAAGGTGTTGTCACATCCGGTCCGGCACCGTCGGCTGGCGGGTCGTCCGCTCGGTCCGACCTGCCGCCGTGGCCCGTCGTCGATTTCGCCAAGTTCGGTCCCATCGAGCGACAGCCGCTGTCTCGTATCCAGAAGATATCGGGTGGCAACCTCACCAGGAACTACCTCACGATCCCCCATGTCACCAATTTCGACAAGGCCGACGTGACGGATATCGAGGCGTTCCGCGTGGCGGTCAACAGGGAGCCCCGTTCCCAGGAAATCAAGCTCACGATGGTCGCCTTCCTTATCAAGGCGTCCGCGCTGGCGTTGAAGGCGTTCCCGCGCTTCAATTCTTCGCTGGAAGGCGACGAGCTGGTCCTGAAGAACTATGTCCACGTCGGCTTCGCGGCCGACACGCCCAAGGGCCTGATGGTCCCAGTCATCCGCGATTGCGACCGCAAGGGGCTGATCGAGATCGCCGGAGAAATGAAGACCCTCGCCGAAAAGGCGCGGGCAGGGACGCTGTCCGGAAACGAGATGCAGGGCGGCTGCTTCTCCGTCTCGTCTCTCGGCGGTGTCGGGGGCAGCGGCTTCACGCCGATCATAAACGCTCCGGAGGTCGCCATCCTGGGTGCCGGACGGTCCAACACGGAAGCGGTCTGGGACGGCAAGCTGTTCGTGCCCCGCCAAATCCTCCCGATGAGCCTCTCGTGGGATCACCGTGTCGTCGACGGCGTCGCGGCTGCGAAGTTCCTCGGGCATATCGCCTCGACCCTCGGCGATCTTCGCCGCGCCATGCTGTGAGGTCGGACATGTCCCAGATTCACGAAATCACGGTTCCCGATATCGGCGACTTCAAGGATATCCCGGTCATCGAGATTCTCGTAGCCGTGGGCGACGAAGTGGAGATAGACCAGGCGCTGATTACTCTCGAGTCCGATAAGGCCACGCTGGAAGTCCCTTCGCCGATCAAGGGCCGCGTCGAAAAGATGCTCGTCTCGCTCGGCGACAAGGTCTCCAGAGGCAGCGCCGTCGCCACGCTCGCTATCGCGGCCGGCCCGGCCGAAACAACCTCAGCGTCGGCTCCTGCCGCACCCGCTTCCGTTTCTCCCGCTCCGGCGCAGGCGACGCAGGGAAAACCGCAGTTCGACCTCGTCGTCATCGGCGCAGGCCCAGGCGGCTACTCGGCCGGCTTCCGCGCCGCCGACCTGGGATTGAGCGTCGCGCTGGTGGAAAAGCACGAAACACTGGGTGGCGTCTGCCTGAACGTCGGCTGCATACCGTCGAAGGCGTTGCTGCATGTCGCCGCGGTGACCGAAGAGGCCGTAGCGCTCTCGGCCCACGGGGTCTCTTTCGGAGCGCCCGAGTTCGAGCTCGAGAAGCTAAGGAGCTTCAAGTCGGCCACTGTCGGAAAGCTCACGGACGGCCTCAAGCAGATGGCCAAGATGAGAAAGGTCGCCGTCATCAAGGGAAAGGCGACTTTCGCCTCCGCCCATTCGCTGACCGTGGAAGACGGAGAGCGTCGGGAAGAGATAACCTTCGGATCGTGCGTGATCGCGGCCGGGTCATCGGCGGTCCATCTGCCGTTCCTTCCGGTCGACCCCCGGATCGTGGATTCCACGGGGGCGCTCGAACTCCCGGAAGTGCCGAAGCGCATGCTCGTCATCGGCGGCGGTATCATCGGATTGGAAATGGCCACGGTCTATAGCGCCCTTGGTGCCAAGATCGACGTCGTAGAACGCCTGGACAGGATACTGACGGGCGTCGATCGAGACGCGGTCGAAATCTGGCGCAAGCAGAACGCCCATCGTTTCCAGGACATCTTCGTCAACACGAGCGTCATCAGCGCCGATGCCAAGGCTGAAGGTATCGCCGTGACGTTCGAGGGAGCCGTCAGCGAAACGCGCACGTATGATCTCGTGCTCCAATCCGCAGGACGACGTCCTAACGGAAGAACCCTGGGTATAGAAGCCGCCGGGCTTTCGCCCGACGATCGGGGATTCATCCCCGTCGATCGGCAGATGCGGACTGCCCAGCCAAACATCTATGCGATCGGCGACGTCGCAGGCGATCCGATGCTTGCCCACAAGGCGGTGCACGAGGGGCATGTGGCAGCCGAAGCGGCGGCCGGGCACAAGGCATTTTTCGATGCACGGGTGATCCCGAGCGTTGCCTACACCAGTCCCGAGATCGCCTGGGTCGGCCTCACGGAAGACGCCGCGGACAACGCGGGCACGCGGATCGGTATCTCGAAGTTTCCGTGGTCTGCATCGGGCAGGGCGATCGCGAACGGCGCGTCCTACGGCATGACGAAACTCGTCTTCGACGCGGAGACACATCGGGTGATCGGCGGTGTCATCGTCGGCCCCAATGCTGGCGACCTTATCGGCGAAGTGTGCCTTGCGATCGAGATGGGCGCTGACGCGGTCGACATCGGCAAGACTATCCATCCGCATCCCACGCTGGGAGAAACCGTCGGAATGGCCGCCGAATTGTTCGAGGGCGTCTGCACGGACCTGCCGCCTGCGAAGCCGAAATTCAAGAACTGAGATGCAGGGATGTCTCGGTTTTCCGATTGAAACGGCGCTGGCAGGCCGGAGGGGTCCGCCAGGCCTCGAGGAGGGGGGAAGACATTGGACGCAAGAAACGAACAGGCAGACCTGGTCACGCAGAGAGACCGGATCAGGGCGCTGATAGGCAGCGCGATCGGAAGCACAATCGAATGGTTCGACTACTTCCTGTACGGTACGATGGCGGTCATCGTCTTCGGACATCTGTTCTTCCCGACGGTCGATCCTCTGGTCAGCCAGATGCTGTCTCTGACGACTTTCGCGCTCGCCTTCCTCGTCCGGCCGCTCGGAGGTATAATCTTTTCCCACATCGGCGACCGCATCGGCCGCAAGAAAACGCTGGCCGTCACGCTGTCGCTCATGGGAGGCTCCACGGCCTTGATGGGCCTCCTGCCGACCTACGATGCCGTCGGTATCTTGGCACCGATCCTCTTGATCGTACTCCGGCTCATACAGGGCGTCGCGCTCGGAGGCGAGTGGGGCGGCGGCCTCCTGCTGGCAGTAGAGTACTCTCCGCGCCACCGTCGCGGGCTCTACGGAGCCGTTCCGCAGCTCGGCGCGCTAGTCGGACTGGCTCTCGGAAACATCGTGGCTTCCTTCATCACGTCGGTGCTGAGCGAACAGGATTTCATCTCGTGGGGATGGAGGGTCCCATTCCTGGCTTCCGTAGTACTGGTCTTCCTCGGCCTGTGGATACGCAAGCAGGTCGGCGAGACCCCGTCGTTCCGCAAGGTGCTCGAATCACGCAGGACCGCGAAAGTGCCTCTGCTGGAGACGGTAAAGAACTACAAGCCACAGCTCCTCATGGCGCTCGGTGCCAAGGCGATCGAGACCTCGACTTTCTTTTTCTTCGCCACGTTTAGCGTCTACTATCTTCCGACGTTGGGGTTCCAGAAGTCCCAGGTGCTGAACGCTGTCCTGATCGCCGCGATCCTCGGCATCTTCTCGATGCTGGCCTTCGGCTGGCTCTCGGATCGGATAGGGCGGAAGAGGGTCTTCATCGGCGGAACTGTCTTCATGTTCCTCTACGCGATCCCGTTCTTCTGGCTGGTGAACTCTGGGTCCTATCCGTTGGCCGCCATGGCGATCATCTTGGGTTTCGGCGTCGTCTGGCCCACCTATGGATCGACTCTGGGAACGCTCCTGGCGGAAGCTTTTCCGCCCGCCGTCAGATACACGGGCACGTCGCTCGGCTACCACGTCGGGGCTGCGATCGTTGGCGGACCGATGCCGCTGATCGCGACCGCGCTGCTCGCCAGATATAACGGCAACTACCTGCCGATAGCGTTCTTCGTGATGGCATGCGGACTGATATCGATTATCGCCGCGTCTTTCACCAAGGACAAGACAGGCCAGCTTCTGGATAGCTGAACAAGACTTCGCTGGCGCGGCCATGCTGCGCCGGCTCGGCTGGATATCGGTGACTTACGGTCTTCGATACCTGCCTTCGCTGGGAGGCCGAACAACCCTCGCTGCTTGTAGCCAAGGAGGATTTGCGCAAGCGGGGAGTTTCCCGAGGTCGTCGATGACGCCCTCCCAAACAGAGATCGAACGTGTCAGAATTTATAAAGTCCTCTTCCCGCATGGCCATCCAGCCACGCCCCCACCGACTGGCGACATTCCAGGGCATCCTTGCCGCCATCTCCTTCAGTCTTCTGCTCGCAGGGACGAATGCCAACACACCTCTCATTCCGCTTTACCGAGAGCTGCTGGCTTTCACGCCTTTCACGATGTCCATGACGTTCGTCTGCTATGTCTCGGTGCTGATCGTCTTTCTCACCGCACTGTCTCGGCCCTCGGTCGTGCGTTGGTCTCCGATCCTTCTAAGCATGGGACTGGCGGTTGCCGTCCTTTCGGACATCGCGATGGCGAGTGCTTCGGAAAGCGGCGTCTTGCTCGGCAGGGCCATGGCAGGTGTCGGCGTGGGGCTCGGCACGGGTTCGGCCGCAGCGCTGGTCGTCGCCGCTTTCGGAGCAAGCGGCAGGGCGCTGTCGGCGACCGGCAACCTCGTAGGCGCGGTCGCCGGAACGCTGTTTTCCGAGACGGTCGTTGTCTTCCTGGGGAAGACCGTCGCGATCAGCTGGACCTTCGAGGCGCACGCCGCCGTCTGCTTCGTCCTTTTGGTCTTTATCGGTATTACCTTCTACGCGATGCGCGAGGAGAACCGGTCCGCGTTCATCCAGGTCAAGGGAGCGGTAAGCCAGGTCCGTCCCGCCCTCCTGCGAAACATCTTCCCGCTCGTCATCGGATCGACTGGCTGGATCGCGATCAGCCTGGCCATCACGTTCTTTCCAAGCTTCCTGGAGGAAGGTGGAATGGAGGTGGTCAAATCGATGGGCATGATCGTACTGCTCACCAGCTGCGCGTTCTCACAGATATACGGCAGGCGCATCGCGACGTTCGCCCCTTCGGCAAGCGGGGTGGAGGCGATGGCCGCGGGAGTCTTCCTGATCCTGTTGGGAAGCTCTGTTTCCAGCGAAGTCGCCGGGCTTCTCGGTTTCGGTGTGCTCGGTGCGGGTATCGGGGTCTCGTATAGACTTGCTCTCGTCATGCTGACCAAGGGGGTGTCGGCGCGCGACCACGGAGCGCTCTCATCCACATACGCTGGGATAACCTACGCCGCCGCCGCCTTTTCCGTCGCTGCCACGGGCTTCGCCGGAAATCTGTTCGGTCTGAAGGCAACAATCACGGCGGTGCTTGTCATGCTGATTTTCGCTTTCTTGTCCATGATGCGAAAAGCGCCGCGACTTCGCCTCGATAGGTAAACTCGAGAGCTTTTCAAACACCGCACGTCGATGCGACGGACTGTGCGCTATCCCGGCCGCCTAGCGATCGCACCCTCATCGGAAGGCGACGACCCTAAAAAGGTCGTTGAACAACCATGTCGTCATCCTGCCGTTGTCTTTTTTTGAAGTATGCAATTTTATGGCGTCGCATATGCGGAGAAGGTGAGTCGGATGCTGAGTAAGGATGGACGTCCCGCCAAGGACTATCTGGGCGCGCGCTTCTACAAGTGCGACCTGCAAATGCAGACGCCGTTCGACGCCGCGCACTGGGTCGGCGAGACATTCGAGACGCCCGACAAGGCGGCCGAGGCCTATATAAGGCGCTGTTACGAGGTTGGGCTAGAAGTCATTGCCCTGACGGAGCATAATTTCGTTTCCCATCAGTACATCCCCTTGCTCCAGCAGAAGGCAAAGCAGCTTTCGCACGAGTTCGGTTACGAGCTCGTCATCTTCCCCGGTTTCGAATTTACCGCCAACATCGGCAGAGGGGTCCATGTCCTCGCAATCTTCGAACCGCATGCCGACCTCAATCATATAGACCATCTCCTGACATCGTGTGGAGTTCCGCCAACACGACAGACGTCAGGCGGACAGCACGCGCCGTCGGTCAAGCGTCTCGACGAGATCATCTCGGTCGTTCAAGCTCTGGCTGCCAGCGGCGGCTTGCAAGGCCTCGTTATTCTGCCGCACATCCAGTCGAACTCCGGTCTATTCGACACTGCAAGGATCGCGGAATGGCTACAACGGCAGGAGTTCACGAACCCTGACCTGCTGGCGGTAGAGGTGCCGAAATCCCCTTCCAAGATGAACCCCGCGTTCAAAAGCCTCTTCGGCAACAGCGATGACTGCCAGGCTGAATGGAAACGGACCCGCGCCGTGTGCTGTATTATGTCTTCGGACGCTAAGGCGCTACGTGCAGACGACAAGACAGGCAACGCGATCGGCTCAAAATTCACCTGGATCAAGATGAGCAAGCCGTCGATCGAGGCGCTCCGACAGGCGTTCCTGGACCACGATTCCCGAGTGCGTCGCTCGGACGAGTCTCCCGAACGGCCCGAGCTCGCCTATACTCACCCGACGATCGACAGCATCGCCGTAAAGGACGTCAAATTCCTCGCGGACAAGCATATCAGCTTCAGTCAGAATCTGACCACGATCATCGGTGGTCGGGGCACCGGAAAGTCGACCCTCGTCGAGTACATGCGATTGGCTCTCCAGAAGGAAGGGGAAATCGAGGCCGACAAACGAAGCCAGTTGTTCGCTGATCTCCAGAACGTCCGGGACACCCTCGCTTTGCCCGGGTCCAGCATAAGGCATGTCTACAACAAAGGCAGCGACTTCGGCCATCAGACCGTGTCTCTGGACGTTTTGGACGGGCAATCTAAGGGCATGGACAGCGCACTCGGTGACATCGGTACCTATCTGCCCGTCAAATTCTACTCGCGGGGGCAGATCGAGGCGATCGCCAACGATCCGCAGAAGCAGGCTTCGATAATAGACGATCTGGTCCTAGCTCCGCTTGAGGCCCTGAAGAACGAAGAGCGCGACGTAGTTCGACGTCTCCGCGATCTGAACGAGTCCCTGGGGCAGGAGCAGGAGATATCCGTGTCGCGTTCCAAGCTGGTGGCCGACATTTCGAACCTGGTCGCTCAGATCGAGGCAATCCGCGGAAAGCCTTCGTCGCTCGAGGTGTGGTCGAAATGGAACGTCGAGAGACAATACCTTGAAGGCCTCGAAACCGCCGTCGCCGGGCACATCGCGGAAGCTGGAAAAGCTTTACCAGAAAAGTTCGACGTTTATGTCCCTCCCGACCACATGAGCTTGAATGCCGACTTCCTAATCAAGCATCGCGCAACGATGAAGGACTTGCTCGACACCATGTCTTCGGACATCGCCAAGGCTGTCGAAAAAGCTAAGGATCGTTTTGTCGCTATTATTGCGGGCGACGAACGGAGGGCTTGGCAGTCGGTCTTCACACAGATCGACGAAGACAACCGTGCGAACATAAAGGCTCTAGAAGAGATGGGGGTCAAGTTCGAGGCCTACGACGAACTGTTCAAAAGGCTGGAGACGGCGCGGGCGCAGCTTGCGCAACTGGAAAAGCGCCTTGCCGAAATCGAGGAGAACCGTGCGGCTTTCGAAGAGCTGTATCGCGACAAGCTCCTCGATATATGGGAGCGGCAGTTCGACTTGAGAAGGTCGATGGCGGCCAGGCTGAACGAGCAGGTCACGAAAACGAAAGTGAACACCCCGACGGTAAGTTCCGAGGTTATCAAGCATGGAGACTTTAAGAGCTTCCTCGATACGATGACGCCCTACAACAAGGACAAGCGCGTCGTCAGTCCCGCGGATTTGGAAACGATGTTGAAGTCGGCTTTCGATCTCGCTAACGCCTTGAGAAAATCGCCGATCGATGTGTTGTTGGAGTGGCTGCAGGACAACTCGAACTGGAAGGTCCCCACGGGATTTCCGAAGGACGAAGTACAGCCGAAAAAGCTGGAAGCTGTCGCTAAATGGTTTTCAGAGAAGGACATCAACTATCTGCGGACACAACGGATTGCTGACGCCGTTACCGTCAGCTTGCACCGACGTGAGGACGGCAAACGCGTCGGAGACCTCACCGGACGAAAGCTGTCCGCGGGCCAGAAGGCTACCACCGTTCTTTCGCTTCTGCTGACCGAAGGGACTTGCCCCATCGTCATCGACCAGCCCGAAGACGACCTCGACAACGAATTCGTCTTCGAGCAGCTCGTGCCCATGCTTTGAGCCAGCAAGGAGAAGCGGCAGATCATCGTCGTCACCCACAATGCCAACGTACCGGTCAACGGCGACGCCGAACTCATCATACCGCTGGAGGTGCGGGAGAGCAGGGGCGCGCAGAAACTGATAGGTGACGAGATAACTGTCGGAGCGCTCGATCGACATCCTGTCCAGCGAGCGGTGGAGCTGATACTTGAAGGCAGCTCGGAGGCTTTCCGTCGACGGCGCGAGAAGTACGGCGTTTAGGTCCTGTTTGCGGAGACTTAGTCGGCTGCATTCGCTCGCCTGATCAGGTTTCGACCTCATCATCCCACGGAAGAGGGCTCGGGATCGATAGACGATCGACGTCTCGCTCGATCAACGTACCGTCGACATCACCGACGACCCGCGTTTCGGGGGTCGACTCGATCCTTCCACCCCAGGCGCGCGTTATGACCTCGATCACGAAGGCAGCAAGGCGCGTCTTAAGGTCGCCGGGCGGTGGGTCGATGTTCGGCCATCTAGCGAAGCTGTTCTTGAGGATGCTGCCTTCGTGGCTGGGCACCATCGCGACATCTCCGGCCATCTGGAAGCTGTCCCTGAATGCCCTGGGGAATACGTCGTCGTGATCTTCGTCATAACTGAACTCGCCCTCAAGCTGGATGCTGAGTTTGACCCGATCCTTCACGAGGGCAGTTAGCTGATGCTGGTCAAGCCATTCACCACCGAAACAGACGATTTTCAAGTTTCCGAGAGTGCCTCCGCATCCAAGGATCACTTCGGCCGCTTCCGCCTGCTTCTCCTCGTCGTGCACGTGCTGGCAGATCAACTCGGCCTGCTCGGACGCCCATTTTGCGAGCCCGGCGTCATCGACCATGGGAACGGCCGTGTCGCGTGCCGCGGTCATGGCTTCTCCGAGGAACACTCCCGAAACGTTTCTCATCCTCGTCGCACGTAAACCCGCGACTGACACCCAGCCTCCTGTCGGATAGTACGAGTACTCGGCTTCGGGATGGATCGCGGCGCGGCCAACGGTCTGGCCATCCTCGTTCAGGACGATCCGCATCAGCTTGTGGTCCGGTGGCCCTTTCGACTTCCACGGTGAAAGCCTAAATGCGAACTGTTCGTCCGCGATATCCAACCAGTCGCCGGGACGTGTGATCTGCGTTTCGACACCGTCGCTCCTCACGAACAGAGCGACGTTGAGGTTGGGGGCCAGCAATCCGACTAGCGCGGGTAGAGGCAAGGGGCCAGCTCCGTAAAACAGAGAATATTGAAGGCCTCCGCGTTGGGTAGGATCGATTTTAAGCCTGACTTCGACCCGGGTCCCGCCATCCAACGGGAGCTTTCTGTAATCCGGCTGCGAAAGGATCGGACGCATTGACGTGCCGCTTCGAAACTCCAGCAACCGACCGAGTTCGGCACCCTGATTGCATCTCCGGGAGAAGACTTTGACGGAGCTCCCGAGCATGAAAACCGAGAAGAAGCCGATGCCGAAACGGCCTATGGAATCCATGCCGGCCGCCATGAGACCCGGGAATTCCTCCATCGCGAGGGGAGAGCGCCAGAATGACGTGCCGAAGTCCAGAAGCGGTCCCGTCAGCACCATTTCGGACATGCCAATTCCGTTGTCTTCGACGATCAGCCAAAGTCCGTCGTCTCGCTGTTCTATGCCGACGACGATCTTTCCCCAGTCCGTTCCTCGACCTTCGAAGCGTCTTCTGGCCTGGACTGCGTCCGCGGCGTTCTGAATAAGCTCGCGTAGTGGTACTGTGGGATCGTCGCCGTAGAGCTTGGCACCGCCCAGGTTTCCACGATGCGAGGGACGTCAGATATCTTCAGCCGCGCGTCCACGGGTCTCCAGCCCTTCGTTTTCACCGAGCGCGCCAGCGCTTCCGGAGAACCTGCGTCTTTGACGCCATTGGCGCGCAGCCGCTGCCTCCCTCGAGCCTGCAGCAGCTCGTCTACGTCGACCAACTCGCGGTCGATCAGTGCTATCGTGTCGTAGGCCAGCCACCAGGCCTCGGCGTTTGCCTGGTCAGAAGGCTGTCCAGCTGTGAAGACAACCTTGTCGACTTCCCTGTGCGGTCGAGCCAAGTGTTCCTGGAACGACCAATGAAGTGCGGAAACGCCTTGTGGCTGGGTTATCGCCTTGGTGAACTTCGGCGCTCTGCGACTGTCGATGTATGGCGTCGGCGACCCGAAGCATGCACGCCAATTTCACCTTGTCGACGACATGCTGTGTTCGAGGCGCGAAGGCTCCGAGGTCACTGTTCAACTCGGTTTCCACCTTCGAGACGGGCCACCAGTGGCTGTGGGCGATCTGTCCTACTGTCGGGCCGTAGAACGATCTCAGCTCAGGATCATCGATCAGATGATATCGTATACCGCCCATCTCCCAGGATTGGTCGGCCAGCTGTTCGGCCTTCTCGGCGTGAAGACGCCTGAGCACGTCCGGCACGATCTGCCTTTCGAACTCCGTTGACAGCGCCTCCGGATCGGGGACAGCTTTGCCATCTACTTTAAGATTGGCCAGGTAGCGCGCCACCGTGTCCTTCCACACAAGTGTCTCCCTGACATCGGACAGCCCGTTTGGAAAAGCCGCGAGGCTCATGCCGGCGTCATGCAGCAGGATACTGGCACCCAGTACGAAGGCTTCGGTCGGATTGAGGTCGATGGAGTCTTCCGAAACGAGCGACGCCGTGTCCCATAGGGCGTCGAGATGTGTGACGTCGTGGACGGTCATTCCCGGCAGGTCGGTTGATATCCGGGTTACCAGTTGTGCGGCCTTGTCGCGCATCTGCAGGAATTGCGTGCGAAAGAACTCCTGTTCGGCCTCGCTGGCGTCTTCGCGCTGATCTACGAATGCACGTCGCCAAAGCCATGTCTGCCGAAAATCGTTGTACGTTGCCAATGTCGACTCCTTCGCACTCGAGGACATCGTCAAGGTGGCGACGTCCGTGTCAAGCGGCAGGACAGCGGCCGGAGGGATTTACCCCTAAAACAAGGCTTGGATGCCGATCACTCGCGACCTTGGTTGAGCCGTCGAGCACGGATTAGGTTCGGACCGCCTGGGAAGGGGTCTCTGAGGTGAGCGAGGGCACGGCGTGGGGCTTGCCTCGCCGTGCCCGAGGCGTCGTCAGAGCTGTTCACCACCCAGTTCGCCAAACGCCAGGTTCACCCAGTACTCGACACCAACAGGGATGGCCTCGTCGTTGAAATTGTAAGTCAGCGTGTGAAGCTGGCTGACGCTTCCGTCCGCGTCTGTGCCGTTACCGATCCAGAGAAACGCGCCCGGGACGGCTTCCATCATTAGCGAGAAGTCTTCGCCCCCGCAGGTGCGGTCGATCTCTGCGTCGAACTTCTGTTCTCCGACCGTAGACACGGCCGCGATGCTAGCCGCCTCAAACGCCTCCTTTGTGTTGTCAACAATGCTGGCGACGCGCTTGTAGGTGAAGGTCGCCTTGCAGCCCCAAGCCTGCGCATGCAACTCGGCAAGCTCCTTGATGCGTTTCTCGATAAGATTGCGGGTATCCGGATCGAAGCTTCTCGTCGTTCCACCGATGACCACTTCGGAGGGAATGACGCTGGGAGCCGCATCCGAACCACCGTGTATATACCCGACACTGATGACGGCGGTCTCCAGCGGCGCGATCGAACGGCCGACGATCCCCTGAAGCGCCAGCACGAAGTGGGCCTGCGCATAGGTGACATCGGTAGCCTCGTGGGGTGCTACCCCGCCATGGCCGCCGGCTCCCTTGAAGGTAACCTCCCAGAAGTCTGCGGCCGCCATCATAGGCCCGACCCGACCACCCATGTTTCCGACATCCATCCCGGGCAGATTGTGCATACCGTAGATTGTATCGCAGGGGAAACGGTCGAAGAGTCCTTCGGCAACCATCGTTTTCGCGCCGCCGCGGCCTTCCTCTGCGGGCTGGAAGATGACGTTGAGGCTTCCGCCGAAGTCAGGGTTTTCGGCGAGATAGAGCGCGGCACCCATCAGCATCGTCGTATGGCCATCGTGGCCGCATGCGTGCATCCGCCCGGGATTCTGCGACGAATACGGAACGCCTGTGGCTTCAACGATCGGAAGAGCGTCCATATCGGCGCGGAAACCGATAGAGCGCTGACCGGGAAGCTTCCCTTGGATCACACCGACGACGCCAGTCTTGCCGATGTTTTCAGTGACTTCAATATTGGCTTTCCTGAGCATGTCGGCCACGACTTTCGAAGTGCGGGCTTCCTCGAAGCCCAGCTCCGGGTGAGCGTGGAGGTCTTGCCGGAGCTCGATTAGGCGCGGAAGGTTCTGGTCCATCCATGTGGTAAAATCTTGTCTCATGGTCCTGTCCTTTGAAGTTGTGGTTTATCGAGCGTTCGTGCTTCCGGGTGCTCGTCAGCGGGGGGTGGCCTTCGGGGCATCCGCCGACCGATTTCCGAGTCTTTTCGCGATCGAGCGGTAAGCACCCATCAGGCCGCCCGGATAGATCAACATCACGAAGATGATGATCAGGGCGATCGCCATCGGTCTAAACGCGCCGGCGCTGGTGAGAAATTCGGACGTCACCGTCAGGAGGAACGTCGCTACGATTGGACCGTAGATCGATCCCGCTCCGCCAAGCAGGATCGCGCTGAGCACCAGGCTGGTAAAGCCCATTCCGAAAACCTCGATCGATGCGGTCCTGAAATATGACCCGTAGAAGGCACCCGAGAGGCCTGCGATCAGCGCGCTGAAGGCAAGGGCGATCATGCGCTGCCTGGCGACGGAGATACCCCGGCTGGTAGCGTATTCCTCGCTGTCACGAAGCGCGACCAGACTTGTTCCGGACCTCGATCTTATGAAGACGCGGAGCGCAAGGACCGCCACGGCGAGAAAGCCGAGAGCCATGAAGTAGTGTCCGAGCTTGCCGTCACGGATAAAGTTGTGATCGCCGATGGGCAGCACCGGAATGCGGACGATCCCCTGGGTTCCTCCCGTCAGCGCGGACTGACTGAGGATGATCTGCATCACGAGCTGACTGAACCCGAAGGTGACGAGAACGATATAGATGCCCTTCAGCCGCAATATGGGAACAGTCACGACGATCGCCGCCGCGCAGGCGATCAGTCCCGACAACGCGAACGCATACCAGGGCCAGATGCCGAAGGCAGTTGTCAGGACGCCGTAACCGTAGAGACCTATCCCGAAAAAGGCGAGGTGCCCGAAATTGAAGATGCCGCCGTAACCAAGCGTCAGGTCCCAGCTGGCGGCCGCGACCGCGTAGATGAAGACCATGATTAATACATGCCGCCAATACGGCTCGGTCACCACGAGAGGCAGCAATGCGAGGAAGGCAAAGCAGGCAACGGCGATCAGGAACTCTCGACGCCACGAGCCATAGGTTGTGGGCTTGTTCATGAGAGACCCCTTCGTTTTACGGCCAGCAGTCCTTCGGGGCGGATCATCAGCGTCGCTATCATGATGAGAAAAAGAATGCTGGGCGTCCAGTAGAGGCCAAGCCAGTAGGTGCATGCGGCCTCGATGAGGCCGATTAGGTATGCCGCGAGGATAGGGCCATTGATGCTGCCGATGCCGCCGAAGATGACAACGATCAGGGCTTTGGTCAGTGGCTCGGTTCCCATTCCCGGCGACATGAACTTGAAGCTGGCGAGGAAGACACCGCTCAGACCAGCCAGCCCGGCCGCCAGTGCGAAGGAAATCCCGAAAAGGGTATTCGGCTTGAGACCTACGAGCATGCTGGCGTCGATGTTCTGCGATACAGCCCGCAAGTTCAGGCCAAGCCGCGTTCTGTGGAGCAACGCCCAGATACCGACGAGGATGAATGGCGTGGCGACGATGATGGAAAGCTGGTTGAGCGAGACGTTCAGCCAGCCGTAGGATACCGTCCCGGGAACGAGCGGCGGCAGCTGCTTGGGCCGGGCTCCCCAGACCTCGAGAGAAAAATTCTCGAGGAACGAGGCAGCGGCCAGCGTCATGATGACGACGATCAGCACCATGTCCCGGTTTCCGATAAACGGACGGACGAGTACGGACTGCAACCCCCATCCCAGCACGCCGACGACGCCGACGGTAAGGGGCAGGGCGATGTAGAGCGATATCGCCAACCCGTCCGGGTCCGACAGGCTCCAGCAAAGGTAGGCTCCCAACATGATCATGACGCCGTGGCTGAAGTTGAACACCCCCCCCGTCGTCCAGACGAGACCAAGTCCGACCGCCATGATGGCATATAGCGAACCTTGAAAGAGGCCGCTGAAGAGTATGTCTGTAAGCGCGTTCATGAGGTCATGTCCCGAAATACATTTCCATGATTTCTTTGTTGCTTGGCTTCTCGTCCGCCGACAGGGCGGAGTTCATCTCGCCGTGGCTGATGAAATAGAGACGTCGAGTGAGGGTCAGCAGGAACTCGATGTCCTGCTCGACGACAATCAGGGGGATGCCCCGGGCGGAAATGGCGTCGATCGACGCGCAGAGTTCTTCCTTCACCTTGGGAGAGAGGCCAAGGGTGGGTTCGTCGAGAATAAGCGTCTCGGGGTCGTTCATCAGCGCCATGCCGATCGACACCATCTGACGTTCGCCCCCGCTGAGTGTCGAGACGCGCTGCTTGGCGCGCTGTCCTAGCTTGGCGAATATCTCCATGACCAGGGCCAGACTTGCCGCGGCCTTGGCCCGGGCCTTGTTCCGATGCGCGCCCAGCTCCAGCGTTTCCGATATCGTCAGGTCGGGAAACAGCAGGTTTCCCTGCGGCACGTGGATCAGTCCCAGTTCGACGACGCGATGGGCAATGCCCGCGTTATGTCAACGCCCTTGAAACGGATGCTTCCGCAAGTCGGCTTCACAAGACCCGAAATGGCGCGGAGCAGGGTGGTCTTGCCATGTCCGTTGGGTCCGAACAGACCGATGTTCTCGCCTGCGGCCAGATCGATCGAGATGCCGTTGAGAACCTGAACTTTGCCGTATCCTGCCTTTACGTCCTCGACGAGCAGAAGAGCAGTGTCGTTATTCACGCCGCCCTCCTGTTCCCGAGGTACGCTTCGATGACTGCCGGCTCGCGCGTGATCGCTTCCGGCTCGCCGATTCCGAGAAGCTCCCCGTTGTTCAGGACCATCAGCCTCTGCGATAGGCTCATCAGAAGGGGAAGCACATGCTCGATCAGGAGGACCGCTACGCCTTTTTCCGCGATTCTCCTGACGAGAAGGACCGTCTGTTCGATCTCGGGCTTGGTCAGGCCCGAGGCGGGTTCGTCAAGCAGGACCAACTTGGGGTCGCAGGCGAGCGCCGACGCCAGCATCAACCGCTTCCTGTCGAAAACGGAGAGGTTGCGGGCTGGGAGGTCGAACTCGCTTTCCTTGAAGTCCATGAGCCGGAGAGCGGCCGCGACGCTTTCGACCGACGGTGAGGAACGACCTCCGAACGTCGCGGGAAGCCAGACATTCTCGAAGACGTTGAGGCTCTCGAAGCTGGTCTCCCTCTGGAAGGTCCGCACCAAGCCAAGCTTCACCAGCTGATTGGCGCGATAATTCCTCAGTGCCTTCCCATCGAATACGACCTCCCCGGAATCCGGTCCGAATGGAATTTTAGTGAGCACGTTGAACAGAGTGCTCTTCCCGCTGCCGTTCGGCCCGGCCACGCCCAGTATCTCGCCGCGGCTGACCTGGAACGTTACGTCGTTGACGGCTTTCAGCGCTCCGAACGACTTGGAGACCGATTTCACATCGAGAAGAGACATCGCGCCGCTCCCGGAACTCACTTCGTCCACGTCGGGGATTTGAACGAGCCCGTCGCATATTTCTCAGGGGAGATCAGGACACGGCTTCCATCCTGGATTTGGTAGAACTGGATGGGGAAGTTGTCGTCGCCCTGCATCGCGAGATGGGTCTTCGGATCGAACTTGAGGTGGCCCTCGGCGACGTCTTTGTCGGACGCTCCTATCGCTTCGGCGATCGCCTTGTGGTTGGCAGGGTCCTTCACCTTGCGGAGGGCATCGAAATAGAGGTTGATGGTCTCGTAGAGTACAACACCGTAAGTGCCGATGTCGGTGCCGTATTTCTGCTTGAACTTCGACGTGACTTCCAACCCGCGTAGGTTCTTTTCGTTGGCGATAGTGCCTCCCAGAAGGCCGTAGATCACGCCCTCGGAGTTCTTGCCCGTCAGCTTGGTGAATTCCGGCACGCTTGGCGCATATTGAAGGAATACAAGGCTTTTTGTCGGGTTTTCCATGAACTGATTCAAGAATGACGCGGAATTCGCGGGCAGGTAATCCAGGTTCACCACGAGATCGGGCGGGGTTTGACGCACCTTCGAGAGGATCGTGCGCCAGTCATTCACTTCGCCGAAGGGTACGACTTCGTCGACGGTTTGGGTCCAGCCCGACTTGCCGATCTCCTCCTTCATCCCTTTGTAGATCGTGGAGGAGTAAGCATTGTCCGAGGATACGAGCGCGACCTTTTTCGGGTCCCCGAGTTTGACGGAGCCAGCTTTGGCAAGCTTGTCGACTAGCCGCGTGACATCCGTGTTGTAAGCCTCAAAGGCTGGCATCATGGACCAGCAGCACCAGTATTTCGACGGGTCAGGCTCTATGATGCCGCGGGTCTGACCCGAAGGCCCTGCGACGACGTACGGCATCTCCGCTTCGGCCATGTTGTCGATTTCGAAACTGGTCAGACTGGCGTAGCCGGCGGCCACGAAATGCACGTCGGGGTCTCCGATCAGGCGCTCGACAGCCGCGGTCACGTCGCTGGCCGCCCCGTCGCGGGTATCCGCTATGACCAGTTCGAACTTGTGCCCGTCGATGCCGCCCGCTGCGTTGATCTCATCGACCTCGAGCTGAGAGCCTTTCACGACTTCCTGGCCGTCGAGGCTGCTCGCGCCCGTAAGCTGCACGAGGATGCCGATCTTGATGGTGTCCGCCTTCGCGGAAGCGGCGAATGCGATCGTACCGAGGGCTGTCGCCATGGCGAGGGCAGAAATGGCGCGGCGGGTCTTCTTCGTTTCGAAGCGGTTCATTTTATTCCCCGTTTTTATTGGTTGGAAGGTTCTGTGGATGTCACAGGCGGTAGAAGCGCATTGCGTTGTCGTGAAAGAACGCCCGCTGGTCAGCCAGCGAGAAGCTCGACGTCGCCTTTTTGAAATTCCAGTAGATTTCGTCGATCGTCATCTGGAGACGGGAGACAGGGTAGTCGGACCCGAACATGCATCTTTCAGTCCCGAAGGCGTTGATGCATCCAAGGACTACGGCCTCGACCGACTGATAGGTCCAACCGGGATCGTATGCCCCGGGGTTCGAAATTTTGAGGGCGGTGTTTTCGTGCGAGGCGACGAGGTCCAGCCCGGCCCGCCAGCGCTGCATGCCTTCGGCGTCCCTGTCTATCGGGCTTCCGCAATGGTTCACGATGATCTGCAGGTCTGGGAAGGTTGACGCGAGGTCCGCGACCGCCTTTGCCTGGTATGGGTACATCATAAGTTCGAGATGGAGGCCAAGATCGGCGAGGCGGGCGACGTCGGCGCGCCAGGCCTTGTCGTAGGCGATGTCAGGACTGGCGACGAAGCTCTTCTTCGGATCGGGATGGTGACTGAGAATACCCCGGACGCCGACGACACGGTCGTAAGCGGCCTGCTGGACCAGAACCCCGGCCGCCTCGGGCGTTCCGAGAGGGGCGGCTGCGACATAGCGAGCTGCGACGCTGCCGGTCTTGTCCAGCGTTTCGAGCCACCGGGCTTCTCCCAAGGGATCGGTTGCATTCCAAAGCGCCTCGATATGGACGCTCGCGATCACGCCATGACGCTCCGTATCCCTTCGATAATCGGCGGGCAGGTAAGACGCGCGAAGGCTTTCGAGCCCCCCGATGGCCTGGACCTCGCCGTTGCCGGGAGCCAGCCATGGGTGCATGCCCATGGAGATATCCCAGAGATGGTGGTGAGCATCTATAGTCGGTCCGTCGTACACGTGATTCCTCCTCGCTGGCGGACGTGGCCAGTAAGTGATTTCCGAAATGGCGGTTGGGTCGGGTGATCTTCTCAGGCGAGACCAAGCAGCCGCGTGCTAGGCCGCGGGGAGCTCAGACGCTCGGCTGAAACCGGACTGGCCTGTCTGAAGACGAAGTTTTCCCAGTGCCGCCGTAGCGGTTTCAAGAAGACTGTTCATTGTTCACCCGCTATTTTGCCGCACTTTCCGCGCGTTCGGCCGGAGTTTACGACAGGGTGATGTCGATGCAACTATTCAAGTTACTAGGGCTTTCGAGAGTACCGAGGAGCTCGCGGACTAGGCCGCACCTACCTTACTCTGAAACGGGACGTCATCCGTGAACTGAACATAAGCTCGCGCAAATGCAACAAAGCCGTGTGAACCGAAGGCGAATCGTGTTCTGACCTACCGACCGACCCGAGGGAAGCGAAGACACGTCAAATGGAACGCTCGATCCTTTTTTGAAAATCACCCAGCTGATATCGGTGCTGCACACGCAGGTTCCGCTGTCGGCAAAGCTTGGCCTGACGGATATCAATATTCATGCGGAGACCTTCTATCGCGATTTGCTCAATCTCGTCTTCGGCTGGAACCTTGCCAACACGAACCTTTTCGAGAGAAATTTGCCAGCGATCGATCTGGGCGAGGAGAACGCCGTCTGCATCCAGGTCACCTCCACGGAAGGCGGCACGAAGATCAGAGACACGTTGGCCGCGTTTAATCCCGATTAGGCCGGTGATCTTTTCGCTTATCGTATATTCGATTTTCGAATTTTCAAGATCGCTCCGTTATTTGCGCGTGAACTTCCGCAAGCACTCTTCGCGGTCCTTTATCCGACCTTCGACACTGGATACGGCGACGTCGGGAACGGTCAGCAGCAATGACCTCAGCAGCGTCTTGAATGATTCCAGGGCACCGTGAAGCGTGTCGCGGTTAGTGTCTTAAAATTCCCGAAATGCCGCTTTCTCTAAATCGAAGTCCAATGAAGGCATATCTGCAACCTTACGCGCTATGCGATCCGAAATGTACGGCTTCGCAACCTTGAGTCCCCACCGGTAGCCGTGGTGGGAAGCCGGGTCAAGTCGCGTCGCTGTTTGTTTGAAGTCCGATAGTATGGCTGCGAGGAAATTCGTAAACCTGCACTCAGTTTTCTCGCTCGCGATAACTTCACATAAGTCCGCGCTTCATGGCCAACGCCGCCGCGTGCGCCTTATTGGTGGCGTCAAGCTTCCTCATGGCCTTCTGGAGGTGGTACTCCACGGTAGGGCGGCTGCGCCCGATGATCTGGGCGATCTCCCACGAAGTCTTTCCCTTCAGCGTCCAACTCAGACAAGTTCGCTCGTGGTCGCTTAATATCACGGCGTCGCCCGACATCGTCCGTCTATCGATGTGCGCGATTGCGAAGGCATGCACGAACGGGGCAAGCGACGTCAGCCACTCATATCCCGGCTTCCAGGCTGTGCCATCGCCATCCGACAAAACCGCGTACACACCGCTGAATACGCCAAGGTCTCCATTCAAGCCGCGGATCGGGATAGTGAATCCTTCGGCTATTCCGAAGTCCATGGCTTCGAGAAGGAGACTGCGCGGGTAGGAGTCGAGGCGATCGAGATATTCTCGCCCGCCCCAGCCGAAAGGCACCGAGCGAGCGCGGCATTCAGCCAGCAGCGGGTCGCCGTCATGGTAATGGCCGGACCGGTATTTCGCCAGCCAGTTCACGGAATAGTCCGTCAGTATTATTCCCGAGGTTCCGTCGTATCCTACCGTCGGCGCAATGGCATAGGAGAAGTAGTCGAAACCAAGTCGCCTGACGAAGTCGGATAGGCAGTCGGCGACACCCGCTTCCGCGGCGTCAGGCGACAGCAGCATCTTCACAGTCGCCTGAAATTCGTCATTGCCTAACACGCTACGGCGGACGACGTTCACTGCCTTGTTCCTTTGAACGTGGGTACGAGAGACCCGTTCCGAGGCAGTTAGCCTGCCAAGACAAGCATGCGCAGTCTTTAACAAGGCGGCCATCTATTTCATTATCGTGCCATTCCGGCTCGGCTACGGAGATTCAAGCCGTGCGTTGGTGTCAGACTTGTCATCGCGGCTAACGCTATTTGCGGGGCCAATTTTCCAATAGTAGTTGACATATTGCTTTCACGTCCAGCTTTTGACCGCCGTCGCAAGAACTGCCGACACCACGCTGTCCCAGCCAAGGCCTTACGTTCCTCGCACTGATTGCGTCCGTTGTTGCTCAGTCTTCGGACTGCTCGAATTCCATCAGCGTGCCGAATATGTCTTTGGGATGGCCAAAAAGAACCGGATAACCATGAGCACCGATGGGGGCCTTCTCACCGCCGAGCACACGGACCCCGGCCGCTAGAAGGCCGGACCGCGCATCCGAAATGTCTCCGGTCTCAAGGCAGATATGATGAATGCCACCTGCCGGGTTCTTTTCCAGGAAGGCTCGGATGGGCGAGTTGTCTCCAAAGGGATGCAGCAGCTCGATCTTGGTGTTCGGAAGTTTGATAAAAACGACCGTCACGCCATGCTCTGGCAAATCCTGCGGCGTCGATACTTCGGCTCCCAGTTTTTCATATAGGGACACGGCAGCCGAGAGGTCCGGGACAGCGATTGCGACATGATTCAACGGTCCAAGCATGATGGTTCCTACTGATTGCGCAGTTTGCCCTGCATGAGATCGATAATGGCGCGCGCCGCTTCGAGCACGTTCGTGCCGGGTCCAAAGACTGCCGAGACGCCGTGCTCGATGAGGAATTCATAGTCCTGCCTGGGAATGACCCCGCCGACGACCACGATGATGTTTTCAGCGCCCCGTGCTTTGAGCGCGGCAATCAGCTGCGGCGCAAGCGTCTTGTGTCCCGCGGCGAGGGATGACATTCCGACGACCTGCACCTTATGCTTCACGGCCATGTCGGCCGCCTCTTCTGGCGTCTGGAACAGTGGCCCGGCCAAGACCTCGAAGCCTATGTCTCCGAAGGCCGAGGAAATGATCTTCGCACCCCGGTCATGTCCGTCCTGCCCGAGCTTGGCGACCATGATCTTCGGCTTGGCGGAGAGTTCCCTAGCGTATTCGCCGAGGCGCGAGACGAGTGTTGTGTATTCCGGGTCACCGGCATATGCCGCCCCGTAGACGTCGGCGACGACCTCGGGAACGGCGGAGTGGTCGCCGAAGACCGCGCGCATGGCGTCCGAAATCTCGCCGACAGTCGCGCGCTGTCTGGCGGCTTCGACTGCCGCGGCAAGTAGGTTGCCGCTGCGGTCGGTGGCGAACTTATTGAGCTTCGACAAAGCGGCCTGGACCGCGCCGGGATCGCGCCGCCGCTTGGTATCTTCGATCCGCTTGATCTGAGCCACGCGGACAGCGGCGTTGTCGATGTCCAGAATGTCTATCTGGTCCTCGTTCTCGAGACGGTATTTGTTGAGGCCGACGATGACCTCCTCGCCTCTGTCCACCGCAGCCTGACGGCGGGTTGCGGCTTCTTCGATCAGGCGTTTCGGCATACCGGTGGCGACGGCCTTCGTCATCCCACCCAGAGCCTCAACTTCTTCTATTAGTTCCCATGCCTTCTCTGCCAGTTCGGCGGTCAGGCTCTCGACGTAATATGATCCGGCGAGGGGGTCGACGACCTTGGTCACGCCTGTCTCGTGCTGGAGGATCAGCTGTGTGTTGCGGGCGATACGGGCGGAGAACTCGGTCGGGAGCGCGATAGCCTCGTCGAGCGCGTTTGTATGGAGCGACTGGGTGCCGCCGAGCGCTGCCGACATCGCCTCGTATGCCGTCCTGATGATGTTGTTGTAAGGGTCCTGCTCCTGGAGGGAAACGCCCGACGTCTGACAATGTGTCCGGAGCATGAGGGACGACTGCTTCTTGGGCTCGAACTCGGACATGATCCGCGACCAGAGGAGCCTGGCAGCACGGAGCTTGGCCGCCTCCATGAAGAAGTTCATCCCGATCGCGAAGAAGAACGACAGTCGACCTGCGAACTCGTCGACACTCAGGCCCTTCGCAAGGGCGGCGCGGACATACTCCCGTCCGTCGGCGAGCGTGAAGGCCAGCTCCTGAACTAGGGTCGATCCGGCTTCCTGCATGTGATAGCCGGAGATCGAAATCGAATTGAAGCGCGGCATCTCCTTGGCCGTGTATTCGATGATGTCGGCGATGATCCGCATCGAAGGCTCCGGCGGATAGATGTACGTGTTACGGACCATGAACTCCTTGAGGATGTCGTTCTGGATAGTGCCCGAGAGCAAGGCGCGGTCCACGCCCTGTTCCTCGCCCGCCACGATGAAGTTCGCGAGAATTGGAATGACCGCGCCGTTCATCGTCATCGAGACCGACATCTCCTCGAGCGGGATGCCGTCAAACAGGATTTTCATGTCCTCGACGCTGTCGATCGCGACGCCCGCCTTGCCGACGTCGCCGACGACACGCGGATGGTCGCTGTCGTAGCCGCGGTGCGTCGCGAGATCGAAGGCGACCGAAAGGCCTTTCTGTCCGGCTGCTAGGTTCTTCCTGTAGAAGGCGTTGGAAGCCTCGGCTGTCGAGAAACCAGCATATTGGCGGATGGTCCACGGTCGGCCCGCATACATCGTCGCCCTCGGCCCGCGCGTGAACGGCGCGAATCCTGGGAGGGAGTCCAGATGCCCGACGGTGGCGAGGTCGTCAGCCGTATAGAGGGGCTTGACGTCGATGCCTTCGGGCGTTCGCCATGTCAGCTTTTCGGAAGGAGCCTTCAGCTCCCGTTCGGCAAGGGCCTGCCAGTCCGAAATGGTCTTCTCGGTCGACATCACTCGAACTCCATGATGACTTCATCTACGGCGAGGCTCTGCCCGGCCGACGCGGCGATCCGCTTTACGGTTCCCCGTTTCTCGGCGCGCAGGGTGTTTTCCATCTTCATGGCCTCCACTGTCGCCAGCGACTGGCCCGCCTCGATCTGGTCGCCTTCCTTGACTGCAACGGAAGTCAGAATGCCCGGCATAGGGCACAGGAGGAGCTTCGACGTATCGGCCGCGAGCTTGATCGGCATCAGGGCCGCCAGTTCAGCGACGCGGGGCGTGCGGACATGGACCACCTCGTCCACGCCGCGCCAGCGGAGGCGGATACCGCTGCCGACCCGAGCGACCTTGACCCCGATCTCTTCGATGCCGACGGTGAAGCGTGCGTGTGTCGTCCCCGGCATCCAGTCGGAGGACACCCCAATCTGTGCGCCATCGGAAAACGTGACAGTCGACCTGACTGTGCTGGTGTCGATAGACAGCTCGAAAGACCTACCAGCAAATCGCACGACCCAGTCGTGGCCGACGACCCTTTGATGGTTTCCGATCGTACCCGAAATCCTGACCGCTCTTTGCTGGATCGCGTGATTGATCCACACGGCCACGGCAGCAAGCTTACGCGCGCTGACCTCGTCGGCGGTCACGCCGGAGAATCCCTGAGGGAACTCTTCCGCGATGAAAGCGGTCGTTATTTGGCCAGAGCGGAAACGGGGGTGCTGCATGACGGCAGAGAGGAACGGGAGATTATGACCGATACCCTCCACTTCGAAGTCGTCTAGCGCTTCGCTCATGGCGTCGATGGCGGTGATCCGGTCCGGACCCCAGGTGCAGAGCTTGGCTACCATTGGGTCGTAGTACATCGAGATTTCCCCGCCTTCGGTAACGCCCGTGTCGTTTCTGACAATCGTACCGTCAGCCTTGGTGCCCTCGGATGGCGGGCGGAAACGGGAAAGGCGGCCGATGGACGGCAGGAAGTTGCGGTAAGGGTCTTCCGCGTACAAGCGGCTTTCTACTGCCCAGCCGTTCAACTTGATGTCTTCCTGGCCGAAAGTCAGCGCTTCGCCGTCCGCCACGCGGATCATCTGCTCGACGAGATCGATGCCCGTGATCAGCTCGGTCACGGGATGCTCGACCTGGAGGCGGGTGTTCATTTCGAGGAAGTAGAAATTGCGGTTCCCGTCGACGATGAACTCGACCGTACCTGCGGAATGGTAGCCCACGGCTTTCGACAGCGCCACCGCCTGCTCGCCCATCGCCTTCCGCGTCGCTTCGTCGAGAAACAGGGACGGGGCCTCTTCGATGACCTTCTGGTTTCTCCGCTGGATCGAGCATTCTCGCTCACCAAGGTACAGCACGGTCCCATGCTTGTCGCCGAGGACCTGGATTTCGATATGGCGCGGCTGGGTCACGAACTTTTCGATGAAGATGCGGTCGTCACCGAACGATGACTTGGCCTCGTTCTGCGACGCCTCGAAGCCTTCACGAGCTTGCTCGTCGTTCCAGGCGATACGCATGCCCTTGCCGCCGCCACCGGCGGAGGCCTTGATCATCACAGGATAGCCAATAGACGAGGAAATCCGCGCCGCTTCGTTAGCGTCTTCGATAAGTCCCATATGTCCAGGCACGGTGGAGACCCCGGCCTCGGCGGCCAGCTTCTTCGACGTTATCTTGTCTCCCATCGCATGGATCGCGCCGACGGGAGGCCCGATGAATGCGACGCCCTCCTTCTCGAGTGCTTCAGCGAAGGCGGCGTTCTCGGAGAGGAAGCCGTAGCCCGGGTGGACAGCGTCGGCTCCGGTTTTCCTGATGGCGTGGAGAATGCGGTCGATGACGATGTATGACTGGCTGGACGGGGCAGGGCCTATATGCACGGCCTCGTCCGACATACGAACATGGAGAGCCTCGGCATCGGCGTCCGAATAGACGGCGACCGTCGCGATCCCGAGCTTCTTCGCGGATTTGATGACGCGGCAGGCGATTTCACCACGGTTGGCTATCAGTATCTTCTTGAACATTGTCTATCCCGGGCGAGCTGCCATGTGGATGGTCGATATTGGTCTGAACGCTGGTCGGAAATCGCTTCCGAGCGGCTATAGTGGAATGGTGTCGTGCTTACGCCAACGGACGTCCGCGGTCTTGTTCCGAAGCGAGGCGAATGCCCGCGCTATGCGTCGACGGGACGAATGGGGCATGATGACTTCGTCGATGAAGCCGCGCTCGGCCGCCACGAAGGGGTTCGCGAAGCGCTCTTCGTATTCGCGGGTGCGCTCGGCGATCTTGGCGGGATCACCCAATTCGGAGCGGTATAGGATTTCGGTAGCGCCTTTTGCGCCCATGACCGCGATCTCCGCGGTCGGCCACGCGTAATTGACGTCGGCTCCGATATGCTTGGACGCCATGACATCGTAGGCACCGCCGTAGGCCTTGCGCGTGATCAAGGTCACCATCGGGACGGTGGCTTGGCTGTACGCGAAAAGCAGTTTTGCACCGTGCTTGATGACGCCGTCGTATTCCTGGGACGTGCCCGGAAGGAAGCCCGGTACGTCGACTAAGGTCAGGATGGGAATGTTGAACGCATCGCAGAAACGCACGAAGCGGGCAGCCTTCCTCGAGGAATCGATGTCCAGGCATCCGGCCAGCACCATGGGCTGGTTGGCGACGACACCGACCGTCTGACCCTCGATGCGGATGAACCCGGTCATGATGTTGCGCGCGAAGGCTTCCTGGATTTCGAAGAAGTCGCCTTCGTCGGCGACCGCGTAGATGAGCTCCCGCATGTCGTATGGTTTGTTCGAAGAATTCGGGATGAGGGTGTCGAGCCTCGCCTCGAGCCTTGCCGGATCATCGGCAAAGGGCCGTACAGGAGCCTTTTCCCGGTTGTTAAGCGGCAGGAAGTCGAAAAGCAGGCGAATCTGTTCCAGCGCTTCTACGTCGTTCTCGAACGCGCCGTCCGCGACGGAGGATTTCGTCGTATGGGTCTTGGCACCGCCAAGCTCCTCCGCCGTCACGATCTCGTTCGTGACGGTCTTCACCACATCGGGTCCGGTCACGAACATGTACGAGCTGTCTCGCACCATGAAGATGAAGTCGGTCATCGCCGGCGAGTAGACTGCGCCACCGGCGCAAGGGCCCATGATGACGGAAATCTGCGGGACGACGCCGGAAGCTTCGACGTTCCTTTTGAAGACGTCGGCATACCCGGCGAGTGATGCGACACCTTCCTGGATACGCGCGCCTCCGGAGTCGTTCAAGCCGATGACGGGCGCGCCGTTCTTCAGCGCCATGTCCATGATCTTGCAGATTTTCTGGGCATGGGTCTCCGAAAGCGAGCCTCCAAGAACCGTGAAGTCCTGCGAAAAGACGTAGACCTGGCGTCCGTTGATCGTTCCCCAACCCGTAACGACACCGTCGCCCGCGACCTTCTGCCCGGCCATTCCGAAGTCGACCGCGCGATGGACGACATACATGTCGTATTCCTCGAAGGAGCCTTCGTCGAGAAGAACCTCGATCCTCTCCCTTGCCGTCAGTTTCCCCTTGCCGTGCTGGGCGTCGATACGCTTCTGGCCTCCGCCAAGCCTCGCTTCTGCGCGGCGCGCTTCAAGTTGCTCAAGAACGGTTCTCATAAAATCTCCAGGTCACGACACAAAACTTGCTCTGCATGTAGACGAACGAGGAGTTCCACAAAACACTTGAACGGGCACGCATGTGTAAACTATAAAAACGCAAACTCACTTTTGCGAAGTTGCAAACATGGCCATTGGTAAGCTTTTCATCGGACGCAAGGTGCGAGAACTTCGCGACGGGAACAAAGCCACCCAGGCCCAGTTCGCGGAACGTATCGGCATATCTACCAGCTACCTCAACCAGATCGAAAACAACCAGCGCCCCGTTTCGGCGGCGGTGCTGGTCGCCTTGGCTGAAAAGTTCCAGATTAACATGAGCGACCTGTCATCAGGCGAGGGAGATCGGCTTCTGTCCGCGTTGACCGAAGCCCTGACCGACCCGCTCTTCGATAACCTCGCGCCGAGTTTCCAGGAGCTCAAGCAGATCACCCAGAGCGCGCCGACCTTGGCCAAGGCGTTCATTCGGGCGCATCAGGGGTACAAGCGCAACAGCGAACAGCTTGTCAGCCTGAGCGACAGCCTCGGGAGGTCGACGTCACTGGCGGAGACCACCTCCTATGAGGAGGTGAGGGACTTCTTCCATTTCGTAGACAACTATATCCATAGCCTCGACATGGAAGCAGAGGGGCTTTCCGAAAAGCTGGGGATCGGCGTAGGCGACAGCTATCCGGCGCTATCGGCATATCTGAAGGATCGGTTCCGCGTGGAGGTCAGACGGTCCGACCTCGAGCAGGGCGCTTTGCGTGTCTTCGACCGCGCTGAAGGCGTTCTCCACGTCAACCGCTACGCGCCCGCGGCGACCCGCGATTTCCAAGTCGCGCTTCAGGTCGCACAGCTTCACGCCGGAGACTTGGTGGGCAAAATCGCGCAAGAAGCGAATTTCCGTACGGCGGAGGCCATCGACATCTGCAAGATCGGCCTGCAGAATTATTTCGCGGGCGCTTTGCTTCTTCCGTATGGCGACTTCCTTTCGACGGCCGGCTCGCTGCGTCACGATCTCGATCTCCTGGCGGCGCGGTTCGGAGCTAGCCTCGAACAGGTTTGCCACCGTCTCAGCACCCTGCAACGACCCGGCAACAAGGGCGTTCCGGTCTTTTTCGCGAGGATCGATCGGGCGGGGAACATCACCAAGCGCCACAGCTCCACCAAGCTTCAGTTCGCGAGGTTCGGTGCAGCATGTCCGCTGTGGAACGTACACGAGGCTTTCGAAGCTCAGGGCCGCATTATTCGGCAGGTTGCCGAGACCCCCGACGGAGTGCGGTATCTCTGTCTGGCCACCCAGATTTCGAAGACCGGTGCCGGGTATCACAGTCCCCAGCCGCGATACGCGATCGCCTTCGGCTGCGAAATCTCGTATGCCCATGCCTTCGTCTATGCCGACGATCTCGACCTGTCGTCGAGGACGAACTTCGAGCCAATCGGGATTTCGTGCCGGATTTGCGAGCGGGTGAAGTGTCCCCAGCGCGCCGTGCCGCCTTTGATGAGAAGGCTCCATGTCGACCACGACATTCGCGCGGTCCTTCCCTACGCAATCGAGGAAACCTGATCGGGCGGCCGTGGCCCGCGCCGCGAGGCCGTCACGACTAAGTCATTCCTGTGAAACTCCAGTCCGTCCTGCAAAAGAGACCGCTCCGAAAACCGGGTAATCAGATCGCATCCCCACAAGGGGAAATGCTAGCGCGGTGCCGCGCGGCCGGGTCTGAAACCAAGCATCGGAGATCAAATTGGATTCCCTCAGTTCCGCAGCTCCTCAGGCGAACTTCCTTGAGAGCGTTGAAGCTTACATCGATCGGGCGCTCGCGCTACTTGACCTGCCAGAAGGGCTGGCAGAGCGCATCAAGGCCTGCAATTCGACGTACACCGTGCGCTTCGGCGTGCGCCTCCGGGGAAAGGTGTTCAGCTTCACAGGATGGCGTTCGGTCCACAGCGAGCACGTCGAGCCAGCCAAGGGCGGCATCCGCTATTCGATGGATTCTGACGCGGAAGAAGTCGAGGCCCTGGCCGCCCTGATGAGCCTGAAATGCTCGCTCGTCGATGTTCCTTTCGGCGGATCGAAGGGGGCGTTGAAAATCAATCCGAAAGATTGGGAGACGCACGAGCTAGAGCGCATCACGCGCCGTTTCACACAGGAGCTCGCGAAGCGAGGTCTCATATGCCCAGGCCGGAACGTCCCGGCTCCGGACATGGGGACGGGGGAACGCGAGATGGCCTGGATCGCAGACGAATACAAGCGCACCGGTCCCTCGGACATAGTCAACGCGAATGCCTGCGTGACCGGAAAGCCTTTGTCGCGCGGGGGTATAGCCGGGCGGACGGAGGCGACGGGAAGGGGTGTCCAGTTCGCGATTCAGAGCTATCTCCGTGACATAGCGTCTCCGGGCATCGACGGCCGCCGCGACCTATCGAAGATGTCGGTCGCAGTCCAGGGCTTCGGGAACGTCGGATACCACGCCGCGAAGTTCCTCAGCGAGGAGGACGGCGCGCGTATCGTCTGCATCATCGAGCATGATGGCTATCTCTGGAACCCACAGGGGATTTCCGTCGAGTCGGTGGAGGCGCATCAGCGTGCGACAGGCAGCATCCTCGGTTTCGACGGAGCGGAAAGCCACGTCCGGGCATCCGAAGGATTGATACGACCCTTCGACATCCTCATTCCTGCCGCCATCGAGAGCTCCATCAACGCCCGAAACGCAGGGGCCATCCAAGCACGGCTTATAGTCGAGGGTGCGAACGGGCCAACGACGTTCGAGGCCGAGGCGCAGCTTCTAGAGCGCGGCATCGTTATCCTTCCGGACCTCTTCGTCAATGCTGGCGGCGTCGTTGTCAGCTATTTCGAGTGGGTCAAGAACATCACCCATATCCCGTTTGGCCTGATGGAGCGACGTCGGCGCGAGCGTCGCAACCATCAGATAACCAATGTCCTCGAGACGATGACGGGCCAGTCGTTCCCCGCCGACCATCGGGATAATTTCCTCGAAGGCGGGAGCGAGATCGACCTCGTGAGGTCGGGTCTGGAGGACATCATGCGGAACGCCTACGACAAAATGGCGGAGGTTCTCCGCACCCATCCTGGGGTTACCGATTACCGGACGGCTGCCTATCTCATATCCCTCACCAAGATCGCTGAATCTTATCAGGCTATCGGGATTTGACATCGCATAAGGCGGCTGCTGTGCCACTGCCAGCCGCCTTTCTGCCTGGAAACCGACTACGTGGCAGCACGCAGGTAAAGTGCAGCTGGTATCCGTCCTCAACGGATCGCTCTTTCGGTCCTCGGCGACTATCACGAGCTGGACCTCTGGGTAGGCTGCCGCAAAGGGAGCGGCGATCCGCGGCAACGCCACGTGCGCGAAGACGATCGGCGCGCTGAACGCAAGCGGCCATCCGATCGTTTCTCGACCGCGAAAAGCGCACTTTCAATCCGATCAAGTTCCAGGCTATTCTTGATGGCCCGTGGTGTGGTTGTTGAAAGAATTTTCTGGTTTGCTATGCAACTGAAGCATGTCGGAAAATCAGCCAAGCGGCCGCGATGGTGTGAACTTCGAGAATGGGCTTGTGGCGGTCGGCAGTGCGCGCAACCGCTGGCCAGGCGATGTGGCGAGAGTAAGGCGATGGAATGTTCTCTTGATACAGTTGAGGAGATCGTCGGCAAGAGATCGTCTTCATCGGCGCCGATCCCTTGGGCCAGAGCTAGATCAGACAGCAACTCAGCGACTGTGTTATTGCCGGGGATGCCATCACCCTGTGATACCGCCACTGTCGGCAATTCATAAAGCCCAGGCGCTGACTGGTCGTGAGTTCGACCAGGAAGAAACACGGGTGCCGGTCGGTATCACGCAACCGACGCATGTCGAGCGAAGTGCCGCGGAAAGGAACTGTCGGCGGAAGATGTTGCAATTGCAAGTTAATTAGCGATAGTGGAGATTGGCGTATGAAACGGAAAATAGTTGACCTCTCGGTCTGCCTAGAAAACGATGTGATGTCCGATCCCCCTGGGTATGGACCAAGTATCGAGTACATTGACCACAAGGCAGCGCTGCCGGGATTGCTCGGATTTTTCCCGGGGCTTACGGCTGGCGACCTTCCAGATGGGGAAGCGTGGGCCATAGAGCGGGTAAATCTCATGACGCATAACGGCACGCATCTTGATGCACCTTATCACTATGCGTCTACGATGGACGGGGGGCACCGCGCTATCACGATAGACGAGGTTCCCTTAGAGTGGTGCTTTCAAGCCGGTGTCAAACTCGACTTTCGGCATTTCCCTGACGGATACGTGGCATCAGCTGCTGACGTTGAGGCCGAACTGGAGCGTATCGGCCATGTTATCTCGCCGCTAGATATCGTCGTTGTAAACACGCGCGCGGGCGAACGCTTCGGACATGTTGACTACGTCGCATCAGGCTGTGGGATGGGGCGCGAGGCGACGCTCTATCTGACAAAACGCGGTGTACGCGTGACGGGTACCGACGCCTGGAGTTGGGACGCGCCTTTCGTCCAAACGGCGGGACGATACTCCGAAAGTGGCGACGCAAACCTCATTTGGGAGGGGCACAAGGCCGGGCGCGAAATAGGTTACTGCCATCTCGAAAAGCTTCACAATCTTGAAAAGCTGCCTGCGACGGGATTCATCATCGCCTGCTTCCCGGTAAAAATCCGGGCGGCATCGGCAGGATGGACACGAGCAGTCGCTATACTTGATTGAAAGCGTTCCTCTTGCTTGGCCTCGGTACAGCCGGCTGCAAGCAGGGGCTGTTTTTTCAATGCGGACGCAGCGCTTTTCGATGATGGAGACTCGTGGGGAAATTACGCGGATACCCCGCGAGGAGCTGGCATTAGCCCGCTCCTCGCCAACATCTTTCTGCACTACATCCTCGATCTGTGAGTTCGTCAATGGCGTCGACGCTATGTACGCGGCCGAATTGTGATCGTGCGCAATGCCGACGATTTCGTTATTGGCTTCGACAAGAAGGATGATGCGGAAGAAGTGCTTCTCGCTCTTCAAGGAGCGATTAGGCAGTTTTAGCGTGGCGCTTCACGAACGCAAGACGCGGCTGATCGAGTTTGGCCGGTTCGCGGCTTTGAGTCGGCAGTGACGTGGCGCGCGAAAACCCGAGACCTTCGCCTTCCTGGGCTTCATTCACTATTGTGGAGGCGTTGGCGCGTGGATTATCATTTGAGCGGAATTCGGCCTTTGATAGGCCGCTTATTTCATTGCTATCGTCGGTATCTTGCAACGAACAGATTTCGGGCGTCCACAGGCAAGCATTCGGTTAAGAATGATGACGCCGCTTGCAGCCTCTGTCTGTTGAGAAAGGAATGACCGAGCGCGCAAACGCGATCGAACAGGTTAAGACCAGAATTGGTGCACGGACCAGATGTCAATGTTTTGCATCTATGCGGCCAGGATCGAAACTAGGTTGATTGATCCAACATGCCGCACAAAGATAACGCCGCGCACCGCCATCATATCGGTAAGATGAAGTTCAAAGTGACGAACTGGGCAGAGTATGAAGCGTGTCTTCGCCGCCGGGCACTTTGACTCTTTGGATAACGCCGGAAGCGCTGGCGGGCTGGGCAGTGCCACGTCGCAAGACGCGTTGTGGCCAGCCGCGCTATACTGATCTGGCCATCGAAACCACGCTCATGCTGGGAATGGTGTTTGGGTTGCGGTTGCGCCAGAGCGAGGGTTTTTTGAACTCTGTTTTAGAAATGATGGCGCTGGACTTGGCTGTGCCCGATCACACCACGCTGAGCAGGAGGGCCAGTACCTGGAAGCCATCGGCCAGAAGCAACGACCACAAGTCTGTGGCAATTAGCCCCCTTCACGTGCTTGTGGACAGTACCGGGCTCAAGGTCTATGGCGCGGGCCAATGGCTGGAAGAATAGCATGGGGCAAAGTCCCGGCGTGGCTGGCGCAAACTGCACTTGGCGGTTGACGCCGACAGTGGCGAGATAATTATCCATGGCCCGACAGATCAGGAAACCGGCGATGCCTCGCAGCTGGAGCCATTGCTTGATCAGATCGATGATGGGAGCGGCCAATTCATCGCCGATGGAGCCTACGAAGGCACTCCCACCTACGACGCTGTTCTGCGTCACAGCGCAGGCGCGAGGGGTCGTCATCCCACCGCGCTCAAACGCGGTTGCGCGGCCCAGCGCCCAGCCGTCCTGCCAGAGAGAGATCCACATCGCATCCATCCGGATTGATGGTCGGCTGAAATGGCAGACGTCCACTGGCTATGGTAAACGGGCGCTGATCGAAACGGCGATGGGTCGATACAAACGCATAATTGGACCGCGTTTGCGTGCGCGGTCATTCCTTTCTCAACAGACAGAGGCTGCAAGCGGCGTCGCCATTTTGAACCGAATGCTTGCTTGCGGACGCGCGAAATCCGTTCGTCGCCAAGCCTTGACAGGAGAAGGCAAATAAGTAAGGCCATCAAAGACCAAATTTCGCACTGTTGCTGATCCCTGCACCAACGCCGATCAGGATGTGAGCGTTGTAGAGCGATTAATAATTCATACGCCTCCCGCCGTGTAACTAACGCGTTGACGGCGCCCGAGGGAATGCAGTCGAACGCCTATTTGTTAAAGTATTAGTCGCGACTAGTGGTTACCGCCTGACATAAGAGTCCTGTATGGGATTCCATTTGCTGGGTTGGCATGCGAGTCTGGCGCATGCGCACAGGAATATCGTTCACCGTTTCGCCAACAGATCACCAACGCCTGATGGCCTTGACCAGGGATCGCAATGCGCCCCAAAAGCACGTCTGGCGGGCCGAGATCATCCTGCTGAGTGCCGATGGCGTCGGGACTGTCGAGATTATGCGCCAGACCTGCAAATCGAAGACCTGCGTATGGCGCTGGCAAGAGCGCTTCGCCACAGAAGGCGTCGAGGGTCTCCTGCGCGACAAGACGCGGCCGTCGCGTATTGTGCGGCTCGGACCCGATGTCGCCGAGCGTGTGGTGGCCCTGACGCTGGCTGATCCGCCGGGCGAGACGACGCACTGGACGGCCGACATGATGGCGACGGCCGCCGGCATCAGCGCCAGCGCAGTCAGGCGTATCTGGAAAGCGCATGGCCTCGCACCTCATCGGTGGCGGCAGTTCAAATTGTCCAACGACCCGAAATTCGTCGACAAGCTGCGAGACGTTGTCGGCCTCTATGTTGATCCGCCAGCCCACGCCGTCGTGTTGTCGGTCGATGAGAAAAGCCAAATCCAGGCGCTCGACCGCACCCAGCCGGGCCTGCCGATGAAGAAGGGTCGGCTCGGCACCATGACCCACGACTACAAGCGGCACGGCACAACCACGCTGTTTGCCGCCCTCAACGTGCTCGACGGCACCGTCATCGGCCGCAACATGCAGCGTCATCGTCATCAGGAGTTCATCCGCTTCCTCAACGCCATTAACGCCCAGGTGCCGGACGACAAGGCCGTCCACGTCATCCTCGACAACTATGCTGCCCACAAGCATCCCAAGGTGAGAGCCTGGCTCGACCGTCACGAGCGTTTCACCTTCCACTTCACTCCGACTTCAAGCTCATGGCTCAACGCGGTGGAGGGTTTCTTCGCCAGGCTGTCGAAGCGGCGTCTGAAACGCGGCGTTTTCCATTCCGTCGTCGATCTCCAGGCCGCCATCAACCGTTTCCTCGTTGAGCACAACAAAAAGCCAAAGCCCTTCACTTGGACCGCCGATCCCGACAAAATCATCGCCGCCGTTAAACGCGGGCACCAAGCGTTAGATTCCATCCACTAGCTAGAGGTAGGCATCAAACCAATCGAGAACGCGGCGCTGGATATCGGCCTGATGCTCAGGCTCGCTAAACCAGTGAGCTTCCCGCGGATAGCTGATCATCTTAACGGGTTTGCCAAGAAGTCTTAGTGCTCGGTAGAACTCCAGACCAAGCGCTATCGGCACTCGCGTATCTGCCTCGCCGTGCAGTACCAGCACTGGCGTATGAACGTTTTCCAACATTCGCACGGGCGATACCCTATCTAGATCAGCAAGGTGCGCGGATGGCTCGCCGAAATAACCGGTGGTGTAGTCGGGCGTGTCGGTAATGCGCGCCATCGTAGTCATGTTGGTTGGAGCAGCACCGACCACTGCTGCCTTAAAGCGCTCGCTGTGCGTCGCCGCCCAGGCCGCCATGAACCCGCCATAGCTCCAGCCGCCGATGCCGAGGCGCGAAGGGTCCGAAATCTTCATTGCGACGAGCATGTCAACGCCGTCGATCACGTCTTGATAGTCCATTCCGCCCCAGTCATGCCCAATCGCTCGCGCAAAGGCCGTGCCTTGACCGTCCGAGCCGCGCGGATTGGGTAGCAATACGGCATAGCCATGCGTCGCCAGCATCTGCGCCCATTCGTGCCAGCTCCCAAGCCACCCCGCCCACCACGCCCATTCGGGACCGCCGTGAATTTGGATGACTGTCTTGATCGGGTTCCCAGGGGTGTAGTCCGGCGGCGTAACGAGGACACCATAGATCCGCTTTCCGTCATGGCTACTGGTCCAAGATATTTGGCTCACCTTGCCACATTTCCAGTGGGCGACTTGCGGGTTGATCATTGTGATTGGACGGATCTGTTTGCCGGCGATGGTCCAAACGTCGGCAGGTCGCTCAGGGCTTGACAGCGCAACCGCGACGAGGCGATCATCTTGACTAGTCGTGAGGTCGAAAGCCTCACCTTCCAAAGTGGCAAGCCGCGTGACACGCCCGTTCCCGGTCGCTGCGATTCTCACTAATCTGGATTGCGTCTCCTCAAATGACAAGGCGAGGATGGAGCGGCTATCCGCAGCCCATTGCAACCGAGTCAACAACCCCGCGTGGTCGTCGGCGAGCTTTATGAGTGTATTTGTCGCAACGTTGTAAACGCGGGGGGCCGTGCCAATAAAGCCCGGCGTAAGAATTTCCGAACCGAGGATGGCAGTGCCGTCGGGTGCCCATAACGGGCCTTCCGCGGCATGTTCAATGAGCGTCTTGCCGAATGTGCCGTTCTGGAAATCAAAAGTGGTGATCCGCGAATGATAAAAATAATCATTGATCGCGCTGGTATCCGCGATACGGACCGCCATGCGCTTTCCATCCGGAGACCACGCCATTTTGCTGACGTTGACAGTTTTTGGCGAGACAGGTCGCGCCTTGTGGTTCAAGAGATCCAGGATCCAAAGGCGGGTCATGTGACCAGTCTTGTCCATCTCGACCCAGTCACGCTTGGCCTCACGATCTGCCTTTTCCTCCGGTGTATCTGGATCAGCACTTAGAAAGCCAATCTTTGTCCCGTCTGGCGACCATGCGAAATCAGTAATGTCACATGGCACTGCGATGAGCGGCACTGGTTCGCCACCATTGCGCCCAACTTTCCAGAGCTGCCGGGTCTGTTTGCCCTCGGCGTCTAAAACAGCTGGCGGCGATGCGTCGGTTTGGCCTTCAGGCCGGCTGAATGCGTCGGGCTTTCCTGCGGTCGACATATCAGTTCCCGTCATTCCTTTACTCCTGCGGTTCGACAGGAACGCGATGATTTCACCGTCAGGAGACCAGCGCGGTGTGTTGTCAACACCAGCACCGTTGAGGAGCTCACGCGCGGGCTCGCTGCCGTCGGTCGGCACGAACCATATCCTTTGCTGGTCAGAGCCGAAGGTCGCCACTTGCCGTTGAACGACAAACAATATTGTCTTACCATCAGGCGACATTTCCAGATGACGCATGTCGTGTAACTGCATGATGTCAGAAGGGCTAATCGGACTGCCGAATTCGGCAGTATTCGTCGTTGGAGCGATGGGCGAGCGAAGGCGCAGTGCCTGAATGTCCACCTCTTTCGGTGACTGGGTCACGGCTGTAAGGAGCGACGCCGTAAGAGGAAATTCTAGCTTCATTGAAGACCCTTTATCTCACCTGATTTGGGCTAAAGAGAACATACCGACATAGTTTGCGGCTTGACGCGTTCGCAGCCATGCTAAAACCTTCGCCTTAGTTTGTTGGCGTGAGGGCGCGCATCCAGCCGCTTATCGCGGGAGAAAAGCTGGAACGCTGTTGCTTTATGGCACATAATGCACGCCGCGATGATTGCGCTGGCATCACCACCCGATCAGAGACGCCGAACAATCCAAGACTGTTATCAGAGCCAAGAACGGTTCGAAGCAAAACTTGCTAAGAAGTTCGTGTCCAGCGCTTTCGATGCCGATCTGCGTCCCAAGTCACGGGAAAGTTTTGAACTGTTCGTATGCCCGAAAAGCCATTGACCTTTGGAAAAGCACCACCGGCTCTGATGGTCGGAAAACGCTCTGCTAGGACGGTCAATGCCTCTTCCAGCTCAGCCTTTGCCAGTGCTTCGCCCAGACAACGGTGTGCTCCAGCGCCAAATACCGGATGCCATTTCAATTGCTCTCTTGTGATATCCAGTCGATCAGGGTCGCTATACAGATGCTCATCTCTGAGGGCGGACATGGTCACGAGGGAGCAAGCTTTATTGGCGGGGAGGAGCATCCCGTCTAACTCGATATCGGTGGTGGTGACGCGCGGAACTGAGCCTATCGCGGGCTCATAACGCAGGCATTCCACGACGGCCTTTGGAACCAGGTCGTGATTCTTCAAAACTGCATTCCATTGATCAGGATGCTGGAGAAGCACTGCGAGCTGGATGACGATGGCAGATCGCGTGGTGTCGCTACCACCGACTATCAAAGTCATGATTTGAGTAATCACTTCCTCGGCGGACAAGGAGCCGTCGCTTTCCACATCGGAAAGAAGTCTGCTCACAAAGTCATTGTTCTTTTTATAACTGCGCCTAGCCACGACGTCGGCAACATATGATCTTAGCTCGCCGGCTGCTCGTTGAAGCTGCGGTACATCTTGCGCACGCCAAGATCCGCCCAGGAGCGGACTGAAGCGGTATACGATCTCTGTAAATCTATTCACATCGTCCTGGGGGAGGCCTAAGATCGACGCAATGATCTTGGCCGGAATAAGAGCGGCAAAGTCCTCAAGCAAATCCATGCCACCATCGGGCGCTACGGCATCTGCGATCTGTGCAACAGTCTCTCTAATGAGAGGTCGCAATGCATCAATCATCTTGAAGGCGAATGTCCTGGTCAGGGGAGATCGTCTGCGCAAATGAACATCCCCATTCGACGTCAGCATCCCGTTTTGCACGAATTCCCAGATCGGTCCATCTTCAACACCGCGCAGGGTGACCAACTCTGTTTCTACCTGACGTGTCTTAGCATCGCTGCACAGGCTGAGAACGTCGTTGGCACGCAAGATGAGATATACCCCCGCTTCCGACAAGATGAAGGGGATCTCCTTTCGGTAGTGACGGTAGACGCCATGAGGGTCCGAACTCAGGGTTGAAATGGGCAGCACCGGAACTCGAAAGTTCGGGTCGCGCTCTGCGGAGTTGTTCAGATTCATTCATCAATACCTTTAATTCGGTCCACCCGTCGCCCAAACTTCGGCCAGCCAGCGAGACACATCCGGCGCTTCAGCAGGGCATTCTGTTCTTTAGCTACGGCAGAAGTGTTGCATTGCGTGATGACAACACTGGCGGGAAACACGCGTGAAACAATGCGCGCAACGACTTTGGCGCGAATTTCCCTGGATCATTACATATGGCTGTCACCCCACCAACATCTAAGTGCGCCCACATTAGCGCGTTGGGAAGAAACTTAATCCACGGTCCAATGCACAATTAAATTCGAGTGTCGTACCCTTTTGTTCGTATGCGGGAAGGCTAAACACAGTCATAGAGAATTGAGCGCTGTTGTCTGGGAGGACTTTGTATCGTAAAAACTGAACGATCGGCTTTCCATCGAGATCGATGGTCATATGCTCGTCAGCAAAGGCAAGCGTCCCATCGTCCGTCAATCTAAAAGCGTTAATCCGTAATCCACCGCGTGTTTTGCTCGGCTTTGCACCGTTTGGTACTGGGCTGCAAAGACTGAGATCAACGGTGACGGCGACCGGCTGCCCCTTACCAAGCATACGAATAACAGCTGGCAGGGCGAGGGGTTCTTGGAGATGCTCGGTTGCACCCGCTGCGGCGGGTAGCAAGGCCGCGAGGAAAATAGCGAAGAGGCGCTTCATGCATTACTCCTTGGAACTCTTGGCGCATGGCTCGATAAGCGGCGTCAAATGGATTGGTATTACATAACTTTACACTGCGCTCAGCGGAAAGCCGATGAGGATGTATTAACTTTGATCGTGATGCCAGAAGCCCTAAAGCAAGACTTAGGCGCCCAATACCATTCGTTAATGGACTTTTATTCGTTGCATATTTCACCAACGCAAATCATGGGCTACGTGCAGACCCTGATCACAAACCCGTGATCTGGCAAATGAAAATTTTATAACGGCCTAATTTACTGATTTTGTGAGAGTATTTCCTTGCCGTGTAATGTTGGGCCGAAAAAGATCGCCTTATTTCTGCCCTAATACATATTGTTGGCCAATCTCGTCTGGCATCCAAGAAACGAATGAAAATGAACCTTCCGATGAAGCGTCGTAACGTGAAACCTGTCGTCAAACCAGAGGTGTGTCGTCTCTCTGGGATCAGCTGTCAGACGCCTGGTGACCGGGCAAGCGGCGACCGGCGTTGAGGGGGCGTGAAGCGGATGCAGGCGTTGTCGCGGAACTGCAGAAACAGTCGCTCCGATGCAAAGGGAGAAGCACAAGCGGAGAAGACCGTAAGGCGAGAGTACCGATGCGGGGCACTGGGACGGACCGATTTGTAGTAGCGATGAAGGCTCGTAATGGAGCTGGAGCGAATAGGTCGGATCAGGTGGTCGTATTATCAACACAACTGGCAACAGGATGACGTTGATGGATATACAAGGCAAACTGTTCAATATCAGTAAGCAGAAGGTGTACGAAGCTTATCTGCAGGTGCGATCCAACGGAGGCGCAGCTGGTGTAGATGGGGTAACGATTGAGCAGTTCGAGGCCGATCTAAAGAGGAATCGTACGCATCCGAGGAAGGCCGTCTTGTACGGATGAGGAATATGGAAGAGCACTCGCTATATCGACGTCAATATATCCGGTGTTGTAGCCATGGACATTATCAGAGACCGTAAACAGGTGAGCCGCCTTGAGGTCCGGGATCGGTCGACGGCTCGATTCCCGAAGGCGGACACTCGAACAAAACCCGAACTGCAAAGTTCGAACCTTTAAAACCCAATATGAATAAGGACATCATCAGATATAGCCCGACCTGCAGTGCGCTGGCTTAATGCTCTGGATTGCGTTGCAAAAATCGGTATTCTTCCGTTCGTGAGAGCCAAGGCGGGTGGAAGGTAGCCGCTGCCGGCGAACTAGACGAAGTAGGATGGGAATGCCAACGAACAACGTGCCGTATTTCAGTCAGTGGGAAACGCCCGAAATGACTTGCCTGTTGTTGCAAAGGGAGCCGCAGCCCTGCTGGATGATCCGCTTTGGCAGCAATCTGGAGCGCAAACGGTCGAGGAGTACGCTCGTTGGGCTCCCAATCTTTGCGGTATGGCATGCCTGAAAATGATCCTCGCAACGCGGGGCGAGGCTCACCCCACGCTTGATCTTGCCCGCGCTTGCACCCAGCATGGCGGCTATGTCGTCAGTGAAGACGGAGCCTCCATCAAAGGACTGATCTACGCGCCGTTTGTCGAACTGGTTTCCATCCGTTTCGGTCTGAAAGCCGAAATCATGACAGGTGTCGAGGTGGTGGCCATTCCGAAGCTCCTATCGCGCTGGTAGTTTTTTATCGCATCGGTGCATCACTCGATCCGCTGGCCCGATCAGGGTCCGCCCTCAAAGGGCGGCCATCTGGTGCTGATAACGTCAGCCTCTCCGCAAGCTGTCTGCTTTCATAATCCATCCGGCCATGATCGAGCCAGCCAGACAGACGTCGTCCTGCCGCTCGACGTCTTCGATCAGTTCTTCGCCGGTCGCGGGATCGCCGTGAGTTTGTAGAGTTGGAGGCGGTGATTAAGCATGGAGCACTAACGAGAAAAATGTGCGGAGCACATCTCAAAGTTCCATAAATCACCCTTGTGTATTGTCCGATAAATAATTGATTTTATGAGTGTTTCTGCTGTTTTTCAGCTGTTAGCGTGAGGTGCCTTAGCCGGAAGCATTTCAGCTTGTCTGTTCTGGCTCGGGGCTTCTCAGCTCGATTTCCGGCGAAATCTGCTTGGATTGAGCGTTGAGAGAAAGCAACTGTTTCACCTGGCTGGCAACGCAGGCCGCGCGCGTCCCACTCCGATCTCGGAAAAGGCTTGGCCTATGTGCTGACGCCACAGGACGGCTTCCGTCTGTCCCTGAACGACGGCCATGTCGATCTTGACACCAACCTGGTGGAAAACGCGATCCGCCGCCCGGCCATTACAGGGCACGATGAAGGGGGCCGCAACTGGGCTCGGTTTGCCAGTGTTATCGGCAACTGCAAAATGAACGGCGTTGAACCTTACGCCTATCTTTGCGACTTCTTCAGCCGCCTCGCAAACGGCCACCTCGCCAAAGACATCGATGCCTTGATGGCCTATGCCGCCCACATCAAGGCCTCACAGTGAGGTCGCCAGATACTCGTCAGTGGCCACGAGATCTCTTCCGGCCACCATCGCGAATTGCGCGTAGCGGCGATGACTCTTTGGGAAAAAATGCCTGAGCATGAGAGGTATCTGCGGATAGCGTCCTTCGCTGGCCTTTTTTACGATGCCAAGCTATCGGCGGCGTTTCGCCATAGAGGCCAAAACGCCAACGCAACAGGCCCGTTCATTCACGACAATCAAAGCGACCTCTCAGTTTCACGGCGTCTCATCCTGATCGTCGCGCTATAGTCCAACCAGATTGCTTGAAGAGACTGCCTGACCGTTCGTCTGTATCGGTCACTATCAGGTGACATTATTATCTCCTCTCCCCATTCGATGTTTGTCCCGACGGAGTTGTCGGGCTCGAATGAAATTGCTGACTCACCGTCCATTGTTTGCCTTAAGCAATAGTGCTGTACCGTTAGATCTGGGGTCGTCTTTCCTTGCATGTTTGTTTCTCCGTGATTGCAACGAGGAGTTCCTGCTTGTGAACCACAGCGCCTGTTAACTCTTCGCAGCTTTTGCGAACGTCGGATCGAAGGTCTTGCTGAAGGGAACATCGGCATTGGCAAGTCCTGGATCGAGCGTCTTCAGCACGCCCATCATCGAGTCGTAGCCTTCCTTGGTGACCAGACCATCCAGCGAGTACATCTCTTTCGAGTTCTTGAACGCCTGCATGTACAGATCGCGGTTACCCAGCTGGTATTCCGTTGGCACCACGCTGGCCACATCCTCGGGGCTGGCCTGCCCAATCCACTTCAACGCCTTCATGAATGCGTTGACGGTGCGCTGCGTGGTCACCGGATTGGCGACAGTGAACTCCTTCTTGATATAGACCGTCGCAGCTGGATTAGGGCCGCCGAAGAGGGACCGGGTGCCGGCCTCTGTGCGCGTATCGAGGAGAATGGCGATGTCGTTGTCGTATTGCAGCTGCGCGATGACAGGATCGACATGCGATATGGCATCGATCTGACCGCTCTTGAAGGCTGCGAGCGCCGCTGCACCTCCGCCGATCCCGATCAGCGAGGCATCGTCGGCTTTCAATCCGCTCTTCAGCATTGCGTACTGGAACATCAGCGCCGTCGAGGAGCCGGGTGCGGTGATGCCGACCTTGCGCCCCTTCATGTCGGCCATCGACTTGATCTCGCCGGCGAGATCCTTGCGCACGGCGATGACGATGCCGGGGAAGCGGCCGAGATTGCAGATCCCGACGATATCCTGTCCCTTGTTCTGCATGCGGATCGTGTGCTCATAGGCACCAGCGACGATATCGAGCGACCCGCCGACGAGGCCCTCTAGAGACTTCGAGCCGCCCGAAAAATCGTTGATCGTGACGTTCAGTCCCTCTTCCTTGAAGAAGCCTTTGCGTTCCGCGATCGTCAGCGGCAGGTAGTACAACAGCGGCTTGCCGCCCACCCCGATAGAGACGTCGGTCTTTTCAGGCTTGGCGTCCTGCGCCATCGCCGACGGGATGCCGTTGAGGGATGCGCCGAATATCGCACCCGTCGTTCCGATCAGAAAAGTCCTGCGTTTCATGTCTGCTCCTTGGTTTCGGTTTCCGTTCAGGTTTAACCGGGCAAGTATCTCATTGGCCGGGCCAAGCTGTCACAATTGGGTGTCGTACTTGCTCCGGCTATCTCTCGTTGAGGTCTCGACCGACCGTGATCACAAATCCGTGATGTGCCAAATGATGTTTTTGTGACGCCCTAGGTCTCTGTAAATATTAGACTAAATATGTGTTTTTGATCGCGGACTGCTATGAATTTTTGTCGTATTTTTGCCGTAAAGCAGCATATTTGCCGAGCTTCTCTCTTTTTTGCATCCCAAGATCGCCACGAAGGTATTCCGAAAGCCCACGCGGGCAGTTGCCGGTGGAAAAGCTGTCTACCTGCCCAGCAAATATCTCCTCCGTCCCCGGGCTGATCATCGCCTTCATCTTTTTGTTCCTTGTGTCGCTCAACGAATTCACACGCGCCTTTTACCTCGCCGGCCGCCAGAGCACACGCCGGCGGTCTATTCGGCAAGATGAATTGGGTAAAAGGCATTGCCGCTAGCTGGGATCTCGGGGCCGCGGGCCACCGAGGATCAGTGCGCTCCACAGCCGACCGAGTGGACGGCCCGAGATCCTCCCCAAGCGATTCTTCAGTGTGCCGCCGCCGACGGGAGTGTCTTGTCTTCCGTCAGCATTGACCAACACGGTGATCCGCTTCAAGAACCCTACAGCGTCGAAAGTCGATTTGGCATTCGATATGCCAAAATAGGCGTTGGCATCCATAACCTTTATTGACCCGATCGCGAGGACGAGGGCGATAGAGGTGTCCAAGGTGACTACAGCGGCGAACCGGCCCGATCGAACAGCGTCGAAAAGGTGTGGAATGGAGCATACTTCAGAGACCTGGAACCGGTTCGATACCAGCGTCGAGACCACAGCGGCTGACCTGCCTGCCGGCAGAAAAACGATAACCGGACGCCGTCGCATCAATTTGAAAACTTTCGCCATGCGAATACTCCTGACTGCATCTCCAAAGAGATTGATGTCTTCGTCAATCTGCTAAGGCTCTGAGCATCCGAGGGTGGCTCTGACTTTGGTTCATGGAGCTTAAGCTTGAACCTGGAAGCCCCGCCCACTCTGTTCAGGTGCGGGGCGCCTCGCCCTTTGGTCAGGCCTTGGATGGGCCAGCGTGATCTGTATGCGCCGCTTTGCTATTGCGGTGTGTCGTTTGTTGTTGAGAAATGTTGCGGTCTAGATCCCTACGATTGAAAGCTGCTAAATCCCGCCGTTAATAGAAATTTCAGAGGCTCGAGTCCTAATCGTATACCGCCGCCACGGGGGAGCGCAATGAAATCTACGAGCACCGGTCAACGACGACGCTGCATAATTGTATTGAACGCAGATTTAAAAGTGATCGGTCTCCGCTGGTATTCTTTGATTAATTTCAGCCATAACCCACAATTACTCGCGGACCCCTGGATGGTTGCATGAACAATATCTACACTGTGCTTGTTCGATGAAACCGAACCAGACCCGCGGAATTGGGATGTGCAATATGTTGGCTTAAGGCCGACTGGGTCAGTCGGCCATCTTAGGGATCTCGGTCACCTTTAGCCTGCATTACCAGAGCCTTGAGATCGATCAGCGACGAACTGTTCCACGCGCTCGGTTCGGTCAACTTGACGCAAATTGTTATGGCCACTCGGCTGGCACCAGCGTGACATAAATGCCCTCAACGTTTGCCTATCGGTGCCAAGTCAAAGCGATCATAAACCGTTCAACGAGACGCCGGCCCTTGAAAGCGTCAATGATGTTGCATCTGGACGTCCGGGATTGGACAAGCACATAATGCAACCTCCGAAAAAAATCCATCGTCCGAAAGCAATGTGCAGGGATCCGGCGCCAGGTAGGCAGTTTGGCAGAGAAATAAGTCTCACGGTTGCCGATCATCGTCTTCTTTCGCAAGCGAGTGAACCCGACCAAATTGGACCGAGTGCTGTAAAGGGATGTCCCGTTGTCCCACCCGCGTTCAATAGCAACGTCCCAGGGCAAAGACATGATCCGCAACTTGGAGACTATCTTTGCCGCCCCGCTAAGCGTTACCAGATAGCCTGCCGTGGAGCCTTGTGGCCCAAATATGCAGCGGCCTAGAATATCGCCTTCTGCGGTTGTGGTAAAAGTTCGGAAGCCCTTCCACCGATGGTTCACGAATTTGATCACGTCGGCATCTGGAGCAGCGTTCATGGCGGAAACCGCTCGCGCTAGAAACGTATCGTCGAGCAAGATGTCGTCTTCAACGACGATCGCCGCGTCTCTACCGCCGGCAAGGAACCGCTCGAGCGCAAGCAGATGGCTGCGATAGCAACCATATTCCCCCGGCAAAATATGCCGCCCATTTCGCTTTAGGAAGAGACGCACATCGACATCGATCCAGTCCTCACTCGGATGGACCTGCCCATCGACGCCCTCGACGCGATTGAGTTCAATTGAAAATTCGGCACTCTGCCGCCTCATCTCCGCCAGCCTATCGGCGGCGCGATCAATATTGATAAGGTAAATCGCCAAATGTTGCGGGGACATCGCTTCTTAAAAAATATTGTGCAATTGCACAGCCTTTTACCGGCACATGCGAAGGCGTCTACGCCTGTGCTATTCGCAGTGCAACGCCGTTGGCATCAATCGCGTTCGCTCACAAATATAGACGAAAGGTGTTCTAGACAGACTGCGTAGTTACCATGCTTTGTCTATCCCTAAGATGTTCCTCTTCACTGCGTACAGCGTGACCCACAGCCACGAGAGAAATATAGTTGCCGCTAATGCGAGCTGTATCGTGGTCATTTGTGATGTCCTGTTTTCCTATGGAAAATCGGTAAAATTTTCCGTCTCGCTTTGTTCATTCGTTATATCAGACGCCAATGTTGCTTTGGGTCGCGTTATATTCAAAAATGTTGCAGCACATATATTTCGAGCTGCCATGGCACGAAATGAAGGGCGCTGGAAACCGTTGAACCTAGAGACTCAAACCGTCGCGAATGCAGCGGAGGTCCATCAATCAAATGGTCCTTTCCTGTGTTTGCTATTTGCCGCTGGCCAATGCTCGGTCAAAATGGGCTTGGATCGCGTCGAGAGAAGGCAACTGCTCAGGCGGGCTCTTGAAATGGCGGGGATAAGTAGCTCGGGGCATTCCGTGCTGACGATCCTTTACAAACCCGCGTTGTTCACAAAGACGGCTCTCGCTTGGCACACGTACCTTCGTGGCGAGCTGGCCTCCAAGACGCTCGCGTTTAGTCTGACCCGGTCGGCTACGCATGCTTCGAATGCGATACCTAGGCGCATCCAGCATGCGCTTCATGTCGCCGCAAGATTTGAAGTCTGAAGCCGAACCCTTTTGTTTCGATTATGCCTGCATAAACAATAAAATGGAATGTTTGTGTAAAAACTAAGTATTTCGATGAGGATAAATTAGAGGATTGTCGCCTATGATGCGTTTCTTGAGGTTGAGATCATCAACCTGAATTTACTAATACGCGTCCTCATTGATCAGAACCCATCGGCCCATTCTCTGCGTCCGATGGACATGATCCGCCAAGGCTGGCTCTCGAGTTTGCGCCAGGCGTCGCAGCAATGGGCAACGATATCGTCGTAGGATTTGAAGATGCGGTTGGAAAGCCAGTTCTCGCGCATGAAGAGCCAGAGATTTTCAACCGGGTTCAGCTCTGGCGATTTCGGCGGCAGCGGCAGAATAGTGATGTTGGTGGGGACAACGAGTGCGTTGGACATATGCCAACCGGCCTGGTCCATGATGAGGATGGCATGTGCGCCATCGGCGATGTGACGGGATATTTCTGCCAGATGCTGGGTCATTGCGTGGGTATCACACCACGGCATGACGAGAGCGGCGGCCTTGCCGAGCTTGGGGCAGATGGCACCGAAGATGTAGGCGGAGCGGGTTCGCTGGTCATGCGGCGCGAACGGCCTTGAGCCTCGCTTTGCCCAGCGACGGGTGATCTTGTTCTTTTGCCCTATCCGGGCCTCGTCTTGGTACCAAATTTCTATTCGTTTTCCTTGTGCCACTCCGCTCGCAATCTCTGCCACTGCGGCGGGGAAGTTTTTTTAAACTCCTCAATGGCTTGAGGGTCCTGCTCATGATGTTTCGGTCGCGCAGCCAGCTTGCGATAACCAAGGGCACGCACCTCCCGGCTCAGCGTCTGTTGGCTCACCGAGACACGAAAATCTTCCCAGAGCCATTGGGCCAGATCACACAGCCGCCAGCGCACGACCCCGTCGAGATAGGGCGTCGGACCCCGCTCAATGGCCTTTGCCAGTGCGGCCCGCTGAACATCGTTCAACCGTGACCGGGGTCCTGGAGCCTTGCCATCGATCAGCCCCTCGGGGCCATTGGCATTGAACCGCAAGACCCAATCGCGCACGATCTGCAGCGTCACATTGCCCAGCCGCGCCGCATCCGAGCGTGAGCCTCCCTCATAGATCGCGGCAAGTGCCAAAAGACGACGTGCTTGAGCCGCATGCTTGCTTTGGCGGGCCAGACGCCGAAGACCTTCCGCGTCAAAATCTGCACGTAATGAAATCGCCGCTCCCATCGCAAACCTCCAGTTTGTGCCAGAGATTCAGATTCATCGCCTTTTGGGAAGCCCAAGAGTCGAACTCAGCGAGGGCGCGTATAAGCTCCGGATCTAATAACCGTAGGTGCGAAACAACATGATTGACCAGCTTTCCATATTAAAAGAATCGATACGGAGCAATTTCGACCAAATCATATCGCCTGCGTCCAGCACCTGCGGCGAAAGCGTCGCTCTGCTATCAGTTTCCGAGTTCACGATCCTCCAAGCGAATGCAAGCTTCGCCCGCCTCCTGGGCTGTGCAATCGCGGACATTGGAGGCAAAAGTCTTCTCGATTTCTGTTCATTTTCCCTCGAGGATGTTTCGCGCGACCTATTGGTCACCAACGCATGCGCCGTATCCGATAGCGTCCATGTGAACACCGTCGTAAGAAGGTCGGATGGCACGGTGATCGATGTTGAACTTTGCCTGACCCATCTTCGGCTGGCAGAAGGCCGCTATATAAACGCTGTGCTACGCGATGCCTCGAGGAGAAAGGCAGATCAGCGAGCAATCGCCGCTAGCGAGGCGAAATTTCGGGCATTGTTCAACTCAACCCGTCGTCTTGTGGCGATACTGACACCCGACGGCCGCAATGTGGAAACGAACCCCATCGGTTATGCCTTCACCGGCCTTGACGCGGAGCAGACGCGAGCACTGTATTTTTGGGAGGGTCACTGGTGGGCCAATGACGAAGAAAGGACGCGCATCAAAGCAGCAGTGGAAGCGGCAGCGACCGGCGCTTATGTCCAGTTCGAGGTGTCGCAGCGGGGGAGCGACGGCAAGCTCTATGTCAGTGATTTTTCCCTGACGCCAATTTTCGATGAGGATGGTACGGTCGCTTTCCTTATGCCGGAAGCTAATGACATAACGGCGTTAAAAACCACTCAGGAGGAGTTGGTACGCCGCGAGCGAGAAATCCGCTCGCTAGTCGAACATACGGCCGACGGCATTGTCCGCTACGACCGCAATTTCCGGAGGGTGTTCATCAACCAGCCCATGGGGTTTTTCAAGGGGGCCTCGGCTGATCGGTTCTTTGGAACGACCCTAGACGAAGTCTCCACGTTACGCGAGTTGCCCGCTTACAAGCGCCATCTAAGATCTGTCTTTGACACAGCAAAGAGTATTTCGTTTGAAATCCGGTTTACTTTGCCGTCCGGATCTGATGGCCTCGCGGAGGTCAAGATGTCGCCTGAGTTCGACAGCGCAGGCGCCGTCGAGCATGTTCTCGCCGTCACACACGACATTACGGAGAGAGCCCAGAGCAGCGACCGTATCCGGCATATGGCTTACACAGATCCGTTGACAGGCTTGCCGAACCGCACATCGTTTTCCGAGCGTTTTGCCGCTTTGACCTGTCCGCACCAACAAGTCTCACCCAAATTCGCTTTACTCATGATTGATCTTGACCACTTTAAGGTAGTCAATGACACGCTTGGGCATGCGGCGGGAGATGAGTTGTTGGTGGGAATTGCGAGCCGCTTGCAGGCAGGGCTTATGGAAAGCGACATGCTGGCGCGTCTTGGTGGAGACGAGTTCGCTATTCTCATTGACAAAATTGATGACCGTTCCAAAGCCGAAGAGGTCGCGGAACGCCTGCTTCTTGGCCTTCGCGCACCCCTGATCGTGCTCGGTCGCGAGTTGCTCGTATCTGCCAGCATCGGCATCGCGATTTTTCCTGATAATGGGGACAGCACTGAAACGCTGCTTTCCAATGCGGACGAGGCGATGTACCAAGCAAAGCGTGACGGTAAGGGTAGGTTCCGGACTTCTTCGCGCGATGTTTTCCAAGCAAGCGCGTGTAGGTTGGCCTTGTCGACCGGCCTGCAAACAGCCTCGTAAAAGCCCGGCGGGGGTGTAGCGAAGTGCCTTAGGAGCTGCAGTCATTGCCACCTAACGCTACATACGGCGCGACGACCATTCGATAAACCTGCGGAACCCGAACATTCAAATGATTAATTTGAGATGTTCCGATACCACGAGGCCGGCAGCTCCCCGCAGAGCGGTGAAGCCTTCTCCGACCCCATTGGAGACGATTGTTATTTCTTGGTTGGGACGCTTGGGGACGAGGTCCTGAACATGTTGCTTTATCAAGTCGCATAGATGCAACCCGCCGGTCGCCGCATCCCCGTGAAGAATGTAGAAATTGAGCGACATCGTCTGCTGTAGGTTAGCTATTCCCACGGCGATGTTGCGCGCGTATCGATCCAGGAGTTCACGTACGGGCACAGCGCCGGTCTCCGCCTCGGAAACGAGCCGGGCGCTCGTTATCTCTTGAGGATTGTCCATCTTCATTCTGGCAGCTTCGTCCCGGAGCCAGGAGAGAGCGGCGATCGTTTCCCAACATCCGCGCTTGCCGCAATTGCAAAATAGTCCGTCAAACTGGACGATCGTATGACCAAGCTCGCCGCCGGAGCCGGCCAAGCCGCGATAAACCTGCCCATTGATGTAAAATGCGCCGCCCAACACCTCTCCGGTGTAAATTGCCGCAAAATTTTGCTGCCCTCGTCCTGGGCCGAACCACCGGTCGCCGACCAACAGCGCACGGGGATGATGATCAATCACCACCGGCAGGCCAAAATGAGCGCTTAGGATGTTCACGAGCGGTAGCCCGGTTAGAACAGGCGCAAGACTTACCGTAATGATAATGCCGTTGTCGCTGTCAATCATACCCCCGGCAGCAATGCCAATGCCGAACGGCGGTTGAGTTGTTTCGGCTAGCGTCTTCGCCAGTGTTTGTATCATGGTCGCCGTAAAGGCCTCCACCTTACCATCGACGTCGAAGCTTGCCCTCTGAAGAGCGGAAATCTCGCCCGTCAGTGTTACAAGGCACGTTTGTATCCTGCCAGGCAGAAGTAGGACAGCAACCAGCATCGGCGCTCCTGGATTAAAAAACAGGGGACGCGCCGGCTTTCCACCTTGGGCGGGTGAGCGCGTGGCCCTGCCCTCCACCAAAAGGCTCTCGGCAATCATGGGTTGCACGATGCCAGTGACCGTCGTTCGGTTGACGCCGGCTTTTCTTGCCAGATCAGCGCGGCTCGTAGGGCCATTATCGTAGAGGGCCTGCAGAATCCTACCCCGGTTAATGGCACCCACGTCCGAAGACGAAACAAGCATCATACCATTTGCTGATGCTCCTTGATCCGGCATGTCCGACTTAGACGCGCGCAATCCGTTCAGGCTCTTGCTCTGGTTTTCCAACGCCACTTTATAGTCCCTGTTGATGGCTGCGGTTACAGAAGTTGCGCAGCTCGTTTCGCCGTTTTCATCAGACTTCTAGATGAAAGACCGAACAAAATAAAATCGTGAAGTTGTTCGACGGAGGCTACGTACATTCCGGGGGCGCCACATAAATCACCATTGACACATATCATATGTTTGTGCGAAGTCCAAACATATGGCACTCAAAGAAGTGCGGACAAGATAATGCGGGATCATAGCGGCTTTGCGACGTCAGATCATGCAGGAGCATGATCGCGCGCTCAACCGCACCAATAAACACTGTGGAGAGAAGCATGAAATTTGATACTATGTCAGTGTCTCGTCGCAATCTGCTCAAGGGCGTTTCGGCAACAGCACTTGTTTCGGGCGTGCTTGGTTCTCTCGCAGCTCCTCGGGCGCAGGCACAGGACGTCACCAGCGTCAGGGTGCTGTCGGTCGAAGATCCCTTTTTCTTTTCGATGAAGGCGATGATCCCAGATTTCGAGAAGGAAACCGGCATCAAGGTGGAGCTCGAAAGTCTTTCCTATGATGCGCTGCAAGCTCGCTTGGTCTCGGCCTTTGTCGCCAAGACGTCCGATGCTGACGTCATAGCGGTCGATCAGATGTGGCTCGGGCAATATCTCGACAACGGTTGGATCGTCTCTCTCAACGACTACATCGCCAAGGACAAAGATATCGACCTTACGGACTTCATCCCCGAGGTGCTTTACTCCTCAAACATGTGGCGCGGCCAGATCGCAACGCTTCCGGTGGCCGCCTATGCGCAGGGGGTCATGTATCGCAAGGACATGTTCGATGAGTTCGGTATTGCCGCTCCACCGACGGACACGTCCGAAGACTGGACCTGGACGGCCTATATCGACACTCTAAAGAAGCTGGAAGGCAAGCAGTTTTCTGGAAAGCCGGTCTATCCGACGGTCGTGTGCGGTTCTCAGCCGTCGCCTATCGTTCACATGTTCACTCAGATCTCGACCAGTCATGGCGCTGGTTGGTTCAAGTCCCTTCCGAGTCAGCCCTGGAATTTCGAGCCGACGCTGTCGGGCCCGGCTTGGGAGAGATCCATCGATGTCTACCGCCAGCTCTACAAGCTCTCTCCACCCGAAGCGATCAACTATGTCTGGTTCGATGCTGGCACGCGTTTCGCCAAGGGCGATATCGGCATGTTCTACTGGTGGACGCCCTATTTCTACCTGGTCAAGAACTCCGGTTATATGACCGGCACAAAATCCGATGTGATGGATAAATACGCGGCCGCGGCACTGCCAAAAGCCGATGGCGTCAAGCAGACCATCAGTGTCGGCGGGTGGAGCCTCGGGGTACCGGCAAGCTCGGTCAAGCAGGCTGCAGGCTACGCCTTCATCAAATGGGCGACCTCCAAGGCCACCCAGAAGAAAATGGCCCTCTGGCCCGACCTCAACTATCAGTTCTCCGATTTCGCTCGCGCATCGCTCTATGAGGATAAGGATCTAAAGGCGGTCTATCCGTATCTCGATGTGCAATTCCGAATGATGAAGCAGGGCAACGGCAAGGTCACGCGTCCTCCGGTCCCCGGCTATACCGCACTTGAGAGCGTCTTTGGCTTGACCCTCAACCAGCTTCTGACGGGTTCGGACGCGGCGGCGCCAGCGTTGGAACGGACCAACAGCCTGTTTGCCAGCATCTCGAAGGGGAATTTCATGATCCCTTACCAGAAGGAAAGCTACGACGACACCCTGGATAGCGCTAAAGCCCTGATCGGAAAGCTCGGCAAAAGCTGATAGCTTTCGTCTTCCGGCATCACGAGCATGATGTCGGAAGACGTGGACGCTCTGACACAGGACCCTGAGATGACCACGATGACTGCAAATCTGCCAGCCGCAGCGGCTGCCGGGCGGCGAAGCTTCGTCCGCCGTAACCTTCCATACCTGCTGATCGCGCCTTCGGTCATCATGCTTTTGGCATTGATAGCCTATCCGCTTCTGTTTGCGCTACGTTCGAGCTTCTACTTCTGGAACTTCCAGATCGGGCCGGAACCGCAAGCTTTTGTCGGCTTCGAAAATTATGTCCAGGCGCTGAACGCTTTCGACTTTCGCGACGCGCTAGTCAACACGCTGATCTTGTCCTTCCTCGGCACAGCGTTGGAGTTCATCTTTGGGCTGTCGATTGCCTTGATCCTGCTTCGGGCGCTGCCCGGCATGAACGTCGTGCGCGCGCTCCTCATCCTGCCGACGACAATTGCCCCTATCGTTGTCGGCTTCCTGTTCCGCTATCTCTATGACCCGAGCGGTGGCCTCCTGACATGGCTGTTGACGTCCGTGGGCCTGCCGATCCCACCACAAGGACTGCTGGGCTCGCCGGCAACCGCACTGTCCGCGGTCCTGTTTTCCGATATCTGGCAATGGACGCCCTTCTTCGCCATCGTCCTTTATGCCAGCCTCCTGTCGGTTCCCGAGGAGATCGTTGAGGCAGCGCGGCTTGATCGCGCCTCTGCATGGACAATTTTGATGCGGATCAAGCTGCCATTGATCAAGCGCACGGCTATCATCATTGTAATGCTGCGCTTCATGCAGCTCTTCAACACTTTCGACACGGTCCTCGTGCTGACCCGCGGTGGCCCCGGTACCTCGACCAGAACTCTTGGCTATTCGCTTTACGAACAGGGTCTGATCAATTTCAACATTGGCCTCGTCAGCGCGATGACCTGGATCACGGTCCTGATCGTCAACATCATCGTGGCGCTCTACGTCTTCTTCGCCTTCCGAAATGAGGAGTGGTAAAATGACATCCGGCAAAAACATTCTCTACACACTCCTAACTTACGCGGCTGGACTGTTCTTCCTTGCGGTCTTCATCGGTCCCATTTTGTGGTTCGTTGCCCTGGCGCTCCGTCCCCCAGAAAGTGCCTTTGCAATGCCGCCGCAGTTTACCTTCTCTCCCACCCTTAATGCCTTCCGACACATTCTCGTTGACCCTGGCACAAACGCACCGCAGCTCTTCAACAGCCTGGTTGTCGCCATTGGCGCTGTCCTTCTCAACCTGCCGTTTTCGATCCCGGCAGCCTATGCGCTGTCGCGCTTCAGGCTCAAGGGCAAGAAGAACATCATGTTGTGGTATCTCGGCTTGTTGATGGCGCCGCCTATCGCCTTTCTTATTCCCTATTTCATCCTCATGAACCGCATCGGGCTGACGGGATCCTATCTCTCTATGGTGCTCGTCCTGCAGACCATAACCATTCCTTTTTCGGTCTGGCTCATGAAGAGTTTCATCGATGAGGTGCCGGTAGAACTGGAAGAGGCAGCGCGCGTCGATGGTGCCAGGTGGTACACGATCATGTGGCGCATCACGCTTCCGATTGTTCGCCCCGGCATCATCGTCACCTCTATGTTCGCCTTCGTCTTCGCCTGGAACAATGCCGCATTTCCCCTGGTGTTGAGCTCACGGTCGACGGCAACGCTTCCCATCGGAACTCTGGGATACTTTGCGACCAGCGGGGTGACCTGGAACTACATCGCCGCCGCTGCCGTGGTTGCGATGATTCCTCCGATGATCATTTTCCTCGTTTTCGATCGCTACGTGGTACGAGGCCTCACCTTTGGTTCGGTGAAGGGCTGATTGCCACCTTCAATGGAGTAAAAACTGACATGACCAAACTGCGAATGGGCGTTATCGGCGCCGGCCTTTGGGGCAACAATCACGCTCATACTTTCAACGTGCTGCCCGAGACCGAACTTGTCGGCGTATGTGATATCGACGAAGGCCGGGCACAAAAAATGAAGGAAAGCTCAGGCGCATCGGTGGCCTTGACCGACTACAATGCGCTGATCGCCCGCGATGACATTGACGCAGTGTCTGTGGCCACGCCCGACTTCACCCACACACCGATCATTCTTGCCGCCTTGAAGGCGAACAAGCATGTGCTTAGCGAAAAGCCGTTAGCAACCACCGTCAGGGAAGCAGAGCAAATCGTCGAAGCCGCCGCCGCCTCCAAGGGCAAGCTGATGATCGACTTCCACAACCGCGTCAACCCGATTCTGGCGCAGGTCAAGACCATGGTCGAATCCGGTGAGATCGGTTTGCCCAAGCACGGCATGACCCGCCTGTCGAATACCACCTTCGTGCCATTCGACATGTTGAGCTGGGCGTCGAAATCCTCAGCCCTTTGGTTTCTGGGCAGCCATCTCGTGGACATTCTGCGCTTTGTACTTGGCGATGAGGTCGGCCGCGTCTATGCGGTCACCCGGGACGGCACGCTGAAGGCCGGCGGCGTCGATACCAAGGATTTCCATCTGTGCATCCTCGAATTCAGCAAGGGCACGGTGGTCACCATGGAAAACAGCTGGATCCTCTCGCGCGACAACCCGTCTCTGGTCGATTTTAAGCTGGAGCTGGTTGGGGAAAAAGGCCAGATCCAGGCCGATCCCACCCACAATGGCGGCCTGCGACGCATGGTCGAGGGCGGTTTGCGCTACTCCGATTATATCGGCATGACGCCGACCGGTTCCACCCGCATCGGCGGCTTCGTGCTGGAATCGATCGGCCGCTTCGTTGATTCGGTCGTGCGTGGGGAACCGCTTCTGGCCGATGCCATGGACGGACTTGCCAATACCAAGATCCTGGCAGCCATTGAGCAGTCGGCATCGTCGGGACAGGCTGTCGATATCGCCTAAAATCACATTAGGTCAGGTCTGCGCTTTTAAGGACGTGACCCAGACCATCATGAGACGCAGGAGTTTTCAGTCATGGCATCCTTGGCCTTCGACGGGGTCGGCAAGACTTATACGGACGGAACAGTCGCCGTCGCCAATGTCAGTTTTACGATTGCGAATGGTGAATTCGTCGTGCTCGTCGGGCCTTCGGGCTGCGGGAAATCGACCTTGCTGCGCATGGCCGCAGGGCTGGAGCTGCTCAACAGCGGCCGGTTGATGATGGATGACACCGATGTCACCTTCAAAGAACCCCAGGATCGCGATATCGCCATGGTGTTCCAGAACTATGCGCTCTACCCGCATATGACCGTTTACGACAACATGGCTTTCGGCCTTCAGCAACGCAAGATGCCAAAGGAGAGGATCGAAAAGCTGGTGCGCGAGGCAGCCGAAATGCTCGATCTCACACGCTATCTTCAGCGCAAGCCCGGCGCCTTGTCTGGCGGTCAGCGCCAGCGCGTCGCCATGGGACGCGCCATCGTGCGCCATCCGCTCGCCTTCTTGATGGACGAGCCGCTGTCCAATCTCGACGCCAAGCTGCGCGTCCAGATGCGCGGCGAACTGAAGCTGCTCAACGAACGACTCGGCGTAACGACCCTCTATGTTACCCATGATCAGGTCGAGGCGATGACCATGGGCGACCGTGTCGCAGTGTTGAAGCCGGTCGGAGATGCAAGCGAAAGCAACCTGCAGCAGATCGATACCCCGCAGATGCTGTACGACCGTCCTGCCAATCTGTTCGTTGCCGGTTTTATCGGCTCCCCGGCGATGAATTTCGTGCGTGTCGATCTCTCGAAAGAAACCGGCGGCCTCGTTGCCTCGGTTGTGGGGACCGGGGCAAGGATCAAGGCTCCGGACAGCGTGGCACTGGCCAGTTATATCGGGCGCCAGATTGTTGTCGGCATCCGGCCGGAAATGTTTCAGGTCTGTCAACCGCAAGAAGCGATCTTCAACGAGGCCGTGCCTGTAGCCGAAGCGCTCGGGGCGGACACGTTTGTGTTCTTCGACATCGACTCACCACCGGGATGTCAACGAGGCGTCCGAGATCGAGAGCCTGACGGCCAAAGGCAAGAACCGGCTGGTTGCCCGCATTCCGCCGGCAATGACCCCGCAGCCTAAAGAACGGCTGCCGCTCACTGTCGAGTTTGGCAAGCTTCACTGGTTTGATCCGTCTACTGGTCTCGCGATCCACGACTGATCAGACGCCCACTCAAAATCGTAACAGACACTCTTCTCCGCTTGGCGCGGTGAGGACACCAAGAGGTATTGCGATGTCACGACCGCAGGATAGCCAAACCTGGAACGAGATCTTCGCCCAACCAGCGATCTGGGAAAAATGGGGCAGGGACCTGGCGCCACGCGCCAAAGAGATCCGCGACTGGATCGTCCGGTTACAGATCAATGAAATCGTATTTGCAGGCGCCGGCACCTCAGCCTTCATCGGTGAGATCCTTTCGGTCGCCAAGCCCGGTCCAATCCGGCTCGGGGCTATCCCGACCACCGATATTGTCGCGTGCCCATCTTCAAGCCTGCGCAATGACCCACGGCTCTTGGTGGTGCAGTTCGGCCGCTCGGGTGATAGTTCCGAAAGCATCGGCACGCTCGATCTGCTTGATGGCCAGTTTCCCAGCGTCCAGCGCCTCAATATCACCTGCAATCCGCTTGGTGCGCTTGCAACTCGCAAGCCAGCAGGGCAAGGCGAGCACCAAAGCATCGTCTTGCCTGAGGCAACCCATGACACTGGCTTTGCCATGACATCGAGCTTCACGACAATGCTATTGTCGGCGCTGGCTTGCATTCTTCCGGAAGACGAGATCGGCGAGACACTGGCCACGCTTTCCGATGCAGCTGGCAAGATCCTGGAGGGGTTGGCCGCTTCGACACCACCAAGGCCAGAACGTGTCGTCTTTCTCGGTTCGGGTGCCCTAAAGGGTGTGGCCCGAGAATCGGCGCTCAAGGTCCTTGAACTGACGGCGGGCCGCACGGTCACGTCCTGGGACAGCACGCTTGGCTTTCGCCACGGTCCAAAGGCTATCCTTGGCGGCAACGACCTCGTTGTGGTCATGATCCATCCGGACCCCCACACCGCTTTGTATGACTGGGACGTTGCGCAAGAAATCAAAGAGCAATACCCCGATGCGACGGTGCTAACATCCGGCGGTCATGGATGCGACCTCGTCGTGCGGCAGTTTAAAGATGCGCGCTGGGAGGCCGTCCTGCATGTTCTCGCAGCCCAAGTCTGGGCCGTCACTTGGTCAGGTGCGTTAGACCTTAACATCGACAATCCGTTCGCGGGCAAAGGCAATCTTTCCCGTGTGGTCTCCGGCGTGACCCTGTATCCGGTGCAGCCATGATATCGGGAGGCATCGATATTGGTGGTACGAAAATCGAGGCGCGTTTGTTTGCGGCCGATTTTACCACAATCGAGAGGCGCCGCCTGGCGACGCCAAAAGATGATCTTGCTGGATTCATGGCGGTTCTTGTCGACCAGGTCGAATGGCTTCAGAACGTCTCTCGTTCGAAGGCGCTGGCAGTTGGCGTCGCGTTTCCTGGGTTGATTGACCCCGGCACGAAACGCGCCTTCACCTCGAACTTGCCCGCTGGTGGACACGCCATTGAGTACATACTTGCTGAAAAGGTCGGTCGCTGCCTTCCAATGATCAACGACTGCCAGGCCTTTGCCTTGTCTGAGGCAAATGGAGGTGCCGGCGATGGGTTCAAGACCATAGTGGGTCTGATCATGGGCACGGGTGTCGGTGCTGGACTGGTGTCGGGGGGCGCGCTCGCCGAACGGCTCAACGGTTCCGCCCTCGAAATCGGCCATGCCGGCGTGCCCCAGCGCACGCTTGCGCCGCGAGGCCTGCCGCTGTGGTCTTGCGGCTGCGGCAAGCAGGGGTGTTTCGAGCAATATGTCTCTGGACCAGGTTTGGTCGCGCTCAGCAAGTTTCGGCTTGGGGAGCACGTGACACCGCCAGAACTTGTAAAGCGGGCAAACAATGGTGAAGCAAATTGCTCGGCCGTGCTCACCGAATTCATCGAGATCGCAGCAGAACTGCTGCTCCTGATCCAGCTTAACCACGATCCGGACTGCATTGTCATCGGCGGCGGTCTTTCGGCGATCCAGGGCCTTGGGGAGCAACTGTCGGACGCTCTTGGTGCCCTACGGTTGGGCGAGATGCGGCCGCCAGCGCTCCGCATCGCGCGTCATGGCGACAGTTCGGGGGCCCGCGGCGCCGCGATGTTAGCAAAAAAAATTATGGACGAGGCATAAATGGAATCCATCGATTTGAAGCGCGGCATTGGTCGCAACGGGCTATCCCAGTCCTTCGCGTTTACGAGTGTCTGCGAGGCCCATCCAGATGTCCGGGAGGCGTCGATCTCTCTTGCCGGAGCAATGAAGCTGCCGCTTGTCGTTGGAGCAACAGGCAATGAAGTAAGACAGCACGGCAGTTTAGGGGTCATCCCATGACGCGGCTGATTGCGCCGCATTACCTCTGGCACGAGAGTCAGCTCTGCGAAGGCATGGCGGTCGAAATCTCAGGCGGCAGAATAACGCGAATGCGTCCGCTCAATGACGGTGAGACCCCCGATCTGCGGATACATTTCCTCGGTCCAGCACTGACCGACCTTCAGGTCAATGGAAGCGGCGGAGTGATGCTGAATTCGAACCCGACAGCCAAAGCAATTGCGCATATTGTGGAAACGCAACGCTCGCTCGGGACAGGTTGGGTGATGCCGACTCTGATCACCTGCGAGCGCGAGGTCATGTCACAAGCCGCAGACGCTGCTGTAGATGCCTGGGGCGTGGAGGGATTTCTCGGACTTCATATCGAAGGTCCGCATCTCAACGTCGAGCGCAAGGGCACGCACAATGCCGCTTGCATCCGGCCGATCGATGATGCAACACTGTCACTCCTTGCGCTGCTACGCTCATCCGGCATACCCGTTATGCTGACGCTGGCGCCGGAATGTGTTGACGCCGACACCATCCGTCGCATCGCCGATATGGGTGTAGTCGTTTCCGCCGGTCATAGCGCGGCAACGGCTGCGGAAACACGTGCAGGGCTGGCCGCAGGGATTAGTTGTTTCACCCACCTCTACAATTCCATGCCCCCGATGCAGTCGCGAGAGCCTGGAATTGTTGGCGCGGCCATTAATTCCGATGGGTTCGCCGGCATCATCGTCGATGGCCATCACGTGGATTGGAGTATGGTCGCTCTGGCCTGCAGGGCGCGTCCGCGCAATGGGCGCATGTTCATGATCTCGGATGCGATGGCGACCATCGACGGACCTGATCACTTCGAGCTTTATGGCGAGACCATTTATGTGCGGGACGGTGCGCTGGTCAATGCTGCCGGCTCTCTCGCCGGCGCTCATATCGACCTTGCAGCATGCCTTGCCAATGGCGTCAGAGAGGTCGGATTGCCGCTTGCAGAGGCATATGAGATGGCCGCGATGGTGCCGCGTGACGTCATGCAATTGGCACGACCGGGCCTTGAGGCAGGCGTTCCAGTGACCGAGGTCATAGCCCTCGACGAACAGCTGCAACGTCAGGCGCTGTGAGTGCCATTCTGCAGGTCTTTCCCATGAACCTGCCGTACTTTTCCAGAGGATCAGTTCCATGAGCTACGACACCAACCCGTTCTCAACATCCGATTCTGATCGCCATGCGATATGGGAGATGCTGGTGCGAAAAGATATTGACGGGTTTGTCGCACAAGACTGGTCGATTTTCACCGACTGTTTCAAGTATGACGGGTTTGCCGGCTTGGATGCCAAAGGTTCACTTGACCCCGCTGATTGGGCCCTGCGATTCCCCACGGTCGAGGCCTACCGCGTTGCCTGGCTCGAAGATGCCCTCCGATCGGCTACGACGGCCTATGCCGAAGATCGGTGCCTCGCGCTCTTTCGCGCTACCAACATGCTCGACATCCGCGTCGATGGCGCAACCGCAATTGCCCGCAAGACGTTCGACGACGCCATTGCAATGGTCCATGGTGGTTCGGAGACGCTCAACTGGCAGTCCGTCTTTTTCTGCGCGAAAACCCTTGGCATGTGGAAAATTACGGGGTTTATTGGCTTCCTGCCATTCTGATCTGCTGACCGTGCCCAAGTCGCCGCACTAACGCTCGAGCATCTAGGCGGAACGCAGTTGCGCCTACATTCTCAGGGCGATCTAGGCGGTTACTTCCTCCCGGTTGCTCAAACGCCCAGATCAGGGTAGCGACGCCTCGACTTAGGAACCGCAAATGCGTTTACCTCCGCGCCCGTGCGAAGCCGCTAACGCGGACGAGAGACGAATGATTGCAAACCCTATGTTCCTGTTGGGTAGCTGGCGGCACCAGTTGGGCATTAAGGCCGTCCTTTCAACACAAAGCCCAGGTCCTCTACCGGGCATCGGCCAACGATGCCTTTTTGGCCACGACAACCGATGTGGGCGGCGGCGGTGAAAGCGCGAAACGTTCGATGGGGCCGACCAGCAGTCAGTAGCTGACCACAGCGCAAATCACATGAATTCCGACGTAGAGCAGAGCTCCGTGGAACGAGCCTGTGCCCTGGATGATGTAGCCGATGGCAACGGGAGTGATAATGCCCCCCACGCTGCCCGCTGCGTTGAACAGCCCCCCGGTCAGTCCGATCGCCTCTTTTGGCGCGGTGTCTGCCACGACTGTCCAACCAAGTGCCCCGAACCCCTTTCCGAAGAACGCTGCGCACATGATCGCCACGACGATGAAATTCACCTCGGTGTAATTGCAGAGGATGATGCTCGCACTCAGTCCGAGCCCGAGTGTGATCGGTATTTTGCGGGCAAGGCTCAGCGATCCGGTCCCGACGAAGCAGCCAATCAGAAAAGAACCCCGTCGTTACTCCGCCTATACAGCCGAAGATCGCTGGCAGGGATGCCACGAAGCCGGCGTGAAGCATCGAAAAATGTCGAGCTTCAACAAGATAGCTTGGAAACCAAGAGATAAAGAAGGTCGATAGGGAAGCGATGCAATATTGCGCCAAGAAGATCCCAACAAGCATCCGGTTTGTCAAAATCTGCTTGATGGCCTGACGGGTTGCGAGCGGCGGCGGGGCGTCGGCCGCCGGTTTCGCACCAACATCGGTCAAGGCGCCCCGCGATTTGATGTAGTCGAGCTCGGACTGCGAGACTCGCGGATGTTGGCTGGGCGCGAAATAAGTCAGAAGCCCGCGTTCCAGCAAACCATCCGCTGCGGCCGATCCGTGCCATCGTAGACGAGGCGCTGGAGGTTCTGTCCCCGGATTTGTAGTGACAGAATCCGGTACAAATTTCGAAGAATTGGGATCGAGAACTTCTGACGTCGTGAGCGCCTGATGAGCTTCTCAGACAAACAGACGTCTTCAAGTCATGCGATGCAAGAAACAGCCACCGGTTCAGCGACAACGTGGGTTAGACACGCATGTGCCATCTCTACCGCAACATAACCCAACAAATTAGAACATTCGAAAACAGGTGTCCTTGATACGATCCAAGCAAGCCCATCCCGAGGCTGAAGAGGACTCCCAAAATGACTTTCGAGCCAGATGCCAAGTTACCCGTTCAAGGAAGTCTTTCACGGGTAAATGCACTCGACTTAAACGCGGAAAGAGTTTGGACGTACCAACACACGATCGATCTTGGACAGCATCCGCGCTTCGCACTTTCGGGCACATGGATCAGGTTAAGCGCCTGTGCTCTTATCATTGGCGTATCGTCCGCAGCGGCCTATACCACTCAGTGGCACGGAGCCGCCAATCCGCCTGCCGCAAGACCAAGCATCCACACTGCTTCGCTGCACGGGGGCGTCAAGCCTACAGGGCTGATGGCTGCTATCGATTCTTCGCCAGCGCGCGGGGCCAGCACCTCGCCTTTCCCCCTGGCGCCTGTGGTCGCTATTCCATTTTCAAAACCGGCGAACTACGCTTACGACAAAATTGCCTCTCCACGCGCCAATAAACCAACTTCCCCGATCAAGAGACCTTCTAATCTCGAGGTACTCAAGGAATGTGGTTCAAAATGTCAAAGGCGAGATCACCAAGCCGTAGGTTCAATCCGGCACGGTCAGGTTTCCAACAACGCGCTACTGACGAAGGGCGATGAGGCCGGTCGAGGCTTTCGCCCTCTTCAGCAAGCTCAATATGTGCTGGAGCAAACCGCTGCTGTGCCTTGGCTGGCGATCGAGACGGGTCGCAACGCCATTAGGTCTATCGCGGATCTGGATTGAGCAGCGCGCGGATTGGCAGCGCCACAATCCGTCGCGTTGCACCGCCGCCGCAAAGCTCGAAACAAAACCGAATAAGATCGAACACACCGTTGAGCTGAGAACAGCTAAGCTCATTTCATAAAAAGGAGTAGGTCTGTGACGCTGCACTCAGATGTTAAATACCGTAACCCAATCCTCGTCTTTCTTGCTAGTGGATGGAATCTAACGCTTGGTGCCCGCGTTTAACGGCGGCGATGATTTTGTCGGGATCGGCGGTCCAAGTGAAGGGCTTTGGCTTTTTGTTGTGCTCAACGAGGAAACGGTTGATGGCGGCCTGGAGATCGACGACGGAATGGAAAACGCCGCGTTTCAGACGCCGCTTCGACAGCCTGGCGAAGAAACCCTCCACCGCGTTGAGCCATGAGCTTGAAGTCGGAGTGAAGTGGAAGGTGAAACGCTCGTGACGGTCGAGCCAGGCTCTCACCTTGGGATGCTTGTGGGCAGCATAGTTGTCGAGGATGACGTGGACGGCCTTGTCGTCCGGCACCTGGGCGTTAATGGCGTTGAGGAAGCGGATGAACTCCTGATGACGATGACGCTGCATGTTGCGGCCGATGACGGTGCCGTCGAGCACGTTGAGGGCGGCAAACAGCGTGGTTGTGCCGTGCCGCTTGTAGTCGTGGGTCATGGTGCCGAGCCGACCCTTCTTCATCGGCAGGCCCGGCTGGGTGCGGTCGAGCGCCTGGATTTGGCTTTTCTCATCGACCGACAACACGACGGCGTGGGCTGGCGGATCAACATAGAGGCCGACAACGTCTCGCAGCTTGTCGACGAATTTCGGGTCGTTGGACAATTTGAACTGCCGCCACCGATGAGGTGCGAGGCCATGCGCTTTCCAGATACGCCTGACTGCGCTGGCGCTGATGCCGGCGGCCGTCGCCATCATGTCGGCCGTCCAGTGCGTCGTCTCGCCCGGCGGATCAGCCAGCGTCAGGGCCACCACACGCTCGGCGACATCGGGTCCGAGCCGCACAATACGCGACGGCCGCGTCTTGTCGCGCAGGAGACCCTCGACGCCTTCTGTGGCGAAGCGCTCTTGCCAGCGCCATACGCAGGTCTTCGATTTGCCGGTCTGGCGCATAATCTCGACAGTCCCGACGCCATCGGCACTCAGCAGGATGATCTCGGCCCGCCAGACGTGCTTTTGGGGCGCATTGCGATCCCTGGTCAAGGCCATCAGGCGTTGGTGATCTGTTGGCGAAACGGTGAACGATATTCCTGTGCGCATGCGCCAGACTCGCATGCCAACCCAGCAAATGGAATCCCATACAGGACTCTTATGTCAGGCGGTAACCACTAGAAATGGGGCGGATGTAATTTTATCGCAGCTGAAGACCCATGGATATATGGCCGTTGCTGTTTACACCATCCCCGAACTATTCGACGCACTGCGCTCTGGCGGTTATGCTCTGGTCGTGACAACGCGTCCGGGCATAGCAATGGTTCGCAATATAAAGCTCACCCCGGTGTTGAACCTGGAGGTCTTTTTCTACGATGTAATCCTTGGTGACGGCAGTGTCCACGCTTCAAAGCAATTCGACGGCAAAGCGTTCATGGAGCGTATTCGAATTTCAAACGTTCCTCGGTCCACGCGAAAAAGCTCCCAGCCTGATCTTTCTAAATCGGGTCGCAACCTCAGAAAAGCTCGAAGGACAATTGTTAGATGGTGGCGTGCTGCAAAATCTTCGTTCTGCAATCGCGCACCTGTCGGCGAGAAGCAATGAACAGCATCAGAAACAAGATGCTGGCGGAAAACGACCATGGTGAACATACTGCGCAGGTGCAGCTTTAGGCGAAGCATCAAGAAGCTTTAGAAAATCGATTTTGCGTCTCCTTCGACTTTGGATACGTTACCGATTTCGGCACTGAAGCGGGAGTTTCTACTGTATGGGGTATGTATCGTTGTGTTCTGGGCGATAGGAGCGGCATCAATAAGTGGATACGTGATTACGGCACTATTTCTCCTTGTCACCGTCGGGCACGTCGGCAAATGCTGGTTTTGCCTTCTATAGCGGAATTAATGATAGCGTCCTGTTGCGGCGCTACGCGTCAGCGCTGCTACTCACTGCATTCTTTCGCCTGGTGGTCGGGAGAGCTTACGACAATCAACGGTTCTCATCGGCATTGAGAAAAGCGGCGAGATCAATCTATCGTCGTAATTCGAGGCATCCTCCCCACCTCCAACAACATATCTCAACATCTTCAAATGTAATTTCATGCAACAGCCGGCGGCTTTCGCGGTAACTAGTGAGAAATACGCTGAGATTGTACATGCAGCTTGAGGCGTCGGATCGTTAACGCTCCTGATGTATCGAGCGCGACAAGGGCAGTCGGGCGCGGAAAACAAAACGAAATGACTAGCTGCGTGCCTGGTGGCATAATGCTGGACTCGCAATTCAGTCAAAGGCAGAATACCCCAATATGGCATATGAAATGGCGATCTCTGATCAGACCAACGTGCTCGTCGTTGAAGATGACTTAGCCATCGCCGACATGCTTGTTGAGCTGATTAGGGGAGGCGGCTTCCAAGCAATGTCTGCAGGCAGCGGCGCGGACATGGACAAGCTTTTGCTTCACCATTCTTTCGACCTTATCGTGCTTGACGCAATGCTTCCCGGTGAGGACGGGTTTAGCATTTGCAGACGGCTCCGTTCGTCAAGTTCTCTGCCAATACTGATGCTAACAGCGATGCGGGAAGACATTGATCGAGTTCTGGGATTAGAGCTTGGAGCTGATGACTACGTTACCAAGCCATTTAATTCGCGTGAACTGATGGCGCGGATCAAAAGCATCTTGAGGCGAAGCGCACGCGGACGGGAGGTTGAGCCCGATCTTGCCCCAATGACGTTTTCAGGCTGGCGCATCGACCCGAAAAGTCGACAGCTACAAGATCCGGATGGGGTGCAGGTATCCATGACGACAGCCGAATTCGAAATCGTTCTGGCATTCTGCTCCCATCCAAACAAGGTGCTCAATCGCGAACAGCTCCTTTCAATGACACATGCAGGATCTGCTGGGCCAGTTGAGCGCAGCATTGATGCACACATCAGTCGCGTGCGACAGAAGATTGAGCCAAACCTGAAAGATCCGACCTTTATCAAGACCGTCCGGCTTGGCGGTTATTTATTCGCATCTCGGGTTGAGCGGGTAATTTGAGAAACCTTCGAAGAGCCTCCATACAACGGCAGATACTCATTCTAGCGACTTTGCTCGTTATTTTGGTTTCGATAGTTGCCATGTTTACAGAGCCTTTCATTTACGGCCGGCAAGATCGCGAGTTTCAGAATGGGCTGTTCGCCGGGCGAGCAGAAGCACTGTTCCTACAGTTCAAAGGTGCTAAAACACTGCAGCAAGAGGATGCTGTTCTTGCTGCGGCGGCGAGCATGGATGTTGCTGTCGAAAGTTTGCCCGCGGAAGAGCAGTTAACCTGGCAAGGAAATATCTCTTCCCATGAAGAACTCGTTTCGCGAGCTAAAGCGCTAACGGCCGGAAATATACTGACATCAATCAAGCACTTGTTCTCCGGGCAAGCCAAGCCGAATGTGCTGGCCGTGCGCGTTGATTATGGGCGTGTTCTGGTTTTCCGGATACCAGTGTTTCCCGCTGAAGTCTGGTTTGCGCCGGCCGTCGCCAGCGGGCTTTTGAAGATTGTAGTTCCTTTGCTTGTTCTTGCCTATTTTAGCGGCTTGCTGATCACCAACCCTTTGCGGCGGTTCGCGGCCGCGGCAAAGCGTGTGAGTATGGATGACGATACTCATGAGCCGTTTGAAGCGGACGGCGCATTGGAGATCCGCAGCTTGGCGGAATCGCTGAACGTAATGCGTAACAGCATCCAAAGCATGGTAGAATACCGTACCCGCGTTCTCAGCTCCGTAGGGCATGATCTAACAGGATGCGGAAAAAGGCCCTTGCTGTGAACGGACTGCCATGATTCCATGCCTGAGTGATTGGTCGGCAGGAGCAGGACATGCGCGGTAATGATATCCAGACGGCGGGTTTGTTTTCTTATGTGAGCTGCGAAGCCCGGGTTCCGACAAGCCATCCGCTGCGGGCGATCCGCGCGATTGTAGACGAGGCGCTGGAAGTTTTGTCGCCGGATTTCGAGGCGATGTATTCAGCGATCGGCCGTCCGTCGATCCCGCCGGAGAAGCTGCTGCGCGCTCTGTTGTTGCAGGCCTTTTACACGATCCGCTCGGAGCGTCAGCTCATGGAGCAGATGGACTACAATCTGCTGTTCCGCTGGTTCGTCGGCTTGTCGATGGACGCGCCGATCTGGGACGTCACCGTGTTCACCAAGAACCGTGAGCGGCTCTTGGCTGGCGATATCGCCGCCAAGTTTCTGGCCGCGTTGCTGAGCCAGCCGCGGGTGAAAGCATTGCTGTCAGACGACCACTTCTCGGTGGACGGCACCTTGATCGAAGCCTGGGCCAGCATGAAGAGCTTCAAGCCCAAGGACGACACAGATGGTGGCGACACCGACGGCAGCGGCTCTGGCGCTGAAGAGAAACAGCCGCCAGAAGCCAAAGGCCGCAACTCTGAGCGCGATTTCCACGGCGAGAAGCGCAGCAACGCAACCCACGCATCGACCACCGACCCGGACGCCAGGCTTTATAAGAAGGCCCGTGGCCAGGCGGCCAGGCTTTGCCACATGGGCCACGTCACCATGGAAAACCGCAATGGTTTGGTTGTTGACGCCACGCTGACCCATGCGACCGGAACCGCCGAGCGCGAGGCGGCACTGGATATGGTGGGCCGCATGGATGGTCGTCATCGCATCACATTGGCTGCAGACAAAGCCTACGATACGGCCGATTTCGTTGCTGCCTTGCGGGACGCAAAGGTGACGCCACACGTCGCCCAAAACACGACGAACCGACGCTCGGCCATCGACGGTCGCACCACCCATCACCCTGGCTACGCTGTCAGTCAGCGCATTCGCAAGCGTATCGAGGAAGTGTTCGGTTGGGCCAAGACCAGCGGCGGAATGCGTAAGACCCGCCATCGTGGAAAGGATCGCGTCGGCTGGATGTTCACACTGACAGCCACCGCTTATAATCTGGTGAGGCTGCCAAAGCTGCTGGCGACAGCCTAATCGCGCCCGGAATCCGCCGAACCAGGCGGATGACGACAAAATGGGCCGACAACGGCCGCTGAAAAAGCCTCATCACGGCCTGTCTTCGAGCCGTCTAGCCAGGATCGGCGGAAAAATCGGCGCTATTTCCGCGACCTGTTAAGAACGCCGCTGACCCGACTGAAGATGCGTATCGAGCGTTGCTCCGAGCCCGAACTCAGGCATCTTATGCTGGCCGATGTTACCACATTGGCGTTTATGGTGGACGAATGCCTGGCATATTTTAATGATCCGTCCGATACGGAGAAAGCGCGTAAAGTCGACCTGTCCAGTCTGCTACAAACAATCGCTTCCGACTTTCAAGATGCAGGGATTGATGTTGATTATATAGGTCCCAGAAAATTGACCCACACCTGCAAGCCTCAAGCTTTGACCCGCGCTTTGACAAATTTAATTGAGAATGGATCCCGCTACGCGGCACGCATAGAACTGAAACTCAATACGAATGATCAGGGTGAGGTTGAAATTCTCGTTTGTGATAACGGCCCCGGCCTACCGGACGAACTCAAGGGAAAAGTGTTGGAACCATTCTTTAAGGCAGATGAATCCCGCCAAATTGGCGCAAAAAGAGGGCTTGGTCTTGGTCTTACGATCGCTCAAGGTATCGTGGTTAAAGGCCACTCCGGTCGCTTCTCTCTTTCGGACGGCGTGCCGCACGGCCTAATGGTTGTTATATGCCTTCCGGTTGTCCCAAATAGAAGCTACCATACAGTTGGGGCTGCGACCGAATAAAAGGCGCTCGCGAGAGGCTTGGGCGAATTCGGATTAAGATTGGCAGGCTTTGCTGAATTTGGGGTTGAGGGGGTGCTGTTGCACGATGTGATATATTCCTGCCATGACAAACAGGTTGTATTGACAGGTAACGATTCGCACTCACACGATTGGCGACCGGATAATTGCTTTAACAGGAGTCAGTCTTGAGGCACATTGTATTGGCGCCGTCGACCACCGCGCTTTTGGTCATCGACCTGCAGGAAGGCATATTGCAAAGAGCACTTGCGCCGCACTCTTCTGAAACTGTGGTGACAAATGCTGCAGCTCTCGCCAAGGCGGTCGCGTCATTCGGCGGTTTGACGGTTCGCGTCAAAATGGACTTTTCCAAACTGCCGGGCCAACCGACAGACGCGCAGAGTCGGATGCCAGACCCGCTACCACTACGTTTTACCGAATTTTCGTCGGCTGTATGCAGCTTGAGCGGACCTGTCGTGACCAAGCGCCAATGGGGCGCGTTTCACGACACTGAATTAGATATATTGCTAAACAGGGGCGGTATCACAGCCGTCATAATAGCTGGGATTGCAACAAATTTTGGTGTCGAAAGCACAGCACGCGAGGCGTGGCAGCACGGGTACTCAGTCATTATTGCGGAGGACGGATGCTCAAGCCTAAGTAGAGAAATGCACGAGTTTGCAGTCCACCGAATTTTTCCAGTAATCGCGCGTGTGCGATCAACAGGGGAAATCATTCACTCGATCAACGAAGCGCAGCGGTAAATCCCTCCGTCCCGTGATCAGGCGTTTTTCGCGATTTACGGAGGACGAACCAATGTGTAGAAAGCATCTAGTCTTTCGGCGATTAAGGTAATGCGGGTAACAGGTTAGGCGTTTGACAGGAGATCAAACTGAAAGTTCAAATTCTCGCAGCCGAAAAGTCTGTAGTTTTGCGAAATCCGGGAAAAGAATCTGAGCAAATCCTATGTCAGGATAATGCCCCAGACGCGCAAGTGACCATCACCAGAGTGACCATGAAGCCAGGCGCAGTTTCAGCTCGACATAGTCACCCCAACTCAGAACAGACTTGGTTGATAGAAGCTGGCCAAGGAATGCTGTTGCTTGAAGGCGACCAATCCATCCCTCTCAGTGCCGGTGAAATCGTTAGGACACCGCCATGCGTCGTTCATGGTATTGAAAATACTGGAGAGGGAGCCTTGGTTTATCTCGCTATCACCACGCCACCAGAGGACATGGGGAAGTACTACGAAGGGTAGGCAAGGCGCACGCTGAGGCTGGGGATACATACCCCCGTAGTGGGCAACATCTTACTCCCAACGTATGTAGCTCGGCGTTTTGAACAGATTACGGTGTCGTGCTGCCACGCACCCGGACTGCCGGGAAATGCACAAACTTTCCGTCGAACATTTTTGAACATTTCAAATAACACCGCAACATTCAGACAAATAAGTTGGCAACGGCAGAGATGCCATCGACCTTGGAGCCAACATTTGAAAACCCTATTATTCGCCATTTCGCTAGCCGCGTTGTCTTCTATCATATCTGGGTGCACCACAGCAGATCCGACGCCCTACACAGGACTTGCATCTAGGTCCCAGCTTCGCACAAACACCGAGGACAAATCTGGTCGGGTGCCGTACCGCTTCTCAACCACCGTTGACTGGCGACAGTACACCAAGATCATCATCGATCCGGTCACGATTTACCGGGGTGAAGACAATCAGTTCGTCAAGCTCACAAACGCTGACAAGTCGGTCCTTGCCGACTACATGCAGAATGTCTTTACGGCGCGACTCAAGACGAGGTTTGCAGTTGTCAAGAGCCCTGGTCCCCAAACCGTTAGACTGCACCTGACGCTGACCGGGGCGAAGGACACCACACCCATTCTCGGACCGCTCTCACATTTGGATGTCGGCGGCGTCGTGGTAAACACTGCGCAAGCCGTTCGAGGCCGGGAAGGGACAATGGCTGGGTCAGTGAGCTACGCCGTTGAGATTTACGAATCCAGGACCAATCGTCTGTTGTCTTCTTACGTCACCAAGCAATATCCGATGGCAATGAACGCTGGTGCGACGTTTGTGCGCTTGAAGGGTTCAAAAATTGGCATCGAAAGGGGCGCAGACTCTCTAATTGATCAAATGGCAAAGCCGCTAGTGATGCCTGAGAATTAGCAGCGGCTAATCGTTAAGCCGTTGATGGTCGTACTTGAAATCGCCAGCGATAGTGTTTGTTTGAATATGGCGTCCTGGTGCCTCCACCCGCTGAATTCAGAAACCTTTTTCTCATCCAGAAAACGATACTGTCTCGTTTGTCTTGTTTTTGGTTGATGTGGCCTGAATTCTCTTCATAAAGTTTCACCTGGGGACATTCCATGTCTTTATCTATGTCAGTAACGCGGACTGCATTATGGGCGTGCGTCGCCCTCTCGTTAACGGCCTGCAGCAATGAGGATGCCACTAAGAAAGCCGTCGCGGCGCCACCGACGCCTGTGTCCGTTGTAGAGGTGAGGCCGCAAACTCTACCGGTCGTCAGTGAATTGCCGGGGCGGGTTGCCTCGATGGTTACTGCTGACGTCCGCCCGCGCGTGACTGGGCTGGTGCTGAGGCGGGTTTTCGAGCAGGGAGCTGGTGTCAAACAAGGTGACCTCCTTTATGTGATTGACCCGGCTCCATTTCAGGCCAAGGTTGATTCAGCTCAGGCAGCTGTTGACAGCGCGGTAGCTGCTCGAAAATTGGCCTCCCAAAAGTCAGACAGGCAAACACAGCTTCAGCAAAAGGGCGTTACCAGCGCAGATGACAGTGAAACGGCAATCGCGTCGCTGGCCCAGAGCAACGCAGATGTTTCCCGAGCGGAAGCGGATTTGCGCTCGGCCGAGCTCGACCTTCAGTATACGCAGGTCAAGGCTCCCATCACCGGCACGATCGGTCGCGCTCTCATCACCGAGGGCACGTTGGTCAGCCCAACCTCAGACGTGATGGCGACAATCCAACAGATTGATCCGATCTACGCTGACTTCACCCAGCCCGCCGACACATTGATACTGTTACGAAATGCTATCAAGACGGGTCATCTTAAGGAGGTGGGTCGGGAGAGGGTAGCCATGAAGCTCGTGACGGAGCAGGGCAGTGCGTACCCACACGAAGGCAAGCTGTTATTTTCGGAGGCACGCGTGAACGCCCAGACTGGGCAACTGATCCTCAGAGGCGAGTTTCCAAATCCGGAACACAATCTGCTTCCAGGCATGTATGTTCGCTCAAAACTCCAGCAGGGTTCCCTGGAAGGCGCATTCGCTGTTCCGGAGCAAGCAGTGCAACGCGATACTGCCGGAAAACCTCAGCTATATATTGTCGACGCTAAAGGGAAAGTCGAAGTTCGCAACGTGACGCTCGGCTGGATTGTTGAAGGCCGCTGGGTTGTCGTCAAGGGTTTGGCAACTGACGACAGGGTCGTGGTGGAAGGATTTCAGAAGATTGCCCCCGGCACGTCTGTCAAGGCAGAGCCATGGCCCGGGATAGCCTCGACAAGCTCCGCCGCAAAGAAGGAGGGATAATTCTATGCCAGCCTTCTTTATCGAACGTCCAGTCTTTGCTTGGGTTCTCGCCATCGCGATTATGCTTGGGGGGGCGATCTCGCTCTTCCTACTTCCTATTTCGCAGTATCCAGATGTAGCGCCGCCCCAAATCACCGTAACGGCCACGTATCCCGGCGCTTCCCCGGAAGATACTTACGAAGGTGTTACGCGCCTGATGGAGGAGGAACTCAACGGCGTTCCTCGTCTCCTCTACTATGAATCAACATCCGACGCGGCTGGTTCCATCAAGATCACGGCGACCTTCGAACCGGGAACGATTCCCGAAACAGCGGCCGTCGATGTCCAAAACCGCATCAAAAGGGTGGAAGCCAGGCTCCCGGCTTCGATTGTTCAACAAGGGATCAATGTCGACACAGCGGGAGGCGGGACGCTGCTTTTGGTGGCGCTAACCTCTAAAAGTGGTTCGACCGACGGAATTTCTCTCGGCGATTACATGAGCCGAAACATTGCCAATGAATTGCGCCGTGTTACTGGTGTCAGCAACGCCCAACTCTTTGGTAGCGAGCGCGCCATGCGTGTGTGGCTTGATCCAGACAAACTGCTTGGCCTTAACCTGACACCCGCCGATGTTACAGCAGCCATCCAGGCCCAAAATGCGCAGGTCGCTGCTGGCCGTCTTGGCACGTCCCCATCTTTGCCGGATCGCCGCACGACAGGCTCCTTATTGATCAAAGGCCAACTCACTACGCCGGAGGAATTCGGTAGGATTGTGCTTCGCGCAGAAACTGACGGCTCGACTGTTCGACTCAGTGACGTGGCGCGAATTGAAGTGGGTGCCGACAGCTATGCGACATCGGTTCGCATCAATGGCAAACCTGCCGCGGGCGCTTCCATAGAACTTGCCCCTGGCGGCAATGCACTGAAGACAGCCACCGCAGTCAGGGCTCGCCTGACCGAACTTGCTCCTTCATTTCCAAGTGACATTGAGTATTCAATACCTTATGACACCACACCGTTCGTAAATATCTCAATCGAACAGGTGCTGATGACGCTGGTCGAGGCTATGATTCTCGTATTCGCCGTGATGTTCCTCTTCCTTCAGAACTTTCGATATACTGTCATTCCAACCATCGTGGTGCCGATCGCATTGCTTGGCGCTTGCGGCGTCATGTACGTCCTTGGATTCTCGATCAATGTTCTCACCATGTTCGGGATGGTGCTTGCCATTGGGATTTTGGTAGACGACGCGATTGTCGTTGTTGAAAATGTCGAGCGGATCATGACCGAAGAAGGGCTTTCACCAAAGGAGGCGACAAAGAAGGCGATGACACAGATCAGCGGGGCCGTTATTGGCATCACACTGGTTTTAACAGCCGTCTTCGTACCGATGGCGTTCTTCCCCGGCGCTGTCGGTGTGATTTACAAGCAGTTCTCCTTAACAATGGTCGCCTCTATTCTTTTTTCGGCGTTCCTAGCCTTGTCACTGACGCCTGCACTCTGCGCGACGTTCCTCAAGCATGTCGATAAAGGTCATTCTCACACGAAGAGGGGCTTCTTTGGTTGGTTCAACCGAGGATTTGATCGTGGGTCGAACAAGTATAGCAGATGGGTAGCAAGTCTCCTGCGAAGGGCAGGAAGGGTGATGCTGATTTACACCGTCGTGGCGGCGGTGACGGCGTGGATGTTCCTGCATCTGCCCTCGTCATTCCTACCCGATGAAGACCAGGGAACGCTGCTGGCCCAAGTTCAGGGTCCCGCCGACGCGACAGCGGAACGGACGCTTGATTCCATTAAGGCCATGGAGAAAATCGTCACCTCAGAAACATCTGTTGAGCGTATCGTAGCGATTAGCGGGTTTAGTTTCTCCGGATCAGGAGAGAACGCGGGGCTCGCGTTCATCACTCTCAAGGATTGGAGCGAGAGGACGTCCATGCAGTCGGCACAGGCACTATCGGCAAAGTTTAATGCCGGCTTCCAGATGATCAAGGATGCAAGTGCCTTCGCATTGTCACCACCAGCGATTTCCGGCCTGGGTAGCACCAACGGCTTCGCTTTCCGGCTTCAAGACCGAGGAAATCTGGGGACTGCAGCGCTCAATAAGGCGCGCGACCAATTCATGGCAGAGGCCCATAAAAGCCCCGTTCTCGAAGGCGTGATGGTTGAGGGCCTTTCGGACGCGCCGCAAACTGTGCTGACAATCGACCGGGAGAAAGCAAATACTTATGGCGTGACATTCGCCGATATCAATCAGACAATTAGCACAAACCTTGGCTCGTCCTACGTCAACGATTTCCCAAACTCTGGACGCATGCAACGTGTCACTGTGCAGGCGGACGCAGACAAGCGTGGAACTATCTTCGATGTTATGAACCTTACCGTTAGAAACGCCGCGGGCGGGATGGTTCCGATCTCCGCATTTGCGAGATACGAATTCACGAAGGGATCCGCACAGATCGTCGGCTACAACGGTTTCCCCGCAGTCCGGTTCAGCGGGCAGGCGGCAAACGGGTATTCGTCGGGTGACGCCATCACGGAAGTCGAGCGCATCGCGCAGACGCTTCCAGCGGGCTTTGGATACGAGTGGAGCGGCCAGTCCCTGCAAGAGATCCAGTCGGGGTCGCAAGTTCCGATGCTTCTTGGTCTTTCAGTTCTACTGGTTTTTCTCTGCCTGGCCGCACTCTATGAGAACTGGACCATCCCAATATCAGTGCTTCTCGTCATCCCTCTCGGGATTATCGGGGCTGTTGGCGCGGTGATGCTGCGCGATATGCCGAACGACGTCTACTTCAAGGTCGGCCTGATTACGATCATGGGTTTGTCAGCGAAGAACGCTATTCTAATTATCGAGTTCGCTAAAGACCTAAGGGCTGCTGGAAAATCGTCGTTTGACGCGGCGGTCGAGGCAGCACATCTCCGCTTCAGGCCTATTTTGATGACGTCGCTTGCATTCTCACTTGGCGTTGTCCCTTTAGCTATAGCCACTGGGGCTGGGTCGGCAAGCCAGACTGCTATTGGCACGGGCGTCCTCGGTGGTATGATATCGGCGACGCTCCTCGCAATATTCTTCGTACCGGTCTTCTTTGTCTACGTGATGAAGTTTACAAGCCGAAAGCAAGACCAGGCTGTTGAGGGCCTACAAATGTCTGCAGGAGAGTGAGGGCTTAGGCACATAGTCAGGGGTCAGTCCTGGATAAGCTTCATGGAAAAACGGCGACGGTCCTCGATGACGCCTCCGTTGACTTCCACTTTAGTCTGCTCCGCTGTCGATAACAATGCCAGCCGAAGCATCGGCAAACGACTAGAATCAGGAACGTCTTCGCATCTGTCCTTCCCATTGCTCGCCCGAGCTATGGGAACCGCTGGCCAGAAGCAGCAAACTTGCCGCGACCACGCCGCCAATGCCAAAGGCAATCCCAACACAGTCATATGAATGCCAGAGATCGGTGCGCGGCCGAGAATGAGCGGGCCAGCAAGGCTTCGGAGTTGAAGATGCCGAAGCAAAAGGCTGAAAATCTTGCTGCAATGTTTCTGGCCGTAGCGCATGCGGAGCAGGTAGGCCGTCACGTCGCCTTCTCCGCCCCCTGCAGATCCATCTGGGCCAGAGCCTTCGGCCCCTCCTTCGAGCCCGATATCATCTTGATTGTGGCAGCAAAGTGCGCCGCCGCAACATCTCCCAATATAACTAGACCCAACTCAATAGTGAGGCATGCCATACCTTTGGACACGGCAGCTTGATTGCCACGCACGAATTACGAGTGCCGGGAATAAAGCGCCGACAACGATCCAAGGGAGCTTTGTCGTATGTCTTACATCACTCATTTTCACGGAACTCGGGACCAGTCAGTGCCCTTGGTCCGATGCGAGCTCTGAACTGGATTTAAAAGTCCAACTCCCCAGAACTTAACCACCGCTTGTAGAATACTTCTCGACGGCCCAGTCTTGGCGGGACGGTCGTTGGCCAGACTAGCGCCCGTGAGGTCGTTGGAAATCGCATCCCATTTCTTATCGTTCACCACCGTTAAAGCGAGATAGTCAGTTGTTTCTCAAGGCCCTCCATAAACGCTACGGAATTGAGCCGTTGCTCCAATCCGAAGCCGCTGAATGCGGGCTAGCGTGCCTGGTGATGGTAGCCGGCTTTCACGGTCATCGGGTGACTTTGTCAGAACTTCGTCGCCGCCACGCCGCATCCGCGAATGGTACGACGCTAAAAACGCTTATTGCCGTCGCTGACGACCTCGGTCTGACCAGTCGGCCGCTGAAGCTGGAAATGGCAGATATCGGCAAGCTGAAGACGCCCTGCATCTTGCACTGGGATATGTCGCACTACGTCGTGCTGACGCATGCTTCTGGCCGGTGGGTGGACTTGCACGATCCGGCGAGCGGCCAGCGGCGGCTCTCGCTCAACGAGGCATCGAAACATTTTACCGGGATAGCGCTGGAACTGACACCGGCGACTACCTTCCGAAAACGCAAGGTGGTCGAGCGGGTGCGCCTGGCCGACCTGTGGTCCAGGAGCGCCGGATTCATTCCGAGCCTGCTGCAGATCTTGGCGCTCTCCGCCCTGTTGCAATTCTTTGTTCTGCTGTCGCCGCTCGTCAACCAGATGATTGTCGATGAGGCAATCTCAAAGGGTGATTTCAGTCTCCTGAACGTCATAGTCATCGGCGCGGCATTGCTGCTGTTGGTTCAGAGCGCCACGACCTTGTTGCGCGGATACGTGCAGATGCATTTCAGCACGCTTCTTACCTTTCAGATGCGCGGCAATCTGTTGCGTCATGCCATGCGCCTGCCTGTCCCGTGGTTTGAAAAACGGCGTCTCGGCGATATCCTATCGCGTTTTAATTCCCTTCAGCCGGTTCAGGATCTGCTGACAGGTGGCTTTGTGTCCGGCGCGCTGGACGGGTTAATGGCGATCATCACGCTGGTCGTGATGGTGATCTACGCGCCCTATCTGGCAAGCATTGTGCTGGGCTCGCTGGCGCTGGTCATTTGCATACGCTTGGGGACTTTTCCGTGGCTTCGCAGCCTGACCAACGAGGGTATCCAGTACCAGGCCAAGGTGGATGGTATCCTGCTTGAAACGATCCGTGGTGCGCGGGCATTCAAGCTGTTCGGACGTGAACTGGAACGCCACGGTGTCTGGCAAAATGCCTATGCCGACAGCATCAACAACAATGTACGCGTCCAGAAAATCAGTCTTAAGGGTTCGGCAGGCTTATCCTTCCTGACGGGCGCCGAGATGCTCCTCGTCTTCTATTTCGGAGCCGGCAGCATCATCCGCGGAGAGATGACGCTCGGCATGTTGCTGGCTTTCCTTTCCTATCGGAGCCAGTTCAGCACGGCGGCGTTTTCACTCGTCGACCAGTATTTCAAATTTCGCATGATCGGCCTTCATCTAGAGCGCCTGGCCGATGTCGTGCATCAGGATCCAGAGCCCGCCCTCAATGCCGCAGCCCGGGGGGATCGTCCACTTGCCGGATCACTTCTCGTACGCAACCTCTCCTTTCGCTATGCCGAACGGGAGGCATGGGTTCTGAAGGATGTATCCCTCTCCATAGAGGCGGGGCAGTCCGTCGTCTTTGTGGGCCCTTCTGGCGGCGGCAAGTCTACCCTCTTGAAGTTGTTGATGGGCCTCTATCCGCCGGGTGAGGGCGAGGTGTTTGTGGACGGCCTCCCGCTCGGCGTCTTCGGGATGCGGGCGTACCGAGCCAAGGTCGGTGTGGTGATGCAGGACGACCAGCTTTTTGCGGGGACGATTGCCGACAATATCGCTTTTTTCGATCCTGAGATCGATATCGCTCGGGTCGAGGAGGTTGTCCGGCTTGTTGGCCTTCACGACGAAATCATGTGTATGCCAATGGGCTACATGACCTTGGTGGGAGACCTCGGATCTACGCTGTCAGGTGGGCAGCAGCAGCGAGCTCTCCTGGCGCGTGCGCTGTACCGCAAGCCGTCCATATTGTTTCTCGACGAAGGGACGGCCAATCTGGATGTCCTGTCGGAGCGCCGCCTCATGCAATCGCTGAGCAAGCTCGGAATCACCCAAGTGATGGTCGCCCATCGCCCCGGAGCCATCGAAGGTGCTGCCCGCGCCTTTGCAGTGGAAAACGGCAATATACGCGAGCTAAAGCGCGATGTGCCGGCCCACCCTTTGCAGGTGGTGCCATGAGTACCCTGTTCCGTAGCGAAGCCACTGAACATCGTCGCCGCATTGGCGGGGAGGTGATGATCGCACAACCGGTGAGCCATGGGGTGATGACCACCGTCCTCGGCTGCCTCGTGGTGGTCGGTGCAGCCTATCTCATGACCGGTACCTATGCGCGCAAGGAAACGGTGCAGGGCTACATCGCCCCGACTGGTGGCCTGGCACAGATTTACGCCGCCAAGGGCGGTACGGTTACCCGCGTCCTTGTCCATGAGGGAGACCTGGTCACCCAGGGCCAGCCGATGGTGGAACTGTCGCTGGAGACGACCGGCGCAGACGGCACGGTCGGTGAAAAACTACGGATTGAGACGCAAGCCCGTATTCAGTCCATCGATACACAGATTAAGGCATCCAACGCCCGCTTTGACCAGGAGGAGCGACGCCTGTCTTCCCGTGTCGAAGGGCTGGGCAGCGAACTGGCGAGCCAGGAGCAACGTCTGGAGTCTGAACGCCGGCTACAAGCCCTGCAAACAGACGATACCGGCCATTACGCCAAGCTCCAGGTTAACGGTGGCGGGACGCGTTTTGAACTATCGCGCCGCCAGCAGCAGATCTTTGCCCAAGAGAGCGTCATCCACGAACTCGAGCGGCAGAAGGAACAGCGGCAAGGCGATCTTGTCGATGCCCGCTCGCAATTGGCCAGCCTGCCGGCGGACAGGGACGACAAGCTCGCTCAGCTACAAGGTCTTCGCAGCGAGCTTGAGCAATCCCTTGCGCAATTGCAGGTCAACCGCGCCTATGTGGTCGTCGCGCCGGTGGCCGGCCGGGTTGCGGCGCTACAGGCTCAGCCGGGGCAGACTGCCATCGCGCAATCGCCTCTTGCAGCCCTCGTGCCTGGTGGCAGCAACCTGGAAGCCAATCTGCTGGTTCCGCCGCGCGCTGCTGGCCTTATCCAGCCAGGGCAGGAGGTACGGCTGAAGGTCGATGCCTTTCCATATCAGCGTTTCGGGATGCTTTTGGGCCATGTCGTTCAGGTCTCCCGCGCAACCTATCGCGAGGGTGAGCTTCTGGCTCCCATCGCCCTCACAGCTCCCGTCTACCGGGTCACAGTCAGCCTCGAGCGCACCAGCATTGCCGCGTATGGCGAAGAGCGTCCGCTGACCCCCGGTATGACCCTAATCGGCGATATCGTGACAGATCGCCGACACTTCACCGACTGGATAATGGACCCTCTGATGGCCATAGGCAGCCGGTGATGACTGACGGAGGGGAAGGCCAGGCAGGCCACCCCCCACCCAACCTGAAAGGAGACTACCATGAACAACATCTTCGAACTCGACATCGCCCAGCTGGATCTCGTGAGCGGCGGCGCCTCTTCGGTCGCTTCCACGGTCACCATCGGTGCTGATGGTGCTGTCAGCGGCAGCTACACCTTCGGTTCGAAGTCGGGCACGTTTTCGGCATCGCTGCCGGCTGAAGTCGTCCAGAAGGCGGGAACATTCTCGTTCAGCAACGCGTCTGGCGGCTTCAACTTCAATAGCTCGTTTGCTAGCTAAACGTCTCTGATCGCAATAAATCCGGCAGCCGGTTCCCGGCTGCCGGTCCATCCTGGTTTGGTAGGGCTGTTGCCACCCGCAAGCAGACTCACATAGGTTTAACAAAAAAACCGCATATAGCCTTAGTCCGGGTCGAAGCACCTGACTTCGAGGCCGCTTCCGGCTTGCAGCATCAGGCTGCTGATGATCCCATTGTCGTACCGGTCATCGGCAAGTTCGGGCAGCGATTCGCGCATGATGAAGTTCGTCAGTGCCTCTCGACGCCAGCGTCAGCATCAATCTGCAGAGCGTGTTTGCTGAGTCTCGTTGTTGTAAAGCACATGCTGGATACTGGATAGCGTTACACGGCGGCTGACAGCTTCAACCTCAAGGCTCGCGCCTTTCTCTGCCCCCGCAGTTTGCCGGGCTTTTTTCGCGTATCCTCCCAAAAAGCTCTCAAGAATGCTGCATGTCGCCAAGCGGGACTATCCATCGCGATTAAATAAACTATATAGTACCATTAAAGTGGTGGAGTAATCAGTTAGTGGTAAAAGCGATTGTAATGCGCGTCGAAAAGGAAAGCGACGTTTCCGAGGAACAGGCCGCAGACCTCTCCACGCCGACTAAATCGCCGGAAGAGAGGCGGCGGATTAAACGCATCCTCCTGATTGTCGCCCTCGTGGCGGTTGTCGGCGGCTCCATTTGGTTCTTCAACTACTGGACAGTCGGCCGCTTTCTGCAGTCAACCAACGATGCGTTCCTACAGGCCGACCAGACGGCGGTGTCCCCTAAGGTGCAGGGATATGTCGAACACTTGTATGTCGTCGCGAACCAGAGGGTCGCGGTCGGCGACAAGCTCCTGAAGATCAGACCCCAAGACTATCAAGCCAAGGTCGCGCAGGCGCAGGCGGGTGTCGAGTCGTCCAAGGCGAACCTAATCAGAGCTCAGGCAGAAGCAAAGCAGCAGATATCGTCAGTCGGTCAAGCGGAAGCCCAGCTCCTCTCGGCAAAGGCCCAGGCGCAGTTCGCCCAGAGCCAGGTCGACCGCTATCAGTCGCTCGGCCGCTCAGGCGCGACGTCCAACGAGCAGATAGCCAATTATACAAGTCAGCGCGACCAGCAGGCTGCGCAGGTTAAGGTCTCCGAGGCATCACTGGACTCTGCTAATGAGGCCATCAACACTACCGGAGCCGCTGTCAAACAGTCGGAGGCGGCTGTGCGGCAGTCCGAAGCGCAGCTGGCCACAACCCAGCTCGATCTTAACGCTACCGAGATCACCGCACCGATTACGGGTGTTGTCGGCGACAAGTCTGTCACTGTCGGGCAATATGTTTCGGTAGGCACGCGGCTCATGACGCTTGTTCCAGTCAACGACATCTACCTGGTCGCCAACTTCAAGGAGACGCAGGTCGAACTGATGCGTGTCGGACAACCCGCTCTTATCAGCGTGGATGCCATCAGCTCCGGCGCCCTCGATGGGGAAGTCGAGAGTTTCTCGCCTGGAACGGGCGCGCAGTTCGCCCTAATCCCGACCGAGAACGCCACAGGCAACTTCACAAAGATCGTTCAGCGCATTCCCGTTCGCATCAAGATTAAGGCCAATGCAAATACGCGAAAGTTGCTAACTCCCGGTCTGTCCGTCAGTGTCGAGGTGGATACCCGCGGCAGCCGCCATGAGAAAGACGAAGCGGTCGAGGTCGGACAATGAGCGCCATGACAGTGGATGGCGAGGCCGTTAATCCGCTCGAAAAAGCAGATGCAGCCGCATGGACCGCGGTCGCCGCGGGTATCGTCGGGGCGCTGATGGCGACCCTGGACGTGTCGATTACCAACTCCGCTCTGCCCCAAATACAGGGTGAAATCGGAGCGAGTGGATCGGAAGGCACATGGATTGCCACGGCCTACCTCGTCGCGGAGATCGTCATGATCCCGCTTTCGGGCTGGTTCACCAACCTTCTTGGCCTCCGCAAGTTCTTGCTGGTGATGACGTCGCTGTTTATCTGCTTCTCGATGGTCTGCGGTTTTTCAACGTCTCTCGGAATGATGGTGGCGGGACGCGTCGGCCAGGGCTTTACCGGAGGCGCTATGATACCGACCGCCCTGACCATCATCGCCTTGCGCCTGCCGCCAAACCAGCAGCCTGTTGGCACAGCACTTTTCGGGGTCACGGCCGTCATAGGCCCCATTGCGGGTCCTGTCCTTGGTGGATGGCTTACAGAGAACGCCAGCTGGCATTATGCGTTCTTCCTCAATCTGCCCGTAGGCGTCGGCCTGCTTCTGCTTCTCACCCTTGGACTACCGCCTGCGAGGACCAATCTCGAATTGCTCCTGAAGGCAGATTGGCTGGGTATCGTCGGGCTGCCGTTGTTCCTGGGATGCCTTACCGTCGTTCTCGAAGACGGGCAGAGAGAAAGCTGGTTCGAGTCCTCGGTTATCGTACTGCTGACGGGAGTTGCGCTAGTTGGACTGTTCATGCTTGTCGTGGGCCAGCTGACCGCTAACAGACCCGTCATTCGCCTCAGCATCCTGTTTCAGAGATCGTTTGGGAGTGTCGTTGTCATGGCGGTCGTGACCGGTGCCTCGCTCTATGGGATAACCTATTTAATACCGCAGTTTCTTGCACGTATCAGCGGATACAATGCACTCCAGTCGGGCATGGTCGTCCTCCTCAGCGGCCTTCCGATGCTGGCGATCATCCCGTTCTTCCCGCTTCTGACCAGAAAGCTCGACCTCAGGGTGGCGATCGTATTCGGACTGATCTGCTATTCCGTAAGCTGTTATGTGGACACGGGCCTAACCGCGGGTGCCGATGGCGGCGACTTCAACTTCTCGCAGTTACTTCGCGGGTTCGGGCAGGCGTTCACACTTATCTTCCTTAATCAGGCCATGACGCGTTCCGTGCCCCGCGAACAAGCGCAGGACGCCGCAGGAATCTACACGGCCGCCCGTAACCTCGGTGGTTCTGTTGGTCTGGCCCTGATCGGTACCATGCTAGACCGTCAAACCTCGCTCCACACGCAGCGTTTGATGGAGTCGGTAACCGCCAATTCCCTCATTGCCCAGGAGCGTGTCCTTCAGTCCGGGAGTGATCCGCAATCTGTCCAGCTCTCCATCGTCAATATTTTTCAGGTAATGATTCGTGAGGCCACCGTCATGGCGTTCAACGACATGTTCTATTTCTTCGCCATCTCCCTTCTTGTCATCACACCGCTGGTTTTTATCCTGAGACCGATTCAGCGTGGACCTGCAGTGGTGATGCACTGAGCAGTGCGATCGGTGCTGTGATGAGGAACCTTCAGGATGTCGAGACGAACAGGAGACGATGAAAATTACAGTCAATAATGGCAACGACGCTAAGACCTCCCAGTCAAGCCCACGTTCACGAGGGCGTCCCGCTAAGGGAAACGAGGCGGCCTTAACGGCGGAGATCGTCGCCGCGGCTCAGGTCCTGTTCCTTGACAGGGGCTACGAGGGCACGAGCACGGATGACATTGCCGCGCTGGCGAAATGCTCTAAGAGAACACTGTACACGCGCTTCGCCACGAAAGCCGACCTATTCGAAGCGGTTATCATCGACTTCACAAAACAGCGGCGTCCCCCGGCCGAGTTGTCGCGGCTTGGAGGCAAGACGCTTTCTGAAGAGCTTCATACGGTCGCCGAGAAGCTGGTCGACGCGTTTCTGGATACGCAAGTGCTGGCCCTCTATTTCCTCGTTCACAGCGAGGCGAGAAAGTTTCCCGAACTGATGCAAATCGCGGAAGCTGCTGGAAGAAAGTACTCCCGAGATCGGCTAAGCTCTCTTCTATACAACGGCGGCGTCGAGGACGCGGTTTTTTTAGCGGATCAGTTCTATTACCTCATCCAAGGGCCGATGATTCAGGATACACTCGGCGGACGCGCCCCGAATAGGGACGCGGCGATCGCCCGGGCCAGGAAATCAGTCGATTTCTTTCTCCGGGGATGCGGGTTCGCTTGAGGTTTTGAGCAAGCTCTAGATTTAGTCATAATGGTAGTCGCTTGAGCGGCGTCGTTTCTTGCCGGGCTCGCGGGAAAGGATGTCGCCAGAGGTAACGATGTTGGCGAACAGGCTTCCCGAGCGTGCGGTTTCGGCATTGAAGCTGTGTGAGTGAGCCCCTATCCTTGCTTGGAAGCGGCTATCGACAAGACAGATCACACACCGGTGCTGCATGCGATTTTTCCATTTGTCACTTTTGACCCGAGGAAACCGCACAGGATCGCCATCATCTAACAGGTCGCGGAAATAGCGCCGATTTTTCCGCCGATCCTGGCTAGACGGCTCGAAGACAGGCCGTGATGAGGCTTTTTCAGCGGCCGTTGTCGGCCCATTTTGTCGTCATCCGCCTGGTTCGGCGGATTCCGGGCGCGATTAGGCTGTCGCCAGCAGCTTTGGCAGCCTCACCAGATTATAAGCGGTGGCTGTCAGTGTGAACATCCAGCCGACGCGATCCTTTCCACGATGGCGGGTCTTACGCATTCCGCCGCTGGTCTTGGCCCAAGCGAACACTTCCTCGATACGCTTGCGAATGCGCTGACTGACAGCGTAGCCAGGGTGATGGGTGGTGCGACCGTCGATGGCCGAGCGTCGGTTCGTCGTGTTTTGGGCGACGTGTGGCGTCACCTTTGCGTCCCGCAAGGCAGCAACGAAATCGGCCGTATCGTAGGCTTTGTCTGCAGCCAATGTGATGCGATGACGACCATCCATGCGGCCCACCATATCCAGTGCCGCCTCGCGCTCGGCGGTTCCGGTCGCATGGGTCAGCGTGGCGTCAACAACCAAACCATTGCGGTTTTCCATGGTGACGTGGCCCATGTGGCAAAGCCTGGCCGCCTGGCCACGGGCCTTCTTATAAAGCCTGGCGTCCGGGTCGGTGGTCGATGCGTGGGTTGCGTTGCTGCGCTTCTCGCCGTGGAAATCGCGCTCAGAGTTGCGGCCTTTGGCTTCTGGCGGCTGTTTCTCTTCAGCGCCAGAGCCGCTGCCGTCGGTGTCGCCACCATCTGTGTCGTCCTTGGGCTTGAAGCTCTTCATGCTGGCCCAGGCTTCGATCAAGGTGCCGTCCACCGAGAAGTGGTCGTCTGACAGCAATGCTTTCACCCGCGGCTGGCTCAGCAACGCGGCCAGAAACTTGGCGGCGATATCGCCAGCCAAGAGCCGCTCACGGTTCTTGGTGAACACGGTGACGTCCCAGATCGGCGCGTCCATCGACAAGCCGACGAACCAGCGGAACAGCAGATTGTAGTCCATCTGCTCCATGAGCTGACGCTCCGAGCGGATCGTGTAAAAGGCCTGCAACAACAGAGCGCGCAGCAGCTTCTCCGGCGGGATCGACGGACGGCCGATCGCTGAATACATCGCCTCGAAATCCGGCGACAAAACTTCCAGCGCCTCGTCTACAATCGCGCGGATCGCCCGCAGCGGATGGCTTGTCGGAACCCGGGCTTCGCAGCTCACATAAGAAAACAAACCCGCCGTCTGGATATCATTACCGCGCATGTCCTGCTCCTGCCGACCAATCACTCAGGCATGGAATCATGGCAGTCCGTTCACAGCAAGGGCCTTTTTCCGCATCCTGCTAAGTTCGCGATCAGATCCGGCTCGGAGGCATGGCCGAAATCTCCGGCTACGCCACGGATCTTGTCGAAGGACGCTCTGCCACATTCGAACCCACGGTCGCCAGCCTTTTTACCGGCGGCGATATCCGAAGTCACCTTCTGTTGCGGCCAACGACCGATGACGCCGGACGGAACACCGGTGTTCGGCCAGACTGAGATCAAGGGGCTGTTTCTAAATACTGGCAACCTCACTATTAGTTGAACAATGCGTACGAGCCCGGCTCGAATAGTCGTTGATATGGAACCGAGACTCCGCAAGTAGTGGCGAGCGAACGCGGACCAGGCCAGTGGCAATGATTCAGTCGCCGAGAGCCGCAGGTCGATGCGACGGACCGCGTCCTTTAACACGACGCCGGACCAGAGGCTTGAGAAGCCGAAGACTTTCGATCCCCTCGGTGGCTATAGAAGCTTGGTAAATACCGAAACACCGAAACTGATCGCTGGCACTAGAGCGTCGGGCGATTAATGTGCAACGCATCCGGCCTGGCGGAAATAGTTCCAGCACTCTTGCGGTGTGAATAGGTCGCAGACTTTTCCGACGGCTTTCCAGAGATCGTCGTAAGTCCTTGCTTTCATTTTCCGCAAGAGTGCCTTGAGCTTCGAAAAGGCCATTTCAATCGGATTGTTGTCTGGCGAATATCGCGGCAGGAAGAGTATCCATGCCTTCCTTTCGGCGATGGCCGCCGCTGCTCGGGGGCTTTTGTGGACGTTGAGGTTATCCCAGATCACCACGTCGCCTGGTTCAAGCGTCGGTGCGAGTTGAGTTCGCACGTAGGTGTCGAACTTGTCTCCATCCATGGCCCCATCGACGACAAAGGGTGCCGTGATGGCATCGCAGCGCAGACCGGCGATAAAGGTTTGGGTGTGCCATTTGCCGAAAGGCGCATCCGCCTGCAGGCGCTTGCCCTTGATGCTCCGGCCACGCAGTGGTGTCATGTTGGTCTTGACCGAAGTCTCATCTACGAAGACGAGACGTCCGGGGCTCTGCTGCATAGCGGGTTGGCGACGTTTGCGCCACTCATCGCGCTCCCGGCGCACGTCGGCGCGTTCGCGTTCCGATGCCAGCAGTGTTTTTTTTAAAGGTGAAGCCCACCCGGCAAAGAAGCTTTGACAGGTTCGAAGGATCAGCTTTCACACCATGATGCTCTTCCAGCCAAATCGCCAGATCGGGCATGGTTATATCCGGTTGCGCCTCTACCTTGGCGATAATGGCATCCTGGAAAGGGCCCAATTTGCCGCCGCCGCTGGGCCGACCGCGCCGGGACGGCTCGACCGAGCCCGTTCGATCCGCCCGCTGCTTAAGCCGAACAGCCGTGGCGGGCGAGACTTTGAAAGCAGCAGCGGCTCCCCGACGCGTTTCGCCTTGCGTGATCGCATCAACAATCCGCTGGCGAAGGTCCGAAGAATAGGCGCGAGACATGGCAAGTCCTCCTGCCATGTTGAATCATAAAATCGAAGCCAAGGGAATCTGGAGGGTTATTTGAGGTCGCATGGGACAGCGCGGCGGGTTCGGGCGGCCTCATGTAAGCCGGATTGAACTAAGACGCGGGTTGTTGGACGCTGCTATGGGGAATTGAGAAGCGGCCCTATGTCGGCGGAGCCGGAACCATGCCGTCCCGATTGCTCCAAGGGTGTCGCTGATCCTGAGAATGGACATTCGGGAGCGTTTTGCCGGAGACCTTGCAACCTGTGGGCCAAATGTACCGGGATCTGAAGCGGTTCGATCTTGCGGGGGTCGAGCGATATCGATCGCCGGCACAGCGCTGGACGAGTGGGAATATGCTGTGATGGTTGCGGTTGTCTGACATCATGAAGTATCGCACCAGAAGGATGATGGCCGAGGCGGTGGTACAGGGGCAACGGTGACGCCAGTTCGACGCATGGGGCGCTGACAATCGGGGCATTCGAAGGAATGGGCCTGCTGAGATTTTGTCGAATGGGATCGCTCGCCTGTCGGTGATGGTTGGCCGAGGAGGCTTCTGCAGAGAGCGATACGATCGCGCCGATGACAATTGGCGAGGAAGCCAAAGTGGCGCATGCGGTGGAAGCCATCCGGAAGCACATGAAGGAGAAAGCGCCGGATGAACTCGTGGGGATGAAGCCACATAATCTTCTCACGGTCGCGACCGTCTCCACGATAATCCTTCCATCTGAAGGCGACATGGTCGTCATCGACATGGACGATGCGGCTGTTTGCGATGGCAACACGATGGGTGTAGCGGCCAAGATAGGCAAGTACCTGATCTGGACCGCCGAATGGGGGCTTTGAGTAGACCACCCATTCGATGCTGCGAGCGCGGGCAAGATGGCGGGCGAATGTCTTGCTATCGTTGAGATGAGCGAGTTCGTTGAAGAATTGGAGTTCGTTTTTGGCAAAGGCTTCAGCGAGAGCTGTCAGGAAGCGTCGGCGAAACAGACGTGACAGCACGCGCACGGGTAGAAAGAAGCCCGATCGGCAATTGATCCACCTTGTTCTGTCTGGTGAGAGGCCTCCGCCCGGTACGACACAATGGACATGGGGATGGTGGGTCATGGCCTGGCCCCAGGTGTGGAGCACAGCGGTTACACCGATCTCTGCGCCCAGCCACTTGGGGTTAGCTGCGATGGTCTGCAGGGTCTCGGCCGAGATCCGCATCAATAATGCATAGACGACCGCCTTGTTCTGGAAGGCGATCTCAGCGACACCACGTGGCATCGTAAAGACCACATGGAAATAGGGGACCGGCAAGAGATCGGCGATGCGAGCATCGACCCATTCCTTGCGAGCAGCTCCCTGACACTTTGGGCAATGACGATTGCGGCAGGAGTTATAGGAGATGCGGGTTTTGCCGCACTTATCGCAGGCATTGACGTGACCGCCAAGCCTGGGTGTCCGGCAGGCTTCTATCGCTCCCATGACACGTCGTTCGCCGCGGCCAAGATGACCGGCGTTCTCGCGTCTGTAAGGGCCACCATGCCACCGAAAGATGTCGGCGACTTCGAAGGCGGGACGCAACCTGCTACGCTTCCGGCGGGGTCACCTCCAATCGCAAACGGTCAAGGGGACTGGCGGTCGACCTGATGGTGTCGGTGGACACCTGTGCATAATGCGCAGTGCTGGATAGATAGGCATGGCCAAGCAAGACCTGGATGATCCGGATATCGGTGCCATTCTCCAGAAGGTGCGTTGCAAAGGAATGCCGCAACGTATGGACGGTGACCCGCTTTGAAAGGCCAGTAGCGGCAACCGCTGAACGACAGGCGGCGTTCAAAACGGTCGGTTCGATCGGCCTGTCGGCATCGCGCCCTGGAAAAAGGAACCCGGTGGGTCGCGATAGACGCCAATAACTGCGTAAAATGCCCAGCAGCTCGTTTGACAGCATGACGTATCGGGCTTTGGCGCCTTTGCCATGACGAACATGGATCACCATCCGGGAACTGTCGATATCCTCGATCTTCAGACCACAGACCTCGCCGACCCTGAGGCCAGCGGCATAAGCTGTGGTCAGCGCTACACGCGCCTTGAGACTGGAGACGGCCTCAAGAAATTGGGCCACCTCGTCCGCCGACAGAACAACGGGGATCTTGCGGGGTTTGCGCGCGTATGGAATCCGCTCAGGGACATCGTCTTGGGCCAAGGTAATGCCATAGAAAAATCGGAGAGCACACACGATCTGATTTAACGATGCCCACGATATCCCCGTCGAGACAAGGTGAACCTGGAACGTGCGAATGTCGTCGAGATTAAGCCGATCAGGTGATCGGGAGAAATAGCGGCTGAACTTCCGGACTGCACTGATGTAGGATCTTTGGGTCGCCGGGGACAAATTGCGGATCGTCATGTCCTCAATCATCCGGCGGCGAAGAGGGCTTATCTCAGCCATCGGGGCCTCCTGTCTGAAGGGTGGGTTGCAACACAACCATCCTCTCAGTCAGGGCGCTCTCGTCAAAGCCCGCCGCAAATCGCCGCGATCAGCGGCTTAGTTCAATCGTCAGATTCACAGAAACCGCCCGACGCTCTAGTTGGCTAGAGTTTGGTTCGGGTGTGCAGTTCGTTGTGCGCCTACAAGGGCGAACTTGGCTAATGCTGGCCGTGGGACGACGGCGGCCTCAGGGAGCCCGAGCCCTCATCCGGCGGAGGCGTGAAACCAAACGCCAGAGCGTATCGCCAGCGCCAAAAGTGTGGAATAGACAACAAGTGCGATTGCCATGGCAGCGTATAATCCTTGTAGCGAGCCTGAAATCTCTACCGCAAGCCATCCGCCAACTCCTGCAACGGCCAGCCGGAGCAATCCGCAACACATAGGCCAACGCAGCTGGCCTGCCCCTTGGGAAGCAAAGTAAAGAGCCATGCCCATCCCGGAGAACCCGTAGACGGGCCCGATCACCTGCAGGTAGCTGACGCCTGTATCGATAGCTCCGGCAGCATGGCTGAACAGACTAATCCATTCATGAGGAAATATCGCCGCGATGATACCAATCGTTTCCGTAATTGCAAACGATAGAGCAGCGCCCGTTAACGCAATCTTGATGGCTCGATCGCACTGACCGGCGCCGATATTGGTCCCTATCAACGCAACCATCGGCGCGCCGATCCCGAATATTACGGGCATGAGAAGGTATTCAAGCCGTGCAGCGGTACCGAAGCCTGCGACTGCCTGCACGCTTGAATGAGCAGCCACAATCGCCATTGCCACGCCTATCGTGACATTCGTGAGCACAGAGTTGACAGATGAAACGGCGCCCAGCCGCGCTATGTCTCGCAAGTGATCAAAGCGCAAGGCATCACGTCCGAAAACAACGGCATTCCGGCCTGACAAAATATACCATCCGAGAATAGCGGCGCCACAAAAGTTGTAGAGCACCAACGCCAATCCTCCACCGGCAACCCCCATGGCGGGGACTGGCCCGAAGCCAAAAATGAGGACCGGCGACACAAAAACAAGCACAATCGCACCGCCGCAGGTGACGATACCCGGTACAAGCACGTTGCCCGTACCACGCACGATACTAGCTAGGCCATTCATCAGCCAAACCAATGCCATCCCGCTGAAAACAACATTGGAATAGATGAGAGCAGCCTCGATCTCACTGCCACCGCCGCCCAGCGCCCGATAAATACGCCGTCCGAATGTCAGCATGATCGCTGTAAATATGAAGCCAAGAATGACGTTCATAATGACGGCGTGGGTCGCAAGTTGATTTGCGTCCGCGTTTCGACCTCCGCCGAGCGCTCGTGCAATCCCTGACGAAATTGCTCCGCCGAATGCACCGGCAGACATCATCTGCATCAGCATGACTGCAGGGAACACGAGCGCCATTCCGGCGAGCACATCGGTACCTAGATGGGATAGCCACCAAGTCTCTATGAGCCCAGTTGACGCCTGTACCAGCATGATAAGAACGTTTGGCCAGGCTAGGCGAACAAGCATGGGCAGGATCGGATCTGTTAGCATGCGCCGGATGCGTGGATTCATAGGCGGCGGTTGGGCAATGGCGTCCGTTGCCGTTGTCATCGGGTTCCCTTGTCCCTACGCGTTAATCTCTAAATCTATCCATGGATGGCACCCTCATCTTAGTGCCCATTCAAGCCCAAGTCACGCTCATCGGATCAGCGTCCTTGAAACGTTTTCAAGGTTAGGACGCATCTGAGCTTTGAGCCGTTCGGAAATCAAAGCTGACACGCTATGACCCTGGAATCAATATGTGAGTTAGCTCTTAATGGTGCGAAATCCCGTGTTACTTTTATCTCTGGTCGTGCACAACACCCATGATATCGCCAGTCCGCGATACGCTCACAAGCAGGTTGTCGCCGCCGCGGGTTGCCTTGACTAGATAACGTTCGCCGACATCCTGAACATTCCTCACTCGGTAGCCGCGACCTTCAAGCAAGGTGATGACGTCATCCGGTCCAAAGCTAGACTGTTGCCCGGACGAGCGGTTCCGATTGTCATGATGGCGGTTCCACGAGTTTAGAAAGTTGGATTCGGTGTTCCCGTCGACCGAGTAGGGATCTGAGGGCTCGCCATCGTATATTACGACCTGCGAGAAGGCTGGTACGGCGGCGATAGCGGTTAGAGCAGCGGCCGCGGTGAACGCGATGACATAACGTGTCATGAATTTTCCCTTTGACTAAAACGCTCTACCCGGTCCTATTTTGCGACCAAGTTAGATCAATGTTTGGAGGCGATGCGAAGCTCAATGACATTATGCGCCTTGCTACTGTCGCAGTGTGTCGTTTGTTGTTACAAAATGTTGGAGCCACTTTTACGGATCAAACTGCGGCAGTACGGCAGTGGTCCCCTTGTCGACTGTCGTTCGAATCACGAGGACAGGAAGTGGGAATTGCGGTGGCGCACATGCGTGGCAACGTGCACCTGCTATATAGTGTTCTTACGGTGAATTGGTATTGAACATAGAGCTGTCGCTGGAACTGAGTGTTCCATAAATGTCCTTTACGCTTTGACATCCGTTGATTCACCCTAAAATTCGACGCATAATGGGTTCGAAGTTCAAGATTCGCTTAGGCGAAGAACTTCCGCCGTCCTAAATGGGCCTAGCATTCCAAGCCTGACGCCTGGCCAATCTGGCACAAGCGGTTGCTTGTCGCGCAGACATTTATTTCTCACTTACGGTGCCTCAGTCAGCCTAGCAAACTAGCTTCTGAGGTCCTCTCGCCATCGAATATTCGATTGCAGTAATCGCTCAAAAGCCTCGGCGCATCGGCCGGTCCACGGAAGGCAATGTGACCGTCCGGCCGGATGAGGATCAGCGCCGGTTTACCTGAAACACCATAAACGGCATGCGTCACGTCATCGAGATCGGAGAGGCTGACGATCCTTTCCGAAGCAGGCGTGGCGGCCCCGAGCACCAATCTTGGCCGGACCCAGGTCCACTTCTCCACCGCGGCGATGGCAGTTTCCAGAGCGCCGAGCATCTCGGCCTTTCTCCCGTCGAAGGCCAAAAGCGTCCAGCCCCAGCTGATGCCGTCGGGATTGTAGATCTGCGCGAACAGCGTGGTCGATGACCCCTGCGCCGTGATCAGTTCGCTGTCGGGTGCGCGGTCTCCAGCTTGCGGTCCGTGGCGGTGCAGGATGTCGCCAAGGCCGCGGAGATGATCTTCGCTTAACGGGCTTTCGGGATAGGAAACCGAGAGCTGCTGCAGGTCGTCGCTGCCCTGGAGCAGGGTCCCAATGCTCGGCAGGAGCCTGGCTGCAACGTCGATTGCTGCATCCTTCAACCGGCCACGGTAGACACTGTTGTGGAAGCCTTTCGTCTGGCGCTCATCTAGCCCGCGATGTTCGCCTCCGCGCTCCGCGTCATAGGACCCGAGCAGCGTCGGTGAGGTTTTTGCGTGGAGCACTGTGGCGAGCCTCCAAGCGAGACCAACAGCATCGTGCAAACCAGCGTTCATGCCTTGTCCGCCGATCGGCAGCGTCCGATGACCCGCATCACCCGCAAGGAAGACCCTGCCCTTCGCGTAGTGTGCGGCCACACCGTGCTGAAAACGGCTGTGCGTCAACCAGATCGGATCGCTGAGCGTCAATGTCTCGTCCTCTGTCACCTCGCGCGCAATCGCCTGCATTTCCTCAAGCGTTGGATCGCGATCGGGAATGCCGGTGTCGTCGGCCAGGAAGAACAGACGATGATAGCCACCCCAGACCGGCAGCACGCCGCAGAAACCTTTCGGGTAGTAGAAGAACCAAAGCTGGTTGAAATCCGTTGACCGACGCCAGGAGAGTTTTGCATCAACCTGCCGGTTCATGCAGTCCGGCAACTGCTCCGACTCGAAATCGAGACCAAGGATGCTTCTGACCATGCTGTCCCCGCCATCCGCGCCGATCAGATAACGGCATCGCAGGGTTTCGACGGGACCGTGGCTTTGTGGGTCCTCAGGGGTATCGCCCAAGCTTTCGTTCTCGTCAGGCGAGACGCCGATGGTGACCGTGACGCCTTCTGCATCCTGGACGAAGGTGAGAAGCTTCCGGCCACGCTCCACACTTCGTCCCCGCGCTTCGATCTGCTCCGTCAGCGTCGTCTCGATGACATCCTGACCGCTGTAGAGCACCTTGCCGTAAGGGCTGTCGACATCGGCAATCTCAACTGGGTCGACAGGCCGCCCGTTGATCAAGGTGCTGACGCTGGTGATGGCGTAGGCCTTCTCCGCAATCGCATCGCGAATACCGATGCTGGCCAGTAGCTCCTGCGGCCGCGCCCAGAGGTTGTTGGCCCGAGAATAGGGTTTCGGCGTCTGGCGCTGCTCGATGATGCGGAAGTTGACTCCGTGATGTGCAAGCGCGCAGGCGAGTACAAGGCCGACAGGGCCGCCGCCAGCAATAAGGACATCGGTGTCGAAGGCGTTCTGGGTAGGTCCGGTCATTGTTGATCCTTCGGGACAATTTGGGCGGTGTTTGCGGAAGAGGCAGATCGTGCAAGTTCCTCGGCGATGAGATCCTTCATCTCGCTGAGAACAGCGAGCGCGCTCGCCAGCCGCTCGGATCCGATCCGCTCGATGAAGCGCTGGTCGACAGGCGCAGCAGCGTCCTCGGCTGCGTCCAATGCGGCCCGGCCATGGGTGGTCAATGTGACAAGCTTGGCGCGCTGGTGATGGGGGTTTGGTTCGAGAGCGATGTACTCATGCGCTGCCAATAGATCCACGACCCGCTGCACGCCCTGTCGGGTTAGGCCCATGTTGCGGGCGATCTGGGCGACCGTGAGCGGCACCAGGGAATAGCCGAGTGCGCCCAGCACCTGCCACCATGCGGCGGTTAGTCCGGCGGGCCGAACCAACTTGTTGCCGAGGTCTGTCAGGTATCCGTTCGTCTCGAACACGGTAATGACAAGGTTGCGAACGAGGGGGAAGCTGGGATCTCTCTTCATGCCGTCGTAACTGGATCATGACAGCATGTTGTCAATACTCAGGTTCGGGAAAATGACTTTAAGCACTGATGCAGCCAGATGACTCGAAGCTTCGACCAAACGCTGTTAGGACCACGCGAGTTTCGCAACACTTCGTCTGGCACCCCACTTTAAGTCGAACTCCGCATAGAAGACCGTTGACATGGTACTGTTGAGGCTGCCGCGGATTCCTACAGTAGAATGCAGATTCAGCGGGGAGGGAATTTTCATCTCCGTCAGTGGGGCCGACATGTTAGACGGATCGTCAAAAGCATGTCCATCGGACAGCAGCTCGGTCGGTGCCAAGGGTAAATTCGACCGCGAAGCGGCGTTACAGATCATCTGCGTTGGGGCGTTTGCGGGGGGCATAGAAGCGCTCAGCATCTTCTTTGAAGCGATGCCTACCGAAAGTGATTGTGCATTTGTTGTCGTGCTCCACCTCGACCCTGACCCTGACCGTGAGAGCGAGATGGCGCATGTTCTCAGCGTCCATACAGCTATGAGCGTCGTCCAGATCGCCGACGGCATGCCCATCGTTGGAAACCAGGTCTTCGTCATTGCTACAGACACAGATGTCGAAGTTCGTGACGGCATTCTTCGCGTATCGAAACCTGGCAAACCCCGCGGCCTGCGCCACCCTGTTGATGTTCTGTTCAGATCGCTCGCCCGCGAGCAACAGGAGAGGTCGATAGCGATCGTCCTGTCGGGAACGGGAAGCAACGGCACGGACGGCCTGAAAGACATTCGGGCTGAAGGTGGCATGAGCATCGCCCAGCTCCCGGAGACCGCGAAGTGTCCAACGACCCGAAATTCGTCGACAAGCTGCGAGACGTTGTCGGCCTCTATGTTGATCCGCCAGCCCACGCCGTCGTGTTGTCGGTCGATGAGAAAAGCCAAATCCAGGCGCTCGACCGCACCCAGCCGGGCCTGCCGATGAAGAAGGGTCGGCTCGGCACCATGACCCACGACTACAAGCGGCACGGCACAACCACGCTGTTTGCCGCCCTCAACGTGCTCGACGGCACCGTCATCGGCCGCAACATGCAGCGTCATCGTCATCAGGAGTTCATCCGCTTCCTCAACGCCATTAACGCCCAGGTGCCGGACGACAAGGCCGTCCACGTCATCCTCGACAACTATGCTGCCCACAAGCATCCCAAGGTGAGAGCCTGGCTCGACCGTCACGAGCGTTTCACCTTCCACTTCACTCCGACTTCAAGCTCATGGCTCAACGCGGTGGAGGGTTTCTTCGCCAGGCTGTCGAAGCGGCGTCTGAAACGCGGCGTTTTCCATTCCGTCGTCGATCTCCAGGCCGCCATCAACCGTTTCCTCGTTGAGCACAACAAAAAGCCAAAGCCCTTCACTTGGACCGCCGATCCCGACAAAATCATCGCCGCCGTTAAACGCGGGCACCAAGCGTTAGATTCCATCCACTAGGTTGCAAATATGTATTTCTCTACTTAACACTTAACTCCTTGCTAGACTAAACTACCCCTGTTTATTATCGATCCTAGAGATATTCTTGGCGGGATCGCTTGGGGGTTTTCGTTTTGCTCTCGCCGTCTACCGGGGTCGAGGCATGGCATGTTCCAACTACTTATGTCCCTAGATGACCATCAAATCGAGCTTGTCTTAGGCGCCGTCAGAATATGGTGCACGAAGAGAGGTGTTGAAATCGAAAGTGACGATGGCCGTCGCGCGGTTGCGAGTGCCGTTGATTGTATCCTGTCGACCGGAACACACAATTTTTCGACCGTGGTACAGGCTCGTCTCGACGACGTCAGTGTATTGACCCGACAATGACCGATGGAAAAAAACGCGAAGTAAAGACGAAGGAAGAGAAACGACTTCTTGCAGAAGAGGCCACTCGGTTTGCATTGGATGACACCGAAAAGCGCCGACAGGCAAGGGTGGAGAAGACAAATCGACTGCGGGCAATGCGGTTAGCCGCAAAAGATCAATGACTAAAAACACCAAGCTTTTAGTCATTGCCGCCGTGACGTTTGTTTTCGCGTTTTGGGCCGCTGTGGCAGTTGGAGTCCATTGGGCTTACTCGTGGGCACCGGCCCACAGAAGCGCTGATGTCGTCAGTCCTGTTGCAACAGTTCCGACAGCGACGTAGATGCCTCTGAAGTCCTGATCATTGGATCGTGCCCCTGGACGTGGTGTAGGTCGCGGCTGATTGCCGTGCTTTCCGACTGAGGTCGGAGGGGATATCAGCGAGCCACTGCTGGCAAACTGATTTGGGGATCATCGCTCATTTGGGCCATGGTCTCAAGGGTCATGTACCGGGCGCGCTGCACGGCCCATTCATCGTTCTGTTCGAGCAGCAGCGCCCCGACAAGACGGACGATTGCCTCGTCGTTGGGAAAGATACCGACCACATCAGTGCGGCGCTTGATTTCGCCGTTGAGACGCTCGATCGGATTGGTCGAGTGTAGCTTTGCCCGGTGCTCTCTCGGGAAGGTCATGTAGGCCAGAACATCGTCTTCGGCATCGTCCATGATGGTGGCAAGTTTTGGCACTTTCGGCCTGATCTGGTCGGCGACACTACGCCATTGAGCGCTGGCCGCCTCCGGTGTTTCCTGGGCAAAGGCCGTTGCGATGAAGGCGGAGACGACCCGCCGACCGCTCTTTCCGGCATGCGCCAAGACGTTCCGCATAAAGTGAACCCGGCACCTCTGCCAGGTGGCATTGAGAACCTTGGTCACGGCCGCTTTGAGACCTTCATGGGCATCGGAGATGACAAGCTTGACGCCGCGCAATCCTCGGCGTTTCAACTTGCGCAGAAATTCCGTCCAGATCGGTTCGGCTTCTGACGTGCCAACCTCCATACCCAGGACCTCGCGCCGGCCATCACTGTTGACGCCGACGGCGATGATGACAGCGACAGAGACAACCCGTCCGCCGCGTCGGACTTTGAGGTAGGTCGCATCGACCCATAGATATGGCCAGTCGCCTTCGATCGGTCTGTCGAGGAACGCTTTCACCTTAACGTCGATTTCTTCGCAGAGACGGCTCACCTGGCTTTTGGATATGCCACTCATCCCCATGGCCTTGACCAGGTCGTCAACTGAACGGGTCGAGATGCCCTGGATATAAGCTTCCTGGATGACCGCCGTCAGAGCCTTCTCTGCCATGCGGCGGGGTTCGAGGAAGCTCGGAAAGTAGCTGCCCTTGCGCAGCTTCGGAATGCGAAGCTCCACGGTCCCAGCTCGGGTTTCCCAATCACGGTCACGGTAGCCGTTGCGCTGAGCAAGCCGCAACGGGTTCTTGTCGCCGAAATCGGCACCTGTGGCTGAGCCGACCTCCAGCTCCATGAGCCGCTCGGCGGCAAAACCGATCATCTCACGCAATAAATCTGCATCCGCGCTCTTCTCAACAAGCGAGCGCACGTCCATCATGTCTTTGGTCATCGGTGATCTTTCCGTCAGGTTGGTCTTCAACAACCCGACCCTAACGGAAAACACTGGTGGCCGCCCGCAAAGCCGATCACCCGCTACAGCGCTATGGAAGCGCGCGGGCACTCGCCTTTGCTACCCTCCACAACCTACACCACCCGGCGGGACACGATCGATCATTGTTGGTTCCTGGGCATATCTGAAGCAATGAGAACGATCCGCAGCATACTTTTTATGGCGTTCGTCGCAGCCATTTGGGTGAGTAGCCTAACGATAGCAGGTCTTTGGATCGCGCGCCTCCTCGACCAGTGACCAGCTTAGAAGAGATATGGCACGCATAGGGAATATTTGCCCGTATACAAGAACACCGCGATAAGTTTCATCGTTAGACAACCATGGAGAGATTTGATTGATTAGACTCACGCTATCGATGTCGATAGCGATGGGGGGGACATGAAAAAGATTGTATTGGCGCTGCTTTTAACGGTTGCGTCGTCGACGAGCGCATTTGCTGGGAACTGCCAGCATCACAATGACAAGGCCAGCGACGGATCCACCTGCGGAAATCGTTCGGCCGATGACAAGGCCGGCGGCAACTGATTAATCTCGACGGGGCGGCGCTAAAAACGCCGCCCCAGTTTTGAAACGATGACGCGCATGCCGTCCTCATCATGGACCAGGCGGGATGGCACATGTCCAACAACCTTGTCGTGCCTGCCAACATCTCGATTTTGCCATTGCCGGCGAAGTCGCCCGAGCTTAACCCGGTTGGGAACCTCTGGCTCTTCATGCGCGAGAACTGGCTGTCGAACCAAATCATACGACGACATTGTCGCTCACTGCTTCGATGCTTGGCGAAAGCTCGAAACCCAGCCGTGGCGCATAATGTCAATTGGGCGCAGAGAATGGGCAAATGGGTTCTAGTCAGTGAGGATGCGTATAACCCCCATTCCCGGTCCGATAGGTCTTGTCTTCGGAACTGCATTAGCAGTCGTCGCAGCACAAATCGCTATTGGCCGCAGGTCTGTATGGCTTCCTGGCTTTTTGAATGATCGCAGGCTCTCCTCAAAAGTTCTAGAACTCGTTGTCAGATACGCGGCACCCCACGTATTCCGGATAGAGCGTCTGGTGCAAACGGATCGTCTGAAACCCTTAACAGGTCCGTTTGCACAGACGTTGATTGGCTCACCAGTTTTGGTCATGGCAGTCGCAATCGCTCTACCAATTCCGCTCGGTAACTTCCTGCCAGTCATATCGCTGGTGGTTCTCGCGATAGGTCTTATGGAAAAGGATGGGCTGATCACTCTGGTCGGTATCGTCCTCAGTATCATAGCAGCTGCAGTTACAGGTGTCCTGCTCTACGGCGCAGTATCGGTCCTGGGCGGCGTAGCAAATTAGATATTGGCGAAAGGCACAATGATTGTGAAACGAAACGTTACCTATTGCGATGTGATCTTTGTTGGTGAGTTCACCGAGCCAGCGTCGGATCGACGCATAATTATGCCGTGTCGATTACTGCATAGTCCCTCAAGTTAAGCATGGGAGGATTTAAACATTGGTCACTTCTCAGTGGAAATCAACAAATAGTTGAAAACACAAGATTGTCGCCGAGGTCAACAGTGCAATTAGCACCATTGGTGCAGGGCAAGAAGGTCACTAGCCTACCTCTGATTCTGGAATGGCGATGAACCGATTTCGGCCGGACGATTTGGCGGAGTACAACGCGGTGTCCGCCTTTCCCAAGATTACTGACGCTTCCTTGGGGAACTGGTGGCCTACGCTCGCTGCACCGATGCTTGCAGTCACCGTCAAGAATTCTGAACGCGGGTGCGGCAAGCCAAGACTTTCGATTGCTTTGCGTATGCTCTCGGCAACGGTAGCGGCACCCTCGGCCGATGTATTTGGAAGAACTACGGAGAACTCCTCGCCTCCATATCGCGCTGCGAGATCGCCGGGTCGTCTGACACTTACACTGATGGCCTCGGCAACCAGTTGGAGACAGTGGTCCCCGGCAGGATGACCAAATTGGTCGTTGAAGGCTTTGAAGCGATCGACATCGATCATCAATATAGACAACGGCAGTCGCTCGCGGTTGGCTCTACCGACCTCTTCCACCAGGACCTCATCGAAACGTCGGCGGTTTGCGAGGCCAGTCAGCGCATCGGTCGTGGCTAAGCGGGCAAGTTCCCAATTGGCGCTCTCCAGGTCGTCCTCCATGGCCTTGCGCTCTGAGATGTCCCGCATCGTAAACACAAAGCCGCTTTCATCGGCCATCCTTTTGCCACCGACCTCCACCCAGATAATGCTGCCATCCATTCGTCTGACTCGGTATCTAGCTTTCACGGTTCCGCCAGTTTCGGCCAACACACGATACATGGTGTTGAGCTGTTCCACGTCCGTGCTCACGGCCAACGCTCCGGCCTGTGTGCCGACTAGCTCCTCAGGCTCGTAGCCGAGTATTTCTCTGCTGGCTCCCGACACAAACGTAGTTTTGCCCGTGTTATCTACAGCGCTGATCATGTCCGCAGTGTTGTCCGCAACGAGCCTGAATCTCTTTTCGCCGTCAATTATCCTGGACTGTGCCTCATTGCGCAACTCAACATGCCGAGCACTTTCCTGCAAGGTAACGGCCAACCTCTTGAACTCAGGTGCTTGCCAAGCCGCCACAAACTCGTGCTGATCATTGCTACTTTGCCCGATCCCTTCCGCGAATTGGGTGAGCTGTGCTATGGGTCGCACCTGAAGCTGATAGGCTAGCAAAGCTGCGAATATCAGCGCGCTTACAAATGCGGTCACAGAAAGGCCGATTGCCCATTTCGCTCGCTCAGTTGCGCTCATGAACGCTTCTTTCTCGGGAAGGCCTATCGCCAAAGTAAACGTTTTACCTTGCGCGGCCGTTATCGGCGCGTAGCCGAAGAACTTCCTAACATTGTCGAAGCCAACGCTGTCAAGAGTCCCGCCTGTCGGTGTCTCCGAAATAGCTTTAATGAGGGGATGGCCGGTAAACTGTTCGCCGAAAGCAAACACGTCCGGGTAACGCGCCAGGACGCGATTTTCGCTAATGTCTATCAGCGCTACGGAGTGATGCTTTGGACCGGATACCAGTTCGGCCAGCGTTTGAAATCCGGCAAGATCAAGCGAACCGAACACCACACGAGGAATATCATTTTGCGTATTATGCAATCTCATTGCAACAGCAACTACAGGACGCTTACTGACTGGGCCAATCATGAAATCACCGACGATCAGATTACCCGGCGGAGAGGCTGCCGCTTTGGTTGAGAGCTTTTGGTCGCCAAATTTTGCAGCATCGTGAATGCGGCTGTGACAAAGGATATTGCCGTCGGCGCCTACAACCCCCACGGTAGTGAATACCTCGGATGTCTTCACTACCTCGCTCAGAACGGCGTCGCATGCCGCCCGATCCGAGGTCTTGAGCTGTGGGACGGCTGCCAATGTAGCAAGTACTGTAGCAGCATCAGCAAAACTACGGGAAAACCGCGCCGCGCCTATCTGCGCATCGTAAGAGACAGTCTCACGCGCATCCTTGTCGGCCTCGCCATAGGAATAAAAAACCCCAATTCCAATCAATGCTGCAAACGGAAAGATTGCTACTGCAATCAGCAACATCATCCTCGAACTTACACCAAGTCGCTCAATTGAATTCATTACCATTTTCTATTCTGGTTTTCTTGTTTTCTACCAGAGAGGATTGTCGACTGCCAGCAGCTCGGTCTCTTCCAAGCTCTCCTATAAGCAAACTATTGCTCTCGATTCTGACAATCTACACAGCGTGCCCGGGGGGCCGTTCGCCGATTTCCTACTTCAGAACTCCTCCCAGCTTTCGGCTTTGGCGGCGGTGTTGAGGCCAAATGCTTTTGCGACCTGGCCTACCATGCGCCTTGCCGGGGAGGCGACAGGCTTCTGCCCTGCGTGGATCGGGGTTGGAGCATGGCTGGTGATTCTGCTTTTGGTGCTTGTCGTGGATGGAGCGCTACGTCCGAGCTGGAACTGACTGATCAGCTGGCGAAGCTTGTCGGACTCGTCTGCTAGCGAGACGCTGGCCGCCGTGGCTTCCTCGACCATCGCCGCGTTTTGCTGGGTAACCTGGTCCATCTGGTTGACGGCCGTATTGACTTCGGCAAGTCCGATCGACTGTTCCCGCGAGGAGGTCGCGATCGCGTCGAGTTGGGTGTTGATCGAAATGACCTGGCCTTCGATGATCTTGAGGGCCTCGCCTGTTGCGGTCACCAGTTTGACGCCGCTTTCCACTTCGGTCGCCGAATTGCGGATCAGGCCCTTGATTTCCTTTGCTGCCTGCGCCGAGCGTTGAGCCAGTTCACGCACTTCCTGCGCGACAACGGCAAAACCCTTGCCGGCCTCGCCGGCACGTGCCGCCTCGACGCCTGCATTCAGGGCCAGGAGGTTTGTCTGGAAGGCAATTTCGTCGATGACGCCGATGATGTTCGAGATCTGGGTGGAGGATTGCTCGATCCGCTGCATGGCATCGACAGCATTGGAGACGACCTCGCCGGATTGACGGGCTGACTGATTGGCCTCGATTGCCACCGAGCGAGCTTCTTCGGCACGCTTGGAGGAATTGGCGACGTTGGTGGTGATCTGGTCGAGCGCCGCGGCAGTTTCTTCAAGGGCCGCAGCCTGCTGCTCGGTCCGCTTGGAAAGGTCGTTGGCGCTCTGGCTCAGTTCGCGGGAGCCGCTGTCGATTGAGCCGGTTGCCTGGCTCACAGACGAAAGTGTCTCGCGAAGGCGTTCGACGGTGTTGTTGAAGTCCGACCGCAGGCCTTCGAAGGCAGCCGCAAACGGTTCGTTGAGCTGGAAGGTGAGGTCGCCGCTGGAGAGATGCTGCAAGCCTTCGCCAAGACCGGACGTAGCCTGAGCCATCTCGCTCGTCCGCTTCTGGTCTGCCTCTGCAGTGCGCGCACGTTCGGCTTCGCTTGTATTGCGGACGGTGGCTGCTTCCTGCTCCATCTGGAGGCTGCGCAGGCCGTTGTCCTTGAAGACCTGAACGGCCTTTGCCATCGTTCCAACTTCGTCACGGCGCTCGGTACCGGCAACGTTTGCAGACAGGTCGCCGCCGGCGAGCGTGCCCATAGTTTCAGCCAGGCCCCGGATCGGCGTCACCAGCCACGAACGGATTGCAAAGAAGCCAATTGCAAGGACAACCAGAAGTCCGCCGACAACCCCGACGATGGTAAGAACTGCTGTGTTATTGGAGGATACGGTGAGGCCGTCACTGCTTTGGCTGCTGATAGCAGAGATGGAGTCGACCATTTTCGTAAATCGTGGCGCCAAAGTTGCGAAACCTGGCTGGCATTCGTTCAGAAATACCCCTTGGCTCGCCGTGATGTCTTCTGCCGTCGTTGATTTCTTGGCGAGAGTAATCGTGTTGCTGCAAGCGTTATCGATCAACGCCAGGCTATCCGCCTTTAGCGAAGGGGCGTCCGCGTAGGAGGGAAGGGCCGCAATGGCCAGATCCATATACTTGATGAAATTGTCATGTTGCGTCTGGAATTCTTTTGTTGCCGTATTATTGGTCTCATCCGATCGCGCTATCAATAGGTCGCCGATGGCGGCGCGTGAGCCCTGCAGGGCTCGATTTGCGCGAGCGGAATACATCGCAGCAATTGTCTCGTGATCTAGAAGATCACTGTAAGCAGTATCGGTTGCTTTAATCTGGAAAGCGGCATAAGCGGCGACGCCAATCGCAAATAGCCCAAACAAGGCCATGATGGACAGGAATTTACCTATAATCGGGATGTTCTGCATGGTGAAGGCCCATCATCTGCGCAGTGAGGAATGTAATAATCTTGGTAAACGTTACATGACTTGAATGAAGAATAGGTTTATTTGAATTGCCAATAGGATAATCCAATACATTCCAGCCTGACGCCGTCTTTCGAGATCGAGGCCAACATTGGAAGGTCTGGTACTAGACTAAATGTTCGCACACGGACTGGGTGACCCGTCTCACAATATGCAGTTATCGGGGGTTGCGTACGTCAAGTCGGCTTGCAACGCTGCGGCGCAGAACACTCAGTTCGCACCGATCGCAACCGCACCGGCGAAACGCGGAGATGACTGCACGCTTGGCTATGCCTGTCTGCACCGGCCAATCATATGGCGCGACAAGACGAATGAACATCGCCTGGCTTACCTTCTGAGGCCGCTCGTACCTGAGGTATTCGGCTATTGCCCCGGGCAACGCAGGCAGTCTATGAAATGCGTCTTTGGGCAAGCGATCATGACTGTTCTGTTCCGCCAATCGATGTCCTCAATGCGCAGTTTGACCACATCCGCACAGCGAGGGCCAAGATCGGTGACGCGTCTGGCAATGGCATAGACTCATCGACCAAATAGCAGATCCGCATGGAACGACGCCAAAAGCGCGTAAATCTGGGCTGTTGGCAAACTCTCGGGTAGCGACGCCAGGCGCCACTGCGCAGCGGAATGGCCCGCGGAAGTTTACTGACCTCGTCGCCGCGCATCTGTCGTTACTTCTGATAGCCGCCTATCGAACTACCCTTGACGGGCTGCCCCGGCGCCCCAATCGCGGATTTCACGCAAGACGAACCGCCTAACGTCTCTACTTCAGGTTGTTTCATTCTTTGGCTAGTCAGCTGGATCGTTGTGTCAAGCCAGGCTAAGCCGTGCGATGCGTCAATCAGCACGGATCCACAACTCATGAATATCTCCAAGAGAGAACTAACGATTAGTGGCGTAAGGCAAGATGATCAGAAGACCGCGTGCACCTCATTTCGCTTCAAGTGGACTTGCGAAATTTCGAGGTAAGCCTGTACGCCGTCCGCTGGTAGAGGCCGGCTGAAGAAATACCCTTGACCGTATTCGCAGCCAATTAAGGTCAACCTATCCATGAGGTCAATTGTTTCCACGCCCTCGACAACGGTCTCTAGCCCTAAACTGTGACACAACTCTATTATGCTTGCGACGATCGAAGCGTTTTTGGGAGAGCTTAGCATCGTCGTGGCAAACGAACGATCAATCTTGATTTTATCAAACTGGATTTCGCGCAAATGCCCAAGGCTGGAGTAACCAGTTCCAAAATCGTCAAGAGCAATCTTCATGCCCAGCTTCTTGAGTGAGGAAACGTTCGCGAGGGCGGCATCCATGTCAGAAATCAGCGCACTTTCAGTAATTTCGATCTCAATTCGTTCCGCTGCAAAATTAGCTGTGTCGAGGAGAGTTGTCAGCTTTTCAGGAAGCTCAGGATCAGCAAACTGTAAAGGCGATATGTTCACCGCCATTTTTAGATGTAATGGCCACCTTTTAGCATCGACGCAAGTCTGCCGCAAAATCGAGAACGTCATTGCCTCCATCAAGCCTGTCTTTTCTACCACACTGATGAAACTTTCGGGTGGCGTTATAGTACCATCTTTACGATACCAGCGAGCAAGCACCTCAAAGCCGGTCACCAAGCCGGTGTGCAGTGACATCAGCGGCTGGTAATGCGGTCGTATGTCACCGTCAGCGATGGCCTCGCGCAAATCCTGAACTAGTGCGGCGCTGCCCCGGATGTCGTCGTCCATGCTTTGATTAAATCGATGAGCTCTACCGCTCCCGGTACGTTTTCCAAAATACATTGCTGTATCAGCTGCGTGAAGAATTGCTTCAGCATCTTTGCCGTCCGCTGGTGATGATGAAATGCCAATAGTTGCAGTCAAATTGAACTGTCGGTTATTAGTTAGAAGCGGCTGTTTCATTGTTTCTAGAAAGGTGGTCGCAAGCTCGTCGGAATTGGATAACGATTGACTAGTGGATGGAATCTAACGCTTGGTGCCCGCGTTTAACGGCGGCGATGATTTTGTCGGGATCGGCGGTCCAAGTGAAGGGCTTTGGCTTTTTGTTGTGCTCAACGAGGAAACGGTTGATGGCGGCCTGGAGATCGACGACGGAATGGAAAACGCCGCGTTTCAGACGCCGCTTCGACAGCCTGGCGAAGAAACCCTCCACCGCGTTGAGCCATGAGCTTGAAGTCGGAGTGAAGTGGAAGGTGAAACGCTCGTGACGGTCGAGCCAGGCTCTCACCTTGGGATGCTTGTGGGCAGCATAGTTGTCGAGGATGACGTGGACGGCCTTGTCGTCCGGCACCTGGGCGTTAATGGCGTTGAGGAAGCGGATGAACTCCTGATGACGATGACGCTGCATGTTGCGACCGATGACGGTGCCGTCGAGCACGTTGAGGGCGGCAAACAGCGTGGTTGTGCCGTGCCGCTTGTAGTCGTGGGTCATGGTGCCGAGCCGACCCTTCTTCATCGGCAGGCCCGGCTGGGTGCGGTCGAGCGCCTGGATTTGGCTTTTCTCATCGACCGACAACACGACGGCGTGGGCTGGCGGATCAACATAGAGGCCGACAACGTCTCGCAGCTTGTCGACGAATTTCGGGTCGTTGGACAATTTGAACTGCCGCCACCGATGAGGTGCGAGGCCATGCGCTTTCCAGATACGCCTGACTGCGCTGGCGCTGATGCCGGCGGCCGTCGCCATCATGTCGGCCGTCCAGTGCGTCGTCTCGCCCGGCGGATCAGCCAGCGTCAGGGCCACCACACGCTCGGCGACATCGGGTCCGAGCCGCACAATACGCGACGGCCGCGTCTTGTCGCGCAGGAGACCCTCGACGCCTTCTGTGGCGAAGCGCTCTTGCCAGCGCCATACGCAGGTCTTCGATTTGCCGGTCTGGCGCATAATCTCGACAGTCCCGACGCCATCGGCACTCAGCAGGATGATCTCGGCCCGCCAGACGTGCTTTTGGGGCGCATTGCGATCCCTGGTCAAGGCCATTAGGCGTTGGTGATCTGTTGGCGAAACGGTGAACGATATTCCTGTGCGCATGCGCCAGACTCGCATGCCAACCCAGCAAATGGAATCCCATACGGGACTCTTATGTCAGGCGGTAACCACTAGGATCTAAAATGACGCCGAATTCATCGCCCCCAATTCTAGAAATGGAAATACCTGGAAGAAGCAGCGCTCGTAGCTTTTCGGACAAGGCAATCAAAACAGCGTCGCCGGTCGCGTGCCCATAAAGATCATTGATAGGTTTGAAGTCGTCAAGATCTACAATCAAAACGGAAAATTCAAACGCCTTACGGTGAGAAAGCTTCGCGAGTTCCTCAGAAAAAGCGCGGCGATTTGGCAGGCCGGTGAGGCTGTCCGTTCTTGCCAGATCCTCTGCGTGCCACCGTGCTTGGTTCAGTTGTTCGTACGACAAAGAAAGTCGACTTTCTAGCCATAGCAACAACCCCGTGGGCGCCAAGACCGCAAGAGCTGCGAAAAGGGTGGTCGTCCAAATAAAACGCCATCTCTCTTCATCTTCGAATTGCTCATGATACGAAACGCCGATAGCCTCTGATATTATCTTCTCGAAGCCATATTCCCATAGTACTGAGAGACAAAAGACGGATAGGACGGTCAGAACCAAAGAAATGACAACGAGCTTTTTGTTCATCGGACCGCCTGGAATGTCTGGAACGAGAATGCGGCCTGAAACGCCGGCATTCTGCGATTTCAATGCCATGCTCAGGAATTGCCAGCCGCGAACGCCCTATAGGCCGCAGCACAGATGCCAAGAGCTGAGGACCTGCGTCATGCAATCAGATTGCGTATCCATCTGATGTCCTGACCACCAATTATAGAGAATATTGTTTAAGCGGCCGATAACACCAACCTGCTTGCCAAGACATCATTGATTGACCAGTCCGATCGCCAAGACAATGCCGGCGGCCTAAATCTGATGGTTCTACAAGTTCGGTAAATCAGCTTTGCGCCGCGAAGTCCGATCCACCAAACACTTAGCTCATTTGAGCTCGGTGCCAGTTCAGATGTTGTCAAGGCGCAACAAGCTAAGCCGCCTTTCGTCGTTCAATCGCTTGACGTGTCTCCTGGACATGCCGCACAGGTGGCGCCCTAAATTGCCGAAGATATTCACGGCTGAATTGCGAGGCGCTCTCGTATCCGACCGCGAACGCGGCATTAGACGCACGATGGCCGCCCGCCAGCAACAGTTGGCGCGCTTCCTGCAACCGGAGATGCTTTTGATACTGGAGAGGACTGAAACCGGTTATCGCCAGAAAATGGCGATGCAGGCTTGCACGGCTCATGCCGCTGGCATCGCAAAGGGCATCGATGCGGAGCTGCGTGTCGGGGTAATCCCTGATCCACGTTACGGCGCGCCGGACGCGTTCCAATGCACCTTCAGGGCGAGCGATCTGACGCAGCAATTGTCCCCGTGGACCTTGTAGCGACCGGTAAAGCAGCATGCTAGCGGTAAACGAATGGCCTTGAGGTCAAAAATTGAATTTTTCGCAACTCGAGGCTCTGTTTAACAAACTTTAAATGAACTGATCAATGATATTTCGGAAGCCCGGTCGCAAGGTCGGCCTTTGTCATTGCGCTTTAGGTTCTCTTGAGCCCCCATATCGGAAAAATAGCATTTCCAGCTTTTCGTGGTGTGCTGATGCCTCCAAAAAATACTATTTTATAAGCTTTTAGAACAATGGGCGATTGAGTAGCTTTGCCACCCATGAAAAACGCACACTTCGACATTCTCAAGCAACCAATCTCGCTCGTGGTTGATGATGAGCCTATAATCCTGATGTACACGGCCGACCTCCTCTCCAAGGAAGGCTATGCAGTCGTTGAGGCAAGGACGGCGGATCATGCCTTTCAAATCTTGGAGAATCATTCCTCTTTCAAACTGCTGTTCACCGACGTGCAAATGCCGGGCGAGCTGGACGGGTTCCAGTTGGCTCGGCCAGTAAATGAGCGCTGGCCGCACATCTGCGTCGTCGTGGCATCTGGAGTGGCCAGCCCAGCGCCAGGCGATATCCCAGACAATGCTAGCTTTATCCCCAAGCCATTTTCATCTGCGCTTGTCCATCGCGTACAGCGAGATCATCGTAATGGCCCATACTTACGGGACTGACGGCTGCATCGATCAACGGTCCATCCTCAATGTTGTTTGCCTGCAGTCGATCGTGCCTAAGCATGTGCGCTTGCAAACGTTCAGCTAATCGTCTCTCTGCACCATGACATTTGTTGACACAGTCAAATGTTGCTGTCAGATGACGACATGGCACAACGTCAATCTCGCAATGTTTCGCTGACCCCTGAATTGGAGGGTTTCATCAACGACAGCCTGGCAACAGGCGACTACGCCAATGCTAGCGAGGTTGTCCGCGCTGCTTTGTGCAGCTTGCGCGCCGCAGGCGCTGTGGCACCATCTCCGATTGGAAAACCGTGGCTGATCGACGGTGGTGAGTGCGGCGAACTTATACGTTCCAAAGACTGGAGCAAAAGTCTCGCCGGCTCCATCGATGGATGGAGCGCCGCGATGCGGACGACGGTTGCCAACATCGTAAATTCGCCGGTTGCCAAGGTTCTGATGTGGGGTCCGCACCATGTCATGATCTACAACGATACCTATCGCGAAATTGCCGGCGAGCGCCATCCGATGGCACTGGGAACCCCTGTTTCCGCGGCATTCCCGGAAGTCTGGGATTGGAATCGCCCCATCCTTGAAGCCGGTTTGCGAGGCGAAACGGTGTCCCATCGGGACCAGCCGATCGTTTTCAACCGGGCTCATGGGCCAGAAACCCTCTACCTCGATCTCTTCTACACGCCGGTCTATGACGGCGATGGCGATGTCGGTGGCGTGATGTGCACTATCGTTGACACCAGCGCCCGCGTGTTGGCTGAAGCTCGGCTTGCCGACCGCGAAGCAGAATTGCGCAGGGTGACAGATGCCGTACCGATGCTGATCTCCTATGTTGATCGGGATCACGTCTATCGCTTTGCCAATGGCGCCTATCGAGACTGGTTCGGCGCTGAACCAGAGACCATGATCGGTCACCATGTGCGCGATGTCATCGGCCAGATTGCTTATGAAGAACGCAGGGAATCTATTGTGCGGGCTCTCGCCGGGGAAGCGATTGTTTCTGAAACTGAGCTACCGCACAGCGATGGTGGCGTGCGCCAAGTAGAGGTTCGCTATGTGCCACATATCGAGCCAGATGGTTCAGTCCCGGGCGTGCATATTCTCGGCATTGATGTTCAGGAGCGTGCTCAGCGTGAAGCGGCCTTGGCCGCCAGCAATGGCCGGTTTCGCACCGCCATGGATGCGGTGCATGGCGTTTTGTGGACCAATAGCGCCGACGGCCGAATGATCGGTGAACAGCATGGCTGGGCGACATTGACCGGCCAAACGCCGGAAGAATATCAAGGCTATGGCTGGTCTAGCGCCGTGCATCCAGGTGACGTTGCCGCCACGGTCGAAGCCTGGCAGGCGGCTGTCGCAGCCAAAAGCATGTTCGTTCATGAGCACCGGGTGATGCGTCACGATGGTGCCTGGCGGGAATATGCTATCCGAGGCCTGCCCATTCTGGATACGGCTGGCGAAATCATCGAGTGGGTCGGCGTGCATACCGACATCACCCACCAGCGTGCAGCAGAAGCCGCCTTGCGCGAGCAGGCCGAAGCACTTGCGCGTCAGGTGCGTCATCGTGAGCGAGCCGAAGCACAGCTGCGCCACGTCAATGAAAATCTAGAGGCCAGGGTCATTGCCGAAATTGACGAGCGGCGTCAGGCCGAAGCAAAGCTCGCCCAGTCGCAGAAGATGGAGACCGTCGGCAAACTGACCGGCGGCGTCGCCCACGACTTTAACAATCTGCTTCAGGTCGTCTCGGGTAATCTGCAACTGCTTGTCAAGGATATTGCCGGTAATCAGCGTGCCGAAACGCGGGTTGCGAATGCGATGGCTGGCGTTTCGCGCGGCTCGAAGCTGGCCAGCCAGTTGCTCGCCTTCGGGCGGCGCCAGGCGCTTGAGCCGAAGGTCGTCAATGTCAGCCGGTTCGTGCGCGGCATGGACGACATGCTGCGCCGGGCGATAGGCGAGGCGATAGAGGTGGAAACCGTCGTCACCGGCGGTCTCTGGAATACATTCATCGATTCCGCACAGGTCGAGAATGCTTTGCTAAATCTTGCGATCAACGCTCGCGATGCCATGAACGGACGAGGCAAGCTGACGATCGAGCTGGCCAACGCCCATCTCGACGATGCCTATGCGCTTTCCCACGAGGAAGTAACGCCCGGCCAATATGTCATGCTTGCGGTGAGCGACACCGGTTCCGGCATGTCGCCCGATATCATTGAAAAGGTCTTTGAACCGTTCTTCTCGACCAAGGCCGAGGGCAAGGGTTCCGGGCTTGGGCTGTCGATGGTCTACGGTTTCGTCAAGCAGTCGGGTGGTCACGTCAAAATCTATTCCGAGGTTGGCGAGGGGACGACGATCAAACTCTACCTGCCGCGTGCCCTGCAGTCCGAAGACGTCGAGGTCGCCATCGATACCGGTCCGATCTCAGGCGGTACGGAAACGGTTCTTGTGGTCGAGGACGACGATGCGGTCCGTGAGACGGTCGTCGCGATGCTTTCTGACTTGGGTTACTGCGTCTTGAAATCGGTCGATGCATCGAGTGCTCTCAACGTGATCGAAAGCGGCATTCCCATCGACATTCTGTTTACCGACGTCGTTATGCCCGGAACGCTGAAAAGCCCGGAGCTGGCTCGCAAGGCCCGCGCGCGGCTGCCCAACATCGCCGTGCTGTTCACGTCGGGTTATACCGAGAACTCGATCGTTCACGGCGGCAAGCTCGATGCTGGCGTCGACCTGCTGTCAAAACCTTATACGCGTGAGGCGCTTGCGCGAAAATTCCGGTCGTTGCTGGGAAATGACAAGCAAAGGGCTGTGTCAGCGGGAGCAGAGACGCAACCAACCACGCAAACACAGACCGCCCAGGTCGTCAACAAGGCTTCGCCGCTGGTGACTTCACAGCTGACGGTTCTGCTGGTCGAGGATGACGCGTTGATCCGCATGAACACCTCGGAGATTTTGCAGGATGCCGGCTACATCGTCGTTGAAGCCGGCAGTGCTGAAGAAGCGATGGCCGCGCTCGAAACTGTGCCGTTCGATGTGCTCGTCACCGATGTCAATCTGCCGGGTGCCTCCGGTCTTGAATTGGCCGACCGCGCTCGAAATCTGCGCCCTTCAGCGGCCATCGTGTTTGCGACGGGCGACACCTCCAGCGTCAAAAATGAAGTTGAATCGGGTGTTCTGGGAAAACCATACGATGCTGAGGCGTTGATTGCTGTTATAGGGGCTAAATGGTCCGCGGTTTCGAGGTCGAGGAGCGAAGCTGATTCGCCAGAACCTTCGATAGTCTCCGCTGACCAGACCGACGCGTGATGGACGTCCGGAAGAAGGACAAGGCACGAATTTGACCGACATCCCTGAGATCCACGCCAACGCCGAATGAAAGCCGCGCTACGAGGAATGGAAGAAGCAATCAGGGAACTGATGGTGAAATCCGTGAGCTTTACGCGTTGATGCAACCAACTCACCCCATCTTTAACGCACGTCTCGCCTCATGTGGTACGCTACGTGGGATCTATGAGAGTTTGTTTTTGAGCAGCCCTTAAAGTGCCGTTATCGATCGGACCAGCATGAAGGCCAGTTCTATAAATCGTCTTTACGCGCCAACTCAATGATATTGCTCGGAAAACGTCTCACAGCGTGAGTGGTCAAGGGTGCAGATCGTATCAAGGCGTCGGAGCCCGGAAATGGCCGTACGCGGAAATCATTTCCGGTTGCGATTGGTACCAGAGGTTCGCGTTCCATCAAAGCGGCTGGGTTTGATCGGGCGAGCCGGAGGTTCGAAATCACACCTTGTTGGGGCAAATGACGGCGGCGAGTTATTCTCTTCGCACCCAACTTCATTCCCTGAACTGTGGTTCCTCTCTTGTCAGAGTCCGTTTAATCGACTCCAGATGCAATCTGGCTGATTCCGGATCGCCTTCTCGCATCTGTTGATAGGCGGCCTGCGCGATATCCGGAGCTACCGGCTCGACCTTCCGTCCGGTCGAGAGCGCCAGCGTTTGCACTTCACATGCTCGCTCCAGGTAATACAGGTCGTCCCATGCTTCAGCGATATTGGGCGCGCACACCATGACGCCATGATGCTTCATGAAGACAATATCGGCATCGCCGATTGCGCCGGCTATGCGGTCTCCCTCGCGGACGTCGAGGGCCAATCCGTTATAGGCGCTGTCGACCGCCGTTCTCCCGTAGAATTTCAATGCCGTCTGGCCTGCAAAAATCAGAGGGTCGCCTTCGGTCATGCAAAGCGCCGTCGCGTAGGGCATGTGGGTATGGAAAGCGGCTTTGGCCCGCGGGATATTCTTGTGGATTCGTGCATGAATGAAGAAGGCAGTAGCCTCAGGTGCGCCATTGCCGGAGATCACATTGCCATGGAAGTCACAGATGAGCAGCATCGATGCTGTCAGTTCATTGAAGGCAAACCCATACGGATTAACAATGAACAGGTCGTCGTAACCGGGTACGACAGCCGAGAAATGGTTGCATATGCCTTCCTCCATGTCATATCGCGCCGCCATTCTGAAGCAGGCCGCCAGATCGACGCGGGCGGCGCAGATTTCCTCGGTATCGAGGTCGGGTTGGTTCGGCCCACTATATGGCGACAGTGGAGGGTGATTGAGCGAGTTTGCCATATGGATGCTCCAGCCTTTTGGCCGAGAAGGCCCTAGTTCGAGATCTTGTCGAAGTACCTATGCTGTCGGATGCAGAGCAGGTGACGCCATCCGGGTCAGGCTGCCGCGGTCGCGATTGCGTTTTCGAGATCAGCCCAGAGCGTCTCGGTGCCTTCAAGCCCAACGTGCAGGCGAACGGACCGCGGATTGATGCCGAAAGTTTGGGCTGAGTTCGGTAGTGCTTTTTGCTGAAGGACGACTTCCGCCGGCACGACCAGACTTTCATGGCCGCCCCAACTGACGCCAAGCTTGAAATACTTGAGCGCATTGCAAAACATGCTGACATCGATGCTTTCCTTGAAAACAAGCGAAAACAGCCCTGATGTGCCCGTCAGACCGGCCGGCAAGCCCCCGGCTAAGGCGGGATGATAGACTTGCTCCACATGCGCATGCGCTTGCAACCGTTGGGCAATGGTGACTGCCGAGGACTCGTGCGCCTTCATGCGGATTGGCAAGGTGCGCAAGCCTCTGAGGATGAGCCACGCGTCGAACGGCGACAGCTTGCCTCCGAGATAGGGATAGGCTTCTGAACGGATACGCCCGACGAGTTCGCTGGAACCGGCAACGACACCGGCGACGACGTCGCTGTGGCCACCGAGATACTTGGAGGCCGAGTGAAGAACCAGATCCACTCCGAGCGATAACGGCTGCTGAAAGATCGGGGTGGCCCAGCTGTTGTCGATGACCGTCAGAACCCCGAATTCGCGGGCCTGCGCCGCGAGTGCGCCGACATCATGCGTTTCCATGATCCAGCTCGTCGGGCTTTCCATGTAAAACAGTTTGGCTCCAGGTAAAGCTTTGCGGACTGCGCTGAGGTCGCGCCCATCCACATAGTCCACCGCGACGTTCATGCGGGCCAGCAAGGTGCCGAAAAGCCGAAATGCATCGGGATAGATATGTCGCACTGCGACGATCCGGTCTCCGGGCTTGACGAAAGACAAGACCGTGGAGGCAATCGCCGCCATTCCACTGGCGAAACCGAGCGCGTCCTCGGCACCTTCCAGCTTTGCCAGCATGTCTTCGAAGGCACGAACCGTCGGGTTGAGGCCTCGCGTATAAACAGGACGGCTTAGCTCTCCGCGATATGTCGAGACCATTTCTTCATAGCTGGAGAATGTGAACAGCGAAGTCTGCACAATGGGCGGGACCACGGCATCGTAAGCGTGGGCCGCATCATGGGCGACGATGCGGGAAGCTTGCTGGAGAGTGCTATCCTCAAAATCCACGTGCATTTCCTTTGAAAGAACGCCAACGACGTTGCCGTCTGGGATGGTCGAACGGGCTCTACCGTTCGCGTATGAACTGCTTCCGCTCGCCGGCTGGAGGTGTTGTCTCCTCCCGCGACCGGAGATGATCCGATAATTTCTGCCCCTCGGTAAGGTTATGTTGCTCCGAGAGCGCCCCAGCCAGCTCCGGATTTTTGCCGAGGATGGCATCGACGATCGGTCTATGCTGCTCGATAATTTCGTGGCCGCTGGCGATCAGCGCGTCACTGGACCGGATTGATATCCGTATCTGCTGCTCGATAAGGCCATATTGCGCTATCAAACGATGATGTCCGGTCAGTTCTATGATGGCTTTGTGAAGGGCAAAGTCCGCAGCGGCAATCGCACTGCCGTTCGCCGTTTCACAGGCGGTGACGAGGCTTGCGAAGGCGGTCTGGACGACGTTCGTGCCACGATCGTCAATCGCTCTTGCGACGAGTTGGGCTGCGAGCCGCTCTACAGCCGATCGTAACGTGTAAAGTTCCCAGACATCGACGGAGGTCATGCTGATGACACTCCAGCCTGTGTAGGGAATGAGGGTCATCAGACCTTCTTTGGCAAGCTGGTGCAGAGCGCTGCGCAATGTCGCCCGGGACAGACCCATTTCTTCCGATAGCTGGAGCTCCGTGATGCGTTCGCCCGGCGCGATGCCACCATTGACGATGGCGTCGCGCAGGGCATCCGTTGCCTGCACCTCGATAGGCATCTTCACGATCGGCGAAATAGAACGCAGTGCCATCGAATTTGTCTCCTCCACGATCCCCGGTCTCAGTGACGCGAACGGGCTGATATGACTATCTCTTTCTTGCGACACCTGCCCCGGTGTTACAAGTTGGTTTCGGGCTTCACCCGGATTTGCAGCAATCCGTGTGCGGCGCGGATCAGTGCGCATTGTGTCGCGCTGTCGTAGACGACGCTTGCCGACGGGCCGTCCGTTTCGATGATTGGCTGGTTGCCGAAATGGAGCCGCGGAAGATATATTTCGCTGTCCGCCTCGATGTCACCGTTGACCTCGATCTCCGCATGGAAAACACGCTGGTCGGCGGCGAAAGACAGTCCAATCAGATTTCCCTGCGCAAAGCGCACGAAGGGGCGGCAGAAACCCTCGACGGCCCGACCGCCCGAGTTCGGATCCTCGGGATTTTCCCGTTGGTCAACTGAGTAGATCGAAAGATCCTCTTGGTTCCAGCCATCGCCGATCTCCAAGGCGTTGCGATTCGACGCCGTATAGTTCCACAGCGTGCCATGCAGCTTCAGTTCATCAAACGCTTCATATGTCAGCGTCAATGCATCGATGTGCTGCTGCCAGGGAGCGCTGCTTCGATCGCCTTTTTCCCAAGCTTGGTATGCGGCCGCGCCATCGAGGTCAAACGGGATACCGAATTCGCCAATCAGCGTTGGAGCGCCATCGGGCCCTAAAGTCTTGGACAGATCGGCGATGTCCTGCATTTGTTTCAAATAGCTGGCTTTGATCGCTTCGCGGCCATAAAGTATCTGGCGCGTGGTGAAGTCATAGGCTTGCTCGGCATTGAAGCTCTTGGTGTACAGCGTCGAGCTGTCGTACCAGTGGCTGGCATTTACCGAATGCGATGGCATGGTCTTAGGGAAGGGACCGCCGACATAGATGCTGTATGGCTCTAGTTCGGCAAACACTGCCCACGACGGATTGAAGGCCTGTATGGCCTCTGAAACCCCGTCGAAAAGCGGTGCATAGGCTTCTTCGGCGGCACTCACCGGGCGGATCTTGCTACCGCAGAAGAAATCTTCATCGATCGCGGTAACCTTGCCATCTTTCACCGTATAGGCGCCGGCAGCCTCGAACGGGCAGGCTTTTCCCGGCAGCCAGATCGATATGCCGTCGGGATTGATGATCTCCTCATCGCCGACCGAAAACGCACCTGTGTCAGGGTCGCGCAGGATGCGCGGAACCGATATCGGGATTCCCTGTGCGGCCAGCAGATTGTCGAGTGGCGACAGAGCCAGGCCGATGCGCGGGTTGGAGGGATTGTCGGCAGTGGGCCGCAAATGGCGATAGCTGATCTGCTTGCCGATCCAGCCGGGCACGGGCTCGTTCAACGTGTCGAAGCCCAACACGTTCGGGAAGTCGGCGACCCGCGCTGCGACCGCCTTCATGGCGCCGATGTAGTGCGACTGCAGGAAATCCTGAACGTTGACGCCGTCGATTAGAAAGTCCGGCGTAAAGAGCCGCCCCGTGAAGAACAGGGTCCACATGATGCCACCGGGCGAAAGCCGATGGTTGGAGCCCCAGGTCATCTGGGGATAACTGTCCTGCCGACCGCCCAGGGCGTAATCGTATTTCAGCTGCATGACGTGCGACAGGCCCGCCGGGTGGAACTGGGTGAAATCAAGTCCAACAGCTTCGAACACCCAGCCTGGAGCGCCACTACCGCCCGTCATGCGGCTCCAGGCATCTTCGTGAAAGTCGACAAAGACATACAGCCCGTATTCTCCGGCCTTGCGGCAAAGGGCTGTGAAATAATCCAGATAGGCCTCGTCATAGATGCCCGGGCCTTCATGCTCGACCGCTTCCCATGTGGTCAGCAGGCGAAGCACGTTGAACCCCCAGTGCCTCAACCTGCCAAGATGCTCGCCGGCGTCCTCCAGAGGAAAAGGCCGACCAATGAAGCTGACAGTCCGATGGTCGGAAAAATCTGACGGGTAATTGGTGCCACCGTGGGGATAGGGGAATTTGCAATCGCCACCAAGATTGACGCCCCTTAACAGAGCTTCTCGGCCTGCGCTATCGCGAAAGGAGGCGCCGCGGACTGTAAGAGGCAGTAGCTTCATAATTCTATCCTGCTTGCTGTTTCAGTGGCGGGCCCGGCGTGGTGAGGCCCGCTAGCAAATGCATAAGCGGATTTATAAATATGCGCAAGATTGTCGATTGACAATTGTCGCCAATCGTCTTTACAAAGTTTTCAGATGTCCTGGAGACCCCTGGCCATCAAGCATGCTTAGATCATACTAATAAAAAGGGATTGCATGAAACGGTTAATTCTTGTGGCCGCAATGTCGTTGTTGGCCAGCACCGCGTTCGCGGATACGAAGCTTAAGATTGTTGAAGTCCTGACAAGTCCGGAACGGACCGTCACATTGAAGTCCATCGTCTCGAAGTTCGAGGCGGCCAACCCGGGAACGACAGTCGAGATCACCTCGCTGCCCTGGAGTGAAGCATTCCAGAAGTTTGCGACCATGGTTTCGGCAGGCGATGTGCCGGACATCGTCGAAATGCCTGACAATTGGCTGTCGCTTTACGCAAACAACGGCCAGCTCGAGAACCTTGAGCCATACCTTGCCAAGTGGCAGTACACGTCCGATCTCACCGAACAGGCGCTTGCACTGGGCCGCGATGTCAAGAACACCGCCTACACGCTGCCATACGGCCTTTATCTGCGGGCGATGTTCTACAACAAGAAGCTTTTCGCTCAGGCGGGTGTGAGCGAGCCGCCGAAGACCATGGATGAGTTCCTCGACGTCTCCAAGAAGATTGTCGAGAAGACCGGCAAGTCCGGCTATTGCCTGCGTGGCGGTCCTGGCGGCCTCAACGGCTGGATGATGTTTGGTGCCTCCAACGCCGGCTCATCCGATTTCTTCACGAAGGATGGCGTCTCGACGTTGAACGATGCAGGCTGGAAAAAGGGCCTGAATTTCCTCGTCGATTACTACAAGAAGGGTCTTGCTCCGAAGGACAGCGTCAATTGGGGTTTCAACGAAGTCGTCGCCGGCTTCTATTCCGGCACCTGCGCGATGCTGGACCAGGATCCGGACGCTCTCATCGCAATCGCGGATCGAATGAAGCCTGAGGATTTCGGCGTGACTTCCATGCCAAAGGGTTCAGACGGCAAGGCTTTCCCGACGATCGGTTACGTCGGCTGGTCGATGATGGCCAAAAGCGAGAACAAGGATTTCGCCTGGAAGCTGCTCTCCACGCTTGAAGGCCCAGAGGGCAACATGGAGTGGAACAAGCGGGTCGGCACTCTGCCGGTTTTGAAGTCGGCCCAGAAGGATCCCTTCTATGCTTCGCCCCAGTTCAAGGGCTGGTTCGACGAGCTTGCAGACCCGAACATGACGCCGATGCGGATGCCCACGTATTTGCAGGAGTTTGCCTACTTCAAGGACGTGCTGACGCTCAAGACGTCGCAGCAAGCCTTGCTTGGCGAAATCTCTGGTGATGCGATGGCAGATCAGTGGGCGGACTACATGACCAAAGCCGAGAAGAAGTTCCTGTCCACTAAATAAGCTCGATGATCGACCATGAATGGGGACAGGGCACACGTACTTGCCTTGGTTCCGTTCCGGCTCCAAAGTCGTGGCGGCAAGGCGGCGGCGCACTCCCAGCGCAGCACCCAGCCGCCACGATGAGGATGCCATTCAGAAAGGTTATCCGCATGACGTCCCAGTTCTCGAACGGTCGAACGCCGCCATTGTCCATGCGGCTGAGCCGTATGATAGAGCCATATCTCTACACCGCACCATCAGTGTTGCTGATTATCGCGCTCATCCTGGTTCCTCTCGCACTTGGCGTTTCCTACGCCTTTCAGGACGTGCAGATCCTCAATCCGTTTTCCGGCGGCTACATAGGGCTCCAACACTTCAGTGAAATTCTTGGAGACAAGATCTTCTATGGGGCTCTGTTCAATACGATCTGGTGGACGGCGGCCTCCGTCGTTCTGCAGTTTATGTTCGGACTCTTTCTGGCGCTTCTGCTCGACAAGCCATTTTTCGGCCGTGGCCTTGCCCAGGCCCTGATTTTCCTGCCCTGGGCCGTTCCTTCGCTGCTGATGGGCCTGACCTGGGCATGGCTGTTCAATCCGGTGGTCGGCCCGCTGCCGCACTGGATGAGCGCGCTGGGCCTGCTGTCGGAACCCAAGAACATCCTTTCCGATCCGGCGACCGCAATGTGGGGACCGATCATCGCCAACGTTTGGGGCGGGATACCCTTCTTCGCGATAACCTTGCTTGCCGCCCTCCAGTCCATTCCTCGCGATCTCTATGAGGCCGCCGCCATCGATGGCGCTTCGCCGATCCAGAGGTTTTTCTCGATCACCGTGCCGTTCCTGGCACCCACCATTCTGATCACCGTGCTTCTTCGAACGATCTGGGTCGCGAACTTCGCCGATCTGATCGTCGTCATGACAAATGGCGGACCGGCTGACCACACACAAATCCTGTCGAGCTACATCTTCACCATCGCGTTCAAACAGCTGGATTTTGGTTACGCCTCAGCCGTCGCGGTGGTGCTGGTGCTGCTGCTGTTCATCTACGCCGCACTGATCATGGTGTTGCGGAAGAGCTTGTTGAAAGGTCACTGACAATGAAGACACCCAAGCTCCTCCTCACCCTCCTGCACAGGCTGGCGCTCCTGCCGTACCTGATCTTCGCCCTGTTTCCGATCTACTGGCTTATCAAGGTCTCGGTCACGCCGACCAACCTCCTTTATTCCGAAGGCGTTCGTTTGTGGCCCTCTCGGGCAACGTTCGAGCACTACGCCTATGTGCTGACCAACAGCGATTTCCCGATCTTCTTCAAAAACAGCCTTATCGTATCGCTGGGGACGGCATTTGTGGTTACCGTCCTCGCGTCACTTGCGGGCTACGCAATGTCGCGCTTCACCTTTCGAGGCAAAGCCGCCATGCTCGCCCTGATGCTGCTGACCCAGATGTTTCCCCTGGCTATGCTGATTGCTCCGATCTTCAAGATGTATTCGACGCTGGGCCTAACTAACAGTCTTTTTGGCCTTATCATTGTCTACAGCGCTTTCAACATTCCCTTCGCCACCTTCCTGATGCAGTCCTTCTTCGACGGCGTGCCGCAGGATCTGGAGGAAGCCGCGATGATCGATGGTGCGACGCGCTTCACGGCATTCCGTCACATCATCCTGCCGCTAACCTTGCCGGGGATCGCCGCGACCCTGGGCTTCGTCTTCACGGCTGCCTGGAGCGAGTTGCTGCTCGCCCTGATGCTCATCTCGCAAGGGTCGGTATCGACATTCCCGGTCGGCCTCCTGACCTTCGTGTCAAAGTTCTCGGTGGACTTCGGCCAGATGATGGCTGCCTCCGTGATGGCACTCGTTCCGGTCGGGATCTTCTTCTTCGCCATTCAACGCTTCCTCGTCCAGGGCCTTACTGCAGGCGCCGTCAAAGGCTGAAAGAATTAGAACATGTCATCCATCACCATCGACGCCGTCCGTAAATCGTACGGCCACCACACTGTCCTTCACGAAATCAACCTTTCCATCGAGAATGGCGAGTTCATCGTGCTTGTCGGTCCTTCCGGCTGTGGCAAATCCACCTTGCTGCGGATGATCGCCGGGCTGGAGGATGTCTCCGATGGAGAGATCAAGATCGGCGGCACGCGCGTCAATGATCTTGCACCCAAGAGCCGCAACATAGCCATGGTTTTCCAGTCCTATGCGCTTTATCCGCATATGTCGGTCGCCGACAACATGAGCTACAGCCTGAAGCTGCGCAAGCGCCCGAAGGACGCGATCGCCCAGGCTGTCGCCGGCGCGGCCGAAGTCCTTGGCCTGACGGCACTTCTGGATCGTCGGCCCAAGGCACTGTCAGGCGGCCAAAGACAGCGCGTCGCCATGGGAAGAGCGATCGTCCGTGATCCGGCGGCCTTTCTGTTCGACGAGCCGCTTTCGAACCTTGACGCGCGCCTGCGCGAACAGATGCGGTCGGAAATCAAGCGCCTTCACAAGGAGTTGAAGGCAACGTCCGTCTACGTCACCCACGACCAGATCGAGGCAATGACGCTGGCCGATCGCATCGTGGCGATGAACGAGGGCAGGGTGCAGCAGGTCGGCAGCCCTCTCGATCTTTACCGGCGGCCCGCCAACCTGTTCGTCGCCAGCTTCATCGGATCGCCAGGCATGAATTTCATGGACGCGACCTACTCGTTGAATGACGGCGGTTGCGTCGTCCTCAAGGACGGAACGGCGCTGCCAATTCAAAAGCCATTGCCGCTTCCGGCCGGCTCGAAACTCACGGTCGGCATCCGGCCTGAAAGCGTTATCCTCGACCCTGAGGCCAGCCTCGAGGTGGATGTTGATCTTGTCGAACCGACCGGCCTCGGTTTCATCCTTCACCTGAAGCTCCACGATGTGCCGTTCAAAATCTTCACTCAGAACGAGATGGTCCTGGCAGCACCATCCAAGCTGCGCGTCAAACTGCCCGCAGCGCATCTTCATTTCTTCGGAGCGGATGGTCAGCGTATCGACTAGCCACGGTCCATCTCGAGATAGCGACAGCGGATTGTGAGCCGAACACGGCGAACGCCTCTATCTCAGCCTCGAACGAGCACTCTGCAAGCAAACCCATACGGTCTGAAATTGGCGACAATCGACATTGGCCAATTTCTATAGAATGGGTGGGCTCAGGCACCTCAACCAGACAAAGCGGATTCGTCATGAAAAAAATCAGGAACTCTGAGGAGGTATGTTCGCGAGGTGACGTCGCCTCAAGGCGGATCGTCCTCGAGATCGCCGACCGAACACTGGATCGGCTCGACAGCTACAAGCGCATGCGGGCGATCATGCGCATGGAGGGCAGTGTCCTCCACATCGGCGCCGCCTCGTGGGACCTTTCTAAAAAGCGGAACGTCTATCTATTCGGTGCCGGCAAGGCTTGCAATCACATGGCCATGGCCGTCGATCATGTACTCGGCGACCACCTGACCAAGGGAATCGCGATCGTCAAGGTCGCGGAAGAGGCAGACCGCTTTCATCGCACCGAAGTTTTTATCGGCGGCCACCCGCTGCCCAACGAAGAGGGTCACCGGGCATCGCGCAAGATCATCGAGATCATTGATCAGGCCGGGCCTGACGACCTCTTCCTCTGCGTCATCAGTGGCGGAAGCTCCGCATTGATGTCCTGCCCGATCGATGGCATTTCGCTGCAGGACGAGATCGATGCCACCGATGTTCTTCTGAAATCGGGCGCCGGAATCTATGAGATCAATGCTGTTCGCCGTCACATATCAGCGCTGAACGGCGGCATGCTTGCCAAGCGCATCCAGGACGTCGGCGCCGAACTTATTGGCTTCGGTATCAGCGATGCGGTCGGCAATCCGGCGACGGCCGACATATCTGTCCCCTACGCCGCCTACAAGAGCACGCCGATCGGACCGGATGCGACGACGCTGGACGATGCCCGCGCCACCATCAACAACCGCAATCTGGCCGATCGCCTGCCGAAAACGATCGTCAATCATCTGATGAATGCCGGGCCGGAAGCAGAGACGCCCAAGGCGTTTCCGGACAACACCTATTTCCTGCTGAACACGCTCCCCGATTCCTGCATCTACGCCAAGGAAATCTGCGACGAGATGGGCATTCCGGCGATGATCGTCTCGTCCTTCCTCGAAGGCGAGGCACGCGATGCCGGAACCTTCTTTGCCGCGATGGCGCGCGAAATCCAAACCTATGGCAATCCGATCAAGGCGCCATGCGTGTTGCTGAGTTCAGGCGAGGTGACGACGCTGATCGAAGACAGCTCGCTGATCCGAGGCCATGGTGGCCCCGGCCAGGAGATGGCCGTCAGCTTCGCCATCACCGCGGCAAAGACGCAGGGCGCCTGCCTCCTGTCCATCGACAGCGAGGGCACGGATGGCACGACGAAGGTGGCCGGCGGGATTGCTGATTCGACCACAATGGGCGCCGCGGCGGCCAAAGGCATCAACCTCTTCCACAGTCTTCGCGAGCACAGCTGCTTCGAAGCGCTGCAGCCGGTCTCGTCGGCCGTCTTCACCGGCAATACCGGCACCAATTTGTGCGATCTCACGATCATGTACGTTCCGGAAGCAAAGGGTCAGAACTAAAATGGAAGACAAGATCGTTTCCCTTCACGCCCAACAGATCATCGACTGCAAATGCCGTCCGGCCATCGAAATCGAGGTCCGGACGGAAAGTGGGTCCATAGGGCTCGGCGCCGCGCCGACAGGCACTTCCGTCGGCATGCACGAGGCATTCGTGCTACGCGACGGCGACCCGACCTCCTATAAGGGACTGGGCGTTCACAACGCGGTCGAGAAGGCGCTGGAGATTATTCGTCCCGCCCTGATCGGCATGAACGTCTTCCACCAGCGCGCGATTGACGAGACTATGATTTCGCTGGACGGCACGCCGGACAAGCACAATCTCGGCGGCAATACGATCTACTCCGCATCGATCGCCGTGTTCCGGGCGGCGGCGGCGTCGCGCGGCATGCCTCTTTACCGGCATATTGCCGGTGGCGACCTCAAGACCGTACCTGTGCCTTGCTTCAACGTCATCAACGGCGGCCGCTATGAGAACATGGTGCAGCCGTTCAACGAATTTATGATCGTGCCATACGGCACTGACAGCATCGACACGTCGATCGAGATGGCGGTGGCGATCTTCCACAAGCTCGCCGATATTCTCACGGACTATCTTGGCCACATGCCTCAGGTGGCAAGCTCCTATGGCTACGCCGCGCCCTCCGACGATCCAGCGATCGTCCTTTCGCTAATGAAGAAGGCCATCGATGCCTGCGGTTATGCCGGTCGCGTCGCGTTTGCTCTCGATTGCGCCTCCAGCGAAATGTACGACAAGAATAGCGACACCTACCTGCTCAAGGGCGAACGTGTTTCGGCCGATGCGTTGATCGCCTACGTCAAGGGCCTGACAGAAACCTTCGATTTCGTCTTCATCGAGGACCTTCTCGATGAAAACGATTGGGACGGCTATAGTCGTGCCGTCAAGGCGCTGCCGCGCACGCTGGTCCTCGGCGACGACCTGACTGTGACAAGCCTGCCGCTGCTACGCCGTGCCCATCAGACGCGCGCCGTCGAGGGATTTATCCTCAAGCCGAACCAAGTCGGTACCATCACGGAAGCCATGGATGCTTACCGCTTCGCTACAGATCACGGGATGATTGCCGTGCCGTCGGGCCGCTCGGGCGGTGTCGTTGACGACGTGGTCATGGACTTTTCCGTTGGCCTGCAGGTGCCGTTCCAGAAGAACGGCGCGCCGCGCTCTGGCGAACGCATCGAAAAGCTCAACTTCCTGATGCGCGCCAATGCCCGCAGTCCCGGCTGCCGGCTCTTCGACATCTCCCCGCTTCTCCGCTTTGCAAAAGCGTCAAGTTCAAACCTTCAGACAGCAAGCGCTTAACTCCGAGTTCAAGGCAATAACATGTATCCCAGAATTGATTTTCTCTATCTTTCCGAACCTGACATGATCGAAGCTGGCGTTCTCAACGCGGCAGAATGCGTTCGCGTCTGCGAAGAGACCTTCAGCCTGCTGGGTGAAGGCGACTACCTCATGGGTGGTGCCAATCACAACAGTCACGGCCTGAATATCATGTTTCCGAAGCAGACACGTTTCCCAAACATGCCGGTAGCCGGCCCCGACCGCCGCTTCGCTGCCATGCCAGGCTATCTCGGTGGACGCTTCGATGTCTGCGGTAACAAATGGTACGGCTCCAACCATGCGAATGCCGGCAAGGGATTGCCGCGCTCGATTCTGACGATGATGCTCAATGACAAGGAAACGGGCGCACCGCTCGCGCTGATGTCGGCAAACCTTCTAAGCGCGGCCAGGACCGGCGGCGTGCCGGGCGTCGCCGCAAAGCATCTAGCAAATCCGAATTCTAAGGTCGCTTCGGTTGTCGGCTGTGGCCCTATCAACAAGGCCTGCTTCGTTGCAATGATGACTCAGATGAAGTCGATCGAGAAGGTTATCTGTTTCGACCTCTTCCTCGAAAGGGCCAACGAGTTTGCCAGCTGGGTAAGTCAGCAATATGGGATACCAGCCATCGGAGTTGACAATGCGGAGGCCGGTTTCCGCGACGCGGATGTCATTACGGTCGCGGCCTCTCGCCTCAAACCGCTATTCTTTGAAGACAGGTGGATCAAGAAGGGAGCAACAATCCTCGTTTCTGGCCCAGTCAACACTGACGAATCTTTCCTGACCAGTTGCAAGATTGTATACGATCATACCCCTCTCCATGAGGCCTACGTCGAAGACGCGATCGGATCAGGCGACAAGGAGGCCTACTATAGCGGGGTCATCGGCGGCCCATTCTATCGCCTAATAGACGCCGCTAAGCTGCCACAGCTACATGAGTCCACAGGAATGGGTGATGTCGTAAACGGCCAAAAGTCCGGACGCGAAGCGGCGGACGATCGCATTATTTTCATCGCCTGCGGCATGGCTGTATTCGATATTAGCTGGGGGTACGAGCTTTACGAAAATGCGATGAGGAGAGACATTGGCCAGTCGCTGAATCTTTGGGAACAACCAAAACAAGGCTGAGCCCTTGACGCGCTTAAAGTCTTAATAGTTACGATAGGTCGTCGCCACGCCTATTCATCCACTCATGCTTCTGTTGCCGGTGGCGGCAGAAGCATGAGTTGCCATGCACCTGCTTGATTTTGTCTGGTCTGCTACAATCTTGGCACCAGAAGTTGCAATCCCCTCAAGTCGCACACTAATCGGGTCGCCATCACATTTCTTGGGTGAGGTGCCGCAGGTTCGAATCCAATCAAGCGCAAGTGAGTTGGATGCCCGAGCGTATCCGGATACATTGGCGAATGCGTGATTGATGCAGCGTATTTCCGAGCAAAGTTATTGAACACCAGTCTTTCCGCCGTCAACTAGCTCGCCCGGCGAGAAGGTCACCTGCTCTTCTCGGTATCATAGAGAACGAGAAAAACGATAGGGCTGAGAAAACAGCAACGATAACGAAAGATTTTGAGAACGCTGAACCAGTCAGACCGCCTGACTGGTCGGAGAAAATGCTGAGCATTGCTGCGGCGCCTGCCACGCCCATGCTTTGAGCCAACCGCTGTGCCATCTGTGATAATGTTGTGGCGTGACTCATCTCGGACGATTCGACATCTGCAAAAGCCAGGGTGTTGATGCTTGAGAACTGCAATGCCCGGAACACGCCCCCGAGCAGAATGACGAGCATCATCAACGCTGGTGCGGTCATTGGCGTGAAAAGAGCACAAAGACCTATGGAGGCGCTGGCAATGATTGCATTCCAGCACAGAACTCTGCGAAAGCCGAAACGGTGCAAGATGCGCTTCGTGATTGTTCGCATGCCAAAGGCGCCTATGGCCGATACGAACGTGACAACGCCCGATTGCAGCGGGCTGTAACCAAATACCTCCTGCATCATGAGAGGTAACATGAAAGGTATTGCCCCAAAGCCCATACGGAACAGCGAGCCTCCCAACAGGCTAGATCGGAACGTTGGATAGCGAAACAGCGTCAGATCGAGGATGGGATCCCTTCGGTTTCGGGCATAAAGCATGTATGCGACGAGCAACAGCATGCCTACGGCTGCAAGCAGAAGCGAGGCGAAACCCCTACCGTCAGAGAAAAGATCAAAGCCGAGGATGACGGCCCCGATGCCGCAGCCTGAAAGGACAAATCCGATAAAATCGAATGGCTTCCGATCGCCAAGTGGAATGGTTTCGATAAACAGCCACGTTAGCAGTATCCCGAGAATGCCAAAGGGAAGATTGATCCAGAATATCCAGCGCCAGGAACTGATACTGACGATAAATCCCCCGATGAGTGGACCGATGGTCGGCCCTATGACAGCAGGCATGCTCATCAACAGCATGGCAGAAACCAATTCGGTGCGCGGCACTGATCTCACGATGATGAGGCGAGCTGTTGGCAGCATGAGCGCGCCACCGAAACCTTGAATCAGCCGCGCGATTACCAATGTCGTCAGGCTGCTCGTTGCCGCGCACAGCAACGAAGCGAGCGTGAAGATACCGATGGCGGCAATGAACAGCTGTCTGGCGCCAAAGCGATCCGCGAGCCAGCCACTGATCGGCAGAAAGATGCCGAGCGCCAGCAGATAAACGGTAATCGTCGAGTGAAGACTGAGCGCGGAAACATTCAGAGCTTTGGCCATCGACGGCAATGCGGTGGTGATTGCCGTCGAATCGACCTGTTGCATAATGATGGCACACGCCACGATCAGCGGCACAAATTTTCGTGTTTCCAATGTCTTATTTCCCGCCGGATGATTTAATCGCCATCTGCATCATGTTCCGAGCGCGGCATTCCGTATTTGCGTCAGGGAACGATTGGCCGTCAATGCATCGGGATCGACCTTGACGTGAATGAGCGCAACCCGCCCGGCCGCCTCGGCCCGCTGGAAAGCAGCGGTGAAATCCTCGGTCCGCTCGACATATTCCGCGTGCGCGCCGTAAGCCCTAGCAAGCAGCACGAAGTCGGGGTTGACGAGATCCGTCGCCATCGGCCGCGAGGGAAATCGGCTCTCCTGATGCATGCGGATCGTTCCAAGCATGCCGTTGTCCACCACAACGAAGATGGGCGCGATCTTGTACTGAATGGCGGTCGCCAGTTCCTGACCGGTCATCATGAAATCACCGTCGCCGGCGATGCAGACGACCTGGCGGTCGGCGAAGCGCAGCTTGGCTGCAACGGCAGCAGGAACGCCATATCCCATGGAGCCGCTTGTCGGCGCCAATTGCGTGCCGATACGCCGGTGGCGATGGAAGCGGTGAAGCCAGGCCGAAAAATTGCCGGCGCCGTTTGTCAGGATGGCGTCCTCTCCGAGGTAATCCCGCAGCCACAGGATTGCCTCGCCGAGATTGAACGCGCCCGGGACCGGCTTTGGAAGCTGCCACGCTTCGTACTGGCTTCGCGCCGCTGCAGTGCGCTCTGGCCAAGTGTTATGTTTCAGAAGCGGCAAGGCTGAAAGCATCGACGAAAAGCCTTGCGGCGTAGCGTTGATTGACAGATCGGGCGCGTACACCCGACCGAGTTCGTCGGCCGAGGCGTGAATGTGAATGAGTTTCTGACGGGGCGAGGGCACGTCGAGCATCGCATATCCGCTGGACGCAACTTCCCCCATTCGCGTTCCCAACAGGATGACAAGGTCTGCGTCATCAATAGTCTTGCGCAAGGCGGGGTTCACGCCGAGGCCGATCTCGCCGATATAGCAGGGGTGATCGTTGTCGAACTTATCCTGGCGCCGGAAAGCCGCGATGACAGGAAGCGCATTCCGTTCGGCGAACTCCTCAACGGCACGTTTGGCGGGTTCGCTCCACCGACTGCCGCCAATGACAATCACGGGCTTTTCCGCAGCGGAAATCATCCCGGAAAAATCCTGCATCTGGGCAACGGATGGTGATATCTCAAAGGGGCGTACGCGCTTGGTCGCCGGCTGGGGTGCTTCCGCAACTAGCATGTCTTCCGGCAACGCCAAGACGACCGGGCCGGGGCGGCCGGACGTCGCCACGGCAAAAGCGCGCCCAACGAATTCATGAACTCTGTCTGCGTGGTCGATCTGCGCCACCCATTTGGCCATCTGGCCAAACATCCGCCGGTAGTCGATCTCCTGAAAGCCTTCGCGCTCCATGACGTCATTGCCGACCTGACCGATGAACAGAATAAGCGGCGTGGAATCCTGAAAGGCCACGTGGACGCCTGCACTGGCATTGGTCGCTCCCGGCCCGCGCGTTACCATGCAAATCCCGGGCCGGCCGGTCAGTTTTCCATCCGCCTCGGCCATCATTGCAGCACCGCCTTCATGCCGGCAGGTGATGGTCTGGATGACATCCTGCACATCCGCCAAACCGTCCAGCACGCCAAGATAGCTTTCACCGGGCACACAGAAAACCCTGTCAACACCTTGCGTTACCAGTGCGTTCACCAGCAGTCGCGCTCCGGTCATCGTGTTCTGGCGCAGTTCCATGGAATTCAGCTCCTTGGGAATTGGAAAGTGGCGGCCATTGGAGCGGCCAATCAGACAGTGATGCGGGGCATCCCTCGTCAGGAACGCCCCGCCGTGAGCCAGTCCGTCAAGACAAGGCCGGCCAACCTTACGGTTGAATCAAGTCTTTGTACTGTTTGAGAATATCAAAGCTTGCATGCATCAATTTCGTTGTCTCTTCTTCACCGACCCAATCGTCGCCCATCTTGTTGTCGATCAGGAATTTCTTGAAACCCTCGTCCGCCATGGTCGCCTTCTACGCGGTGATGAATTTGTCGTAATCGGCCGAATGCTTCGTCTTGAAGGCCGCCGGAAAAACAAACGTTCGCACCGAACCGGGGATGATCGGCACAGAGGTATTGTATTCCTTCAGAACTTCGTTGATCGGCGGCGCATCGAAGTCGGGCCGGCGATGATCGAGAAACACTGCCAAGGGTCGGATAAACTCTCGGATAAAGTCGGCACCCTCAGCCTGGCCGATGTTGAAGTCGACTTGTCCACCTGCGAGTGCCGTTCGCATTGCACCTGCGCCGTCAAATGTGACGATGCGGACCGCATCTGGTTTCAATCCAAGTGAACTCAGTAGCGCCATGGTCGTGATGTGACCAACGGAGCCGAAATCGACCCCGGTGCTGATGGTGCCAGGGTTTGCGCGAATGGCGTCGATGAGTTCCTTCGCGGTCTTCCACGGCTTGTCTTTTGGAACAAGCAGGATCGTGTCGTCCGACCATTGCGCGTTGACGAAGGTAAAGGAGTCGAGCGTAAACGGTGCTTTCGTCACAAGGATATTGACCGGAATGAACGGTGTTGCTGGCGTCAGCATGACGTTGTAGCCATCAGCGGGCTGCTGCAAAAACCAAGTTGTGCCGATCATGCCTCCGGCGCCGGCGCGGTCTACGACTGTCATCGGCTGACCAAGGTATTTTGGCATATATTGCGCAAAGCCACGCGCCATGCGATCAACGCTACCGCCGGCGTCGAATGGCACCAGAATCGAAATAGGACGGCGCGGCCACGGAGCGGCAGCGGAAGCGTTGCGCATCATGTAGGGCGTTGCCAAGGCGGTCGCACTAATGCCTAAAAAAGTTCTGCGATTAATAATCATAAAGTCCTCCTCCCGTTGGTTCTTATGAAGTCGTCTTGCTATTGACCTTCGTGTGTCGTGATCTTGAGATGGCAGCGCGGACTGCGGGCCAGACCAGCAGCGCGACCAGCAAGGCCAGCATGACGAGCGCGATGGGCCGGGTCAGAAAGAACCCGGCATCGCCGCCACTCATCTGATAGCTTCTCAACATGGCGCCTTCCGTCAGCCGTCCTAGTGGTTACCGCCTGACATAAGAGTCCTGTATGGGATTCCATTTGCTGGGTTGGCATGCGAGTCTGGCGCATGCGCACAGGAATATCGTTCACCGTTTCGCCAACAGATCACCAACGCCTGATGGCCTTGACCAGGGATCGCAATGCGCCCCAAAAGCACGTCTGGCGGGCCGAGATCATCCTGCTGAGTGCCGATGGCGTCGGGACTGTCGAGATTATGCGCCAGACCTGCAAATCGAAGACCTGCGTATGGCGCTGGCAAGAGCGCTTCGCCACAGAAGGCGTCGAGGGTCTCCTGCGCGACAAGACGCGGCCGTCGCGTATTGTGCGGCTCGGACCCGATGTCGCCGAGCGTGTGGTGGCCCTGACGCTGGCTGATCCGCCGGGCGAGACGACGCACTGGACGGCCGACATGATGGCGACGGCCGCCGGCATCAGCGCCAGCGCAGTCAGGCGTATCTGGAAAGCGCATGGCCTCGCACCTCATCGGTGGCGGCAGTTCAAATTGTCCAACGACCCGAAATTCGTCGACAAGCTGCGAGACGTTGTCGGCCTCTATGTTGATCCGCCAGCCCACGCCGTCGTGTTGTCGGTCGATGAGAAAAGCCAAATCCAGGCGCTCGACCGCACCCAGCCGGGCCTGCCGATGAAGAAGGGTCGGCTCGGCACCATGACCCACGACTACAAGCGGCACGGCACAACCACGCTGTTTGCCGCCCTCAACGTGCTCGACGGCACCGTCATCGGTCGCAACATGCAGCGTCATCGTCATCAGGAGTTCATCCGCTTCCTCAACGCCATTAACGCCCAGGTGCCGGACGACAAGGCCGTCCACGTCATCCTCGACAACTATGCTGCCCACAAGCATCCCAAGGTGAGAGCCTGGCTCGACCGTCACGAGCGTTTCACCTTCCACTTCACTCCGACTTCAAGCTCATGGCTCAACGCGGTGGAGGGTTTCTTCGCCAGGCTGTCGAAGCGGCGTCTGAAACGCGGCGTTTTCCATTCCGTCGTCGATCTCCAGGCCGCCATCAACCGTTTCCTCGTTGAGCACAACAAAAAGCCAAAGCCCTTCACTTGGACCGCCGATCCCGACAAAATCATCGCCGCCGTTAAACGCGGGCACCAAGCGTTAGATTCCATCCACTAGCAGCAGTCCCACGACGGCGGCCGCAACTGGATAGTCGAACCGCTGCATCAGCCAACCAATGATCGCGAATATCGCCAGTGTGATGGGCCCTGCCATGTTTTGCGCGAGGGCGAAGCTCCCTATCACCGCAAGTGCCAGAACAATCGGCACCAATGCGCGCAGTCGGACCTTGACGATGAAACCAGCGACGAAAATGAAGCAGAAACCAAGGATGCCGAGAATGAAGACCTGCGCCAGGCTTGAGAGAATAACAGCGTAGACGATGTCTTTGTGGTCACGCATGAAAGCGGGGCCATCGGTAATGTCATGCATGCCAAAAGCCACCAGCATCACCGCTGTGGCACCGCCGGTCGGGATGCCGAGGGCCAACAGCGTTGCCATCGAACCTCCTTCCGAACTGGCATTGGCGGACTCGGCTGCAATGATGCCGCGCGGATCGCCAGTGCCGAAGCTTTCCGGATCCTTGGCGGCGCGACGCGCCTCGGAATAGGACAGGAGGTTGGCGATCGCGTGGCCGCCCGGCAATATGCCGATGCCCGTACCCAGCAACGCGCCCCGAAGAACGGTGCCGGGATGCCGAAAGGTTTCCGCTACGCCGGCGAGGATCCGCCGCGCGTTCACACCGCGCCGCGTGGTGTCCGTGATGATGTAGTCGCGTCCGACAAGATTGAAGAGCTCGGCTGCCGCAAACAGGCCGACGATTGCGGGTACGAGGGGAACGCCGTCCAGCATTTCCGCAATACCGAACGTGCCGCGTGCAGCACCTTGGGCGCTCATGCCCACGGTGCCGAGCAGCAATCCGAAAATGCCGGCAAACAGGCCACGGGCAAGATGCCTGCCGCGCAGGCGGGCAATTAGTGTCAGCCCCCAAATGGAGACCACCAGCATTTCAGGAGGGCCGAGTTTGATCGAAAAATTGGCGATCGGTTCGGCAAGGACGAGCAGGATCAGATAAGCGAGCAATTGACCACGGCAGGACGAGCATAGCGCCAGCCCAAGCGCTTCGTTGTGCTTGCCGGCCTGTGCCATCGGAAAGCCGTCGAACGTCGTACCAACCGCCGCGGCGGAACCCGGAACGTTGAGGAGCACCGCTGGAATGGCCACACCGAACAATGCGCCGCCATACATGGCCGTCATGAAGATCAGCGCCTGCAAGAAATCCATGTACGGAATGAGCGGCAGGCAGATGGCCAGCGCCATAGAGGTGGTCAGGCCCGGAACGGCATGGATGGCCAAGCCGATGAGAATGCCGGGAACCACAACAAGCCAAGGTTCCCATGAGCCACCGAGGAGATGGAACGCCGACATGAGCGCGTTGAAATCGATCATCAGTTGTCTCCTCCAAAGAAGAAGAGTGGCAGAGGTGTGTAGAGGATCTGGCTGAAGCAGTAGATGGCAATAGCGCAGAAGATGACCGGAATGAGGATCAGCGGAAGCGGGCGCCGCTCACCCAGGAAAATCAGCATGCCGCCGACATAAAGAAGACAGGCAACGTCGAACCCGACAGTAGGGCTGACGATGACGAAGCCGAACAGCATCGCCATCGTTCCGGCAATCTTCAGTCCCTTGCCCCTTTCCAGCGGACTGCGCTCGCAAAGGACCTCAGGCTGCCGCAAGTTGAGGCTGTGAAAACAGCCAACCGCCACAAACACATAGAGGATGATGCCGCCGACCGTGGACGGCACGATCATGATCAGGTTTGCAACGGTTTTTTGCGCGCTCCATGCATCGAATGCGTACCAGCCACACCAGGCGGCGATTGCGGTTGCGAAAGCGAGATGCGCTATATCGACGGCAACACGGCGCAGGCCAATCGTTATAACAGGCAGGGACGTGGCCGTGGCGGGGTCTAGTTCTTTATGCATTGCACAAACCATTCTGTCGGCAATTCGCGTCCAAGGCCACGGGCCTTGGCTTCGCGATAGGCGAGCGCACCGCAGGCTGCAAACTGGATGCCCCAGTTGCCAACCGGTCGGTATTGGGTGATCTGGTCAGGACTCGTCCGTCCATCTGCCCGACCTGAAATTACATCAGCATAAAATGGCCAGGTTCGGTGGGATCGCTGCTTTGGCATAACCGGCGGCAGGCGGCGCTGCTCTTCCGGACTGCCGCCAACAAAGGCGCTTCGGCTGTGGCCCAGATCTCGACGGAAGGCTCCGCTCTCCGGCATATCAAAGGCTTCCTCGCCCTGGCGGACTACGAGATCGATACGGGCCTCGCAGGCCGGGGCGAGATCGATTGGACCAATCCCGACGACATGCATGCCGGGTTCCAACCATTCGGCTTCGATGACCGGTGACATGCTGTCGGTCGCCGCGGCCAGGATGTCTGCGCCTTGTGCCGCTTCTTGCGCGCTATCGACAACATCTATTCGTACGCCGAGCTTTTCACCCATTCGCGCCGCAAATGCCTGGCGGTTTGCCTCGGTGCGGCTGTAGAGACGGACGGTGTCGATCGGTCGGATGGCGAGCATGGCTTCCAGCAAAGTCTCGGCCATTCCGCCTGATCCGATCAGGCCAAGACGATGGGAGTCCGGCCGAGAAAGCAATTTCGCGCCAAGGCCGGCAGCAGCACCCACGCGCACATGCTGAAGGTGGCCATCGCTTATGATTGCCAGCGGCTCTCCGTCTGCCGTGCTGAACAGCAGCACGAGCCCACAGTAAGTGCCGGGCTGCATGCAATATTTCTTTTCCGACCAGCTACCATCCGGGCGGCGCGGCCAGCTCATCACGTCGGATTTCAGTCTCACGGCATGCACACCTTCCGCAGCGCCCTCCACTGATCCGAAACGGTAGTAAGAATCGTCGTCAGCTGCCGGCATGAAGGTGTCGAGCCGCGGACGCGAAACCGAGGCCCCGGTCAGAATGCCCGCAAAAGCGCGTTCCTGGATGTCGATGCAGTCCCTGGTGGTCAGCACCTTGGCGACGACTTCATTGTCGATCATCAGCATGCGACGCGACCTCCCGTACTCGCAAGGTCCAGAAGCATCGACACTTCGGCAGCATCAAGCTCGGCAATGCGGTCGCAACCATCAACGAAACGCTCTACGCTTTGAGCGTCCAACCAGGTTGCGAGACAATCGCGGGCTTTGCCGTGATGTTCTTCCTCGGTGATCGGCGGCGCACCCCAGGAGCCGCGTGGTCTGTCGCACCGCGTCGCGATGATGCGGCCGTCTTCCAACTCCACCTCAAGATCGAGGTATCGGCCGTCGGTGTATATGCTTGGGATCTCTCGCGACAATGTCACCTGCATCTTGCCGAGCAATGCCTGCATGTCCGGTCTTCTCAACATGTCGTCGGTGAAGCTGGCAAGGCCGACATTGCCATCCAGCAAAGCGGCAGCTGCCGTATATTGGAGGCTGAATTTGCCATCCAGCCCAGAAGCGGGATTGGGCCGATCACTGGACGGCACGTCAGCTGCTCGAATCCGCACGGTCTTGATTGCCTCAATAGCCGGGACCTGCGGGCGTGCCATCAACGCAGCTGTGATCGCATAATGCGTCGAGAATTTTGCCGGAAAGATCTTGATCGCATAGCCGGGATCGACCACGCGGAACGGCTTTCCAAAATCAAGAAGTTGCTCCGCATTGAACCCGTTCGGGAAGAAGGCTTCCCCATAACTCTGCGGAGCAGGATCGAACAAGGTCTTGGTGCCGGTAAAGCCGCGGCGCGTCAGCAGGGCCGCTTCGAGCCCCATCGCTGCGGCATATGCAGTGTGACTGGACTTTGTCATCGTGCCGAGATTGGCGAATAGGCTACCGCAACGGGACCCAGCTATGCCGATCGCATTGGCATATTGCCCGGCGTCAAAGTCGAGCAGAAAACCGGACGCAACGGCAGCGCCGATCGGTCCGACAAAGCCCGGCGGATGGAATTTCAGCTCGTGCGACTGCAGCTTGCCGGCGGCCTGGCGCAAGCGGCCCTGGATTTCGATACCGAGGACGATGGCCTTCAGCATCTTGGCACCATCGCCACCCAGCGCCTGCCCAAGGGCGAGCGTCGGGGCTAGTGCCGGCGAAAGGGCGTGTGTCGCCGGCAGCCACATGGGCTCGAAGTCCAGCACATGCATCGACGCGCCGTTGACAAGCGCTGCCGGGACTGTGCCAAGCCGTGTATTGAGCCCAAACACGCTCGCGGTGCTGCCGCCGCCGTTGCCGGTCAACGAATCTTCGAAATGATCGAGGAGCAGGCGCGGCGCTTCCTCCAGGCGGGCACCAGCCACGGCAACCGAAATGCCATCGAGAAAAAGCTGCCGGGCAGCTCGCTGGACGTCTCCCGCAAGTGGAGCCGAAGCCGCAGTGACGATCTCGTCGCATATGCGGGAAGTCAGACTGGGACGCGTCGTGGTCATGCTGCTACCAACTGATTGAGAACATAGGGAAGGATACCGCCATGGCAAACCCATTCGGCTTCCCGTTTGGTGTCAACACGTGAAACAAGATGAATGGTCTCCGTTTCGCCACCTGGGCGATGGATCACTACCGGCACCCTGCCGCCCGGGATCAAGGCGACGGAGATATCGGGAACATCGAAGCTCTCGGCGCCGGTCAGTCTAAGCGTCTTGCGATTCATGCCGAGCGGAAATTGCAGCGGCAAGACACCCATTCCCACCAGGTTGGACCGATGGATTCGCTCGAAGCTCTCGGCAATGACCGCACGCACCCCAAGCAGGCGCGTGCCCTTCGCCGCCCAATCCCTGGAAGATCCGCAACCATAATTTCGGCCTGCAACGACGATGACCTGCCGGCCCTCGGCGGCATAGCGTTCAGACGCTTGAAACACGGTCATGATCTCGCCGTCGGGCTGATGGCGCGTAAAGCCACCCTCGCGCCCCCGCAGCATCTCATTCTTGAGCCTGAGATTGGCAAAGGTTCCGCGAACCATGACCTCATGGTTGGCACGACGGCTGATATAGGTGCCAAACCGCTCCGGCGCGACGGCATGTTCGGAAAGATAGACACCGGCATCCGTGTTGGCCGGAATGAGATTGCCGGGGGATATGTGATCCGTATTGATGTCGTCGCCGAGCAGCAGCAGGATGCGCGCATCCAGGATGGGCGCGTCCGTTTCACCGGGCAAATCCAGAAAGGGTGGCGCCCGCAAAAACATGCTTTCCGGATCCCACGGAAAGACGTTTTCCGTTCCGGACTGGATCCGCGACCATTCCGGACCTGGATCCGCAAAGACATCATAAGCATTTCGGAACAGGTCCTCGGTCAAAGACGCTGCAACGACACGCTGAATTTCGGAGTCCGAGGGCCAGATATCGGCAAGGTAGACCGGCATGCCGGATCGATCTTCTCCAAGCGGCATCGTCGTCAGATCGCCAAGCACCGAGCCCGACAACGCATAGGCGACGACAAGCGGCGGGGAGGCCAGAAACGTGCCGCGCACGGAAGCACTGAGACGCCCATCGAAATTGCGGTTGCTCGATATGACGCCGGCCATCACCAATTTGCTGTCGGCAATTTCGGCCGCCACATCGGCTGCCAGCGCGCCGGCGCTGCTGCCACAACTCATGCAGCCGAAGCCAACGACGTTGAATCCGAGTGCATCAAGAGACGACGAAAGGTCTGCTTTGTCGAGCATCGCCGGAACCACGCGCGAACCCGGCGAAAAGGACGTCTTGATCCACGGCTTGACTGCCAGGCCACGGGCGACCGCATTACGGGCAAGAAGACCGGCGGCAATGACCTGATGCGGATTTGCGGTGTTTGTGCAGGATGCAATCGACGCTATGGCGATATCACCATGCTGCAGCGGCCGCCGCGCGATGCTCGGGCTCGGAGGCGGTGTTTCTCCCGCGCCGAACTCGCTATAGGCGCTGCGAAAGCGATCCGGAACATCCCTAAGCGGAACGAGGCTTTCGGGTCGCGAGGGCCCGGCGAGGCAGGCCTCGACGCCAGAGATGTCGAATTCCAAAATGTCCTGAAACAGCGGTTCTTCCGAACGCCACAGGCCCTGGGCCTTGGTGTAGCGCTCGACCAGATCGATATGTTCGGCAGTCCTGCCGGTTTGCTTGAGATAGCGGAGGGTTTCGGCATCGACAGGAAAGAATCCCATCGTCGCCCCGTATTCTGCGGCCATATTGGCGATCGTCGCGCGGTCAGGCAGTGTCAGGTGCCCGACTGCCGGACCACAGAATTCGACGACTGCCGCGAGTACATTGGCGTTCCGCAGGAAGCGGGTCAGGGACAGAACGATATCGGTACACATCACCCCGGGGCGCGGCTCGCCAACCAAGCGACAACCGACCACCCTCGGCGTCTGCAAGCCGACCGGCTGGTTGAACATCGCCGTTGCTGCCTCGATGCCGCCGACGCCCCATCCGAAGACGCCCATGCCATTGACCATCGGCGTATGGCTGTCCATTCCCACCAAGCTGTCGGGAAAGGCAATCCGCCCATTTCCATGCGGCGCAAGCGACACCACCTGGGCGAAATATTCGATATTCACCTGATGGACGATGCCGTTGCCCGGCGGCACGACACGAAGGTTCTTGAATTGCGACATGGCCCAACGCACCACGCCATACCGCTCTTTATTGCGCTCAAGCTCATTGGCAAGGTTCTTGCCGAACGCGTCGGCCGATGCGGTGAAGTCTGCCCGCACGGAATGATCGATAACCATTTCCGTCGGCACCACCGGATCGACACGGCGAGGGTCGAGACCCCGGGCGACCATGGCATCCCGCATTGCGGCCAGATCGATCAGCAGCGGAACACCCGATGAGTCCGGCATCAGAACGCGCGCCGGATGGAAGGCAAGTTCTCGCGTCAGTGCGTCGTTTGCAGGCCAGCGCGCGAGCGTCGAAATGTCCTCACGGGAAACAGTGACATCATCTTCGTAACGAACCAGATTTTCCAGAAGTACCTTGAGCGATACCGGCATTCTGCGAAGATCGACATCAAGCGCTTCAGCAAGCGCATCGAGGCTGTGATACTGTATGTCCGCACTAAGATTACGGAGTGTCTCGAAGGAATTTCCCACGTCGCCGCTCCCTCAGTTATGGCTTGAGTCCGACGGGTGCGAAGGTCTTCTGAAGCTCTTCGAGATGGGTCATTCCCATCAGATCGTTCAGCTCGTCGAAGGGGACCAGCAGATCGGGCCGCTCGATGACCCGTTCTTCCCGGATAGACTGGCCGAAAACATCAAGAGCGTTTTTCATGCCCTGAATCGCGGCAGCCGTCAGCATGCGGGGATAAGAGACTGCCTTAACGCCCATGTCCTCAAGCTGGCGGGCTGAAAGCAGTGGTGTTGTGGATCGCTGACGGATACCAAAACCCATATTGACGGAAAGCGGCTTGCTGACGTTCCGCGCGACGGTCGCTATGTCCTCGGCAGAACGCAAGGCATCGGCAAAAAGCATGTCGGCACCGGCTTCCGCGTAGAGGTTCAGGCGGCGGATAGCTTCACCGACACCGTAAATAGCGGTCGAGTCTGTGCGGGCCTTGATAACGAAGTCGGGATCTATGCGAGCCTCGGCAGCCGCCTGGATTTTCTCGACATGCTCCTCTGCGGAAATGACTTGCTTGCCTTCCATGTGGCCGCAACGCTTCGGCCATACCTGGTCTTCGATCAGCAAGCAGGCGATGCCAGCGCGATCGAACCCCTGGACGGTGAAATACACGTTAAGTGCATTGCCATATCCAGTGTCGCCGTCTGCAGACAGCGGGATCGTGCTGATCGCAGCCAATGCACCGGAAGCGCGAACATTTTCTGCGTAGCCCATGATGCCGACGTCAGCCCAACCGAGATTGCTTTCACTGAGACCTGCGCCGGTAATATTCGCGGTCTTGAATCCCATCTGCTCGATGAGCCTGAGACTATAGCCATCGAAGACGCCTGGGCAGACCAGGATGCCCGGCTCTGCCAAAAGAGCCCGCAGTCGTGCCGCTGGCGTCGATGATTTAGGTGTCGTCATTGTATCCTCCCAATGATAGGTCATATTCTACTCCAGGATTTGAGTTGTCAACACTTCTTGGTAAATCGTTCAGTTTTGAGGCGTAATTAGCCGTTCGTGAGCAAAAGTGTCAACAGATTGGAACTGATATGGAAACAACCAATAAAGAGATGACGCTGGCTGAACAGGTCTACCAACGCCTTACCGCTGCCATTCTTGACGGTGAGCTCGCGGCTGGATCAAAGATCTCTGAGCCTGCCTTGGCACGTGCTTACGGCGTTAGCCGCGGTCCGCTGAGGGAAGCGCTTCACCGCTTGCAGGAGAGGAAACTGATCACCCGATCGGCCAACCAGGGACCGCGCGTCATCAAGCCGTCAGCACAGGCGCTTTTGGAACTCTTCGTCGTTCGCGAGGCGCTGGAAGGCATGGCAGCACGCATGGCGGCACTGAATGCGACCGAGGCCGAGATTGTTGCTTTGCGTGCCGCCGTCGCTGGTCCAACATCGGTATCCGACGGCGCCATGGAAACCACCGACGGTGCCTATGAACAATTGGATCGGGACTTTCATGTGGCAGTTGCAAACTGCAGCCGGAATCCCATGCTGATCGGTTTGCTTTGCGGCGAACTTTATCCGCTGCTGAAACTCTACAGGGGGACCCCGGTTGGGCATAAGCCGCTCAGATTGCGGGCAATCGACGAGCACCGCCGCGTTGTGGACGCAATCGCTGACCGAGACGCGGAGCTCGCCGAAATTTTAATGCGGCGGCATATCCTGGCAGCGCGTAGCAGACGAACGGAAGCGCTAAAAGAAGGCTGACGGGCAAGGGGGCCTACCCTAGAACGGCCAGTACTCGCTCAATTAATGCAAGCCGGCGGACATCCGCAACTATCAGGAGTTTCGAGCCTCGATCTTCCACGACGCTGAGCGGCGGCGGCGAGGCACGATGCGGACCTGGGCCTGCGCGAGGACTTCGCGGCCTTTGCGGCGGTCGCGGTGGATCCAGCTTTCTGTCTGTTCCTGCTCTTATCAGGCCAAATGGTATCCGATTTTGTCCAGAATCCGTGCGGTCGTGGTTTCCACGGCGATGCCCTTCGGATCGATGGTGCCTTTCCGGAAGCCGACGAACAGTCTGCCGTTCTCGATCCCGGGATTGGACGGCAGCAGTTGCATCGTTTCTTCTGACAGATGACGGGCCGCCATGCGCGTCGGCAGGATGGCCGCTCCCAGCCCGGAGGCCACCAGTTCGGCGATGACCGCCACGCTTGTGCAACTGCTGACATTGACAGGTTGTATGTTGGCGTTCGCAAACCAGTAGCTCATCTGCCGATGCATCGCCGAAGGCGAGGGATTGCAGATGATCGGCTTGTCCCAAAGGTCTTTCGGCGAGACGGCGCGATCGATCTTCCATGCTGCTGGTGCGACCCAACTCGTCGGCTGCGGCCCGAGCGGCTTCAATGTGACCTTCTCGTGCCCGATGGGATTGAGGAGAATGGCGACATCCAATCCATCGTCGACCAACGCCGTCTCAAGAGTCGTGCTCGTCGATACCACCCATTCGGGCGATAGTTTCGGATGGTCTTCCAGGAGGCCCGCAAGCAGCGGTGCCAGGCAGTTGACAGCAAAACCTTCGGCTAAGCCAACCCGGATCGTGCCGGCGACGCCGTTTGAGGCGTCGCTGTTCTGCATCGACCCTACCTCGGTCATGATGACATGGGCTCTCGGCAGAAAAGCACGACCCTCCGCTGTCAAAACCATGCCCTTGCCGGTCCGTTGCAGGAGCTCGCTTCCGACCGCATCGCGAAGGTCTTTGAGGCGGAGCGAAATGGATGGCTGCGCCAGATGAAGATGGTCCGCGGCCTTCTGCGCGGATCCCAGCTCGACAGTCCAGAAGAAAGCCTCAATCTGGGCGAGCGTTATGCGCGTCATTGGAAATTCCTATGTGAACTCGCTTAAAAAACTCATTTGGTTTGTCAAAGTCAATGTTGCATACGAGTCGACGAGGAACGGCCTGGAGGGGCCTTGAGGGGGGACGAAATTATGGACGACCGGAAAGATATTATCGCCAAGGCGGCAAGACGCATCCTGCCCATTCTGATGCTGTGCTATTTCGCCGCCTTTCTTGATCGCGTCAATATCGGCTTTGCAGCGCTGACGATGAGCAAGGACCTCGGCTTTTCGGCCACGGCCTTCGGCTTCGGCGCCGGCATCTTCTTTCTTGGCTACGTGCTCTGCGAACTGCCGAGCAACCTGATCCTGGCGCGCGTCGGCGCCCGGCTGTGGATCGCCCGCATCCTGATCAGCTGGGGTATACTGTCGGCCGCAACCGCCTTCGTTTGGGATCCTTCCAGCTTCTACATTGTCAGGATTCTGCTGGGCGCTGCAGAAGCCGGGTTTTTCCCCGGCATGATCTTCTTTCTAACGCTTTGGTTTCCCAAAGCCTATCGCGCCCGCATGTTCGCGACTTTCAACATTGCCGTGCCACTTGCCTCGATGATCGGCGCGCCGGTCTCCAGTCTGGTGATAGAGGGCCTCAACGGCGCAGGCGGACTTTTTGGATGGCAGTGGATGTTCTTGATCGAAGCGTTTCCGGCGGTCATCATGGGACTGGCCGTGCTCTTCTACCTGCCAGACTCACCAAAGACAGCCAGCTTTCTAACCGCCGACGAGCGAAGCTGGCTGGCATCGAAGATCGACAGTGAGCGTCAGGCCCAGGAGACGGTCGAGCATTTTTCCGTGAAAAAAGCCCTGTTCGATCCAAGGGTGCTGCTGATGTGCCTCATTGCAGTTGGCTTGGTCATGGGTACGACCGGGGTCGCGGTCTGGATGCCGCAATTCGTCAAACAGTTTGGCCTTTCGAACCTGCAGACGGGATTTGTCACGGCCATTCCAGCTTTGTTCACCGTGCTGGCAATGATCTTGGTCGGACTCCATGCCGACAAGACCGGCGACCGCGTCTGGCATGCGGCGGGTCCTTTTCTTGCCAGTGCGATCGGCTTTGCGCTGGCGGCCTTTTCCAGCAATCCGATCCTCGGGCTGATCGGCCTGACGATCGGCGCTGCCGGCATCGGTGGCGCATCGCCGAACATCTGGATCTTTCCGTCGACGCTGCTGACCGGCACCGCCGCTGCCGCCGGCATCGCCCTGGTCAACTCGGTCGGCAGCACTGGCGGCTTCTTCGGCCCGTCAATCATCGGCTGGGTGCGCGATGCCACCGGAAGTTTTACGGGATCGCTGCTGTTCCTGGCGGTCTCCATGGCGGTCACGGCCGTCGCCATTCTGGTTCTAGGCCATAGCATGCGCGACCTGCTGAAGCCCAAACCGGATCCTCGTCACATCAGAGCAACCGCATGAAAATCACCCAGGTCAAACTCCATCTTCTGTCGGCGCCGCTGTCGGAGCCGATCGGTAACGCGCTGATGTTCTTCGCCAGCCGCGATACGCTGCTTGTCGAGATCATTGCGGACGGCGTGTCCGGATGGGGCGAGGCCTGGGTGGCGCCGGTGGTGGCGGCAAAACTGATCGAGACGAGCCTGGCGGCCTGCGTTATCGGCCAGGACCCGTCGCATATCGGCCGCCTCTGGCAGACCCTGCGGGATGCGGCCGGCGGTGAGCCGGGCATGACGGCGGTGGCGGCCATGGACATGGCGCTTCATGATCTTACCGCCCGCCTCTACGACGTGCCACTGTCGACCCTGCTCGGCGGCGCGGTGCGCGAACAGGTGCTGGCCTATGCCAGCGGTCCATTCTTTAAGCCGGGCGGCCATCCCTATCGCAATTTCGAGCCGGAGATCGACGGCTATCTCGCCAGCGGCTTCCGTGCCTTCAAAATGCGTAGCGGTTTTAGTCCGGTTGACGATGCGGCCGCTGCCATCGCGGCGCGGCGCCAGATCGGCGAGGACGCCGCGCTCATGGTCGACTTCAACCAGTCGGTCACGCCGCGTAATGCCATCGCTACCGCCCTGCGGATGGAGGAAGCCGACCTGCTGTGGATCGAGGAGCCGGCCAGCCCACAGGACGTCGCAGGATACAGTCTGGTGTCCGAACAAGTGCGGTCGGCGCTGGCCGGCGGCGAGACCTATCGTTCCGCCGCAGCCTTCCTGCCGTTCCTGCAGCGGGGATCCCTCGATGTGCTGCAACCGGATATCGCCATCTGCGGCGGCCTGACCGGCGTGCTGCGTGTCGTCGCCCTCGCGGAACTTTTCGATCGACCGGTCATCCCTCATATCTGGGGTAGCACGGTGAATTTTCACGCCGCGCTGCATCTGCTGTCGACCTTGGCGACGCACCGGGCCGGACCGACATCGGCCTTTCCCTATTTGGAATACGACGTCGGCCCCAACCCGCTGCTTGATCTTGCCGGCCATCCGGCCCTCAACGCGGATGGCACGATCAGCGTCCCGACTGGGCCGGGCCTCGGTATCGCGCTCGACGCCAAGGTCATCGAACGTTGGAGGGTCGCCCATATCACCATTGGCCCGTCGCAGGGGTAGTGCGCCCACGCGTTCGGTTGCCGGAAACCGTTGGCAAAGCCGGCCCTAAAAAATCATCCTGCCGTGACTTTCGGCACTGTCATTGGGCGCGTTGCCCTATGCCAAAAAAGTGTGTTGCGGGCCTGGTCCGCCAAAGTAAGGTTAACGGACAGCGATAGAGGAGTGTCGCTGGGCCGGCTTGCGCACCTTCCCTCGGGAAAGAAGCCGCGCCGTCCGAAGTGAAATTGATAATGCCTGGGTTTGGCCCAGCGGGGGGATTTTATGAAGAAGTTGCAGTGGCTGGCCTTGTGCGCCGCCTTTCTGTCGTTTGGATCTTTTGCGATACCGGCATATGCGGCGGTCACGGAAATCACCATTACCAAAGTCCAACCGGCCTTCGAGGGCCAGTCGTTCGGCAGCGCCGGTGCCTATGAGCGGGTCGAGGGAACGATCAAGGGCGCAGTCGATCCAAAAAATCCGCTGAATTCGAAAATCGTAGATATAGGCGCTGACAAGAGCGGAGGGCCGGTTGGCTATTCGGCGAATTTCATGATTTTCCGGCCCGTCGATGCGTCGAAGGGCAACCACAAGGTCGTCTACGACATCAACAACCGTGGCAACATGCTGACCTTCGGCCTGTTCAATGATGCGCCGAAATACAACAACGATCCATTGAGCAAGGCCGATGCCGGCAACGGTTTTCTGATGCGCCAGGGTTATACGATTGCCGTCAGCGGCTGGGATTCGGTTTCACCGGACATGCCCGGCATCGGCGCCGGCCCCTTCAAGCTGACGGTCCCGATTGCCGTCAATGCCGACGGCTCGCCGATCGTCGGGCCGGCCATGGAGGAATATGCGGTCGACGATGGCAAGACCGAGAAGGGCAGGCTGACCTATCAGACGGCCGACAGCGACACCGCCACGGCGTCGCTGATGGTGCGCACCCTGGTCGATGACCAGCCGACGACGATCGCTGCCGACAAATGGCAGTTCGATCCGGATGGCATGAGCATCAGCCTCAAGCCATCGGGCACGAAATTCGAGGCGGGCAAACTCTTCAATTTGGTCTACCAGGCCAAGAACCCGAAGATCGCGGGCCTTGGCTACGCCGCCGTGCGCGATTTTGCCGTCTTCCTGCGCAGCGACAAGAGCTCGCCGATCCCCAAGGTCGACAAAATATTGGCGACCTGCGATTCCCAGCCTTGCCGCTTTCTGCACGACTACGTCGAACTGGGGTTCAACCAAAGCGAGACGGGCATCCGGGCCATCGATGGCGTCCTCAACTGGGAAGGCGGTGGTAGCGGCCTGTACTTGAACTACCGCTTTGCCCAGCCCTACCGGACACACCGCCAGCGCATCAATCGTTGGTTCCCCGAATTCGAGTTCCCCTTTACCTACAAGGATACGAAGGACACGGTGACCGGCAAGACCGCAGGCTGGCTGGACGCCTGCACCAGGAGCAAAACCTGTCCGCTGGTAATCGATGCAAACTCCGAGAATGAGTACTGGGCGAAGGACGGTGCGCTGGCGCATACCGACACCGTCGGCAACGACCTTGCCGACATAGACGGCGTCCGCATCTCTTTCATCACCGGCCCGCCACATGGCGATGGGATTCCGGTGACCGGCAAGGCCGTGTGTGCCTATGAACGCAATCCGTTGGTCGGCAACCAGGCGGTACGGGCGCTGCTGACGGCGCTCGACCAATGGACTTCGAACGGCACCACGCCGCCGCCAAGCCTCGTGCCGCGCAAGGACAACGGCACGCTGATCGCGCCGACGCAAGCAGCCGCTGCCTTCCCGCATATCGCGGGCGTCACCTTGACAGGCCGGATGCACACCGGTGACTTGTTCGACTACGGCCCACAGGCAGCCAGCGGCATCCTGACCACCTGGCCGCCGAAACTGGTGAGCATGCCATACCCGACGATGGTGCCAGCGGTGGACGCCGACGGCAATGCGATCGCCGGTATGCGGCTGCCCGACATCGCGGCACCGATCGGCACCTACACCGGCTGGAACAATCGCGCTAACCCGATACTCGATGGCTGCGACGGCTTCGGCAGCTTCCTGCCCTTTGCCGCCACCAAGGCCGAGCGCATCGCCAACAACGATCCGCGTCCGTCACTGGAGGAACATGCCGCCTATGTGAAGGCGGTGTCAACGGCTGCCACGGCGTCGCTGAAGGCGCATGTGCTTCTGCAGGAAGACGCTGATCGCTACATCACGCTGGCAGAAGACAGCAACGTTGGGCGTTGACATCGGAGGGCGGGAGCGACGCCAGTGGCTGTTTCCGCCATGTCCTGCGACCTGGCATTGACTGACACCGGCGATGGCCCCATCGATCGTTCGAACCAAGGGAGAGTGCAATGACCCGCCTGACCGCAAAGGACTTTCAGCCAGAGCTGCTCGAACTCTACGATTACTATGCCCATGGAAAAATCACCAAGCGCGAGTTTCTCGATCGCGCCGCAAAATTTGCCATCGGCGGCCTGACAGCGGCGGCGATCCTCGCCTCGATGAGCCCGGGCTATGCGCTCGCCCAGCAGGTCGAATTCACCGATCCTGACATTCTCGCCGAGTACATCAGCTATCCGTCCCCCCAAGGCAACGGCCAGATCCGCGCCTACATGGTGCGGCCGGTCAATGCCAAGGGCAAGGTGCCAGCTATCGTCGTCGTCATGAGAACAGGGGTCTCAATCCCTATATCGAGGACGTCGCACGTCGCGTCGCCAAGGCCGGCTTCGTGGCGCTGGCACCCGATGGCCTCAGCGCCGTCGGCGGCTATCCCGGAAATGATGAGAAGGGCAAGGAACTGCAGCAGCAGATCGACCCGGGAAAGCTGATGAACGATTTCTTTGCCGCAGTCGATTTTCTCATGCATCACGACGAGACGACCGGCAAGGTCGGCATCACCGGCTTCTGCTATGGCGGTGGCGTCGCCAACGCGGCGGCCGTGGCCTTCCCGGAGTTGAGCGCTGCCGTACCGTTCTACGGTCGACAGCCGCGCGCCGAGGATGTCGCCCGCATCAAGACGCCGCTGCTCCTGCATTACGCCAGCCTCGACACAGGTATCACCTCCGGCTGGCCGGCCTATGAGGCAGACCTCAAACAAGCCGGAAAGACCTACGAGGCCTACATCTATCCAGACGTCCATCACGGCTTTCACAATGATTCGACACCGCGCTACGACGAGGCTGCTGCCAAGCTTGCCTGGGAGCGGACCATTGCCTGGTTCAACCGCTATCTCGCCTGATCTCGGGGCCAGGAGCAGATTTTATCCAACCGCCTCAGCCTATCGCAAAGGAGGCCTGCCGGAGAAAGATTTATCAGCCGGCGAGAAGAAGGCATGCAGCCGCTATTGCGGCTGCCGAGAGGGCTGAATGATCGTTACACCCTGCTTCATGACAAACAAAGGCTGCATTACGACCGAAATATCGTCCAGCGGATTGCCGGCAAAGGCGACAAGATCGGCGGCCTTGCCTGGTTCGATGGTGCCCGTTTCGCCGGCAATTCCCAGCACTTCGGCGGACAGCACGGTTCCGGCCTGCAGCGCTTGAAGCGCTGTCATGCCCCAGTCGACAGCCAGAATGAACTCATTCGCCGCTTCCTTCAGAGGATGGGTCGGCGCGCCGACAAGGTCTGTGCCAAGGGCAAAGCGGACGCCGGCCTTCAGCCCGAGCTGGAAATCCCGCTTCATGATATCCCAATGGCGCTCGTAAACCGCCCGTTCCCAGTCTGGATAATGGAAGAGATCGTAAGCAAGGCGATGGAAATGCAGCTGCGAAATGGTCGAGACCACGATGGTACCGGTATTGACCAGCTTTTCGCGTGTCGCCTCGGATATGCCGTAGCCGTGCTCGACAATGTCGACATCGCATTCTAGCGCAAGGGCGACTGCGGCCTCGCCGATGGCATGGGCGCTGACCTTCAGGCGATTGCGATGGGCCTCATCGACAGCGGCCCGGACTTCGTCGGCGCTATACGTCGCGATCTGGGCCAGCGGATCGTCGCCCCAGGCATGATAGCGGTCGTGCACTCCGCCCTTCGACAGGCCAAGCTTGATAAAGTCGGCACCGTCGCGCACCCGTTCACGGACAGCCTGACGGACACCGTCGACGCCATCGGCCAGTTCGCCGCTGCGCCGAGCGGCTGCGAGCGGCACTTCCTTGGAATCCCAGGTGCCTGAGGTCGAGGAGATGAAGGCGCCGGCTACTTTCAACCGTGGTCCTGTCGCAAAGCCCTCGTCGATTGCGCGGCGCACTTCCGTGCCAATCGTGGATCCGAGGCAGCGCGCCGAGGTGAAGCCTGCTTCCAGCATCTGCCGCAATTCGAACAGCGCCCGCGGCGCGCGATAGGCTTCCCGCTCGGTCGCAAGTGTGTTCAGCCGCATGCTGTCGACGCCGAAGGTATGCATATGGCAGTCGATCATGCCAGGCATCATTGTTGCCGTACCGAGATCGATGACATGGCCACCAGCATCCGTTTCGGTTTCGATTGCGACGATCTTGCCGGCAGCGACGACGAGAGCTGCGTTCTCGATCGAATCGAGTTTTGCGCCGGCGAGAATTCGCCCGGCCTTGATCCGCAATACACTCACATCCATCTCCCCATTTGTCCAAATTTGGACATATAAAGCTATTTATTTGTACGGGTTTGACAGATGTATTTGCCTGTGTCAAACGAGGTCTAGGGAAGGAGGAGCTCTTCAATGACGCCACTACAGACACGTCTTCGCGCTGGTGTGATCGATGCGCTTACCCATGGCGGCCCGCAATCGAGGGCGGCACTTGCCCGCCTCTTCGGCGTCTCCCGCTCCACCATGTCTTCGCTTGTCTCGTCGCTTGTCGCCGATGAAATCATTCTCGAAAGCACTGAAGTCAGCGATGGCCAGAAGGTGGCCGGACGGCCCGGAACGCTGATCGAACTTGCCGGCCGCAAAGGCTATTTCATCGGCATCGACTTCGGCCGCATCTTCATCAAGGCTGCCATATCCGACGCCAACTACCGGATCATCGAGCAGATCTCCTGCGATTTCGACATCGAAGTTCCGGCCGACGCTGCGCTGGATCTCGCCGCTGCGGCCGTCGAGCAGATCATTGCTGCGGCCGGCGCCGACCGCGAGCAGATCAGGGGCGTTGGCATCGGCGTTCCCGGTCCCGTCGATGCGGCGACCGGCCAATTGCATGCCGGTTCGATCCTTGCCCGCTGGGTCGGCACCGATGTGCCCGGTGGCCTTGCCAGGCGGCTGAGGCTGCCTGTCTATATGGACAATGACGCCAATCTCGGCGCGCTAGCCGAAAGCACCTATGGTGCGGCCAAGGAGACGACGGTGGCGCTCTACGTGCTGCTCTCCGTTGGCGTCGGGCTTGGAGTTGTCATCAATGGCCGGGTGTTTCGCGGCGCAAGCGGCATCGCCGGCGAACTCGGTCACGTCGTCGTCGACGAGCACGGCGATGTCTGCCGCTGCGGCAGCCGCGGCTGCCTGGAAGCCAAGGTTTCGGTCAACGCCTTGTCGAAAGCGCTGAGCGCCTCGCATGGCGAGATTTCCTCCGACGAGATGTTGAAGATGGCCGTGGCCGGCGATGTCGGCGCCAACCGGATTCTTGCGGACGCCGGTGCCCTGGTCGGGCGCTCGGTCGGCGCATTGTGCAACTATTTCAATCCGGAAATTGTCATCGTCGGCGGCGAACTGATGCGGGCCGGCGATAACCTCCTGGTTCCGCTGCGGGAATCGATGCGGCGCTTTTCGATCGCCCGGGCCACGGAAAATGTGCGGGTCGTGCCCGCCTCCCTGGGCGAGCAGGCCGAACTGATCGGCACCTTGCTGTTTGCCGGCGAAAAATCCCGGGCCGCCCAGGCCAGCAAATTGAAGACGGGTGCAGGCCCGATCGCGTTAATTGGAGCGTAATGACAGACATGGCATCCACCAACGAAGCTGTTCCCGATAAGAAATCGCCCTGGGCCAATCTGCCCTGGTCGTCGCTGTCGACGTACGGGATTTTCATCATCTTCATTCTGCTCCTGATCGGCTTCAGCCTCACCGTGCCGCATTTCGCCACCTGGGCGAATTTGTCCAACGTCTTGCAGCGCAATTCGATTATCGGCATCGTTGCCTGCGGCATGCTGCTGATGATCATCACCGGCGGCTTCGATCTGTCCGTCGGCGCCGTCGGCGCCATGTCGTCGGTGGTGGCCGCTGCCGTCATCGTCAACTATTCGATGCCGCTCGGCATCATCGTCGCACTGCTGCTCGGGCTCGGCGTTGGCCTGGCCAATGGTTTCTTCATCTCGAAGATCGGCATCAATCCCTTCGTCACGACGCTCGCAACGCAGGTGCTGGTGACCGGCTTCCTGTTCGTCGGAACATCGGCGCAGCCGGTCTACGGCGTGCCTGAATCCTTCACCTTCCTCGGTCTTGGCCGCATCGGTCCGGTGCCAGTGCCGACGATCATCTTTGCCGCCGTCGTCATCGTCACCTGGGCGATGCTGCGCTTCACGACGCTCGGCCACTACATCTACATCGTCGGCGGCAACAAGGCGGCCGCCCGGCTGGCCGGCATCAATGTCGACCGCGTGCTTTTGACAACTTACGGCATCGGCGGCCTGTTTGCCGCCATCGCCGGCATCGTCCTGCTTGGCCAGACCAATATCGGCCAGCCGGCCAGCGCCGGCGACTGGCCGCTGACAGCGATCGCCGCCGTCGTGGTCGGTGGCGTGCCGCTCAGCGGCGGTGTCGGCCAGATCTGGAGCGCCGTGCTTGGAACCTTGCTGCTTGGCATCATCGCCAATGCACTCAATCTGCTGGGTGTCTCGCCATTCTGGCAGCCAGCAGTAACGGGGGCGGTCATTCTCGTCGCCGTCGGACTGGACAGCTATCAACGCAAACAGCGCGAACTGCGCTGAACCACAACGGAGGAGGAAACTTATGAAGAATCACAAACGCCGGTCGGTGCTGATTGCCGCCTCGACCCTTGCCCTGATGATGGGCACCACCCTCGGCCATGCCGCCGACGCCAAGCGGATCGGCTTCATGATCTGGAACACATCCGTTCCGTTCTATTCGAACCTGATCAAGACGGCGACCGAAACCGCCAAGAAGAACGGCATCGAGCTCGACATCCAGAGCGGCAATGGCGATCTGTCGACGCAGATTTCGGTCGTGCAGCAGTTCATGGCCCAGCAGGTCGACATGATCATGATCGCGCCGAGCGACCCGAAGGGCATCGTGCCGATCATCCGGCAGGCCAATGCCGCCAGCATTCCGGTCATGGCCGTCAACACCAAGGCTGACGTCAGCAGCGGCGCCAAGGTTCTGACCTATGTCGGCGTCGACGATTTTGCCTTCGGCCAGGCCCAGGGCGAGCTGGTCGCCAAGGCCGTCGGCGAGAATGGCAAGATCGCCTATATCGTCGGCAAGCTCGGCACCTCGGCCCAGCTCGACCGCGAAGCCGGCCTGATGGACGCACTGAAGAAGCATCCGGGCATCAAGATCATCGAGAAGCAGGCTGCCGACTGGGACAATTCTAAGGCGCTGGCGATCACCCAGGATTATCTCAGCAAGTATCCGCAGGGTTCTGTCGACGCGATTGTCGACCAGGGACCTGAAGGCGTCAATGGGGCGACCTTTGCTGCCTCCAGCGGTCGTACCGATGTAAAATTCATCATGGGCGATTACCCGGCCGACGTTCGCAATGCCATCGTTAAGGGTACCGTCTACGGCACCGTCGACCAGGATCCTGCACCTCAGGGCCAGGTCGCGATCGAGGATGCACTGTTGTTCTTCGCGGGCACGCCGGACAAGATCCCGACGCCCAACCATTATCTCGAACTGCCGACGATCACCAAAGACAATGTCGAGCAGTACAAAGCGGCTTGGGGTGGCTGATGTCAGACGGTGAGACGATGCTTCTGGAGATGCATGACATCCGGAAGAGCTTTTCCAGTGTCCAGGTCCTCCGTGGCGTCGACTTCTCACTGAAGGCAGGCGAAATCCATGCTCTTGTCGGCCATAACGGGGCCGGCAAGAGTACGCTGATGAAAATCCTCGGCGGCAATTATGCCGACTACGAGGGCGATATCCGCGTCGCCGGGGAGGCCGTTCGCTGGACGACCCCGGCCGATGCGCTGAAACGCGGCGTGGCGATCATATACCAGGATTTTTCGCTGATTCCGGACTTGAGCGTCGCAGAAAATATCGCGCTCGGCCGCGAGCCGCGCGGCAAGCTGGGCGGGACGATTGACTACGCTGCGCTGCGCAAGCGCTCCCGGCGGGAGGCCGACGGCCTCGGCATCAGCCTGCCGATGGATGTCGCCGTCCGTCGCCTCGGTGTCGGCGCCCAGCAATTGACCGAGATCGTCCGGGCCTGCTCGCAGGATCTGCGCATCCTTGTCATGGACGAGCCGACGGCGCGGCTTGCACCGGCCGAACGCGAACTGCTGTTCAAGACCATGCGGCGCATGGCCAACGAGCGGCAAGTCGGCATCATCTACATCAGTCATTTCCTCGACGAGGTCTGCAGCCTTGCCGATCGCATCACCGTCATGCGCGACGGCACCGTGGTCGAAACCAAGCCGGGCAATGCTTACACCGTGGAGAGCCTGGCCCAGCAGCTGGTCGGCAACGATCACGCCACCGGCGTCCGTGCCGCTGCCGTCGATTATGCCGCGCAGGAGGGCCGCGACGAGGCACTTTCCGTACAGAACGTCGGCGTTGTCGGCAGGCCCGAGGTCAGCTTTTCCATCGGGCAGGGTGAAATCGTCGGCCTGGCCGGCTTGGTCGGCTCCGGCCGAACCCGCCTGGCGCGCGCCATCATTGGCGATGTCCGCAGTTCCGGCGACGTCGCCGTGGGAAAACTGGTCATCAAAAGGCGCAATCCTGAGCGCTCGACCCGCGGCGGATTGGTGCTGGTGCCAGAAGACCGCAAGGTGTCCGGGCTTGCGCTGTCGTCGTCGATCGAGGCGAATGTCGTGGTCAGCGCCCTTGCCAAGCTGATGTCGACCGGTGGTATTGTCAACCCGGGCAGCCGGCCGCGGCTTGCCATGGAGATGATCAGACGCTTCGTCATCCGACCGCCGGACAGAAAGAAAATCGTCGGCAACCTCAGTGGCGGCAATGCTCAAAAAGTGCTGCTCGGACGCGCGGTTGCTTCGCAGCCGAAGGTGATGATCCTCGACCAGCCGACCGCCGGCGTCGATATCGGCGCCAAGTCTGAACTGCACAACCAGATCCGGCTGTCGGCCCAGCAGGGGGCTGGCATCATGGTCATTTCTGACGATCTCGACGAATTGCTCGATCTTAGCGACCGGGTCCTGGTGCTGACAGCCGGCGCAGTGACCGGAACCTATCGCAAGGGCGAACTGACGCGCGCCAGCCTGCTGGCGGCGATGAGCAAGTCCACCGCCGGCAATTGATCAGCCGGCGCGCCGGAAATTGCTAAGATGCGCGAGCATGGAGCGTCCCGCTTCCGTCTCGCGCATGTCGATGAGATCGGTGAATGTGAAAACGCAGGCACCGTCCACCGGCGTCGGGGCAAGGGCGTCGAGCGCTGAGGCAAATTCGTTTTCGGTGATCACCGGATTTCGCCCGCGCCCCGCATGCATGCCTTCGAGATAGAGCGCGCGAACCTGCAGCGTGCAGATCGCCTGCTTGCCGCTGCGGCTGGCAATATCGGTCGCAATGGCCGCAGGCCATGTCGGCGGTTTGGCGAGGATTTGGTGATAGGCCATCACCTCGAAAATATCGACGACCTCCGCCAGCATCGCAATGTTCTGTCCGAAGACTTCTTCGACGGCGTTGTCAAAATCGCTTCTGAACAACGGCAGCGTGTTGATCGAATATTGGAGGCCGCTCTGAACCGACGATAGTGAGTGCCGGATGTCAGCAATGGCCTTGACTGTCTTGGCACATTTCCACGTGGTCCAAGCCTGGCGATGCGCGCCTGTCAGCATTTTTGCGGCTGCGACGGGATCGCTGGAAGGGATCGACAAGCCGGTATCGCCATTGAACAGTTCGATCGTTTCGGCCGCGAAGCAGTATTCCGCCTTCTGTGTCCGGTCGTCGCCATCCAGCCACGTCTCCCAAAACCCCGGCCAGCGAATGAAGCCAAGATGGACCGCGTCCGGCTTGAGCTTGGAAACCGCCTCTTGCAGCAGACTAATCTTGTGCGTCAGGTTTTCATGCCTGACAGGCGGCAGGCCGATGTACCAGTCCTGCTGAATGGCGGCATCGCCGTGCTGGTCAATTGCGGCAAGCTGCGGGTTTGCCGTCGAAAAGGCCGGGTCGAAACAGATATTGAGGCAGGCAAAATAGGCAATGCCGCGCTGTCGCAGCAATTCACGGAAGGCGACGTCGTCAAGAGACTCATACGCATCTTTGTCGGCTGCTGTGACGCTGCTGGGTACTGCGGAGTTTGACATCGGCAGGAATTTACTCTGGGCGATGACATAGGTGACACCCCAATCGGCGAGCAGATTAGTCGCCTCCACGATCGTCAATTTATGGCGCAGATACCAGTCATTATCGTAAATCTTGACGCCGTATCGCAGATCCACTTCGTTCCCCCCGAATAAATGCGTTGCACCTTTTAGCGGTGGTGGATTGGTCTTGGCAAGAAAACTGCTTCGATTTTTGCGAGCGATTGGAAATTGGTCGCGCGGCTATCTAACATGACAGGGAACCAGCCGTCCTGAATCTCACGCCATCGAGCATTCGTGTTTCGGCAAAAACTCAGAAAACGATTGTTCAGCGATAATAACCGGGTCGACGGCTCGTATCTCTTCAAGCGCAAAACGTTCAAGCGGGCGGCGATAGGCGGAAATGATGTCCGCCTTGACGGCGTTGATGCCGAATATGCTGTAACGTGGCATGCCACCGCGTCGCGAGGCGTCTATCAACCAACATCCGCAGCTTTATTTAGCTTTCCCTGTGGCAACCGTTGCAAATTTGACTACACCGTTGTCAAAGATGACAAAATTTCTCATATTTTATTGATTGGCGCAGTTCGAGTTCATATAGCTGCGCTCGGCGAGAAAACCTTGCCCGGCGAACTTCATCGCTGCGTCTCACATCCGTGATCTCTCGGGATCATTTCTTGCATTTTACCGCTTGCCTTCAAGGATCTAACAATGACGTATCGGTTCAATCAGTTCCCTGTCAGCAAACAGCTTTTGAGCTCCACCATTTTGATTGGTGCCATGGCTGTCGCATTTCTGCCGGTCGAGGCTTTTGCCCAGGATGCCACTGATGGCGGAACGCAACTTGCACCGATCGTTGTCGATAGTTCCAAAAAAGCGAAGACAATTAGCGAGGACAACGACACGATCATTCCAACCCGTGCCGTCTCTGCCTTGAAGACCGACACGCCGCTCGTCGAGACGCCGCGCTCGGTTGCCGTGGTAACGCGTAAGGAGATGGAGGAGCGTGGTGCCACCGATCTGATCCAGGCGACACGCTACAGCTCCGGTATTGGAACCGGTGGCTTCGGATACGACCCGCGCTTCGATCAAATCAACATCCGCGGCATCGAGACGACCACGGACGGCGATTTCCGCGATGGCCTGCGCCAGCCGGTCATGACCTATGGCACGTTCACGACGGACGTCTACACGCTCGACCGCGTCGAAGTTCTGAAGGGACCGGTATCGGTGATGTATGGTGCGGCCGGCGCCGCCGGTATCGTCAACAAGATTTCCAAGCTGCCGCTGGAAGAGGCTCACCACGAAGTCGAGCTTCAATATGGGACGATCGGCCGCAAGCAGGCCGCGTTCGATTTCGGCGGTCCGGTTGGTCAGAGCGACGACATGTTCTACCGCGTGGTGGGGTTGGTCCGACAGGGGGAGACCAACTACGATATCGCCGACGACCGCTATCTGCTGCAGCCGTCCTTCACGTTGAAGCCCGATGAAAGCACCAAGCTGACCGTCTATGGTCTTGCGCAGAATACGGAAACCGACGCGAGCGCCTGGACCTTCAAGAACGACGACAAGATCTATCGCGTCAGTGATCCTAAATACGATTATCAGAAAGTTCGGCAGTACCAGCTGGGCTATCAGTTCGAACATGAATTCGACGATGGCCTGACCTTCCGGCAGAATGCAAGGGTGAGCGATCTGCATCTGAAGGCGCGGTATGCCGACCGCACGACGATGTTCAGTGACCCGACCGCAGCGTGGCCGACCGCGGCGGTTACTGACGACGTGCGCGCCTTCCAGATCGACAATCAGCTTCAAGCCAAGTTCGACACGGGTGCCATATCCCATACCGTGCTTGGTGGGCTCGACTACACAGCCGTCAATTCCGATTTCGCCGACGGTTATGGCTCTAGTTTGCCGGGCGATATCCGCAGCGCGCCGAGCCCGGAGCTCACCGGCTTCACCGGCAATGATCTGCGGCAGACCGGCCTGTATGCGCAGGAACAGGCAGCAATCGAAAACTGGCGCTTCGTTGGCGGCCTGCGTTACGACTGGCTGCATCAAGAGACCACCGACAAGGTTGCAGACACCGGCGCCGAGAAAAGCGATGGTGCTCTGTCGGGCCAGGTCGGCCTTCTTTACCACTTTGAAAATGGTATCGCTCCTTACGTCAGCTACGGTACCTCTTTCGTGCCCTCGACACAGCGCTCCGCTAACGGGGGCGTGCTCGATCCGACAAAGGGTCGCCAGATAGAAACAGGCATCAAGTACCAGCCAGACGGTGGAGATTTCTCCCTCAGCACGGCGGTCTACCGCCTCGTGGAGACGGGTAAACCGCAATATGCGGGTGCCTCCGGTCCGATTTACATCTACGAGAACTCCGGTGAAAACACCTTTACGGGCTTCGAGCTCGAAGGCCGCAAGAGCTTCGACAACGGCATCAGCTTTATCGCTGCCTATACCTACGCCCATGGCGAAATCACTAACAATCTCGACAGCGCCATCATCGGCAACACACCGACAACGACGCCGCGGCATGTCGCTTCGCTGTGGGTCAACTATGATGTGCCTGACGACATGGCGATGAGCGGCGTCAGCATCGGCGGCGGTGTCCGCGCCACGAGCACGTCCTACACAGACGATTACAACACCGCCAAGAATGCCGGCGCCGTCTATTTCGATGCGTCGATCTCCTACGACTTCGGGGTAAAATCGCCTGACCTGAAGGGGCTTTCGCTTGCTCTCAGCGCAACCAACCTCGCCAACCGCGAAGAACAGGTTTGCAACGATGGTTATTGCTATTTCGGCCAGGGCCGCACGGCCTTAGCCACGCTGAAATACAAGTGGTGATTGTCCGAATCCTGGCGCCGGGGACAGCGCGCCTTGCCGTCTTGTGGCCAGGCAGCACGACTTCTTACTCGGGAAGAGCGCATTGAGACTCTTCCCGTCTGATACGGTGTCACCTGGCTCAAAAAAGACAACGAGATGAATATGACTGAACCAGCCTGCGGGTTGCCCGGGACCCTTTATTTCGACCTGGCACCAACTGCCGGCAGCGAGCCCTATCGGATCTTCCTGTTTAGGCCGAAGGGTGAGCCGCCGGCGGAGGGATGGCCGCTTTTGGTTCTGACCGATGGCAATGCGACCTTTCCCTTCGCCTTTGCCAGCCTGGTGACGCAGGCGCCTTTTCCATCAGGCACGAATGTCGGCTGGGGCGTCGTCGCGGCAATCGGCTATCCGTCGGACGAGCCTTATGATGCATTCCGACGAGCGTGGGATCTGGGGCCGCCGCCGATCAAATCCTATCCGGCCTATTTTGAGGGCGGTCCAGCTGTCCGCATCGGCGGAACGGGGGAACTACTCGACTTCATCGAGACGCAACTCTTGCCGCATCTCGACGGAATGGTACGGCTTGACGCGACGCGGCGGTCGCTTTTCGGGCATTCTTTCGGTGGTCTTTTCACCCTCTACGCGCTTTTCGAACGCCCGGGCCTGTTTGCCAACTGGATTGCGGCGAGCCCTTCCATCCATTGGGAAGGCAGCGAAATTCTGAACAACGAGGCGCGCCGCCAGCGTCCGGCGGGCAACGCGGCCTTCCTGCATCTCTCGGCCGGCGAATATGAGGGCGATAGACTGGCCCCCTTCCAGTACCAGAACGACGACGCTGCATCGCGTCTGGAGAAGCGGAAAGTCGAACGGACCGTCGCGTTGGCACAGGAAATGGCCGATCGTCTGAACGGGTCCGAAGACGGCATTCAGACGCAATTCGAACTATTTATGGGCGAAACCCATATGTCTGTGCTCGGGCCGGCAGTCAATCGCGCCGTCAGCATCGCATTTCGGAGCGGCGGGCCGCGGGTGAGGGATAGCCGCGCTCCCGGCGCGCGCTCAGCAACTGAACAGGGGACGGCGTGATCTCAATGCAGCTTGGCCACGATATGTTGGAAATGACGAAGGCTTTCGAGGCGGAGAATATCGACCTTGCCATTGACGGAAATGCGATCCTGTCGAACGTCAGCCTCAGTTTTCCTGCAGGCGAAGTCGTGGCGCTTGTCGGCCATAACGGGTCGGGCAAGTCCAGTCTCCTCAAGATCCTGGCGCGGCAGCTGACGCCGACCGCCGGGTCGGTGGCTTACGGCGGTCGCGATCTCAGACATTTTCAAGGACGTGACTTTGCACGGTCGGTCGCCTATCTGCCGCAGGACCTGGGCACGGGGTCGGAGATGACGATCCGCGAACTTGTGGCTTGCGGACGCTACCCGTGGCACGGGGCACTCGGTCGTTTCTCCAGCCGTGACAGGGAAAAGGTCGAGGCAGCCATTGCCGCCACCCATATCGAGGCCTTTGCCGAGCGGCTCGTGGGCTCACTGTCCGGTGGCGAACGCCAGCGGGCCTGGATTGCCATGCTGATCGCCCAGGATGCCCAATGCCTGCTGCTCGATGAACCGACGGCCGCTCTGGATATCGCGCACCAGATCGAAATTCTGTCGCTCGTACGGCGGCTGGCGCATGAAGGCGGCAGAAGCATCATCGTCGTCCTGCATGACATCAACATGGCTGCCCGCTTCTGCGATCGAATCCACGCGCTGAAAGGCGGCCGGGTCGTGGCCAGTGGCACGCCGGAGCAAATACTCGTGCCTGACACGCTTCATGCCATCTACGGGATCAACATGGATGTGATTGCCGTTCCGACCCTGTCGCATCCGCTCGCCTATGCCTGCTGAGGCCCGGTCGAAAATGGACATTTCAAGACGCGCATTTCTGCATGGCGCTGCTGCCGCAGCCATACTTGCTTCGACGCCACTGCTGGCCGAGGTCGCGGGACAAAGGGTCGTCAGCCTCGATTACGGACTTGCCTCGACGCTGTTGTCGCTTGGATTGCCACCCGTCGGGATGTCGGATCGCGCCGACTGGGACAAATGGGTCGTCGAGCCCGCCATGCCGCTATCGGTCGTCGATATCGGCAGTTCCTACGAGGTGGACTTCGAGATCCTCATGCAGCTGAAGCCGGACGTCATCCTGACGACGCCCTACCTTGACGATCTGCTGCCGAGACTCCAGCCAATTGCCAAGGTGCTGCGAATGGAGATTTTCACGCCCGATTCCGGCCCGATCCTGCCGTCCGTGATCGCGGCGACGCGCAAGCTCGCTGCCGTACTCGGCCGTGAACGCGAGGGAGAGCTCTTTCTGGCGCGATCCGAAACATTCTTCGACGCATGCCGCCAGCGGTTGGCGGGACGAGCCATGCCGCCCGTCGTCCTGGTGACCTTCATGGATGCCCGCCATGCCCGCGTCTATTCGGCGCCGGGTCTGTTTCACAATACGCTCGAGCGCATCGGCCTGCGCAACGCCTGGACGCGGCAATCGAACTATTGGGGCTTCGAGACGATCGGCATCGAGGAGCTTGCCAGTGTCACCGATCCGCGGGCGCGGCTCATCGCCTTCGATCCCGTCCCCGCCGACGTCCTGCCGAAACTTGCCGACAGCCCCTTGTGGCAGGCGCTGCCGTTCTCCCGGCCCGGCCAGCTGTCAATCGTTCCGCCGGCGCTGATGTTCGGCATGGTCAACGAGGCGATGCGTTTTGCCGGCATCGTGACCGACCTTATGGACCAACAGCCATGAATGCATTTTTTCGCGACAACCGGGGACCGGCGCTGGTCCTCTTGCTGCTGCTCTGCAGCGGCTGCTTGGCGTCCTGGTTTCTGATAGCGCCGGCGCTGTCAAGCGCGGTGGGCCAAGGCTACGACATCCAGCGAATGGTGCTTTGCTATTCGACATTGCCCCGCCTGGCGACGGCCTTGCTTGCCGGTGCTGCGCTCGCATTGTCCGGCGCGCTTTTCCAGCAGGTGCTTCGAAACCCGCTGGCCGATCCGACAACGCTCGGCGTTTCGGCCGGCGCCAATCTCGCCCTAGTGGTGGTCTCGCTGTTCATGCCCGGCCTTCTCGGTGCGGGTCGCGACATTGTCGCCCTGCTGGGAAGTGCCGCGGCTGCCGCAATTGTCGTCGGCTTCGGCGCCAGACGCGGCTTCTCTCCCTATTCCCTGGTTCTGTCGGGTCTGGTGCTGAGCCTTTGGTGCGGGGGATTGGCGGCGATCCTGACCTATCTGAACCAGCGCTATCTGGCGAGCCTGTTCATCTGGGGCGCCGGGTCGCTTGCCCAGCAGAGCTGGGTCATTCCCATGGCGCTGTCTTGGAAAATAGCCGCTATTGCAGTGATCTGCGCCTTGCTGGTTCGGCCGCTTTCGCTCATCGATCTGGGGGAAAGCAGTTCCGCGGCCGTCGGGGTGAAGCTGGCCCGGCTTCGTGTCCTGGTCGTTGCCTGCGCGGTGATGCTTGCCGCCTTCATCACCAGCGCTGTTGGCGTCATCGGCTTCATCGGACTGGTTGCACCAACGCTTGCGCGGCTTGCCGGCGCGCGGCGGCCGGTCCAGCTGATCTTCTGGTCACCATTGATCGGTGCGGGCTTGCTCTTCCTCGCCGACGCCATTCTGCAACTGGCGTCGGGCGCGCTTGGCGATTTTATTCCGACCGGTGCGGCAACCGCCATCTTTGGCTCGCCCCTGCTGCTGGCGCTATTGCCGCGAATGAAGATACGCCACAGGATCCAAGAATTGGCATCATGGCATCGACCGCGCCGATGGAGTGCCGAGGTGCCCGTCGCCATTGCTATCGTCGCCGTCCTCATTCTTGTGAGTGTCAGCCTTTTTGTCGGTCGCGGGCCGGGGGGCTGGACTGTATTGTCCGGCGAATTCTTCGATGACATCCTTTCAATCCGCGCTCCGAAAATTTTCGCCGCGCTCGCATCCGGTGCCATGCTCGGCGTGGCGGGAGTGATCCTCCAGCGATTGACCGGCAACGAGATGGCAAGCCCGGAAGTTCTCGGCATCAGCGCTGGCGCGACCTTTGGCCTCGCTATCGCGCTGTTTGCCGTCTCTTCGGGGTTTTTCAGCCAGTTCTTGTTCGCTGGCGCCGGCGCAATCCTCGTGCTCGCCGCTATTCTGCTGACGTCGCGGCGCTCCAATTTTGCCCCGGAACGGGTTCTCCTTGCCGGTATTGCGCTCAGCGCCATGGTTGATGCCGTCGTCGGAGTGTTGAGCGCGACGGGCGACCCAAGGACAGCCCTGCTGATGCGCTGGATGAGCGGTTCAACCTATCTGGTGACCGGTGCGACAGCCACGGCGGAGGTGGCAATCGCTGCCACGCTGATTGCCGTCGCATTTGCCGCACGCCGCTGGCTGGACATCCTGCCGCTCGGACCGGTTTCGTCGGCTGCCATCGGCATACCGCTGGCAAAATCGAGATTGGCGCTGTTCGGGCTGGCTGGTCTGATGACCGCAGCAGCAACCCTGACTGTCGGGCCGCTGTCTTTCGTTGGCCTCATGGGGCCGCATCTTGCCAGGGAAGCCGGTCTGACCCGTGCAACGCCGCAGATGGTGGCCGCTGCCCTCATCGGTGGCGGACTGATCGTGGCGGCAGATTTTGTCGGCCGCACGGTCGCGGCGCCGTATCAGATCCCGGCAGGGCTCGTTTCGGCCCTTATCGGCGCTCCCTGCTTGATGTTCTTGTTGAGCAGACGACGTTAGGCGAGGGTTTGCGCCGTTGCGTGCGGGAAATCGGTATCACTGCTGGCGACTGCTCAGCGGATGAGCGGCGGCCATATTTCCAAGCTGCAGAAAAACTTAGCGATTTACAAGTGTGTCTTTGCAGGCGATGTGGTCGACGGTTCCAAACCGTCACGGCGCAATGACGCATTGCGCGGCAACATCCGGAAATAATTTCCGCGTTCAATTGGTGGGCCGTAGGTTCAGATCCTCTCAAGGCGCCCACCAGCTCAAATGGGCTTATCTATATCTATCCAGCTGTCATGCTCTTGGCCTCAACGGCAATGGCGATGGCCATGGCAAGTGCGATAAGGCTTGCAAAGACGGCCTAGGTTGTCGCCACTGAGGCGCCGTTGGTCTCGTAGCCGCCCGTGGGTGCGTCAGCAGACAGCCAATTTCCAGAGGATGCCACCTACTCGGATACTTTGACTGGATAGCTCCCACGAAAGCGACGAGCGGCCGGCTCCAATTCAGTTCGAATCTCTTCGAGCGCCGCGATGGCCTGCTCAGTGAAATCGCTTCGACGCAAACTGCACAAGCGGATCCGTCTTGACGCCCTGTCTGTTGTCTGGAGAACGGACACACCTCTCGAGTCTTGCGGATATTCTGGTCTGCCACCGAAGCTAGAACCATCCCGGATCAAAATATTTGCCGCACGAATTGATAGTTTCGGCATACCCAAGATAAGCGGTCTTAAGTGATCTCAAGAAAGGCAGCCTTTTAGGAAAATCTCTCGAAGAGGTCGTGGCTCAGGCTGGAAATACATGTGCATCGGCCGGATCTATCGTTACATGAACGAGGCTTCCGACCTGAACATCTGCGCAGCTACGGCTCGGCCAATCGACGCGCAGCCGTACCGGGCCCTCTTCCAGATCAAGCTGCAGATAAAAGCGCGTTGTCTGCCCCTGAAACATACGCGCATCGACGCGCGCCGGATGGCCTTGACCGAGCTGCATCATGCGGATGTCCTCGGAACGCACGAAAACCTGCGCCCTGTCGCCAATGGCGCCGACCGAAAACAGCAGAGCCTTGCCCAACTGGACAGAACCGTCGCGTACCGGCAGATCAAACCGGTTTCTATTGCCGATGAAACCGGCACTAAAATCGGTCGCCGGCGCATTGTAGAGGTCGGCAGGCGTCGCAACCTGTTCGGCTCGACCGCTGCGCATGACGACGACACGATCGGCGACGGCCAGGGCTTCGGACTGGTCGTGGGTGACAAGTATGGCGGTGGTTCGAATGCTCTGCTGGATGCGGCGGATTTCGTCTCGCAGGTAATCCCGCACGACGGCATCAAGCGCCGATAGCGGCTCGTCGAGCAGGAGAACCGCAGGATCGGGTGCGAGCGCCCTGGCAAGCGCGGTGCGCTGCTGCTGGCCGCCGGACAGCGTGTTCGGATGGTGATCGGCGCGTTCGTCGAGACCGACAAGCGCGAGAAGTTCGTCAACACGGGCTGCGATCTTGGCCTGAGCCATTCCCCGCACCTTAAGCGGGAAAGCGATATTGTCGCGCACGGTCATGTTTGGAAACAGCGCGTAGGCCTGGAAAACCATGCCGATCGGTCGTCCTTGGGTTGGCAGGTCAGTCACGTCCTCGCCACCAAACAGAATACGGCCTTTGTCCGCCTGTGCCAGGCCTGCAATACAACGCAGCAGAGTGGTCTTGCCACACCCGGAACTGCCCAGAAGCGCGATCATCTCGCCGCTTTCCACCTGAAGACTGATATCGTCCAGGGCAATCTTGCCGCCATAGCGTTTGGAGATGCGGTCGATGGTGATCGTGCTCATTTTCCAGCCTTTCCCGGCATGGGGGTGCCGACGGTCGAGGCGCGCCCGAGCTTGAGCGCGACCACGCCGATCGATAGCGCCAGTGTGATGAAGAAGGTGATGATAGTCATGACGGCGAGAATATTGAAGTCGGCATCCGTGCTCTTCAGGAGGTTGAGCGTGTAAAGCGGCACGGTTTCGAAGCGGCTGCCGACCAGCACCTGCACGATGGCGATTTCGTTGAAGCTGATGCCGAAGGCTAGGATGGCCCCGCTGGCGATGCCGGGGCCGATATTGGGAAGGATAACGCGGCGGATCGTCGTCCAGAGGTCGGCGCCGCAGGTCCGGGACGCCTCGGTAAGCGCCAGAACGTTGGCAGCAGCCATCGACCCGTCGATGGCCCAGTACACGAAGGAAAAAGCCACCGCGACATGGGCTCCCACGACAAGCCCGACCGTTCCCTGCAGGAATGGTGCGTTATCGCCGGTTGCCTTCAGCAAGCCGAAAGCGATGACGAGGAGCGGCACCGCGAAGGGAATGGCTGCGAGAAGTTCCAGGACCGGTCGGATCGCGGGATTGCGGACCCTCTGCCAGTAGACCGCGGGCGCCACTAGCAGCACGTCGATAGCAGCGACAAGCACGGCAAGCCATACGGAACGCCAGAGAACGGACAGAAACCGCATGTCGATGAAGGCGTCTCTCCAGTGGGCGAGCGTATATCCGTCCGGCAGAATGCTCGTCGACCAACGGGTGGCCACGCCATAGAAAAAGACGGCAAGCATCGGCACCATGATATAGGCGATCGTCAGTACCAGCAGCAGAAAGGCAGCAACCGGTAACCGCCGCGTTCGCGCCAGCAGACCGACAACGGCGACCGTCGGCGTGGCATGCGGCGATTGTGTGGTTTGGAGGCTCAACTCAGCCATTGCGTCCCTCGTCGAACGATAATGCGGTAAAGGGTGAGGCTGAATGCCGCGAGAAGCATCAGTATGACGGCTAGAACCGGCATGCGCTGCGACCCGAACAGCGAACCCAGCATTGACTGGCTCATCTCGACGGTGACGAGACGAAAAGCCGTGGGCGATGTACCGAGAAGCGCGACCGGCACCCCGTACATGCCGACAGACCAAGTGAAAATCAGAAGCCAGCAAGCGAGCAGGAACGGCCGCAGCACCGGCCATCCGATCCTGCTCCAGAACTGCAGACGGGAGGCCGAGCAGGTTTGTGCCGCCTCCCACCATTCATCGCGCAGAAGGCTCATCGCCGGCAGGCACAGAAGGACGAACAGAGGCACGTTGCTATATTCGTAGGCTATGACCAGCCCCCAGAACGTGTTGGGTGCGGGCGGTTGCACGGGCAAGCCCAGCGCCTGAAGCGACAGTGTCACCATGCCGTAGGTCCCGAGCGCCGCCACGAAGGCAAAGCCGAGGCCGATGCCGCTGAAATTGGTGGCAACGTTGAGGATGCCGAGATGGATCGCCCGGTTCAGCCGGGTCATGCGCGACACGATCCAGGCAAGCGGCGCGCCGACGAGAAGCGCGATCGTCGCGACAGTGAAGCCGAGCATCAGGCTGTTGATCATCGCGGCGCGCAGCGTCTTGGCAGAAAAGACGCTTATCCAGTTGGCAAGCGTGAAGCCGCCTCCCGTCGCGTCCGCGAAACTCTGACGCAGCATGACCAGACAGGGCACGAACAGCATGAAAGTGGCGACGATGATGATCGGCAGAGCCAGCGACCAGTCGACGAACCAGCGCTTGATGATGCGCCAAGGCGAGGCCCTTGTGGGGCCTCGCGATGCGGCGGTGGAAACAGACCTGCCGATATCGGTCATCGGGATCAGCCTTCCGCGACCTGTTCCTGCCAAACGGCGGCGATCTTTTCGACGGATACCTTCGACCAATCAGGAATGATCTTGACGCCGGCGTAGTCGGCATCCGGTAACCATCCGGCCGTTGCTTCCTTAGGAAGTTTCAATTCGCCGAGCACCCAGCGGATCGGACGGGCGCCGAACTTGGCAAAGGCGATCTGCGCTTCGTCGGACAGGACGAAATCGAGAAGCAGCTTGCCTGCGTTCATCTTAGCCGTGTTGTAGCGGTTGATCATCAACGCCGACGGTGCGTAGATCGATACGGTCGGGATGACGACTTCGGCCTTGACGCCCTTTGCGCGCACGGTCTCGGCGGCGGCGATGCAGTTGAAATCGTATTTCAGCTGGATCGGCAGTTCGCCGCGTTCCAGCGTTTGCGCGTTCGAAGCAGCAGACGAGAACTGCGGCAGCATCTTCTTTGCGAAGTCGACACCCTTTTCGATGTCGACTTCGCTTCCGCCGTTGGCATAGGCCCATGCGATGAACATGGCGACATCGGTGCCGCTGGAGCCACCGGCGTTGATCGCATTGATCTTGCCCTTATATTCTGGCTTCAGCAGATCATCCCAGGTCTTCGGCACGTTCTTGATGACGTCGGTGTTGACGACCATGGCCGGCACGCCCGTGTAGGTCGCGACCCATCCGCCATTGGCGCCCTTCAGGCCGACCGGCAGCTTGGCTGCGCGCGGCGGCATATAGTCGGGCACCACCTTGCGGGCTTCGGCAACCGGCCCGAAGAGAATGCCGATATCGGCGGAGATCGCGACTGGATTGTTCTTTTCGGCGTCGAACTTGGTGATCTCCTCGAGCGAGCTCATGTCGGTATCGACGTGGGTCAACGAGAAGCCGTTGGCTTCGGCCATCTTCTTCAGGACTTCGCCGTAGTTCGCCCAGTTGTCGGGCATGCCATAGCTATCGAACTGAGCGGCTTGGATCTTTGCCTTGGCGAGATCGACCGGAGCGGACCAGTCGGCATCGGCGGCTGCGCGTGCAGCGTTTGCGCCGAAGAGCGGCAGGCCGAGGCTTGCGCCGGCGGCAAGGACCGTCGCGCCGGCCAGGAAGTCGCGGCGGTGCAGTGCCGGCGTCGAAAGGGATTTCGGAAAACGAGTCATGGTCAAGGTTTCTCCTGGGCGTTGAAAAGGCCGCACCCTTGGGTCGGTGTTGGCCCGATGGTTAAATTCTTGCAGGTCAAGTCACGGCCTCAGCCGGATCACTCCGTCATATGGATGTTGTGCCTCCCGGCCGCTCGCCGCGGGCAAGTCGCGCTTCGATGTCCGTGATGACCGGCATGAGATCGGCGACGGTATCGATCACGTAGTCGACACCGTGCGACGTCAGCGTTCGCGTTGCCTTTTCGCGCAGGGCATCGACATCGGCCTTCGTCATTGCTGCCAGTTCAGCGACCGTGACGCCGGCTTCGTTGCCGCTGAGGGCGACGCCGACCGTCCAGCATCCCGCTGCCACGCCCTCATCGATACCGACACCGGTATCGTCGATCTTGACGACGGCCGAGGCCGGCCAGACATTGAGGTCGATGAAGCAGCGATACATGTTCATCGGCGTCGGCCGGCCCTCCGGCAGGTCGCCCGCGCAGACGAGATTGTCGGTCTCATAGCCCTGCGCCTTTGCCAGCGGCAAAAGCCGCTCCATGATCGAGCGCGTATATCCGGTGGTGGAGCCGATCTTCAGGCCCATGTCGCGCAAACGGGCCGCAATCTGTTGGGCGCCCGGAACGAGATCGGCGAACTTGTGAACGACCGCTTCGTTCATCGGCACGAAGACGGCGTAGATGCGGTCGATATCGGCCTTCGTCGGCTCCGTGCCGTGCTTGTTCGCCCAGACTTGCCGGATGCGCGGCTGATCGAGCATGGCGGCAATATGATCCCATTTCGGCCGGCCCATCGGCTCCCTGGCCTCCACGACGCTGACCTCGATGTCGAATTTCGCAAAGGCCTCGACGAAGACGCCCATGGGCGCCCGCGATCCGAAGTCGATGACCGTACCGGCCCAATCGAACACTGCAGCCTTGAGGTGTGTCACGAGAGGACTCCGTGTTGTGAATGTGCCGATCCGTAGAGGTCCGCGATCACCTCCTCGCCAAGCGCGAATGCCGTGGATGCGCCGGTGCCGCCCGTCACAATGACCAGGCGAACGTTCGGTTGAGGAGCGTCGACCAGCACTGTCCTGTCTGCTGCGTGCGCATAGGAGCCTGTCCAGCGCTCGATGACCTTTCGGCCTGGCATGTCGAAGACGCGGTCGAATTCGTCGAGCATCAGGTCATCGAAGCGCGCGCTGCTGAAGGGCGCCGGGGCGTTGCCATAGACATGGGTGTCGCCGACGACGAGGGAGCCGTCAGCCGACTGGACGGCAATGAGGTGGATACCGGCCGCGCGCTTCTCGGCGTCTTCGAGATCCAGGCGGGCACCCAGGGCCTGGGCTTCGGGCAGGGCGGAGAAGCCTTCGTAGCGGGCAAGGCTGAGATCGGACATGACAGCCGCACCGAGCGTCGCTGGTGTCGCAGGGGCTACACGCAGCATCTGTAGGGTGCAGACATCGAGCCCGTAGGCGGCGATCCGTTCGGGATAGAGGCCGGAGTAATCGTCGCCTGGACAGACGACAACGGCATCTGCGCTGACCATGCCGCGACTGGTCTCGACGCCGTGGTCGCTCACCGCCCGGGCCGCCGTTCCCCAAAGGAAATCGACGCCATACGCATTCTCGAGATGGGCTGCGACCTTGGCAACGGCCTCGCGGGATTCGACGCGCAGCTCATGCGGGCTGTGGAGGATCGCTTCGATCCCGTCCAAACGCAGCGACGGCACGATATCCAGCGCCTCCGCTTTGCCGATCATGCGACAATCCTCGCCCGTCGGCGTCGCCAGGAAAGCCTCGAGTACGGCAGCGGCCTCTGCTCGCCGGGCCGGCATGACAAGGCCGCGATGATGCACGGCGATGCCGGCCTGCACGACGAGGTCTTTCCAGATGTCGCGGCTTCGCATCGCCCGCGCCCAGTGGGCGCCGGCCTGCTGCCCGGTAACCGTGACGAAGCCGAAATTGCGAATGGATGCGCCCACTGCGGCCGGGTTGCGCTCTATCACGACAACTTTTCGGCCCTGTGCGGCAGCGGCCAAGGCTGCCCCAAGTCCTACAATTCCAGCGCCGACAACGGCAACGTCATACGAATAAGGCACACACGGCTCCTTGAAAATCTCATTCGACCCGTCATCGTAAGCGCAGCGCCGGCACGGTTGCGCGATCACCGCGTACCGCAAGGCGCGCGATCTTGAAAAACAAAGGCCGCAAGCTGACTAAATTTGATATTCGCTCGCCAGAAGCGGGTGGAGCGCTCTTCCGGGCGTCCGATCCCGCTCTGATCTGGCAGTGCACCCACGCTAGCCAGATTATGTGACAGTTTTAATAATGAGCAATATATATAGATATAACCTATAATTATATCATTCCCGTTTGTGTCTATTGAGCGCCGCTACCACGCACGCCTTCACAGTTTCGGGCGTGCGCGCTCCTGCGCACGGGGCGTTGCGCCGGATGCGACGAAACGATGCTGGGCGGCAATCTTGAGAAAGGCGGCGATTGCTAGGTGATCCGTGCAACTCGGCAGCGCGATGATATAGTGGCCGATATTGGCCGCGGCGTCGGACAGGAGGGCGATGTCGATATACTCGTCCTGTGACACCTCCCCTTCGATCGCCACGGCGAGACCCATGCCTGCTGCTGCCGCCGCATAGGCGACGTCGAGCGTTGCCACCTCGACCACGGGCTTGAGGATAACGCCATGTTGGGCTGCCAGCGCTTCTACCTTCATTCGGGTACCGGACGCACGGTTCCACAGGATCATGTCCTGCCTGTGCAGATCGGAAACGGCAATCGTGCCGGTTGAGAGCAGCGGATGGCCCTTTTTCCCATAGATGACGATGCCGCACCGGCGGAGTTCCAGATTTTCAAAGCGCGGATCGGGGCCCGCTTGCGAGACCGAGGCAACATCCAGCTCGCCTTTGAAGACCGCAGCGGCAAGTTCCAGCGATGGTCCGCCACGCGTACTCAGCCGCATCTTCGGAAAGGCCTGCACGAAGGTGGCCAGTGCCGGCATGATCAGCCTGTGGGCGCTGAAGCCGATCGACAACTGTCCACCGACCAGGCGACCGCTGTCACCAAGGGCCCGATCGACCTCATCGACGCAATTAAGCGCAACTCGGATTTTCGCAAGAAGCGCCTCCCCATCCGGAGTGACCCGTATCGCGTGACCTTCACGGATGAAAATACGTGAGCTGCAGAGATCCTGAAAAGCCTGAACTTGCGTTGAAACCGTGGGCTGACTGACACCCACCGCCGCAGCAGCGCGTGAAAAACTTCCGGTGCGAGCCAACGCATCGACGGCTCGCATCTGAGCCAATGTGACAGACGCCATCGCAAGAACCCCTCAATATCGGCAAATGCCCGCGGCGTTTCCGGTGCTCGTTGGGGCGGGAACCTGAAGGTTATCAATTATGACAGTGTCGCTTACGTACCAGCTTTTAGATCTTTTCTTCAAGCGACTTATGCAATTTAACACAGTCCAAGGCGACCTCCACCAGTTGTGTTGGCGTCGTTTTTAGTTAGACGCTAAGATTTATAGCATGCTAATATTATATGCCCCGTTCTCAATTTCGTTTGCGCAAGATGCGCGGTACCGTTCACGAATGGGGTCGAGGCTGGCGTGCAGACGCAACCTCGACCCTGTACCATAAAGCTATGTATCAGGCGGCCACCGACCACTGTTCGGGCTTATCCCGCACAAACATCCGGTCGAGATTTAAAAAACAAACCATGTCTGCGCCCTGGACGATGATGCCATCGGAATAGTCGGCACCAATATCAGTGGCAGGAGGAACTGGCTGCAGAAGGTCGGCGGGTACGGTGAGAATGTCTGACACGGCATCCACCAACAGGCCAACAACACCGTTGCTGACCTCAGCAACGACAATGGCGCTGCGCTCGTTCGCCTGGGTACCGTCCATGCCCAGCTTGATGGCAAGCTCAACGATGGGAATGACGGTTCCCCTGAGGTTGATCACGCCGACGCCCTCGTCTGGCGCCTGAGGCAGCGGCGTCACAGGTGCCCATCCGCGAATTTCGCGGATCGACGTTGTCCTGACGCAGAACTCCTGTCCGTGCAGCCGAAAGGCAAGGATCTCGAGAGATGCGGGATTGGCTGAATTATTCGGCATCAGAACTCCTCCCAGTTGTCGGCCTTTGCGGCCGCCTGCTGACTCACGGCCCGGACGACTTGCGCCACCATCCGCCGTGCTGGCGAGGCAACCGGCCTGTGCTGTTCGCCGACGACAGTCGGCTTGCTTTGGGTCCGAGCGGCCTTCCCGAGGCCATTGCCTGAATTGCCCTGCGCGGAACCGATCTGAAACTGCGATATCAGATGGCGTAGGCGAACGGCTTCTGACGCCAGTGACGAGCTTGCGGCAGTCGATTGCTCGACCATCGCCGCATTCTGCTGGGTCACTTGGTCCATCTGGTTGACCGCGATATTGACCTCGGAGAGACCGACAGACTGTTCTCGCGATGACAGGGCAATGGCATCCAGCTGGACATTGATGGTGACGACGTGGCCTTCGATCGCCTTCAGAGCATCACCGGTCGCGCGCACCAGCGTCACACCGTTGCTGACTTCGCCAGCCGAGTTGCGGATCAGTTCCTTGATTTCCTTAGCTGCCTGGGCCGAGCGTTGCGCCAGTTCACGCACTTCCTGGGCGACAACCGCAAATCCTTTGCCCGCTTCACCGGCCCGCGCCGCCTCGACGCCGGCATTCAACGCCAGAAGGTTGGTCTGGAAGGCGATTTCGTCGATCACGCCGATGATGTTCGAGATCCGGCTCGACGACTGTTCGATGCGCTGCATGGCGTCCACAGCATTCGAAACCACCTCACCAGACTGACGGGCAGACTGGTTGGCCTCTTTCGCCACGTGACGGGCTTCTTCGGCACGCTTGGAAGAGTTCGCCACGTTCGTGGTGATCTGGTCGAGCGCTGCGGCCGTCTCCTCCAGGGAAGCTGCCTGCTGCTCGGTCCGCTTGGAGAGATCCTCGGCGGCCTGGCTGATTTCACGCGATCCGCTATCGATCGCGCCTGTGGCTTCGGCAACGGCGCCTAAGGTTTCCGAGAGTTGTACGACGGCTGCGTTAAAATCTCCGCGCAGGCTTTCAAAGTCAGAGGCGAAGGGCGTGCCGAGGCGAAAGTTGAGATCTCCGTTCGACAGGTGCTTCAAGCCGTCTGCCAGGCCGGATGTGGCTTCGGCCATCTCTTCTGCCCGCTTGCGGTCGAGATCAGCGACACGGGCCCGTTCCGCCTCGCTGGCGTTGCGAATGCTGACTGCCTCCTGCTCAAGCTCGCGGGAGCGCAGGCCATTTTCCTTGAAGACCTGGACGGCCTTAGCCATGCTGCCGACTTCATCCTTGCGGTCCGTTCCAGCCACATCGACGCTAAGATCGCCATCGGCGAGACGCTGCATCGTGTCTGCAATGCCGCGGATAGGCTTGACCAGCCAAGAACGGATTGCAACAAAGCCGATTGCGAGCACGATCAAAAGACCGGCGATAATGCCGCCGACGGTCACCGTTGCCGTGTGGTAGGAGTCAATAGTCAACTCATCGCTCTTGTCGTTGGCGCCCTTGTTGACCTCCTCTACGATCTGCGAGAATTTCGGGGTGATGGCGCGGAACGACGACTGGCATTCATCGATGAAAGTCTTCTGCGCGCGCGCAGCACTTTCGTCCGAGCGGCTGGCGTTGCCAAGCGCGATGGTGTTCGCGCAAGTCGTGTCGAGAATGCGCAGGCCTTCCGCTTTTATGGCGCCAAGATCGGAGCGCTGTGGAGCCCCGGCGATTGCGGCATCCATGAACTTTGCGAAGACGGCGCGCGAAGCCTCAAGTTCCTTGGCAGAACTCGCGGTATCCGCGTCGGTGCGCGCGATGGTCAGTTCGGCAATGGCAGTGCGCGCGCCTTGAAGAGTACGGTTCGCCCTGGCGAGCGCGATTGCTGCGGCTGCGTCGTTGGAGAGAAGATTGCTGTAGGACGTATCGATGCTTAGAATACGCGTTCCGGCGTAGCCTGCAACTCCAAGCGCAAAGACGCCGAACAGCGCCATGATAGTTAAGAATTTTCCAACGATTGGTATGTTTTTCATAGACGTGATCCAGCGGGGGTTTAATTTTCGGACCCAAAAGTCTCGAGTGTGGATCTGGTTCCCGATGCCTTGTACCGGTGCTTAACAGCGAATGTACGGAGACGATACAAAGCTGCAAAATGCGCGTGTGTGAAATTGACGTCCGCTGTCTCGCCCTCGACAAAATCTATACCGATATGGAAAGAGCAATGGCAGAGGAAAGCGAAACATGCGCCCCGAGTGTAGCTGCAGAAGTGGACGCGCAGACAGAGGCCAGATCTGATCAAGCGCATTTGCAATTGCCCCGCCGATTCAAACCTATTGAAAAGCAATGCGACAACTGTCACATTGTGCGCGACATCTGACGCAGGAGACGCACTATGGTTATTGTGGCCCAAGGGGGTATTCAAGATGGAGCAAGTGGAGCACTGCAAAAGGTGTCGGCCCTACTCGGCGGAACGCGTGTTTTATCGCGACGCCTAACCAGCGCGCTGGATGCCCATGAGCTGTTGCTCCACGGTTTGCCCGCATCGGCGGTCGATCACCTAGTAGGGAACTTGGTCTTTATCGGCAAAAGCCAATCCCTTGAGAAGGCCGTCGGCATGAGTTTGCGGACTTGGCAACGGCGCAAGGATGCGCCTTCAAAGCCGCTCAGCCAGGAACAAAGCGGACGGGCATGGAAGTTTGCTGAAATACTGGCAAAGGCGACTGATCTCCTGGGAACCCAGGGAGAGGCCGAGCAATGGCTTGAGCGTCCGGCAATCGGGCTGGACCAGCGTTGCCCGATCGACCTTTTGGGGACGCCCGCCGGTGTTGAGCTTGTCGAGGACTATCTCCAGCGGTTAGAATACGGCGTCTATGCATGACGTTTTTGCCCATCTCGCTTGGAGGCTCCGAGCTAATCGCATGGCGGCTCGATCAGGCGGCGTTCGCATCGACGTGGGACAGCGGCGAAGGCGCATACCGGGTTGGTGGCCGGTGGAATAGTAGGGGCATTCGTGCGGTATACTGTTCCATCGACCCAGCTACCGCAATCCTCGAGGTTGCAGTTCATAAGGGATTTCGAGCGCTCGATACCGTCCCACATGTCCTTACGGGTGCCGTTGTCACAGACGTCTCCGCGGTTCACGTTGTTGAGCCCGCTGACATTCCGAATCCAAATTGGCTCCGGCCGGGTATTCCAAGCGCCGGTCAACAAGCATTTGGCGACGATCTTTTGCAACGGCACCGATTTGTCGCCATCCCAAGCGCAGTCTCCTCTCATAGTTGGAACTTTATTTTCGTGGCAACCTTTGCCACGGGCTATTATGAGCCGAAATTTCAAGAGGCGTTCGCGCTCGACACGAGGCTACACCCACCCTCAGCATAATCATTTTTGGCCTGAAACACTCTCGCCCTGGCATCATTTGCGCTATACAGCACGCAAATTCACTTGGAGTATCTATGATAGAAGCCGCATTGCCCGACGAGCCGAAACCGTCGGTGGAACTGACGCCTGAACAAGCCGAACAGGCGCGTCGCGCTTATCTCCTCAAGCGTTTTTGGCGCAGTGCGCGCGGCTATTGGGGCCGTGATGGCGACAGGCTCGCATGGTTTTGCTCGATTGCACTTCTTTCTCTCATTGGCTTCAATGTCGCATTTCAATACGGGATTAACGTTTGGAACCGGAAACTTTTTGATGCGATCGAGCAGCGCAATGCCGGCCAGGTCTATTCCTTGGGCGCCTTGTTCCCTCCACTTGTGATTGGAAGTGTCTTTCTAGTTACCGTCCAAGTCTATGGGCGTATGCTGATGCAGCGCCGCTGGCGTTCCTGGCTGACAAAATCGCTCGTTGCACGGTGGCTCACCAATGGACGATACTACCAGCTCAACCTTATTGGCGGGGATCATCAGAACCCTGAAGCCCGCATTTCGGAAGATTTGCGTATTGCAACCGAAGCGCCGGTGGATTTTACAGCCGGTGTGATTTCGGCCTTTGTCTCAGCATCGACCTTCATCGTCGTTCTTTGGTCGATCGGCGGGGCGTTGACGCTCCCGCTGTTCGGCGCCTACGTCACTATCCCGGGGTTCCTGGTCATTGCCGCAGTCGTTTACGCGACAATTACATCCAGTTCGATCGCGTTTATCGGTCGAAATTTCGTAAAAGTCTCAGAGGCAAAAAACCAGATCGAAGCGGAGTTTCGCTACACTCTGACCCGCGTTCGGGAAAATGGCGAGAGCATTGCCCTTCTCGGTGGCGAGGAGGAAGAGCGCAACGATCTGGACCGCACTTTCAAAAATGTTCGAGAGCAATGGCGACAGCTTGCGCGCCAACACATGCGCACAACCCTTGTCTCGCAAGGGTCGATGTTGATTGCGCCAGTCGTGCCCGTTTTGCTATGCGCGCCGAAGTTTCTGGACGGCAGCATGTCTCTCGGGCAGGTCATGCAGGCGGCGTCAGCATTTACCATCGTCCAAGGTGCTTTCGGCTGGTTGGTCGATAACTACCCACGGCTTGCCGATTGGAATGCCTGCGCCCGTCGAGTGGCCTCATTAATGGTCTCCCTGGACGGACTTGAGCAGGCTGAGCAGAGTGAAGATGTTGGACGGATCAAGCGCGGACAGACGCAAGGCGACACGATGCTTAGCCTGAATGATCTTTCGGTATCCCTCGGGGACGGTACCGCTGTGGTGAAGGAAACCCAGGTCGAGATAGAGCCAGGTGAACGCGTTCTCGTGTCTGGAGAGTCCGGCTCCGGCAAGAGTACCCTTGTTCGGGCCATCGCTGGTCTGTGGCCTTGGGGCGGGGGGAGCGTCAGATTCCGCGACAATAGGGAATTTTTCATGCTCCCGCAGAAGCCCTATATCCCATCGGGAACCCTTCGTAGGGCTGTTGCCTATCCCAAAGCTGCAGACAACTGGACGGCTGATGACATTAATTCTGCCTTGGAGAAGGTTGGCCTTGGTCACCTGAGTGAGAAGATTGAGGAAGAAGCACCGTGGGATCACACCCTTTCAGGCGGTGAAAAACAGAGGCTGGCGTTCGCCCGTCTTCTCCTGAATAAACCTGATATCATCGTCCTTGATGAGGCAACGTCGGCGTTGGATGAGAAAACGCAGGACAAGATGATGCAGATGATGATCGATGAACTGCCGAATGCTACTGTGCTAAGCGTGGCCCACAGGGTGGAACTAGAGGCGTTCCACAGCCGTAAAATCACTCTGGAAAAACGGGAAGGGGGGGCTCGGCTTGTTAGCGATGTTGATCTGGCTCCGTTTGCCCGCAAAAGGTACGTAATATCAAACCTTCTCGCGCGACAGGGGAGGAGGCGGAAAATTTGACGAGTTCACACGGCATCACCATAAGCATTCTATGTTGATATTTTGGGGCACTTGCATTTTTGGCAGGTCGTCGACTTCAGCAATTTGCAGCAGGTCATCAGAACCAACGCTAAAGACATAGCTCAGGAGAAGTGTTCAAGCACCGCCAGAAACGTATGCCGGTCGCCCTGTCCCTCTGTCAGTTTAACGCGTCCCTCGATGTCGGCGAGATGGCAGTCCATCAGTTGCTTCGCTTTTGCGGCGTCCTTGGCCTTGACCGCCGCCACGATTATGCGGTGATGGTCCGCGCCGCAATCGTCCTTCCGGTCTTCCTCGTAAAGGGCCATGACCAGCGAGAGACGCGCGACAATCTTTGCCAGCATCTCGGTCAGGACTGCATTGCCGGCGATTTCCGCCAAGGCGATGTGGAACTTGCCGGACAGCACGGTCTTGGATTTCTCATCGCCATGATGATGGATGTGCTCTTCCTCATCCGTCAGCCTCTGCAGTGCATCGAGCTGCTCGTCCGTCGTCCGCTCCACCACGAAATCAAGCAGCATCCCCTCGATCTTGCGGCGTGCCTCGAACAGGCTTTTTGCCTGCTCGATACTCGGCTCTGGTCAGCTGCCATTCTGTTCGACGAGCGGGTCGTTGCTGCGGTCCGCCGCTTTATAGATTTTACTGCAAGCAGTTGTGTTGGCAGAACTTCCGACACCCGCGAACCGGTAATTAATGCCACGCCCCGCTGAGCTGCGTATGCAACTACCAACTCGCTGGCCTTGTTCTCGGTGCTCAGAATTGACGGGTCGGTGGTTCGAACTGGTTCAAGACCTGAAATCTTGGTTCCACCTTTTGCTCAACAAGGGCTGTTGCCGATGGCAGCTTTGCGCCTTCATCTCCGTCGTTCGGGTGGGTGCTACCTCTTCCCAAGGGCTGCCGTTCACTTGGCCGAGCGTGGACCGCAATAAGGTTTTCTATTCCCGTTTCATCTGTCCTCCGCCAGTAACCGGCAACTACGTCACCTTGAACAACTTGGCTTGGGAGCGATCTATGGCCACGAGATGAAGAAGGAGCGCCACTGAGCGGACGATCAGCCGGGTTGGATCTGTCCGACCGCTTCGTTGAGGTTGTCCTTCCTCGCAACCGTCAGGGGAAATCCGGTCAGGTTGAAAATCTTCGAACGGAGTTCGACGCGCACCGCAGGCTGGTTGACACTCGAAGCGTTGTGAAAGGTGAAAAGTCCTTCGATTGCCGGTGGGACTGAGATCGCCATGGTTTCGATCTGAGCATCGCTCGAGCCAGGTTCCATAGACTGGAAAATGGCGCCCAGCGCCGCCACCAGCTTGCCGCGTAGGAGTACGCTCTCATCAATGTCGCATCCGGGTGCAGCGCGCGGACGAGTTCGGGATACTCGTCCGTCAACTGCGCGGGCGTCATCGTGCCTAGGCGATCGGCCTCGGCGCTCGCGCGTGCGGGCTTGCGTGTTCCGGTAGAGGTGTCGGCGTAGTAGTTCTCGATCGCGCCACGGCGGAGAAAGAAGCAGCCGAGCCGTTCGAGCCCGTCGAGCAGCACGCGGTAGCGAGTGGCCAGCGCCGTCAACTTGACCCCAAGCTCACCAGTAAATGTGGAGGGGTCAGTCAGGAGCAAGGCGAGCGTACAGCGCCGACGCTTTACATCTGGGTCCTGCTTGTCCGACCAGTAGGGATACACCCCGACCGCCGCGTCAATCGTCGCGGTGTTCTCGGCGATCAGCCCGGCGAGTTCGTACCGCAGTTTGCCGTCGAGGTCGATAAGCGAGGGATGGCCCATAGCGTTTGCGATCGCATTCGCGCCGTCCGCTGCGCTGAAGTCGTTCACAATGCGGTTGTCGTCGGCGAGTGCATCGAGATCAGCAAGTACAGTCACTCGCATACCAAATTGCCGTAAAGAGCTTCCTTGCCTCGCGAAACTCGCCCTTGCCGAGTGCGGGGAGAATCTGGGTGTTGCGCGCCTCGATTTTAAGGCCGAGACGCCGGGCGGTGCGTGCCGCGACGATCTCGTCGCTTGGCCCTTCGACGAGCAGGATGCGCTCGGCGAAAAGCGCCTGCCGATGAGACAGGCTGATCCGCGCGACGAATTCCTTAAGCTTCGACGATTGAAGCAGGCCGTCGGCGGGATGAATCTGGCGGCAATCGGCATTGCCGCCGAAAAAGACGATGCCGGAAAGGTCGGCGAGCGAACTAAGGAGCAGGAACGACGGGGAGTGGGTCGAGATGACGATCCGCTTTTTGCCAGAATCGACCCAGTCGCCGGCGATCGTTTCCATCTCCTCGAGAATGAACGCCTGGAGCTGGGGATGAAGCGAGATTTCGGGCTCGTCGATGATGAGAGTTCCGATCGTGTCATCGTAGATCGCGGCAAGCAGCGAAACGAGCTGGGTGATCCCGCTTGCCTCGAGCCCGGACTGATAGCGAGCGCTGTCGGACATGGCGGTGAAGGACATCGCGAGCCCATTCTGATTCCACTGGAAGTCGATTCCCCGTTCGAAGAGCTGTTGCAGCCGCATTTCGACCTTGATCCGCAAATCCGCGCGCTGCTCGAGGTTCATCACGTCGCCAACAACGCTCTCGATTTGGTGCCAATTGGGACGATAGCTTACGTGTCCGTAAAACGCCTCGCCTGCACTTGATCCCACCCCAGGTGAATCGGTGGCCGCTCGGTACCGCTCGACCGGTCCGGTGCGACCTGTGGGTAGAAAACGGACATGGGCGGCCTCCGCGCCGCGACTTCGAAGCGCCTTTTGGATGGACCGTAACGCCCGCGTCTTGCCGCTGCCGTTGGGCCCGACAAGGGTGGTGATGCCGGAGCGGATCGTGACCGTGCCGCCGGACTTTCCCGTTATGACGTCGAGCGGGATCGCGACGTCCGTGGTCGGAGCGGCAGGGGCGGTCGAATGGGTACGTACTACGGGTTCGTCGGACACGGGAACCTCTCGGGATCGAAGTCTGCCTTTAGCGCTCGTCGCAGAGATGATTTACGATCGCAATAGTATCAATAGTAGAACGGCAGATTTCGCAGTCCAGTCGCTTAAAACCGGACAGTCAACTCTCGGCCCCAAAATCAGCCTTTCTCCCTTAAGTCAAACGACTTTCCCCGCTGTGGCATCTCAGCGCGTTAGCTCTATTCAAATAACAGGGTCGTTGGTTCAGATCCCTTCAAGGCGTACGTATTCGGATGCCATCCTTCCGAATTTTAGTTTGGCGCGCTCGTGGGTGCATACAGTGAGGCACCCGCTTTTCGTGCCGCGGCAGCTAAACGCTTGTCTCTGGTCCATAGCAACGATCGCCTATCGAGCAGTATCGAAGCCAGCAAATGTGCATCCGTGTACCCGATCCCCATGCTGAAAATCGAGTGCCGACCGATCATCGTTATTACTTCGTAATGGCTAGCGACTAGTGCCTCTCTCTGCGCCGAAAAAAACGCCATGACGGCCCCACGGTCGCGAAGACTGCCGAGCGCCAATTCTCCGACAACGACGGGGTGACAGAGTAGCCGGTCGTCCGCGATAACTTTGCGCAACTCCACGTCACCATGGCGGAAATGATCAATTCAGATCGAGGTGTCTACCAATATCACTTCGCCGCTTCGCTCCGGCGGCGAGGGGCTGCCTCTGCATCTGGCATGGTACCCCCGAGAGCAGCGAGACGCTTTCCGGATTCGACCCGCACAAGTGTCTCCAAGGCCTGGCGGACAAGTGCGGCTGTTTCCTTTGTTCCAGTCAGGGACCTCGCCTGTTCCATGAGGTTATCATCGAGATTGATAGTGGATCGCATGCTCTGACTCCTATCTTCGAACCGGATAATTAGCACCATTTGGTGCTAAAATCCATGCCTCACTAGCGCGATAATCCAGGGCCTTAAATCCGGATCCCTTCAAGCGCGAGCCATCTGGATGCGAGCCGCATTAGTCCGTTACTTGATTTCGAAGTTTCCCATTTTCAAGCAACAATTTGACAGTTTGCGCTGCGTTGTGTCGCATCTCGATGGCGGCATGGTCTGAATAGAAAGCCTTGTGCGGCGTTATCACCAAGCGTCCCGCGAGCCAGTCTTCACGGTTGCGCCACGCCGACAGCAGCGGATGGTCGCGAGGCGGTTCCTGCACCAGCGTGTCGATCGCTGCCGCTCTTAGGCGGCCGCTTTTGAGCGACGCTTCAAGCGCGTCGAAGTCATCAAGCAGTTCGCCCCGGGCCGTATTGACCAGAATTGCCCCCGGCTTGAGCCGGGCAAGCCCGTCGGCATCTAGCATGCCGCGCGTCTCTGTTGTCGTGGGACAATGGAGCGTAACGATATCGGATTGCGCCAGCAGATCATCCAGTCTTTGGGCGCGCTGGTACCCGACCGCCTTCTCATGACCGGGCGCCTGGCCGGGATCGTAGCCAAGGACCCGAAAGCCAAATGGCTTCAGTCGATTGACGACCGCGGTGCCTATTCGCCCTACCCCTACGACACCCACGGTGGCCTCATTCGAGCGCGAAAGAGGTGTCAGGCTGTGGATTTGCCATCCGGACGTATAGCCGCGAGCGCGGGCATCATGCTCCCATAGCCGCCTGTGCAGGGACATGATCATGGCGATCGCATGGTCAGCGACTTCCTCGGTGCCATAGTCGGGATTGTTCGCGAAGGGGATGCCGGCACTGTCCAAAGCCGAAAGATCGATCTTTTCATAGCCGACGCCGTAGCGCACGACGCCTCGGCAGCGCGCCAGATGGGCAATACTTCGGGTACCCAATCGCGCGCCCCAGACCATCAGAGCGTCCAGCCTGGCCAGACGGTTCGGATCGAAAAGCATCTCGTCGGTGGTGCCGAAGAAATCGATTTCGACATCGCTTCCCAGGACCTCCGCCTCAAGATCGGGCGCGCCGATCATGTGGTCGGTAATTCCAACTACATATTTCTTCAGCTGTCCCATTGTTTCAACCGAATACGGTGGCGACGTCCACCGAACCCGGCAGTGCTCGATCGCGAGCAAGCTTCGCCACCGCCTGCTGAAAGGCGGCGTTGATCGGTGCGGCTACGCCGTGAAGGCGCCCGAGGCGCACGATCTCACCGTTCAGATAATCGACTTCGCTCGATGTGCCGCGCACGAAGCTTTGCCACGTCGATTGCTGGCCGCGCTCGATGCCGCTGCCTTGCGCGACCCGCCAGCCGGATATATCGACAACGCGTTCCGAAGATGCAGCGGGGTCATATCCCGCGGCCTCCAACACGGTGCGTGCTTCACTTGCGAGATCGGTAGCGGCTCTGGCGCGGGCCTCCGGTGCTCCAGCAAAAAGCTCGACGGCGTTGGTGACATTGTGTTCCAGCTTCGCGGCCTTCCAGCGCCGGATGTCGGCCCGGGCCTCTGCCGGATATCCCGCCTTCGTCAGATCAGAGGTGATGGCCGATGCTGTGTTGTCGAGGCCATGCGGATAGCGTCCAAGGGTCACCACGCCGATATTAGGCTCACCGCCAACGACAACCTCGCCGGTAACGGTATAGCGTGCGGGAATGAGAATGCTCGCCGCATAGACATGGCTGAAGCGTCGAAGCGCGATGTCCTCGGCGGCCAATCCATTCTGGAATGTTACCAGGGGCAGTTCCGATGCAAGCCCGCCTCCCTCTACATCGCGCCACGCCCAGAAATTGGTTGCAGCCTCGACATCCTGCGCCTTCATCGTCAGGAGAAGGATATCGTCCGGTGAGAGGTCGGGCGGCGTTGTGGTATCGACCGCGTTAAGCCGGACAATTCCCGTTTCCCTGGGCCTGCGATAGGACAGGCCATGAAGCGCGATATGCGATATCTGCGCCCCGCGTCCCACCAGGACATAAGGAATGTCGTTGATCTCGAACTGGGCGGCGAGACTTGCGCCAACCGCGCCAGCGCCGACGATGATGTAGCGTTTCATTGTGCGTCTGCTTCAGGCTGTCTTGAGGACGGGGATGTCCGTGGAATATTGCGATACGGCGGCCTGGCCCTGTCTCCATCGATCAAAAGCTGAGCGCCCGAGGATGGACATGCATGTATCTTCCTGCGGAGCGTGGACGAGAACGGCCTGGATGTCGCGAAAATGCCTCTCAAGCCCCAGATCGCCACCGAGACCCGGATTACCAAGGCTTCGCACAGCGATCTGGACCGCATCGCGCAGCTGCCGACCGGCTATGATCCGGGCGCGGATCAGCCGTTCCGGGTCGCCCTGGCCGCTTTCGAGCGAGTCGAAGATGATATGGCGGGCACCGGAAACGAGCAGGTCGATTTCTCCTGAGAGGTTGACGAACCGCTCCGTGCGAGCAATGGGATGGCCGAGATTGGTCGGTACGCGCTCGTGGGCATAGCGGATGAACTCGGCCTGGGCCGCTTCGGCAACGCCCAGATAGATCGCGGTCAGTGCCAGCGTCATGGCCGCGTGGGCCCGATTGTCCTGCTGGGCCACGGAAGGATCGACGAGGTCCAGCACGTTTTCCGCCGGGATTTCCACGTCATGGTATTTGACGTCGTGAGAGCCTGAGGCGCGCATGCCCAGGCTGTTCCAGTTCTCGATCACCTCGATGCCGGGCAGTCCGTTTGGCACGATGAAGGTTCCAACGCGTGTCGTCGTTTCGTCGGTGCGCGCCCAAACCAGGAAGTGTGTAAGCCCATGGGCACCGGTAACGAAACGCTTGTGGCCGTTGATCGCCCAGCCATTCCGGGTTCGGCGGGCGAGGGTCGCCGGCAGGCCGCCGCGCGCTGGCGAGCCCAGTTCCGGCTCGACGCGGGCGGCGTTCAGCAGCAGCGGGCGGTCCTTTGCCTCTTCCAGCAGGCGCTTGTAGAGATCTTCCGGCCAATTGTTTCTGGTGGCCTGGCCAAGATGGTTGAAGATGGTCATGGCGGTGATCAGCGCCACGGACGGATCGCCGCGCCCGAGCGCTGCCAGAATCTGGGCAGCATCGTAAAGGCTGCCGCCCCTGCCGCCAAAGCGGGTGCCGACGGTGGTTTCCAGAAGGCCGCTTTCATGAACGGCGCGAATGCCTGCCCAAGGAAACGAGCCGCTGCGATCAGCATCGGGAGCGGCTTCTGCAACAATCCGAACCGTTGCGTCGAGACTGCTTGTATCATGGGGCATGGGCTGGGGCCTTCTGACTATGGGATAAGCGCGGCCTTCTCTGCCGCGAGACAGATTGCGCCGATCGCTCGGCGCAAAAGCTTGGTATGCGAAACGTCTGTGCGCGCCTGACGAAGAATTCAGGCGGCCGCCTTCTTCTTCGAGTCTTCCCGATCACGAATGCCTTCGCGCACCAGTGGCAGGATGTAGCGGCCATAATCGACGGCATCGTTGTAGTTGTCATAGCCGCGGATCGAGATCAGGTCGGCGCCAAGATCGATGTAATCGAGAATGGAATCGGCGATGGTCTGCGGCGATCCGACGAGCGCGGTGGTGGCCCCGCTTGCATTGGTGGCGGTCACCGTCGGATACCAAAGGGCGCGATCTTGGACATTGCCACGGGATGCAATGTCCAACAGCCGCTGCGAGCCGACATTGGCGGGGCGCGGAGCCGAAAGTGGAGAGCGGCTGAGACCCTTCTCGCGGTTCTCGTTAAGCCGATCAAGGACCTTGTGTGCTTTCACCCAGGCGAGTTCATCGGTCTCGGCCACGATCGGTCGGAAGGTGACCCAGATGCGCGGACGATCGACCCGGCCCGCTTTTGCGGCTTCGGCATAGATCCGATCGATCTGCTGCTTGGTTTCGGCCAGCGGCTCGCCCCAGAGGCCAAAGATATCGGCCAGCGAACCACCGATCCGGTAGGCGGCATCGGAGGAACCGCCGAGCGATATGGGAATGAGGCCCTTCGTCGGGCGCACGGCACTGCGGAACTGTTTAAACTGGTAATATTTGCCATCGAAGTCGAAAGGCTCGGTCGATGTCCAGACCAGTCGCAGGATGCGGATATATTCTTCCTGCCGCTCGTAACGCTCTTCCTTGTTGAGAAAATCGCCTTCGCGCGCCTGCTCGTCATCATTACCGCCGGCAATGAAGTGGACGACCACGCGCCCGCCGCTCAGCTGATCGAGCGTCGCGAGCGATTTCGCCGCAACTGTCGGATAGACGGTGTTGGGCCGCAGGGCGACGATGATCTTGATATTCTTCGTATGGGCGAGGATGGTCGCGCCAATGGTGAAGGGATCGAAAGATGACGATGAGTAGGGGATCAGGGTATAGTTGAAGCCATAATCGTCGAGGGAGCGGGCATAGCGCTCGAGGAAGAGCGGATCCACCGGTGCATCGGGAATGGGATTGAGATCGTTGGATTCGTTTGGAAACGTGACGCTGATGAATTCTGCGGCCATGTGAGCCTGTCTCCCTGAGGGTTATCGGTAGGTGGAAAGTAGAACCTGCCAAGCTGGGGAGGAAGACAGGTCATTCTTATTCCATAGAAACTGTAGAAAATATTCGCGCTAGGACACCGGTATGGAGTTGATCGGCATTCCGACGCTGCGTCGGGTCAGGCTTTGGGATCAGAAGCTGGGAGACCAGCCGAGGCTTGGAGCCACAGTGTCCGTGAAGTCGGCGAGCAACCGGATATTCTCTTGCAGGCCAAATGCCGGCGGCAGAAAAAGAATGACTTCATCGGCGGCGCTGAGGCCGGGATCGTTGTAGATCTCTTCGAGAACCTGGTTGGGGCCGCCGTGGAATACGGGGGAAATCTGTGTTCCAGGCTGCTGGTTGACGCGCTCGGTGGGCTGAAGTGCACCCTTGGGACGGGAGGCGGCAATGCCAAGCGTGCGCCGCTCCAGGTCGTAGGCGGCATATTTCTCCCGTAAGTCCGCGGTATTGCCGACGAGGATGGATGCGGCCACGATCACCGGTGGCGGCTCCGTTCCCCATGTCTTGCGCCAGTGGGTGCGGTAAGCCGTGATGCTGCGCGCCTGATATTCGCTGAAGGTTTCGCCCTCCTCGTGGTCGTGGAGGACGGTGCCTGAGATCAGCCCGATACCGATTTCCGCAGCTTGCACTGCGGATGAAAAACTGCCCGAGCCCTGCCTGATGCGCGAACGCAGCGTCGGGCTGTGGGGCGTGACGCGCAGTTCGGCGCCTTCCGGCGCACCAAGGCCCGGCTCGGTAACGGTGTGCAGGATCTCGCCCGAAAGTGCGGCGAGAAAACGGGACTGGCGGCGCTTTGCCTCGGTGCGGGCGTCGGTATCGACTGTGCCGAATACGGCGTCGAACGCGGCGTTCGCACCCGTCGAGATGGCAAGCTCCAGACGGCCATCGATCAGGAGATCGGTCGTGGCCGCGGCCTCTGCAAGCAGGATCGGATCCTGGTAGCGCATGGGGATGACGGCCGAGCCAAGCGTGATATGGGAGGTGTGCTGGCCGGTTGCGGCAAAAAATGGCAGCGGCGAGGAGAGATAGTGGTCGAAGTGCCGCTGGTAGGCCCAGCCGGACTGCAGGCCTAGTCGCTCGGCTGCCTTAAACAGCTCGATCCCGTCGCGCAGCCCCTGTGCCGGGCCGGCGTTGTCGTTGAAAGACACCCTGGTGTTGAAGCCAAGCCGCTTCTTCGCCCGGAATGATGCTGGCAGAGTGCTGGAGGGCACGGTGATGTTCATGCGATATTTTCCTTTTGGAAGGCCCGTCGCGGTTCCACATGCGGAACCGGCGCGATATTTGCAGCGCCGGACGGGATCGCTTCCAGCAGAGACACAGTGTAAGGCTGTTGGGGATTGTCGAAGATGTCGGCGACAGTCCCGTGTTCGACGATCCGCCCGCGCTGCATGACCGAGACGGTGTGCGCGAGTTGGCGCACGAGGGCCAGGTCATGCGACACGAAGACATAGGTCAGGCCCAGCTTGGCCTGCAGCGAGAGCAGCACCTCGACGATACCGGCCTGGACGCTGACGTCGAGTGCGGAGGTGGGCTCGTCGAGCACGATGACGTCCGGCTTCAGAACGAGCGCGCGGGCAATCGCCACACGTTGGCGTTGGCCACCTGAGAGCGCACCTGGCTTGCGGGAAAGAAAGTCTTCCGCCAGCCCGACATCTTTCAGCGCTTCGTGAACCCTGTCGACCTGCTCTTTGCGTGTTCCAATCTTGAACCGGTCGAGCGGCTCACGAACCAGCTCCTCGACTTTCCAGGACGGGTCGAGCGACGTGAAAGGGTTCTGGTAGACGATCTGCAGGTGGCGCCAAACTGAGCGCAGCGAAGCCTGAGAACGCCCCGTGAGTTCCTCGCCGGACACCCAAATCTGGCCGATATCGGGCTGCTCCAGCCCAAGCAGCAGCCGGATCGTCGTTGTCTTGCCCGAGCCGGACTCGCCGACCAGCGCATGCGTGGTGCCGGCCGGAACGCTGAAGGAAACCTTGTCGACAGCCGTCACCACCTTGTTACCGACGGTGAAGTTCTTCGTGACGGCGCTGACCTCGATCTTGGGGGACTTGCCGCCAACAGCCTTGAGCATCCGGAAACCGGGGTCGCGCAGTGCGGCATACCGGTTTGGATTAAGAACAGGCACATCCGCGTGCAGTTTCTTCGTGTAGGCCGATGTCGGTGAAGAGAAGACGGCGGTGGTGCTGCCGGCCTCCTGCACGACGCCGTCCTTCAGCACCACCAGAGCATCGGTTCGCTCGGCTGCAATCGCCAGGTCATGGGTGATCAGCAGCAGGCTCATGTCCAGCTCGCGCTGCAGCCGTGAGAGAAGATCGAGGATCTTTTTCTGGATGGTGACATCAAGCGCGGACGTCGGCTCGTCGGCGATCAGCAATGCCGGGCGAGGCAGGACGGCTAGGCCGATCAGCACGCGCTGCAGCATGCCGCCGGACAGCTGATGCGGGTAGGAGTCAAAGACACGCTGTGGATTGTCAAGCCCGACCTGCGCGAAGGTATCGAGGACCAGAGCCTTGCGGATGGCCTTGTCGGGCTCATCGAGGAGAGCGGCCGCTTCCATTGCCTGGACACCAATCGGTCGCACCGGGTTCAGCGAATTGCCCGGATCCTGGGGAACGAAGCCGATGGCCCGCCCGCGCAATGGCCGGAAGCGACGTTCGGGCAGACCGAGAACTTCCTGGCCGTCGAACGCGATGCGACCGCTGGCTCGCCCGCCATTAGGCAGCAGCCGAAGCACAGCGCGCGCGATGGTTGATTTGCCCGAACCGGATTCACCGATGAGCGCAAGGCTCTGTCCGCGACCAAGTTCGAAACCGACGCTCGAGACGACTTCCTTCTGCCCGTAGGAAACCGAAAGCCCGTCGGCCTGCAGCAGCGGAGTTGGACGCTTCAACGTCAGTGGAGAGGTATCGGCACGGCTGAGTGCCGCAGCTAGTCTGTCTTGCGGAGCCATCGGCTAATCCTGTTCATAGAGAGGACGGTCGCGATCGTGACGAAGGCGGGCGCGTACACCAGCCACGGCCATTTCAGGTAATCCTTGCCGATCGACACCAGCAGGCCCCAGTCCGAGGCAGGTGGCGGGTCGCCATATCCTAGAAAGGCAAGACCGGCGATCAGCATGATGGAATCGCCGAATTGCAGCACTGCCAGCGGGAAAACCGAACGCGAGGCATTTGGCAGCACATGGCGCCAGAGGATGTGCCAGCGCGAGCCGCCGAGCAGAAAAGATGCCTCGACGAAGGTCGCCTGGCGGGTCTTGATGACTTCCGACCGCGTGACACGGGCGAACATCGCCACGGCCGAGACGCCGGTGGCGATCGCAGCGTTGGTGGTGTCGAAGCCGATTGCGGTGACCACGATGACGGCGAGCAGGAATTTCGGTATCGCCAACAGCACGTCGACCATGCGGGCGAGCAGGGTGTCCAGCCGGCCGCCGAAGAAGCCGCCGAGGAGCCCGATGAAACCACCGGCGAAAACGCCGATGACGACAGCGATAAGCGCGCTCCTGACGGAAGAGGCTGCGCCGTAGACAACACGCGTATAGAGGTCGCGACCCAGCTGGTCGGTTCCAAACAAGTGCGCGGCGCTGGGGCCAAGTAGCTTGTGGGCAGGCGTTCCGATGGCCGGGTTCTCGCTTGTGAACAGGCCGGGGGCGAGTGACCACGCGAGCACCAGCGCGACGATTGCGAAGGATAACACCACGGTCGCCGGCACCCGGATGGATGTCAGCCAAGCAGCCATGGTGAAACGTGGACTGGAATAGCCGGAAACAAAGGTCATGATTTCACCGCTTGAGAAAGAACAGCCGAATTGTCGTCGGCGGTGACCGGCCGCCGTTCGGCAGGGCCGAGCAGTTTCACGCGGGGATCGAGCAGAGGGTAGGCAAGGTCGGCCAGCAGATTGACGACCACGAAGACCACTGCCGCCAGCGAGACGATTGCCTGCAGCACCGGCAGGTCCTGCGTGCTGACAGAGCGCTGCACAAGGCTGCCGACGCCGTTGCGGCCAAACACCGCTTCGGTGATCAGCGAGCCGCCGAGCAGTTCGCCGATGGTCAGCGCGATGACGGTCACGACCGGCAGAGAGGAGGGCTTGAGCAGGTGCTTGGCAAAGAGCTGCATCTGGCTCAGACCACGGCTGCGGGCGACCGCGGCATATTCTTGCCCGGCCTCGTGATCGAGGTTGGCGATGAGCACTTCCGCGATCTGTGCCGAGATGGGAATGCCGAGCGCAAGGGCTGCGAAGAAGGTCGCCCAGAAGCTGTCCGGCTTGATCACCCGGAAAAGACCCAGCTGGAAGCCGAAGATGTGAATCAGCACCAGGCCGATCACGAAATTGGGCACTGACAGGAATAGGGATGGAAAGCCGCGAAGCAGCCCCTGGCCAAATTCCTTTCGAAGAAACCGTGTTCCATAGGCAATGGTTATCGCCAGTAATAGCGCCACGACGAGACCGGTGAACGCAAGGATCAGCGTCGAAGGCAGCACATCGGCGATCAGGATCGATACGGACCGGTTGGTTCTCATCGAGATACCGAGGTCGCCAATGATGAAATGCGAGAAGGAGTTGGACAATTGCACCAGCACTGGTTTGTCCAGACCCTGGGCTGCGATGATCTCCTGGATCTCGCCCTCGGTGAAGCCGTTCTGCGGGTTGCGCAGAACGTTGGTGATCGGGTCGCCCGGCAGGATGCTGACGACGATGAACGTGAAGACATAGGCCAGCAGGACGACGACGACGGCCTGGATCAGGCGCTTTGAAGCGTAATTCAGGTAGGGGTTGCTCATGCTCCTGATATCCTCACGTTCATGACTTGCGTTAACCGCTATTCGCTCAGCGAAGCCGTGTAGTAACTGGCATAGGCGACGCCGTTGTAGGTCTCGCCCTTCAGCTTCGGAGACTGCACGTAGATGCGCTGGACCATCTGGGTGCGAGGGATGAAATAGCCCTGCTCCAGAACGTATTTCTGCAGTTCGTCGAGGAGCGGCTTTCGAATTTCGACGGTGGCGGCACCCGCGATCTTGTCACGCAGATCGTTAAGCTTCGTGTCGCGCTCGTCGAGCGCAAACCAGTTCTCGCCGTTGTTGGCGTTGGTGAGGATGCTGGCGACTGTTCCCGCATCGATGAAGCTGCGCGTCACCTCGTAAGCCGGCACGGCCGGACCGCCGAATGCGACCTTCTGGCCGAACGTGACCACGTCGTAGGCGCGGATATCGACCTTCCAGCCGATCTTGCCGAGCTGCTGGGCGATCAGTTCGTCGATCGACTTCGATGTTGCGAGATAGGGGTTTGAATAGAGTGTCAGCACCAGCCGCTTGCCGTCCTTGGCGCGGATGCCGTCGGCGCCCTTGACCCAGCCTGCTTCGTCGAGGAGCTTTCCGGCCTTGTCCGGATTATAGGCCAGCAGCGGGCTCTGGTCGGTCGCGCCGGGCACGTTGCTTTGGATGAAGGACGTCGCGAGCTTCCAGTCCGGCGTATAGACGGTGTCGATGATTTCCTGGCGATTGATGCCAGCCTGAAGAGCCTGGCGTACCTTGACGTCATCATAGGGTGCAAGCTTGGTGTTGACGGCCCAGCCGTTGACGAAGCCGAGATAGCGCGGCGTCGAAACGGTGAAGCCATCCGCCTTGAGAGACTGAAGCTCCTGCGGCGAAGCGTTATAGGCAATTTCGGCCTGATCGGACTGGACGGCGGAAATCCGCAGCGATTGCTCGGATACCAGCTTGTAGGTAATTGAGTCGATATAGGCCGGGCCGCTGTGACCGACGGCGGCAGGTCCCCAGTTATAATCCTTGCGTTTCACCAGCTTGACGAAGTCACCTTCCTTCCAGGAGTCGACCACATAGGGACCGCTGCCTGACGTCTTGCTCAGGTCAGCCTGGTCGGTTGCCGGCTGCGCGATCGTCTTCGGAGAGATCAGGATCGAGCCGTGGTAGCCAAGAGTCGGGATGAAGCCGAGCGTTGGCTTCTTGAAAACGACCTTCACCGTGGCGGCGTCAACGACCTCGGAATGATCGTAGGTCTTGGGGAAGAGACCGATCGGGTTTATGCCTTCCTTCTTCCGGCCGGCGTACCAGATGTCAAGGTTGGCGACGACAGCCGCTGCGTCGAGCGGGGTGCCGTCGGAGAAGGTCACGCCGCTCTTCAGGTGAAGTGTGAATTCGGTGGCCTTATCGTTCTGCTCCCATTTTTCGGCCAGCCATGGGCTCACCTTGCCTTCAGCATCGACGTAGATGAGCTTGTCCGTCACATGACCCCAGATATGGCCCTGGAAGCTGGAAATCGCGCTATTATTGGGAATCCAGGTGTCACCCAGCGAATCTATGAGGAAGGTGATGTCGCCGCCTTCACGCGGGCTTTCGGCGCCCAGAGTCGGGGTCAAGCCTACCGTCGCCACAAACGCAGTTGCTACCAGCGCGGACGTGCCGACAAGCAGACGACGTCGGGAAAGGGAAAAGAATGCGGAACGTTCGGTCATATCGTGTCCTGTATTTTTCCAAGCGGATCAATACGTTTAGAGTATGCAGGGCAGCTGACCGGAGAAAGACCAGTTGTTCTTTTTCTATCAATTTAATGGATTATTTTGTTCGGTTTCGAGGTGCGCAGGGGTCAGCTTTTTTCGGGCGCCGATATTGGCGGCGATCAGACCCACGGGACGGCAGCTTCAATCGATGGCAAGGAAGCGTGGGTGATTGCTGTCAATCCCTCTTCATCTCGGGGCCATGAGCGCCATCGGTAAACTTCATTTCTTCGAATATTCGAACTGGGGGCGGGTCGCCGTGAAATCGTTCGACTTGCACGCGGGTTATTTGCCCGGTCGAGCCCTGCGCCAATCTTGAGGTGCCGACATCATGTGTTAGAATGTTGGGATTGCCGTGCACGCACATGGCTTTGTCGGCGCTCCGGTCGTCCGGCTCGAACCACGCGCCGGTCGCAAGCTGCATAACGCCTTTCCGCAGGTCCTGGCTGAGGATCGCGGCGGCAAGGCAGCTGCCACGGTCATTGAACAGCCTCACGATGTCCCCATCGACGATGCTGCGCTCGGCAGCGTCGGCCGGGTGAATGCGGACCGGTTCACGGCTCTTGATCTTCGTCGAACGGCTGAAATCGCCGTAGTCGAGCTGGCTGTGCAGGCGATGATGCGGCTGGTTGCAAACGAGGTGCAGCGGATAGCGGTCGTCGCCTGCGTGCCGGGCCGGGTACCATCGCGGATGGCCGCGGCAATCGTCGTAGCCAAAGCCTTCGACAGTTTCAGAGAAGATCTCGATTCTACCCGAAGGCGTCGGCAGGGCCGATGCGAGCGGATCGTCGCGGAAGGCCCGCGCCGGACCGCCCACATCGGCTTCCAGCGGCAGGCGGATTTCTCCGCGATGCCAGAATTCCTCGAAGTCCGGAGCCTCGTGGCCGCCGGACGTCAGCGCCGTGCGGGTCGTCTCATACAGGAAGGCGAGCCATTGCCGCGACGATCGGTTTTCCGTGAAGGCCTCCGCCTTGCCGAGATGTGCCGCTATCGCGGCGAAGATCTCGTAGTCATCGCGCGACTTGCCCACCGGTTCGATCAGGCGCTTCATCGCCACCATCAGCGGATCACCGGCTGAAGCGCCGATATCCTCGCGCTCGAGTGTCGTCGTCGCCGGCAGGACAATGTCCGCGTGGCGGGCCGAGGCGGTCCACGCCGTCTCGTGCACGATGATGGTTTCCGGCCGGCGAAAGGCCTCGCGCAGCCTGTTGAGATCCTGGTGATGGTGGAACGGATTTCCGCCTGCCCAGTAGACCAGTTTGGTATCGGGATAGTGCGCATCAATGCCGTTGTACTGAAATGCCTCGCCCGGATTGAGGAGCATGTCGGCAATTCGGGCGACGGGAATGAAATCCGCCACAGGATTGCGGAACTGGTTGAAGGTCGGCAGCGGCACGGCCAGTTGCTGCTTGCCGTTGTTGCCCAGGGCGCCCAGCGAATAGGAGAAGCCGCCCCCGTCGAGGCCCATCTGGCCGAGCATCGCGGCCAGCACAATGCCCATCCAAACCGGCTGCTCGCCATAATCGGCTCTTTGGAGGGCGTGGGCAATCGTAATCAGTGTTCTTGCCCCCGCCATTGCCCGTGCCAGCTCTTCAATGACGCCTGCATCGATGCCGCAAATGGCAGACGCCCATCCAGGGCTTTTCCGTTGGCCATCGCTGCGGCCAAACAAATAGTCCTCGAAGCACTCGTAACCGACGGCATAGCGATCAAGGAAGTCGCGGTCGTGCAGCCCTTCCGTGGCAAGCACATAGGCAAGGGCGAGCATTAGCGCGACATCGGTGCCCGGCGTGATGGACAGCCATTCCGCATTGGCTTCTAAGGGAAAGTCGTCTCGCAACGGACTGACGAGGACGAAACGCGCGCCGCGCGTGCTGGCGCCCATCAGCTTGTCACGCACGATGTGCTGACTGTTACCGCCGCCATGGACGTCCGAATTCTTAATGGCCATGCCGCCGAAGGCGACGATCAGTTCGCTGCTCCGCTCGATCGCGTCCCAGGTGACGCTCTTGCGGTCGAAGTGATCGTAGGGTCCGAGCACATGGGGGATGATCACCATTGCGGCGCCGGAGCTATAGGTGTTGACGGACCGGACATAGCCGCCGAGCACATTCAAGAAGCGATGGACCTGGCTCTGGGCATGATGGAAGCGGCCGGCACTCGACCAGCCGTAGGAACCGCCGAACACGGCCGTCGGGCCGAAGTCGCCATAGACCCGCTCGAGCTCAGCCGCGACGAGCTCGATTGCCCTCGCCCAGCTCACCTCGACATAGTCGTCGGCGCCACGGTCCTGCGCATTGCCCTTCTTGCCCTCCAGCCAACCGCGCCGCACGGCCGGACGTTTTATGCGCATCGGGCTGTCGGCGACAGCCGGCAGATTGCCAAGCAGAGGCGAGGGATGCGGGTCGGCCGGATGAGGTCGGATTTCAAGCGTGCCGTCGCGATAGCGCCCCGAAAAAGCGCCCCAATGAGAGCTGTGGGTTTGGAAGTCGTTCATCGGGAATACCTCTTCATTCTTCACGCAGCGGAGGCCAAGAAACTCATTCCGGCAGAATCTTGCCCGGGTTCATGATGTTCATGGGATCGATCGCGGCCTTGATCACGGCCATCAGATCGACGGCATCGCCGTGTTCGCGGCGCAGGTAGTCGATCTTGCCCGTTCCTATGCCGTGTTCACCGGTCGACGTGCCGCCGACCGAGAGTGCGTGCAGAACCATCGCCTTGTTAATCGCCGCGACCTCGTCGAGCTCTGCCCTGTTGTCCGGATCGACGGCGAAGACGACGTGATAGTTGCCGTCGCCGACATGGCCGAGAATGGCGGCCGGGACGCTGCAGCCCTGCAGCAGTGCGCGCGTCTTCAGAATGCAGTCGCTCAGTTCCGAGACGGGAACGCAGACGTCTGACGACCAGCCTTTGGCATTCTGACGCTGTGAAACCACTGCATAGAATGCGTTGTGACGCGCCTTCCACAGCCGGTTTCGATCTTCCGCTGCGTTGGCCCATTCGAAATCCCGGCCGCCATGCTCGTCGACGATCGCCGCCACCATGTCGACCTGCTCCTGTACGGCAGCGGGAGAGCCGTGGAATTCAAAGGCAAGTGTGTCCTCGATCTTCAGCGTCAGGTTGGAATAGGCGTTGACCGCAGCGATGAGCCCACGGTCCATCAGTTCCATGCGGGCGACGGGGATGCCCAGCTGGACGACAGCGATCGCTGTGTCGACCGCCTGCTCGACGCTCGCAAACGAGCACAGCGCCGCCGTAATTGTCTCGGGAATGCCGTAGAGTCGAAGTGTCACCTCAGTGATGATACCGAGCGTCCCTTCCGAGCCGATGAACAGCCGAGTAAGATCGTAGCCGGCCGAGGATTTGCGGGCCCGTCCGCCGGTGCGCACGACCTGTCCGCTCGGCAGGACGACGGTCAGCGACAGGACGTTTTCGCGCATCGTGCCATAACGGACGGCGTTGGTGCCCGAGGCGCGTGTCGCCGCCATGCCGCCGATCGAGGCGTTGGCGCCGGGATCAATCGGGAAGAAAAGTCCCTTGTCGCGCAGATGGGTGTTGAGCTGCTCGCGGGTGACGCCGGCTTCGACTGTGCAATCGAGATCTTCAGCGCCGACCCGGACGATCAGCGACATGCGCGAAAGATCGATGGAGATGCCGCCGCATATCGCCGTCAGATGCCCCTCCAGCGAGGTGCCCGCCCCAAACGCGATTACCGGCACGCCTTCGGCCGCACATAGCCGGACGGTCTGCGCCACCTCGTCAGTGTGTTCCGCAAATACGACGCCGTCCGGCATCGCTGCCGTATGGTAGGATTCGCCGCGGCCATGCTGCTCGCGCAGGGCAGGCGAAGTCGAGAAGCGATCGCCGAAAATGGCGCGGAGTTTGTCGGAAAGTTCTGTCGAGAGGTGCGTCATTCGCCGCCTCCGGTTTTTGCCGCGCCGGTGGCGGCCGGTGTGTCGCCGTGCTGTCCCCACTCGGTCGCGGCGCCGTCGTAGATCGCGACGTCCTGCTTGCCGACGAGATACAGCGCAAAGGCGAGTGCCGCCGCGGTAACGCCGGAGCCGCAGCTTGCGATGACGGGTTCGGCGAAATCGAGACCGGCATCCTCGAAGGCCGCGCGGATCTCAGCCAACGGGCGGACTTCGCCGGATTGCGGATCGGTCAGCGCGTTGAAGGGCAGATTGAGGCTTCCGGGAATATGTCCTGATCGCAGACCGAGCCGCGCCTCCTTTTCCTCTGCGGTGAAACGGCCGACCGATCGGGCATCGATGACTTGCTCCGCATGGCTCGTCAGATTGTCGAGAAGCTGCGCCTTTGAGCGGGCGGCAGCCGGCGCGAATTTGGCACGGAACGAGGTGCTGGCCGGACGGGTAACTTCGTCGGTCACCGGCCTTGCCTCGCTCAGCCATTTCTTCAGTCCGCCGTCGAGGATGGCGACCCTGTCGTGGCCGAAGGTCCGCAGCGTCCACCAGACCCGTCCCGCCGACATCAGGCCGGGCGTGTCGTAGATCACGACAACGCCGTCGTTGGCGATGCCGAGATCCGAGGCATGGCGCTCGAACGCCGCACTGGACGGTAGCATGTGGGGAAGCGTCCCATGGTAGAGATGGGCCGACAGCCATTCGGTGGACACGAGCGAACCTGGCAATGTAGCGGACATGGATTGCTCCCAGCAGTGCTGTTGGTGAGGGGGTGGCGGCAGCCATGCCGCATCACCCGTCAGGCGACGATCTTGTCGCCGTTCAGATGCCGGTCGAGGAATGGCAGGCTGTCCTGCCCCCAGTAGAGCTCACCATCGTAGCGGAAGGTCGGAAAGCCAAAGACGCCGCCCGCTCTTGCCGTCTCGAGGTTTGATTCCCAGGTGGCCTTGACGTCTTCGGCCTGGGCCCGTTGCTCCAATGCAGTGCCATCGAGCCCGGCAGCATCGGCAATGGCAACGCGGACAGTTGATTGACCGATATCCTCTCCTCGTTCCCAGAACGCCGCCTGTAGCGCGGCCGTCAGCTTCAACCAGTTGTCGCTACGCTCGATTGCGGCAATGACCATCAAACCGGCCGGCGTGGGATCGGAGAGAGTGGAGCGGTTGTCGAAATCTAGGGTCTTGCCGCGGACGGCTGCCCAGCGCTTCAGGTCTTTAATCCAGTAGGCGCGGCGGGCTTCCGGTCGGTTGCGCGAATAGATGGCGCCGTTGTCCTCAACGAGCGGAATCACGAAGGGGCGGATCGAGGCGCCGTGTTTGGCGGCAAGCGCCGTAAAGGCCTCAAGGCCGATGAAAGCCCAGGGCGAACCAATGCCGAAAAAATAGTCGATGTTCTTGGTCATGGAATGCTCTTTGCAGCTTTTCTGTTCGAATGAAGGGCCGTGTCGAAGACGGCGATGGCGCAATCGCGCGCGATGAGAACCACACCGGGATCGCGTTCGACGGCGACCGTTGCCAGCGCGCCTTCGTAGAGAAGGGAAAGATGTGCTGCCGCCGGTTCGGAGCCCAGATCGGAATTTGCCATGACGGCGCGGAAGATATCCTTCACCGTCTTTTTGTGCATACGCGCGACCGTCGTGACGCGCACCGAATCGCCATGTTCGGCAACGGCGAGCGCGAATGCACAGCCGCGGAATTCCGGACTGTCGGCTTTCTGGTGCAGCTGCTCGAAAATCATTCGGATCTGATCCCGTGGCGTCTTCGCCTCGTCAAGAACCTCTCGAAGCGATCGGATGACGCGGTGGTGGCGATCTTCGAGATAGGCGGCGACAAGATGGTCCTTTGAAGGGAAATGCCGATACAGTGTGGCCTTGGCAACCTTGGCCTCCTCGATGATTCGGTCAATGCCAACGGCACGTATGCCCTCGCGATAAAATAGCGCTCCCACCGCGGTGAGAATCTGGTCGGATATTGGCTCTTTCATGAAACGACTTCGGGCTGGAGGGGGTTGATAGTGTCTGGCAGACCGGTCGATCCGCCTGCCGTGCCTGTAGATACGAGTTTGTCGTGTCCAGCCGCCGGGCAAATCGATTTGCATGGTGCGCGCTTCACGAATGACCCCGCCGCGGATAGAGCAATGCATCTAAGCGTGAAACGGCAACAGAGAAAGACAGGTTGTTCTTTTTCTTCCTGCCTTAAGGAAATGGTTTTGCTCGGTCGAAGCTGCGGCGTCGGGGCGCTATTGCCGGCGTCAGTCGAAAACGCCTTGGCCACCTGCGGCGCGCTACGTTTCCGGTTTATCACCCTGCAGCAGCAAGGAGTGCGGGCTGATCGAGGCCGAGATGGTCTCGCAGCGTCGAACCGCTGTAGTCCAATCGGAACAGGCCGCGCTCCTGCAGATGGGCACGACCAACTGGGTGAAATCTTCCAGTCCCTGCAGAAAGAAGGGCGGCATGACATTGAACCCTTCGGCGGCGCCAGCTTCGAACCACTGCTGCATCCGGTCGGCAATCTCGACCGGCGTTCCGACCAGCATGTTATGGCCGCGTCCTGCAGCAACCCGCAGCGCCAACTGACGGATGGTCAGCTTTTCCCGCTTCGCCAGTTCGGTCAGCAATTCGTCGCGGCTGCGCGGCTGATCCGAGATCGGCAGATCGGGCAGGGGAGCATCGAGATCGCGGCCTGCCAGACTATGGCCCAGCCGTTCCTCGAGACGCGGCATCGCGCTCTTGATGTCCGTCCATTGATCGAGCCCAGCCCGCTTTTCGGCTGCCTCGGTCGAGGTGCGGCCGATCACCGCCAGGAAATCTGGCATCACGGCCACGTCTTCCGGCCGGCGTCCGAAGGCAACAACGCGTGCCTTCAGTCGGCCGCCGGCTTGTCGCCTGTGCCAGCTACGGCGTGCAGGTAATCGGTTCGGTACTGGTCATTATTGCTGTAGGTAACAGTGGGCCGTGGCTTTTTCTCGGCATCGCGCTGTTTGGGTTGGGAGTTGGAAACGCCACATCGCTACCGCTACTCATCGCACAGCAGGAGTTCCCCCAGCAGAGACCGCGCGCGTGGTGCCGCTGATGGTCGCCATCGGTTAGGCTGGTCATGCCTTTGCGCCGGCAGCTTTTGGTCTGCTGCGGGGCTGACGGTGTCTATGCCGCCGGATCAACCTTGCTGTTCCTCTGCGCAGCGGCAATACAGGTCGCTGCGATTGGATGCATCCTTTTGGGCCGGCGAAGAAGGCCGCTTGATGCCCCCCGCGTTGCCGGAAGAAATTTTGGATACGATTAAAGGCAAGTTGCTAAAAATAACTGGTCCAAGTCAGACGCGGCCCAATAGAAAACGGCCGATTCGTTTCCGGCCGCTCCCTCGTCACAACAATGCTATGGATCAGGCAGCAGCCGCCAGTTCGTCAGAACGGGTGCGGGCAGCTGCAATGGCTTTCTCAGCCGCTTCAGGACCATAGGCGAGGCCTTCGACCACCACCGTCTCGACGTCGGTGACGCCGATGAAGGCGAGAATCGACTTCAGGTACGGCGTGGCGTGGTTCAGCGCCTCGGCCGGGCCGGTCGAATAGATCCCGCCGGAGGCAAGCACGATATAAGCCTTTTTGCCGCTGGTCAGGCCAATCGGGCCGGTCTCGCCATATTTGAAGGTCAGGCCGGCACGGGCGATATTGTCGATCCAGCTCTTCAGTGACGAGTAGATGGAAAAATTGATCATACCGGTACCGATGATCAGCGTGTCGGCGGCAAGAAGCTCTTGGGTCAGCATGTCTGACGTCTTCGTCACTTCATTCTGCTCGGCTGTGCGGCCGTCGGCTGGCGTGCGAATGGCGGTTGTGAACACTTCGTCGATGTGCGGCAGCGCCGTCGCGGTCAAGTCGCGGTGCACAAGCGTTGCGCCGGGCGTCTGTGCCTTGAGCTTTTCGGCAAGTTCAGTGGCGATCTGGGTCGAGAGAGAATCGGAGCGTGGGCTGGATGTAAGGAGAAGGATGGAGGACATGAGGCATTTCCTTTTTCGATAGGCGGCGGTTCAGTCAGCAATCGATGCCGTTCCCCGAACAGATAGGCCAGCATGACTATCGAAAAAACTGTGATAATATGGATCGCAGTTATCGATGAAGTGGATGGATCGTGCTGCCTAACCCGACATTGGACCAATTGCAGGTATTTCTGGCTGTCGCCGAGGCTGGTAGCTTCTCAGCCGCCTCACGCTCCCTAAACCGCGCCCAGTCGGTGATTTCCTATACGATCGCCAATCTGGAGGCACAGCTTCAAGTCGGGCTGTTCGAACGCTCCGGCGCCCGCCAGGCGAAGTTGACCGATGCCGGTGCGGCCATGCTCGGGGATGCCCGCCGCATCCTCTCCGATTTGGAGGTCATGCGCGCCCGCGTCGGCAGTCTCAAGGAAGGGATCGAGGCCGAGGTCGCCGCGGCCATCAGCGTCATGGTGCCGACCGGCCTGATGGTCGAAGTGCTGCGGGAGTTCCGCGACCGTTATCCGTCCGTCTCTATGCGTCTCAATGTCGGCGAACTCGGAGCCGTCATGGAACTAGTCTCCAGCGGTCAATCGACGATTGGCATCGGCGGTGCGATCTTCAAGCAGGACGATTCGTTGGTAGTCGAGCGCATCGGCCATTCCTTCATGATGCCGGTCGCCGCTGCCAATCATCCGCTCGCCGCAATCGACCGGCCGTTGACGATCGCCGATGTCCGCGAAGAGGTGCAGCTTGTTGTCACCGATTCCACGGCGATGACCAAGGGTCGTGATTTCAACGTTTTGTCCTACCGGACCTGGCGCGTCAGCGACGTCGCCACCAAGCATCATCTGGTGCGGGGCGGCCTGGGCTGGGGCGGGTTGCCGGCGTCGCTGATCCGCGAGGACCTTTTGAGCGGCCGCCTGGTTCATCTCGACCTTGAAGCCTACGAGCAGGGCGAATACCCGATCTATGCGATCCACAAGCTTGCCCATCCGCCGGGTCCGGCGACCGTCTGGATGGTCGATGCGTTTCGCTCGCGGCTGACCACCTGCCCGAGCCGCATCGATTTCATGGAAGGCCGGATGCCCTTTGACAAGCCGGAAGACGCCATCGCCGCGGAATGAATGGACGCCATAGGCGCCCATCGGATGATTCGACGCTTGGCTTCTACAGCACCAGCCTGAAGGTGTGAAAACCGATGGCGATGACGCTGACATCTTCGATCTTGGCGCTTTTCAGGTCAGCGATGAGAACGGCGGTGCAAAAGTCGGCCACGGTGGTGGCGGGATAGTCCCACTTCGGCGGAGTAAATCTCGGCCACCTACTTAGCCTTCTGCGATGAGTGCAGTAGGGTCAGAGGATCTACACAGCGCAACCGAGGTTCGCCAACTGATGAGTAAACTTTTGCGGCCCGATCAACATTACCAATCCAAAAGTTCCATAAATCACCCTTACGCGCCAACTCCATGATATTGCTTGGAAAACGTCTCACTCTTAGCGCGAGGTTTTTTCCGTTGGATGGGAAACGTTTAGGCTTGTTTGTTCTGGCTCGGGGCTTCTCAGGTCGACTCCAGGCGAAATCGGCTTGGAATGAGCGTTGAGAGAAAGCAACTGCTCAAGGCGGGCTCGTGAAATGGCGGGCGCATGGAAACGCATTATGTATCTCTCAATTAACGAGCCTTGATCGTGTCCAACTCTTGTTAATGGCGCAACCACCCAGACCTTCAGTCCCCAGCGAATTGAGGGGCTTATCCAACCTTGCTATCTAGGTTGATTGCATCATCGCAACATGCAACTATTGATTTATGATCCCCCGGCGGTACATACTCAAGATGAAACGATATTTCTTCCACGTTCGGAACGGGCTAATCTTCTTCCAGGATTTGGAAGGAAGTATAGTTAAGGATCTTGAAGCGGCTATCGACGACGCGCAACGATCCGTAAAGGAGATCGTTGCGGATTGTAGCGCGTCTGGAAAACCTGTTGGCGGTCAGCAGTTTGAGATTGTCGATGAAGCTGGCATCGTTTGGGCTGTCATCCAGTTCAGGCCTTCATCCCCCGGTCTGGTGCCGAGACCCTCGAATGGATCTGAACGGTGCATCGCCTACCAAGCCGATAAAACCTGGGCGCTTGACGCGATTTAACGTACCGCTCGGCTGCCTAGGGGAGCCTAATGCCGATCTTTTGGGCACGCCACATAGCTTGCAATAAGACCTTCGGTTCGCTTCGCGATACGTTCCCGGCTTACGAATTCCCGGAATTCAAGTGCTCTTGTATTTCCTTTCCGGCCTTAAAAAATGGCACCCATTTGTCATCGACAAAGACGGTTTCCCCGTTTCTCGGGTTGTGCCCGGATCTCGGCGGGCGGTGTCGCACGGAGAAGCTCCCGAACCCACGAAGCTCGACCCGGTTGCCCTTTTCCAGGGCCTCGGTAATTCCCTCGAGAATGATGTCGACGATCCGCTCGACGTCTCTGTGGTAGAGGTGGGGATTGCGCGCCGCGACGATTTGGACGAGTTCCGATCTTGTCATTGTTTGGCCTGTAAAATCTGGTGGCTGAACGAATGTTGGTTACTTGTCGGAAGCTGGCACGGCAACTGTGATTACGCAACGCTGCTCGCTTTTGGCCTTTGCGGCCGCTTCAGCACAGGTCGTGAGCGCCTGCTGATTGGCACGCACGAGAGCATTGGCATCGGCAATACCACGCCATCCCTCGGGGCTTGCCGACTGCATCAGGGCGATCCCCGCATCCCAGCGATCGGCATTCATGACCGTGGCGGCAATCGCCTTGTCGATCGATCCCGGTAGCAGGCGCGGCCCAAGGGTCAGGAATACGCCACCCATGACGATGCCGACGGCCACGGCGCCGAGCAGCCACCGATCTTGCTGCCGCCGGTCGCGAACACCGCTGACGACGTCTCTGATGTCGGCCTCTACCCGCTGCAGACCGCGCTCCCGGTTCTCAAGTGTCCTAACGGCGTTTGCCGAAATGCGATCAGCGGCGATCTCGATCACCCGGGCATAATGCTCGGGACCGTTCTTCAGGGCCGGGGATTTCTGGATCGCTGTCAGATGCTTGCCGATCAGGACCAGGCTCTCGGCGATCTGGCCGATATCCACGCTGTGGTCGGTCGGCTGCTGGAACGTCTCGAACCGTTCGAAGGCGGCCTCCACGCCCTTGCGGATGACCACCATTTCGCCACCGAGATCGCGGGCGAGCTTCTCCACGGTCCGGCGCAAGGCCTCGAAGGCTTCGGTCGCCTCATCGATTTCGGAGGTCATCCCCCGCTCCTGATCGTCGGTACTGTCAATCATACGCACTCCTATCGTTCAAGCCCTTGGCCACGCCCTCGAGAAATCTGTCGGTCCATCTCGCGGCCGATAGTCTGTTCCTGGCGGATATTGCCGATGCCGAGCTCCTGGGCGCGGCTGCGCACGATAGCCTCCACCTGTGGATCCTTTTCGATCTGAGCAGATACCTGGCGCATCTGACCCTCGACCTTGCCGCGGGCCTTGTCATGGGTCCAGCTGCGAAGGCCTTGGCGCTCCGTCTGAAGTTCCTGCCAGCGATTGATCAGCCGGTCGGCCCGAACGTTCGGATCGGCCTGCAAAGCCCTTTCCTTCTCCATACCGGCAATCAAATGACTGACGCGCTCGCGGCCGGTATAGGCTCGCATAGCTTTCAAGATATCCGGATCATATCGGGCGGCTGAGGCCATGAGTGCCGGTGATCCAGGCTGCGCCTGCTCCATCTGTCGGCCGGCTCCCTGCAGTTCCAATTTCTGGCTCGCAAGAATGGGCAATCCCTGATCCTGCATCCTCGCTGCAGCGGTGAAGGCGCGGGCATACCGGTCGACCGCCTGCTCGAACTGCGACGGCCGCCGCCATGCCTCAGGCGATCGTGGAATATCTGGCCTGTCCGGCGGCTCACGCTCCCTGGCGGCAGCATTCAGCTTCAAACCGGCAAAGATGCTGCGCTTCGGGGTTGCCGCCTGCGGAGGGCGCTCCTCCGCCGTTTTGGGACGATCTTGCGATGGCTGGGGTTGCGACGCTCCACTGTGCCCGAGCTTCAAGCCAGCAAATGCGCTACGACGCGGAGCCCGCTGGTGGTCGGAAAAAGCCCGAGCGGGATCGCGTTCAGGACCGGCCTGCATTGGGGGTCGCACCTCATCAGAGGCACGCAGTGCCGACCGGTCCTGAACCTCCCGTGCCGGATGGTCCGCACGGGAGACCAATTCTTGGACAAGCTTTGGGGTAGGAGCAAGATCAATCTCGCTTCTGATGCCAAAATGCTGCGCGACGCCACGGCGCTCGGCAAAGTCCCTGGTATAGTCGAGCGTGGTTTCCTTGACGCCGGATCGGCTGAGCCGGCTTTCCATCTGTCGATAGGCAAGTTCGCCGGCGCCAGCGACTTTCCAGGAATTGCGCTCGGCCGTCGTGCCGTTTGGAAGATGAACCGTCTCGGATCCGCGATGCTCAAGCCCGATCCTGTCTCCGATCTCCGGCTTCGCCTCAGCCATTGCCCGACCGAGATCGACGCCCCAGGTCGTGTGCTTCTCGCCTCGATCGTTTTCCAGCGTTACGAAATAGCTGTCGCGGTTACCGGCCTTGTGTTCGAAGGGCGCAACGCCATGCTCGACCAGACGACCACAATTGCGATTGAACTCGTCCTGGCTCCCATAGAGCTGCACCCCGTCGCGATGGCGGGTCATGGCGACATAGGTCAGATGCCGGTCCATTGTCGCGGACGCCATGACGAACGCCCTGTCCACTGTCGCACCCTGGTTCTTGTGGATCGTCGTCGCATAGCCATGATCAAAACTTTGGTAGGAATTTGTGTCTATCCTTACCAGGCCAACTCCATCCCCTGGCGACAGTACACTGCCGTCGAGCTCCACATGTAGTGCGTCGGACTCGACGGCCTTGACTGTCCCCAGCATGCCATTCTTCACACCGAGATCGCGATCGTTCTCCAGGAAGACCAGCCGGTCTCCCTCGGCAAAATCGCGGCGGCCATCATTGGTCTGATAGGTGAAGGCTTGCGGCCGCTGCTGCTCCGGGGCGGAACCCCCTCTCTCCAGAAGATCGCCACCGTCGCGAACCTTGGCAAGCGCGCCGCGCGCCTGCAGCTCGCTTCGGATTGCCTCGTTGATGGCGCGAACATCGGCACGCCGATGCGCCATCGCCACACGGCTGCCGTCCGGCCGCTGCTCCCGATCGGCAAGATAGTCGCGAACGATCTCGGCGCGTGCCGCCTCGCGCGTCTCGCTGAACGAAACCTTGCCGTTGTCCCGATAGGTAGCCAGACCGTCCACTGTGCGATGAGTGGCAAAGGCAACCGAGGCCTCGCGCTGCTCATCGGAAAGATGCGCCGTCTCCAGGCGCCGGTCGCGATCTACCGATCCATCTTGGCCCACTCGATCTTGCCGGCCGTGTTGCCGATGAGACTTGTGCGGATCGCCATATCCTGCTTGTCTATTGCACGATCGACATGATGTCGGTCGACGCCATGGCTCCGTGCATGTTTCAAGACCTCCGCCCGGCAGGCCATGGCGTGCTCGACATCGACCATTTCGCGCGTCGAAAACCGCGGAAGGGCGATCTCCCCGTCGCCAAGTCAGTCCGCGTCGCTTGCAACTCGATGAGAACAGGCGGGTCCATCAAGGACGCAAACGCGTTTTGAAATGCTACCGGATCCTTGTTGATAGTTAATCAGGATCCCACGCGACTACTGCCTTGGCCAGCCCCGGCTTACCGGCCTTTAGCGGCTTCTTAGAAGGCGGCTAGGCATCGAGTTAGACTCGTGCGCGTGGGGATCGTGATTTTCGTCCTGACGCTCTCATCGGCCGTAACAGTGAAGGTTATGTTTTCGTTATCGCAAATTTCTCCATAAACTTTTTGGGCAGCGGTTGCTTCATCATCCGCCTCGACTAGCGCGGTGTAGGAGACCAGGAAATACGGCATTCATCATCCTTGAAACCTGCTTTGATGGATAAGCGTAGGCAGAATCGTGGGTCGCTACCGTCTGTATCTACTACCTCCCGAGCCGGCGAGAGCAATGGCTCGATCGCTGTCACAGCGGCGGGTGCTTGAAGACCATTTCCCTAATGCGCCAAACAAGACTGCACTGCGACACGGTCTCAATTTGCCCGTGAGGCGATCCCAAAACGTTCCAACATCTGCCTAAGCTGTGCATTCTGGTGCCTCAGTTGTTCCGCGAGGAGCCGCTTCAGGCGGAGGTTTTCGGCAGAAAGCAATGCCAAGTCATCGGAGTGGGTCTCGACTACGTCGACCGCCATCGCGACAGAAGGCGCTGCGATTGCATCCTTGGCAACAGACCTGCGACGTGTGTAACGACGCTTAAGCGCCTTTACTGTCTGGCGTGTCGGCTCACTGGCCGGCACCTTCACGACCTGACTATTATTTGGAACCGCATCTTGATGATTTCGCTCAATCTGGTCGGAATCGATTGCCGGCAACAGACTGTGCGTTTCTCCACCGACCTTGCTGACATCGGCGACTTCGATCTGCTTTTCCAGGTCGGTTGGCAGGTTCTCACAACTGATCGGGGTTTCCGAGTTGGCGTTGTGCAGAAACGGCAGGGTTGCCTCGGTATCTCTCACCAGAGCCGCGAAATCGGTGTTGCCCCAGATGGATTTCGGCTGTGTTTTTAGTCGCCGGCGTGCCGATTTGATTTCGACGACGAAACTGCGCTGCTGTGTTCTCATATTTTTCTCTGACTGTGGTCTACGTACTCAGGAGCGTTCGAAGCGCTTGAGCATTTCTCTGAGCTGGGCATTTTGAATACGTAGCTTTTGCGCCAGCAGATCCTTGAGGTGTTTGATGTCTTCATCCAGGCTTGTCGGGGTCTCAAAAAAAGGGTCCGCGGTCGAAGATGCGGCATTAATGGGCAAGTCCGCGATGGCACCAGGAATTTTATCTGGCGAGCCGACGCGGACTTTCGTTGCGGACTTCAACCTCGCCTGCCGAAGCTTCGGCGACTGTGCAGCAGCCTCTACCTCTAGCCGCTCTTCTAACAGATCGGAGTTGGACTGCGCTTTCTCCTTAGTCACCTCGGCCTTAGCTGTTTCGGGGTAGTCCAATTTCAGATCGGGCGTCTCAGGAACGATTTCGTTCTCAATCGCCGCCAGCGCCGGTGCTAGGTCTTCATGCTTGCCCTCGTTCACTTGCACGGTTCCAGAGATTGCCTCCTGGGACGAGAGCAGGATAGTCGCAGTTGGCCGCAGTTCTATTTCGACAAGCTTTTGAGCGCTGTCAGGCGCGCCTGCTTCGTTTGCTGTCTCGGAGGATTTTTGCCGAGACAGCAGCTGCGCTAGATATTTCCAAGGTGGTTTCATAGGACTTCTTTCTGAGCCGCAGATGTGACAATTCTGACAGCTCCGTCCCGGCTCGGGATCGAGCCAAGATATTTTAAAAGCTAAGATATTTGATGGTTACGGAGATAGATTGCGCGAACAGCGAGCAAAGTTGAAGCGAGATCAAACGCCGAGGCGCTTGCGCAGATCAGCATTTTCAGCGCGCAACTTTTCGGCCAAGGCGTGACGAAGTTTCTTGTTGTCTTCCTCAAGCTGAAGAAGATCAGCCATGTCATCACTAGCGGTGAGAGGTGCTGGCGGTGTTGCCGGCTGCCTGACAGGCTTGGGATTTGCTGGACCCTTGGCCTCTGTCTTCGTCGTCGCAGCGGATACGGTAGTTGTCCCGCGCACTGGTCCGCCTTCAGCCTTGCCAATCCGCATCTGGCGGACCTTCGGTGTCTTTGCAGCTGTAGCGGCTTCAATTTCGGCCTTAGAACGACGAGGCGCGCGCTGTTTTTTAGATTTAGGCGCTTCTGGCGGAGCATCCGGTGCTACAACATCAATCTGCGCGCCTGTTTCGGTTTCGTCAGTCATTGCTATCTCCATGAGCGGGTGAGATTCTTTTCGACTTCAGAACGGCTGGTGTCAACAGAACTGCACTTCATTACCGTCTGTTTCAATCAATGAGGCAGAAATCTAGCGAAATTTCGCATCTGCAGAATTGCTTCACAAGGGGTGGTAGGCCGCGATTGCATCCTGGCTTAAGGGACATCTTGCTTCTTTAGGTAGGTTTGATGGATTGGATTAATCGTGAACCTCCGCGGCTCGGTTGTCCAGATTTTGCAGATGAATTCGTATGGCGTAAGGCCTCGAAGGGCCTTTAGTCGTCGGCCAAAGTTGTAGGCATCGATGAAGTCCATGAGATGATGACGTAGCTGATCGTGGTTGTCGTAGTGGAAGCGTTTCATCCTTGATGGTACGGTTCATCCGCTCGACTTGGCCGTTGGTCCATGGATGTCGAGGTTTGGTCAGCCGATGTTCTATTTCGAGATCAGCACAGGCCAACTCGAACGGATGGCAGCGAAATGGCAGATTGTCCCGGCGCATGGCGTTGATATCTTCAGGCGTCCAGCCATCATCGGTTGGGTCTAGACGTGCCCGTCTGATTAAGGCTCTATAGCCAGTGGATTACTGCCAGGCCATCCGGCCTCCGGTCTCGATTTCGGTGATGTGGCGATCGCGTATCAATGGTTCTAACGCTGATTAGGAGCTTTGAACTGCCGTCTTGGGCGGCGGAATAATGACCTCCACAGTCTCGCCAAAGCGTGTTGCCATAAGATCGCGGGTTGACGATTAGGCACATCGTAATGGCCATGTCAGAGTACTTCCGCTGACCACCTCGAGAAGGGCCGCTGTTGGGACAACATGCCTGCTCGCATAGCCGCCTCATTAAACGCCGGTTTTGGGCACCTCCAGTTCGCCCTCATTCAACGCCGTGAAGAGTGCCTCGATATCTGCTTCGGCGATTTCGTCGCCGATGTACCAACTCAACGTGTCATAAAAGCCGAGGAACGATCCGTCGAGCTTGTTCAGGAGCGCAGTGGCATTTGGCTCGGACATATCGAGTTTTGCCATCAGCAGTGCCGTCAGCGCCGGGGAGGCTTTTGCGTTTGCAAAGACAAGCGACGGTGGCGATAGCGTCGATAGCGGCACCGGGGGAAAGGTCTCGGAGACGCAGCCAAGGCGGCATTCCAGGCGGATGTCGCGGGAGGACGCGGCTGCTTCGATCACAAAGGCCTCCGCTTCGAGCACCCAAGTGCCGCGGGAAACATCGAAATACTGGAAATCGCGCGGGGCGAGCGGCAGGGCCACAACGGTGACCTCGCCGGGGTGGAGCGCGATCTTTGCAAATGCCTTGAGTTCCCGGATGGGCCGCCTGAGGCCCGGCTTTACGGGGCGGACGTATAGCTGGACGATCTCCTTGCCGACAACTGATCCCGAATTGCGGATGGTGATGCTGGCCGTACAAGTCATCGAGGGACCGATGTCCTGTCTGTCCAGCACCATCTCCTCGTAGGAAAATTGGGTGTAGCTCATGCCATGGCCGAACGGGAAAAGCGGCGGCATGGCCTTGAGGTCATAGAAGCGGTAGCCGACGAATGTTCCTTCGCTGTAGAGATGCCGACTATTTTCGCCGGGGTAGGTGTGCCAGCCGGGGATATCCTCCAGGCGCGCAGGCATTGTCGTCGTCAGTTTCCCGCACGGATTTTGTTCGCCGAACAGCACCCGCGAAACGGCCTCGCCGCCGCCCTGTCCGGGGTAGAAGCAGGCAAGAATGGCATCGACGCGATCGAGCCACGGCATCTCGACCGCATCCGGCATGGTGAGAACGACGATGACCTTCCGTCGGGCATCGGCGAGGGCGCGGATGAGTTGGTCATGGCCGGCGGCCAGTCTGAGGCTGTCGCGATCGTTGCCCTCTCCATTGCGGGCCTTCTCGTTCTCGGCAAAGACGATGACCACCTGGGCCGAAGAGGCGGCCGCGAGGACGGCCTGCGTTGCAAACCCCAGCGTCGCGTCCTCCGCCCCCGGAAAGGCAACGTGACGCACCGTCAGATCAGGGGAAGCACGCGCGGCGATTTGCGTGAACGGGCTGTCGACCCGAAATGGGTTGGTCGTCGCGGAGCCCGATCCCTGGATCGTCGGAAGTAGGGCGCCGTCCCCGACGACCAGTATATCGCCGGAAGCGGTCGCATCGAGTGGTAGGGTCTGATGCTCGTTGCGCAGCAGCACGATGGATTCTGCGGCGATCTGGCGGGCGAGGGCATGGTGGAGATCGAGGTCCGCCGGCACAGCCGGCTGTGCGCCAGCTTGGCAATGATGGGCGAGGCCGATAACCCGCGCGCAGGCCTCGTCGAGTCTGGATTCGTCGACTTTTCCAGCCTCGATGGCGGCGAGAAGGCGGGCCTTGCGGGGCTTGCTTTCCGGCATGTCGAGGTCGCTGCCGGCTACCAGAGATGCGGGCCGGTCCTTGATGGCGTGCCAGTCGGACAAGACGAGGCCATCATAGCCCCATTCGTCGCGCAGCACGTGCTGCAAAAGCCAGGGGTTCTCCGCGGCCTGGACGCCATTGACCGGGTTATAGGCGCTCATGACCGTCCACGGGGCGCTTTTTGCGATCGCCCGTTCGAAACCCGCGAGATAGATTTCCCGCAAGGCTCGCTCGTCCACGTCGGAACTGGTCGTCGTCCGCTCGATCTCGGAATTATTGCAGGCGAAGTGCTTCAGCGATGCGCCGATGCCATTGTCCTGCAAGCCGGAAATCAGGGCGGCGGCAAGCTCGCCATTGATCACCGGATCTTCCGAGTAATATTCATAAGCCCGTCCGGCAAGCGGCGTGCGCCGCGTGTTGATGCCGGGGCCGAGGAGGAGATGGATGCCGAGGCTTCGGCATTCGCGCGCCAGTGCCTCGCCCATCCGGTAGAGCAGGTCGAGGTCCCAGGAGCAGCCGACAAGGTTTCCGTTGGGAAAACAGGTCGCAGGGCGTGTCGTGCCGAACATGCCGGCTGTGTCGTCGGCTTGCTGGTTCACCACATCCAGAAATGCGGCAAGGCCATTCTCCGCGTCGTCGCCGGCATCGATCTGTGTCGTCGAGTAGCGAACGCCATAGGTTCCATCGGTCATCAGGATGGATTTTATCCCCAGCCTGTCGATTGCAGCTGTCCTCCAGAGGCCGCAGCCGCTGACGAGCTCGACCTTCTCTGCCGGCGTCATCGCCGCGACCAGCGAGCGGATTTCCTTTTCGTCAGCGGGAGACATGGCGGATTTTCCTTTGTCGGCATGCTGGAGGGAAGGACCGCGCGAGTCCCGTCAACAGATCTTCTGGAGCAGTTCCATCAGCATCATGCGTTCTGCGGCCGTCAGCGGGCCAAGGGTCTGCTGCGAGATCTCCAGCGCGATGGAAAGATTGCGCTCGACCATAGCCCGGCCTTCTTCGGTCAGCGTCAGCACGAGACGCCGCGCATCCGCCGCGTCAGGCGCCGTATGCACCAGGCCGCGCTTCACGAGTCGGTCGACGACGCCCTTGATGGTCGCCATGTCCATCGCCGTCTCGCGGCCGAGATTGCCCTGCGAGCAAGGTTGCAGGTCCTTGAGCTTGACGAGCGCCGCCCACTGGGTGGTCGTCAGCTTCTCGGCGATCAGGTTGGCGAAAATCGACACGTGGCGCTGGTTGGCCTGGCGCAGGAAGAAGCCGATCTGCTCGCCCAGCGTATACTGCGCCTGGTCGCGTTTCGCCGCTGGCGCTGCTGTACCGTCCGATTCCCGGGCGTTGCCCTTGAGTGGAATGTCCATCTTCTCTCTCAACCTGGCTCATGGCTGCCGAAAGCCGGCGACCCATGAAAAGCCGTCATGCGGACCACCAATCCAGAATGGCGTCCGTCGTCAAAATTTCAATCTGCTCCGAGAACCTCGGCGCCAGCCGCGTCAGCACCATTTCATGGGCGACCATGTCGCCGCTGGCTAGGGCATCGCTGGCAAGGATCACCTTGTATCCGAGGTCCACGGCATCGAGCGCGCTGGCATAGACGCACACATCCGTCTCGACACCGGTGAAGACGATCGTATCTATACCCTGTGCATCCAGGCGCTCCACGAAGCCCGGAGTCTCGAAGACAGAATAGGTCTTCTTGTCGACGATCGAACCCGGCCGTGCCAGCGACGCCAGCGGCGCGACGAGGTCCAGCATTGCCGGATCGAGTTCGTCCAGCGTCACTGCCTTCCAACGCTCGTAGTAGCTCTGCCATTGTCCCCTCGCATCCGCCGGCTGTTGGGGCACGACGAACCGGGCGAACACCGTCCTGTCCGGCTGCGCTTCGGCAAGCTTCGACACATTCGGCACGATGGCGGCGAGGCCAGGCGTGAACCAGGCCGTCTCTTCGGCAAAGAGCCGTTGCATGTCGATGACGACAAGCGACACGTTGCCGGACAGCGGCGCGCCCGTCATCATCAATCCAGTACGCTGACGGTGTGTTCCGGCGACCAGTTCAGTGTCACCGTATCGCCTTCGCTGAGCAAGGTGCCGTCCCTGTTTTGCACGAAGAGCTTGAGAGGGATGCCATCGGCTGTTTCCAGCAGATAGGAAAGCACCGCTCCGGCATAGATCACCGTCGTGATGCGTGCCGTCAGGTTGTTGCCTTCGCCATTGCCGGCGGCAATGAACATCTTCTCGGGGCGGACTGCCAGCGTCGCCTTGGTGCCGTTGGCCGGCAGGGGGCTGGCGCTGCGCACAATTGTGCCATCCGGGAGCTTAACTCCGCCGTCCTCGACGGTTCCGGTGAGGAAGTTGGAATCGCCCAGGAACTCCGCGGCAAAGCGCGTCAGCGGCTTTTCGTAGACAGCGTCGGGCGCGCCGATCTGGATGATGCGGCCCTTGTCGAGGATGGCGACCTTGTCGGACAGGGTCAGGGCTTCCTCTTGGTCGTGGGTGACGAAAATTGTCGTAAGCCCGCTCTCGCGCTGGATGCGCAGCAGTTCGACCTGCATCTCCTGGCGAAGCCTGCGGTCGAGCGCTGACAGCGGCTCGTCGAGCAGCAGCACGCTCGGCTTGATGACAATGGCGCGTGCCAGCGCAACACGCTGCTGCTGGCCGCCGGAGAGCTGCTTCGGCATGCGGTTGGCAAAACCGGGCAGGCGCACCATGTCGAGGGCGCGATCGACTTCTTTGCGGGCCGCCGCACCCTTGATGCCGCGGCGCTCGAGACCGAAAGCCACGTTCTGGGCGATCGTCATGTGCGGAAACAGCGCGTAGGACTGAAACATCATGCCAATGTTGCGTCCCCAGACGGGCACGTTTGTGACATCCTTGCTGCCGATGGTCACGACCCCCTGGTCGGGCTTGATGAAGCCGGCGATGATGCGCAGGAGCGTCGTCTTGCCGGAGCCGGACGGTCCGAGAAGGCTGGTGAACGAGCCCTCCGGGAATTCGGTGGTGATATCGGCGAGAACAGGCGTTGTGCCGTAGGTCTTGGCAACGGAATGGACGTTAACGTTTGTCACTTGTGTCTCCGGGCTTGGCGAAGCGCGCAAAAATCAGGATCACGGTCATCGAACCGAGAAGAAGAACAGTCGAGATCGCATTGATTTCAGGGGTGAAGCCCTTGCGGATCGAGGAGTAAATCTGAACCGGCAATGTTGTGAAGCCGGGTGTTGCGAGGAAATAAGAGATCACGAACTGGTCGAGCGAGACCGCGAAGGCGAACAGGGCAGCCCCCAGGATGCTGGGATAGAGCAGCGGCAGGGTCACCGAGAAGAAGGCATGGACGGGCGTGGAGCCCAGGCTCATGGCGGCCTCCTCGAGGTCGGCCCGGATCGTCCGGAAGCCCGTTCCGACCACCAGCACCACATAGGGGATGGCAAGGGCGACATGGCCGATGATGATCGCATGCATGCCGCGACCGATACCGGTCCAGTAGAAGAAGATGAGCATGGCCGTGCCGGTGATCAGCCACGGAATGGCGATCGGCGGCAGCAGCATGATCTGCAGGAAGCTTTTGCCGCGGAACGTGCTGCGCGATAGGGCAACCGATGCCATCGTGCCGAGCGTGGTCGCCAAAATAGCGGTGATGACGGCGATGATGATACTGTTCATGCCTGCGGTCAGCAGGATGCTGTTGTTCCAGAGCGCCTCATACCAGCGGGTGGAGAAGGTGAAGGGCAGTTCGTAGAGCGGCGAGGCGTTGAAGCCCATGGCCATCATCACGAGGATCGGAGTGTAGAGGAAGACAAGGATGGCGATCAGATAGAAACGGCCAAGCGATTTCATTCGGTGTCTCCTCCCTAGGCTGTGGTGCCGCGGCGCAGGACGCCCGAGAACGTTGCAAAGATAGCCAGCACGACGGCAAGCAGCGTGAAAGACAACGCGGCGCCAAGCGGCCAGTTGAAGGCCTGCGTAAACTGGTCCTCGATGACCGTGCCCATCGTCACGCCGACGCGGCCACCGAGAATGCGAGGTTCCATGAAGGACCCGATCACCGGAATGAAGGTCAGCACGGCGCCCGAGACAAGGCCGGGTGCTGCCATAGGCACGAGGATCTTGAAGAGAATGGTCCACCAGCGCGCACCGAGACTGGAGGCAGCCTCGATGATCGCCTCATCGATAGTCACCAGCGCGATGTAGCAGGTGAGGATCATGTAGGGCAGGTAGCCATGTACCAGGCCGACGACGATCGCGTAACGACTGTAGAGAAAGCCGATCGAGCCGGCTTCGGGAAAGACGATGTGGAACAGCGTGTCGAGGAAGCCGTTCTCGCGCAGCACCATCGTCCAGGAAAAGACGCGAACCAAACCGTTGGTCCAGAATGGCAGGAGGATGAGGATCAGCAGCATTTCGCGCGTCTTGCCGAAGGTGGAGCGGGTGAGCGCGACAGCCGCCAGAAAACCGATCACGGCGCAGGAAAGCGTCGTCCAGAAGCCGATCAGCAGCGACGTGACAGCAATGCCGACCAGATAGGGCTGGTCGATGAAGGCCCGGTACTGTTTCAGGGTGAAGACGATTGGCGCCTTGCCCATCGGAGTGGCCGACATGAAGCTGAAGACCAGCATGGTCAGCAACGGCAGGAAAACAGCGAGGGTCAGCCAGCCATAGGTCGGCATCAGCAGGGCCGTCGTCGAAACCCAGGATGGAAGGGCGCGTCTTGAGCGCAGACCCGAGGGTCTGCGCTCCGACGTCAGTGTACCGGTCTCATTCCGCATAGAAGGCTTTCACTTCCTGCCACAGGTTGTTGAATGCTTCGCGGCGATCATCCGGGAGAGCCGACATGATGCCCATGGTCTTGAGGTATTCCGGCTTGTGAACCTGGCGGCTCAGGTCGTCGGCCGGAAGAGCGGCCAGTGCTGCCGAGTTGGACGATGCCGGCGCGCCGACCTTGGTCGCCCATTCAAGGTAGAAGGTCGGGTCGATCAGCCAGTTTGCGAAGGCCAATGCGCCTTCCGCATTCGGCGCGGATGCCGGAATGCCGAGACCGTCCACCCAGCCGATGCCGCCTTCCTTGGGAACGACGAAATCTACAGGCAGCTTCGAATTGCGCTTTGAGCGCACGGAGCCACCCGACCAGAACAGCGAGAGGTCGAATTCCTTGGCTGCGAACGACTTGTTCCACTGGTCTTCCGTCGACCAAAGCAGCTTTACGTTCGGCTTGATGGACTTCAGCGCATCGCGGACGGCGCCTAGATCCTTGGGATTGTTAATGTCCTGGCCGGTCATCAGAGCGCCGGCGGCAACGCAGATGATCGCGTCGTCGTCCATGGCAACGCGGCCCTTGTAGGCCGGATCAGCCAAGAACTTGTAGCTGTCCGGAACAGGCATGCCGTCACGGATCGCCAGCGAGGTCATGCCCCAGACCCACGGAACCGCATATCCCTTGCCGTCCTTCAGGAAGTTGACGTTTGAGCGGAGGTTGGGATCGATCGTGGCGGCGTTCGGAACTTTGCTGAAATCGATCGGCTGCAGCAGATCTTCCGCCGTTGCCTGCGCGCAGCGGGCGGCGTTCAGGATGACCATGTCGTAGGCGCCCGGATTGGTGCGCAGCTTGGTCAGCATTTCCGATTCCGAACTGTAGTAGTCGTGGACGACTTCGATGCCGGTCTTTTCGGCGAAGGCCTTGATCGACCAAGCTTCGTCGGTGCCGTAGCCCTGCCAGTTTAGAACCGTGATCTTGCCGGCCGAAAAGGCACGGCTCGGCAGGCCCGAGAATGTTGCACCGGCAATCATTGCGCCGGACATTAGCTTCAGCGCGTTGCGTCTTGTGATTTCAGTCATTGTGTAACCCCTCATGAAAATTCTCTGTTTTCAGTGTCCACGGCCGAAGCCGACGACCCAAGCGATATAAAAATCAAAGGCAATTCGCGTTTCACAAAACGCGCCATATGATTTGTATACAAACTAATATAGGAGAGGCGAACAACCTGGGCATGCGTCTCTGAAGGCAAGCGTCGTCGCAGCGCCGTTCGCAACAGCACCAAAATAACGCAATCAATCAGCCACAGTCAGTAGAATGTCTCCACCACGAGCAGAGCGCCCCGATGCGCAGACTTCCGTTCAACCCTCTTGCTCTTTCGGCAGTCTTTTTACTTTGTATGCAAAGTAATATGCGTATTTGTCACATGTCAAGTTCCATCAACTGCCATTGACGCCCGCGCTGTCAAAAAAAAAGAGATTCAAGTTCCGGCCTAGGGCGCATGGCGAAATTTCGACGCGGACGCCGTCCGCAACCGCCTCGAAAGCGAGCTCCTCGCCACCTAGCCGCGCCGCCACGATGCTGCCGGTAGCGACGTGCGGCAGGCTGATGAAACCGGCGCCATCCACCGGTCCGATCGTGCAGGCAAAACGTGCGTTGCTGAAGGCGATCTGCGACAGGGTGGTCTGGAGATCGGTCGTGAGCGACAGGCGTCCGTCCAGCGTCATCTCCAGCAGGCCGCCGGCAACAGATAGCGACATCATGCCGGAAGGAGACAGCATCGGCCCGATCGAAAGATCGGCACGCGTGTTGTGCAGTGTCCAGCCGGTCCACGGATCGAAGTCGACAATCTCACCGACGGCCATCAGTGGCAGCAAGCCTGCCCAGATATAGAAGGGATCCGTATCGCCCTGGTCCATCGCCTCGCCGGTCACAGCATTGTAGTTTTCCGACGCGATACGGTTCTTGCTCCAGTTCTTCATGAAGAGTTCATAGCTCTGACGCGCGAGCTTGCTTGCCTCGGCCGCAAAACCGTAGCGGCGCAGGCCGAGCCAGACCATGTAGTTGACGTTCGGCCAGATGCGGCCGCGCCAGTATACGTTGTCGGTAAACGCCGGGTCGTCGCGCGTCGCATTCGGCAGGACGTAGTCGCCGCCAAAGGTGCTCTCGTCATTGAGGTGCCCAAGCAGCCGCTCGGCCTGCTCCGGGCTGGCCGCGCCGCACAGGAGGGGATAGAAGCTAGTGGGCGAAAGTGAGCGGACGAAGCCGCCGTGGCGCTGGCGGTTGGCGAATATGCCTCTGCTCTCGTCCCACAGATGCTCCGAGATCAGCTTCCGGCACCGCTCGGCAATCTCTCCGAATTCACGGGCATCGTCATCATTGCCGAGAACCGCGGCCATTTTCGCCAGCATTTCGGCATCGAGCACCGCGGCGCAATTCAGCCCCAGATCGAATGTCGACAGGGTGCGGGTGACGGGATCGTAGATGGCCTCGTCATGGGTGGAGGAATTGTCCATGCCGGTCTCGTTGCGCGCGGCAAAATGCGTGCCCTTATAGAGACCTTCGCCGACATCGGATGTGCCGCAGGACAGCAGCCCGAACGTATCGGGATCGCGATGCTCGCGCCACCAGCGTTGATTGCGGGCCAGCGCGTCGTAGCTTGCGGCCAGCAGCGAGCGTTCGCCGGTGCGCTGGTAGAGCTGCCAGGCGACGAGCGCGCCGTTCGGATGCTGGCTGCGATCCACCCAGGCATCGTTCGAGGTGACGATGCAGGCGATGTTGCCCTGGGGCGTGGCGCTCGCCATTGCCGTCGCCATGTTCTCGCGCGCCAGATCGGCATCGAAGACGCCGGCGAGCAGTGCCGCAAACAGCTGGTCGTTGTACCAGACTGCAAATTTTCCGAGATTCCAGATGCGTGTCACGGCCGTGTAGGGCCGCGCATTGGTCTCGTCCCAGATCGTGTTCCAGGCAACCACATCGCGGATCGCATCGAGCGATCCTTCATAGTTGCCGTCATGGGCGCTTGAAGCGGCGGCCGCCTTTCCGGCGGCGAGGCAAGCCTCGGCCTTTGCGATGGCAAGCTCCGCACTGTCGGCCACTGCGGCGGCATAGGCGCCCTGGCGCATCATTTCCAGATTGAAGCGCAGGCCGATGACAGGCGCAACGTTCTTCCGGCTCGCGGTGTAGAAATAACCGTTCGCCTCAAAATCGGCCCTGAGCGCCTCTACTGTGTCATGGCCCGTCACATGCACCGGCGCCTCCGCAGTGGCGACTGCCACGAAGCGCGTGCCGATCTTGACGAGGGTAATGCCGCGGACTGCCTCGTAAGTGACCATTTCGCCGCTATCGGCCGAGACTGCCAGCGTCAACCAGAAGCGCAGGCCCCATTCACCCGCAGCCTTGCCCTCCCAGCTGCCGCGAACCGCGAAAGGATCGGCCTTATCGGTCCTGAACGCGACGGTCGTGCCGCTGTGGTCGGTTTCCAGCTCGATCAACGACCCATCGAGCGCGTGGCGGCCCAGGCGCACGGGGTCACGCCGCGGCTCGATGATGGATGTTGTGCGGCTGCGCGTGGAATAGAGAACGGGCGTGATGCGCACGCCGAGCGGCAGGAACACCATTTCTGCGGGTCTGTCTGACCAGCTATTCCAGGCGCGCATCAGGGGAACTGTCGAGTGTTTCAGCATGATCTCATTCCAGTCGGTTTCGCAGCGGCACGAGGCGAGGCGGGGCGCTTAACCCGCTCTTGTCCAGGGTGCTGCCGAGATAGGGTGTGTTGTGGTAGTAGCGGTTTGCCGCCGTATTGGCGACATGAAGCTCGAGTTGATGCCTGCCGGCGGCAAGGCGACTAAGCGAAAAGCGATAGGGCCGCCATCCGCGCCGTCCCACTTGGGCTCCGTCGAGATAAGCGGTTACGACCGTATGCACCGCCAACAGTTCCAGTATCCAGTCGCCTTCGTCGTCCACGCTGAAGGAGAGGCGATAGATGCCGGTTCCGCTGAAGGCCTCAAAGCCTTGCACCTCCCAGCCGCTTTCGACGGATATGGATATGAAATCCTGGCCTTGCCCGGCCGAGAACGTCCATCCGGCTGCCAAGGCGACTGTCCGGCTTCGGTCAAGCGGCGGCTGGCTCGATAGCCGGCCAGATCCGGCAACCGCCTGCGAAGCTGCGCAAAGGCGGATGCAACGGACCTCGTGCGGCTCAAGAAGGACAGCCAGGCGCCGGACGCCAGCGAACGTCTCCGCAGCGCCTTGTTCCGGATCCCATGTTTGGTAGGCGAAGCCCTCACCAAGCGCGATCTCAAAACGCATCTCTTGCGTGCCATCGTTGAAGACAACCATCCGCCACCAGCCTTCCCGATCGTAGCCGACCCAGTGCCTTGGTTTGCCACCCTGTATCTGTGGGCCTGATGAAGCGATGGTCGAGAGCAGCGCGGACATTGCCTCCGCATCCGGCATGGCCTCCAGATGCCTGCTTGCCTCGATGGGACCCACCGCCTGCTGCCCGGCGCAGACCCCTGACAGCCTTTCGCCGGACGACCACACTTGGCCGCCGGCATTCCGGAATGCATCGAGCCTCTCGATCGTCGCTGCCGATTGCACCACGGTGGTGGACGGCAAGACAACCGCGTCGAAAGCAAGACCGGATGCGAGCAGGCACCCGTGTTCAAATGTTGCATCGGCGACATCACGCTCGCTTACGAACATGAAGTCGCAGCCTTGGGCCAGCAAATGCTCGCACCAGGCTCCAATATGGGCGGCATGGCTGTGCCGGGGCCCTTCGGCAAAGGATGTAAACAGGGGATAGAGGATCGCGACCGGTGTCCGCGGCGTGGCCGGCTCGATGAAAGCGGAGACGCGCGCGATCTCCAGTGCAAAGAGATCGTGATAGCTCCACCACGGCTCGAAGTTGATGCCGGGGGCGAAGTCGAAACGCGGATTGGTGAAGGGCGTCGGGTCATTGTCGCGACCGTCCGTCAGGTAGACGCCGTGCCAGAGGAACTGCCGGGCGCCGAGGCAGGCGAGGCGGATGGCCCCAGCGCGTGCAGCCTCAAGCGTCACCTCCCACTGGCCAGCAGCTCTGACCTCAGTGCGTCCGGCACTGAAATAGGTCTCGACGACGCAGCGGCTGCGCCCGTTCGAGCGGGCGACGGAATCGCCCAGCTTGGCGGAAAGCTGCGGTTCGAGGTTGTTTGCATCCACCGCCGTCTGATGGCGGAAGGCATCGATGCCGAAGAAGTCGACGGCAGGCGCGACGCGCGGATCGATGCTCGTGAAGCCGCCATTGGGCGCCCAGGAACCGACATGGGCCAGCACTTCATGCCCGGTCAGGACGATACGCGTTTCCTCCGCCCATTTCCGGAGCGTGCCGAAGAAGGCTTCATTCATCAGGGCGGAATAGGCGGCGTGAAACCGTGCACGTAGCGGCAGCGTCCGGGGTCCGACGTCACGGACGACCGCAAGCAGGGCATGCGCGAAGGGTGCCATAGCATTTGCTTCAACATGGTCCCGAAGGCCAGGCGCATACAGCAGGCTGTTGCCGAGATTGCCGACCATCTCGTCCCAGCGGTAGAAACCGGGGGCGGGCTGATCGTAGAATACGGATTGCACCGTGCGCGGCACGTGTTCGCCCAGTGCCGCGACGAGGGGCTCGAGGCCGACATCGATGAAGCGCTCGGCAGCCTCGGGCAGCAGGTAGTTGATGATCCTGGAGGTCGCGGAGCGTGCGCTGACGAAAACCGTCAGCATGGAGCCTGATGCGATCTCGCCATCATATGCATAATGGCAGGCTATGGGATCGGAGTCGGTGATGCGGACGCGCGAAGTCACATCGACTATCTCGTCCAGGCTGTCGATCGTAGCGGAAGGATGCAGCAGCGCCGCCTCGATCGTCCATTTGCGCCACTCGATGCGCCCACCTTCGTATTGCCAGGCAATGATATCGGCACCCATCGTCTGCGTGAAGGATGGACGGATGGCGCTGATCCCCCCTTCGCTATGCAGGGCTGACGACCAGAACAGGTGGCGTTCCCGCAGATCGTCCCGTCCTTCCACCGTGCGGCCACCGGCGTGACCGCTGATCCAGTTATACTCGTCGTACATGCCGAGTTTCAGCTCGAGTTCAGACGCGACATCGGCTGCATCCCGGTAGGCGACCAGATAATCGGATGACAGATAGGCTTCAAGCGGCAGGGCAAGCCGTGCCTGGATCAGGATGGTGCCGATACCCTTTGCCTGGAAATCGACAAGTTGCGTCCGGCAGGTCGCCTTGTCCGGAATACTGTGCCAGAACCAGTAGGCGGATGGGCGAAACGCATTTGTCGGACTCTGGAAGATCGTCCGACTATCGATATTCGAAATGGATGCTGTTTCCGGCAATACCTCTTCCTCAGTGTGCGGCGGCAGGAACGCGTTGGATAGCGGCCGAAGCGTCGTTCCATGCCGGCTTGTCCGGTGCAAAACGTGCCCGCAGATAGTCGGTGAGATCTTTCAACTGGGTCTCGTCGAGCGTGTTGCGGAAGGACGGCATCGACATGACTTCGGGTGCCTCGCGCCCTGTCGTCGCGGCAAGGATAGCCGGCGCTTCGACGCCGCCGAGAATTGCTTGGATGACATTGTTGGGCGTATCGGCATGCAGGTTGCTGTTAAGCGCCAGAGATGACAGGACTGTGTTGCCGGCATGGCAGGTAGCACAGGCGCCGTTGAAGAGCCGCTCGCCCTTCGGCGAAACCAACGCTGCGTCGCGCGTAGCGCTGTCGCTGGCAGCAATGGCGGTCTGGCTTTGAGCCGCGGCCCTGGCGGGATCGCCGTCCCCGTTGAGGCTGGCAAGATAGTTTGCCATCGCGCGGATATCCGAATCTGGGAGCGGCTGCATGACCTCCACCACATGGGCCATCGGACCGGCGGCACTGCCATGGTCACGCGAATGGCCGCGGCGCAGGTAGTCATAGAAGGCGTCTTCCGTCCAGCCGACGGGCCCCTTGGCCATCGCATTGAGGGCAGGGGCCTCCCAACCATCGACAAAGCCGCCGGACAGGTGGGCGCTTCCCGTCTTTTCGGCACCCAGCGCATTGCGTTCACTGTGGCAGGCGGAGCAGTGGCCGAGCGTCTCCACGAGATAGGCCCCCCGGTTCCAGGTGGCATCACGCGTCTTGTCGTAAGTCATCGCCGACGATTTCAGGAAGAGCGCATTCCATCCGGCCATCATCATCCGGATGCCATAAGGGAATTTGAGCCTCGTCTCTGGCGCCTTTTTGGAGACTGCTGTTTGCGTCATCAAGTATGCATAGAGCGCCTGTAGGTCCGCATCTTCCGCACCGGCAAACGATGTATAGGGATGGGCCGGGTAGAGGTGATGGCCATCGCGGCTGATGCCCTCGCGCATGGCACGCTCGAAGGCCGGATAGGACCAGCCCCCGATACCGTTGGTCACGTCCGGGGTGATATTGGTCGCGTAGACAGTCCCGAAGGCAGTATCGAACCGCCGCCCGCCGGCAAAGGGCGTTCCGTCACTGCCCACATGGCAGACATTGCAGGCGCCGACTGCCGCGGCCAGCCTACCTCGCTCGATGGTGGCGGCGCTGTAGACGTTCGTATCGGGTCTCTCGATGGTGGCGATGGCCGGGCGCCAGGGCGACGCCATCGTCGCCAGGCCGGCGATCGCCGCCACGGCACCAGCCGCAGACAGACCGAAGTTCCACCATCGCTTCTTGGGCGCAGACGTCGTGGTCGGCGCTGCGGACGCATCGCCCCTTAGTGCCGACAGCACCAGCTCCGGTGTCAGCGGCAGTTCGCGGAAACGGATGCCAGTCGCATCGTAGACCGCGTTGGCAATGGCCGAGGCACTGGGGACAGAGGCGGATTCGCCGACACCCAGCGGCGGCTCGTCCTGACGCGGCACCATCAGCACGTCGATATCGGGCAATTCCGGGAAAGTGATCAGCGGATAACCACCCCACTCCTTCGAGGTAACGGCGGTGGAGGAGAATTCGACGCGCTCCTTCAGCACGCGGCTGGTCGACTGGATGACGTTGCCATGGATCTGGTGCTTGACGCCGTCGGGATTGATCATCATCCCGGAATCCTGCGCGCACGTTACCTTCGTCACCGCGATCTCGCCGGTCTTGGTGTTGACCGCAACGTCGGCCACCCAGGCAGCCCAGGCAGCCGCCTTGCCGGGGAAGGGACCGTGGATATAGACGGCATAGGCAAAACCGCGCCCGTAGAGCAGGTCCCCTTCGCCACCGAGCGTGCCCCATTTGGTGTGAGGTACCCAATTGGCCCGTTCCGCAAGCGCATGAACCAGGTCGACCGCGCGGGTATCGTGCAGGTAGCGCAGACGGTATTCGATGGGGTCGACTCCGGCCGCGGCCGCAAGCTCGTCGATATAGCATTCATGCGCGAAGGTATTCGGCATGGCCGAGACGCCGCGAAACCACGAGGCGCGCGCGATCGGCGGCATGTCGTGCACGGTGACCCGTAGATTGCCGTAGGCATAGGGCGGGATCGCCGTGCGGTCGCCCATCTGGACCACATCCGATACCGGTGGCACCTTGCCTGTCAGGATCAGCGACAGGGTTGGCGCGAGATTGGACGGATAGCGCGTTTCGAAATCATAGGCGGATGGACCGCCTTCCAGATCGAGACCGCCGCGCACGTCCATCACCTGCGCTGCCCCCTTCGGTTCCCATGCATGCTCCTGTTCGCGTGTCAGCTGGACGCGTACGGGCGCCCGGACTGCCCGGGACAGAAGTGCTGCATCGGCGGTGACATCGTCGGCGCAGTTGCGGCCATAGCAGCCGGCCGCCTCCAGACGTTCCACCAGTATCCGATCTTCCGGCATATCCAGGAGCAGCGCCAGATCACGGCGCATCGGAAAGGGATTTTGCGTGCCGGACCAGACGGTCAGTCCGTTATCGCCATAATCCGCCACTGCGCATGACGGACCGATCGAGCCGTGCAGCTGGTAGGGCCAGACATAGGTGCGGTTCATCGGCTCGGCACTGCCGTCCAGCGCCATATCGACGTTGCCCCGATCGATCAGCTTGCGCGGGGTTGAGGTGTTGGCGCGTAGCGCCATCTCCGGCGCATTCAGATCCGGCCGTTCCGGCGGAGCGCGCCACACAACAACAAGCGTCTTTGCAGCCTCCATGGCGATTTCTTCGCGCGTTGCGACGACGCCGACGAAATCACCGATGGCCACGACGCCGACGACTCCGTCGATGTGGGCGATCGAGCCTTCATCTATGGAGATCAGACTGTTGCCGACGTGCTCGCCGTGATCGAAACCGGCATAGAGCGGCCGGATGACGCGGCCATGCAGCATGCCGGGCACGCGCACGTCGTGCACGTAGGTCCACTCACCGGTTGCTTTTGCCGGTATGTCCACCCGTGGCAGCGAGACGCCGACGATCCGGTAGGTCGATGCAAGCTTCAGCGCCGCTGTCGCATCGATCGACAGTCGCACATGCTCGCCGGCCACGAGCTCTGCAAAGGTGAGGCTCCAGTTCTCTCCGCCGTCGGCGCGTATGATGCCGTCATGCAGGATGAGATGTTCGACCGCCGTGTCCTTCAGGGCCGCAGCCTTCGCCATCAGATGGTGTCGCGCGGTCGCGGCGGCCTGCCTCAGGGGCACCGCCGTGATCTGGATCGTCTCGCTCGCAATCGTGGCACCTTGGTTAGGCGCCGCAGAAGTCGCTCCCAGCACCATATCCACATGCTCGAAGGGTACGTCTAGTTCCTCCGCGACGATCTGCGCCAGCGATGTGCGGATACCCGTTCCGAGATCGACATGGCCGTTGAAAGCTTTGACGCGACCGTCCCGGTCGATGGCGATGTAGAGCTCGGCCTCGTCGCCCTGGAGTTTGTCCGAAACGACAAGAAGAATGTCGGAGTTCAAGAAATAGGAGGATTTCGGCGCTTCGCGTTGGGTGTTCATGGCGAAACCTCGTTTCGTGCCTCTGCCGATGCGCCGACTGCGCGATCAGCTTTGGCGTAGGCGACGGCGCGGCGTGCCGCAGCGAGTATTTCCATATGGGTGCCACAGCGGCAGAGATGATGCCGAAGAGCTTCACGAATATCGGTTTCGTCAGGCTCGGGGTTGGCTTCCAGCAGCCCGACGATGGCAATGATCATGCCGTTCAGGCAGTATCCGCACTGTGCGGCGGCCTCCTCGATGAAGGCGCGCTGTACGACATGCAGACAGCCAGACTTTGCCAGGCCCTCCAGCGTCGTCACCTGCCTGTTGCCCAACGCCTTCAGCGGCACGGTGCATGAGCGAACGGGCCTGCCATCCACCAGCACCGCGCAGGCGCCGCACTCACCGAGCCCGCAACCATATTTGGGGCCGTTGAGGCAGAGATCGTTTCGGAGAATATAGAGAAGTGGCGTTGCGCCACCCGCTTCGACGGCGATGACGGCGCCGTTGACGTTCAGGCTGAATGAGCCGACCTCCTTCAAGAGCCGGACTCCAAAGCACGGGCGCAGGCCGAAACCGGTCCGCCGGCACTCATGCACACCATTATGCTGCAGACCTCGCATCGAGGCCCGCAAAACATAATGACGTGATCGAAAATCACGTCACGCATTTGCTGTTCCTTGCTCATTTATAAAGCGTATGCACTTTATATGACCGTTTCTCCGTGCTTATGCACGTGCCGGCAAGCATGACGATAGCCATATTTTTGGGAAAAGCTAGCCGGATTTTTTGCAAAAATGCAAAAGCCAGACTTGCTATTTATAGCGTATGCGCTAAAAATTTCGTCACGTCTCGAATTGCAAGATTATGCGTCAACATGACAGCTAGAAGGGTCGGCCATGTCCAACGGTAAGGAAAAGATCGCGATTATCGGGGCCGGTCTCGGCGGCGCCGTGGCGGGAGCGTTGCTCCAGCAGGCGGGCTTCGACGTTAATGTCTATGAGCAGGCCCCAAGCTTCTCGCGCCTCGGCGCCGGCATCCACATGGGGCCGAATGTCATCAAGATTTTCGAACGCCTCGGCGTTGCGGAAAAGGTCGTCAGTATCAGCAGCACGCCCAGCCACTGGTTCAGCCGCAACGGCATCAGCGGCGATTATCGCTCCCGCATTCCGCTTGAGGGATATGGCGCGACCTATTGCACCGTCCACCGCGGCGATCTCCAGGCAATCCAGTGCGATGTGCTGCGACCGGGAACCCTGCATTTCGGCAAGAAGCTGACACACATCGACGACAACGGCACGGACGTCCTGATCGAGTTCGAAGACGGCACATCGGTCAGGGCCGACATCGTCATCGGCGCTGACGGCATCAACTCTCGTGTTCGTGAAACGCTGCTGGGCGCGGAGAAGCCGAACTACAGCGGCTGGGTCGGGCACCGCGCGCTGATTTCTTCCGACAAGCTCAAGAAATACGACCTCACCTTCGAAGACTGCGTCAAGTGGTGGGGACCGGATCGCCACATGATGGTCTATTACACGACGGCCCGGCGCGATGAATATTACTATGTCACCGGTGTGCCGCATGCCGCCTGGGAATTCGAATCCGCATTCGTACCAAGCAGCCGCGAGGAGATGTTCTCCGAGTTCGAGGGTTACCACCCGATCATCCAGGCGCTGATCGAAAGCACGGATGAGGTGACTAAGTGGCCGCTCTTCAACCGCAATCCGCTGCCGTTGTGGAGCACCGGCCGCCTGGTGCTTCTTGGCGATGCCTGCCATCCGATGAAGCCGCACATGGCCCAGGGCGCGGCAATGGCGATCGAGGATGCCGCCATGCTAACGCGCTGTCTGCTGGAGACCGGCATCAACAACTTCGGCACCGCCTTCGCGCTCTACGAAGCCAACCGCCGCGACCGCGCGACGCGCGTGCAGACCGTGTCCAATGCCAATACTTTCCTGCTCAACCAGGAAGATCCGTCATGGGTTTACGGCTATGATCTTTACGCAGAACCGTTGAAAAGCGAGAAAGCAGCATGAGCAACGGCCCACTCTACGGCGCGAACGTCTATGCCAACGGCATCCGCCAGCATTATCTCCGCTACGGCGGCAAGGGCCCCGTCGTCATCCTGATCCCGGGCATCACTAGCCCGGCCATCACCTGGGGTTTCGTCGCCGAGCGCCTCGCCGAAACGAACGATGTCTATGTCATCGACGTTCGCGGCCGCGGTCTCTCCTCCACCGGCCCGGACCTGGAATACGGCCTGGACGCGATGGCTGAGGACGTCGTCGGGCTTTCGCAAGCCCTCGGCCTCGATAGGCCGTCGGTTGTCGGCCACTCCATGGGCGCCCGTATCGCCATGCGCGCCGCCGCGTCGGTGCCGGGGGCCTTCTCCCGCCTGGTGCTTGTCGATCCCCCGGTTTCCGGTCCCGGCCGCCGGCCGTATCCGAGCAAGCTTGCCTGGTATGTCGATTCCATCACGCTTGCCGAAAAGGGCATCGATGCAGACGGCATGAAGGCATTCTGCCCAACATGGACGCTCGAGCAGCGGCAGCTGCGCGCCGAATGGCTGCACACCTGCTATCTGCCTGCCATCGTCACCGCATTCGAAGACTTCCACAAGGACGAGATATTCGGCGACTTCGGCAAGCTCAAGCAGCACACCATGCTGATGGTGGCGGGACGCGGCGGCGTGATCGAAACCGTGGACGAGCAGGAGATATCCGGCCTGAACGGCGCCATCGAGATCACCCGGGTGCCTGATGCAGGTCACATGATCCCGTGGGATGATTTCGACGGCTTCTTCGTCGCCCTTGGCGACTTTCTCTCCCGTTAAATGCGATGGTGGAGCCACCAGCTTCACCACTTGCCCGTCTTTCGCCTTCCATGCCGCAGAGGACTTCATCCGTGCAGAAATATTACCGTATCGGCCAGATCGTACCGAGTTCCAATACCACGATGGAAACCGAAATTCCGGCCATGCTGACCGCGCGCCAATCGATCCGGCCCGAGCGGTTCACGTTCCATTCCAGCCGCATGCGGATGAAGAAGGTCGTGAAGGAAGAACTGGCGGCCATGGATGCCGAATCCGATCGCTGCGCCGTCGAACTCTCGGATGCCCGCGTCGATGTGCTCGGCTATGCCTGCCTCGTTGCCATCATGGCGATGGGCCTCGGCTATCACCGGCAGTCGGAAAAGCGCCTGACCGGCCGCACGCAGGAGAACGGCACCGACATTCCCGTCGTTACCAGCGCCGGCGCCCTGATCGAGGGCCTGAAGGTGATGAAGGCGAAACAGATCGCCGTCGTCGCGCCCTACATGAAGCCGCTCACCGAGCTCGTGGTGGACTACATCCGCGACGAAGGCTTCGAAGTCATGGACTGGCGTGCGCTGGAGATCGCCGACAATCTCGATGTCGCCCGCCACGATCCGGAAAATCTTCCGGCCATCGTCCAGACGCTCGATCTCACGGATGTCGACGTCATCGTTCTGTCCGCCTGCGTCCAGATGCCATCGCTGCCCGTGATTGCCAAAGTGGAAGCCATGACCGGCAAGCCGGTGCTGACAGCCGCCGTTGCCACGACCTATTGCATGCTGAAATCACTGGGTCTGGAAGCTGTCGTGCCGGGTGGCGGCGCGCTACTGTCCGGCGCCTACTAGGAGGACGACGATGGAAACTGCCGAAGCCAACTATCAGGGTGTCTGGGGTAACCGCATCGGCTTTGGCCAGCGACCGGCACTCCTCATCATCGATTTCCTGAAGGCCTACACGATCGAAGGAGCGCCGCTCTATGCGCCCGGCGTGGTCGATGCCGTGGCGCAGACGCCTGAGCTCATCGCCTCCGCCCGCGCCGCCGGCATTCCGGTCATCCACACGCGCATTCTCTACCTAGCCGAAAATTGTGCCGATGGCGGCGTGTGGGTCAAGAAGTCGCCGGTCATGAAGGCCATGGTCGAAGGCAACGTGCTGGCGGAATTCTGCGAGGGCGTCGAGCCGGCGGCGGGTGAGCTTGTCATTGTCAAGCAATATGCCAGCGCCTTCTTCGGTACCAGCCTTGCCTCCCACCTGCACGCCCAGGGCATCGATACCGTCATCATGGCCGGCTGCTCGACGAGCGGATGCATCCGCGCGAGCGCCGTAGATGCGGTGCAACACGGGTTCCGGGCCATTGTCGTGCGCGATTGCGTCGGCGACCGCCATCGGGATCCGCACAATGCCAACCTCTTCGACATCGACAACAAATATGGCGACGTCGTTTCGAGGGAGGAGGCGATAGCGGAAATCGCCAAGGTAAAACCCGGCTGTTCTTAACCGTCCGCATAACCTGAGCCTTCAACCAACAAGGGGAACGAGTATGGATCAATTCAGCTTCACGGAAATCTGCCTGCATCAGTTGAAGATGTCAGGTGTCAAGGAGGGCGAAAAACTCATCGTCCTGACACAGGGCAACGAACGCCTCGATTATGCCGATGCCTTCATGGGCGCTGGCATGCGCCTCGGCGCCAAGATGTATCACATGCGCTTGCCGCCGGTACCACCAGCGGGTGCATGGGCAGTCGGCCAGACAGGTCTTGCTTCGATGCCGGACGCAGTGGAGGCGCTCAAGGCTGCCGACATGCTAATCGACTGCATCTTCCTTCTCTTCAGTCCCGAGCAGATGGCAATTCAGGCGGCCGGAACCCGCATCCTCACAGCGGTGGAACCGCCCGAGGTTCTGGCCCGCATGCTGCCGACAAAGGAGTTGCGCGAGCGCGTCGAATTTGCGGGCGAGCTGCTTTCCAAGGCGAAGGTCATGCGCATTACCTCGCCGCACGGCACCGATGTCACTTACAAGCTCAACACCTATCCCGCCATCACCGAATATGCATGCACCGACGAGCCCGGCCGCTGGGACCACTGGCCGTCCGGGTTCGTCTTCACCGGTGGCGACGATGACGGCGTCGACGGCACCATCGTCGTCGCTCCGGGCGACATCCTGCTGCCGCAGAACATTTACGTACGCGACCCCATCACCTATACGATCGAGAATGGCTGGATTACCGATATCAGGGGCGGCCTCGATGCCGATCTGGTCAAGTCCTACATGGAAGGTTTCGACGATCCGCGTGGGATGGGCATGAGCCACGTCGGCTGGGGCCTCAACCAGAACGCCAAGTGGCATCGCATGGTGCCTGGGGAATTCCCAGGTGGCATGGGCATGGAAGCCCGTTCGTTCTACGGCAACGTCATGTTCTCCACAGGCCCCAATAACGAGCTCGGCGGTCCAAACGACACAGCCTGCCATCTGGATATCCCGATGCGCGGTTGCTCGTTGTTTCTCGACGACGAGCCTATGGTCCTCAATGGCGATATCGCCGTGAAGGAAATGCAGTATATCCGCAAATAGTATAACAATGGCCCGCTCTGTTGTGGCACTTTATAAAGGGCGGGCCAAGCGGGCCGTATGGTCAATCGGCCCGGCTCGGGGATGTTCGGTTCGGGGCGGATCATGTAAACCTCCCGCCAAACAGAGGCCTGGCGGTAAAATGAGAAAGAAAAGCAACGATCAATTGAAAGATGCCACGCCATCGCGCGCCGACTATAAAGTGACGGAGCAGGTCGGGCATCTCTTGCGAAAGGCATACCAACGGCACCTTTCGATCTTCCAGGAAGGTGCGATTGATCCTGACCTCACGTCGGTGCAATTCGTCACCCTGTGCGCACTGCACGATCTGGGACCACGTTCGCAGGTTGAGCTTGTGAAGGCCACCTCCGTTGACCAAGCGACAATCCGCGGTATCGTAGACCGACTGAAGGCGAGGGGGCTGATCGAACTTTCAAGGGATGAGGCAGATGGCCGCAAAGTTATCATCGGCATCCTGCCCAAGGGCGAGGCGCTCCTGCAGACCATGTATCCACAGGCGAGCCTGATCAGCGAAAAGACGATGGCGCGCCTCAATCCGGCCGAACGGGTGGCATTGCTGTTCCTGCTGCGCAAGATCGCGGAAGACGAACCGTCTGAAGAACAGTCGAAACCTCTTCAGAATCGCCCAAGCTGACCTGCCCACTCTCGCGAGAAATGGTTGCTCTCATGCGGTGTAGAACACCGCATTCATCCCGGAGCGCTGGGATAGCACTTGTTACAAGTGGCTATTGGATGTTCGCGCTCCAGGACGCTCAGGTAAACTGGCTTGTCGCAGGTTATGTCGTCCCGACCAGTTTATCGGCAGTGTCTCACCTTGCCAATCGCCGCGGTGCTTGGCTACATGCAGAACCAGCGTGAGCCCATGAGCCTGAACAGGCACACGCTGTTCCTGCCTCCATCCTCAGGCTCGCAGCCTGGTGGCGGGCTCTTCGGCGACCCGCTGATTGGCAGTCGCACAACTGACGACGCTCGATTTCGTCGCTCCGCTTACCGTTGCCCTCTTGCAATATTATCTTGAAGGAGAAAGTCACCGGCATCCGCTGGATGGCTTTGGCTGGCCGCGCCCCCGCTCGTTCGCACAAACGATCGTTCTGATCGCCGGAGATCGGAGATAGGTTTCCCAGAGCGACCACCATGTGGATTGGCCACGGCAGCCTAGCCAAGGGATTCCAGAGCAAGGTTAGGACTTTAAGAACGCAAAGTACCACGCGGGAGCCCAACGCTCGCTATCAGGCGCTATTTGGCAGTCTTCGCTTTTTGTCCGAGTAATTCGTGGCTCCCTCCAGGATTCGTCCGACGTTGCCTTAGGCCGCGCACTCATAAAAGGGGTCTGCAAATCATGTTCAGTCACGGCTTCCGGCATATCCGGGATGCCTCAGTGGCATGCAATCCCTGGTCTGTTTCGAAACTCGACGCGTCGGCCCCTGGCGACGCCGCTTCACCTTCATCGCCACCGGCCACTGCAGGCCAAGATGTACCCCGGCGATCAGCAGCGCCAAGCAACCTTCCAGACTGCGAATCTGGCGGGCGGTAAATTTTCGGGGCACGTCCGGAAAGCTCAACACCGTCAGCGAGACATTGACACTTGGCATTAGCAGCACATCCATCGTCATCAACTGGACTAGGCCATTGGTTCGCGTGACAAACCATCTGCATTATTTCGGATCGCTTCGGGCTTGCACACCAGCGGTGATCGCAGATGATATGGTCGGCAACAAGCCGTAACATTGCGGTGACGATGATTTCGTGGGGATGCTGTCAACCGGCATGTTGCTGAAGGAAATCCGGTTCGTCCAGGGTGCCATAAGTAGCCTGCCCGTAGGAACAGGTCCGTTTGACGATACGCGTTGCCAGAATATCCCAAAGGTTATGCGTTCGGTGCTGTAGTAACCCCTTGATGGCGTTGGGGCCGGTATAGGGATTGTTAAATTCCATAACGCTGGATCATTGTTCCCAAGGCCTTCCTAAAATTCCATCGAGTGGCAAGCCGCATTTTTACCGTTGTTACAAAGAACGTACCAGGCGTCTCACTGAAACTTGCAATCGAGCACGTGAGTTATCCACAACCAGGCGATCGCCACCGAAAACAACGGTTATGACGGTCGCAACGCCCGTCTGACCGCGCTCGTTTGGATCCGAGACGGCCGCGCCTCGTTTTCCAAGGCCTCTTCCAAGTAAGACCTGTTCGACAAATTTGCCAGAAACAATCCCCAAGTCACTGAATATCTTGATAGAAATACCATTATTCAATTGAGTCAACTTACGAGATTTGGTGTACTCTTGTAATCATTCGGTGACTGGACGAAGGGACTTAATATTCCACGGATAGCAGGGGTGACTAAGCCCGCCAACTCCAATTCGCTGTTTGTACCGTTGCCGTGTCTCGAAATTTGGTGCGGCCGATAGAAGAGATGAGTATATCCGTGCTGCGGGTTGCCGAAGATTGAGAACAGGATCCAATCGCACCCATCGACCTTACGTTCATGACAGCAAGTCGGTGGCTGAACCGCTCGACTACCGCCATATCGCGCGGAATGAAAAGGAAGTAAAACCCGAGTTCGTCCTACATCTCGATCCTCTGATTGACGACCTCTGCTTGGAATGACACATCCAGCGCCGATACGGCTCTATCGCCGATTATCCGCCATGGCGACACTTCCTGGGCCTGGGCAACAAAAAAGCGCTGCCGCTGACCGCCGGAGAATTCGTGCGAACAGCGATCGAGATGATCTTCGGTCAGGCCGACGCGCTGGTAAGGCCCGACGCCTCTGTCTCGAAGCGCCGCTTTATTGACCTCGGATCAATACCACCGCTAGTATTGTTTGGATGTTTCGCAGCTTGCGTTTCAGCCGGTTGTCAGGGGCGCGCGCCGGAAGACAGGCAGTGCACAAGGTCTTGGAAGACGATCTGCATGTCCAACCGTGGCACTTGCAGCTGTCGTGCGCCAAGGGAACGGATACGCCCGGTCGGCAAATTCGACGGTGCCTAATGCAAGCTCTATCAAACGAACGATGAAGCGGCCGACCGTCAATTTGCCCAACCGGATCTGCCAACCAGGCAGTCTTCGTTTCCCTCTGTCTATTTAGGGTACCTCCGTTACGCATGGCGAGACGTTATCTGGCTGCACTGACTAAAGAAATATGCCCAATATTTTCCTCGTCAGCGGCACGGATCAAAGCTGCGCGAACAAGCGCTGGCGGCGTCGCTTTGTAAAGCGCGTCATGGCAAGTCATGATCGCCTCAAAGTAACAGTCGCCGTCGTCAGTTGGCCATTCTCCCAACAACATTTCGGCTGCCTCATGCACCGTTCTGATGCTTTTGTATTTTTTATGACCCTTCAGGACGAGCCTGACGGTTGGAAACTGATTTGATGTGTGTCGCAGCATGCCAGATACGAGCTCCGCCATTAAGACAGCGATAAACAAGCAAGTCGCATGCCGAGACAGGTCCGGCGGCGATTATTTCGATGCGGCCACCTGTGGAAATTTACGGTTGGTTAACCAGCGCCAGACAAAACAGCTGAGTGCCGGTGACGTAACTGCCAAAACCTTTTTGTCAAAAGCGCCATCGGCGATTCGATCTTGGTCCCGGAAAACGGCTGCTCCAGGGCTACTCAATGTCACCCGCGGCACTTCGAATAGATCATGAGAAAGCTCGGTTTCAGCGGACGCCGTCCCCGATAGTGAACGCTCCCCTTAAGTGCACGGAGATTGAATGAGCAACGAAAATCGTATTGAAGACGCCGATAAGTTGGTTCAGTTAGCGGCGGCGATTACGGCAGCCTATCTGAGCAACCATGTCGTCCCCGTCAACGATATCGCCAATCTGATCATCTCGATCAAATCTGCACTTAAAACAAAGTCTGGAAGCGCCGTTCTTCCCGTCGCCGAAAAGCGAAAGCCCGCAATCTCCGTGAGGAAGTCGTTGCAAGATGACCGGATTACGTGCCTGGAATGTGGTGAAGCTTTCAAGTCTCTCAAACGACACATCATTACGAACCACGCACTTTCTCCAGAAGCATATCGTGTAAAATGGGCGTTGCCTGCCGACTACCCCATGGTCGCTCCGGCATACTCCCGGGCCCGCTCGCAACTAGCAACGGAAATGGGCCTGGGTCAGCGAAGGAAGAAGCGTTTAGTCTGAGCTCGTTGTTCGATTTTGCAAACGTTTCCTAGCTTAGCAGGTCGCGGAAATAGCGCCGATTTTTCCGCCGATCCTGGCTAGACGGCTCGAAGACAGGCCGTGATGAGGCTTTTTCAGCGGCCGTTGTCGGCCCATTTTGTCGTCATCCGCCTGGTTCGGCGGATTCCGGGCGCGATTAGGCTGTCGCCAGCAGCTTTGGCAGCCTCACCAGATTATAAGCGGTGGCTGTCAGTGTGAACATCCAGCCGACGCGATCCTTTCCACGATGGCGGGTCTTACGCATTCCGCCGCTGGTCTTGGCCCAACCGAACACTTCCTCGATACGCTTGCGAATGCGCTGACTGACAGCGTAGCCAGGGTGATGGGTGGTGCGACCGTCGATGGCCGAGCGTCGGTTCGTCGTGTTTTGGGCGACGTGTGGCGTCACCTTTGCGTCCCGCAAGGCAGCAACGAAATCGGCCGTATCGTAGGCTTTGTCTGCAGCCAATGTGATGCGATGACGACCATCCATGCGGCCCACCATATCCAGTGCCGCCTCGCGCTCGGCGGTTCCGGTCGCATGGGTCAGCGTGGCGTCAACAACCAAACCATTGCGGTTTTCCATGGTGACGTGGCCCATGTGGCAAAGCCTGGCCGCCTGGCCACGGGCCTTCTTATAAAGCCTGGCGTCCGGGTCGGTGGTCGATGCGTGGGTTGCGTTGCTGCGCTTCTCGCCGTGGAAATCGCGCTCAGAGTTGCGGCCTTTGGCTTCTGGCGGCTGTTTCTCTTCAGCGCCAGAGCCGCTGCCGTCGGTGTCGCCACCATCTGTGTCGTCCTTGGGCTTGAAGCTCTTCATGCTGGCCCAGGCTTCGATCAAGGTGCCGTCCACCGAGAAGTGGTCGTCTGACAGCAATGCTTTCACCCGCGGCTGGCTCAGCAACGCGGCCAGAAACTTGGCGGCGATATCGCCAGCCAAGAGCCGCTCACGGTTCTTGGTGAACACGGTGACGTCCCAGATCGGCGCGTCCATCGACAAGCCGACGAACCAGCGGAACAGCAGATTGTAGTCCATCTGCTCCATGAGCTGACGCTCCGAGCGGATCGTGTAAAAGGCCTGCAACAACAGAGCGCGCAGCAGCTTCTCCGGCGGGATCGACGGACGGCCGATCGCTGAATACATCGCCTCGAAATCCGGCGACAAAACTTCCAGCGCCTCGTCTACAATCGCGCGGATCGCCCGCAGCGGATGGCTTGTCGGAACCCGGGCTTCGCAGCTCACATAAGAAAACAAACCCGCCGTCTGGATATCATTACCGCGCATGTCCTGCTCCTGCCGACCAATCACTCAGGCATGGAATCATGGCAGTCCGTTCACAGCAAGGGCCTTTTTCCGCATCCTGTTAGGGCTGCAAAGCTTTGTACCGCTAGCGAGCCTCCAGTGCGTAGCTCCGGTGGGTGGTGAGGCCATAACTATCAGTCACCGGAAATTGCCTCCAAGCAAGCACGGAAAAAAATTTATCTTTGCGTCGCCCCAATTGTTGAGCCACCCGCTTGTGGGCCTATCAACAGCCCGTCCTTTAGAAAGACGTGATCCAGCCACCACGTGAGCATGCACCGCAAGTCCCGGATTCCTTTTCAAATTTAACCCGACTAATCCCTACGACCAAAATCCAAAGCTACGCAGCAATCCGAAAAATATCTTTTTAGAAATCGTTGCACATCTTACTTCAGTCGCGCGAGCTGTCGGTTACAATTGGCCCTGTGATACGTCAACGTCCAGAGATACGCCGGGTTGCCCGCTTCAGCCGTGCCATCATGCCGTGATTCCGACATCGGTTCGGTGAGTGACAATTCGGAAAATCACTTCATCGAACGCGTTAAGCGATCCTTCTGGCCCAGACCTGTATCTTTCGCCAGCTGCGAGCGAGCCTCTGCGTAACTCGCCTCCACCATAAGCAGCGGGCATCCCATTTTCTCGATAGTCGTCCCGTGATTTGTGAATAGGCTTGGAGCGCCCCGCGAGCCCAGTTTCGGCGTTCCGATCTGAACGTCGGGCGGGCTGCGCTCCTTTTGCGCGAGCTTAGCGGGCTCTTCTTTCTACCCTTCAGGGGTCTCGCCCGCTTTGATGACCTCTTTCCCCTCCTGACCGTATGTTGGCTTGGGGCATGAATGATCGTGGCACCGACGATGCGTCCCGCCCTTGGCCAAGTCGCCAGATCGCCGGAGATATTTGTCGAACTGCCTGCGAGCGGGCCACCCATAGCGTGAGGTGCGTCGCCTCTCCGCTCGACGCTCGCTTTAAGCCCCAGTCAGTCGAAAGTTTCCTCGGCACTTTGCCAATCGTGGGGTGGCAGCTGCGCGCCATGCTCGCGGGCACCACCAGTGGAACGTCGATTGCGCCGCCATATTCAAGGTGTCGCTGGCGACTGCGTAGTAAGGGAATTTGCGGCCTATAACTCCAATTCGGAGGTCGGACTGTATGCAAAAGTTGCGTGTCAACCGATGATTTAGTTCGGTTCTGTTGACATCCGCTGTCTAGCAGTCGAAAAGAATCCATACCGTCATGGAGAGAGCAATGGCAGACGAAAGCGAAACAGGCATCCCAAGTGAAGTTGCAGAATTGGAGGCGCCGCAAGAGGCGGCTGTGACCAAAAAGCAGCGTGCTCCACGACGGTCCAAGGCCGAGATCGAGGCTGCTGCTGCAAGCTCACCGAAGGTTCGTCAAAAGCGCACCCCGCGTGCTGAACCCGTTCCAGCGGATGGCGAAAAGCCTGCCCTTGGCACCGCGAGGAAGACGGCCGGCAAAGCGGCCGCAAAAGCTAAGCCTATCACTCTGCCAACGCCACACGCCGCCGCCACTACGAGCGACGAGATGGTTGATCTCATTCAGCTTGAGGAAGAAAACAAGCGGCTTCGCCAGACCCTGGCCGAAAAGCTGCGTGCGGAAAATGCTGATTTACGCAAACGCCTCGGCGTCTGATCTGGGCAGATACCTGCCGGCGGTGCGCAATCGACCACCGCCACCATTTTCGAAGCTCGTGTTAAAGATGTTCCGGCTCGCCCTGCGAGCCGGATTGGGGCTGTCACAACCACCGCGTTGTCTGCCGCCCGGAAAGACTTACCATGAAAGCACCTTGGCAATACCTCGCGCGATTGATGTCCCGGCAAAAGACGTCTGATACGAAAGATGGCGGACGTGCCGGCAATGTCGAGGTAGAACTACAGCCCGCTCAGACTATTCTCCTCTCTTCTCCGGAAGGCGCCGCTGGGCCTGGGGATATGGATTCAGCTGTCGCCGACGCTCAAGTGCCAACGGCGGCTGCAACCGACGGCAATACCGATCCAGCAGCACCCGCCTTGCCATTGGACGAGACACATGCAGCGACGGCCAAGGCGACTGGGGATCAAGGGCAGTCCATCTCCGATCCGCGAGACCCGTTACCTGAAGGTGAGGTAGACGTTCAGTCGCTCAAGGCGCCCAAGACGAGGGGCAAGGGGTTAAGGCAAGTCCGCGGCGATCTAACACCTGAGACCGCCGTTGGCGCCACGGAGACGCCCGTTGCAGGCCTATCGCCGCCAACGAACGTCCTTTCCAACGACGTCACAGATCTCGACAGGGACATCAAGCATTTGAGAGACCAGCTTGCGCAAAAGCTCCGGGTGCAGAATGCCCAGCTGAGAGCAATGCTCGTGCGCTTCGACCGCTCCTGAGCCTGCAAGACGATCACCAGAGAATTCAGCAATGAAACCACAGCAACGCAGTTTCGTCGTCGAAATCAAATCGGCGCGCCGGCGGTTGAAGACTCGGCCGAAATCCATCTGGGGCGAGACCGATTTTGGAGCACTTGTGCGGGAAGCGGAAGCAAAGCTCCCGTTCATGCAGAACGCCGTTTCGCAGTCGCCCATCTCCCGTGTTGATCAACCATCCGGACCGGAGGATGCTACCGATATCCATGAGGCCGGTGAAAACCAACTAAGTCTGCGGCCGTCGATCGGGCCCGACGATATCCGACGGCATCAGCAAGAACAGGCTTGCCTGGAAAACACCGCGTTGCATCCGGCAGAAGGCAAGTTCAAACCGAAAATGGCAGGGACACTGAAGCATCGTAGGAGAAGTCAGTTGGAGAACGCCCGGGGTCGCAACTCAGCGCCTGCCGCTACGGTGAAGGCTGCGAGTGTGGACACCCACATTGACGAGTTGCCGTTGCTCGATGCCGAAAACCGACGCCTGAAGCAGTTGCTGGCGGAACACCTGAAACAGCAAAACGCGCAGCTGAGGGCGATGCTAAAGCGATTTGAAGGCCGCTGACGGTCCACCTCTTTGAGCCGCCCTGGGTCTGCCGGAGGCCCCAACTCGCGGGACGTGGGGTCTATGACAAGCATGACGACGAAATTCTTCCTGAAGTGGTGCGGTGCCGTACAAATAGTGACGAAGCGGGTCACGTGAAGCGCAGCATCCCTCGCGCTGGGCAACTGCCTTTGATCGAAGCGAGGATAGGCTGCTCGGCACATACGCATTATCAGTTTACGACGAGGTCCGAGGTCGACAGCGGCAAGCGGGCAGGCCTATCAAGCGACGTTGTCTAAAAGATGGAGGCTCTGGACCGGGAGCACCTCCGTCAGCGTCGGTCACTCAACCGGAATTGTGCAGCGGAAACGAGTGATCGCCGGCAAAGTAGGGAAGGCGGACCCAACGCCAGCTTGGTGCTGTCGGCGATCATTGAGACATGCGCGCCGCGTTCACTATCTTTGAGCCTCCCCGACATCCACTGAGATCTTCACAGTAAATCTAGCTGGACTTTGTGCCCTTTCTGCAACATCACTTGCCGAAGGACTTCCTAAATCAGCTTTTGCGAAAGAAGTCGTTTGCGGTCGAGCGATTACAAAGCCATGCTTACTAATGAAGGCGCAAGTGTGTTTGTTCGACTTCGCGAACATGGGGAGGGAGCCCCAATGCAGGCTTTGCCGGATCTATTCGCAACATTGAACTGGAGGTCAATCATGAATATCAAGAGCCTACTTCTCGGCTCCGCTGCTGCCCTGGCAGCAGTATCCGGTGCTCACGCTGCAGACGCTATCGTCGCTGCTGAGCCCGAGCCGCTTGAATTTGTCCGCATCTGCGACGCCTACGGCGCTGGCTACTTCTACATCCCAGGCACGGAAACCTGCCTCAAGGTCGGTGGCATGGTTCGTACCGAAGTGCTGTGGCACGATCCCTACGCCTTTGGCGTTCGCCAGAAGACCGGCACCGAGTGGCATACCCGCGCTGAACTCAACGTCGACACAGCAACGGACACCGAATACGGTCCGCTGAAGACCAACATGATCTACCGCTTCGACTCGACGGAAGGTAACAACGACTCGAAGGTTTTGTTCGCAAGCATTAGCCTTGGTGGTTTCATTGTTGGTAAAACCGACTCGCAATACATGCAGTGGATCGGTTACGCCGGAAACGTTATCAACGACGACGTGATCGGCGACGGACCTTACGAGCTCAACCAGCTCTCCTACGTTTACGACGGCGGTAATGGATTCACGGGCGTTCTATCGGTAGAGGACAGCCAGTCTGGCGCTGGTGCAACCGACCCGAACACGGGCCGTGATGAGTCAGACCATTACACTCCTGACTTCGTTGCTGGCCTCGGCTACAAGACCGGGATGGTCGGCCTGAAGGTCGTCGGCGGCTACGACTCCGTTGTCGAAGAAGGCGCCATCAAGGCTCGCCTCGATCTCGATTTTGGGACGTTCTCGGCATTCCTTATGGGCGCCTGGAACACGGATGGCGACAAGATCAACCGTTACGCCAACGGCGACGCCAGCGGCGCAAGCACGGGCGACTGGACTGTCTGGGGCGGCACGACTGTCAAGTTCAACGACAAGCTCGACTGGAATACCCAGCTTGCCTATTCCGACAGTAAGACCTTCGAAGCAACCACCAACGTAAACTACTTTATCGCCAAGGGCTTTAAGGTTCAGCCTGAACTGACGTACATTAAATACGACAACGCAGTTCGCGACGCCGACACGTTCGGTGGCGTTCTGCGCTTCCAGCGCACATTCTGATCTGATTTATCTGACATTAAAAGCCCGGCCTCTGAGCCGGGCTTTTTTGACAGACGGATATTGGCGATCGGCGTTGTGATCTTCAAATTGTGCCTGTGGCAGTCGCCCGTCCAACGCGTTTTTCCCACCCGTCCGGTAGGAGCCCGAGCCTCACTATAGCCACCCGTTCCTTAGTCTAAGCTCATCTTCTCTGCCGTCGCCCGCCCTAACAGAGAGTGCTGGCTTCCAGACCAAGTGCTGTTCCGCTTGTCTTCATAAGCACACCGTTGCGCGGCTAAAGCGAAATTAGAAGGCCATCCGACCATGGCGAATTTTACTGGCTGAAAAGACGTAAAAATGTCTTCCTGTCCATCACCGAGACGAATCTGTCAGCTTAGAAAATGTGAACAGGCCTTGCATTGATCGCGCACCACCATAACGCCCGGTCGGGTCTAATGTGGCGACGCGATTGCGGCACCGTCGTCGCCAGACTTAATCATATGGGCCGGAACCGGACGACCCACGTGATAGCCTTGAACTTGATCAATCCAGAGCTCGCGCATTAGCGTCATATGCTCCTCGGTCTCGACACCCTCGACAAGAACGTCGTCCACGTGGTTGCGCAGAAGGCTTACCATGTCGCGCAACATGGCCTTACCCCTTGGCGACGTCGCGTCGTTCAAGAAGGATTTATCGATCTTCACCGTGTCAAAATCAATCAGGCGAAGCCAGGACAACCCAGCAAAGCCGGTACCAAAGTCGTCGAGCCAGATTGAAATACCCAGCCCGCGCAACTCTTCGACACACATCAACACCTGTGCATCGACGTCAATGTCCAACCCTTCCGTGATTTCGAACGCCAACCTGCTGCCTTGAACCCCAGTTTCCAAAAGAATGGCCGCGACAGACGCAGCAAAGCCTTCCGACTTCAGCTGGACCGGGGAGATGTTGACTGAAACGGTCTGAATTCGATTGTTTGCTAGCAGCTCGATGCAAACGGTGCGAACGAGCCAGCGCCCTAGTTCGTGGATGAAACCCGTATGCTCAGCGACAGGGATGAATGCGATGGGAGCGATAGAAACGCCATCAGCCGTCTTCAAGCGCATCAGGGCTTCTACAGTGTTCGTTGAGCCAGAGGCGACATCGTGGATCGGTTGATATACGAGCGATACCAACTCCTGCCGAAGAGCCACTCTCAGCAGTGCGACGAGGTCCTCCTCGTCATCGCGGCATGCGGGATCCAATGCATCATATAGCCTTGTGCAATTGCGTCCGCCAGCCTTGGCCGCATAAAGGGCTCGGTCTGCTTCATGAATGAGCTTTTCGACCTTTGTTGCGGAGTGCGGACCGGTCAGTGCAGCGCCCACGCTCACGGTAACAACCGGTGCCCCCTGCGGACGCATTTGGGGTGAAGGCGTCATCTCCTCTACGGCTTTGCGAATGTTTTCTGCAAAAGTAAAGCACTCTTCGGCAGATGTTGCATGCGTCAACACTATGAATTCCTCGCCCCCGTAGCGACCCAATGAGCCGCCGAACTTTTCAACGGTTGCCCGGAGCACTTCTGCAACGCGAACAAGACAGTCATCGCCATCCTGGTGGCCATACAAATCGTTGAATTTTTTGAAGTGATCGACGTCGATCAGGATTGCGGTGAAGCTTTGTTGGCTGGATCGCCACTTCTCCCAGAACTCGCGAAGCGTGCGATCAATAGCGCGCCGGTTGGATAGACCTGTCAGGGGATCGGTGATCGATAGCCTGAGCAAAGCTTTGCCGCGCTCGCTCGCCTCGTGATGCTGGGCGGCCGCCTCGAGTGAGTTCAGGAAAACCTGATAGCGTTCGGCATTCAGCTTCCAGTTCACATAAGAGGTAAATATGAAGCAGCAAACATAAAATATGACGAACGAAAGCGTATGATAGATGTCGCTCGGAAAGAAACAAAGGGAAACTAAAAAAGAACCCAGAACGGCAGCTGAAGCACTTAGTGCGAGGGAAACTCTGAAGTCAAAGAAAAGATTAATCCCCATCATGAATATTGCGCCGAAGACCATGTAATAGGAGAGATTTGATATCTCTCCGGATGCCATCGCCGGCAACAGCCAGCCCACATATCCTAACACCAGGGCGGCGGCGCACGTTATATCGAGACTGTCAGCCTTTTGGCCGGAGCGGTACTGAAGTTCGATCACGGCTAACGCGGAAGCCCCAACCACAAATCTTGCTATTACCGTATAAGGCGCAACGTCTGCGATCAAAAGCAGGTCTGTCAGTGAAAACAGGAGGTAGACGAGAACGGCCAGCCACAGCCCTTTCCTCGATACGGCACGGCGGGCTTCTGCCTGCTTTTGGCGATAGAGGGCCTTCAATTCTTGGGTCGCCGGTTTTGGCTTTTCCACGACAAAATCAGCGTCGGAGATTGGCGCCGAAGTTTCGTTTGCCCCGAAATGAACCGCCACGTCAAGACCTGCGTGCCCGGATTTAAGCTGCGTCACATTCCCTAAATATCCGGATTTATTCTGATAAATCATGAAGATACCACGGTTATTGATTTGAGGGTATGACGTCGTCCCCATCGATATGGGCGACCCGCCTTTCAATTCTCGGTATATGAGCAGTTTTTCCACTCGCAAGTTGCCCTACCTCCCATTAGAGTTACGACTCTATTAACGGGAGTCCCGCTTTGAACCGCACCTCCACGCAACTTGATGGACAAAGTCTTATCACCCCCGAACTGATCGCTCGCGAGTTTGAGCATCAGCATCAACCGCTTCACCAAAAGATAGCCGTTGGAAAAGCCGAGCTGGCCCTGGCATTGGAGATTGCGCGGCAACAGTTTGAGAGCGGCGTCGAGCCGTCTCTCGTCATCGAGCGGCTCAGCAAACAGCTTCACCTCACGCGCAGAAAGTTTTTCCCCGGCGCTTGGCCTGAACTCGTTGATGTTGCACGAAGCCATCCTGTCGCTGCGGTCTTCCTGGAAGACCCCTTCACGCGCTGGTCATTCGACAAGCCTAGAGGATATTCAGGCGACGCACACCTTCTAGACTTCATCTACCGCCACCCGAGCGTAAGTGGATCGCTAGAGCAAGCATCGGCAAGGGGACGGTCTCTCTACGAATTCACGAGCAATGCATCCTCATCAGTCGCGGTTCGTGAGCGTCGCGACATCCTGACCCGTCAGGTGGATGAGATCACCGCAAGTCGCGGATCCGATGCCGAAGTCCTTACCATCGCCGCTGGTCATTTGCGGGAAGCAGAAAAATCGAACGCGCTAAATGGTGGAACGATCAAGCGATGGGTCGCTCTGGACCAGGATCCGCTGAGCGTTGCTTCCATGCACGCGGAATATGGGGGAAGCTGCGTCCAGGCCATGGGTGGGTCGGTACTTGAAATACTCACCGGACGAAAGACACTCGGTCAGTTCGACCTGATCTATGCCGCAGGTCTCTACGATTATCTATCCTTCAGTGTAGCCGTTAAGCTGACCCGCCATTGCTTAGGGATGTTGAAGCCGGGTGGGGTTTTCTTGTTTGCTAATTTCTCCGACGAAGTCGGCGTGGATGGGTACATGGAGACCTTTATGAATTGGTCGCTCCTATTAAGGCCGGAGTCGGAGATGTGGAAAATATCGAACGCGGCGAACGATATGAGCAAATTCGACGGGGCGGTCTGGTCAGGGGCCAATCGCAACGTCGCCTATGCGTCGTTGAGACGGCTGTAGACGTCTGTCTGCGCGCTTTCGGACTTTTTCGCGATAGTGTTGAGATTGACCGGGCAGGGGCGGGCGAGCCAGTCATCGATTCACGCGTCTCTTTTACATACTGGTTGCGTGGTTGCCCCTCGATGTACCAGGAAGGCTGAGGCCGGTGCCACGAAGGATTTGGTCCGTCCCGGGCTCGACAGGCCGCAGCTGCAGCAGTCTATGCCGTAAGTCGACCTATCTGCTTTGTCGGGTCCGCACTCTGTGTGTGCCGGCCTTGGGCCACGTCATTACAGAAAGGCGAGTTGTCATTGGTCGAGTTACGACCTAACAAACCCGAGTTCGGCCAATCTTGGCAAAGTAAGAGTTACAGTCGTCTGATTTCGTGCGTCATTCAGAACTAAATGATGCGTAGTCTGACAAAACCTCTAAGGGATGAACGGCAACTACATGACAGGTCGCTTCCAGACACCTCCCCTGCGCAACGCTATCCCTTGAAAGCAGATGTAGAATGTTCCTCATATTTTACCAACTGGTTGCGTCAGTATTCCTACCATCGAATTTGATAGCTTTACTCGGGCTTTTAGGGATCGCAGCGTTACTCCTACGATGGAAATGCACCGCCTCGTGGTTGCTCGGCACGTCATCCGTACTGCTTTGCATAGCGGGCTGGTCTCCGGTCGGCCCCGCTGTCCTCACAACGCTGGAGGACCGGTTCACCGCCCCCGACCTTCCCGATTACGTGACAGGTATCGTGATGCTCGGTGGGGCTGAAGAAGCCCATATTACAGCGAGTAGAAACAGCCTTACACTCAACAACAATGCCGAGCGGATCTTTCAGACTGCCGCGCTTGCACGCCGCTATCCCCAGGCTCGCATTATCCTGTCTGGTGGCGGTGGCCACCTCGTGCTCGGAGAAATTCAAACCGAGGCGGAGATTGCCCAGCGCGTGCTTGTGGACCTTGGGATAGCCTCAGAGCGCATTGAAACTGAGCGCCGTTCCCAGACAACTTATGAAAATGCCGTTCAAAGCATGGCGGTGGCCAAACCACAGCCGTCCGACAATTGGCTGCTCGTCACCTCAGCCTATAATATGCCGCGTGCGGTGGCGTCCTTCAGAGCGGTTGGATTCATCACCGTTCCCTATCCCGTTGATTACCGCACACGAACTGCAGAGTTCAAACTGCCGTTTAGTACTATCGCCGAAGGACTGGATGTTAGCGACACCGCCGCTCACGAATGGTTGGGTCTGGCCGCCTATCGCCTGACCGGCAAGACGCAGACGTTCTTGCCGGCTGCGAATTGATGCAAGCACCAGCAGGCGGGATACCGGAAGGGAAACCGACGGCGAAGGGCGAGCAGTCGGGGAACCCAGGGAGCCAGTCCGGCGGCTTCCCGGGTGTGCGGGGCCAGCAAGACGGCGCGGCCCCCGCGCCGATCGGCGAGATCCGGCCTCGCCAGATTTGTCGTCCATATCATAAACTTGCCGCATCGCCGGGATACGCGAAGGCCGTGTCAATGGCGCCACCTGTATAGATCCATTCGCGCGCAGGGACGGGCGACAAGGTGTCGTTTCAGAAGCGGACGCTCACGAGGCCGAAGGGTTTCAGAGTGGATGGCATATCCTCAAGTTCGGCTTCCAATGCGTTTGTAGCCCTGCATGTGCGGCCATCCGGCACGCAGATCGCATAGGAACCGCGCCTGCCAACCGCCTCGGAAAAACGCAGCACATAGCCATCACCGTCCTCGGCGGGCTTCAGCGCGTGGATGCGCACGTCTTGGTCCGAGATGGTCACAGGCGACAGATCATAATCGGCATCTGCGGTTGCCACGGTGAAGCGCAACGGATCGCAGACGAGATCAGCCTCCGCCTGCACATCGGCGCTCCACCAGCGTCCGTCATGTGGCAGCAGCGCATAGGTGAAGCGCTGGTGCCCCTCATCGGCGAGCATGTCCGGGAACATCGGCCCGCGCACGAGGCTGATCGTCAGGACGTTGCCCTTGGCTGAAAAGCCGTATTTGTCGGCCGACAAGAGGGCCGCGCCCCAGTCCGTTTCCGACAGCGAGACGAAGCGATGGCCGCAGGCTTCGAACTGTGCCTTCTGCCAGGTGGTATTATCGTGGGTCGACCGACGCGTCACGCCGATTGCCTGGTCGAACACCGCCTCTTCGGCGAGCACGTTCAGGGGAAAGGCCGCCCTCAGATAGGTGCGTCGGTCGTGCCAGTCGAGATCGGTGACGATCTCCAGACGCGGACTGTTGGCCCACAGCCGCAGGCGTTGGGTGATCGTGCTGGCGCTGAAGCGCCGGACCAACGTGATCTCTGCACGGTGCGGGCCGGATTCCGTCACTTCACGGCTTTCCAGAGACAACAGCTCTTCCTCGCCGAGCTCGAAGCCGGGTTCGATATCCCAGGCGTCGAAATTGCGGGGAAGGTCGTTGCGATAGAGCATCAGCCGGTTCGCGGCGCCATCGATCAGTTGCCGGCCGCAGCGCTTGTCAAGGAGGCTCGAAATCCGACCCTGCGCGTCGAGGATGATGCGAACGAAGGCATTCTCCATCCGACTGTCGTCAACGACGAGGCTGCTGATCGGTCCCGTCGCCGACACGAAGCCGAGGGAAAGCGCCTGGAGCGGTCGGTCGAACGTTACAACGTAGCCGGCTTGACTGTGCTGCGGCGCCAGTCCGGCGGGGAGGGGCGCGCTGCTTTCAAGCTGCCACTGCCGTTTGGCCGAACCGGAGAGATTGGCAACAAGCAGCCCGCGCCGCGCGCCGCGCCTGCGCGATGCTAGTGCTTCCAGGCGTTGTCGCCACAGACGGTCGGCACGGGCGACGACCCCTTCTAGCTCCGGTTCCGTCTGCTCGTAGACCTCGCGGATGGAGGAGCCGGGCAGGATATCATGAAACTGGTTGCGCAGCATGAGCGTCCAATCGAGCGCAAGGTCCGGCATGGCGGTGACGCCGCCGTCGAGGGCATCGATGACGGCCATGGCCTCGGCGGCAACCAGCGCATGCTCGGCCCGGCGGTTGAGCTGCTTGGTGCGACCCTGGGTGGTCAGGGTCGCGCGGTGATATTCGAGGTACAGCTCGCCGGCCCAGACCGGCAGGGCTGCATCCGATAGCGCCACACGTATCTCGTCCAGATGCGGCTGGATGCGTCCTTGGCGCACATGCGGGATTGCCGGCATGGCGTTCAGCAGTGGCATGATCTCGATTTGGTCCGGGTCGGGGCCGCCACCACCATCACCCCAGCCGTAGCTGGCAATGACGGTTCCGACGAGATCCTTGGCCCCATGCTTCTTCCACACCTCGCACAGCGCCATCGGCGTCATCAGCATGTTGTAACCGTCATTGTCATAGGCGTCGAACGTATGGACAAGCACCCGCGAGCCGTCGTTACCCTGCCACTGGAACAGGTTCTCCGGCAGACGGTTCGTCTCGTTCCAGCTGACCTTGATGGTGACCAACGTATCGATGCCGGCATGGCGCATGATCTGCGGCATGGCGGCCGTGAACCCAAAAGTGTCCGGCAGCCAGGCCGTCGAGCAGGTGATGCCGAACTTGGCCTGGAAATAGCGCTGGCCCAGAAGAAACTGGCGCGTGAAGGCTTCTGCCGAGGGCATGTTGGTGTCGCATTCCACCAGCATCCCGCCGATGATCTCCCAGCGGCCTTCCGTCACTCGCTTGCGGATGTCTGCAAACAGCGCTGGATCTTCATCCTCGACATGGCTGTAATAGAGCGAAGACGATTGCAGAAAGTGAAAGTCCGGATGGCGCTGCAGCAGTGAGTTGACGCTGTTGAACGTCCGCACGATCTTGCGCACGGTCTCCGGCTGCGGCCAGAGCCAGGCGTAGTCGATGTGGGCGTGCCCGGTGACCAGCACGTCGCCCTGCTTGGGATAGGCCTTGCGCAGATCATCGAGCATCCCATCCAGAAGTTCGCAGGCACGACAAACGGACGCCAAGGCCTCCTTGCCGAGTGCTTCGGGCCGGTCCGACGGCTCGAAGCTGCGCTCCCAGATATCGCGTGCCCAGGGGCGGCCGGCGACGCGCGGCGCAACGGCGGTCGTGGCCGTGGGAAGCCGCAGGCCGCTGATGGCAATCTCGCCAGCTTCGAACAGGGAGCGCGAGAGTTCGACATCATCCACGCTGTTGGCGGTGTCGCGCAGTACCATCAGGCGGCGACGCAAGGCGCGGATTTCGGGATGAAACAGAACAATCTCGGCCATTGCAAAACGCGGCTCGCGGTTTGGGACGCCGAACAGGCTGCGCGCGGCCACCTCGGCCACAATGCGCAGCGACGTCTCCTGCGGCACCTGGAAGCGACGGTGGCAGGGATTGGCGGCAAAGCTCTCCAAGACCTGCCCATCGTCGCCATGCAGACGCACCAGGGCCTCGCCGCCGAAATCCAGCCGCAGCTCGACGCCGTCGCCGGGGGGAACGGAAATGCTTCCGGTCATTTCGAAGCGGTGGATGCCGAACCGGTCGTCCCAGGCGCCTCCGGTCGCTATCGGCCGTTGCTGGCCCTGCGGGTTTGTCGACTGCCAGCCGGTAAGGGCAAGGCGCTGGCGCATCTCGAAGGCTTGCAGTTCCTCTACCCAGACTTCCATGTGGCGCGACAGCTGTTCAAGGCTACGTTGGCGATCGCGATAGGCCCGCATCTGGAACTCCCCCAATATTTAATCATCAATAAAGATATAAGATATTTTCATTTTTGGCCATATAACTTGGTCCTCGGTTGATAGAAAAACTTCTCCATGGAAATTCTGCTCACACTCTCCCTTGACATCGCCGATAAAATTCATGGTAAGTATTTAATTAGAGCAGGCGGAGATCTGCAGCCACCGGGAACGACCAGGGCAACATATCGGCATGCAAGTCATTTCACAGCCCGAAAAATGGAGGATAGCATGAACATTGGAAGACGTGAGTTTCTGACAGCAACGACAGCTGTCGGTGTCGGAATCATGGCCGGCGGCATCCGCATCGCCTCGGCCGCCCCGGGCGTTCTGGATATCTTTTTCAACAGCGACACCAACGTCATCGATTTTTGGACCCAGGTCGTCAAGCCAGGCTTCGAGGCGGCCAATTCGGGTGTGACGCTCAATCTTGTCGCCGGCGGTGGCGGCTCGGCCATGAACACCTTGGCCGACCGTGCAATGGCGGCCTTCCAGGCCAAGAAGGACCCCCAGGTCGATATGCTTGAGGCGGTGACGCCCTTTTATCCGACCGATTCCATCAAGGCCGGTCTCTGGGTCGATTTCAGCAAGGCCAATCTTCGAAATTACGCCAAGGTCGACCCCGTCGTCCTTCAGGATGCGACGCTTCTGCCCTATCGCGGCTCGCAGGTCGTGTTGATGTATAATGGCGACAAGGTTGCCAAGGCACCACAAACCTTTCCGGAACTGGTGGCCTGGATCAAGGCCAATCCGGGTCAGTTCGCCTATGCCCGTCCCGACCTCGGCGATTCCGGCGCCTGCTTCATCGAGCGCGCGCTGCAGGAAGTCACCGGCAAGAAGCCGGAGCTTTTCCAGCCGGAAAACTACACCGCTGATACAGCGACGCCGATTTTCGAGAAGGTGTGGCCACTCCTGAAGGATATTGCACCCTCGCTCTACAATGGCGGCGAATACACGTCCGGCAATACAGCGTCGATTCAGCTCCTGGCGAGCAGCGCCGTCACGATGACGGTCGCCTGGTCCGACATGGCGCTGCAGGCGATGAGCCAGGGCGTGGTGCCGCCGACGACCGCGATTGCCCAACTCCAGGATTTGGCCTTCACCGGTGGCTTCTCGGGGATCGTGGTGCCAAGCGTCGCTGCCAACAAGGGCGCGGCGCTCAAGCTTGCGGACTATCTGATTTCCCCGGAGGTGCAGAACCAAGTCGTCACGGCGCTCGGTGGCTTTCCCGGAATAAAATGGGAGTTCATGGCCGCCGAACTTCAGGCGAAATTCGCCAAGGTCGCGCCGAGATCCATTCCGGTCTTCCCGGCCACCTGGGAGCCGGCGCTGTTTGAAGCCTGGTATCGCAACGTCGCCTCGACCATCCAGCGCTGAGGCCCAGCCGATGGATGCCGCCGCCCGGACAATGACGGCAAAGCTTAAGGGCTTGCTCCTGATCGCTTTGCCCGTCCTGCTGATCGCCGTTTTTCTCTTCTATCCTGCCGTGCTGACGATACTCAGCACGGTGCTCAGGAAGTCGCCGGACGGTGGCACCAGGCTGACATTTTCCAGCTACGTCTTCTTTTTTTCCGACCCCTACAGTCTTGCCAACTTGATGCGGACGTTCTGGACCACCTTCGTGAGCCTAGCGCTCCTGATCGCGATCACCCTGCCAATCGCGCTCTACATGCGGTTTTCGCGCGGCTGGCTGGCGTCTCTCATCCAGGGGCTGGCGTTGTTTCCGATGTTCGTGCCGGGCATCATCGTCTGTTATGCGCTGATCCGCTACATGGGCCCGAATGGCTGGCTGCAGAGTCTTCTCACCAAGGTCGGGATCCCGGGCTACCACTCGCCCTACCTGACGCCCTGGGGCCCGGTGATCGGGCTGATCTGGGACGGCATGCCGCTTGCGCTGCTGATCCTCGTCTCCGGCCTGTCCAATATCTCCGACACGTCCATCGAGGCTGCGAGGGATATCGGCGCGCGCAAGCTGCGCATCCTGCGGAGCATCATCCTGCCGCAGATGAAGCACTCGCTGCTGATCGTCGCAGCGCTCAATTTCCTGGGCTTTTTCGGACAGGCGCTGATGCCGTTCATGCTGGGTCCGACCGCTCCGGAGATGATGGGCCCCTTTATGCTGCGTACCTTTGCCAGCGTCCGCGACCCCGTCCAGGCCGCAACGCAGGCGACAATCACCTTCATGATCTGCTCGATCGCCGGCCTTGCCTATGTGCGCTCGGTCTCGACCCGCCGCGCGGAGGACATCCGATGACCTTCAACCGCCGCGTCGACGTCTTCGGCTGGATCATCCTCGCCTTCCTCGTCCTGTTCGTCGCCCTGCCGATCCTCACGGTCTTCCTCTGGGCCTTTGCCGAGCAGTGGTTCTACCCGGCCATTTTGCCGACCAAATGGGGCCTGAAATACTGGTACGCCGTCCTGGGCCGACCGGAAGTCTGGGCCGCCTTCGTGACGTCGCTGCAGCTCTCGACGATCGTGACGGCCTTGTCGGCGTTGATCTGCCTGCCGGCGGCCTATGCCTTCGCGCGCATGAACTTTCCCGGAAAGGCCGGTTTCATGATGTCCTTCCTGATGGCCAATGCCTTTCCCCGCTTTGCCCTGATCATATCAATCGCGGTTCTGTTCCTCTCGATGAACCTGGTCGGGACCTATAGCGGGGTGGTCATCATCCAACTCCTCAACACGCTGCTGCTGATGATCTGGCTTCCGACGGCCGCCTTTAGGGCCGTCAGCCGTGAGATGGAGGAGGCGGCGCGCGACGTCGGCGCCGGGCCGTTCCGGGTCTTCTGGTCGATCACCCTGCCGCAAGCGCTTCCCACCATCGCCGCCGCCCTGCTGATGACGTTCGTGTGGACCTTCTATGAAACGGAAGGTGCCTGGCTCGTCGGGGCACCCCGTATCCGCACCATGCCGCTGCTGATGATGTCGATGATCAACAACCAGCTGGTCGTGCAGTATGGGGCGGTCCTGTCGGTCATGCTCTGGGTGCCGTCGCTGGCGGCAATCCTGCTTGCGCGCCGGGTCATCGGCGGCGACGCCTTTGCCAAGGGCCTCGGCGGCTGACGCGCAATCCAAGAGAAAGAAAATACGCATGGCAACGCTCCGCCTCGACAATATCTCCAAGATGTATGGCCCCATCAACGCCATCGAGCCGCTGTCCCTGGATTTTCCCGATGGCGAACTGGTGTGCCTGCTCGGGCCGTCCGGATCCGGCAAGTCCACGCTGTTGCGCATCATTGGCGGCTTCGAGAGCCCCTCGGGCGGCAGGGTGCTGATCGACAATTCAGACGTCGTGTCGACCCCGCCGGAACATAGGCCGACGGCCATGGTCTTCCAAAGCCACGCTCTGTGGAGCCACATGACGGTGTTCGAGAATGTCGCCTTCGGCCTGAAGCTGCGTAAGATGAGCAAGCCGGTCATTGCCGCGAAGGTCAAGGAAGCGCTTGATCTGGTGGGTCTCCAGAACCATGCCGACCGGATGCCGCGCCAGCTTTCCGGTGGCCAGCAGCAGCGCGTGGCGATTGCGCGCTGCCTGGTTCTCGAGCCGAAGATCCTGTTGATGGACGAACCCTTTGCCAGCCTTGACCAGCATCTGCGCGACCGCCTGCGCGAAGAGGTCAGGCAGATCCAGCGTAAGCTCAAGATCACAACGGTGTTCGTGACGCACGGCCAGGATGAGGCGCTATCCATCGCTGACCGCATCGTGGTGATGAGCACGGGGCGTATCGAGCAGGTCGGCAGCCCAAGCGAGATCTACGAAACACCGCAGACCGCCTTCGTGGCAGGCTTCATCGGCGACATGAACATGTTCGATTGCGCGGTCGATGCGGGGCGCATCCGGATCGCGGGGCTTGAGATCCCGACATCGGTCACAGCGGGCGCCGCAACCCTTGCGGTTCGTCCCGAAGACATCGTCGTCGAGGGTCAGACCGGCGACGGCGGCGTGCTCGTCACCCGGACCGTCAATCTCGGATCCTTCATCAAGGTGGAGAGCCAGGCGGACGACGGCACGATGGTGCGGATCCAGGTGCCGAAAAGTGCGGACATAGCCGAGGGGCAGACACTGTCTATCCGCGTCTCGCGCTTTGCGCTGTTTCGCGAAGGCAAGGTCATCTCAACCGTCCCGTCCTGACGGCTGCGGGTGCAAGGCCCTCCCGCAATTGAGACGCGGCGGGGCTTTCAGACCGGCGACGCCCCGTCGAAGGGACGTTCGTCGCCCAGCACCTGGCGGAAGTAGAGGTGACGGAAATTATGGCTGGTGTTGACGAAGATCGGCAGCATGGCCGCACCGGTGACGGCCGCATCATGGATCAGGATCGCCGGCATCAGGCGCGGAAACGCGCGGTCGCGCCGGGCTGCCGGCGTCGGCCGGAGCGGGTAGGCGCGATCGACCAGCATCTCGACGATCGCGCGCGGCAGCGCCCCGCCCACCGCGATGAAGCCCGGGTCGAACATGACCTCGATGATCGCTGTCGCATCGCGCACCACGGCAGCCGCACTGGCCAGCCAGTTCATCAAGCGATGATCCCTGAGGGCACACAGGCGGTTGAGCTCATCGTTGTCGACAGTCTCCTCCGTCATGCCGCAGGCATGGGCAAGACCCGTCAGCGACAGGATATCCTTGGCGCCGGTCTCAGGCCAGACGGGCGATCCATCAAGACCGGCGATCGGCAGCAGCCCAAGCTCGCCGGCATTGCCACCGACGCCCTTGAACGGATAGCCGTCGATGATGAGGCCGGCACCTGTCCCGTGGCCGATGTAGAAATAGACGAAAGTGGCATCCTGTGCGCCTGACCGGTGGATGCGCTCGCCGATCGCTGCCGCGGTCGCATCGTTTTCCACCAGCACCTGCAAGCCGCAGAGGCTCTGCAGGTTCTCGACGAAGGGCACGTCGCGCCAGGCTTCCCAATGCTGCATGGAGAAATCAAAGTCGTAGACATCGGAGCCGAATGTCGGCAGCACGAGGCCGATGCCCCAGACCTTGCCGCGCGGAATAGCGTTGTCGTCCAGCGCCTGCGCGATGCCCTCGGCCATGCGGGCAACCGTTTCTTCCGGATCGCGGGTGTTGCACGAGATTTCCAGGCGCGCGCGCGCTCTGCGTTTCAAGTCGCAGATCATCAGCTGGCAATGGTTGCGGTCGATGTGGATGCCGACGGAAAAGCCAGCGTCGGCATGGGGTTCGAGGTAGATCTGCGGCTGGCCGCGAAGGCCGGACGAGCGCCCGGCTTCCGAAATAAGCCCCTGTTCCAGGAGTTCGCGGGTGATTGATGAAATCGTCTGCGGTTTCAGCCCGACAATGCCGGCAATCTCGACACGGCTGATTGGAGCGCGCTGGAAGATCGTCTCGAACACGAGGCGCCGATTGAAAATCCGCGCATCCTCGATGCGGCTGCCCGCGATCCGGACATCCTCATCCTTGATCGGCCTGTTGTCTTCCTGCTCCAAATCGCTTCCGCCTGCTGCCCGTTTTCCTGCCGCGCGATCGCCATGCGATACCGCTTCAGAGCCCGAGGCTTTTGAGCACCTTACGGTTATGAAGCGCAATCGGAAAAGGCTTTTCGGGCGGACACGGATACATATCCTGCTCGTAGACGACATAGCCGTCGAAATTCCGAGCCGCAAGGAAATCCCGCACCTCGCGAAAATCCACGATGCCCTTGTCGAGTTCGCACATCACGCCGGATTGGAAGCCCTTGATAAAATCGATATTCTCGTCGCGGATCTTGTTGAGTAGCACAGGATCGACATTCTTGAAGTGATAGTAGGGGATCCGCTCGGCATAGCGCTTCATGAAGGCGAAGGCATCGGCGCCGGTATAGGCGTGATGGCCGAAATCGAAGCAAAGGCCGACAAGTTCGGCCGGCGTTTCCTCGACCAGGCGGATGACCTCTTCTTCCGTCTCGACGCCGGAGCCGACATGCGGGTGAAACAGGAGATGCAGGCCGTGTTCCTCGGCCACGTAGCGAGCGGCTTCCCTGACAGTCGTCACCATTCCCTTCCAGGCATCCGCCGAAAGCGCGCGCTGCCCGCCCGCCGGAGGAAGGTCCGAATCGTCCATCAGCACGACCCACTCCGACCCCATCGCCTTGAGCAGGCCGCAAGTTTGCTCAAGGCGCGGTCGCAAAGTGTCCATCGCATCTCTTGGCGCAAGAAGATGCACCAGAGCCGACCCGCATACGGAAAGTCCTCTGGCAGCCAGTTCGTCGGTGAGACGCGCGGGATCGGTCGGCAGGTAGCCCCAGGGCCCGGTTTCCGTCCAGGTGAAGCCGGAATCGCGCACCTCGTCAAGGTAACGCGTCCACGGCGTCTGTTTCGGGTCATCCGCATACCATACGCCCCAAGCGTCCGGAGCCGTCGCAACCTTCATCGTTTCCATCTCCTTCGAGAATTAAATCCTCGACACATCTTCTATTCCAGAACAGCAAGTTGGAAAAGGGAGTCCATGCTTTTTCTTTAAATTTAGGACTTTTATAGGATAACGGGAGCATTCCCCAGCCGCGATCCCCTTAAATTGTCCAGAATTCAGGATTTTTCGGATTGATAAAATCTTCAATGCATATTTATTATGTGACAGGCTCGCCGCAGTACGGGCCCCGCATCACTACGGTGCGAGTCTAAGGTCTGCGCCGATGCGGCGCCCCGAGTGAAAAGGTAAAAAAACGTGCTCAGACTTGGTTTGATCGGCCTTGGGGAAGTGGCTCAACTCATCCACCTGCCGATTTTGCAGCGACTGGGAGACCAGTTCGCTCTGGCTGGCGCCTATGACCCGTCCCCGTCTGTCGCCGAAGCGATTGGCGCGCGCTGGAACATCGCCCGGCTATTTTCCACGCCCGGCGCGTTGATCGCCTCAGGCGATATCGACGCCGTGCTGGTGATGAGCCCCGACCAGTATCACGGCCGCCATGCCCGCGCGGCCTTGGAAGCAGGCAAGCATGTCCTGGTCGAAAAGCCGTGTTGCCTGACGCAGAGCGACCTCGACGAGCTCGATGCCACGGCACGGGCCTCCGGCCGTGTGGCGATGGTCGGCTACATGCGGCGATACGCCACTGCCTTCCTTGAGGCAAAAGCACGCCTACCGAAGCTCGACGACATCACCTATGTGCGCGTGCGCGACGTCATCTGCGAGGGGCCGTGGTTCTTTCGGCAGACCGACCGGGTCATCACGCCGCAGAACGACATCGCTGCGGTTCTCGTCGCGGAAAGCCGTGCGCTGCGCCAGGCGATGGTTGCCGATGTCTGCGGCGCCGATGCGCCGTCCGATCATGTCACTGCCTATTCCGTGCTGACGGGCCTGTCATCCCATTCCCTGTCGGCCATGCGTGACCTTCTCGGCGTGCCCCAACGGGTTATCGCGACAGAGATCAAGCAGGGCGGCACACAGATCACCGCGCTGTTTGACTACGGTCACTTTACCGCGCTCTACGAATGCATGATTGGCGATGTCGTGCGTTTCGAGGCGGGCTTCGAAATCAACACGCGAACCGGACGTCTCGCATTCGAATATCCCACCCCCTATATCCGCAATCTGCCGATGACGCTTGATATCCAGGCGTCCACGGAGAAGGGCAACGTCCTCACGAGACTCGGTCCCTTCTACCAGGATCCGTTCGACGCCGAGCTGCGCGCCTTCCATGCGGCGGCAACGCAAGGTGGAGAGAACCGGACGCCGCCCGCAGAATCCAAATTTGACCTGGCCCTGTTTGAAGCCATGATAAAAGCGGCGGCGCGATGAATATCGGGACCCCTCTGGCCGTCATCGGCAATGTGAATGTCGATCTGATACTGGGGCCCGCAAGCCCCTGGCCCCGTCCCGGCACGGAGGTCATCGTCGATCATGACGAGCTGCGGGTCGGAGGTTCGGCTGGCAATACAGCGCTCGCCTGGATGGGTATGGGGGTGGACTTTGCGATTGCCTCCAGCACGGGTGAGGACATGTTCGGGGAATGGCTGCGAAGCGCGTTCGGTTCCTACGCGGAGACATGGGTGCGGGCGCCCGACAGGACGGCGATCACAGTCGGTGTGACGCATCCAGATGGCGAGCGGACCTTTTTCAGCACGCGCGGCCATCTTGGCCGGTTCTGTATCGACGATGCATTGGTGGCGCTCGATGCACGACGGCTGAAGGGAGGACATCTGCTGCTGTCCGCAGCTTTCCAGACCGAGACCCTGGCCCGCGACTATGACCGACTGTTCGATTGGGCAGACCTACACGGTATCACGACATCGATTGATCCCGGTTGGCCTGACGGGGGCTGGACCGCGGCGAACAGGGCACGAACGATGGCCTGGCTGGCCCGGGCTGGCTGCGCCCTGTTCAACGAGGCTGAGGCACTGGGTCTATCCGGTCTTGAGAGCGTTGACGGCGCTGCCGCCCAGTTGAAGACGCATATGCCCGCCGGTTCGCTTCTTGTCGTGAAATGCGGGCCGTCGGGGGCGATTGGCGTCGATGCGCGGGGAGCCCTTCACCGCACTGCGGCGCCGCATGTCGATGCGGTGGATACGGTCGGCGCAGGCGATATTTTCAATGCCGCCTTCCTGGCTGCCCTGAGCGCCCAAAACGCTTTTCCCAATTGCTTAGAGAGGGGCGCTGCCGTGGCCTCCCGAGCCATCTCGACGTCACCGCGCCAATATGATGTCGGCCTGCCTCACAGCAGCGGCCCCAAGGTACTGCGCCCGGCCTAGTCTGGGGCGGTTTCAAGCCGCGCTGCCGCGTGTCCCATTGCGGCTCCAGTCGCCGAGGCTGATCACGGCTCGTCAATCGAACGGGCCAACCCGTCGTCGTGTTACGGCCAATGGCGTGACGTTGCGGCGGAGGCGTCGAGATGGGTCAGGAGGAAGTCGACCGCGTCCCTTTTCGCTCGGCGCAAGGGCGATTGGCCATCCCCGCTGCAGGGCGATTTGCTCCAGCCGATACCCGAGGGAGACGAGCACTCGCCAGAAGGCAGGCTGCCCGGCCCAGAGAAGACAGGATTTTCAACTTGCCGCATAGGCCAAAACCAGAGCCTCTCTAGCCTAGAATTGAAAGGGGAAATGACGGTCCGAAAACGGGGCTCAAAATCCTAACCTTTGAGTTAGGTTTCATATGCCACGCCACATTCAGACGGGAGAAGGCGGCGAATTTCCCAAGTCACAGGGTGTGAAGACTTTCACCGCCCCCACATTGCAAGGACGGTGAGGGAAGCGCTCCGTGATCGACGCTTTCCGGTATCCGTCCTTCGACCGGGACAAAAAATGCTAGGCTCCACTTCATCAAGACGTCTTGCAATCCCGCTATCCCACCAGACAATAGGCTCGCAGTCCGTCCATTGCTCATGGCGAACGCGGTCGCATCGGGTCATGACCCGGCATAAACGGAGGGTATCAAATGTTGGAATCCACCCACTCTACGCGTCGCCAGGCCCTGAAATTCCTCGCTAGCGTCCCCATGCTGCCACTCGGCGCTTCGGCCGCCAGCTCGCTTCTCGCTCTCGGCGCGGCGCGTGATGCCGCCGCAGCGCCGTCAAACTTTGTCTCGGCAACGTTCAGCTCGATGGCCGCGCCCTCTTTGGCGGATCCGGCGGCCATGGCGACCACGACCGTTGCTTCGCAGCTGACGGTGACGCTCGAAGACGGAAATACGCAGGCGTTCAAGCTGTCCTATCAGCCCTTCTTCATGACGGGTGACATGGTGCCGGACGGCAAGGGCGGGGAAATCCTGGCCGGCGGCTACTACGATATCCACAACAAGCCGATCATCGACACTTCGGTACCGGGCAGGGAGCGCCAGTTTTTCTCCGACTGTCCAGACGGGACTTCGCTACTGGCACCGATCGCCGGCGCGAAGGTCGATGGCGTCAAGGGCAATACTGTATTCGCCGTCGTCCAGTTCGAGTACATGTCGCGCGACCAGAAAGGCGACGACACCTATGGCCGCATGCCCTCGCCAATCGCCGTCCTGACACTCGATCAGGATCCGGGCACCGGCAAGCTCGGCCTGGTCAAGTACCACAACGTCGACACCGCCCAGGCGCATGGTCTTTGGATCACCTGCGGCGCCAGCCTCTCGCCTTGGAACACCCATCTGTCGAGCGAGGAATACGAGCCCGACGCCTTCGCGGCCTCATCGAACAAGCAGCTCCTGGCCTATAGCAAAAATCTGTTTGGAGACGAAAAGGCTGCAAATCCCTATCATTACGGTCACCTGCCTGAAGTCAGGGTCAATGCCGACGGAAGCGGCACGCTGACCAAGCACTACTGCATTGGTCGCATCTCGCACGAACTGGTGCAGGTGATGCCTGACCGTCGCACGCTGTTGATGGGCGACGATGCGACCAATGGCGGCCTGTTCATGTTCGTCGCCGACAGGGAAGCGGACCTTTCCGGCGGGACGCTCTACGTTGCCAAGCTCGGCGGCACCCTGTCCACCGACACAGCAGCACCGGCCGACACGATCACCTGGATTAAGCTCGGCCATGCCACCAGCGCGGAGATCGAGAAACTCGCCGACACGGTGAAGCCTGAGGCCATCATGGAGATCGCCAAGGAGGATCCCAAAGATTTGCGCTACGCGCGCATCGCCATGAGTGGATCCTTCCATTGGGTGAAGCTCGCGCCAGGCATGGAAAAGGCCGCGGCCTTCCTGGAAACACACCGCTATGCAGCGCTTATGGGCGGCAGCATGGCCTTTACAAAAATGGAAGGCACCACCGTCAACGCGAAGGACAAGGTTGCCTACTCGGCGATTTCCTACATCAAGGACTCGATGGTCAAGGGCGGCAAGGGGTGGTACCAAACGTCAGGCATCGGTTTCGACAAGCCTCTCGAGGCAGGCGGTATTCTGGCGCACTCCATGGGTGGTGCCCAGAAGGACAGCGGCGGAGAGGCGATCGCCAGCGAATGGGTGCCGTTTGAGACCCGATTTGTCCTGACGGGCGAGGATATCGCTACCGACGAACTTGGCAACACTGCCAATCCCGACAAGATCGGCAATCCGGATAACATCAAGTTCTCCGAGCGCCTGCGCACCCTGTTCGTCGGCGAGGACAGCGGCATGCATGTCAACAACTTCCTGTGGGCCTACAATGTCGACAACAGGCAGCTGTCGCGCATCATGTCGATGCCGGCCGGCGCGGAATCGACGGGCCTCCACGCGGTCGACGAACTCAATGGCTGGACCTATGTGATGAGCAACTTTCAGCACCCGGGCGACTGGGAGAAGCTCCACGCCAAAGTGAAGGATAGCCTCGATCCGCTGGTTCGCGCCAACTACAAGGACCGCTTCGGCGCGGCCGTCGGCTATCTTACGGCGGATGCGACCGGCATCAAGCTCGGGAAAGCCTGATGCGGCCAGCGGGCGCTGGACATTTTTGGGCGGGCGGCGCTGTGACGGCGCAGCCGATCGTCGGCAAAACCGAGCGGCCTTGAATGCCTGAGCAATCACGGGCTTTCGGCGGTTCAGCCCAATATTTGGGCCTGGGGCAAGACCTGCGGTGGTGGTCATCGATTGCGCCTCTTGCAGAGACCGCACACCCTTGCCGTTTTTCTCAAGACAATCCTGTGGACGGGAAGGAGCCCTTCTGGCGCCTCTCTCGTTGCTTCTCAACTTGGCACGGGACGCCCTTTCCTAAGAGAGACAACCGACAGGCCGACCTTGGTCCCCATCCGCTCGCAGATCGCCTTCCGTTTGCCGGGCTGATTTCCCGACGAGACCTCGCTGGCTGAGACAGGGATTAAGTCCGATTTTAGAGAGCCAGGCCAATCACAATTCAAGGGAATTCTATGACGCCGGGTTCACAGAAAGCGCTATCCGCTTGGCGGCCATTGCGCGAGGAATTTTGGCGCTCGGATTCGATTCTGTTCCCGTGGATGTTCTTCGGAGATGACTATCCCCTCCTGTCGCATTACATGGCCTCGGTCCTTGGTGCGCCTGTCCTGACCGACGGGATCATTGGAGGTGAAGCTCCTCGCAAACTCGTAGATTGCTGGAAAAATGCTGAATATTGCCGCCTATGCGGGCCTGTTCTCAACGGCATTCATTGCTGCCACCATCTTCCCATTGCAGTCTGAAGCTGTTCTGGTCGGCATGCTCCTTTCGACAAAATTTTCGGTCGTGGGCGTGGTTATCGTTGCATCTGTTGGCAACACTCTCGGAGCCATGGCGAACTGGTTTCTTGGGCGGTGGATAGAGCGCTTTAGAGAGTATCGCTGGTTCCCGTTGAGCGACAAGGGATTGGAACGCTCGATAAAATGGTATCGGCGATACGGCAAATGGTCGCTTTTGCTGTCATGGATGCCAATCGTCGGCGATGGCCTCACCGTTATCGCTGGTGTTCTTCGGGAGCCACTTCTTACATTCACAATCCTTGTTGCCATCGCGAAAACCGGGCGTTACGTCGTGCTTGCGCTCGCTACCCTTCACCTGATTGGTTGAAGGATGTTTTGAAGCGAGAAGAGATATCACCGACATGCTGTCTTTCGACGTCACCCAATCGAACACGGCTGATCAAAAAGCGACCGCAGCAGGCACCCAACGGAACTTCACGCGCCTGTCGCTCAACTCTTGCAAGAGAGCGCTTAGCCAAGCAGACCGTCCGCTTCGAGTAGGATGAGGGCATCGCAACGCCTTCGCCTCGACCATGCGTAGCTTTCGCTCTGCGATAGCCCCGGACAGAGACAGTCAATTTTACCCGATGAACGCATACACGCGATTTCAGTCAGTTTACGGCTGACCCAACAATACGCGCCCAAAATTCTCGGCATACATCCTGCGGGCGCAATCCGATTGCCTCCATGACAGGCATTGTTGAAAATTGTGGCTGGCGGGCGCGACCCCGGAATTGAAGTTCGCAGAAAGGTGAATATAAGAAGAGAGCGGCTCTTCCCTGGACGATGCGCGCCACCGATTTTCAATTTGCGCCAAGCATTGCAGCGGAAGACGAACATGCCCAAACAGAAAAAGCCTACTTTTGTCAGTACGGGAATTACCGGGCTCGATGAGATTTTGCGCGGCGGCCTGCCAGCGTCGAACCTTTATATGCTGCAGGGAGCGCCGGGATCGGGTAAAACGACAGCCGCTCTGCAATTTTTGCGCGCGGGTGTCGAGGCCGGCGAAAGCTGCATATACGTCACGCTCTCCCAGACCGCCGCAGAGCTTGAAGCTATCGCCATTTCGCACGGGTGGACGCTCGATGGGATCCGGGTCGAGGAACTGTCGACATCCGGTACCGTCAACGAAGCGGACGATCAGAGCATCTTCCTGACGGCCGATCTTCGTCTGGACGAAACGAGAAAAGCTATCGAAGCGGCGATCGAGGAACACAAGCCGCGCCGTCTCGTCTACGACTCCCTTCTCGAAATCAGGCTCATCACCGGCGATAGCCCCCGTTTTCGCCGCGAGTTGATTGGCTTTAAGTCATTCCTTGCCAAACAGAACGTCGTGGCCTTGCTGCTCGATACCCAGACCGCTGGCGCCGACCGCAGTGGCGAGGAGGTCGAGGGGCTTGCTCATGGTGTGATCCGGTTTGACAAGTCGCTCGAGGAATATGGCGGTGTGCGCCGCCGCATCGAGGTCTCTAAGATGCGCGGCGTACCGATTGCCGACGGATATCACGACATGGCTATCCGCGAAGGGGAGGGCGTCCTCGTGTTCCCTCGAATTATGTCCAGCAAGGCGTCGGAAAATCCGAAGCCGCAACTGATCAAATCCGGTGTCGCAGAGCTCGACGAAATGTTTGGGGGAGGCCAGGAGGCCGGGACCACGACACTCGTCATCGGGCAGTCGGGCACCGGCAAGTCGACGATGTCATCCCTCTACGCCACAGCAGCGCTCGAGCGCGGTGAAAGTGTGGCGCTGTTCCTGTTCGAGGAGCGGCTGGAAACCTTCTTCCGCCGTTCCGAGGGCCTGGGTATGGAACTGAGGCAGTTCCATAAAGACGGCAAACTCATCTTGCGAGATTTCAATCCCAATGAAATCTCGCCGGGAGAGTTCGGCCAGATCGTCCAGGATGCGGTCACACAGAACAAGTCGAAGGTGGTGGTGATCGACAGCCTGACGGGATACCTAAATTCTCTGCCGCACCGCGAGAAAGCGGTGCGCGATATCCAGTCCCTCTTGAAGTATTTGGCCCGCTCCGGTGTCCTGACCATGTTGATTGTCGCTCAACACGGCTTGATAGGCCAGAATGTTGGCATAGATGTCGATGTCAGCTTTCTTGGCGATACCGTCCTGCTGTTGCGGATCATGGAGCATGAGGGGCGGCTGCGCCGGAATATAACCGTGGTCAAGAAGCGCCACGGCCCGCATGATCTTAATGTACGTGAACTGCTGATCGAAAGCGGTAGCGTCAGCGTGGTTGCCTATAATCCGCTTCCAGATCCAAAATGAATGATGTTCCAACCGACAGCGAGCTGGACTGGGTGCTCGTCCTGGCTCCCTTTCGCAAGGATGCCGATTACATTGCAGCATTTCTTCGGGAACAGATGATCGAGGTCATGCCCGCAAAGGCCGGCGACGAGCTGGGTGAGCACTTAGCCCGTTCGCCCGGCATCATTGTCATTACCCATGAGGCGCTCAATCCGGAGGCAGTTGCGCGCATTGCGGAGCATCTTGCAGAGCAGCCCGACTGGTCGGAAGTACCCATCATCGTCCTCCTGGAACGTAGCGCGCCGATTGCACGAATCCGTGTCCAATTGCAGAATTCCTGGCCCGGAGCACGTCTCCTGTTTCACACGCGCCCAATAGCCCCGCTGGAACTTGTGAACGGGATCCAGTCAAACCTCCTGGTACGACTGCGCCAACGTCAGGTCCGAGATTCCATCGAGCGCGAAAGAGAGCTTCGTCTGGAGCTCAATCACAGGGTAAAAAACATCCTGGCAAGCGTTGGCTCGATCTTTCAGATGACTCGACGCGGAGCCACAACCGTCGAGGACCTCGCCAGCGATTATACCGGTCGCCTTCAAGCGCTTTCCGACGTGCATACGGCCGTTTTCGAAGCCGGTGGCGAGGAGGTCGCGCTTTCCGCAGTGGTTGACCTGACTGTCTCTCCTTACAACAAGGATGGCGTGAGCCGCATAAAAGTCAGTGGGCCGGGCATTGTCGTCAGTCGCAACGCTGGAACGACGATAGCGCTGTGCCTGCATGAGCTCATCACCAACGCCATCAAATACGGTGCGCTCTCCCGACCTGAGGGGCATGTAGAGATCGTCTGGACATTCGCAAAAGACGACAGTTCCGATTTCTCCCTTAACTGGACCGAAGTGGGCGGGCCCATGGTTCGCGAGCCGACGCGGCAGGGATACGGCACGCGATATGTGAGGTCTGCGTTGGGATCGCTGTTCGGAACGGCTCCCGAAATCGTTTTTGCTCCAGGTGGCTTCCGATGCAGCGTAAGCGGTCCCGTGACAAGGATTTCGAGCGGCACCACAGGTTCATGACCATTTCCGCAAGCGGCGCGTGATCGAGATTTCTCGTAATACTTTTGCAGATAGTTGGCGGCCAAGGATCGATTTAGCCGCCTGCGCGTACCTTTCTCTCGCGTCAAAAGGACACCGGGCTCCTTCACGGAATCCTTTCCTTTGTTCGGCTACGAGCTATCCGAGTACGAAAACCTGTTCGACGAAAAGCTCGATCTCTTCTCCGCCGTTATCAAAGAGCCCGTCGTGAACTGGACGGGGAGCATACGTCCGCCCGTCGTCGACCAGCGTATATTCATCGAGGCTGGATCCTTGAAGACGTGGGTGGGGGTGGGCGGCAGTCCGAATTCCGCCGCTGGCGCGAAAATTCCGTGGGGCCCTGCATTCCTCGCTCCGATCGCCAAGCGTGTCCGTGACGAGGTGGGCATCCCGGTTTCTTCCGGCTGGGGAATGGATACGCCGGAGATTGCCGAACGGGTTGTCCGCGACAGGCAGGTCGACCTCGTCAAGGTTAGGCGGGCGATGCTCGCAAATCCGCATTGGCCGTATGTTGCCGCCGTTGAAGGCCTCGTGCGGCGCGCGGTCCACTTAGGTCGTGTGCTTGACGGTATTCGTCGCAGTATCGATGAACGTCACGGAATTCGAGCCGATCGAAACGACGGCGATCGTCTTGTGGTCGGTAGGGAAGCCCACGCCGTGGACGAGAACCTGGCCCTTGTAGAGCGGCCTCAGATTGCCCGGCTGCGGATCGCCGAGCTTGATCACACCAAGAAGTTTGTTGTCGACCGGATCGGTGACCGACACGGTGTTGGAGAACTGCTCGGCGGCGTAAACCCGCAAGATCGGCGTTTGGATTGACGACATCACGGCGGACCGCCTCGACGTCATAATTGATTTCGACAACAAACGTGACCGGTATCCGTCGTCGATCCGCACGTTCAATGATGCGGCCAAAGAGTTCCAACGGAAGTTGGCCTTGGCCTGCGGCTGTTCTGGGCATGAACTGATATGCAAGGCGGGTGTTTGGGTCGGTAAAAAACTGTTCCCGCAGTCTCACTCCAGCGGCGTCGTCAACTGCCGCGGCGTCACGCCTGTGAAACGCTTTAATTGTCGGTTGGCGGAGGGGCAATCGTCGTAGGGATCAGCACCCGCCAGGAAAATCTGGATGATCGAAAGGGACGTGATTGCCGGATTATGTACCCCGTATGGATCGACAGCTTCACCGTCCTGACGAACTGCAGAATGTGGTGGGCCCGGCAGAACTCGAACCTGCAACCACTCAGTTATGAGCCGACGGCTCTCAACCTTCCGGCTCCGGATAGGGGCTGTCGACCCATGAGGTGATGTTTTGGAAATCCCACTGAGGCAATCCTGAGCGGACTCTGAGTTCAAAATCATCGGATTCGAGCAAAACCTGAGCGGCTTTTACACTACGTTACGTGGCCCTATTTTCTCTTTAGTTCCATAACCTACCTTACGCAGCTTTGACATGTAGCGGGGTACATTCTATTTTCAAGTGCGACATGCCAATGATTTCAAGGGTTTCACTTTGGAGATTTTGGTATGTCTCGATGCTACACGCAGATCACCCTCGCCGATCGCCGACGCCTGCATCACCTGGTGGCGTCAAGCGTTCCCATCAACGAGATGGCCCGTCAGCTCGGGCGTCATCGCTCGACCATATACCGCGAGATCAGGCGCAATACGTTTCACGATCGCGAACTGCCGGACTACGACGGCTATTACAGTACGGTTGCCGACGGTATTGCCAAGGAGCGGCGCCGCCGGTTGAGAAAGCTGCAGCGCCACCCGACTTTGCGCACAGAGATTGTCAGCCAGCTGGAGGCTCGCTGGTCGCCGGAACAAATTGCCGGACGCCTGCTGTCGGACGGCCTCAGTCTCATTCGCGTTTGTAAGGAGACGATCTATCGCTTCATCTACAGCAAAGAAGATTATGGGCTCGGTCTCTATCAATATCTACCAGAGGCACGCCGCAAACGTCGTCCTATGCGATCAAGAAAGCCACGCGACGGTGCGTTTCCGGCCACGCACCGCATATCCCAACGACCTGATTTCGTTGGAGATAGATCACAGTTTGGGCATTGGGAGGGCGACCTGCTCATCTTCGAACGCCCACTCGGCCATGCGAATGTCACTACTCTCGTGGAGCGCAGGAGCCGCTATACCGTTCTCATCAAGAACCCGAGCCGACACTCGCGCCCGATCATGGACAAGATCATCAGAGCGTTTTCGCCTTTACCGGCATTCGCGCGTCAAAGCTTCACATTTGATCGTGGTACCGAGTTTGCCGGATTCAGGGCTTTGGAAGATGGGATCGGTGCGTGCAGTTGGTTTTGCGACCCAAGTGCACCTTGGCAAAAAGGCACAGTCGAGAACACCAATAAGCGCATTCGACGCTATCTGCCTGGTACCACAGATCTGGCAGAAGTTTCACAACGCGACCTTCTCTACCTTGCACGCCATATCAACAATCAACCGCGCAAATGTCTCGGATACCGGACGCCGACCGAGGTGTTTATGGCGCATTTGCACGAAGACAGGTGATCCCCTATCCTGCAAAGCAGGCATGATGCACTTGGGTTAGCTTCTCCACGGCTATTTAGTAATGCGACAGTTGGGCCAGTTAGACATGCGACAGTCTCGCCTTTCGATGCACTGGTCAACATCAATGTTGGGACCAAGGATGACGACGTCCAGCCTGGTGGAGACCAGGAGCGAACGGAGTCGTCATGTCCTGTTTGATCACCATGTCGCAGAAAGAATTGCATCGCCTCGAAGTCATCCAGAAGATCCGGGATCATCGCTTGAGTGTAGTTCAGGCGGCCGAACTGCATGCTCTCTGTCGCAGTCAGGTCCACAGGCTGCTACAGGCTTATGACAGTGCCGGTTCGGCCGGCCTCTTGTCGAAGAAGCGATCACGATGTCCGCATTTACCTGAAAAGAGGCCGTCGCCGTCCTCCTCTCCATTGCTCCTGGCGGCGAAATGATCGTTGACCATGACGGAGACGTGCATCATCGCCAACACGGGATGGCGTCTGGCATTGCCCTCGGCGATGGGGGTGACGTACTTGGCCGCGATGTCGAACAGGACTGTTGCCATTGTCCGCATCGATCACGGCGTCCAGGAAGCCGTCGACATCGATGGCGCGCGTCTGAATATTGCACAGGGGCCGCCAGGAGGGTCTTGGACGCTATTTGCAGTCAGTTCCTTCGCGCCGCTGCCGATTTCAAAATAATCAAAAAATCGCAGATCATGTTATTTATAATCAACTTTCCACACTAATAATCGATTTTCCACTTTTCTGCGTTTAGAGCTATAATCAATTCTCCGCAAAAACCGCACAAAATAACCGAAAATAAATGAAATTAATCCACTCTCCACATTGACACGTGATGGTAATCGTATTTCCATATCTTTAATTGATTTCCCACACGGAGCCAATCATGACGTTCAGACCATTCCCCCGCATATTTCAGGAACGTTTGGTGCCGGCACGCGCCACCCTTGTCGGCTGGAGCGCTCTGATAACCGAATTTTCGGTAGAGGCTCCCTTGAAAACACCAACAGCCATTTCAGACGTCACCCTCAGGGATACCAAACGAGAGATGGACGGCTGGAAAATCTACGATGCCCGCTATGCGCCCGCCAATACCCTCGCTGGTCATCTGACGTTCGCCCTACGTTACGAAGGCGTCGACTTGCTGATACTCAAGCGTCTCCTTACCGCGGCACCAAAACGTGAAATCGAGGAATTGGTGCTCAGCGAACCGACGGGGGCGATGGCCCGCCGCGTCTGGTTTTTCTATGAATGGCTGACAGATGAAAAACTAAATGTTCCAGATGCCAATCGCGGCAACTACGTCGATGCCATCGATCCGGCCGCGTATTTTACATCTCTGCCGGCCAATTCGACCCGCCACCGCGTGAGGAACAACTTGTTAGGCAACCGCGAGTTCTGCCCGATGGTAAGAAGGACGCCTACACTTGACAATGCTGTCGGCAGCCATTGGGACGTGCAGACAAAAGACCTGATAGGCGGAGTCAGCACAGGCGTTATCGCGCGCGCGGCCAGCTTCATGTTACTTGCTGACACACAGGCCTCCTATCAAATCGAAGGTGAACGCCCGCCCCGAAATCGGCTTGAACGATGGATGAGAGCCGTTTCCCAAGCTGGCAAATACCCACTTTCCGTAGATGTACTTGAGCGCCTGCAAACCATCGTTATCGAAGAAGACCGCTTTATAAAACAAGGCCTGCGTGACGAAGATGGATTTATTGGTGTACGAGACCGAGAAAACAATCCACTGCCAGAATTCGTGTCAGCCCGACATGAAGACGTTAAAGCTCTTATTGAAGGCATAATCGATGCTGGGCAGAGAATGGCGGAAAGCGGAGTAGACGCCGTTGTGCAAGCGACTATTGTGGCGTTCGGCTTCGTCGCAGTGCATCCGTTCGTTGATGGGAACGGACGACTACACCGCTATCTGATACACCATGTACTTGCCGAACGCGGCTTCACGCCCGCAGGATTGATATTCCCAGTCTCAACTGTTCTGCTCGATCGCGAAGCCGACTACGCAGCGCACCTACGCAACTTCACCGGACCCCTTCTACCGTATATCGAGTGGGTGCCGACTGCGCAGCAGAACGTTTCCGTCCTGAACGACACCGCCGATCTTTATCGCTACGGCGATTATACATCCCTGTCAGAATTCTTATACGCGTGCGTCATCAGGACAATCGAAGAAGACCTTCCCAAAGAAATTGCATATTTGGCTTCATACGACGAGGCGAAACAAAGAATACAGGACCTGCTGGAGATGCCAGATTCGATGATTGGCTCGCTTATTACGTTCGTTAGCCAGAACAACGGTCAACTCTCCAAAAAGCGAAGAAATAGGGAATTCGTGAAGCTGACGGACAAAGAAGTGGCCAACATCGAGCAGATCATTGCCGATGCGTTCGAGCCGGAAGATCACGAGAGCACACAAAATCACTGAGAACCCGCTGGCCGGCGGTAGACGGGCAAAGGATGAAGCCATGAGAATACTCGTCGTAGGAGCAGGCAGCATAGGCGGTTATTTTGGCGGCCGTCTGCTCGAAGCAGGCAGGGACGTCACCTTCCTTGTCCGCCAGCATCGCGCTGAGAAACTTGCCACGCAAGGACTGGTTGTCAAGAGTTCGGTTGGCGACCTGAGCGTCTCTAACCCGGCGACCGTTATCGCAGGAAATTTGAAGCAGCACTACGATCTCGTATTGCTGAGCTGCAAAGCCTACGATCTCGAGCAGGCAATCACAGACTTCTCACCAGCCGTCGGCCCGTCTACGCGAATTCTCCCCCTTCTGAACGGCATGCGGCACATGGAGATGCTCGATAACCGATTTGGCTCCGGGCGCGTCCTTGGCGGCCTTTGCATGATTGCGACGTCTTTGAATTCGGACGGCGAGATAGTTCACACGGGGCGACTGCAAAGCTTGACGCTGGGCGCTCGCGACCCTCAGAACGAAGGCTTCGCAGGAGAGGTCGAGAAGACCTTCAGTGGAGCGGACTTCGAAGTCATCCGTAGCAATCTCATTGTCCAAGAGATGTGGGAGAAATGGGTATTTATCGCAACCAACGCCGGGCTGACCACTTTGATGAGAGCGCCTATCGGCGACATCGTCGAGGCAGGTGGGAACGATGTGGCGGAAGCGCTGCTCGATGAATGCAACGCGATTTCGAACGCATGCGGCTACCCGGTACGGCCTGAGGTCCTCAAGCGATTTAGAAAGATGTTCACTGCGGCAGGATCGCCGATGACGGCGTCGCTTTTCCGCGATCTCGAGGGCGGCGGCAAGATCGAGGCCGATCACATAATCGGGGATATGTTGGGCAGAGCGTCCGACATGGCATCGGCGTCGGTTTTACGGATCGCGTTTGTGCATATGAGGGCTTACGAAGCGCGCAGACGGCGGTTGGCGGAAAGTGACGGGCGTTAACGGAGAATAAATTGACGGAGCCGTGGCCTTTGCAAGCGCGCCTCTGCAACACCAGCATCGACGACTAGCGCCACTGCGGACGCGATCTCTGAGCTGGCCATCCCGATAATTAGGACGGCCTGTTCGCTCAATAATCTCGATCGCTGAAGCTCAGGAGCAGCCGACCATTCGATGATGTACTTCAATCGTCAGAAATCTTCGTTGAGCTGCACAATCGTGTACGTTCGACCGCGGCTCCGAGTTTACCGACTGGCCGTATCTACAGGCAGGGATCGGAGCGCAGACCTGGTTCTGCGATCCGCAATCGCCCTGAAAAAAGACACCGTGGAAAACACCAATTGCCGGGCCCGCAAATGGCTGTCGAGAGAGGTCAATCCGCTGTCAATCACCGAGGGCGATCTGGTGGAGATCTGCAACAGGCTAAACTCGACGCCGCGTAAATGCCTCGGTTACAAAACGCCGGCAGAGGTCTTTCGTCAAAAAGTTCTCGCCCAAATCAGGCGCGCGGGTATCTTCGGAAGCGCGTAAGTCGCGGTTCGCCCTGAACTCACACCTGACAAGCAGAATTTCTATGCTAGGGTGAGCCGCGCGCTCGGTGGCGAGTGCGGTATCGGGCATAGCGACTATTTCAGATCGCTCCTCGATAACACGGATACCCATTGGTCATCCGACGAAGACGGGGCGCAGTTCATGACAGGGAGCATCCAGCTCCGGAGAAACCCCGCAGACAGTGGCTGATCGCACGCGTGCATAAGACTGGCACCAATACAGGGGAACAAAATGCCTGCTCATTCCGCCTCACGCCTGCCTTGGCTTGCTTTCATTTTCGGGGTCGCCTCTTATAGCGCAATGGCGCAGACGCCCCCGCCTCCGTCCGTATCGGTGGCCAAACCCATCGTCAGGGAGGTCACCGACGCCGACGAATTTATCGGGCGCTTCCAGGCCGCCGAAGAAGTCTCTGTCCGCTCGCGGGTGGGAGGCTACCTGGACAGCATCGCCTTCAAGGATGGCAGCCTTGTCAAGCAGGGCGACCTCCTGTTCCAGATCGACCAGCGTCCATACGTGACGGCGCGGGATTCGGCACAGGCGTCGCTTGCGGTTGCCAACTCCAGCCTGACCTATGCGAAGGCCCAGTTCGACCGTGTCAACGCACTCGTCACGTCCGGCAGCCAGACGGTCGCCACGCTCGACGACAGACGCCGCGAACTGCAGTCCGCGGAGGCCAACCTCCAGGGTGCTAAGGCCAGCCTCGAGCGGGCCAACCTCGACCTGACCTACAGCCGGATCACCGCGCCGCTTACGGGCCGCATCGACCGGCATTTGATCTCGGTCGGCAATCTCGTGCAGGCCGACATCACCCCGCTTACCACCATCGTTTCCCTTGATCCTATCGACTTCTATTTCGACGTCGACGAACGGCGCTTGTTATCATACGCGGAGGCAGCCCGCGCCAAGGGCAGCGTCCTGCAGGAAGGTGGCGGCGGCCTCGAGGTCACCGTCAAACTGGGCGACCGCGACCAGACGATGTTCAAGGGCAAGCTGGACTTCTCTGAAAACCGGGTCGACGCCGAAAGTGGCACCATGCGGGTCCGGGCATCCTTCCCCAATCCGAACTTCGTGCTCCAGCCCGGTCTCTTTGGAAGGCTCGAGCTGAAAGGCTCCAACTCCTACACCGCCGTTCTCGTGCCCGACGAGGCGATCTCGGCCGACCAGAACGAGCGCATCGTCTACGTTCTGAACCCAGACAACACTGTCGTAACCAAGCCCGTTCGCACCGGGCCGAAGATCCTTGGATACCGTGCGATCCGCGGAGGGCTGAAGGGCGACGAGACCATCGTCATACGGGGCGTGGTCAAGGTAAGACCGGGTATCAAGGTCGCCCCCGTGCAGGTCGTTCTGCCTCCCCAGAGCGACGACGCTCCGGCATCGAGCCAGGAAGCCGCAGTTGTGGAGACAACGAAATGAGATTTGCCCATTTCTTCGTCGACCGCCCGATCTTCGCCTCGGTCATATCCGTGCTGCTTTTGCTCATCGGCACCATTGCCTACACCCAGTTGCCGATCGCCCAGTACCCCGAGATCGCGCCACCGACGATCGTCGTCCGCACATCTTACCCCGGAGCCGACCCGCAAACGATCGCAGACACTGTGTCGACGCCGATCGAGCAGGAGGTCAACGGCGTCGAGGACATGCTCTACATGTCGTCCTATTCCAGCGCCGACGGCGTCATGTCGCTGACCATCACCTTCGCGCTCGGCACCGATCTCGACAAGGCGCAGGTCTTGACGCAGAATCGGGTCGCCATCGCCCTGCCCCGGCTGCCGCCCGAAGTGCAGCGGCTTGGCGTCACGACCCAGAAGTCGTCGCCCGACCTGATGATGGTCATCCACATCCTGTCGCCGAGCGGCAGGTACGACCAGCTCTATACGTCGAACTACGCCCGCAACAGGATCCGCGACCAGCTTGTCAGGCTACAGGGCGTCGGAGACGTGCAGATATTCGGCGAGCGGCAGTACTCCATGCGCGTCTGGCTCGATCCGGAAAAGCTGTCCGCATACGGAATGACGGCGACAGACGTCGTCAATGCGATGCGCGACCAGAACGTCCAGGTCTCAGGCGGCTCGATCGGCGGGCCGCCTGCCGACAAGGACAACGCTTTCAACTACACGGTCCGCACCGATGGCCGATTTTCCGATACCCGCCAGTTCCGGTATGTGATCGTCAAGACGACGCCCAGCGGACGACTGGTCCAGTTGCAGGATGTCGCCCGCGTCGAACTCGGTGCGCAGGATTATGTGACGAACAGCTATCTGAACAACAATCCGGCTGTCGCGCTCGGCATCTTCGCTCGTCCAAGCACGAATGCGCTCGATACCGCCGCGCAGATCCGGAAGATCATGGGCGATCTGTCCAAGAACTTCCCGCCGGGGCTCGAGTACCACATTGTCTATGACACTACGGCATTCGTCTCGGATTCCATCGCTGAGGTCTATCGGACGATCGTCGAAGCGGCGATCCTCGTCGCCCTCGTGGTTCTTGTCTTCCTGCAATCCTGGCGAACCGCGATCATTCCAATCGTGGCCATTCCCGTGTCGCTCGTCGGCACCTTCGCCTTCCTGCTCGCGTTCGGATTCAGTCTGAACATGCTTACCCTTTTCGGACTCGTGCTCGCCATCGGTATTGTCGTCGACGACGCGATCGTCGTAGTGGAAAACGTCGAGAGAAACCTGGCTAAGGGCATGAGTCCCCGGCGTGCTGCGCACGTCACGATGAATGAGGTCGGCACGGCGGTCATCGCGATCTCCCTCGTGTTGATCGCCGTCTTCGTGCCGACAGCTTTTATCCCCGGCATCTCCGGGCAATTCTACAGGCAATTCGCGATCACGATCTCAATCGCGACCGCAATCTCCGCTCTCAACTCGCTGACGCTGTCACCTGCACTTGCCGCCATTGTCCTCCAGAAGCATGGCACCGGAAAGGTGCGCAACGATCCTTTCTCGCGCGCGGGCCGAGGCGCGGCCCACATCTTCAACCGTGGCTTCGACCGGATGAGCGGCGGCTACTCGTGGATTATCCGCAAGGTCGTTAGCAGCCGGATCGGAATAGCCGTCTCCATGCTTGTCTTTGCATGCCTGCTCGGAGCGACATGGTTCATGAGCACGCAGGTTCCGAACGGCTTCATCCCGGTCATGGACCAGGGATACGCGATCGTCGTGGTACAGTTGCCCGATGGCTCGTCGCTGGAGCGCACGGACGCAGTCGTCAAGCAGGTGGCCGACATCGCGAGCAAGACGCCGGGCGTTGCAAACGCCGTCGAGTTCGCAGGCTTCAGCGGGGCGACGTTCACCAATGCCTCCAACGCGGGCGTAGTCTTCACGCCCTTCAAGCCATTCGAGGAACGTGTCGCCAACGGTGACAGCGCCACCAAGATCATCGGAAGCCTCTACAAGAATCTGCAGGGCATCCAGGACGCCTTCATCATCGCCATCCCGCCGCCGTCAGTCCGGGGAGTCGGCAGTTCGGGCGGCTTCAAGATGATGATCAAGGACGAAGAGAGCGCGGACATGGCCCGTGCCCTCGGTCTCGCCCGGCAGATGATGGGCGCAGCCAACCAGACTCCAGGCCTCACGGGCGTATTCACGACCTTCTCGCAGTCTAGCCCCGAATACTACATTTCGATCGACCGGGATAAGGCCCAGTTCCTGAACGTGCCGATCCCCAACATCTTCGAGACTCTGTCGAGCAACCTTGGCATCTCTTATGTGAACGACTTCAACGCGTTCGGACGGGTTTATCAAGTGAGGGCTCAGGCGGACAAGCGATTCCGGATGGAGGGTTCGGACATCCTGGCTCTCAAGGTGCGTTCTGCCACCGGCGCTCTCGTGCCGATGGGGACACTGATCGATATCAAGGACACCACCGGCCCGGCGCTCGTGCAGCGATACAACATGTACGTCTCTGTGCCGCTCCAGGGTAACCCCACGCCCGGAACGTCGACGGGTGATGCGATCAAGAAAATGGAGGGTTTGGCGGCCCAGATCCTGCCACCAGGCACCACTTTCGAATGGACCGAACTCGCTTACCAGGAGACCCACGCCGGCGGCAGCAGCACCTACATCTTCGCGCTGGCGGTCGTCTTCGTGTTCCTAGCCCTGGCGGCCCAATACGAAAGCTGGGTGCTCCCGCTGGCGATCATCATGATCGTGCCGTTGGCGGTACTTGGGGCTCTCTGCGGCGTCTACCTCAGGGGCATGGACAACAACATCCTGACCCAGATCGGCTTCGTCGTCCTGATAGGGCTTGCCGCGAAGAACGCCATCCTGATCGTGGAATTCGCGAGGCAGGCCCAGGACGAAGGCAAGAGCGCGGTGGACGCTGCGGTCGAGGCCAGTCACCTCCGCCTGCGGCCGATCCTGATGACGGCTTTCGCCTTCATCTTCGGCGTGCTGCCGCTGGCGGTCGCCACCGGTCCCGGATCGGAGATGCGTCAGTCGCTCGGCACGGCGGTGTTCTCGGGAATGCTCGGCGTCACCCTGTTCGGCGTGTTCCTGACCCCGGTCTTCTACGTCCTGCTTCGTTCTCGCTATCGTCCGCGCAACATCGAGGAAGATGAGGCCGACGTGGTGAACCACGAGGCTGCCGAGTAATCATCGAGCGGCAGCAGCATTCGTGCCCAACCTATGGCAAATCGGGTCATCACACCCAATGCGGAAGACCAAATTGAAGCCGCAAGCGCAACGATCGCGAGTTCGGAAAACACCTCATCCCAAGGCATCTGTCACCAAAATTCTTGATCGATGATCGATGATAGACACCGACGCTTCAGCAAAATGTTTCGAAGTTTGCCGTGGCAGAGAGAAGAATGCGAAAAGTTGTGAAATCCTTGGACGGCCATCGGCGATGACAGTCGAGCTAAGCGGTCTCGAAGGTTGGTGAACCGTCCCTCGTCCAATTCATGCCCCGCCATCGCCCAATTCCTCGTGAATGGAGGCTATGATCTCCGTCCGCTGCTGGGCAGACTTCCCGGCCTGGGCGGCAAACGTGAGTGCGAGCAGCCGGACGACGCTCATGACCGTCGTATGCGACGGGCCGAGGGCAAAGCTTGCGACATGGCACGGCAGCACGACGCGCGAGTATCGCTGGGCGTCGAGCATCGAGTTCCGATCCGTGACTGTGATCACGTTAACCCGTGTCGTCTCGGCATAACTCAGGATCGGTTTCAAAATCGGCTGATGCGGCGGCAGGGTGAAGAGGAGCAGGACATCCTTGGGTCCTGTCATCGCCAGGTCCTCCGCCCATGATCCCTGATTGATCCCGAGTATCATGACGCTGTGGCGAAGACGGGAGAAAAGAAGCCTCGCGTAGCGGGCAACGCCCTCCTCCGTCCCGAGGCCAAGCACCCAGACACGGGGAGCCGCGGCGATGATATCAGCAGCTTCCCGCACCTTGTCCGAACGCATCTCCTCGAATGTCTTGGTAAGGTTCTTCAGCTCCAGTTCCAAATGGGTGCCGATCGTCCGGCCGAGCGCCACCTGCTCCGACTGGGTAATCGACGAGCCATAGGGTTCTATCCGGTTTCGTTCTTCCCGCGCCTGCAGCTTCACCTCGTTGAAGTCGGCGTAGCCGAGATGCTGGAAGAACCGTGCCGCTGTGGCCTTGGACACGCCCGCCATCTCCGCGATTTCGGTCGCCGAATGGGTCAGAATGTCGTCATCCCGGTCGAGAATGAGTTGGGCGAGCTTCTGCTCGCCGGCGGTGAGCCGGGCATACCTTTCCTGGATCCGTAGGACGAGACGCGACGCCATGAGTTCTCCGCTTTGCCGAATGCATAAAAAAGATTACCAGCCCTCTTGCAATAATGAAACTACTGTTTCACTGTGATGAAACAGTGAAACGAGGGCATGATGTCGCAATCCCGGGTGGTCCGTCAGCGAATTTGGGAAAGTTTGAAGGCCGTGGCCCGGCCCGACACGCGCTTCCACATGAGCTTCGGCGACTTCATACCGGATTTCGACGGGGTGGAAGCCGCCACCGACCGCATCACCGAGCTTGGGGCGTTTCGCCAGAGCAAGCTTGCTTTCGTGACGCCGGACAATTCCACCACCGAACTGCGCAGACGGCTGATCAAAGCGCGGGTGCCGTTGGTAACGGCCACCTACAACATACAACGTGGCTTCCTCTACCTGCCCCCGGACGCTGTTCCCGAAGGGGTCGAAGGGTATGCGGCGTGGCTTGACGGCATCGAACACTTTGCGAAGCCGATCACGCTGGAAGGCATAGCCGCGCTCGGACGCATCGACTTCCTCGCCACGGGCGCGTCAGCGGTCTCGGTCGATGGTGTACGATTTGGAAAGGGACATGGGTTCTTCGATCTGGAATGGGGCATGTTCACCGATCTGGGGCTGGTCGTGGATACCGTTACGGTTGCTGCAATCGTTCACGACGTTCAGGTCGTCGAAGATCGCCTGCAGATCAGCGACACCGACATTCCCGTTGATGTCATATCCACTCCGAGCCGCCTGATATCGGTCGCACGGGCCGGAAGACGCCCCCGCGGTGTCAAGTGGGACCTTCTGACCACTGACCAGATCCAGGGAATGCCGCCCTTGCGGGAACTCGCCCGTATTCGCGGAGTCGCATGACAGACTTCAAAAAGCAACGTGGGAACAGACACATGACATTGAATATCGACAGACGCCGCTTCCTCGGCATGATGGGTGCCGCCGCGACCTTGCCTGCCCTAAGCCGAATGGCCTACGCGGCGTCGCCCTTCAACTTCCAGGCTTCCTGGATCAATGACGCGGAGTTCACGGGCTATTTCCTCGCCGCCGACAAGGGCTACTACAAAGACGCAGGCTTGGACCTGAATTACGTCTCCGGCGGCCCCGACGTCATTCCCGAAAGCACGATCATCGCCGGCAAGGCAGACATGACGCTGACGACGCCGGACACGACTATCAAGGCGATCGTCGAACAAGGCGCTCCCTTCAAGATCATCGGTGCGCAGTACCAGAAGAATCCGATCGGCATCATCTCGCTCGCCAAGAACCCGATCAGAGAGCCCAAGGACCTTATCGGCAAGACGCTGGCTGTGCCCCCGGTCAACGTGATTTCGGTAGAAGCTATGCTGAAAATTTCGGGCGTGGACCGCTCGAAGGTCAACATCGTCCCTTACGCCTATGATCCGACGCCGTTGATCAAGGGCGAGATCGACGCCTCGCTCGACTTCGTCACCAACGTTCCTTTCACGATAAAGCAGGCAGGCGAGGAAGCGACGTCGTTCCTACTATACAACTTCGGTTTCACGATCTTCAACGACACCGTCGTGGTGACAGAAGACGCGCTGAAGACGAAGCGCAAGGAAATCGTCGCGTTCATGAAGGCAAGCCGGAAGGGCTGGGAGGAGAACTTCAAGGATCCGGCCGCCGCCCCTTCCGCTTTCAAGGACAGCTGGTTCAAGGGCACTGGCCGCTCGATCGAGAACGAGGTCTATTTCAACACTGCCCAGAAGCCCCTGATTGAGTCCGACAGCGGAATCTTCTCGATGAGCGAAGCCTCCATCGAAGCCAACATCAAAGCGCTGGCCACGGTGGGCATCGCCGCCAAGCGCGGGCATTTCGATACCACTGTCCTCGCGGAAATCGCATGAACCAGCCTTCCGGCATTCGGTTGCAAAACGTGTCGCGGTCCTTTGCGGGCCGCGGCGCAGCCGTGCAGGCGCTGGACAAGGTTTCGCTGGACTGCGCGGCGGGCTCGTTCACCGCACTTATCGGTCCTTCCGGCTGCGGTAAGTCCACCCTGATGCGTATCGGGCTTGGCCTCGACCTCGCGGACGAAGGCTCTGCCCTAACCGCAGGCCTGCCGCCGCTAGAGGCTGCCAAACGCGGCATAACGGGCGTCGCCTTCCAGGACGCAGCGCTGATGCCCTGGCGAAACGTCGAGGACAACGTCGCGCTTCCTTTGGATGTACTTAAGATGCCCCGGCGAGAATACTCCGACAAGATCCGTGGATTGATCGCACTGGTCGGCCTTTCCGGCTTCGAGAAGGCTCTCCCGGGGGAACTGTCAGGCGGCATGCGGCAGCGCGTGGCGATCGCCCGGTCCCTTGTCACCGATCCGAAGGTGCTCTTTCTCGACGAGCCGTTTGGCGCGCTTGACCAGATCCTCCGGCGGCAGATGAATATCGAGCTGCAGCGCATCTGGATGGAAAGCCGCGCAACCACGTTGCTCGTGACCCATGGCATCGACGAGGCAGTATTCCTGGCTGACCGCGTGGTCGTGATGCAGAGTAGGCCGGGGCGGATCGGAAAGATCATCGATATTCCACTGGCCCGACCCCGGCGGCCGGACGTGTTCACAACCTCGGAATTTCATCGCCTGGAAGACGAGATCGCCGGAGCACTCGATGGGCATTGAAGCCGTCGGGAAGCTCTCCACAGTCCGAATCTGGCTGCTCCTGTTGGCAGTCTGGGAGCTAGTGGGTCGGCTGAAGCTGATCGCTCAGGGTGCGCTACCAGCGCCAACTGCCATCGTCGCTCGCATATGGCTGGACGGGGCAGACTATCCGCCGCATCTATGGGCGACGCTCCAAGGTGCAGGAATAGGCTTTATCGTTGGCAACGCTCTGGCAATCGCCGCGGGATGCCTTTTCGCCCTTTTCCCCCTTGCGGCGCGGCTGGGGCGGGGGCTGAACATCGCCCTATTCGCTCTTCCGCCGATTGCAATATCGCCGCTTCTGGTCCTTACATTCTCTGGCATGACGCCTCGTGTCGTGCTCGCTGCGATCGCTTGCTACTTCGTCACGATGACTGCGACGGTTACGGGCATCACCCAGGGCGATAGTCGCATGGTCGACGTTGTTCGGGCCTATGGCGGCAAACGCTGGGCCACGCTCAAGCTGGTCCAGGCGCGCGCGGCACTGCCGTCCATCCTGTCGGGTCTGCGGATAGCTGCACCCAATGCCGTTCTCGGTTCCATCCTTGCCGAATTCGGAGGCGGCGGTCGCTTCGGGCTCGGCGTCTATCTTCTGGGCTCTCTTGGCCGCGGGGAACCGGACCGCCTATGGGGCATCGGGCTTACCGCCACCCTCGTCTCGGGTCTCGCATACGTCATCTTCTCAGTCATCGCTTGCCGCTTCACCGGGGCGACTAAGGCGGTGACTGTCCCTGCCGCACCACCGCGGGGCAAGAGGACGGAGAAGGTCTGGGAGAACGCGCTTCTGACCATCGGTTCGGTTCTTCTGCCGATCCTCCTCTGGTGGTTGCTGCTAGCGGCTACCGGGACGCCTGCCATGATCGCCAAGACGCCCTCAGCGCTTGTCCAGTACCTCTTTTTCCTGCCGACGTCGCCCACTGCGCAAATCCGTCTTCTGCAGGCCTTGGGCCAGACGCTACCGCTGACAATCGTCGGAATGGCACTGGGCGTCGGTTTTGCGTTCGTTCTCGCCATCGCCTCAGTCGTCCGGCCGTCGATCATACGCGGTTTCATGCCCGTGGCACTTGTGAGCCAGACTATGCCGCTCGTCGCATTGACGCCCTTGCTGGTATTGATGCTCGGTCGCGGTCCGTCGGTCATTTTGTGGATCACGGTCTCCGTCACATTCTTCCCCGCATTCGTCACGATGGCTCAGGGTTTGTCCCTGGTGCCGCGGGCCGCGCTGGACGTGCCGCTAGCCTATGGAGCGAGCGCCGTCCAGCAGCTTCGCCTGGTCTCGATTCCCGCGTCGCTGCCTTACCTGTTCGCGGCGATCCGGCTGGCGGTCCCGCGTGCCCTGCTCGGCGTCATGATCGCCGAATGGCTGGCGACCGGCACGGGGCTCGGAAACCTGCTCAATCAATCAAGAGGATATCTCGACTACGGGATGATCTGGACGGTCGCGGTCGTCTCCGTCCTCCTCTCCGTCGTCTTCTACCAAGTCGTCGTCGTCATCGAGCAGCAGGTACTGTCAAGGCGCGGCATGCGCGCCGCTAATTAAGGGGAACCCAAATGGATATCGTCGATCACAAGGCCTCGGTGCGCGAGCGTGTCTGGAACGAGCTTCGGAAGGTAGCCGTCCCCGACAGCCGATTTCATTTCGATTTCGGCGAGTTCATCGCCGACTTCGAGGGAGGCGAAGCGGCCGTCGCTCGGCTGGTTGAACACGACTTCTATAAGAACGCCCGGCTCGTCTTCATCACGCCGGACAATTGCCTCGACCGCCTTCGCCTCAAGGCTCTCGAAGACGGCAAGATCGTGCTCATGACCACGTACTCGATCAAGAGAGGGTTCTGGCTGCTCGATCCCGCCACGATCGCGCCAGAACTGCGTCTGTACGCCTCGACGCTTGACGGCATGGAGCGCGTTGGCCGCCCAGTCGATCTCAAGGAGATAGCCACCATGCCGCCAGTGGAGTTCATGGTGACGGGCACCGGTGCCATCAATCATGAAGGCGTTCGTTTCGGGAAAGGGCACGGTTTCTTCGATGCGGAATGGGGCATGCTGTACCAGTTGGGTAGGATTTCGACTGCGACGCCGTCTGCCGCTGTGGTGCACGACTGCCAGGTTCTCGATGAGACGCTCACGCCCGACGTCTACGACACCGTCGCAGATATCATCTTCACCCCTACCCGCACTATCGAGGTTGTTGGTCCGCACAAGCCGACCTGCGGGATCATCTGGGATCGCCTGGCCCCGCATATGTTTGAAACCATTCCGCCATTGCAGGAGCTGAAGTCAATGGGATTGTAGAACCTATCACCTCGTGTTCCGGCGCTTTGCATGCGGCTGTCTATCATAATGACAAGACGGTCGCTGGCGCTGCGGCAAATCCTTATGCTATTCATGATATCAACGGTTCTCGATAGGTCTGCGTGAACGACGCCACCGGAAAGTCCCCGCTCAGGAACGTACCTCAACGCTTGTACTTTTCGAGCTATCCGCCCCGTGGACAACTGGGCTCGCACGCGGCGTATCATCAAACCTTCAAAGTAGCACGCCATCGTCCGTTGAATACAAGCGGAGTGTGCGATGCGACAAACTAAATATCGAGAAATGCAGGCCATCGCGCAGACTATCAGAAAGCTGGTCGTGCCGGGGATAAAGCCGGAGACCCTCATTGAGGTCGTCCGAGAAGTCCACCCGAATGCAAGCAAGAAAGAAATTGCTCGAGCGGCATTCCTGACTGTTATTCTGTCGGCTAAATTTGACTCCGACGATACTCAGACGCTGCATGATCTGGCTGTCGGCACGCAGGACGACGCTAGGGGGCAAGATTGAGAGTCGGCCTCGCCCCAGCGGCACCTATATCGGCCGACTAGACTAACGCTGAACTTTGTAAGGCTTGATTCCTCTCAGGAGGCGCTCTGTTGACGCAGAGGGCACAATTGAAAATCACAGCTTGCAACGTTCGCGGCCGGACCAGCTCTTGAGGTGGAAGGACAGTACCGACGCCCGAAGATCTCTACACGCGCGTGAAACCATCATCGTCAAATCAAAGATGTTGACCCAGGCGCGCTAGCCACTGACGCGGCGCTTATCGAAGATCTCGGAGCCCATTCGCTGTAAATCATGGAAATGGTCACCGCGTGGAAAGGAGAATTCAACGTAGAGATCCGGTGACGGCGAAATCGGCAATCTGAAAACGGTCGGATTTGCTGTGAAAAATTTGCAATCGGCTCTAGAAGGAGTGCTGATAACTTAGGTACCGCATATTCAGGAGCCTACATGGAAGACGATCCAAATATCATCTACTCCCAGCGTTGCACCAAATTTGCGAAAGATGACCGTGTCGTTGAGGTAAACATTTTCAGACTGGAGACCGAAGAACTCTGGCACCTTGAGGTGATCAACGAGAACAACACGTCGACGGTTTGGGACGACCCTTTTCCCACCGACGACGAAGCCTACAACGAGTTTCTCGCGACTGTCGAGCAAGAGGGAATGGCCGCTTTCGAAGACATCCCGACCGTTCTCCATTGAGAGATGGCGTTGACCCATTCCGCCGAACGACATACAATTTTCTAAGACTGATTGGAGCAATCCACGACCCCGTATTAAACTCGGGTCGATAAAAATGAGGCTGGGCCTGAAAACCCTGTAGGTCCGCGCTAGCATCGTTTACCAAGGCCCAGCTTTAAGGGTAAGATATCGGGAAGTCACGAGGCGGGTGGCAACATGGAAAGAGAGGTCGCAAGGCCTCCCCTTTTTGTTTGAGGCTTAATCTCAACGGCGACCATCATTTAGGTCGAATGTCGTTTGCTGAGCTGTGGTGCAGGAGCTGCCATGTGACAGGGGTGACTGCGACCACCCCTTTGTGATTGGACGTCGCCACCGCATCATGGTGCCTGCATCACCTCCGTGCCGCCAGCACACCTTCTAAGGGAGCTTCTATGATCCGCTTCTATTACCATCCGACGCCCAATCCAGCGAAAGTTGCGCTGCTCCTCGAAGAAGTTTGTCTTCCGTATGAGGTCATTCCCGTGGACACCAGCAAGGGCGAGCAGCACTCGGCCGAGTTTCGAGCCATCAATCCAAACGGCAAGGTGCCCGCCATCGTTGACACCGACGGGCCGGGTGGCACAGAGGCTCGGGTTTTCGACTCAACAGCAATACTATTTTACCTCGCGGAAAAGACGCAGCAATTCCAGGGATCGCCCGCCGACCGACCTGAACTTCTGTCTTGGATGCTCTTCATTGCCACCGGTCTCGGCCCGTTTTCCGGACAGGCTGTCCATTTCCAATTCGCCGCCGCCGACAAGTCAACCTACGCCACCACCCGCTATCGCGCCGAAGCAGAGCGCCACTACAAGGTTCTCGACGACCATCTCATCGGGCGCGATTATATTGTGGGAAGCGAGTACACGATTGCTGACATGTCGGCGTGGGGCTGGGTTGATCGTGCGCAACGCGTGCTGAAGGGTCTCGACGAACCTCTCACTGCCTTTCCCAACCTGAAACGTTGGTTCGCAATGATCGATGCTCGCCCAGCGGTAGCCCGCGCTCGCGAAGTCGGGACTGATCACGCGTTCAAGCGAGAAAATGACGATGAGACGAAACGAGCACTTTTCCCGTCCAGTTTCCGAGAACTCATTCGATGAAAGACAACGTGGTGTGAAATGTCAATGCGCCGGGCAGTGCAAGGACTTTCGTCCCCATACGAACGACCAGCGCTGACTCGGCGCCAGCGCGTCTCACATCACATAAGACCACAGCGTACCTTCCGGCGCACAAAGCGACGCAGACGGTGCTGTAGTCGCCGGACAACTGGTTTTCCAGACGTTCGAAGAGTTGGGCGGCCAAAAGTCAAAGGCGTCGCGAGTTGCCGTTCGTGGAAGAGTGATCTTCCTGATCTAACCGCATCAGGACCTCACCGGCGGAGATGTCGCCGCCTGCCTCTGGAGGACCCGCTTTCCATTCGCGAAACCCTGCGGCTAAGTAGAGCAGCCTAGCTCGCTGGTTCGAGAACGTGACCGCCAGCACGATGGTTGGAGATCGCTCAAATGCATGAGAGATCGCAGCCTGAAGAAGCTGTCTGGATCGTCCAGATCGGCGAGCGTGAGTCCTCAGGTACATGCCCGAGAGGACGGCGACTTCGTTGCCGGCTGTGGTCTGGCGCAAATCTAATGCCACCGTTCCCGAGAGCCAGCCGCCGTGATCGAAACCTCCGAGAACCAAGCTGGTAGCCAGACGATTGAGATACCATTGGTCGGATCGAGCGAATTCTTGTTCCGCGGCGATACCGAACTCCTCCGGACATTCCATAACAGCTTCCTGTCGGATGTCTCGATAGGAAGGCAAGTGGCGGTAGCCCAGCCGGCGGATTTCGAACAGAGTTTCCGTCGCTTGCATTCGACACCCTTCCATTGGTGTTAACGAGCAGCGTACCACAGATATTCGTGCGGATCGGAAGAACGCAATACGTTCCGGTCGCGCCATCGTAACCAATGCGACGGACGTCGGCAAATTGATTATTGAAACGAAAGTTGCCCGACCCACGGAACGGAAAGACCCCGAACACCGTTGCTTTGGCGAACAACAAACGGTGTCATCGATGTCCACAGTCGTTAAACTTGCTTCTATGTTCACGCTGAGTGCAGTTCTGGTATGCACCGTTCTGACACCCGCCTATGCCTTGCGGATGCCGGTCAACGACGAAAATGAAACAACGCGAGAGAAGTCCGTATCGGCATACGCGGGCGACGATAAATCAGAATCTAGCTCGGAAGCGTCGATCCTGACCCCAGATGAAATCAGACACATTAGATGGTGTGCCGGGCGGTACACTATGGGGTACGACGCCGTGAGCGACACTTACTCGGCTGCTGGAGGCATCCGGCAACGGTGCCGCTCGCCGCGCTAGTCTGACGATCTCACTTTGAGATGTGCGATCGGACATAGCTGCCTGTTAGGTGGTCAGGTGGCGAATCTCGTTTTTCGAAACACTAGCGCCTCCTGCGCATCAAAGATCGAGATGGTGTGGCCGACGCGGCCCGATATCGAGCGTCTTGTCATACCCGGCCGTCTTCAGTTGTCCGTCCGCCGCTCCGGGTGCCCTTGACGGTATAGTCGCGTCTTCCTTGCCGTGCACAAGCACAATTGCCATTCGCTCCGTTGCGGGCAAAGGCGGCAGCGGCCAGTCGCCCAACAGACGATGCGAGGGTACCGATCTTCCAGCGTCCCGACGCGACCGCGTCGAGCGCCATGATGGATCCTTGAGACACGCCAACGGAGGTCACCCTCCCCAACCCATGAGCGAAGCCTTCCTGCTCGACCACATCCATGACCACTTTGTCTCAGGCTTCCCTCACCATTCCGATACTCTCCGGTCGCAACTCCTGGCCGTCGACCCCGAACCACTAAAGACCGACCTGGCTACGTGGGGCCGGAGCTTCGGGCGCTGCGAAACGCGCCGTTGAAAGCTTCCAACGCCAAGGCGAAACCATCGGCATCATCATCAGCGAACCGGTCCCTCACATGCCGTGAAGGAGTGCAAATTTGTCGGGTCCGTATCCACTTCGGACGCGAGCAACCTTCGCGCGTCGCATTGTCGGAGACTTTGTAGGAGGTCGCATTATGAACACACGGACCCCCGGAGCCACTTGATGGCCGGCATCTCGAGAGCGCTCCATGAAGGGACGAAATTTGATCGCGACACCTACCGTTGCGTCAGCCGGAACCAAGTGACCAGAGGTCTGACGGGACGGTCGGGTCCATTTGAAACCGGCGTCGAGCGATCGCGCGGTGCACTTCAAGATAAAGTCGGCTGGCTGCCTGTTGCCTTCTTGCATCGCGGCAGCAGGAACCTATCGCACTACACTTTGCTAACTATTTTTTGCCAAGACGGACTTAACAATCGGTGATCTACGCTTCCAGCAGTGCGGACCTCGCAGCATGATTGACGTTCAGGTTCCCGAAGGAAAAGGCGATGAAAAAGCTGTCGCGAATTGGACTATGCATCACCGCCGCAATGCTCCTCGGCCTGCCTTCTGTCGCAAGCGCCCGGCTCGAGAACTCTCAGCCTGATGCGCATGAGCAAGCCAACGTCACCAGCTTCAACATGGTTCTGGCCTTCTCCCAACGCGTCCGTCTGAAGGAAACGATCGTGGAGATCAGGAACTCGCGCGGCGCTCGCGTGACGATCGGCGACCTCCGTACCGGCGAGAATGGCACCGATCTGGAAATCCCCCTTTCAACCCCTCTTCGCCCGGATACGTATTCGATCCGCTGGCGGGCGGTCTCGATCCAAGGCCTGGTGGACGTGGGCGGGTACGATTTCGTCATTGACCCCATGCCGACAGGAGTTCCGGGCGTCGCCCAGCAGTAGGTCAGCCCCTCCCGGCCTTTCTCATCGGCATGCTGTCGATCAATTCGAATAGTTTGCCGCCCGTCACGACGTCGAGACTGCGCAGCTTGACGCCGCCGTCCTTGCCGATCAAAACAGCCTCGAACGTGTTGCCGTTGATATCGGCTTCCTGTCTCAGCTTGCGAGCATCGACGCCAGTGGCATCCCCATGCACCGGTCTTACCTCGTCCCCAATTACGGTCATCACCACGACGTCGCGCTCGGCGAGACCGCTCTCCTGGGTTTTCAAGATCTCGACCTGTTTCGCGAGCTTCTGGTCTCCTGATCCACCGAACAGGATGATGACGCGGTTCTGGGACCGGTATTTGGCGAGCTCGTCCAGAGCGAATACCTGGCTAACTGAAGCTGCTGCGATTACGATGGCGGATGCGATAAGGAAGGTTCTCATGTTCGATCTCCGTTTCATCCGAAGAAAACGCCCGAAAACCCGCAGGGTTCGAGTTTGTCGGGGCACGAATGGTGTCGCTTTTCCGCTGGGTTGCAAATCAGGGCGAATTTTGCAAGAATCGAAGGGGCGATGCGCAAGTGCCGCGTCAGCGAGCGATTTGCGAGCTGTCTTCGGCATCCATTTGCGGTCGTGCGTTTCCAACAATTTCTCGGAAAATGGCCAACATCAAGAGAACAATATGCAATCAGGAACCGTGAAATGGTTCGACGCCGCTAAAGGCTTCGGATTCGTCATCCCGTCAGACGGCGGTGCCGACATCTACGTCAACCTCAAGGTGCTGCAGAAGGCCGGCGTTGGGACACTCGAGCCCGGCGCAGCGATCAACTTTTCGGTCGCCAACCGTGGGGGTAAGGAGTTTGTCGAAGAAGTCGCAGTTACTGCGGCACCGCTACCATTGATCGAGCGTAATCATCCACCAAAGGCTATGGTAAAGACGCAACTCCTAGATGAGGAGGAGCTCTTCGAGCGCGAATGGGGTTTACGCCGGGCGTAGCCTGCCAGAAGCGATACTTCGCTGCTCACCTCCCAAGCCATTGGTATTCTGCAATCGAGATCGCCCCGACTTCCTCTCACAAAAGAGAGCACTCCAAGGGGCCTTACTGGATGCGCAAGACGGAAGTGCGAAAGCCAAGGTGAATTGCCGCCGCATTGAAGACTGTATTCCTCATCGAGATGTCCCCTGATCCGTATCCATGGGCGGCCGGATAGCGGGGCATCGTGACCAGAAGACGGCGTCAAAAAAAGGCGTTCCCATATCGATGACATCGAACGGGTCTTCGCCGAAGACATTAATCGTAGACAGGAAAACGGGTCTTTAGCGCATATGTCAACGGCGTCACTGGGAGACTGTCAGCGAAGATGCCGAGGCCAAGGGCTATGCCCGCGGCGAGAGCGACCACGACATTCATCACCAATAGAGACGTCGACAGCGTGGCCCTTGAGAGCACTCGCACGACCGATCTCGAGATGTTCGCGCCAAAGGTCTCGGTCCAATGGGTCTATTTGGAACAGCCACGTTACCTGACCCCGAATGAACCAGTCGGCCAGGAGGCATACTCCATCATCGCGATGCTATGGCCGCTTCCAACGTTGTTGGCGTCTCTTGGCTGGCGCTCGGATCCCAGGGAAGGGCAGTCGCCCTTGAGCCGCGCGGCGAAGACATCGTGCTCTCGACCCTGCAATACGAAGATGAGGTCCGGGCTGAGGATAGCTACTTCGAAAGCTTTGCTGGCGAGGCCGAGCCGCAAATGATGCCGCTCGTGCAGCTTATCAAGCACCGGAAAAAGGTCTGGTCGCCGGTTATGGTCGAGGACCCGGTCTACGAGGGCCTGCTGGCCATGATCGCCGAGAAAAAGAATGCCCCGAAGCCTGTTAAGAAGGGCAAACCGGCGCCCTGTCCGACCATTCAGCCGGGAAGCAATCTCATCAGCATTACGGAAACGCTGCGCCAGAGCATCGGGGCGAACGGTTAATCTTTGAGCCCCTCAGCGCGAGGACATCGACCATGTGACTTATGCCCGTTTCAAGCTGAAGCTTGTCCCCTCTGCAATCCTATCGGAACGGCCTGCTCAACGGCCGTCCAACGGAATGGTTGGCTGAGCATCCTCGCCTTTGACGTTTTTTCGGTAGAAGATGAATAGGCCAGCAAAGACGATGATCGCAGCGCCGGCTAGAAGTTGGGCGTCAGGAATGTCGCCGAAGAACACAAACCCAAACACGACCGCCCACAGCAAAAGTGTATATTGCAGTGGGGCGAGCAGTGAGGCAGGCGCGAGTTTCAGTGCGCGCGTCAGCAGAAGATGGGCGCAAGTACCGACGACACCGAGGAAAAGCATTGCGATCCAAATATCGAACCCGGCCTCCCGCCAGTCGCTGACCGACAGAATTATGCCCACTACCATAACCACGAGCGTCTGCGAGGTGACAAGAGCGGTGTCGCTTGTCGATCGAAGATAACGGCTCAAGATAAGTGTCAGGGCGAAACCGATGCTCCCGGCGACAGCAAATAACGAAGGCAGGGTAAACATCGCGGTCGATGGCCTCAGCGCGATCACCACACCCGCAAATCCAACCCCGACAGCAAGCCAACGCCTCCATCCGATCCTCTCGCCCAGAAGGAAATGCGACAGAGCAGCGACATAGATCGGTGCCGCCATGTAGAAGGTGATCACGTCGGCAAGTGGCAGATAGGCCACCGCCGCGTAGAAAAGGGATACATCCGCAGTCGCCATGACGGCGCGGCCGAACAGCAGGCCCGGTTGCCGAACATCCAGCAACGCCCTCGGCCCCTGCCGTGCAATCATTGGCATCAGGACGATGAATGAGCCTAGCGACCTCATCACGAGTACTTGGCCCAGAGCAAAGCTCGCAACAAGCCACTTCCCAACGGCGTCGTTTACCGCAAAGAGAAGGTCGCCGAAAAGCATCAGGACCACGCCGAGCATCACGGCATTGCCGAGGTTCCCGGCGGTTACTGCAGGCTTCATATGAATTCCTCCCAAATAGCCGGCGGTCACCATCGCATCAGGCAACATTATCGACCAAGTGCGCCACTACCATCAAATAAGGTAGCCGCGCCAGCCCATCTGGCGATGTCAGCGAGCTGACAGAAGGAGGGCTCGTATCCCGGCTTCAATCAGCAACGGAAGCCACGACGCAACACGAGTATCTGTTTTAAAATCGTCAGCCTTTGCTGGACACATCGACGACAAGGGGAATGGCATCACATCCGTCGGCATCGACCTGTAAGGCCAACCGCTCGGGTCGGTGGTGCACTATCGACAGCGGCCAAGCTGGAGGCGGTTTGGCTAGCCATATACGATTCTGCCGAGAAGCATTGATTTGAACACACGTTAGACTCTCATCCTATCCGTGCGGATATGGGCGTGGATCCGGTTGACCCTTTCTATCTCGCCGGTCGCCTGTTCCCTGGGTGCGAATGTCGTCGCAGAGACGAACCGGGCAGTCCTCCGGAAGCGTCCAAGCATGTCGTCGCGGAAATTCGAGTGATCCAGCCCCGCACGAGAGCAAGTTAATGGAACATCTGAAGGGGGGAGCATTGAAATCCCGCCGACAAGCATCGAAGGAAAATCGCCAATGGACCCGCCAGCAGACAGAACCGGGCCCGAACAGTCCGGAATCGCCTTATGGCTGGTCGTATTCGATGCGGCCTATTTTCTGACCAGTAAGGCTCAGGAACCCGTCGTTCAACGGCAGTTCGGACAAAATCTCTCAAATCACAGCCTCGGCCTTCGAATTGTTGATGTCGGGCAATACGTCTTTCGCGATCTCCTGCAGCACTTCGTCCACCGACCTAGTGCCAGGAACGATATTCAGCATGACATGGTTTGCACCAAGGTTCCCGATCTCGTCGAGATACCGGATCAGCCCCTTTCGTCCGGTGCGAATACCGAGGCCGAGAGGTTCGGTGCTCGCGTCCGGATCGTCGACGAGTTCAAGCACCATGGACTGGCTGAAACTTCTAAAGTCAGTGGTTACCTTGCCGATTGCGGTCTTCCACAACGCGATGCGATCCGCCTGTGCTGCCAAGGGTCGGTAGTATGTGGCCCAACCTGCGGCAGTCCTGGCTATCCATTCCAGCGACTGCGAGGCGGATCCAATAGATAGAAACGGAATAGCGCTTTCTGCTCTCAACGGCCGAATTGAGAATTCAACTTGAACCCTACCGTCACCGTCCAGCACCTCACCGTCAGGCCCCAAGGCCGCAGCTAGACGTCTCCAGTTGCTTCGGAAGATCTCCTTTCGCCGATCGAACTCTTCTCCAAATACCGCGAATTCAGAAGGACGATCGCCAGAACCGAGACCGAGGACGAAACGTCCGCCCGACAGAGCGCCTACGGAGAGCGCGGCCTTCGCAATATGCAAGGGATTGCGAAGCGGCAGGACGATTGCTCCGGTAACAAGTTGGATGTTTGTGGTCGCCATTGCCAGAGCGCCTAGGAGCACCCAAGGATCGGAATGACCTACGGGATCAGGATAACTATCGCTGTTCAACGGCACATCGCGCACCCAAAGTGCATCAAATCCGAGTTCGTCGGCCTTGCGCGCGATGGCTATCTGACTGGGATAGTTAAAGTTATGGGTATGGCTGGTCTGAATCGGCAGGACTATGCCGAGTGTAAGGCGACCGGGCGTTAAAAGCATTTCTCACCGGAGCTGTGGTTCTAGGGCACATGATCTCAAAACGATCTGGTCACCACCAGAATGGCGTCGAGTATCGATACCTCACATATCGGCGCTCAGAAGCGAAAAACAATGCGAGCCCCACACGAACATGAGGATCTATTGTAGCGTCTCCGTGAATGAAGCCGGCGGGCTCATCGGCGGCGCTTGTCTTGAATGCGATAGGCGCTGAGGTCTCGATACATGCAACGCTTCAATTGCGAGGGGCATTCAGCTTGCATCGTGGACCAGCTTCGGTGCTTGAGCGTATGTTATGCCGGCAAACTGCCTGGTCCCGGAAGTTCTTTGTTGCGGACTGGATGTTGCCCAGGCCGCAATCAAAGAGGTCTCCTGCAGAAAATAAAGTGTGTTGTCTTCGATTGCAAATTTTGGTTGCCTTGTCAGAGGAGGAACTCATGACCATTAACCGCTTCGAAGGTTTAGCTGCAGAATTGAACCGCCTCGCGGTGGAGATCGCGGCGATCAACTCCCAGCCGTTCAACGTCGGGATCGATCTTGGCGCTGAGGCCCTGATTTCCGGCACGGTAGATGAACCGTCTCGTATGGAGCCGACATCACTCAGCCGCTTGGACTACAGCCTTCGGACACCTCAGTAGTGCCTGTTGCCGAACGATTGTCTTTTCCAACTTTGAAGCGTCCTCTCTCGACGAGAGGGGCTTTGCCATTGAGATCGCTTGGTTATTCCAAGATGGAAAATCATGCTCTTTCCTAAACCGTCCGGCTGGGGGCTGGAATATCGTATCTAGACGAGAAGGTTTCCCAGTGCCTTCGAGATCTCCAAAACAGTAGGCGTTGCCTTCGAAGGTTCCACCAGTATTCGCCGCTGGTGTCTGTGCGCGGACGGCGGATCCTTACCATTCGCCGCAGTATCCTCCCGTTTCACCTAGGCTAAGGAACATTTTGAGTGCTCCCTTCGTTGCGCTCTCAGCGGGGAGGGTATCATGGACGTCGAGCGAATTTTTCTTCAGCCCAGCGGTTGGGTCCCAAACAACACCAAGCTTCCGGTGTTGCTATACAAATCGGCCATCGACCCAATGGACGCTGCCAGTGGGTTTGAACAGCTATTTGCCAAGAATGGCTGGGAAGGAATCTGGCGCAACGGTGTTTTCAATTATCATCATTATCATTCGATGGCGCATGAAGTGCTAGGGGTTGCCTCAGGGGAAGCCGATTTGTTGATTGGAGGTATGAGCGGGTTTGAGGTGACCGTAAGATCTGGCGACGCCTTGGCGCTCCCTGCAGGTACTGGGCACAAGAAGCTCAGTTCGACCAGCGACTTTGTCATGATTGGTGCATATCCGGCCGGTCAAGAAGCCGACATCCGGACCTCGGCCGCTTCTGAAGCGCAACTGAAGCAGATCGCGCGGGTAAGGATACCGGGAAAAGATCCTATCATGGGACGTTTAGGACCCATGATCAAAATATGGACAGAATAGCGGGACGCTCCCCCGACTAACGCGCCAAGCCGACTATTTATCTGGTCCGAAGATCGCAATTACTTTTGAGGTCGAATATGGGCAATCAAGACACCCAATATACGCAGAAACTTCGTACAAACTCTATGTTGGCCTACGCACGGGAACGAGCTGCGCTTTACGGAGGTAAGGCACGTATGTGGCAGCGCCGGTACGGAGAGGCCAACCCGCGATCGGCAGCGGCGATCGCCTCGGTTTGGTTTTCCGCATACCCCAGCTCTATCATAACCGACCGCGACGGGTCGGTGCTCGCGGCCCTAGGCGATGCGAAGCTATGGTCCAGCCTTTCTAACGTCGGGATAAAAGCAATTCATATCGGGCCGACGAAGCAGGCGGGTGGTTGGAGGGGCGACGAACTGACGCCTTCTGTCGATGGTCATTTTGACAGGATCGGTGTCGGCACGGACCCGGCCTTCGGGACCCAAGAGGAATTCGTGAATCTCGGGCGCATGGCAGCGGCGTTTAACGCCGTAGTGCTCGACGCACGTGATCCCCGGACACACTGGTAAAGGGCCAGATTTCCGATTGGCGGAGAGAGCCTATGAGGATTACCCCGGCCTTTATCACATGGTCGAGATCGCCATTGAGGACTGGGGCCTCTTGCCTGAGGTCGAGGAAGGCAAGGACGCGGCAAATCTGGGCGGTCCAGCCGTCGACGCCCTCTGTGCTAAGGGCTACATCGTCGGTCATCTGCAACGGGTCATCTTCTTTGAACCCGGCGTCAAGGAAACCGACTGGAGCGCGACCCCGCCCGTTCTAGGTGTCGATGGCGTAGAGCGGCGATGGGTTTACCTCCATTATTTCAAGAAAGGCCAGCCGAGCCTCAATTGGCTCGACCCTTCGTTCGCAGCGCAGCAGATGATTGTCGGAGATGCCCTTCACTCTATCGATGTGCTCGGCGCACGAGGTCTGCGTTTGGATGCCAATGGCTTTCTTGGGGTCGAAGGTTTGGGCTCCGGAAAAGCATGGTCGGAAGGACATCCTCTGTCCGTCGTCGGCAATCAACTCTTGGCGGGTGTGATCCGAAAGGCAGGTGCATTCTCGTTTCAGGAATTGAACCTCGCGGTCGACGACATCGCCACGATGTCCAAAGGGGGGGCAGATCTCTCCTACGACTTCGTTACGCGACCCGCCTATCACCATGCCTTGCTTACTGGCGACACCGAATTCCTGAGAATGATGCTGCGTACTGTCCACGAGTTCGGGATAGACCCTGCGAGCCTCATCCACGCTCTTCAGAACCATGACGAGCTGACACTCGAGCTTGTCCACTTTTGGACGCTGCACGCCGACGACATCTACACGTTTCAGGGGCAAACCTGGCAAGGAAGAACGCTTCGAACCCACCTGCGCGAGACGATGTATGAGAGACTGAGCGGAGCCAAGGCAACTTACAATCAAAAGTTTGTGACGAATGGCGTTTCCTGCACGACAGCTAGCGTGATTGCAGCCGCTCTGAACATCGAGGATCTCACGCAGCTTTCGGACGATGACGTTGAGCTGATCAAGAAAGTCCACCTGCTTCTAGCTATGTACAACGCATTTCAGCCGGGAATCTTTGCGCTTTCCGGATGGGATATCGTGGGGGCGTTACCACTGCCCATCGAAAGCGTCGGGTCACTCGTGGCGGACGGGGACACACGGTGGATCCACCGTGGCGCCTATGACCTCATGGGCACCCTGCCCCATGTCGAGCGTTCCTCCCATGGCCTCCCTAGGGCAAAGTCGCTGTATGGTTCTCTTGCCGATCAGCTCGAAAAGCCGGGCTCTTTTGCATCTCAGCTCAAGAAGCTGCTGTCGGTCAGGGAAGCATATGGCATTGCAATGTCGCGCCAGATCGCGATCCCCGATGTTCACTCACCGGGGCTTCTGATCATGGTTCATGAGCTTCCGGAAGATCGCGGGACGCAGATCACCGCGTTGAATTTTGGGAACACACCCGTTTCGGAAATCGTCAAACTGGAAAATCAGGCTTCCGGCCCTGTAATCGACATGATCCACGAAACCATCGAAGGCGACCTGCCGGAGACTGGAGAACTGACGATAAACCTCGAACCTTATGAAGGACTTTCACTTCGCGTGGTCGCTGCCTTGCCGACATTGGGCCAAGGATAGACGATGGACGAGCCGACAACGTCAGGGTCAGACCCATGGAACAATCACCAGTTCAAAAATGAAAGCCAAGGCACCACGGGCGGAGGCAGCATGCCAACATCCAACCGCAGAGTCAGCCCAATTCCGCGGAACATGTGACACTTTCAGCAGCTATTCAGAGGCTGATTCGAGGAGATAATCACGGTATTTGTGAAAACAAAAGATGGCGTGCAGCTACACGTGAAAGAAATGGGCAAGGGTCGCCCCGCGGTTCTCATTCATGGTTGGCCGCTGACCGGTGATATGTTCGAATTTCAGACCCTACCCCTGTTGGAGGCTGGATACCGTGTTATCACATATGACCGGTGTGGCTTTGGCCAATCTGGACATCCGGCGGATGGGTACAACTAGGACACGTATGCCGACGATCTTGCCGCCGTATTGGAAGCACTCGGTCTCAATGAGGTTGCTCTCGTCGGCTTCTCGATGGGGGTGGCGGGATTGCCCGCTATCTGAGCCGCCATGGCGCATCTCGCATGCCCAAGTCCGTCCTTATAGCGTTCCTTGCGGGCTATCTTCTGAAGGACGACAGATGCGAGTGCGTTCGAGGGCATGAAGTCCCAGATCCGCAAGGACCGCGTTGTCTTCCTTCAGGAATTTGCGAAAACATTCTACGCCTTTGGATAGGTTACCAGCCCTGTGAGCGATGGTATCCTCCAATGGTCGTTCACTCTCGGAATCATGGCCAGTCCCAAGGCCACGCTCGACTGCGTCGACGCCTTCAGCCGAACGGACTTTCGTAGCGATTTCGCTTCCTTTACAATCCGAACCTTAGTCATCCATGGAACAAACGATAAAAACCGTACCAATCGGCCCCTCCAGCCGCACAGCGGCGGCCGGTATCGTGGTTGCCCGCCTGATCGAGTATGAGGGTGAGCCTCACGGGCTTCTTGCAACCGTTCCTGATCGCCTCAATCGACATCTACTTGACTTTCTGGCTGAGGTTGTTCGGTCAAAGTTTTTAGTGTGACGCCGCCATTTGCCCGTCGAAGCGCGTTAAGCCGCATTCGACCACCACATACAGCCACCCCAGGACAAGAAGCAATTATTTCATGGAAATTTCCTTAAGCACCAATCTATTGATCTCGATGCTTTCAGCCGAGGGAGCGGCCATATTGGAACGGCAAGTGCAGCACGGCTAGCGAGCCTGATCCACCGCCGCTGCGACAAGAATCTCGGCAACGAATCGAAGAGCATCACTCAGCTTCCGCTCCTTCTGCCAGATAATAACATAGTGATATACTGCTCCTGGCTGGAACGGCCGGAACTCGATGCCGAAACTGGCATATTCCTTCGCAATAATCTCGTTCGAAATGGAGATGCCAATCCCTGCCTTTACGTAGCCGACATCGTGACCATTCGAGTCATATTCAACGACAATTTCCGGCTGAATTCCTATATGTCGCAGCGCATTGACGCTCATCTGGTGAGACGCAACTTGCGGGTCGATGTCGATAATGGCTTCACCGACAAGATCTTTGGCGGTGACCACATGCTGCAATGAGAACCGATGATTTGGTGGAAACAAACACACGTTGGTCGCCGCACCAATTGGCATCCAATCGAAGATGCGTTCGTCTAGCGGCAATCGTGAGATCCCGAGATCCACCCTACCGCTTTGAACATGGTCAGCGATCTGCTGATAGCTGCCCGATTTGACCTGCACTTTATAGGAACGGCTTGTCTCTCTGATGCTCTTGACAACCCTCGGTAAGGTCCCGAACGAGAACGCGCTCGGCGCTGCGATCCCAATCACTCGCGTATCGTTGTTGCGCAGAAATTCGATCGACGGTCCAATCCGGTCTAGCCCCGCGAACGCCGCATCGATTGTGTGCAGAAGTTCCCATGCCTTGTCGGTAGGACTTATACGCGTCCTCATTGATCAGAACCCATCGGCCCATTCTCTGCGTCCGATGGACATGATCCGCCAAGGCTGGCTCTCGAGTTTGCGCCAGGCGTCGCAGCAATGGGCAACGATATCGTCGTAGGATTTGAAGATGCGGTTGGAAAGCCAGTTCTCGCGCATGAAGAGCCAGAGATTTTCAACCGGGTTCAGCTCTGGCGATTTCGGCGGCAGCGGCAGAATAGTGATGTTGGTGGGGACAACGAGTGCGTTGGACATATGCCAACCGGCCTGGTCCATGATGAGGATGGCATGTGCGCCATCGGCGATGTGACGGGATATTTCTGCCAGATGCTGGGTCATTGCGTGGGTATCACACCACGGCATGACGAGAGCGGCGGCCTTGCCGAGCTTGGGGCAGATGGCACCGAAGATGTAGGCGGAGCGGGTTCGCTGGTCATGCGGCGCGAACGGCCTTGAGCCTCGCTTTGCCCAGCGACGGGTGATCTTGTTCTTTTGCCCTATCCGGGCCTCGTCTTGGTACCAAATTTCTATTCGTTTTCCTTGTGCCACTCCGCTCGCAATCTCTGCCACTGCGGCGGGGAAGTTTTTTTAAACTCCTCAATGGCTTGAGGGTCCTGCTCATGATGTTTCGGTCGCGCAGCCAGCTTGCGATAACCAAGGGCACGCACCTCCCGGCTCAGCGTCTGTTGGCTCACCGAGACACGAAAATCTTCCCAGAGCCATTGGGCCAGATCACACAGCCGCCAGCGCACGACCCCGTCGAGATAGGGCGTCGGACCCCGCTCAATGGCCTTTGCCAGTGCGGCCCGCTGAACATCGTTCAACCGTGACCGGGGTCCTGGAGCCTTGCCATCGATCAGCCCCTCGGGGCCATTGGCATTGAACCGCAAGACCCAATCGCGCACGATCTGCAGCGTCACATTGCCCAGCCGCGCCGCATCCGAGCGTGAGCCTCCCTCATAGATCGCGGCAAGTGCCAAAAGACGACGTGCTTGAGCCGCATGCTTGCTTTGGCGGGCCAGACGCCGAAGACCTTCCGCGTCAAAATCTGCACGTAATGAAATCGCCGCTCCCATCGCAAACCTCCAGTTTGTGCCAGAGATTCAGATTCATCGCCTTTTGGGAAGCCCAAGAGTCGAACTCAGCGAGGGCGCGTATTAATCTGTTTGTCTCGCGACGAAAGAGTGCAAAGCCGATCGCCTCCTCCAACTGCCTGACGTTCTGACTAACCGCCGGTTGCGATATTCCCAACGCTCGCGCTGCAAGCCTTTCCGATCCCGCGCGCAGGACCTCCCTCAGGACTTGAAGCTGACGGATCCTTACCATTGATCCAACGATCTCCATAGGCGTCCATCCCCCAGCCCATATCGCACAACGCAATGGGCCATAAGCCATACTTATCGATATTTCTTTCATCTTATAAATTGACGGCCGAAAGGCAAAGTATATTTTTAGATATAAGTCATATTAATCATTAGTTAACAGAGACTTTTATTTCGCCATATGGTTACATGTACATCTCAAGTGAAGTAATGAGTAGTATGTATACTTATAAATATCTACTATTCGCGATGAAAATAGGAGCTTAGGATTTGCTAGTGGTTACCGCCTGACATAAGAGTCCCGTATGGGATTCCATTTGCTGGGTTGGCATGCGAGTCTGGCGCATGCGCACAGGAATATCGTTCACCGTTTCGCCAACAGATCACCAACGCCTAATGGCCTTGACCAGGGATCGCAATGCGCCCCAAAAGCACGTCTGGCGGGCCGAGATCATCCTGCTGAGTGCCGATGGCGTCGGGACTGTCGAGATTATGCGCCAGACCGGCAAATCGAAGACCTGCGTATGGCGCTGGCAAGAGCGCTTCGCCACAGAAGGCGTCGAGGGTCTCCTGCGCGACAAGACGCGGCCGTCGCGTATTGTGCGGCTCGGACCCGATGTCGCCGAGCGTGTGGTGGCCCTGACGCTGGCTGATCCGCCGGGCGAGACGACGCACTGGACGGCCGACATGATGGCGACGGCCGCCGGCATCAGCGCCAGCGCAGTCAGGCGTATCTGGAAAGCGCATGGCCTCGCACCTCATCGGTGGCGGCAGTTCAAATTGTCCAACGACCCGAAATTCGTCGACAAGCTGCGAGACGTTGTCGGCCTCTATGTTGATCCGCCAGCCCACGCCGTCGTGTTGTCGGTCGATGAGAAAAGCCAAATCCAGGCGCTCGACCGCACCCAGCCGGGCCTGCCGATGAAGAAGGGTCGGCTCGGCACCATGACCCACGACTACAAGCGGCACGGCACAACCACGCTGTTTGCCGCCCTCAACGTGCTCGACGGCACCGTCATCGGTCGCAACATGCAGCGTCATCGTCATCAGGAGTTCATCCGCTTCCTCAACGCCATTAACGCCCAGGTGCCGGACGACAAGGCCGTCCACGTCATCCTCGACAACTATGCTGCCCACAAGCATCCCAAGGTGAGAGCCTGGCTCGACCGTCACGAGCGTTTCACCTTCCACTTCACTCCGACTTCAAGCTCATGGCTCAACGCGGTGGAGGGTTTCTTCGCCAGGCTGTCGAAGCGGCGTCTGAAACGCGGCGTTTTCCATTCCGTCGTCGATCTCCAGGCCGCCATCAACCGTTTCCTCGTTGAGCACAACAAAAAGCCAAAGCCCTTCACTTGGACCGCCGATCCCGACAAAATCATCGCCGCCGTTAAACGCGGGCACCAAGCGTTAGATTCCATCCACTAGACTTTACGGACCAGTTCCTTCATGGCTTGACGAACACGCTCATCGTCTTTTTTTTGAGCTGCGCACTTGGAACCACATTAGGGTTGCTTATCGCAATTCTCAGAAACTCAAGCCGAAAAACTCTCGCAGGCGGTATGCAGGCCTATACGGGGATTGTTCGAGGTGTTCCCGAACTCCTCATTATTCTCCTTATGTATTTTGGTGGAACGGCTCTCCTCAGCGCGGTTGTTGGTCGCTACGTCGAGATCAATGCGTTCGCCGCCGGGGTAACGGCTTTGACCGTCGTGTTCAGCGCCTATGCTGCAGAGATATTCCGTGGGGCTATCAACGCAATTGCGGCGGGCCAAAGGGAAGCGGCCATGTCACTCGGGCTGTCCCGCTGGCAGGTATGGCTCCTGATTATCATTCCCCAGATGATCCCAATCGCCTTACCCGCCTTCTGTAATCTTTGTATCTCCCTGATAAAGGATACGTCGCTGATCTCAGTCGTGGGGCTGACGGATGTCATGCGTGTTGCCTATGTAGGCGCAGGTTCCCTGCGCGCGCCCCTTCCCTTCTATCTCGCCGCGTCCGCAATCTATCTTACGCTCACGAGCCTCTCCCTGCTCTCGTTCAAGCTGATCGAACGTCGGTACTCCCTTTCCTGCGCGAAAGGCTGACGTGATGAGTACCTCAGTAGCCCTCGAAGCACTTTTCACCCTTCCCAGAGGCCTCCTCTTGACGATGGCGCTCACATTTGCATCACTTGCTTCGGGCTTTGCGATCTCGATACCGTTGGCTTTCCTGCGCGCGTCATCCAACCTCTGGGCCTCTGCACCCGTGCTTGCCTATACCTATGCCTTTCGCGGCACACCACTGCTTGTGCAGCTTTTTCTGATCTACTACGGCGTCGCGCAGCTTCCGTTTATCCGGCAGAGTTTTCTCTGGCCCTTGATAAGAGAACCGTTCTGGTGCGCATTCATTGCCTTCACCTTGAATAGCGCTGCCCATACCACAGAAGTTCTTCGCGGCGGAATCCGTGCGATCCCGCAAGGCCAGATAGAGGCGGCCAAAGCCTTGGGCATATCGCGCCTGCATATGGCTCGGTTGATCATCTTCCCGCTGACGATCCGCATTGTTCTTCCAGCCTACGCGAACGAAGTCATTGGCATGCTGAAGGCAAGTTCACTCGCAAGCACGATCACCTTGCTGGAGATAACCGGTCTCGCACGCCAGTTGGTCTCCGAGACGTTCGCCCCGTACGAAGTCTTCGTTGTCGCCGGCTGTCTTTACCTGTTCCTTACCCTCGTGATTACGAAGATTTTTGGGGTTCTCGAAATGCACTGGGCGCGCACAACCAACCCCCACTCGCCATCCCGGGCCGTTCAAAATAGCGCCCACCAAAGCCACCCTTCGCTACCGCTGGAACGCGAAGCTAAGCCCGGGGTCACCGCTGGCTTATCAGAACCGTAAGATTCAAACCCAATAATGAAAGGACTATCGTCGTGAAACGAACCACAATGCTCGCTCTATTGTCCCTGCTGATTTGCGCCACCAACTCAGTCGCGATGGATAGAAAGGCAATCACCATCGCTTCCGAAGGTGCGTCGCCGCCCTGGAATGCCATCAATGCCGAAGGTAAGCTGTTCGGGTTTGACATCGAGGTCGGGCGTGAACTCTGCCGGCGGATGAATGTGGAATGCACTTTCGCAGCGCAGGACTGGGACGGCATTATACCGGCGCTGACCGTTGGCAAGTTCGACGCCATCATGTCAGGCATGGCGATTACGGAAAAGCGAAAGAAGTCCATCGCCTTCTCTCAGCCCTACGCCGGAGGTTTCAACCAACTCGTCGTGCGCAAGAACCTCAACCTGCCTGCGACCGATACATCGAAGAAATTGAACCTGACGAGCATCGATGCCGAAGAGCAGACCATGCTTGATCAACTTCGCGTGGCGCTCGCCGGCAAAACCCTTGGCGTTCTGCGATCTTCGAATTCGGAGGCCGTGTTGAATGAGCTGTTCGGTAAGGTCGCGACGATCAGAAGCTACGATTCCCAAGACAATATGCATCTAGATCTCGTGGCCGAGCGGATCGACGGCGGCCTTGCCGATTACTTCACATGGAAAGCATTCCTGGATAGCAAGGATGGCGAAACCGCAACGTTATACGGTCCACAGCTCTCGGGCGGCCTGTGGGGACCGGGCGTCGGTGTCGGCCTGCGAAAGAATGATCAGGACCTGATCACCGCGTTTAATAGCGCCATCGAAGCTGCGACGCGAGACGGAACGTTGAAGCGGCTGAGCGAGGAATGGTTCAAAATTGACGTCTCACCGCAGGCTTCGAACTAGAGGCGCACTCCGCGCGCTTTTTCCTTGGCCAATTGGCTGAACGCATAGCTTATCGATTATCAAAAAATCAAGGGAGACTTCATGTCCTCGCCCTTTTCCATTGCCCTGACTGGTCAATCACTAATCCGTCACGATCTGAGAACAATAAGTGACCCCAGACTGCATGACATCGCACAGATTCTTAAGGCGAGCGACGTCGCTTTCACCAATCTTGAGACGACCATTTATGGCCGTTATGGCGGCTGGCCACTCAAGGGCTCATACTTCGGCGCCTCCGCACCTGAGGTTTTACCAGCTCTGAAGGAGTTAGGATTTAACAGCCTCGCCTTGGCAAACAACCATGCCTTTGATCTCGGCCCGTCCGGAATCCTTTCGACGCTGGAGGAGGTGGCGTTACAAGACTTTCTTCATGCCGGTATCGGTGCGGATAAGAGTCGTGCCGCCAAGCCTCAGAAGAAAACATTCGGATTAAGGAGCGTGGCACTGATTGCTATGGATGCCGGCCCAGGACCGTCGTTCATGTATGCTGAGGATGCAAGCCAGGGCCGGATGGCAAGGCCCGGCATCAACAGACTGAAGGTCTCAAGAGTATTCGATGTAGAGGTGGAAACATTCAACATACTTCGCTCCATACAAAGCCGATTTCTAAGTTCAAATCTGGAAAGAGCCAATTATGCCCAACCCGAGGATTCGCCTGAGGTCGATGACAACATCGAAATAGACTTTTACGGAACGACATTTCGTAAAGCCGATCACAATGTCCGCCATATCGTGATCGACAGACATAGCGCCTGGGCCCAGCTTTCCGCGATCGTGGAAGAAGCAAGCACCGACACATTTGTCATCGTGTACCTGCATCACCACCATTGGGAGCCGAGCTGGCAGCAGGTACCCTCTTGGGTCCAGGAATTTGCCCATCAGTGCGTGAACGCAGGCGCAGGCCTTTTCGTCAGCCATGGCGCACCAGTTCTGCAAGCAATCGAGATATATCGAGACACACCGATTTTCTATGGGCTCGGAAATTTTCTGTTCCACACCCAGAAGGAGGAACGAGAATGGAGCCCGGCGGAAGTCTGGAAAAGTGTCGTAGCGACCTGCAACTACGGCCCCGGTGGGCGATTGGAAGACATCAACCTGCGTCCAATCGTGATCGGCGGAACCGAGGCACTGGCCGACCAAGACCGCGATCGACTCCCCTTTCCTGTTTTGGTCGACGGCGAGATGGCGGACGAGATTCTCAAAGATCTCGCCGACCGTAGTGCCGGCTTCGGCACTCTCCTGTCTCTAGAGAACGGTATCGGTCGGATCGTTCTGTAAGGCTCGAAGCGGAAATACGAAGATCTGACGTTGTGCGTCTCAATCTCAAGGAGTGGCGGCCCTACAGCCGCCAATTTCACACTCTTCTACACTAACGATCCGTCCCGAGTTGCTCTTCCATTTCTTCCTCAGCAATTGAGGTGACGAGAGCGACAACGCGGCTGCGGACACGCGCCGGAAGCAGCAAAACGTCCTCAATCAGACGACGCCCTTCCGCAGTGGAAATATAGGCAATCCTTTCATCGATCTCGGTTGTGATTTGGCTGCCCTCAGAGTCTACCGGATCCGGAAGGCCTTCGAAAAACTTTGAAACAGGGACGCCGAGGCGACTTGCAACCTCGTAGAGCATCGAGGCGCTGACACGGTTCCTGCCACTTTCGTATTTCTGTACCTGTTGCAGACTGACACCGATGCCGGCACCAAGATCTCCCAACGATACATTCGACTGTATCCGGCGGATCCGAATCTGCTGCCCGACATGGAGATCGACTGGATGAACCGTGTCGTGTTCAGTTCGCGATAGCGTGCCTTGCGCCCGCCTCGATGATCGGATCTGAATGGCTGCTATGTGGCTATTCATGTTCGACACCCCGACTGGAGAGTTTCATGCGGTACGCCCCCGCTGAAAACTCGCTTAACCCACTGATCGGGGAGTTAGAACACCGTGCTAGACGGCCCAATGGCCTTTAGTTCCGAGGAACCTGGACATGCGCCACAGGCTCCCCGACCACAAAGGTTAAGAAGTGTGATGCCGTACCGGCCGGCACCAACCGCTAGCAGGGGGTTCTAATCCCCAAGGCAGCGCGTACCGCCTCGCCGAGAAAGATAGTTGAAATACGCTCGCTGCGCAACCGAATTCGTCACAAAATTCAAAGACTTCGGGTCAGGAGTGCGAGTTCGTCATCGAGCCAAAGCTCACAACCTCGCAGATAAGGTGTCGCGGTGGATTGTTACAGCACGATCAGGAAAATGCCCATTGCTGGCAACCCTTGCTCACCTTTCCTGATGCGAAAGCTGCGGCCAGCTCCGCCCATAAAGGATCCTTTGTGAAGCTTGTCAGCGATCCGACAGCTTCGTCAATACGCATGTGGCCGAACCGGTCGAGAAGCGTCTCAACGCCGGCGTCGCCGACGGTGTTCAAGAGCGAAAATGGCTCGCATGGCGAGGAGATGATTCGGTGGGCCCACGCGCCCGGTCGCTCGTCCTCGGCCAGCGCGGTGAGAAGCTGCGCATCATGATCCTGGCCTCTCAGCGCTTCACAAAATGCCCAGCGCATCAAAGGATAGTAGACGGTGTGTCGACTTCCGCCAAGTGCACGAACGCCGGGCAGAATCGAAGTGACGATAAACATTAGGAGGAGGTTCGGTACGATCCGCCGCTTCGCCAAGGCCTCGATCAGACCTTCCGATAGAAAGTCAATTCTGATGTCATCCGCACCTCTCGAACGGAGAACGCAACCATCGAGCCAGAGCGGAATTAGCCGCCCATTAGTAGAGCCCCAGAAAAAGTGCGTCGAGTTCTTAAGCCAACCCTGCCACGTCGAACCGGCGAGTTGATCGATGCAATCGAGCAGCTTGACAGCAAAAGGTCTGTTCTCGATCAGCCCCGTCCGCAACCAGGACCGCTCATTGCAAAGATGATCTCTCACGAGATCGGCAACATCATCATCATCGAACTGAAGGAAGTCGATCCGGCGGTCGAAATAGCGATTCCAGAGTTCGATGTTAGCCGCCTTGATTGCCTCAGATGCTGAAGCAAACGCGTCGGCGGGCAAGCTCGCACGTAGGTAGGAAATTGCGTCTGAGTCGGGGCCGGGCTTGTCGGCATTTTGAAGTCGGAAGCTGTAGCGATTGTTTCTGCCTAAAATGCTGTAGGGGATCATCTTGCTGCGCGACAGGCCGAAGACATTGATCGCCTCGCCTTCAATTTGAAGCCAAGCAGGACCCTTACGGCCGCGTTCCACGAACTTTACGGTCGAACAACCATAGGAGATGTAGCACCTCCTGCCATGGGCGCGCAGTCCCATCAATGAGAAAAGATGGGTATAGAATGCATCGGGCTCAATCAAAAGGTGAAGGTGCGGACCGGTCTGCAGGACGGGCGCGAACTCAATTTCTCTTTCAAGTCGAGATGCTTGTTCTTCCGAAAAACCCCGGCGCCGCGCCACCGCACCAATCCGTGACTGCAACAGCGACATGGCTTGGCTGCGAGCGGCGCAAGCGGGATGATGGCGCGCAACAGAGAAGACCGACTTGGCATAAGCTTCCACCGGCGCCTGCTCGAACGGTCGAGCCCAGGGTAAAAGCTCAAATATCAGAGCCAAAACCTTGCCCTTGGATACGAGTTCTGCTTCGCTCGACATCTCTACTCCTCAAACAAGCCGGCTTTTCAGCGGCCCTCCCCGATCCATCCTAAAGTAAAGGACGAGAGCAACGGCGATCATAACCGCGCCGAAATACGCGAATATTTGTGAAGGCAGGACGGTGTTACCGAAAAAGCCGATGATTCCATAGGTTAAGAGCCCGACAGCCATGCAAAGTGTGTGGATCTGGCTGCGAGCACGTCCCAGCATACTAACTGGGACAACGGATTGAACCTGCACGTCGATCAGAACACGCGCGATATTATAGCTCATACCAAGAATCGTCATTTGAAAGACCGCCAAGACAACGCCTGGGACCATCCAAAAACCGAGAAGAAACAGGCCAGCAAGCCCCAAATGAACAAGAATGTTCTGCCACCAATGCCCACGGCCCAAAAAAAAGCTCGCACACCCAGAGATTGAACCAAAGGCCCATCCCGCCTCAAGATAGCCAAATTGCAGCGCCATGCCGTCCAGTTCATGGATCACATATGCTGAGGCGAGCACGCTCACAAGCATGCCCATTGTGTAAATCAGAGCGTATATAGACGCGTTGGCCTTCAGCGACTGAAGTGTGAACGTCGTTGGCAAGAGGTCGAGGTAACGAATGCCGCCGCTCATAGCGAGCTGTTTGGAAGAGTAGAGTTGCCTTCGGCTGCGCATAGCCCGCAACGCCAACAGAGAGAGAATAAAGCAAGCGCCAGGTAGGACAGGCACCAGATCCATGCCCATAGCGGTCAGAGCGGCTCCCATGACAATGGCTGCGAGCAAATTGCCTGCTTGCATTCCAACATACGAGGCAGAGTTGAATGACTCGAGCTTTTCGGCACCGACAATCGACGGAATCATGGCTTGTAATGCCGTCGAATAGGTTCTGTCGATGACAGCAAAGATGATCCATGAAATGTATAGGATGAGGAGGGGGTCCACAAACGAAAAACCTACTCCGGTCGATACCATCAGCGCCACCCGCAGCAGATCACAGATCATACAGACAATGCTGCGATCAAATCGATCGACCACCGCGCCGCCGACATTACTCGTCAACAATTCGGCGGCACTGCCGAGCGCGAGGAGAATGGCAAGAGCGCTCGCCCTGTGGCCAATATCGACGGCGATCCATGCCGTTAGCACAAAATAGGCATTGCGGCCGACAGACGATGCCACTACGCAGAACAAAAAGATGCGGCAAGCGGCCTTCCGCTCGATTGCGCCGCGTATCAATATCCCGACCCCATCAGCAAGCCCTCCTGGCAATAGAATGATTTCATTCTAGTCCCCTCAGGGGCCTGCGGCTTTCATGAAATTGATATTATTCTTGACTTGGAACGAGCAGGTTCCCTCCAGACAGCACGGTATCCCTCAGGAGAAATCCCCGTATCGCGTCGAAATCTGGTCGAGAGATGGCTTCCACTCGCATAGCCACAGGCAAGCGCCACCTCCGTTACAGTCATCGCTGTCGTACGAAGAAGGTCGCTGGCGCGCTCAAGGCGACGCATATTGTAAAAGGCGTAGGGTGTTATGCCTTGCGAGTACTTGAATGCGCGGCAAAAGTGCTCGTAGGTCACGCCTGCTTCTTCAGCGAGCAAGCGCACGCTTGGAGGTCGCTCGATATACGCATCGATTTTTTCAATCACTCTCTTGAGCAGAGCCGGCGCCAGGCCTCCGCGGTGCGCCTTGCCCGATGTTCGAGAGCCACGTTGCAAAAGTCCAAAGATGGCCGTTAGATGTCCTTCGACGATCAGGTCGGTAATAGGATCGTCATTCAAGAGCTCGCGGGCAATCTGACGCACTAAGCATTGTATCGGCAGATCCCTGAAACCGAGCTTCGGACGCAAGCTTTCCGCACTCGGCAACCTTGCAGATAAGTCGGACAAGAACTCGCTCGCCACTATTATCATGAGATAACAGGCCTCGCAGTCGCCCTCGTCCCAACCACTCCAGCGGCAGCCAGGCGGAACGTAAACGAGTGAGCCGTCCTGACGCGGAGTAAAGCCGACATTTCGCCCGTCAATATAATTTTCGCCGGACTTCGCCGCACCGCGTATGTTGAGAAAAATCAGGTGGTGATCCGTTACCACGTCGATTTCCTGCCGAGCTAAGCCGATCCGACGAACGACATCGGCGCGCGCGTGGCTCCAACGACCTTGCTTGTGAAGGATGACCTGCGCTTGCGACTGCTTTATTTTTTCGGGTTGAACGGCCGGAACGATCCCCAAGTTGACTGGCTTCTCCTGTTTAAGATCGGTGTAGAGGCAAGCATATCTGACTAAAAGTTGCCGATCAAACCTCCTCTAACCTGAGGTCGAATTTCATATCAATTTCATGTAAGCCGATCAAAATCGTGGATGCAAGAAACCAGAGCGCGCGGTCATGCTTCGGCCGAGCATTGTCGCAAAAAGGGCGTTGGTGTCGTTGATAATTCAAGATCAGCGCCGGCGCTTCGAATTTCTGAAGTTCGTCTTTCAAATGAGCAGGCTGCGATAATGCGAGAGAAAGGCAGGTCTTTCGCATGCACGGATTTGAAGCTTTCATAGTGGAGTGCGACCGCGCACCCCGTCTCAACGAGCTCTCGGAATTCTTTTCGACAACGGCAGCTGGTCAAACTGGCATGCCCATTCGGCCACCGAAGCTCGACTATCGGCTCTTCCCGCTCGACTCAACGTTTAAGCGCTTTTCAGCTCTTCATCCGCTACGGCAAGGGCCATTCGATCAGCACTATCTCGGCAGCATACCCTATAGGTTCGAAGAGGAATGCCGCATGGGCTGTGCAATCCTCAAATATGCCCGAGCCAGAAAGGGACGGTTGAAGCTCTACACATTGGGAACAGCAGAGGGCACGATGGCGCGCGTGATTGCCGAACTCGGCAATGGCAGGATAGACACATTATCTTGCAGCCCAAATGTCGAGAATCTGCGAAGTTTCTACGCCTACGGTGTTCCTCCGCATGCCACATTTTTTCACGGACCATTTCATCATCTGACTGCGCGAAAAATCCAAGATGATGATGAGCTACGCGCATTCACTGGCGGCTTTGACATCATCGTCGAGGACACGACGTTTCAGATGTATTCGCCCAATTGCTTCGATCAAATTCGCTTTGTATCGCAGCATCTCAGAAAAGACGGGCTTTTCATCTTCATCGAAAAATTCAGGCACGACGACGCCGAGGAATACCATCGGCGCGAGCGGCAAAAGGACCACGGCTTCAAGGCTCGGTTTTTTACCCCGTCCGACATTCGAAAAAAAGAAGAAACTGTTTTAACACGAATGAATCGAAACGAAGTCAGCTTGGCGAACATAGCCGCGACACTGAGTCGCTTTTTCGGGCACACATTCGTCACATGGAACAGCGGCAATTTTTATTCGCTTGTGTCCAGCAACAGCGCAAAAAATCTCGACCTCTTTTTATCGAAGCTGTGCCCGGCCGCAATACCAGAAGAATATGTCTATACTGACCTTCCTCATCGGCTTTATCCGAATCCGAAGCAGCAAACACAAGGTGTTAGGCTTTAGGGAACCATGACCAGACATGGCGGCGAAACAGCCCCCGACTCGTTAGCCAGCGTCTGATTATATGTGCACACTTCAAAAAGGCGGGACCTTTTTGGCCCCGGTGGTCAAGGTATGATTTGCCAACTACGAAGAATTGCTTCTGCCGGCCTAGTTATTTTTGAGGAAGAAGGTCTCCTCCTGAGGCATAGAGGTGTATCCAGAGACATGACGCTGAAGGATATCAATCACGAATTCGTCGAAGTTCTAAAACAAATCCGAGAACTTAACGTTCACTTTGGCTTTATCTCGCGCCGAAGTGAAGGGGCCGGAACATCAGAAATTTCGACCGTGATGGCAGTCCTCTTCGAGTTGCTTTCCATTCGGGGAGCACGACCCGATTTCTGGATCACGGACACGGATTCGTCTCAACCAAACGGAACCGAACTTCAAGGTTCAAACAATTCGCGACCCAATACCGCCACGCGCGTGATTTCCAGAGCCATCGAGTGCTATGGGGCCGATAAAGGTAGTGTCGTGATCGTCAGCAGTTTAGTGAAATCTATCCGTGCGGCAAAAGAAGCGGGCATCTTGGGAATTTTATGTTCTAGCAGGAGAGGCGATGAGAATATTCTCAACGAAATTAAGTCGCAACCTGATCGAATTGAAATTACTGAAATGAACTCGCTTTCCAGCGCCATCGGACGAACCCTAGGCATCGGGGAGAACTTGGCGTTTGACGTCGACCATAGTGGGCGGTGGCGGTAGAATCGAGATTGAGATCGGTGGGTAGCAGTATGGCCGTTGATTGGGATCAGATCGGAACGCTGAGCAATACGGTCGGCGGCTATGACATTCGAACTGATCGTCTCTGGATTTTAGTGATCACGGCTAAGCAAGGTCATGAGGGACCGCTTGATGAAATGCATATTCGGATGTCGGACGGAAAGGCCTATGCACCAGATGGCATCGAAGTTTTGGCGCTCAGCCCGGATCGGAAACGTGGCTGATATTGCCGGAATGAGAGATGGTTGAATCGAGGCTGCTAGTTGGGGGCAGACTTGGGCTGGGGCGATCTCACTGAAGTGGAATGGCGGGTTCTGAAAGACTTGCTGCCGTTAGAGCCTGAAAGCCGTGGTCGGGGGCGGGCTCCTGAGCAAAATCGAACGATCATCAATGGTATCCTTTGGCGGCTTCGGTGCGGAGCGCCGTGGCCCGATGTTCCGCCCAAATATGTGAGTTGGAACTTGATCTATCGTCGTTTCCGGCGTTGGAGCAAGGCCGGGGTTTGGGAAACCGTGGCGGTCTAGGCTATCCCGAACAAGCACGGCTAAAACGATAGGGATGAGATGTGTTTTTCTGCAGCAATCGGTCAGTTTTTTAAGTGTGAGCCGATCGATCGTCGGTAGCCCCTAATAACGACATCAGCGGCCGCGGTCTCTGTCCTTTTCCTGAGGCGGGCGAAGCTTGATGGATTTCGGAATCTCCCTATCGCGCTGCTGCACTTTTGAGCGCTCGCTATCCGAACGATCTTTTTCAGGTCGGTCGCGCTCGGCATTGGAGCGAGCGACGCGAGCTGCATCGATAGAGCGATTGTTCGAGCTCTTGTTCACTATTCTAAGCTCGTCGATGTGGTCACGACCGGCGGCCGATTTTGTTTCAAGGGGTTCCGACTTACGCTTGACCTGGCTTGCATCGATACGATCCCGCTGCTTTGCAACCCTTGCATCCAACTGTAGTCCGACAACCTTTCCAATGATCTTCGTCGCCTGCTCAAAGATCTGCCGATCGGACGAATCCGTGATTTTTGCTGCCGCATTGCTGGCGGTTGTCGCTATCGTTTCCTTGGCTGCCTTTGCCTGGTTGGCGCTGATGGGTGTGGACCGCAGCATGTGTTCTTCACCTTTCTCCCGTGTGGGATCACGGCCCTCGCGGACCGCTGCTTCAAGCCTGCCATACTCGCGCCGAAGACCGATGCAGAGATCATGGCTCACTTCTCGTGCCGTACTGGGTGCTGATCTGTCCCTGGCGACCCCTTCAAGCATCTGAATGACGCGCTCGACTGAACGTCGGCTCTGGTCGAGCCTCACCCGTGCGCCTTCATGCTTCGGTGCGGTCGGCGTGTCGCGAATCTTCGACCTAACCTTCTCAATTACATTTGACGGCGCGGTTGCTCCCATCCGCCGAAACATTTCCCATTCCCATCGTTTGACGGGCGGCGGGGCTGCACGGTCGACGCGCTTGTGAAGACCGATTGCGATGCCACGCTCCCACGCCCTCTCCGCAAAGCGCGAGCGCCATTCGGTGAAGTCGCGGATGTTGGGGTTAAGCATCTTTCCACTGGTGTTGCGCAGCGCAACGATGACATGCAGGTGTGGATGCTTTCCGTGATCGGTACGGTTATGGATGGCGTAGGCATAGCGATGCCCAACAAATTGCTGCTTGAGGAAGTCACGCCCGGCGAGGACGAACTGGTCGCGATCGACATTGGCTGGTCCAGACAAGAGCAGGTGCATGAAGTCCCTCGGCTGGCGGGTCTGCAGAAGGGCACCGATAATCTTGCTCTCGGCCGTCAGCTGTTTGTGATCCTTTGTGCTAACTTCCCGCCGCGCCGTGCCCCGCTTGTAGCGCCCGCTCGCGCCAGGGCGTTCCTCGACATGCGTCTTCGTCGAGATCGTCACCTCCGCATCTCCTCGCTGCATGGCGTGAAAGGTCTCAGTCAGGCCTTTCGGGCCAGATGAAAATTCAACCGGACAGCGCGAAACTGGTGTGACGCCTTCCTGCCTCAACACCTTGTTCAAACGAGCGTCGATCGCACCTACGTTGTCGATTTCGGCGGCGATGCGATTTCGGCTGCTGCGGTCAGATCGATCCTTTTTCTCATGGGCAATCACAAGAGCGAAATGCAGACGCGTACCACCCTTAACACTCGCGCCCACACTGAATGCATAGGTCCGGTCGATATCGCCGACCTCGCGAAACCCTTCGTCGGCGAGGGAGCCGAGGGCGCGGGCAACCCGCTCCCGGTCTGCGCTTTCGAGCTCGTAAGCCAAGCGAAGAATATCATCGCTGCCTTTCCGATTTCCAAACTCGCGCTCCCATGACCGCACCGTGGCATTGAGATCGGACACTTCACGGCCGTCCTGGTCGCGCGCCTTCTCCTCCTTGCTTTGGTAGGCAAGGACGTTGCGCATCGAACTAGCACCGGCACCATAAGACAGGACTTTGACCACAACGGCGTTGTTGCCGGCGGCTCGACTGAATGCCGTAGCCGCCCCGCCCTGTCTCGTCAACGTAGCGGCCAGTCTCGCCGGTATCGACCTTTTTACGCCCCCGCCCCCGCCGCGTCGACGCAGTTCGTCGTCGATCAGCTCGAAATAGCTTGGCAGCCGACGACAGCCCGGTCTAGATCCGGAGCGACTTCTGGAAAGGTCGTTCATCGTGTTTCCCGATCAGGTCGGCGATATAGGTTGACGGTCTGACAAAAGCTGCATCGCGAATGGCGTCGAGAGCGGCCATGACCTGCGCAAGCTTCTCCATAATCGGCTCGACTGCCGCAATCTCGGCTCCCTTGTCGGAGAGAAACGTCTCGTTTCGAAAGGCCAGTTCGCGCAGAAACTGGTGCATATTTGCCAATTGCCGGTCATGTTCTTCGAGCATTGCAGGAATATGCATGATTTCCCGCGTTACGATCAGCTTGGCGACAATGTTGGCAGACACATCGAGCCGTCTGGCAAGGGCCTCCACATTAACCAGGACGTGCGGTGGTAGACGGAACATGATAGCCGGTTGGCGCATCTCTCCTATAGCCCCCTCGCCTGCAGAGCCTCAAGTATCAACCGGTGCGTAGCCGATGACAGTTGCTCGTGACGCTCGAGCGAAACCCGAAAGATCTTTGTGAGCACGTCGTCGTCGAGATAAAGCGAAATACGTTTTCGTTTGGTGATGAGGCTGCCCGCAGGCGGATTCTTTGCCTCCTTTGAAGGGCTGGTCCGGACGTTTTTGCCAGACGTACGGCGCTGTTGCGGTGCGCCGCGGACGGTTGCCTGCTGTTCTTTTGTTCGAGGAGGTTCCTCGGGCATAAGCTTTCCAAGATCGACGTTGGTTGGCATATAGAAGGTCGCCGTCTCCTCTACGTCCTTCGCCCGATCTTCTCTAGATCGACCAAGAGCGAGAATGTTTCCAGCCGGTATTCTTTCCCTCGACATTGCGCTATGCGGCCTCCACCTGCAGTAGGTTGATGAATTCGTTGTTGATCCTTTTTACAAGATCGATCGCGTCGAGAACGCTCTCGGAGGCGCGACGCTTTGCCGACGGCGTCAGCACCGGATTATTCTCTATGCTGGCGAGCTTCGAATAAAGCGAGCCGAAGCCGGCTCCGACATCGCTGAAGTGGTTGCTCTTGCGAACAACAGTGTCCACTACCGGAATTCTGCCGCTTGTGAGGATGGCGTGAACCTCGGGCAGCGAGCGGTTGTGTTTGAGCGCGATCATGTCGACATAGTTCCAGATCGCAGCGTACGGAATTGGTCCCTCAGCCCGCTTTCTGGAAATCTCCTTCAGGATTGTCGCCACCTTGATGGCCGAGGTCGCGGCCGTCGGCTCCGGTATAACCGGGATAAGAACAGCATCACACTCATAATAAACGTCGATTGCGCGTTGATGGACATATCCGCCGACATCATAGATCCGGATATCGGCCTCCGGTGCGTCGGCCAGGCGATCCACAAACCTGTCCTCCGGAGCCACGCGTAGATGCAGCAGGGTCCCGTTGGTCGGAAGAAGTCCCCTTTTCGTGGAGACATTGTACCAGCGCGTCGATGACTCCTGTTCATCGCAATCGATCAGCAGCGTCCGGTGTCCTTGTTGGGCAAATTCGGCTGCGAGATTGATGTTCAAGGTCGATTTTCCGGCACCGCCCTTGAACGTCGAGATGGCTAGCGAGAGTGGTTTGACTGTCATCGCGTCGTCATCCCCGAAGCTTCGCTAATCGTTGCTGCCGCGCGGCGATCAGATCGTTATTTTGCCGTGTCGCTTTGCGCTCACGCGCTATTTTCGCTTGCGAGTCTCTGGCCGGCCAGAACTTCAGGATCGGCAGTAAAAGCAGCACGAAACAGAATGTGGTTGCGGCGCTGAACCAACCGGATTGAGCATAGAGCTCTGCCGCCCAATGCCAAAGCCCCCGGGTCCACTCCGTCGGAAGGAAGGCGTATGAAATCGTCAAAGCAAGACCGTATGAAACGAATGCCGCCAACAACACCCAGACAGCCGATACGACCAAAAGGTTCGCGAGCAAAATCAGGATCCACGCCGCCCGAAATGGGAAGGTTATTAGCCTGAGGGCCTTCCGGTATGCTGACATCGCCTTTCTCCATGCGCATGTTCCGTAGTCCCAAGAGACATAACCCAATCGCCGATGATTTTCCAGACTTGCACTGCAGTATAATTTTGTGCATATTTCAGATTGCCAACAGATTACGGAATGCGAGCATGAATCCTGGCGCGTGGTGGTTTAACTGCTTATTCTTCTGCACATTTGCCAATGCGACGATGGCCATTGCGCTCGCAGCACAGGATGATACGGCTGCGAAGTTCATCAGCGAATATCAAACGGCCTATGCCCAGGGGCGAGATCTTGTTCCTGCACCGCAGACGCCCCTCGATACGTCATCGCTTGCCACGCGGCTTCATCTTCAAACAATCAGACCTCAGGGCGCGTTGGGCGGCAGCGCGTTTCTGGCCTCCGACGGGACGGTGGTTAAGTTGGCTGGCGCTCAGGGTTGCCTTTCAACCGAGCAGATTGCATTTGCAGGCCTACAGGCGACGTGCGCCATGATCTCGCTGGCCGGGTTGACCGCGGTACTCGCCGAGGCAAAGGCGGCGGCAGGCGACGCGTTTCCGTGCCACGTCCTCGGCCAAAATCGGGGCACGCCGCCGGTGCATTATGCCGAATGCTTCTTCAACAAGGATGAAGCAGTGCAATCGATATCCGAGACGCTCATCGGCAGGGGACTGGCTTTCGCCGCACGTGACCGCGCCGGCTGGCCGATATTTCCAGACTATGCCAAGGTTGAGGAAGATGCCCACAGGAAGCGGGTCGGAATCTGGGCAAATACCTATTTCGTCCACACCTACGGTGAACGCCATCGCGCCAATCCTTCCATGAAGTGATCCGGATGAGGTTCCTGATGTTGATGTCCACGCTCCTAGCTTCTGGCTTCTACGCCGGGATCACCATCATGCCCATGCTTGGAGGCTCGACCCTTCCTGGAGCGGCACGCCCTGCTCCGATCACGCTCGTTCAGGCGCATGGAGGTGGAGGTCTAGTCGAGGACAGCAAGATCGAGGGTCAAACTGGATTTGTTCCCTTTCCAGCGCAGGCGCAATTCGAAACAGGCGATACCTGGGTTTCAGGCGGACGGCGATATCGTCTCTACGGCCTGCAGACGTGTCTTCGAGGGACGTCTGTCACGATTTCCCCGGGCGCTGTGCGAGACTGTGGCCAGCTCAACCTCATTATGGCGCAGGCAATGATAAGAGACACCAGGCCGGTCTGCACGACGATCAGAAATATCGACCAGAACAACGCTGTGGTTGCCTGCCAGACGACGACAGGTGAACGGCGTTATGATCTGGCAACCTATATGATTGCCCATGGATGGGGATTTGCGGCGATTGACGACACCGGTCAGTTGATCGTCCCCGGATATAGGGTGGCGGAGGAGAGTGCGCGATCAGCGCGCGCGGGCCTCTGGGCGTATTCGGATATGCCGCACCCGATCCCGGTCCTCACAAAAAATGCGAGAGCGCAGCGATGAGAACTGTACCGTTCTCAATTATATTGTTCACGCTGACGGCGACAGGATCGCTAGGGCAGAACCGTCCGGCCGACCTTCCCCGGCAGATCTATGGAAAAGTTCAGGTCGTCGATACCACGACGTTTGAATTCAAAAGGAGCGGACAGGCGGTGCGGCTTGCCGGATATGAAGCCCCTCGCATCGAACAGACGGCGTTGAGCGATGGTGTAACGTGGCCAGCGGGTCAGGTTGCGCGCGCATGGATGATCCTTCGTACACTCGGACACGACGTCAATTGTACTCCGATCGACCGCGACGGAAGGGGCATGATCCTTGCCCATTGTTTTGTCGGGGAGACGAACCTTGCCGCGACGGCGATTGCAGAAGGCATAGGCTACGCATTCAACTATCGCGGCGAGCCTCAGGTGCCGGCCTATTTCGATATTGAAAGGAAGGCCAGAGGGCTCGGTTACGGCGTCTGGTCCTCGCCAGATCTGCTTCCTCCGTGGCTTTACACCGCCTCGGTGGCCAATGGAGACACGGCCAAAGGCCCTTCGCCAGAACCCGACAGCGGCTTACCTCTGCCGTTGCCTGTGAGCCCGAACAATTCCCTGTCGCTCAGTAACACGCACGGAGGCTGAATGAGCCACTTTCAAAAAACCGCCATGGCGATGGTGCTGCTGTCCGGCTGTGCTTCGATGGCGACTGGACAAGAAAGCACTAGCCGGACGCAGATCGAGCAGCGCAATCCAGACTTTTGCGGTGCCGCAGGCGCCGGCTGCGATCCAGCGGACGTGCAGAATTGGAAGGCAGTCGGCAACACGCTCGCGGATCTCTCTTCAGCCGACCTCAGCCAATATGCCTATGCATGCGCCCAGCATGTCGACTGGAAAAAGGATTGCGAAACCAACCCGGCCATCGTCCTGAGGCGGCTGGGCGTCGAGGGATACTGACTATGACGGCGAACAAGTCCGTCGGTGGGCTGTCGTGGTGGCTTACGTCTTGTTGTTGGAACAGCTGCCGGCTACGCGGTCAACGAAATGGCGCGAAGCCGCCAAGCGTCGGAGCTTGAGCATGAGATCTTACGGCTGAAGGATGAGGGTAAGCAAAAGTCGCAAGTTGACGCTCCCAACGATGAGGAGGCATCAGCTGCGATTACCAGATCCGACCGCTCGATCCGGATTTCGAAGTGTAAAACGCGTCAAGCCGAACCAGGCGTGACCTGCACCGACTTGATCACACCCGCCAGGGGCTCATTCGCCGGGGCGACACAACCTGGAATGCTGTCGTTCGCGATAATCGGCGAAACAGGGGCGCAGGTCCAATGACCATGGGAAAGGAGCCATAGAGTGAGACCGTTCGTAATTGCGACCATATTGATGGTGGGCTCGACCTCTGTTTCGGCTGTCACCGCCGCAAAGGCCGACGACGTGTCCTGGGGATGCCAGGTTCTGCTATGCGCGGCATCTAAAAACCCATCCTGGCATAGCGTTCCCTACTGCGTTGCGCCGATGACCCGCCTTATTGCCGCGATAAATGAGCCGGCCTTTTCGTGGCCGGTCTGCCATGAAGCCAATGCCGGCAAGCCCGGCCATGACATCTTTGAAGACTGCCCGGCCGGAACCACGGCCGGTTACAGTTCGCAAGGCGACGCCGGTTTGCGGGGTGAACCCAACCAATGCATCAAGACCGTCGATTTATGTCGGTCTCCAAGTCAGCGTGGATCCAACGCGGCGCTCAAGGTTACAACTGTACGACGCGTTTTCGGCAATCGGGGCGACAGCTGTATCGAACAAATTGCGACACCAAGGCCGCGACGGAATGAGCCCTACTTTTTCGATATCCCGAACGACAAAGGTGTGAAGCAGCGATTTTGGTTCGATTTGGACCATTAGTGGCTGGCGCGACATTGCGTCCACGGCAGCGATACTCAGGACAACGGCTTGGGGGGCTTCCTCTGGCTTCGGCGCGCCTTCTTCGCAGCAATGCGGGCGAGATCGTCGTCAGTAACCGTGAACAAATCCTCTATCGTGACATTCCACTCTCGGGTCATCTTGTCGAGCGTGGTCAGCTTCACGTCCCGCATTCCGCGGGTCACTTGCGACATATAGGCTTCCGACACGCCGAGTTGCTCGCCGAGCTCCTTGTTCGTCAATCCGCGCTCGGACTTCAAACGGTCCAGACCAATGGCAAGTCTTTCCTGAAAGGAAAGAGATGTCAGGCGCGGGACGTCTTGCCGGTCATTGGAGGCATCGCCCTTCAGCCGTGGCATCGACAGCCATCCTCCACCGTGGATCGCATTGGGCGACGGCCGTATAGTATGTCGCAGCCATGGAACGTGGCGTTGCGGCGACCGATGGGGAATGTTCTCGAGGTTTCGCTGCTCATCCAATTCCTGTCGTCGTTGCGAAACGATAGGCTTATGCCTAAACGCTATTTTGACTGTCTCTCAGTACCTGTGCACACGGTCCTCACGGGTCTTACACTGCTGCGCTCGGCCCGTGCAAGAGGACCGGCGGTAGCATGGCATTCCTTCCTCTGCCAAACGTGGATTTCGAGCGGACGGCTTCGCGCTGTGCAGGCTTACGCGCAGCCGGTCTGCAAGTCCTCTAGCGATGGTCGACGAACAACAAAGAGAGAGATGATCTCGTCAGTCCCGTTTTTTCACGACGGCCGCCCCCTGTTCGCATCGAGTTCTGCGTTCGCTGCCTGGAGCAACGCATCTTGAACAAGAACCCTCATCTCCGGCGGACAGCCTCCAGCGATGGACGACACAAGCTCGTCTACCAGCTCAGAGATCGTCGGTGTCAGGCGCCTTGGAAATAGCCTCTCCATTTCGCCGGGGTTTGCCCCCAGCCTTTCGAACTCGACCGTCAGCGCGCGTGTCTCCATTGCGCGCTCCTTGATCATCAACCAAAGGCCACCGTCGTTTCTGGCAGCGTCGACAATTCGATCGAGGCTTCCCTCTTTCGAAAGACCTCCACGCCTGAAGTATTTGATTTCCGCCACGGTATCTCCCCTTTTTGGCAACTATTGTGGACCCTGCACGAGGGCTTGGACAACAGAACGGTACTGACAAGCCAACCCTATCAGCTAGTCGACGCCACCATCGGTCTCGACCTGCGTCCTCTCCTCACCCAGCGGATCTCGCGCAACGTCAGCGAACTCCTGCAGAATGGCTTTTGAACTCTCGCTCGCCAGGCGTTCGCAGAGACGTCCAATCAAAAGCTCGACATCGGCGTTCAGCGTCGCTGGCTCGAATGAGGCGCCATCAGCACATTGGAAAATCGCGTCATTCAAGGCCTTGATATCCGCTCCGAATACCTCCCGGACCTCTTGACGTTGAAGAATGGCCGGGCCGATGGAGCGCTCGCCGCCTTGGTCCCGAGAATCCGGAATGCGACCTGGTGGATTTCGCGCTTTTCCTGGAGATCCTGAATAGACGCTACGGGCCAGCTTCTCCCGATCGATATCAATCTCGACATCGCTACCCTCCTCGGCAAGGACAGGAGCACGGTTGCCTCCGGCGTCTTTCTCCTGCCGGCCGGCCGGCCCGTTCCTTCGGCTATCAGGTTCCCGCACGCCGTTCCCCTTGGGCAGGTCTTCCGGACTGACACCGGCCTCACGTTTCTCGTCGAGATCCAGGCGATGACGAAGTTCGTCGAGCGATGATATATAGACGTAGCGTACCCCGTCCTTGACGATGAAGCGCATATTCTGTGGTTGCGGCGGTCGCTGCACGGCGCCTAAGTCGATCTCGGTTTGAGTCCCGGGCGGCGGGCTTCTCGTTTTCGAAGGGATGGCCGCCTCAGGGTCCGCCACGATTGGCTTGACTGCGTCGCTATCAGCGATCGTCCATTCGACCGGCTCCATGCATGGCCGTGTCGCCGGCTTGAACTTTCGCGCCTTCGAAAACATGCGCTCGCCACCGGAGTCCAGTTTCATGATACGCATCAGCGGCATGCCGGTGACCTGGAGGATCGCCTCCTCGGGTTTCATCATCATCAGCGTATTAACCGGCAAAAGATCGACCGAAACCGGCACCTTTGCAATCGATCGATCGCGGCGACCATGGCGATGGGTATAGGATGACTGCTCGACCCACTCCGTCGTCCTGCCGGCTGCCATCGACACCGCCGTCGCGTCCTCCTGGTTCTGGAAGTTCATGAACAGCTTGATCGTCGATGCACCCATGAGGATCTTTTGGCCAGAGCGCTGGTAAAGCCGTTCGAGTTGGGCGCCATCCTGCAGAATGAACACGAAGCGAACGCCGTTCTTGCGGATCAGCGGAGCGAGTGTCAGGACAGTGTCGATGCGGCCACCATTGCCGAACTCGTCGAGCATCATCAGTACTTCGTGCTCGCCGTTGCGCAACCGTCCCATCTGCACGAGCTTGTCGGCCATTTGCTGGATAAACATCGAGATCAGCCGTTCGTAGATCTGAATGGCATTCCAGTCGGCCTGAACGTAAATCACCACTTTCCGTTTTCTGATGGCGTCTATCGGGATTGACGTAATCGATGTCAGTGCCTCGACCAGCGGGTTCTGCAGAAAATTGAGCTTGGCGACGATCTCCGCTGCAATGCCCTCCCCGAGCTTTTCGTGGCGCCCGGCGAATTTGGTCAGTTGCATACGGGTCTGGTCGGACAGGACGGCCTCGTAGTTTTCCAGAAGCTGAATGATCACCTTGCGCTCATCCGACATCGAGTTGAGAATACGGTAGAGTTCGCTGAGCGACTTGCGGGTATCAGGGCATTCGAGCACGAAACCCAGCATTGCCGTCAGCAGGATCCTGGCGCTTTCCTCCCAGAAATCGGAGGAATCGGATCGCAGACGTTCCGGGAGCAGCATCTGCGTGAGTTTCTGCAGGTCTGTGATCCTCTGGTTGGGATCGGCACTGATCAGATCCAGCGGATTGTAGCCGTCGGTGAAATTGGACCCCGGTGCAAGCAGGAAAATCTCGTAGCCCCTGTCCTTAAGGTAGCCTGAGGTTTCCTCGAAAAGCTCACCGCTCATATCGAGAACGACCTGCGAGCCCTTAAAACTCATCATGGTCGGGATGACGAAGCCGCGCGATTTGCCCTGTCCCGGCGAGCCGATGACCATCACATGCTGGTCGCCGTCATTGCGCAGAAGCAGCCCCTGTTTCAAGCCGAGCACGATGCCATACTTGTCACGCAACTGAAAGTCGGCGGCATCTTTCAAGGTTGCCAGCCGCGCTTTGCCCATGATCATCCGTTGGCGTTTCTGGATCGCGGCGCCGATTGGAACCCCGACTAGCGCGCCTGCTGCCCCCAGGCCCGCCAGTGCGCCGAGCACTGTCTGTCGCGAGGGCTTCCGATATGCGCCTGCCGCGTCGGTCGCACCGAAGGGTGCCTGATACATCGCTGCAAGGTGATTGCTATAGTAGTCGGCAATATCGACATGTCCGCCGGCCCTTGTCGCCACGAGGTAAAAAACGATCCCGTAGACGGCGACACCGCCATAAGCGGCGGCGAAAATGAGTGCCGAGTGTGCAATCAGGGTGAACATCGACCTGATGTGAAGGAGATAGAGGATCTTCCGCGATAGCGCCCTACCCCCTTTCAGCATCCACAGGCACAGCAGGAAAAACAGGAACGGCGTGGCGAGGGAGAGGGCGAGCAGCGACAGCCCGACCGTGTTGCGGGCCCGGACGATGGACCATGTATAAACAAGGCTATCGAGGAGACGAGCCTGAGCGATGTAGTCGTAATAGGAGGTCGATCCGAATGACGTAACATAGGCGTCGTAGATCAGCGTGAAGAACAACAGCCACACCGCGAAAGCCCCGAGTACGGCGACCGGAAAAGTGAAGGTCGAAGCTCTCTGAAGCTCCGTCCACTTCGGGCGATCAGCCTGCGTGTCCGTGTCGACGCTTGCCATCTTCATCCACCTCGTCGGCAAAGTAAATTTCGCTGACACCGCGGCCACCGGCGGCATCGCTCTTCTTCAACTGGACCACGATCGGAATGATCGAGCGGATGTAGCGGATGATGTCGTCGCGCTCCATGCGGACGTTGCTGTTGAGCACCAGCGTCGACAGTCGGTTAAAAGCGTGATGCGGCGAGTTGGCGTGGATCGTCGACATCGAGCCCGGATGGCCGGTATTGATCGCGTTGATAAAGTCGAAGGCCTCGTCACCGCGCAGCTCGCCCATAAAAATGCGATCCGGCCGCAGGCGCAACGCCGACGCAAGGAGATCGGTCATCGTCACCCGGGCCTCGCCCTGTCCTCCTTTCGAAACCAGCAGCGAAACGACGTTTTCCTGGCAAGGCTCCAGTTCTGCAGTATCCTGCATCAAGACGAACCGCTCGTTGTTCGGAATGGCGGTGAGCATGGTGTTGAGAAACGTCGTCTTGCCGGTCGACGTGCCGCCAGAGATCAACATGCTGCGGTGATGGACAGCCGCGAGCTCCAAGAACCCGCGTGCCCTTCCGGCCCGCAGCAAACGTGACAACTCGATATCGACATCGTCGATATAGTCGTCGCCGGTGACCTTGGTGAATCGGAAGGCACCGGCCTTTTCGTAGTCGCCGAGATCGAACCGGCGTATGAATTGCTTGCGGATCGAAAAAGCATGTCCTGTCGCCGAGGTCGGATTGAGGACGAACTGCACGCGCTCGCCATCGACCAGTGTGGAGGACAGCAACGGGTTCTCGGCATTGACGGTTTGCTTGGTGAACGACGCCGCGCGGGACGCCATGTGACGGATCGCCTCCTGGTCGAGCCCATCGACCGCCTGCCTCACCATGCTGAGCTGACCGATGCGTTCCAGCCAGATCTCATTGCTGCGCTGACAGGAGATCTCGACCACACCGGGATCGTCGAGAAACGTCTTGATGGGCTCGAGCGCCTCGGACAGGAAGTGTTGTTCGGCGGAGATCGATAAACAAGCATTCATTTGCCGAGCTTCTTTCTGCGCAAGCGCTCGAACGCTTCGCGGACCGGGTCTGAATAGAGATCGGAGAAATCCAGATCTCGTGTGACGAACACGGTGATATCGGAGCCTTGGGCGATATGGATCGTCGGCTTGATGTTTTTAGTGTCCTGGAACGCCTCCGTCGCAAGCTGCTGAATGCCTGACGCGATGGTCTCTGCAGCGATCTCGCGTGCGCGATCCTGCGAGGTGGTTCCGTTGTCCTGGGGAATGCTGGTCACGGTTCCGTCCGTATTGACGATCGTGATACTGCGATCCTGTTTCTGACCGAGCTGAGCGATGTATTGAGTCACGCCGCCGATGATCGTCATCAGCGCCGGCGGCCCGAACCGCTCCCAATATTTCCGGTCGACGACGCCGGTCATGCCGGAGCGGCCGAGACGGTCGGTGCCGTAGGAACCAAGTTGGACCGAAACACCATCGCCACGTATCATCCGGGTCCAGACGATGAAGAGGCGCTCCTGCCCGCGTTCGACACCGGACTTGTAGTCGCCGATCAACGAGGAGCCTGCGGGAATGAGGATGCGGCGGCCGTCGAAGGAATAGACATCCTCCCGGACGATCGCCTTCACCATGCCGGCGAGATCGGAATTCACAGCCGTTTCGAGCGTACCGCGGATCATCGTCCCCTGCGGGATCCAGGCATCGATGCGCCGGTTCTCAGTGGCCGTCGAGACCTCCACTCCCTGGCCACCCATCGCTTTCAGGAAGGCGCGGTCGCCATCTGTAGCGCCGCCGGCATCGGGGTTTCCACCGGAGGGCGCCCCAGACGAGCCGTTCGCGCCGACCAGGCCGGCTCCCGAAGCATCGGAGGAAGCCGATGCGGATCCGTTCCTCTGCTCGGATTGATCGAAGACGACAGCGGACGAGCGGACACGCTCGAGAAGCTTCGCCTTTCGGGCGAGCTCGATACATCTTGGATTGTCGGGATTGTTTCCCCTGGAGCAATCGACATCGACCGGCGGCGCGATCTGGACCGGGGCCGGCACGACTGGTTCCGGCAGCGGGGGTTGCGGGGGCGGAGGAGCCTCTGGTACCTGGACGGTCGGCAAGGGCGGCGGCGCCGGCGGATTGAAGCCCTCGTTCCTCGGCGCCTGAACCGGGCGGAATTCTTCCCGAGGCGTCGTGTCGACGGTCGGTTCCCGCTCACCGCCGGAAAACAGGAAGTAGAGAACAACGCCGATACCGGCGATCGCGACCACCACAGCCATCGGACGCATCAACCCGATCCCGGATCGCCAGACCTGGCCGCCAATTGCGGTATCGGTGTCGATCGAGTGATAGTTCGGATCCGACATCGTGCCTCCTATCGTGACTTGGGTTCGGACCGGAGCCCAGCGGAGCCGAGCCGCTTTGGCGCCACGGCACCTTCGATCGGGGCCGGCACATCGGCAGGGGCTGTGCGAAGATTGAACAGGCAGGTCTCGTTCTCAGTGCCGTAGCGCAGCGTCCATTGCCGCGAGACCGTGTCGATGACGATGTAATCCGCCTCCCGTCGATAATTGACGAGGCTTTCTCGACGTTTGGCGTCGACGATGAAGATGGCGGGCACATCGCCTGTGAACTTCATGAAGGTCTTCAGCCCGTCGTCGAAGACCCAGAGCGGCTTGGCTGCATCACTGCCCTTGAAGCCGTAGTCGTTATTGACCTTGTCGCGGCGAATATTCTTGATGTTCGGATTTCGCTCGGCGTCCTGGGCCTGCTTCCAGAGCTCTGCCGTTCCCTTCAGGCCGGTATCTTCCGGGTAAATGAATCGCAGGTTGTATGTTTGGTTCTGGATAGACTTGCTATCGTTCACTTCGAGGTCGAAGGAATAGGCGCGTTTGGTCGTCACCACCGAGAGGTTGGTCGGGGCGTCCTTTTCCATCGGTTTCAGGGTCAGCGAACGGCGATCGGCCGATGTCAGGATCTGCCAGGACACTGTATCCCCTGCGACGACCTGCGTGATCTGTTCGTCCGCGCCGAACAGGATTGTCGTGACCATCCCGTAGGTGCCGGTCAGAACAAACACCTGCTCTGCCGAATACGGCAGTGTCCGCACCCGGGGGTCGAGCCTGCCGGGGCGGGCGAGAAGTTCAGCCTGGGCAGCCGAGCTCGCCAAGAACAGCGACAGGGCGGTTATCCACATCCTGCGCTTCATTGAACGAGCCCCGAAGGCATGGTCTCGGGGACCTTCACATATTCGGTGACCACGAAGCCGAGCGGATTGTAAAGCCGGACCCGATTGCTGGCGGGAAGGTTGATCTGTTTATAGCGAACCGTTGCGGACCACCGGTTGACGACCTCGCCGCCACGCTGGCGCTCTCTCGTTTCAAACCGGACCGACATCGTCGTCTGATTGAGTGGATTGACCGACAGGATTTCCGGTCTGATCTCACCGGTCGTTCCGAGCGTCTTCACCGGACCTCTGGGATTGGAGGGATTCATCCAGTCCGAATAATCCTTGAACGCCGGCGAACCCGGCTCCGACCACAGCGCAATCATGTCGAAGTTCTCGGACAGATAGCGTGGGTCGTAGGTTTCGCGGCGGATGACATAATTGCCGACGAACGAGGCGCGAACTGCCTGGATCTCGGAGACGTTCGTGCGGTCCTTGTCGAGTGTGGTGACGGTTTCCATGTAACCGGTGTTTTTATCGACGATCAGCGGCACGACCTCTGTGCGCACGAGCGGAAACAGTTGCGCCACCGAAAAAGAAAGCACGCCGGCGACGATCCAGCCGGCCACTGCGAAGACCAGCAGGATGAGACCGATCAAAGTGCGAAGGGAGCGGTTCTTCTCGCCCCAGGAAAGATGCTGGTCGTAGATATCCTGGGGACCGGGGACACGGTCGGCTGGCGCCGCTTTCAATTGCCGTCTGAACAATGCCAAGTCTCGAACCTCGAAGTCGCTATTTTTGAGAAATTTGAAGCCGTTCTTGCTCTCTTGGTCATTCGCTGCTGCGCCGACGATTGGTCAGCATCCGACCGAGGGCGCCGGCGCCGGCGATGCCGCCGCGACCAGCAAGAGCTGCTGCCGTAACGGCCCCTCTCGGTCCAGCCAGCATGCCGAGCCCGACTGCAGCTGCTTGGCCGGCGCGTGAATTGCTGGAGGCCAACTGTCTGCGGGTAGCACTGTATGCGGTATCAACCCCGCCGCCGCCCGGAACACCAGAGAATGCGGTGCCGTAGGAAAACGTGCGCGCAAAGTCGGGGACCTGGAAGATGAAATAAGAGATCAGAGCCAGATAAAGCACCATGGCAAGCACGATCGCTAGCGCGTTTTCCTTGGTGGCCATGTCGCCGTTGATCGTGTCCATCATGCCGATCAGGAACCCGAACGACAGCCCGGCCATGATGTAAGTGAAGAGCAGCATAAACATGCCATAGGCGACACCCCTCACCCATGCGTCGAAGACAAACCGCGTGATTCCGAAGAAATAGGAAAGGATGGCAATCGGGCCGATCGCCAGCATGACAGCGGTGATCATCTTGGCAAACAGCGTGACGCCGGTGAGGATCAGCAACATCGGCAACAGGCCGAACACAAGAACGATGAAAACGACGACGGCGCCGGTGACGTTCGGCAGCCATCCGGATTCATAGGAATTGAAGAGCTGCATGGCAAAGTCGTAGACCTTGCGCGCCATGCTGGCGACTTGGCTCGCGATATCCGAACCCGCCGACTGACCACCCATTGCCGAGGAAATGGCTGAGCCAAGATCCTGCGGTGCCGACAACACGAACTGGCCGATATTGTCGTAGAAATTCGCCCATGACATGATCAGGGCATAGGCGAGTGTAAGCTTGAAGGCGGTAAGGGCCATATCCTGCAGGGAAACGCTGGATAGTCCGAGCGCGCCCCAGAGGAAGTAGAGGATCAGGAAGATCGCCAGTATGCCGGAGACCAGATTGCTGTTCTCGGCAAACAAACCCCATGCTCTTTCGAGAGACGCCTCGTTGATCTTGTCGAAATATCGAAGCGCATCACCATAGAAATTTATCGCGTAACTGACGGGATCCATGTCTCATCCTGGAATTGATTGACAGGGCGCATTGGGCCGCAATCGTTTTTGGTTGCCGCCTCGACCGCCACCTCCGCAGCTGTCGGCTTCAGCTCTGTCCCGTAGCTGGGTGCCGGTACAGGGTTTTCGTCGGCCGAGCATTTCGCCATCTGCTCGTATTTCCCGGCGCAACCGGTAAGCGCGACAAAGCCGATCGCCAGCAAGTGGGTGACCCTCAATGGTTCTGCTCCTCGAAAGCCTTCAACTGATCACGAACCGAGCTGCCCTGTGGCGCGGTTCCGCCGTCACGCATCACGCTGTCGGGAAGCGGAGCGAAGGTCTTGAGGTTCTGCGATGAGGTGGCGAGCGCTGCCTTGTATTGTTGGTTCAGCAGCATGACCTGGTTGTTCAACGAGCCGACGGCTTCGTTGGCGGTCTGGTTCCCCTGAAGCACCATCTGGGTGTTTTGCTCCAGAGCCCCTTTCAGGTCTTTTGCCGTTCCGATCTGTTGCGTGGCCTGCATGAACGAGTTCTGCCGGTCTTTCGTCGCGCTGTTCATCGCGTCGGTGAGCGCGGTGAGCGTGGTGAGTGCATTGATTCCCTGCGAATAGACTTGGTTGGCGCCTGACAGCCCGCCGCCCTTGGCGCTATCGACCACCATCTTTACCAGGTTGAGGCCGTTGATCAGCTTGGCCGCGGTGTTCTGGAACTGGCCGCCGATCCCTCCGAACACAGCTTGGTTGCTCGATAGGATAGTGCTGAAATCCGGCGCCTGTCCCATGCTGAAGCCATTGCCGGTCGCAAGCTTGGCAAACTGGCTGGCATCCTGCGTCCGGTCGCCTGTGATCGCTGCCAGAGTTTTCGTGGTGTTGTCCTTGACGACGGATGTGTCCTGCTGGATCTCCGACGATAGTCGTTTGATCTCCTCGCTGAGCGAGATGTTTTCCGAATCCTTGACAGGGACCTGTGCCTGCGCCTGAGCAACAACCAACAAGCTCAAAGTCGCCGCTAAGAGTGATATCTTCATGTAACTTTCCTCTCCTGTCCGTTCACTTCGCGGTGGGTCTGGCATCGACGACTGTTACGAGGCCCAAGGCGGGATCTTGCATCACCGAGAAAGTCGCGACGTTGCCATCGGCGCGGGCCTGTTCCTGCAGGTCGAAGAGCCAGCGCTGGATCTGCTCGGTACTCGCGCTCGACGGCACCGCAAAGCAGCGCGTGCCGCCGGTATCAATGATATTGGTCGGGCATTGGATCTGCGCCATCGCAAGCGAGCCGTCGTAATCTTTGGCATTGCCGCCGCCAGTCCCGCGCAGGCTCGCTGATGACGACTGAAGGCCAGCCTTTAGGCGCTGAAGATATTGCTGGTTCGCTTCGGTCGATTTTCCGAGCAACTCGTTCCAGACCGAACCGCGCTCGACCTGCGCCTGCGTATTCCGGTCAACGGCTTTCTTGATTTGCTCGCCGCATCCGTTCCCGTAGCTGACGGTTTCCGGCTCGCCGGCACCTTGCGTCGGGGTGCGGTCACCATTCTGAGCCTTGTTGCGCGCATAATAGGCAGAGACCTTTTTGACGTAGTCCTGGGTTTCCGGAATGTTTGGGATCTGGCCATTCTGCAGCGACTGCCGATACGGGCCGGCATTGTAGCCGGCGGCAATCAGGTCGTAGCGGTCGCCAAACATCCCCTGGAGTTGCTTGATATATTTGACGCCGCCACGGATGTTATCACGCGTATCGTAGGGGTTGACGCCGAGCTGAGCGGCTGTCCCCGGCATCAGCTGCATGACGCCGGTGGCTCCGACCGCAGAGCGGGCGGATTGGCGAAAGCGTGATTCCTGCTCGGCGATCGCCAGTGCGAAATTCGGATCGACGCCCTGCCGGATTGCCTCATCCTCGACCATGCTGGCAACTTCCTGCTGGCTCGGCGTGCGCTGAGATGGCGCCGCCGGCGCGGTGCCGCCCGCCATGCCGTCCGCCGAGCAATCAGCGGGCGCGCCGGAACCCTGACCGGGTGCCACGCTGTCGGTCGTGCCGCCCGAGGCGCCTTTCAGCTTCCGGGAATCGGCCTGATAGCCCTGGTACCAGTTCAATGTCGCCTGCTGGATCTTCTGGCGCGCATTGTCGATGACCGGCACCTGCGCATGGCTCGTACTGCCAGCAAGAACCGCAGCGAGGGCCAAACCGCCGACTGCAACTCTCTCAAGACGCTTTGCGCTGATCATCGACCGCTACCCCGTTCCAGTCGCAGAATTTCGACAGCCAGTTCTTCGGATCCTCTCCATGCTCGTCGAGCAGCATCTCGACCTCACGGACCGTCTCCTCTCGGCCTGACAGCACCTTGATGAACTCGGGCATGTGGGACATGTCCACGCGGGCAATCACGCTGTTCTTCGCCTGTTTGATCAGCATGAAGCGCGAATTCGGATCCCCGTTCTTGACCCATTCGAACTCGGCCCGGGATAGGCCGAAGTGCTCCATGTAAGAGCTTTCGTCAGCCTTCGGATTGGCGAAGAAGATGTTCGTCGACGTCTGCTCGATGATCGTGCGGCTGACGCTCGAGCGCACCACATCGTCGGCTGACTGCGTGCCGAAGATCACCAGACCGTTCCTTTTCCGGATGGTCTTGAAGTAATCCTTTAGCGTGCGCTTGAACTCATCGTCATCGAGCAGCTTCCAGGCCTCATCCATCAGATTGATGATCGGCGCCTTGCCGTCGTAGATTTCGTCGAGTCGATGGAACATGTAGAGAAGTGCTGCGGTGCGCACCGTAGGATCGTCGAGGATCGAAGTCATGTCGAAGCCGATCATCGGCCTCGAGATATCGAGAATATCCTCGGCATTGTCGAAGAGCCAGGCATAGGGCCCCTTGTCGACCCATTTGTCGAGCCGGGCGATCAGGCTGCCCTCCGTTCTCTCGCTGCCGGCAAGCAGTGCCCGCAACGACGAGAGACGGCGGTACGACCTGCCCTTCGTCTTGAGGACAGATTTGATCGCGCTGCGGATGATTGATTCTTCTTGCGGCGTCAGGCTCTCGCCTTCCTTCGACGGCTTAAGCATGAAGCTCAAAAGCCCGTACAGGAAAACCCGGTTTCCCTCTGTGTCATCGAGTAGCAATGGGTTCCAACCGGAGGGTTTGCCGGGCTCCAGCGTCATGTAAGTTCCGCCCGCCGCCCGCACCATGATGTCGAGGCCGCGATCCTTGTCGAAGACGATTGTCTTCAGGCGCGGGCTGACACGATAGGCCTGCAGAATGAGGAAGCCCATGATGACAGTCTTGCCGGATCCCGTCGGTCCGAACACTGTCGTGTGCCCGACATCCCCCTGGTGGAAGTTGAAGAAGAAGGGCGTGCCGGAGGTCGTCTCAAAGATGGTGATCGCCGGGCCCCAGTGGTTGCCGTCCGGCTTGCCATAGGGATAGGCATGGAAGCTGCTTAAGCCCGCGCAGTTGAGTGTCGAGATCAAAGCCCGGCGCGCGATATAGGCCTGATTCCCGGGAAGCTGCGCCCAGTAGGCCGGTTCTGCATTCAGATCCTCTCGGACATATGACGCTCCGAGCGCACCAAGTTCGTTTCCGATCAGTGCCACCGCGTCGTCGAGCTGCGTTGTCGATTTGGCAATCGGCATGATTGTCAGATGATGCTCGGTGAAGGCGACGCGTTTGCGTGCGAGCTCGTCGCGAGCGATGTCGAGATTGGCCTGCACGCTGGATCCACCTTCGTCGGCCTTCGACATCTGGCGGTCTAGTCGTTCTATCCGACTGCGCGCAGCCATATCATCGACGAAGGACATTGATTGGGTCAACACCAGCTCGAACGGCAGCTTGAGGACATAGTCGAGCATGCCTGCGCCGGTCTCGGGCGGATACTCCTTCAGGGAGACCATCGCCGCATAGCGGTCGTCATCGGGCGTGTCGCCCTGCAGATGGATGATGCGGTTGCCGATCGATGTCCTGCGCGCTGGCAGCAACTCGTCGGCCGGGATCGTCCCAAGCCTGATCGGCCGGACGCGTCCGCCATTCAGAAGTGTGTAGAAGAATTCGCACTGTTCGGAGAACCAGACTTTTTGCGCGGTCTCATCGATCACCATGTCTTCCGACACATCACGGAATATCGTCCTGCTATTCCCGAGGTCCGCGTGCACGCGCTGCACGTCGCGAAGGACCCTCGGACCGTAGATGCCAAGCGATTTCTCCAGTGCCCGCGTCGCCTCGACCAGCTTGTCGCGCATCGCACGGAATTGTTCCTTGCGCACGATGGTGCCGCCGGCGCCCATGATGCGGGAAAGAGCTGACCCTTTCTTGAACATCGGCCGCACAACCAGCGAGACATAGGTGTCGTTCACGAACATCTCGTTCTTGGAGATGCTCTTCTGATAGACATGGTCGAGACACTGCATGAAAGGATCGGCGAAAGCCGAGGGTAACGAGGGCGCCACCTTGCGCCGAACGACATGCGTATAGAGCGCAAAGCTGCCGATCGAAGAGATCGCGCGGAAGGCGGCGTTGCGCTGTCGCTGCAGCATGTTGATTGTCTCGATGTCGGCCGTCTCGAAGGAAAAGCCGGTCAGCTTTACGGTCGAGACGAGGCAGTCGTTCTTCAGGCGGATGATGCCGTTCTCGATCGGCACATAGAAAGGGACATGCGTCGCGACACGGCGATCCGCAAAGATCTCCCAGCCCCTCGACAGACTTCCTTTCAGCGATCTCGCCATCGTGTTCATCGCTTACACCCCGTAGGTTCTGACGCCACCGCCGAGCTTCCGGCCAAGAGGATTGACGCCGCACATGCTCAGCCGACCGACGATCTCAAAGAACCAGAGGTCGAGTTTTACGGTAAGCACGTAGAGGATGCCGTGCAGAATGGCGAAACATGCGGGGAACCATAGGATCGATCCCAAGATCAAGAACACCATCAGCGAGATGAAGCATTCCGCCAGGAAATATGTGTAGGGTATTCCCATTACTGTTGGCGGCCGCGTCAGCGCGAGAATAACCGGATGGGATTCGATGTAGTCGTCACGCCCGTCGGAATCATTACCCGCCATGCTCACGTCCCCCCGCCGGCGAGGAAGTCAACGAGTTCGGCTGCGGCAAACATACCGGCAAGGCATCCGCCGACACGCAGGAGCGCCCCCCACGACCAGTATCCGAAGGCCGCTGCGAGGAACATGCCAATGAAGGCGATCGCGCCGACCGAGCGGCCGAACGGGCCCGTGAAGAATTGCACCAGCCGATCAGCCGCCTGCTGGAGACGATCGAGGTTCTGTGCCGCCGCCGGCTCGTACTGGGCGGCGAGCAGAATCAGGCTTGCCGCAAGCACAATGGCGGCGTTGCCGAGCCATTTTCGGCGAGCCATGGAGGACCAGGCAACGCTGCTATAGAGAGCGGCCGTGTGGGCTGCGAACGCGATGGGATTCATTTAGACACCTCTTCCTTGACGATTTTGACTGGTCCGCCAACATCTCTACGCCCTTCCTCACGCTGAGGACGGGCGTCCGGCGGGATCGGCTGTGCAGCAGAGAAAACAAGCATTGGGGATCTAACTCGCTCGGCAGGCCCGGCGCGCGGCGAGATGGGTACGGGCGCTGAGGGCGGGATAGCTTGCGGATGCCTTTGCCTGACCACTGTGCCGGTATAGTATCCGACGACACGTGTGACAAAGTCGGCGGTCTCGCGGTTCAGCGGCAGGGAGTGGCGAAGGTCGACGTTGGGTTCACCGGCATTATAGGCCGCGGCGATCAGCACCGGATTTCGGTACTTATCGATAAGGAACCGGAGAAACCTCGTGCCTGCCTGGATGTTTTGTTCGGCATCGGTCAAATCCTTGGCACCGAAGGCTTTGCCTACGCGTGGCATCACCTGCATTAGTCCGATGGCGCCGGCAGAACTCACCAAGCCTGGATCGAAGCCGCCATTCTCGGCCCGCATGACCGAAAGCACCCAGTTCGGATCAACTCCATCCGTCGCGGCAATCGCCAGCGCGAGCCTCGCAAAGTCCGTGGGGATGCCGGATAAAAGATCGGGGCGAGCCTGTGCTGTTGACCCGCTGGCATCGACATTCAAGCTGGTGTCCAGGTCCGTGACCGGAGATGCTGGCGGGCTCTCAAGAGAATGAGCACCAATGGGCGACTGCACGGTGCGTTCGCACCGTGCAGTCGCGCTATCAGGCGCCTTTCCAGGTAAGCTCGAGGGATTATTATCCGACTCTCCGTCCACCTCAAACAGAAGAGCCCTATCCCACTTCCGATCTTCGTCGCGCGGCCCTTCAAAGCGCTGGTTGAAGTTCGTCGCTTCAAGTGCCGGGACGGCAGCCTGCTTGATCGCGACAGATCCAGACGCTGGGATTGCCACCGACAGCACCGCAGGCTTTCTTACAGTCGCGCCTACGCCACTAGACTTATTGACCTGTGTAGATAGTCCCGGAGCGATATGATGGTTGCTGTCAGAAGGGCCCGATGCAAAGCCGGTGAGCAGGGCAGCCGAAGCGCCGGCAACCCACAGTCTTCTTGGCGACCAAGATATCTGCGGTCTGTTCACAGGTGAAAGCGGAATACGATCCATGGCGAAACCAACGAAACTTATACTGCGGTATAAGTCTTTGAACCGCATTCCGCCACGGAAATCAACTGCAAATTTCACTGGAGTATAATTATCTGGAAGGAGCTACCCGGGAAGGAGCGCTTCCTGAGGCATGTCAATTGGGGCGACCAGTTATCCGGCGTCTAGGGATACTGAGGTTGTCAGAGCCCCCAAATGCGAGCAAAGCGGACAGCTGTCCCGTCCTTTACCAGCACCGAGCTTGCATGAGTGTCCGAGCGGCCAGCAGAGATCCGGCACACGAAATTGGGCAATTCCGTCTGTATCGTCGACATATATTGCTTATCGGAGGTGAGATGTACATGTTGATCGTACGCATGACAGTGTCGTGGTATGATCGTTTTCAACCTGAAAGCGGATGATACGATGGCCCAGACGCATTACAAGATCAGCGAGGCGATGTCGCAATATTCTCCGACTATATCGAGACCGGCGCGCTCGGCATAAGCTCGCAGTCGGTCATATTCAGGTCCGGTTTCTGGTCGGGCGTGGAAACGCGCAGATAGAGCTCCGAATGGTTTTGCTGCGGTGTGGATGCCGGCTTAAGCCGTCCTTTAACGTATTCCTTTCCGGACGGCGGAACGCTATGCCCCGAAGCCTTTGATTTAGGCAGTTTCCACGACCCCTTCGGCATACCCTTTTCCGGACACCATTATGACAGCGATCGACCGCACTGCCTACCCTCGCTCCGACGAGCGTCTCACCCGATGAGGCCATCCATCTCCTCGATGGCCTCCTGAAAAACCGCTCCACCGTCCAGCCGGACACCCTGCATCCCGACACGCAGGGTCAAAGCGAACCCGTCTTCTGGCTGGCGCGCATACTCGTGATCAAGCTGATGCCGCGCACGCGCAACTGGGTAGACGTGACCTTCTATCGTCCCGATAAATCGGTCTCGTACCAGTACATCGATGCGCTCTTCTGCCGCGAGATCGACTGGCAGCTGATTTCTTTGCTACCCCTGCATTTACGGTTGGCCACTGCCGCCGGCTGCCCCGTACACCTGACCAATCGCATAGCTCGCATCGGCCGCGGCAAGTTGGACGTAGATTGACGCCAATTCGGCAGGCTGGCCGGGCCGGCCAAGCGGGGTGTTGCCGCCGAAGGACATGAGTTTGACTTGCGTGGCACCTCCACTTACCTGCAGCGGTGTCCAGATCGGTCCAGGGGCGACGCCATTGACACGGATGCCTTTCGGGCCGAGCTGTTTTGCCATCGACTTGGTGAAGGACATCATCGCAGCCTTCGTCATCGCGTAATCGACCAGGTCTTCGGATGGGTCGTAAGCCTGTTCCGACGTTGTCTGAATAATAGCCGATCCTTCTGGCAGATGCGGAAGCGCCGCCTTTGTCAGCCCAAACATTGCATAGAGATTGGTCTTCATCGTTGCATCAAAATCTTCGCTGGAGAGATCGAGAAGCGACGGGCGCTGTTGTTGTCGACTGGCGTTGTTGACGAGGATATTGAGCCCACCAAGCTGGCGCACTGCCTCCTCGACAATCTTGCCACAACGCGCTTCGTCCCGGATGTCGCCGGGTAGCGCCACTGCTACTCTACCCTCTCGTTTTATGAGCTCTGTGACTTGACGGGCATCAGGCTCCTCATCGGGCAGATAGCTGATTGCAACGTCTGCACCTTCACGCGCGAACGCTATGGCTGCCGCGCGCCCCATGCCGGAATCTCCCCCGGTGATCAGGGCCTTGCGGCCGGCAAGACGTCCCGATCCCTTGTAGCTAGTCTCGCCATGATCTGGCTTGGGATCCATCTTGCTAGCGAGGCCAGGCCAAGGCTGCATCTGTGATTTGAACGGTGGCTTTGGATAGAGCTCTGTCGGGTTGCTGATTTTCACCTCAGTCGGATTTGCGGTAGATGGTTGCGCCGCGTTTGTTTGGCGTGATGCCAAAGCCACAGTGGCTACGACTGCAGTAGCACCGCCTACTACGGCCCGGCGGGATAATTTTGGTAGCGACGTCTCGTCACGCTTGGTCATTGCATATTCCTTTTTTGAGTCACGGGACAACCAGTTATGAGCCGTTCCGTTCCAGGGCTCCGTCATCAGGCATTTAATCGAGACATAGTTGGGAAATAGCAGGGATACCAAAACCCCGAGTGGTCATTTACGGGTGCGGGCGCTCGATCTTAAAGGGTGGGCAGCTCTGCAGCTTGGCTTAAGTTGGTGCTGTATTCGATCACCGCCGGCGACATCCAAGCCAAGAAGCGGCCGTCTTCATGCCGGCGCACGTAGCGGGTTCGGCGCAAAGCTTTGGCCGTCCGGACCGAGGCCAGAAGGTCTGACGACGCTAGCTCTTGAGCACGAGTGCAATAAACATAAGGTCGGGATCTTCATAGTAAAAGCCGCTTAGCACCAGCGACTTCCGCCCTGACCTCGTTCGACACTAAGTCCACAAAGGCACGGACTTTCGGCACACGAAAACGGCTTGCTGGCCATAACATCGTCAGGACCCCGTTACGGTCGACCTCATTTTCAAGAATGCAGCGTAGCCGTCCGTTTGCCAGCCCTTCTCGCACGAGGAATTCCGGAAAACATCCGATACCCCCGCCGCGCTGAGCTAGATCGAGGAGCGGGTCGATGACGCTTGCGCTCAGACTAACCGGCACCTGCTGTCCCGGCGCAGATTTCAACGGCCACGGGGCTATACGTCCGGACGAAAATTTTTGGCGTAGGCAGACATGGTCAAAAAGCTCCCCTGGCGCTCTCGGCTCTCCGTGCTTCTCCAGGTAGCTGGGTGCTGCCACAAGGAGCCAGGTAAAGCTACCGAGGGTTTTGTGAAGCAGCCGGGAGTCTCCGGTGTCCCCGGTCCGGATCACAACGTCGAAACCTTCCTCGACAACGTCGACGATGCGATCGCTATAGTCCAGATCGAGTTCGACGTGTGGGTACTCGGCGACAAACGCCGCGAGCGCTCTGGTAAAGAGCGAGCCGGTCAAAGGAAGGCTGACGCGCAACTTGCCACGTGGGCTTCCCGCCGCTTCCGCCAACTCTGCTTCTCCGGCGTGAAGTTCTTCCAGCATCCTGCGGGCGCGGACCAGGAAGATGGCGCCCGACTCGGTCAGCGAGATGGTGCGGGTCGTTCGATGGAACAGCGTCGTCGCCAATTGTCCCTCCAGCCGCGCAATGGCCTTGCCGATTGCCGAGGAGGAAAGTCCGAGCTCCTGGGCCGCCAGTTTGAAACTTCGGGTGTCGGCTGCGGCCACGAACGCTCGGAGCGAGGCAAGACTATCGACGGGCTCTGCCATAAACCACCTTTCTTCCGCAATGATCGGAACTGTAGCCTATAAATATTTTGCGCGACAGGCATTATTAAGATGGTCAGTTGGAAACGAGGACACCGCATGACAGATCTTTTCACCCCATTCAATCTTTCCGGATCGCAGCTTGCCAACCGGGTGGTCATGGCACCGATGACCCGCTCGCGCGCTCCACACGATGCTGCCGACGCGACAATCGCCCTCTATTACGCACAGCGTGCCACAGCCGGGTTGATTGTCAGCGAGGGCACTCCGATTTCGCGTGAGGGTCAGGGCTATCTCTTCAATCCCGGCATCTTCACGCCCGAGCAGATTGCCGGCTGGCGTCTGGTGACACAGTCCGTGCGTGCCGTGGGCGGCCGGATGTTCGCTCAGATATGGCATGTCGGCCGTGTGTCCCACCCTTCGATCCAGGCAGGTGGCATCGATCCCGTCAGCGCCAGCTCGAAAATCGCCAAAGGCGCGACCGCCTTTGGATACGATGAGAACGGCATTCCGGCCATTATCGAAACAACGAAACCACGCCAGCTTTCGACAGAGGAGGTCGAGCGTGTTGTTGGCGACTTCGCCAATGCCGCCAGCAACGCCATTGAAGCAGGCTTCGACGGCATCGAAATCCACGGTGCCAACGGCTACTTGCTCGAGCAGTTCCTCAACCCCGAGGTCAACGATCGCAAGGACCGCTACGCCGCCGACACGATGGAAAACCGTCTGCGGTTCGCGCTCGAAGTTGTGGATGCCACCATCTCCCGGATCGGCCGCGAGCGTGTTGCCATCCGCCTGTCGCCCTTTGGCAAGCTATTCGACATGCCGCATCACGGCGAGATCGAGGAGACCTACTCGGCACTGGCCGCGGCGCTTGGCGAACGGCGCATCGCCTACATCCATATCATGGACCAATCGGGCTACGTCGGAGGCGAGGACACCAAGGGAGAGACGGTCTCTGACAGCATCGTTCGTCTGCTCGGCGACTTCCGCAAGAGCCTTCCCGCCACGGCGTTGATCCTGGCTGGCAACATGACACGCGCGCGCGCCGACAAGCTGATCGCGGACGGCACGATCGATCTGGCCGCGTTCGGCCAGCCGTTCATCTCCAATCCGGACCTCGTGGCCCGGCTGCGAAATGACTGGCCGCTGACCCCACCGGATCGCACTACCTATTACGGTGGCGATGCGCACGGTTACATCGATTACCCGCCCTATGCCGCCGCGTGAACTGTTTCTCGAGGTCGGATCACGTCCGGCCTCTTGTGACTGCCGCGGGAGGGGCCAATATTGTATCTGAAAGTCCCCAGCCACGGGCGCTCGCCAAACTCCTCAACCTACGGGTGTACGCTCTCGGCATCCGCATGATGCGCAAAGCCTGGCGCAAGTTCTAACGATTAAGCCTGAGGCAGAGGCCTGAATGAGGCAACCGCATCAAATATCACAAATGGCAAATAGCGTTGGCGACAGAATGAAGGAGCCCGCAACAGCGGTTCAATTCGATTAGCAACGTCGAACCGGCGGGATCCTTCTTTGATAGTCATCCTAGACACCTGCCCATGAGTGCGCTTTTCTGCAGTTGAGTTCCGAGGCAAAAAGGAAAAGATATGGCGGACGTCATTATGGCAACGGGTTCGGCGTGCGCAGTCGGTGTGAATTCTCCAAAGAATGGAATTGGCGGCGACGGGAGGCAGAGTGATGACCCGCATGGCTTTAGGGACGCTCTCGACCGATCGGCAAGTGATCAGGATGGCAAAAACCTGACGACGCCGACAACGGGCGATGCAAAGGCCATCGCTGCAGGAAGCGCATCAGGCGATCAAAATCAGGCGAATGCAGCGTCGTTGGCAGTGCCGTCAGTTGCAGTGCAATGGCCCGGCAATGACAGCGTGAATGCTTCCGCGCAATTTCTCGCCGCGGCAGCCAACGCCGTCAACGACCAGACATCCAGAGCCTCGGTGAAACCGGGCGATCTTGAGGCAACTTCGCCACTTGGACTTGCCCAGCAATTGGCCGATGTCGTTGCCGGCGCGGCGACAGGCGAGCCAGCCACACCCGTCAAAGGTGACATTCCGGGCGTCAAGGGCAGCAAAAGCGGCGCTGCCTCCGACGATAACAAGGACGCCGATCCCAATGCATCAGACGCCAGTGTCGCCAGCGGCGCGGTGGCTGACGTGCTGTCGCTGCTCGGAGCCAGTTTGTCGGCCGCCGTCATCCCCGCACAGACCTCAGCCAGCGTTCTGGCCGCAGCCGGGCAGCTCCACACCGGCAATGGCAAGATCGATCCCGGCGCGGCCTCTGTTGCAAATGCGCTTCCGGCCGACGCCGCGGACGACAGCGGCGACGCCGTTGCCGTAGGCATGACCATGCTGGCGCCGTCAATGGGCAGCGCTGGTCAGGGCAATGCCGTTGCCGGCACATCTACCGACGGTGACGCCCCCGTAACGTTCAACGTCGATCGGGCGAGTGGCAAGGTACAGTCGCTGGATCTCTCAGCGAGCCGGAATGCGGACGATACGCCTCAGCTCGATATCAAATCGGCAAGCGGCGACACTGGGGCCACCGTCACTGTCCTCGACTCCCGACGCTTCGTCGGCCTCGCCGATGGCTCCAATTCGGCACTGGTCGCCAATTCGCTGACGGGCAACAAGGACTGGGCAGCGGCCATGCAGCCCAATGCGGCGCTGACCGGAGCATCGGCGACAACCAGTGCCAGCAAAGTCATGAACACTCTGAAAATTCAGATGAATCCGGATAACCTCGGGATCGTCACCGCGACCATGCGGCTTTCGGGCGAGCAGCTTTCCGTCGATCTCAAGGTCCATTCCGCCGAGGCCTACAGGCAGCTCAGCAACGACCAGAGCGCGATGATCGATTCACTGCGCCAGCAGGGCTACAGCGTCGATCGCATGACCGTGACCTACACAGCGCCGGACACATCGAGCAACAACCAGCAGAGCCCCCAGGGTCAGCAGCAGCAACAACCCGGCACAAGCCAGGGGCAGGGCAGCGATGGCCAGGCTCGCAGACAGAATTCAGGACGACAGGCCGGTGATCAAGATGGTATATCGCGCGCAGGCAACGTGGGTACGGACGATAGCGTTGCTGGCGGTGCTCAGCGGGCTCGTGCCGGGGGCGTCTATCTCTGACACTTTGACCACGCCTTGACCACATGTTGCCTGGCAGTCGAGTGGTCGGCTCATCTACACTTCGCAGGTAGCGAGCGTTACACAAGTTTGACCGCACATCAAGCCTGCGATCTTCAGCCGATGTCGTGTCGCCCGTCGCAACAAGATCGGAACGGTCGCGAATGACCATCGAGAGTGGAGCGCCGGTGATTGTTGCAGAGTTGCCGGCACTCCAGCCACTGGCGCAACTGCCCTCCAACAAAAGCCGCAAAATTTTCATGGCAGCATCTCCTTTCGATCCTAATGAAAATCGAGAAGGGCAACCGCCGCAAGCTATTTAAGCGGCTCTGAGTCCGGGCGACACGCGTGGCCCTGGCAATTGGGCGCATAGAATGCGCCCAATTTTGGGACTACATCTTTGGCAGAAGTACCTTGTCGATGACGTGGATGACACCATTCGACTGCTTCACGTCAGCGATGGTGACAGTAGCGGCGGTCCCGTTTTCATCCGTCAGGGTGAGCTTGCCCATGTCTTCCTTTGCCGTGAGCACGCAGCCTCCGACGGTTTTGATGTTGTGGCTGCCGCCGTCGTCCTTGATCATCTTTTCGACGGTCGCCGCCATGGCGTCGGCAGCAACCACGTGGCAGGTCAGGATCTTGACCAGCTTGTCCTTATTCTCAGGCTTCAGGAGCGTGTCGACCGTACCTGCCGGCAGAGCCGCAAAGGCTTCGTTGGTTGGTGCGAAGACGGTGAAAGGCCCTCTACCTTCCAGGGTTTCGACGAGGCCCGCCGCTTTGACGGCTGCAACCAGTGTCGTATGGTCCTTTGAGTTGACAGCGTTTTCGACGATGTTTTTGTCAGCATACATCGCCGCGCCACCAACCATTGGGTTTTCGGCATGTGCCAGCATGGTGCCTGCTGCAAGCGTAGCCGCGACTGCGACTATGCGTAGTGTGGACTTGATCATGGAATTCTTCCCGGTTTTTCTGGCCCCTCGAATAAAGGCCTCTCCCTAACGCCGATGGCGCGTATCCGTCATGGATACAGCGATAGCTACGGCCCTTCGCTAACAATGGTTTCAAAGCAAATATGAAATTTTGACGACACACGAACGCAGCACTGAGAGCGAATTTTTTGTTGCTCGACAAGTCCACCCTCGTTACGGCACACGTGTGAAGGTCGCGCGATGGAGATTGCCTTAAGCCGGCGTCGCCGAATGGGAAGACATAGGGATCAAGCACGACGTCTCCAAGTCAACGAGTTCGATCACCTAACGAAACCGCACTGTTGCTCTCATCTTGGCATCTTTACCGTTGATCCCTGTTTCGCAACTGTGCTTTTGCGATACCGCGGCTGCGCGGCAACCTGGCCCGCCCTGCATTTCTGTCCGCCATGAAGGTGTTTCTGCAAATGTTGCGATTATCATTCTCGAAATGGTCATCGCATTCCTGGCGTGCTGCGGTTGTCCTATCAAAAATGAGAGCGTCGCGGATGGGGCGTGCGGAACCTGATGTTTCCGCTTCTAAAGTAAGCGTATAATGACGGCACAGAACGTCCTCGATGAAGCCACGAAACGATCGTCGTAAGGGCAAATGCCCCGCATATCTGTCAAGCTAGACTGAGACAATAACCAAGTTATTGCTTAACAAATTCGGAGAATTTCGGCCGGCATATGCTTGAACGGCATATGAACCATTGCTCATTCCAAGGCTATTCAATAAATCGGTAACGATTGACCGTCGATCTGAGAAGGAAAGAGATCATTTGACCGCGAGTTCGAAACAACCAGATCCGGTCGATATTGAGGTCGGGAGGCGCATTAAGCTGCAGCGCAGGATCAAGGGCATGAGCCAGACTGTCTTGGCTGATGATTTGTTCGTCACGTTCCAGCAAGTGCAGAAATATGAGAAGGGGTCCAACCGCGTCAGTGCCAGTCGTATGAGCAACATCGCTCGGATCCTCGAAGTCCCCGTCTCTTATTTTTTTGAAGGAAATGAGCAGCAGCCTGATCACGACGATGGCGATGCGATATCCCCGCTCAGGGACTTGACGCAATTCGTTGCCACCATTGAAGGCAGCAATCTCAACCGTGCGTTCTCGAGCATCCGATCGCCAGAAATCAGAAAGCGCATTATAGGACTTGTCGCAGCTCTGGCAAAGGAGCACGCTGAAGATTGATTGCTAAAGCACCCACCGAGTGTGTCGTCGATAATCATCGCCATTCGTCCGATACGGCAGGTTATTCCATAGCCTGTCGCCAACGTTGGCGGCGTGAAGGAGCTTGTCTTACCAATGAATAAACTTTCGCTTAGAATACCGTAATTCGGCATGTCAGGCCACTTACCTGCGGACAGTCCACGCTGACGGTACGAAAGAATGGTTCCATTGAGACCACAAAAGTTTTCGCATCTATTTAAGGATAGCAATCTCGCCGACTTCGGTGAAACTCTGCCGCCCATTGGGCAAAGTTTAAAGGTTGGCAGCAGCGAGCGTAATAGGCCAAGGTCGCCCATCGACGCGCGAGGTGCAGGATTTACAGGATTTACAGGTTTACAGGTTTACAGGTTTACAGGTTTACAGGTTTACAGGTTTACAGGTTTACAGGTTTACAGGTTTACAGGATAAAATTATCGGGCGGAACCCTTCGCAGTACAACCCAATAAATTGTCTTCAAGAGTTAGAAATCTGCCAGCAATCGGCATGCTGGAACACTCAATATCATATCAAAACGTGTCATTTGATCTGAAAAAACTGGCAATACTATTCGGAAATATTCCGCCGAAAGGCAAACCAATATATAAGATGAATGCGCTTTCATCTTTATTGCATAATCCTTCGGGATAGTTAAATAAATTTCTCAGGTGCACAGATTTTATGTAGACGGTGCAATTTCATTTATATACCTTCGAGAAAGTTTCTTCATTCGTCGCAATCGTAGCATCTGTATTTGGATAAAATATGGTATATATATATGATAGCTTCAAGACTTTCTATCCAGCCAAGGTAATACGCGCACGATCTATAGATGATGTCATTCGCGCTGTATCTTATGCGACATCTTCTGGTTTGAAAATTCGGCCTATGGGCCTTGGATACTCTTGGTCTGAACACTCTTTCACAAAAGGAATTTCTCTGCAATTGGATGGATTGCGAAGGCTCTGTGTCATCGATAGGGCTGCAAAGACCATAACGGTCGACGCCGGCGTGCGCATGGGCGATATTACACGCGCGCTCGGTCGGCGAAACCTGTGTCTACCATCACTCGCTTTTCTTCCAGAAATGACCGCGGGCGGTGCGGTGGCGACGGCGACGCACGGCACAAACCACCGGAGCGGTACAATGTCCGATTTCGTTGTGTCGATGGACGTCGTGCTTGCCTCCGGTGAGCTCAAGACTTTCGATAGAAAATTGGTGTCTGAGGCCGAGATGTGTGCGGCCAGGGTCTCAGTCGGCATGCTTGGGGTCATCACCAAAGTCGTTTTTCAAGCAATTGATATGCCGTGGGTCCGCTACACCAAACTTGAGATCGACCTCGACGAATTTATGGCGACCCGCACTGCCGTGTTGTCGCGATGCTCGCACGTCTGGGTCCACTGGTCGCTCGGCACAAACAAGATAAAGGTCGATTGCCTGGAAGAGCGGCAAGATAGGCATGAGGGCTTCAATCCCTATGTCAGCCACCGAAATGCAGTTTGGGAGCCAAGACGGCAGTCGATGCTGAGATCGATAATCCGCCCGGCTGTGCATTTGGCTCAAGACATAATACGCTCAAACGTGCCGGCGACAAAAGCACGATCAAAAAGTGACGTTCGGATCAGTATGCAATATTCGGTCGACACGAAGGACTGGGAGCGTGTTGTGGATCGTATCGCAGCAAGTCAATTTGCTAGCAGAAACTTCGGAAAAATTATGGAAATGAAATTCGTCAAGGGCAATAACCTGTCCTACCTTGGCCCAAATGCGGGCCAGGATGCTGTCTGTTTCAATATTTATTGGATGATTAAACGAAGCGAACAAGATGAGATCCTGCGCCCTTTCGAGGATCTCATGCGCTCATTTTCAGCCCGACCACACTGGGGAAAAGATCACAAGATTCCGGACGAAGCCTATATGAGATCGGCGTTTCCTCAGTGGGAAGCATTCGATTGCGTCAGGCGCTCGCTGGACAAAAATGACCTCTTCACAACCATCCGTTAACGCGGCGCGCGTCACCTTGCCTTCTACCGGGTGCCACATGGTTGTGACGGTCAGACTGTGTGATTTGATCGGCCAATTGTCTTTCAAGACAATATCGGTGGGGCCAGTTGTCAATTCCCATCGCAACCAACAAGGGCTAAGGGTGGCTATTATCGAGCGCTTAACGGAGCACAGATGACATCCTCACCAGATTGGGAAGGAAAAAGATTTTGTCATGTGTCGTTGGAAATATTCGATCAGCACATTCAATCAGGCTAAGATCCGGACCGATTTTTTTGACTGGACGAGCGTCGTTCTTTGACCGCCGTTCTGATGTAGGTGAGATAAAAGATACAGTGTGTGCACACATACCCAAACTGCAGAAGCGCGCCGTAGATGAGGCACCAGACCAACAGTTGTCCGGCGGAAACATAAGACGACTGAAAAAGGACTGCATAGACGCAAACGCCGGCAATCACGACAAGCGTGAAATGGAGTATTGGAAGTCTGATGGCGCACACCATGCCCACCAAAATCCAGACTAAGAAACTCCAATGCATCAACAGTTAGCTCCGAGACCCGCCAACAATAGCAGTGCAATCTTGTCTATAGCAGTCGCCCGATTTATGCAAATCTCTGCCCGCGCGCAGCGATAAAAATCGATGAACTTAGAAGACCGATTCTAAAAGCCGTCGCGTTTTTGGTCTGACGGGCCCGGCCTGCGAGAATTTGTCTGCGGCGCACCGAGATTTGTCTCGGGCAATTTTTCAACCCGGATGAGGTCGCCGGGTTCGACCGCGTCATTGTCGCCCACCGCGAGGGTCCTGGTATGACCGCTCACCAGTCGATCAATCGTCGTTTCAAATGACTGCAACCCGTCTTCCACGGCTGAGTTGGCGACCATAGGCGCTTGTAGCGCAATATTGTCTAAAAGCGCGCGCGTTGTCTGCACTTTCTCAGCATTGGCTCCAATCTTCGCCCTGACGTCCGCTGCTTCGGTCAACGCATCCACTCGGTAGCGATTGCGTAAATCGGTTATGTCCCGATCAACCTTCGCAACGTCTTGCTGGGCTTTCAAATTGGCCAGCGAAACATCAAGACTTCGACTTTCGAGGTCTGCCAGATTCTGGCTGGCGCCCAAGGATCGCGCCGACACGCTCAGTCCGGCAGATACCAGCTTATTGACGGTTCCAAGATCTTTACTGGCCAAGTCAATCTGCTTTGCCAGGGACGTGGCTTTCGACTGCAGCGCCTCGATCTGGTTCGAAGCAAGAACTCTTGCTTCATTGAGTGCGACGATCTCAGCGCTGATCGACCGCTGGCGGGTATCGAAGAGGTCTGCCTCTTCTTTCATGATGCGATCGACAATTGCCTGACCCGAATGGGTCGTTAGTTCTGGAGGAAAGACAACGGAAGGCTGATTGTTGATGATGGCATCGACCCGCGCTTGGCGGGCAAGGAGCCCAAAACGCTCGATATTCAAAGCACGAAGATCACCCCGCATTGTGAGCACATCACGTTGCAGACCCATCACGTTCACATCGACAGGACCTGTCATCCCCCCTGCCATGGAGAGCGCCTGAACCACCGTCAGGCCAGGACTATAAGCGTATTTTCCAGGCTTGGTCACCAGACCTGCGATGAAAAACGGCCGATATTCCGACACTTCAACCGAGGCGTTTGGTCGCTTTTGCATACCGACTTGGTTCTTCAAGCGCTCGCCAATCGAATCTGAGATCTGATCGACGGTAAGCCCACTCGCCGGTACCACTCCGACAATCGGCAGCGACAGGGTTCCTGCGGCAGAGATAACAAACTCGCCGTTCAACGGGACCCATTCAAATGCGGTGCCGGTTACCGGCCGCCATTCGAACACCCGGATCTTCAATTTATCTTGAGGACCGAGGATGTAATCTTCCGCGAGGGCAGAATACCCACTTAGGATCGCCAGGCCGAAAATCGATCCAAGCAGCAGGCGCCAGGTTGGGGTTATACGCAGTCGTCGCAATGGCTGGCACAACAACAAGACGTTAGACGTGGCTCTCTCCCAAACTGCTGAACGCATGGTTACACCCCAATTGAACTTTGATGTTTGGCAATCTTCGCAATCAGCATCTTTATGCCGTCCTCATCGCACGAGCGGGACTGATCGCCTCATCGACAAAAGCGCCAAACCTCTCCACGAAGGCATTGGTGGTGAAGTCTCCGGCACGCCTGACAGCAGCGGCGGGATTGAAATCAATCTTTTCGAGCCTCTCGATAGCGTCTATAAGCGCCTCCGTGGTCTGGACATCGAAAAAGACCCCGCTTTCATCCGCGATAACCGTTTCTGTCGCCCCTCCTCTCCCGTAGGCGATAACAGGACGACCGCTGGCCATGGCCTCCACAGGAACAATCCCAAAATCTTCCTCCCCTGGAAAGATGAGCGCGCGGCAATGGGCATAGTGGTGCCTCAATACGTCAAACGGTTGCGGCCCCAAGATCGTCACAGTCGGTCCAGCAAGTTTTCTTATTCGCTCGAGCATCTCTCCGCCGCCAATCACGACAAGCTTGGCTTTCAGGAGGTTGCAGGCAATCACGGCCAAATCCGGCCTCTTGTAACTGACCAGTTCTCCGACCATCAGATAATAATCGCCGACATCATGCATGGCGGCCGCCTTGAATGCATTGGTATCAACAGGAGGATGGATTACCTGGGCGTCGCGCCGGTAGTAAGTTTTGATACGCTGAGCAACGGTTGCGGAATTAGCAGAGAAGTGATCGACCCTGTTAGATGTCGCAACATCCCAGTTGCGCAAGTAGTGAGCAAGCGGAGGCATTAGCATTCGCGTGACCAATCCAGAGCTCTCATAATATTTATTATACATATTCCAGATGTATCTCATGGGGGAATGACAGTAACAGACGTGAACCGCGCCCGGCATAGGCAGAACTCCTTTTGCTGGCCCCGATTCACTGCTTATCACAAGGTCATACTCACTTAGATCAAGTTGCTCTAAGGCCATTGGCATCAATGGAAGGTATTTTTTATATAGCTTAGTAGAATATGGCAGTCGATTTATAAATGTAGTGATAATTTTATGACTCTTTATTACTTCTGATATGACCGTTGGGTCATATGCATGTGTGTAGATATCAGCAGATGGATACATCCTGCAGAGTGTTTCGAGGACCTTTTCGCCACCACGCATTCCAACAAGCCAGTAATGTATTATAGCTACACGCAAACGCAACCCCATTGATTATGTTATTGAATTGTGCTTCGCGAATATGAAGCAAAAGGACCATAAACCATACTTCATCCAAGAACATATTCAGTTTGCTTCACCTAAATATATCGGACGACTCCGAATTTTGATTAACTGCATACCTACGTTTAAATGTCGCGAGGAAATGATGCTGTTTAATTATGTTATTGTCAAACCCTTTACTACTTGTTAACCTATCTTCAGAGTGTAAAGCCGAGCCTCCGTAGGTGGTTAGCGTTGTCTCATTGAGGAGTATCGAATGAAAAGCGTCGATCTGATCACTGGCTTTGACGCATCGGAGGAGCCTACTGCGAATATTGCATCTATCCCGCCGCCGGTAACTGTAGATCACCGAAAAGCAGAGGATAGATTTGGAAGTTTCTTCAAATACCTGATAGATGCCTTTTTAGCCTTAATCGCTCTAGTGGCGTTGCTGCCATTGATCACAATGGTGTCCCTGATTTTACTGGCGACCCAGGGGGCGCCTATCCTGATAGCCCATCGCCGCATCGGAAAGCGCGGCGTGCCGTTTCACTGCTTCAAGTTCCGCACTATGGTGAAAAACAGCGATGAGGTCCTGGAGAAACACCTGAAGGATAATCCGGAGATACAAGCAGAATGGAATGCGAGTCGAAAGCTCAAGAAAGACCCTAGGGTAACGGCGTTTGGGCGCAGTTTGCGTCGCAGCAGCATCGACGAGCTTCCACAGCTATTGAATGTGCTTCGTGGGGATATGAGTTTGGTGGGTCCTCGCCCTATCACACAAAGCGAGACTTTATTCTACGGACCTCACATTGCTGACTACATAGCCGTTCGACCGGGATTGACGGGTCTCTGGCAGGTGAGCGGCAGAAGCGAGACAAGCTATTCCGAGCGTGTCGAAATTGACGTTCGCTACGTGGCAGAGCGAAGTTTAGTTGGCGATTTCGTCATTATGGCAAAAACTATTCCGGCCGTTCTCAGTACGCGTGGCAGCTATTGAGCATGGGAGATGACAACCATTTCCCGCCTCTTCGCTCTCAAGAACAAGTGCTGTCAAAGACCAACGCTGTCGTGCCATGCGGTCGGTACGACGACCAATAAATAAACGCTACGGCCGGCGCGTGGTCGCAGCCTAAAGACTACCGATAGAGGTGAACCGATGTCGACCTCTGACAGGCATGTCTCACCAGACATGGACGCGTCGACGTGAGGCTCACCGAACCCCTGAAATATCGTGTTTAATAGAGTACAGTTGATGGCGGTGGTTCGAAACCATTTCAGCAGATATTTCTGGCTTCGCCATCAGTGTGTGGCGACACCGTTGCGTGTGCTGGCATGAGTGTCGAGCCGATCGGCATTGCAACGATCTTGATAGGATTTTATTGCCTCCTTCGGGGAAGTAACACAACAATTATCGCGGCGGCCATCGCTTCAATTTTCGGCGCATCTGCGGCAATGCTCGTTGGCGCAGCGAATATCCAACCAGGCCACGTTATTCTTGGCTTTCTGGCATTGGGTGTCATGACCCGGCGCGAGGAGGCGCGCGCCCTTGTCCAGGCATTGCGCCCCTCCGAGCCTGGCTTTTGGCTTGCTGGTCTGGTCATCTACGGACTGATCAGCGCCTACTTTTTACCGCGCCTGTTGGAAGGCGCTACACAGATCGTGCCGCTTGGCAGCACAGTCTATGGCGAAACTCGATCCACCGTTCCCCTGACCACTGTGTCCAGCAATTTGACGCAAAGCGTTTACATGGTTGGTAATTTTATTTGTTTTACCATCACCGTTGCCGTTGCATCAACTCATCGAGGCTTCAATTCTCTTGTCGCGGGCTTGCTGGCTTGCTCGGTGCTCATTGTCGTATTCGCCTTTCTCGATATCGCAACCTTTAGCACGGGAACTCAAGCGGTTCTGAGCTTCATGAGAAACGCACGATACACGCTTCACACGGATGAACAGGTTGCAGGTGTCAAGCGCATCGTCGGATCATTTACCGAAACGTCATCGTTCGCACGCACGGCGCTTGGTACGTTTGCTTTCTGCACAACGCTTTGGCTGTGTGGCAGACGCCCTTTTTTGACCGGACTTACCGGTTTGATCTCGCTTATCCTTGTCGTTTTGTCCACGTCATCGACAGGCCTGGCCGGCGCTCCTGTGATCCTCGTTCTTCTTTATGTGACCGCCCTGTCGTTGAGCGGTCGTCAGAAGACTCGCAGTTTAACAACAGCGGCAATTATTTTCCTTCCCATCATCATGCTGGCGGTTTGCCTCTGGGTCGCTATCGACCCTGTTTTGTCGAAGGTCGTTTACAATTACGCCGACCTCGTTGTTCTTGGTAAAGCGTCAACCGATTCAGGGATTGAACGCAATTCTTGGAACGCGCTCGGCATTAAGAATTTTGTAGATAGCTATTACATGGGTGTTGGTCTGGGGACCGCGCGTACTTCGAGCCTGCTGCTCGCATTGCTGTCAAATGTCGGGCTACCGGGGTTATTTTTCTATTGCGCTTTTACCTATGGTGCTTTGCTGAAGCGCCGCGGCCTTCCTGGAAGTTTTACCGCAGATGTCCGGCTTTCGGCCCGTAATGGCTGTCTAGGATTGATGTTCGGAGATCTCTTGGTGTCTTCGGCAATTGACCAAGGCTTGTTCTTCTATCTGCTGGCAGCCTTAGCCACAGCAGAGCCAGAGCGCGCGACACGGACAGCCGCAATACCCTATCCTTTCCTAGGAGTTAAGTCATGAGTGAGACGGCATCCTTCACGATCAACGGTCGCTTCCTTGTCCAGAAGGCAACTGGCGTGCAGCGGTACGCGACAAATGTTGTCAAAGCGTTGGATGAGTTGTTGGCAACATCTGCGAAGCGCGTGCAGATTGTATCGCCACGGGGCGCTCGCGATCTCGGCTTGGCGAATCTGAGCCTCATTGAGGCTGGCCCACTCGCTGGCCACTCCTGGGAGCAAATCATACTGCCAGCGCGATGCCAGGGGCGTCTTTTGAACCTGTGCAACACGGCGCCGCTTTTAAAGACCGATCAAATCCTTTGTATTCACGACGCAAATGTCTTTGCGTCCCCTGAGAGCTACGGGCGCACGTTCCGCGCAGCCTATCAGACGCTGCAGCCGGTGCTGGCGCAACGATCAGCCCGCGTCACCGCCGTGTCTCACGCTGCAGCCCGCCAAATCGCACGGCATTTGCCCGTCTCCCTCAAAGATATTGCCGTTATTCCCAATGGACATGAACACGCCTTGAAATGGGATCCGGCAAAAGCCCAGATTGCACCTGACTTCATTCAAGTCCTGGAAGCAACGACAGGACGTCCGTTTGTACTGGTTCTGGGATCACGGGCGCGCCACAAAAATCTGTCGTTGCTCGTCAATGCGGCGCCAGATCTGGATGCGATTGGAATCAATCTTGTGGTTGCCGGTGGCGGAGATGGAATCTACGCGGCTGACATTCTTCAAAGTCGGCCCAACGTAAAATTTATCGGGCGCGTGACAGACGACGATCTAGCCTATCTACTCGACAATGCCCTCTGCTTAGCTTTTCCATCGTTTACGGAGGGCTTCGGCCTTCCGATTATCGAAGCTATGGCGCGCGGCTGCCCGGTTGTCGCGTCCGACTGTGCCAGCATGCCCGAAGTCTGTGGAGATGCAGCTCTAATGGCGTCGCCGAACGATGCTAAGGCTTGGGTCGACAGCATTCGGGCCCTGGTGCTTTCGCCCGAATTGCGTACCGATCTTGTCGGGCGCGGTCACGAGCAAGCGCACCGCTTTCGATGGTGCGACGCAGCTGCAGTTTATCTCGATTTGCTCGAGAGACCCTCGTCGCAGGCACAATCCTATAATCCACCGCAGCCACGCCTTCCCCGCACGGCCGTGGTTGTCGCGACAAGGGGACGGCCTGAGGTTGTGAAGGCGACTGTTCAATATCTGCTTGGTACGCAAACATTTGCGCCTGAGGCATTGATCGTCTCATGCGTCAATCTTGCAGATGCCGGCGATCTTGTTGACAACCCGGCGGTGACCGTGTTGACGGGCCCTCCGGGTCTTGCCGCACAGCGAAACACCGCGCTTGGCGCATTGCCGCCGACTGCCGAGATCGTGGCTTTTTTCGACGACGATTTCATCGCAGATAAAGAATGGCTTAGGAAGGCCGCCGCGACGTTTCGCGACGAAAGCCAGGTCATTGGCTTTACCGGTCGCGTCCTCAAAGATGGCATCACTGGAGATGCCGTCTCCTTCGACGAGGGCCTCCGTCTCATCGATTCCGCCCCGCCTTGCGATTGGACATGGATAGAGCCCTACAGTCCTTACGGCTGCAATATGGCGTTTCGCGTCAGCGCCATTGGCGACACGCGCTTCGATGAGCGGTTGGTACTGTATGGCTGGCTTGAGGACCGGGATTTTGCAGCAGCCATTGCAAAACCGGGCGGTCGGCTCGTCAAGGGCGCTGATGCTTTCGGCGTCCATATGGGAGTCAAAAGCGGCCGCGTCGCAGGAGACCGCCTCGGCTACTCTCAGATCGCCAATCCCATTTATCTCCTATTGAAGGGTACCATGTCGTCAAAGCGGGTCTTTACGCACATCGGTGCAAACATGCTGAGCAATTTCGTAAAAGCCCTGAAGCCGGAGCCGTTTATTGACCGACGCGGGCGAGCCAAGGGCAACTTGATTGCCATCGCAGATGTGGTGTGTGGGAAAATCACGCCTGAGAAGGCCGGAATGCTGTCCTCTGCAAGCCGTACGCTTAAAGTCAATGTAGGAGCGAAGTCGAGATGACGAATAACAGTCCGCAACCTTGGGAGCGCGCTTCGCGACTATGGCGCTTTGACACTACCCCCGCAGAAACTGTCAACGAAGGACCACTTGCACTTCTACGCTCAGCTGGGGTGCTTGCAACTCGTCATAAATATAAACTTGTCGTCTTTACCACAGTCGGTCTTGCGTTCGGAGTGGTCTATGCGCACTCGCTTCCGAAGGTTTACACAGCGACGGCGACCCTTCTCCTGGAACCTCGGCGCCAAGCTGCCGTGTCTGGTCAGGACGGCGGTGCACAGGGGCTCGATTTGAACCGCGCCGACAGTGAATTGCAAATCATTCGTTCCGAGCGTCTTTTGAGTACCGTGTTCGACACGCTCGAACTGCAGAAAAATCCGGAATTCGGTCCGCGCCCTCCATCCAAGGTGAGCGTAATGCTCTCCAGTTTAAGGGCTGTGGCGGAAAGCCGGTTGAGGTCCGCGTTTCCCTGGACTTCCACGGCACTCGACATGGCAGAGGCCACTCCCACCCCTGTCGGCCTGGGGGTAGAGGAAGAGCTTAGAAAGACAACCGATGCTCGCCAGGCGGCATTTTTGAACTTTACCAGACACATCGAGGCTCGCCGTCTTGGCCAATCCTATGTCATAGAAATAGACTTTTCATCCTCTGAGAGAGATTTGCCGGCAGTTGTAGCGAATGCGGCCGTCTCAGCCTACATCTTGCAATCCGTCGCCTTTAAATTGCAGATGGCAATCTCCGGTACCGAGGCCTTGCAATGGCGTCTCGATGCACTCAACGCGCAGGTTGACGCTGCCACAACAGCGATCAAAAACGGAGCGTTACCAGCGATCGGAACGCCGGACGCGGATGCCCGCGTCATTGGCGCAGCCTTGGCGCCGTTGAGCCCGTCCGGCCCCAGGACCTCACTCATCATCGCTTTGGGAGGAGTGCTGGGTCTATTGATCGGGTTGTTCAGCCTTGCACTTAACCTGGCCTTCAACCGCAAAATTCGCAGTGCCAAGGAGTTGGCACGAGAGACGGGTGTAGTCTGCCTCGGCATCCTTCCGGATGCAGGTAGCCGCAGCAATGCAACTTGGCGGTCAGATGGCTACAGAGCTGCCATGGTTGTTGGTCAACCCCGCAGTCCATACGCTGCTGCAGTCCGCAATCTTCGAACGTCCATCGAGATTGCTTGCTCGTCGGTCCGCAGCGAACGAAGCGTCGTCGTTGCCATAGCCAGCTGGGACGCACCGAGCGGAGCGTCCACACTTTGCTTGAGTTTGGCCCAATTAATCAGCCATAGCGGCCGCCATGTCACACTGTTCAAAGCTGATGTGAACGAATTGCCTGACAATGCCTCGCAAGAGACATCCATGGCGACGAATCTCGCGGACATCTTGATCGCAGACGTGAAGCCCGAGGAAGTCATATTTACACATGGCGACTGTGATGACATCGCCGTCCTCCCTATTCACTCGAAGAATGCGGAATCAAATCTATTCGCCGACTTCAGAGATCGTCGAGTCTCTCGTCTCATTGAAACAGCTCGCATCTCCAGCGATGTCTTGTTAGATCTGCCACCGCTGACAGGATCGACAGACGCGTTGGCGTTGGCCATACATGCTGATGCTGTTGTGGTGGTCGTTACTGAGGGACGCACGACAATCGATGAGGCCATTGACACAATTCAACAACTGCGCAGGGCCGGAGCAAATGTAATTGGCACCGTCCTTAACCGTGCCAAGGCGTAGTAAAGGCGAGCCACCGCCACCTGAGAACCAGCAAAATGATGCGGTGGTGGCGCTCGACCAGATGAATGACGAAACCTTGATCGAAGGAGTGCTGTCTCGCTCGACCGCTTCAAGACGCAGCCCGCGACGTCCCGCGTCCACTGCCCGTCAGATTATGCTTACAACCAACTACCAGCGCGGTGTGCTTGTTGATGCAGCGCCCTGAACAGTGCTGTTTCAAGTTGAGGAAATTCCGGGGCTTTCAAATCGACCCTAACTATTCCTTGTCCTATGCTTGTTAGCGCGTTACTTCACCATCAAAATTCGGGCAACGGAAAAGTGATGAAGCGTTTTGGCGGCTTCAACCCAATGAATCCCGGTCCCCGCTAGGGTGAAACGATCAGCGCCGACGGACGAACTGGCCGACCACACTAGCGGTCACGTCAACCGGTTTCGCGGTCAAGCAGGGCTTCATGCCTGGTCAATGATTTCGAACCTGCCGCGGCCGACGGAAAGTCTCATCCCCAGTGCCAGAAGGGAAAGCGTATAGGCGACTGCTCCAGCCGCAGACACCATCACCAACTCAACGGTATGGTTCAACGGATACCCGACAAGTTGGTAACGCAATGCTAGAACGATGACCGCCATGCACCCGTTGGCTGCCCCCACTTTCCAGAGATTTTTTAACTGAACACCTATGTTGAGCGACAGCAATCGGCGAGCCTCCAAAACGTAGAAGCCGAACATGATGACAGACAGGAGCACTCTCGCTACGCTCGCGCCTATGTAGGAGTAGAGCAAGATACCCGTCGAAATTAGAATAATCCGCAACATCAGGTCTATGGCATTTAGTTTGAAGAGAATATTTGGGCGATTCACCGCCAAACCCACCGAATAAAGGGTTTGGAAATACGGCGTCGTGATCACTGACAGGGCGAGGATACTCAGTGCCGGCGCAGCACCTTGCCATTTTGCACCAAGCAATATCTCCGTCAGCAGATCTGCCGTCAGGGAAATCCCCACGCAGATCGGCAACGATATCAACATCGCAAAACGGGCAGTCTTTAAAAATGCGAGCCTGAGACGCTCCACATCCCCGGAAATACGCGAAAATGCTGACATGACAGACTGCATGGCAGGTCCAATCACACTCTGCGATGGCAACCCAGCCAAATCGCTTGCAATCGCGTATCGGCCAAGTGTTGCATTATCTGTGGCCGCTCCGATGAAGACGCGGTCGAATTGCCAATTCAATGCGGAGACAAGCTGAGACCCACTGAACCAACCTATAAAACTCGAGAAGTCTGAGAAGCGTGCCAGTGAGAATGCCGGCCTGTAGGGTGCCAGTACATAGGATACGATTGCCGAAATGATGCAGTTTGACACAAAATTCGCAGCAATCGCCCAGTATCCACCGCCCAATAAGACGATCGAGATCGTCAAAAAGAATGAGAAAAATTTGCCGCTGAACTCCATCATGAAGGCCCGTCTAAAGTCCAAATCACGCGCGAAATGAACCATCGCGGGGCTGTTGAAACCTTTGACGAAGGGGCCAACCGTCAAAACTGCGACAAGGGGTACAAGCGCGCTGTTATCATTGAAGAATGAAAAGGGCCATGCAGCGCAAAAGATGATGATCGCAATCAGTACGCTTCTCAGGATGCTCAACGTAAAACCCGTATCGAGATGCGTCTTATCGATTACGTCTAAGCGCAATAGCGCTTGGGTCACGGGCATCTCGAGCACAGTGTCCACCACTGCAACAAGAGACATACCCAAGGCGGCTAGCCCGAAGTCCGACGGTGTTAAAATCCGTGCCAAAACTAGCAATGTAAAGAAGTCGACTATTTTTCCTGCGAACCGCGAGACGATTAGCCAGCTAGCACCCTGAACCGCTTTAAAGGCAAGCATTGTGGCTCACTTGGTTGGCACGTGACAAAACGCAGCCACGCAACGTTACTTTCACAAAAGAGCGTCGGCCAATGCTGAGCGAAAAACAGCAAGCAGGGCGAATCTTCGAACGCGACCTTTCTAGAGAGTATCCTACCGGCAGAAAATCGGCCGTCACCCACAATCGAGCTTTGGACTTGGGGGCATCAAGGCGTTGGCGCTGCACTTATCCATCCTTTGATCGCGAAAATATCAGCCAAGTACGAACGGAGACGTCGAAGAACACTGGAAATGCATCACCAAGACGTACCACGTTTTCCTACATATAGGCTACCGGATATAAAATCGGTCCGCTCAGCCATAGTCAAAGAAAATCTCGGATATTTGGACAAATAGTGCGCTACGATCAGAACCAAATTCAACAACGATGCAGATATCTCGCCTGTTCTGCCAATTAGACTTTAAAATTCTTTTTTTTGAGATATCATAAATATAGCGGTGGAGCGGGGACGTTTTATGACCGACAACCTTATTCATCAGGACCGCGCATCCTATTTCCTTGAGGAAGAATTTGACGCAGTTGTACTTGGTGCTGGAATATCGGGGCTCGTATCGGCGGCCATTTTATCGCGTCAAGGACATCGTAACATTCTCATCATTGACGACTATGAGCACGTTGGTGGAAATCACCTGGACTGGTCTTCAAATGGTTATACTTTTGATATTGGCAGCTTAGTTTTCCAGGATGATTCACCGCTCCTGTTCTATTTCCCAGAATTGCTACCTCTGTATCTACCAATTGAGCCGGAGTGGGCGCGATTGAACCCACAGGGAATGGTGACGAGCTATCCAATCTCGATCCGCGATGACATCTTTGGTAGTGGCCCCGTGGGCACCGTCAGGATATTCGCATCGGTCATCTTTTCTCGTCTCTTCAGGCGGCGAATGGACAATGCGCACGACTTTGCGCGCTTCTGGATAGGGGAATACCTGCTGGGACGTTCTGGGCTGGAGTCGTACATGCAGCGCTTCTACGGCATCTCGACCACAGAGATCGATATCGATTTGGCCAAAAAGCGCATGATGTGGATCAGCGAGCACGCGTCGTTGCGAAAGCTACTATCGCGGTTGCTCCCGCGACGACCTTCGGGCAAACCAAATCGGCAATTGGCCAGGCCGAAAGCCGGCTTCAGCGCTTTGTATAAAGTGGCTGTTGACAAGCTTGAGACCGAGGGGGTCGCTGTCAGTTTGTCGGCGCAAATGAGAAGCATTGAGAAAGCCGGAAGTCAGTTTCGGTTGCGCACGAAAGATCGGATCGTCGTCACCAGCAGACTTATATCTACCACTCCGATCGAACGGACGGTCGCACTATGCGGCTTGGACCCCGGCCCTCCTCTCGAAACAATCACGCTGATCGGATTGTTTTTCAGTTTCAAAGGCGACCGCGGTTTCCGCCAGCCAATTATCTACAATTTCTCGTACAAAGGCGCTTGGAAGCGGCTGACTATGCATTCGGATTTTTACGGCCTGGTTGACGCTCGAGAGTATTTTGGTGCCGAGGTCATCGCCCATCACGCAGGCGGTACGATTGAGAGCGCTGAAGCAGATTTTCGTGAACACGTCTCTGAAAACGGCCTTTTCAAAGGCGAGCTTAGATTGGAAGGCGCCCGCGTGCTTAGCCATGCCTATCCTATCTACAGACGGGGAGCCGCCCAACATGCCGCAGAGGCAATAGAAAAACTGCGCGTATTCGGCATTGAATCTTTCGGTCGACAAGGCGGGTTCAATTATCAACCCACTGCACGATCTTCAACTGTGGAGGCCGAAGAAGCGCTCCGTCCATCAGCAGCTTAACCGTTTGCTTCAATTTACGCCCGGTTCTCTCACCTGACGTGGCGGCAGTCCGAACGTGGCTTGAAAGTCCAGCAATCACCACAAAATGCCCGGAGGCGTATTTGCGCATATTGCATATTCTCAATCACACAAATCGCTCCAACGGCCATGTCCATGCAGCAGTGGATCTTGCTTGCGCTCAGGCCAAGCTGGGACATAATGTCTGTTTGGCCAGCGGGGGCGGAGATTTCGATGAGCTGCTATCTAATAACTCGGTTTCTCAGACCACTCTCTCCCATCAGCGCTCGCCCCTGTCCGCACTCAGGTCAATTGCTGCCTTGCGCGCTTTTGTCCGAAATTGGCAACCTGATATCGTTCACGCCCATATGATGACGAGCGCAGTGCTCGCATGGCCGGTGTGCAAGATCGTGGGCGTTCCCCTCATCACAACTGTCCACAATGAGTTTGAGAAAAGTGCTATCTTGATGGGGTTGGGTTCACGCGTCATAGCGGTGAGCGACGCGGTTGGCGCTTCCATGATCAAGCGTGGCATCAGTGCTCGACGCCTGCGTGTGGTTTTGAACGGAACAATCGGTTGTGCCCGTTCCGGGAACCGAACACATGTTGAATTGGCATTGCAATCTCCCAGCGTCCTTTTCGTCGGCGGCCTGCACCCCAGGAAGGGGCTCCCAGATCTGCTCGAGGCGTTCCAAATAGCGCACCGGGATGTCCCGAACTCGAGGCTGTATGTGATTGGCGGCGGGCCGTTCGAGCACAAATATCGCGACATGGCTTCAAGGATGGAGTGCGCCAGCGCCATCCTTTTTATGGGTCCACAAGATGATCCTTTCAGTTGGATGGCAAGTGCGGACATTTTCGCGTTGCCTTCGCATGCCGACCCCGCGCCCCTTGTGCTTTCGGAAGCGCGGGAGGCCGGGTGTGCAATCATCGGAGCGAACGTCGATGGCATACCGCAGTTGATTGAGTTCGGTGCGGCAGGATTGCTTGTCGAGCCGAGAGATATCGTCGGTTGGGCAAGAGTACTTAGATGTTTGTTTGAAAGCCCGTCGCTGGTTGAGGAATGGCAACGCAAGAGCCAGTTCAACATTGAGCGCATGACTATAAAGCGCGTGGCTGCCGAAACGCTCGACGTTTACAAGAGCGCCCTGCGTGACAAGTCGCCGATCGTAAGCGGCTCCACGCACCCGGCAACAAAATGAAACTGATAGACCTGGAGGATACGATGGCAGTTTTGAAATCCCGGCGCGACGTGTTGATTGGATCGGCAGCGCTTGCAGCGGCAGGCACCTTGATCATGATAGGCACTGATGTGCAAGCTGATGAAACCGAAGACCCCACCAAGGACATGTCGCTGACATTTGATGAGAACTTTGCCATGTTGGATCCCGCCATATGGTACGCCGGCGCAAAACCAAGCACATCTGATACAGGCTTTTATGGACGATCAGCGTTCAGTCGGATCAACGGCGAAGATGGCTACAATCCATATGCGATCATTGACGACCCCTCGACAGAAAATGGCAAGGCATTGCAAATGTCGGTCCGTCATCTGGGTCGCAAAATGAATGTGCCAAATTATTATGGCAACGATAATCCAGAATATCAGTGGGTATCTGGGAACATTCAGACAGCCAAGCCCGATGGGACAATCCTGCAGGGCTGGCGAGAGGGATATTTCGAAGCAAGAATGTGGTTTCCGGCACATTTCCTGACGTTCCCCGCATTCTGGCTGATGAACGGCAGGAGCATTCTTCACCCACAGACCACTGTCGAGCTCGACATCGTCGAGCAAAAGGGATCGGAAAGTGATCTATACGGGGCTTACCTGCACGAATGGGGACAACCGAACGAGCATCACCAAGGCGTTGGCGTTCCGACCGACGTCGACATCACCAAGGGATATTTCCGCTACGGACTTCTTGTGAAAGACGCAAAGTTCAGGCTCTATTTCGAGCGCAAGCCAGTTATCGACCCCAAAACCCTCGAACCTGTAAACTGGACGATTGGAAGAGCAGCTGAGATGCAGTCTAACAACGATGTGTACTGGCCGATACTAACATTGGCGCTGCGGGCCGACGTTCCCTATCCCACTCAGCTAGATCCAAACGATTATGAGGCCCACATGCGCGTCGACTATGTCCGGGTCTACACCTGAACTGAGACCGTTGTTGGTGTGGTGCCGCTCTTACTGATTTTGACTAGGGCCTGGGTAGAGCGAAGAGGTTCGACCACTCATATAATAGCCAACCATGCCTATCCATTCCTTCGCAGCGACGCCAAGGAGTGATGCGTTTGCCTCCGGCTGAGATATGTCAAATCGCAAGCTCTCCGTTCCAATTGTGCGATAATCGGTAACCCATGGTATCACATCGATACCCAGTTTACGGAATATACCAACAGACCGCGGCATATGGAAGCCAGAGGTAACGAGAAGGCAGTGGGACAAACCATTGGCATCGAGGAGTTTCTTGGTATTGATGGCGTTCTCGAAGGTCGTGCGGGATGTGCTGTCTTGCAGTAGCCTGTCATGTTTGATTCCAAAGACAGTGAACATCCTCTCGGCGATAATTCCATCTCCCAGGTAACCGCCGGTAATAAAACCGTCCCCTCCTGATACGATAATGCGCATAGCAGAAAACTTGTTGGCCAGTCGGAGTGCTTCCACAAACCGGTCTCCCGCATCCGTCATTTCGTATCCCCCTCGGACTGTATCAACGTCGTTGGTAAAACCACCCCCCAATATGATGGCGCACTGAACATCGAGTGGATCAGCAGAAGGGCGCGGAAAGCGATCCTCCAAAGCTTCAACCATGACAACCCCGGTCGTTGTGAACAAAGCGACAAGAAGAATGGAAGCCGGCACCAGGACAAGCAACAAGCTGAGCCGCCGTCTGCGGAACCAGATGGCAACAAGTGCGAAGACGCAAAAAATGAGAGAAAGAGAAAAAGGTTGCAGAAGTATCCAAATGACTTTTGAAATAATGAACATTTTGTTCGCCTAAAAAGGATTAGATTTCCTGGAAGTCGGAGCGTTCGGACGACGTTCCCACCGTGAATTGACTTGCCAATGTCAAAGTCCCCGTCAACGATTGGACTACGGTCAGCCAACCGTCTTAGCTACCTCATTATCGGTTCTCACCGGTTTCATGTGATGGCCGGCTAGAGGGCTCGATAGCCTTGCTCTGCCGATTGGTTCGAGGGACGGCCAAACCTGCGCCACCGGCTTTCACACTTTCTAACCGATCACCGAGCCTCGAACGCCGGTACGTCTCCCATTTTCACTGGTGCCCTGCCCGCGGCTGTCAGTATCGCCGCTGCATGGACATCAACGATCTGATCGACGTCAAAGCGAGAAACATAAGCTTTCCGATAATCTGAATACGTTTTCTCATAGCGGAGATTGTCGACGTAATAAGCCATAGCGGCCACCAGTTGTTCAATCTTATCAGCCTGAACCAGGCGTCCCAGCTTTTCGTCGGTGAGGATGTCGCTAGGACCGAACTGACAATCAGTGGAGACCACCGGCATGCCAAATCGCAGAGCTTCGCAAATCGCCAACGACCATCCTTCCCAGCGCGATGTTGAAACAAAAACATCGCTCGCTGACAACGCGGGAGCTGGATTGTCTGGAAGATTGTCAAAAGTAATCACAGATTGCATGTTCAGTTGCAAAACTTGCTGGCGCAAGGCGGCCTCGTCTTCTCCGTATCCGACGATCCTCAGCCTTACGTTTTTTCGTATTCTTGCCAACTCCGAGAATGCAGATATCAGAATATCCTGCCCCTTCTGGTGGGTAAAGCGCCCCACATTGACAAAGGTCACAAAGTCCTGATCGATGGCACAATTCGATCGATCGTCGAACCGTCTGACGGGATTTGGCAGCCAGGTCTGGCGCACCTCACTGCCAAACATCTTTCTAAAGCTTTCCAGCTGCCGCGGCGAAGTTCCAAAAACGTCGGACACGTGCCGCAAAAAATAGAACTTCATGAGGAAGAATAACACCTTCGCCTTCCAGTGACTGCATTCCCTATGCGGATTTCCATGCAAATAGACGGCGATACGTTGAGGGATACCAAGACACGCGATCATCACTAGAACTGCAGGTTCTATCTGAGGCACGACGACGAGCTGGTAGTCCTTGCATGCCACGGTGCGCCGGCAAATTTTCATCATATGAAGAGTATTTCGACTGATGCGGGTGATCTCATTATAAGCGGGACGGGATTTCGGTCTATTCTTGTGCTCGGATGTGTAGAGGACATCCAATTCGATCGAAGCACCAAACTTGCGACTAATCTCAGAGCAAACTGTATCCACAACGTGTTCCACGCCGGCAAATGATTTAGTATTTTGTTGTATATATAATATTTTTATTTTCTTATTTGCGACGATTGACGACATTAGCGACATAAAACTCCGCCTAAAGATAAAATACCGTAATAGAATGTTCTTTCAGGCCATTTTTCACAAAATAACGTCTAACTCAGCACCTTGAGGGGGAGTGCCTCCGCAAGTTCCAGAGCTATTATCTTATCTACCCCTAGTGCAAATCAACGGGCAATTGAATTCTTATTTCATTCGAAACAGAATGACTGCGAAATATGACTGATCAAATTCCAAAGAGGCGGGGTGCGAATAATGGTGTCCGTGACCTGCTCATGACAGTTTAAGCGCCGTCTTCGGTCACACCACGAGAAATCATTGGCATAAAATATCGTCCAGCTTACCGTTTTGTAACGCGTGCACCATGGGTATATGCGAAACGCAGCTTGCAGCGCCTTCCGCTTTTATGCATGCCCGCAACACGATTTACAATATTCAAAATATCTCATGTTTAGAAATAGGGCTAGATTCCATCTTCTAGACTATCTGTACTCACCATATGCTATATACAGCTACGACTGTGTAATTCCGTCAAAGGTTTTTTTGAATTACAACTTTCATTCTGTGATTCCATACTTGAATGATACGTTTTATTAACCCATTAATGGCTTCATCGACGGAGCGAATGGTTTTGTGAATTTCGATTCGAGGCGCAGCAACACGATTCAGGTGGTGATAACCAGAACGGTGCGATCTCCTCGCTGAAACAAGCTTTTGGGGGATCTGGCGTGGTTTTTATTTCAAGGTGCGCTCCTGCCATCCTCCTGGTTCTTTCGGGCTGCGTCAGTGGCCCTGATTATAAGCCGCCAATCATGCCTTTGCCGGCCACTTTTTCAGAGCCGAGCGCCGGATCTTCTGATGGTATCGTCTCCAGGGAATGGTGGCGCGCCTATAGCGACGAGACACTGGAGGCGCTTGTCGCCAGGGGACTCTCTCAGAATATTACCATTCTATCTGCGATTGAGGCGATCAACGCAGCCCAAGGTGATGTCGTCGTCGCTGGATCTGGTGGGTTGCCAAACATCGCAGTTGGCGCGGACCAAACCATAAGCGGTGAAACGGGAAATCTCCGCACAGCGGCGAGCAGCACCAGTACGTCTCGCGGGGGAGCAACGTCTTCATGGCTACTCGATTTCTTTGGGCAGTACCGTCGAGCCCGTGAGGGGGCGTTGGACTCGCTCGATGCTGCCTTTGCGACTGTCGATGTCGCCCGCCTGGCTTACGTGCAGGACGTGGTCACCGGATACATAAATGCGCGCTACTATCAGATTCGTATTTCGATCGCCCGGGAAAACCTAAAATCTCGACGAGACACGCTTAACCTTACAAAGTTCCAGCTCACTGCCGGCGCTGCTTCGAGGTTGGATGTTGTTCAGGCGGAGGGACTGGTCAACTCGACACTTTCGGAAGTTCCCGGTTTGGAAGTAAACTATCGCCGCGAGGTTCACCACATCGCGGCCTTGCTTGACGCGCCAGCAGCCGAAATTCTTGAGCTGATGAAACGCGGCGAAACGCAGCCAGTATACAAAGGTGGCGTCTCTGCGGGTGTCCCAGCGGATTTGATCCGCAATCGTCCGGATGTACGTCGTGATGAAAGACAACTCGCCGCCGCTGTCGCACAGATAGGAATCGCTCAAGCCCAGCTGCTACCTAGCATCACACTCAATGGCAGTATCTCCCCCTCTTACATCCATACGGCCGGTCGCGGCGGAGGCTTGACCACCTGGTCTTTCGGCCCGGCCTTAAACCTGCCAATTCTCGATGGTGGCCTGCTGCGGGCAAACGTAAAAATCGCCGAATCCAACGCCAAGGTTGCCTACCTGACATGGAAAGGAACTGTGCTTACCGCCGTCGAAGAAGTCGAAAATGGTTTGGTGGCCGTCAACCGCGACCCGCAAACAATAGCAGCACTGCGTGCCCAGGTTAGGTCTTATCGCGACGCTGTATCGCTGTCGACGGCAAGCTATAAGGACGGAGCTTCCTCATTACTAGATGTTCTTGACGCACAACGCTCCGTTACCAATGCCCAGCAAAATCTGGCTGCTGCAGTCCAGCAACTTGCAACCGACTACGCAGCTTTAAATGTCGCCATTGGCGCCGGGTTTATCTTACAGACGGATAGCAAGGGTCAGTCGCGTCCCGCAGCCGAAAAGCATGTTGCAAAACTCGGCGTTTCTAACGAGTAGTCGAAGTTGCCTGTAAAAACAGGGATCATCGCCGAAACAGCCGTTTGATCATCGTGCGTAGCGGCGAATTTTTTTTAGGATTTATCCTGAACTCAACAATGGCTCGCGCAGCACTGTTGGGCAACAGAAATAACACTACGGCGACCAGATATCGAGACAGGGTCTCGACGCTCGAAAATGATTGCGCAATCTGCTGACAATACCGACGAATTAGGGGGAGATCGATACGTTGTCCCTTGAGGATTTGCGCAAAAACCTCATGCTCCACCAGATACAAATAATCAGGCTTCATCTCAAACATCGCGCCGTCCAAGAGTTTTCCGTCCCTGCTCAGCCTTTCAAGATGTGCAAGGCGCAATCGAAATACCCGCATCGTCTTCTCCATCCCGAGGTGAGAACTTGAACCAAACCCAGACATATTGTTATTGTGGATCCTGTATTTTCCCAGAGCTTGATCAATGTGCACCACCCGGCCCTTGAAAGGGGCTGCTAAATAAGCAATGCCATCAATTCCGAAATCGTAGTCGATGGCGCCAATCGTCAGGTACACATCGCGACGGTAAATATTGCCCGAGGTTGGCGGCGTAGGATAATATCCGTGACGATTGATACTCTCGATCATCTTTTGATTGTCGTAATCGGGAGTCAAACGCGGGAAGGCGTCCCCTATCTCTTGTCCCTGTGCATCTATGGGCTGCAGCATGTACTGAATTTTCGTGACATCGGGCTCCAGATAAGGGGACACAGTCAGAAGAGCTTTTTCGTCCAAGATATCGTCGGCATCAAGGAAGAGGACGTATTGACCTCGGGACGCCGCGAGACCGGTCAGGCACGCGGAAATAAAGCCGCGGTTTTCGGTATTAATTCCTATTATTCTGTCTGAATAGCGGCTGATGACACTCCACGATGTGTCGGTCGATCCGTCATTGACCACAATGAGCTCAAAATCAGCAATCGGCTGATTGAGGACACTCTCGATAGCAATGGCCACATAATCTTTATAGTTGTAGCAGGTAATAATGACACTAAAACGCGGCTTGCCGTCGACGATCATTGATCTCACTCCAGGCACACAAACTAACCACGATGGCCACGCTGTCGCTGAGCACCTATGCCATGATCGAGACGTCGCAGCGGACCACGATGTGAACAGAAACGAAATGCAACTCGAACGATGATGGACACGTGGCTTACTCCGGCAGAGATTTCAGTTGGCTTTTCTTCGATCGAAACGCGCAAAGCGATACGACATTGGTGGCGTCGACCTGTGGATGCGAATGCTGATAGTGTGCCCGAAGCAACACGCTTTTCAAATCCGTGCAAGGCAAACCACCTATCGGCTGGTCTGGAATACTTATATTCGGCTTTCCCGGCACATGAGAAAACAACGCGCTTTTCACAGTCGCTCTTCGCACAAGGATCGGGTCAGCCTCATCTTTAATGAGGATGTCGATCATGGAGGCCTGTGAGGCGACCCCTGCTGCGCGCAGCGTGACCTGCTTGATTGACGACCAATAAATAATCTGACCGGAGAAACGGTGGTAGACGATACCGTCGGTCCTCACTGTGAAGAGTGGCTTCCACGGATTTCGTTTGCCCACAGACCACCCCAGGATGCTGAGGAACACACAAAATAGACCTGTCACCCAATGGTTTAGCATATCGCTCTCGCGAAAAAAACCACGCTGCTGAGCCGAAATATTGGCTGTGTAAAAGGCGACGAGCACCGCGCACACAATCACAGATCGCCATAGTTCTCTATAGGAACCGCAATAAATGACGATCTCACCGGGGTGCGTGGCCCCTACCAAAACTGGATCATTTTGTTCAAAGACGGCAGTGCTCAGGGTTATCGATCTGCTAGGACGAATTATGGCCATTGCCTGTCCTTTTCAGTGAAGCCACGCCACGATAACCGCCGAAGGTGTCGAGGACTGTTACAGCGTCAGAAGCTCGGTCTTTCCTTGACCATTTGCGCATCATGACGGTTCAGATGCCATCGGCTGACCTGGCGCGGCGATCGGCAAGGTAAGCGACTTCAACGCGTGCCTGACGGCTGCCGTCAGATAGACGGGTTGGACCGCGTTGCGGTACCGTCCGATGAGATCGCCCGCAATTCGCATCGAAAGTCGTGGACCAGACAGATGAACTCCGCTGATATCCACACCAGATAAGACACGTATGCGAGGCACGGCGACGCCATTGATCAACGAGTCACGCTTCATGCGTGTCCGCCCGAGGGTGGAGACCAGATCATCGTTTGCGGTGTTGCCCCCGACCTTTTTGATGAGCTGGTGCAACTTTCCGCCAACAGGACGTGTATGGCAGACGGTCACGCTGTCAAGAATAGCAACAGATTCGAGCTTTCCGCTGAGTTCAACCGCCAGTTTTGGCCAAACGAAATCCATTCCGAAACCGCTCTTGGAATCCTTTAGACTTTCCAGGGTCTCTGCCAAAATCGCTCGACTGAGCACCGGCACCATAATCTCAACGAAGTTGCTATACCGCAGGTCAAAGCTCGGATGCTGAAGCGTGATCAGATGAGAATAATAGGAATTGCGATCCAAAGACGGCTGATACACCAAGAGGCCATGACTCCGACCCGCAGCGAACAGTCTATTTACATCACTGGTCGTGGCCCTGATATCGTCGTCTGGAAACCAGAAGTACTCATAATTTGTCAGCGTCTCAGGATGCTCTTTAAAAAAGCCATAGATCCCGTCCCACTTCCCGCCCTTGCCGCGATGCACGTAATTTGCTTCAGGAAATAGCTTTGTTTCGTCCGATCCGAAGTAACTTACCGCCACATCGAACTGCCGTCCTTCTCCGCACCAACTGCCATGAAGACTTTGGTCTCCGCAGCGCACTACCGCCAATGTGGGTGCCAATACAGGAGCCACGCAAACCTCCGACCGAATAATATTGGCACAACGTTGGAGATCACACTATCGCACAGTTTTAATATTTCAAGCTTAATTTCCGATTAAAATTGACATAATTCACTCTCCCTCGTATATTAGTCTACACGATGGACAGGAATAATCGTAAAAGGAAGCTTACGTTGCGCTTTTGTTGTTCGGATAGAGCAGCGATAGCGGTCACAAACCCAACTATAAACGCTTATCTGATGAAATGGCGAACTCCACCAATTCATTTAGAAGCGTAAGTCCTGCAATTGCGGAAAGTTGAGCATTCAAGACAGAAATCCCAAGCAACGCAGAATAGATAGCCTTATGAAAATGCACAATTACTCAGAGATGCAGACTGACGACCTCATTAGCAGGTGTGGTGGAGACCCTGGCGCGATCATAATGAGAACGTGTATTGCATCCTGTACCTTCTTTTTCCTTTATTTCAGTTTGTATTTTTATGGCCTAGCTGGAAGCTTGCTTTTTTGGGGCCCCTGTACCTCAGGGGCGCTTACTTGTTTTATTCCATTGGCGGGAATGCAAAGTCGGTTTAAATCGCTATATAGTAGACTTGGTAATGCACTTTTACAGAATTTAATTCCGTTGCCGGGTGCAGTTTGCGAGCGCGCTCCTTCACAACGCTCGGCAGTTCGACGGTTGTCGACGCAGCCCATCTTCAGGCGAGCTTTGCAGCCATCGGGCATTTTCCTGGGCTTGGCTCTCGACCGAGAAGTGCGTGTCTATTCAAGATTGGGCTGGGGCGCAGGTGGGTGCATCCGTCGCGATCATGAGCGGTAACGCAGAGATCCATCGCCATCCCGGCAGCATCGACCACCTCGGTGGAGGTTTGAGTGATCGGGACGATGGCTATGCTGCTTTCTCGAAGCCTCATATTGTTATCGCAAAGTGCCCAAAGAACCTGTTGAGCGCGTGCGGGCTCTGCCATAGACCGCGCTATAGTTTAAATATAGGTTGGTTATGGAAAACCGATCCAAATTCGATGAGGCGCGCCCTTTCATCTGCGACAGCAACTCAGGGTCTCTCAAAAGGATTTCCAATTTTTCCGTCAGATCTTTTGGATCGCCTGGCCGAACCAGAAACCCGGCCCGCCCTTCATCGAGAGCTTCGGGAATACCTCCGACCTCTGTCGCAACGATTGCGCATCCAGCGCTACGGGCTTCGATATTTACGAGCCCTAATGGTTCAGCAAGGGACGCCAGCACAAATATATCCGTTTTAGCTAGCACGGTGGTTGGATTGTTGATCTGACCCAAAAATCTAACGCGACCGCTTAGCCCAAGATTTTCAGCTTGCCTTTCTAACTCGTCTTTGTCGGGACCATCGCCCACAACGCAAAGTGTGATGTCATATTTCGCCGCCAACACAGCGAAAGCGCTGATTAGAAAGTTCACACCTTTTCGCGCATGAAGGCCGCATACCGTCGTTATCAGTATTCCTGGCGGTTTTTCGAATACGGCCTTATCCGGTAGAAGGCTTGTCCTGAAGCCGCCCAGTGTTGCGTTTAGTACCACATCAACCTTACTTTTCTTGAAGCCCATTTCACGAAGGCGGGCCGTATCTGAATTGCTGACCGCAACGATCCTATCGCCAAGTTTCATGATCGACGAATGTTTGTCGAAGGAATTGTGAACGGTCGTGACCAGCCTAGCGTTTGAAAATCTAGTCGCGAAATAACCAAAGATCGCGCCGGCCATCATGTGCGCATGGACAATGTCATACTTACTCCGCCTTACCAGAAGCGAAAGAGAAACAAGCGAAGCCGCCAATTTAAATGGATTTTTGCCGCGCTGCATAAGTTTAATATGATGCGCCCCCATCGCGCTTAGACCCTGTTCGTACTCGCCCCCATGGCTTGCGTAGCCCACAAAGTCACCACTCGCCGCCTGAATGCAGGCTAGATCAACAGCAAGGTGAACGTTTCCATGTCCATGATGACAATGATTGGCCAAATGAAGAATGCGCATTTTCCGATACCCCCCTAGTAATCCGGCACCATTCTGAGGGCAGCACCGTCGGCAATCTTTCAATTGCTACTCCCTTGCAAGATATAAGCTTAAGGTAGTGATTTTGTATACCTTCTTATAATCCACGAAGGAAAGCAGATAACCAGCAAGCCTTACCGCATGCGGCCTCTGTCATGATGACGCAGGGTGAAGGGTGTCCAGGCCATTCAATATCTCCGTTTTTGTCGCAAAATACAAAGAATCTGATTGCCGCCCTTCACTCAACCCCGCATCCGTAACGCCATTCTTGAACAGACACTGAACGACCGAGATCGGATACGACTTGGCTTGCCATTGCAGCCTCGAACGCGCAAGTCCCTGCCACACGGGGTCCGCATCGTTTTCGTGATTGTCAGGTCCAAACACGAACATGCCGCGACCAGTCGTCTGCATGTAAGCTGTTTCTATCATGCACTTTAGAAGGTGCGACGCGGCACCACCGCCGTGATCCTCTGCCGCTGCGGCCTCCATGAAGAACATGATCGGTCCAAACGTAATGCCCATAAAGCGAGCCAGCGTCTTGTCACCGCTGACGTTCCGGGCGGTGAAGCTAAACTTTGAGGTGGTAAGGACCCGGCTCAACGACCGAATGACCAGGCTTGCTCGTGACGTCAAAATACGCTTTTTTTTAAAAAGGCGAAGTCTAGAAAGCTCAAGTGGAACGAGGTCCCAGAAAATCTGCCATTGGCGGCGGATTGCAAAATCAAGGCCTGGATAGGACCGTTCGGCTTTCTGGACATTTCGCCGGGCATTTTTGCTGACCTCCTTGTAAAAAGCATCAAAACTCTCCCACCGCTTGAAATCAATCGCAATCATATCGACTGCCGCTGTCGATATGACGGACACTCCAGGGAGCGCGTGGAGCTCCGCAGATCGGCATTTATCCAGACACCAGTCAGATCCATAGCGATAGTATCCATCTCCCAGATGGCTAAGCACCGCCCGCATCGACAACGACCAAAGATGCCGATAGTCCGGGAGCACCTGAATGGCATCGCAGAACACATGGTCGCTCTTACGAATTCCGACCGCACATTGACCGATTTTCACCTGATCATCGGCGGTACACAATATAATGTCCAGCCGCACCAGTCTCATCAACGGGTTGTAGTCAATCTGCCACATCCGGGATGCATGAAAGGCGCAACGGAAAGACGCTTCGCATCTTTGAGCGAATGCGTCCCAACTGGTGGCTCCCTGTGTAAACGCAAAAACCCGGATTGCCACTGGGCTTTCCTGCAATTTGCGCGACGCGATATACAACTCCTGCGTCAATTCATCCACAACACATTCCTGCATAAAAACAGATGGATAGCTTTTCAGACATTTTAGCCGCGTTCACTGGGAACTAGTTTTGGCTACACATAAGCATGTCAGTGTCATTATTTTAATCGGGTAAGATTAATTACTCATGGAGTCAACCATACCGGAATAACTTTACTCCAAAAATATTGCGAAATGTCAAGTGATGCCTGTTATTCTGGCCGAGATATCTTCCAGCCACCCCATCGAAACCCAATACTCTCTTCTATCGGAAATATTTGCTTTTGCCAGATGATGCGAGCGGCGGGTGGTCGGCCAATCTCTGACAGGGACGGTGTCCGCGCGCCGCGCAGAACGACGCGATCTCTGTGGGCCGCAATAGGTGCTTACTCTCGCAGCTCTTGGAGGACGTAGCGAGATGGAGTTTCGTTCTGCACGAGGGGCATGCCAGATCTCATACTGTTGGCATTTTCAATGCCGTCGCCTTTTATGGGACGTCGATCGAGCAGACATCGCACAAGATGTCTCCTCGTGCGGCTTGGCGCAAGTTTCAAGACGTACGGTCTGCTCTTCCGTGTTGTAGAACACTTTTAGGGTTAGCGATGATCGCACTACTTTGTATTCCCGCCGCAGCGTCGTCGATGTTTGTTCTGCTAGCGGTTTTTGCGCCGAGACTGGCACCATTGGTTGACGACTTCGAGGAGAGCAATGTTCTGCCCTTCAGGAAGCCCCATAGAACCAGTCATCTATCAGACTGACAGGCGTCAAGCGCGAGTTCCGTTGTCCCATTTAGGGAAAGAAAAAGCTAGCGCGGTGAGAGCCTTCTAGACGCTTACGTCGTATTTTCCCTTTGCATTATTTCGCGAATGCGTCGACTGTGGCAGTGAGATAAGGCCTAGGTTTCAACCGCAGATCCACCTTCGAAAAGCGGTGCAAGGTTCGGGGAGCTTCCCTTGATAAGGTGCATCGGATCGTGTCCCGCCGGGTGGTGTAGGTTGTGGAGGGTAGCAAAGGCGAGTGCCCGCGCGCTTCCATAGCGCTGTAGCGGGTGATCGGCTTTGCGGGCGGCCACCAGTGTTTTCCGTTAGGGTCGGGTTGTTGAAGACCAACCTGACGGAAAGATCACCGATGACCAAAGACATGATGGACGTGCGCTCGCTTGTTGAGAAGAGCGCGGATGCAGATTTATTGCGTGAGATGATCGGTTTTGCCGCCGAGCGGCTCATGGAGCTGGAGGTCGGCTCAGCCACAGGTGCCGATTTCGGCGACAAGAACCCGTTGCGGCTTGCTCAGCGCAACGGCTACCGTGACCGTGATTGGGAAACCCGAGCTGGGACCGTGGAGCTTCGCATTCCGAAGCTGCGCAAGGGCAGCTACTTTCCGAGCTTCCTCGAACCCCGCCGCATGGCAGAGAAGGCTCTGACGGCGGTCATCCAGGAAGCTTATATCCAGGGCATCTCGACCCGTTCAGTTGACGACCTGGTCAAGGCCATGGGGATGAGTGGCATATCCAAAAGCCAGGTGAGCCGTCTCTGCGAAGAAATCGACGTTAAGGTGAAAGCGTTCCTCGACAGACCGATCGAAGGCGACTGGCCATATCTATGGGTCGATGCGACCTACCTCAAAGTCCGACGCGGCGGACGGGTTGTCTCTGTCGCTGTCATCATCGCCGTCGGCGTCAACAGTGATGGCCGGCGCGAGGTCCTGGGTATGGAGGTTGGCACGTCAGAAGCCGAACCGATCTGGACGGAATTTCTGCGCAAGTTGAAACGCCGAGGATTGCGCGGCGTCAAGCTTGTCATCTCCGATGCCCATGAAGGTCTCAAAGCGGCCGTGACCAAGGTTCTCAATGCCACCTGGCAGAGGTGCCGGGTTCACTTTATGCGGAACGTCTTGGCGCATGCCGGAAAGAGCGGTCGGCGGGTCGTCTCCGCCTTCATCGCAACGGCCTTTGCCCAGGAAACACCGGAGGCGGCCAGCGCTCAATGGCGTAGTGTCGCCGACCAGATCAGGCCGAAAGTGCCAAAACTTGCCACCATCATGGACGATGCCGAAGACGATGTTCTGGCCTACATGACCTTCCCGAGAGAGCACCGGGCAAAGCTACACTCGACCAATCCGATCGAGCGTCTCAACGGCGAAATCAAGCGCCGCACTGATGTGGTCGGTATCTTTCCCAACGACGAGGCAATCGTCCGTCTTGTCGGGGCGCTGCTGCTCGAACAGAACGATGAATGGGCCGTGCAGCGCGCCCGGTACATGACCCTTGAGACCATGGCCCAAATGAGCGATGATCCCCAAATCAGTTTGCCAGCAGTGGCTCGCTGATATCCCCTCCGACCTCAGTCGGAAAGCACGGCAATCAGCCGCGACCTACACCACGTCCAGGGGCACGATCGTGCATCGCCCCAGCCGGTCTCGTAACCCTTACCATCTGCCTTTTCATTCAGTTATCTACAGTCGCTGCGTGGGGAGGTAGAGCTAGCCCGGCTTGTCTTTATTCGATGGTTGACGCCCCAGGTCGGGTACTTTGCATTCATGCCGGAAGCTTGAACCGCGACATTTGCAGCGCGATGGAAACCTTTGCGACGAGAAGCCAGCTACCGCCTGACTTCTTTGCACGTCTAATATGGCGCGAAAGCCGTTTTAGGGCGGAAGCAATCAGCCCAAAGGGTGCTCAGGGCATAGCGCAGTTCATGCCGGCTACCGCAGCGCTTCGTGGTCTGAAGGACAGCTTTGATGTGTTGGAGGCCCTCCGGGCTTCATCCCAATATTTGATGAAGCTTCGGACCCGCTTCGGTAATCTTGGACTCGCAGCTGCAGCCTATAATGCTGGAGAGCAGCGTGTTTCGACATTCCTGCTTGTCGGAGGCTTACCGTTGGAATCCAGGAACTATGTTTTTGGGATCACGGGGCACACCGCAGACGAGTGGAGGCGCTCGCCGAGCGACCTGATCCTTCCGCCACTTGACGAACACCGCGCGTTCATGGATGCCTGCGTCGCGCTTGCTGCCACACGACGTCTCGTGGAGCCAGCAGATCAATCTGAAGGTGTTTGGATGCCGTGGGGAGCACAATTGGCAGCAGCACCAAATAGTGTGACTGCGCGGGCGTTATTTACACGGATCTCTGCCAGGTTGCCGGCCCCTTTAAACACGGAGGCACCTTTGATTCTGCGCAAGATAGATCGGGATTTTGGATATAAACCGCGCTATTCTGCTCGAATAGGAAGGACGCAGCGTAGAGATGCGGAAGACGCCTGCAAAATTGTGGAGCGCGCCGGTTTTCCATGTTTGGTGTTCAAGAACTTTTAATGCATGAACGCGTAGAAATCCTGAGCTAGCGTGCGCAACGAACAGCATCTCGTGCGTTTGCACGGGATATGACCGGGCGACCAACGCTCTGGAATAGCCAAGGTTGGCATGCGCCACCTGCAGCTCTGTTCGCTCGCTTCCAATGATCGCCCAGTCCTCCGACAAAACGAACTGAAATGCTTCGCCAGGCGCGAACGTTCCAGCCAATCGCCTGCAGCTCGATCTGCAAAGCGGCGCTCCACTTGCAAGCGAACGCTGCACTGGATTGTACTGGCCTTCATAACCAAGGCTCGTCAGTTCGGCGTCGAACTGCTTCAGGGTCCGCAGCCTCTTAGGCGATGCGGCGAGCTTCGTTAATGTCGTCGTCGAAGACCTCGGCAAGTATGTCGAGAATTTTTAAGACCGGCTCAGAATTGCATGAGTAATAGACATTTCGCGCATCACGGCGCCTCTGGACGAGATTGGCGCTCCGAAGCTTTGCGAGATGTTGTGACAGAACAGACTGGCTGAGGCCGATGGTTTTGGCGAGATCCCCCACAGACATCTCGGTTCGGCAAAGTATATCGAGAATATGGAGTCTGTTGGCGTTCGCCATAGCATCGAGAAGCGCGGCGGCCTCCTGGATGTTCAAAACAGATTGGTATCGTCTCGTAGCCATAGACATCCTATCCTATCCTATCCAATCCTAATCTGCAGGCAGCCAATCTCATGATTGTTGCTTTCCCCGCGCGAAACGCGCAATGATCACCAACCTGACGCGACGCAAACATTATAAATCTTACATTAAACTCCACTTTAATAAGTGAGAGTTTTCACATGCCTCGCGTGAATTAATTTACGTCTATTCAATCGAATGAGACTTGCGCCGCCTCGATAATCCGGGCGGCGGCCTTGTGGTTAAGGAACTGCGTCCAGAGACTCATGCATTGCTAATCAAATGGTCTTCAGCGATCGGGATGTCAATCGAGCTGTCAGAGTTGGTGCTCTCCTGGAGCGCTTACCGAAACAGTCAACGCCAACGGCATTCTGGAACCGTCCCGATCGGCAAAGGTTGGTGCACAGGTCACGGGGTAATTATAGGCCGTCCACGCCTCGCTTGGAGAAGAAGTCAAGGAAGGAGATCTGATCGCCGAAGTCGAATCTCTGCAGGAGCAGAACGAGCTGCGGCAGGCAAAGGCGTCGCTGGCAGAAGCGCGCCAGTATCAACTGGAAAAGGCCAAGCGCGGGAATACGGGACCAAGGAAAGGGCATAGCTTAATTCTCGAAAATGTTGGCCTACGCGGTCATCAGGAGGAGCTAGTTCGAAGATGATCAAGCCACATGCGAAAGTGCCCGCAACATCCGGATGATCGTCTGGTCCAGCGGCGGATCAACGGGCAGCGTTTGCGAGGAGAGCTTGACGATGACTGTTTCGTGCGCCGGATCGACCCATATCCATTGGCCGTGTATGCCGATGGCGGCAATTTCGCCGCCGCCTGTTTCGTACCAACAGTTGCGGTAGCTACCTTCGGGAAACAGATCCGCCTGGTCGCCGTTCTTCCAGGCCATGCGGTTGCCGTCGGTCCAGAGGCCGGCAATGAAAGCCTCGGCGACAATGCCGCTGCCTCCGGTTCGCACCAGCTCGCCCAGGCGGGCGAGATCTCGAGCCGTGGCCGAGATGCCGCCGGCGGCCCGTGCCGTACCGATGCGATCGACGGTGACCATGGCATCCGATCTTGCGCCCATCGGCCGCCACAGGTGCCCGCCCATCAAGGTGGCAAAGCGGTCGCCGCCGGCGCGCTCCAGTACGATGCCGGCAAGGTCGGTATCTGGGGAGCGGTAGGCATGCTTTTCGCCGTGTTCGCCCTCTCCCTTGCCTATGGTGCAGATGAAACTCTTGAGGTCCAATGCGGGGTCTTCCACCTTGTCCGGGTTCCAGCCAGTCGACCGTCGGTAGCGGTCGAAGCCGCCGCTGCTGTCGAGATAATCCTCGATGAAATCGGTGCTGATCTCCATGTCGAACAATTGTTGAACGGTGGCGTCCGCATAGGCCGAGCCAGCGACCTCCGGCATGTAGTCGACGATCGGCCTGTCGAAGGAGAGGAGGCCCTTGCCGGCCAAAACCCCTGCCAATAGGCCCGTTAGCGACTTGGACACGGAGAAGATGATGTGCGGCTGCGCCGGGTTTCGATGCGGAGCCAACCATTCCGCGACGATCCGGCCCCCCCGCATGACGACAAGTTGGTCCGTTTCGCTCTTCTGAAGAAAGGCTTCTAGCGATCGCGCGTCAGCGTCCGCTTCGCCGAAATTAAGGTCTGACAGCTCCCCGAGAGATAAAGCGCTGTCCTCTCGGTGCCTGTTGGCGATAATCGTAGCGGAGGGCACGATCTCGCTGACATTCTGGAAAGACCAGCGCGAGTGCGGCGCGTTCCGCCAGTTTGCCAGTGTCACATCGGAGCGCTTGAACTGCATCCTAATCACTTTCGAAACCGGTCAATACGCCGACGGCGTTGGTGCCAATTTCAGCAACCGCATAGCCGCCTTCCATCACGAAAAGTGTCGGCAGGCCAAGCTGAGCAATCCGCTTGCCGATTTTTGGATAGTCCTCCGTCTTCAGCTTGAACTTGCTGATCGGGTCCTTCTCGAACGTATCTACGCCGAGAGAAATCACCACGGCATCGGGCGCGTAGTCTGCAAGCCTCTTGCAGGCGTCATCAAGCGACTGGCTCCAACGCGCCCAGTCGGTACCGAAACGCATGGGATAATTGAGATTGTAGCCTTCCCCATCGCCCGCCCCTCGCTCGTCGGCATGACCGAGAAAGTAAGGATATTCCTGCAATGGGTCTGCATGCAGGCTGATGACCTGCATATCGGCACAGGCGTAGAAGATCTCCTGCGTGCCGTTGCCGTGGTGGTAATCCACGTCGAGGATCGACACGCGCCTGGCTCCCTTGTCGCGCAAGGACTGTGCTGCAACAGCGGCGTTGTTAATATAGCAATAGCCGCCCATGAAGCCCGCGCCCGCATGGTGGCCGGGCGGGCGGCAGAGGGCGAAGGCTGCCCTTTCGCCAGCATGGACGAGGCCTGCTGCCGTCAGAGCGACATCATGCGACGACTTAATGGCATCCCAGGAGCCTTCAACGATGCCGCAGCCGGCGTCGAAGGAATAGTATCCGAGCAGCCCGTCGATGGATTCCGGCGGCACGTCGCCGCGCAGGCCGCGGGTTGGCCAGGTGAAGGGCAAAGCTGTTCCATCCCGTCCTTCCGACGTCCAGCGGCTCCAGATGGTTGGTAGGAAGTCGAGATAGTCGCTGCGATGGACGCGGCGCGCAGTCGTCAGGTCATGCTCCTCGGGCGGTATGACTGGACCAAGGGCAACCGCCTGCACTTGGGCCCAGACATATTCGGCGCGCGAGACGAGTTCAAAGCCGGGCACGATGGCACCGGCAACCAGCTCCAGTTGCTCGGCATGCCCGCGATGGCGAGGAGAGAATACGGTTTTCATGAGAGATCCGTCGGCATGGGTTAATGCGAAGCCTACTTCTGCAGCTCGGTCCAGATCTTGGTATAGAGGGCCTGGACGTCAGGGGGGCACGTCTGCGACGGCACACCGACAGAGGCGAATTGCGCGGGCATTTCAATTTCCGGCGCGCCCTTCATATCGGCCGGCATATAATTTTCCGAGCCGGCGATGCCGTTGGCATAGCGGTGGAAACCGGAGTTCATACCGGCATTCTGCGGGTCCATCATGAAGTTCTGGAAGAGCTTGGCATTCTCGGCATTCTTGGCGTCCTTCAGCACGGCCAAATTGTCGCTCCAGTTGACGAAACCTTCCTTCGGATAGCCGAACTTGATGGCCGGGTTTTTCAGCCGTTGGCGAAAGGCAGAGCCATTCCAGTCGCTCGATGCGGCGAAGTCGCCGGAGCCCATCTTCTCGATGGTTCCGTATTCCATCGCCACCCAGTCAGGTTTCGCCTTGATCAGCGTGTCGCGCACTTTTTTGAGGATGGTGAGATCGCCGGTGCACTTCTTGCCGCCATTGTAAAGCACGGCGGCATCGATGACGTCAGTCATTTCCGGCACCACATTTACCTTGCCCTTCAGTTCGGCAGGGGTATCGAAGATGATGCCCCAGGTATTGATGTCACCCTTGTAGACGTCCGTGTTCACGACGGTGCCGACAACGCCCATTGCCCAAGGCACTGTGTATTTGCGGCCGGGGTCGAAATCTGGATTTGTCCATTCCTTGGCGACGTTCTTGAAGTTCTCCATCTTGCCTGGGTCGGTCTCGAGCAGGAGACCTTCCGAAATCCAGATCGGGATATAGTTCTGCGACGGCACCACCATGTCGAAACCGGAGCCGCCCTGACGAACCTTGGCGAGCGCCGTGTCGTTGGAATCATAGTCGGTGATCGTCACCTTGACCTTGTAGGTGTCCTCAAACTTCTTGATCATTTCGGGACTGGTGTAATTGCCCCAGTTGTAGATGTTGAGCTGGCCATCCGCCCACGCCAGGCCGGACTGCGCAAAGACTGCGACCGTTATGGCCAGGCTTGCAAGAATATGTTTCATGGTGCTGTTCCCTTCCTTGTTGTTAGACACGTTTTCGGCTCACGACGAAGAAGACGATGACGACGCAGATGGACATGAGGAGAAATAGCGCCGAGATTGCATTCATTTCAGGGGTGATGGTGCGGCGGATCTGGCCAAGCATATAGGTCGGCAGCGTATCCTGCCCGGCCGATTTGACGAATTCGGTAATGACGACATCGTCCAGCGAAATCACGAAGGCGAGCATGAAGCCCGCAAGAATACCCTGCCACAGCAATGGCAGCGTGATGTAGCGGAAAGCATTCCATGGCGTCGCGTAAAGATCGGCGGCAGCCTTCTCCAACGTGCTATCCATGTTTTCGAGCCGGGCCCGAATTGGTAGATAGGCGAAGGGAACGCAGAAGGCGGTGTGGGCGGCAATCAGGTAGCCGAGGCCGGTATAGCCGGTCCAGATCTTGATGCGGGCAAAGAAAATCAGCAGCGCCACCGCCGTGACGATTTCCGGGACCATCAGCGGCTGGTTGATGAAGGCGTATTTCAGCGTCAGGCCGCGATAGGGATCGGTTCGTGTTGTCGCAATGGCTGCCATGGTGGCGGCGACCGTTGCTGCAGTGGCGGCGATCGCGGCAATCTGCAGCGAGCGGAGTGAGGCATCGACGACCTGCTGGTTGTCGAACGCCTTCCAGAACCAGCGGAGCGATACGCCCTGGAAGGACGACAGCGAATCCGCCGAGTTGAATGCATAGAAAACGAGGACGACGATCGGCAGATAGAGAGCGAAGAAGCAGGCGATCGCGATCGTCGTGAAGCCGCGCTGGCGCTGGACGGAAAATCTTCTAGCCATGGCGGCTCCCCTGCGACCCGACATTGCGGACATAGACGAGCAGCGCCGCGGTGACGATCAGCATCAGTGTGATGGACAGCGCCGAGCCGAGCGGCCAGTTTCGGCCCTGGCCGAATTGCAGCTCGATCAGGTTTCCGAGCATGAGGTTCTTGCCGCCGCCGAGGATGCTTGGCGTCACATAGGCGCCGAGGGCGGGGATGAACACAAGGATCGAGCCTGCGATCAGGCCGGGCTTGGCGAGGGGAATGATGATCTTCGTCAGCACCCTGAACGGGGTTGCGTAGAGGTCGTAAGCCGCCTCGACCAGCCGGAAATCGAGCTTTTCGAGGTTTGCGTAGACTGGCAGCACCATGAGCGGCAAATAGACATAGACCATGCCGGTGAGGATAGCGCCATCGGTGAACAGCATCTGGATGGGAGCCGAGATCACCCTGAGCCTCATCAAAACGCCGTTGATCAGCCCATCATTGCGGATGATCTGCAGCACCGCGAAGGTACGGATGAGCAGGTTGGTCCAGAACGGAATGGTAATCAGCAACAACCACATTTCCCGTGTCCGCTCCGGCCGCGTCGCAATGAAATATGCGGTCGGAAAGCCGACAAGCAGTGTGACGACTGTTGTTACCAGCGACAGCATCACCGAACGCATCAGGATCGAGACATGAGCATCCGCGATCGACAGCGTCTCGGTGAACATGTCCCGTTCCAAGAAGACGCCGATCCAGCCGTCCACGGAAGGTTGCCATAGCACGTCGCCATAGGGACCGGGGCTCAGAAAGGAATAGAGCACCACGATCAGCAGGGGGCCGGTTGCCGCAGCGAGCACGATCAACAGCGCCGGTAGCGAAAGCAGCCATCGCTTGCGGATCTCCCGCCTTCGTTCGGCGTCGTTGGTGCCCGCCTGGGTGCCCGGTTGCGTCATCTCAGTTCCTCAGGACGCGGGCGGCGTTCGCTTCGAGCAGTATGCGGACCTTGTCCCCGATGGCAAAGCGCTGCCGCTGCAGCGGCTTGTTCTGTTCCCGGAGCATGAACTGCGTCTCTCCGTCCTGGAGGCGGACGTGATAATGCGTGTCGGTGCCGAAATAGACGATGTTCTCCAGCGTGCCTGTGGTTTGGCATGGCGCAGGATCATCGGCTGGCGAGAGGCAGGCATGTTCCGGTCGCAAGACGACGGTCACTTCACCCTCCTGCGCGATGTCCGCCGGCAGGGTCGCTGAAATCACGCCTGCCATGGCGGTTTCGACCTGTGCAATGCCGCCCTCGACGCTGCTGATCCGGCCGCGCAGAAAATTTGTCTCGCCGATGAAGTCCGCCACGAACCGGTCCGTCGGCGCATCATAGATCGCGCGCGGCGTATCCACCTGCAGGATCTTGCCCGCCGACATGACGGCGATGCGATCCGACATGGTGAGCGCCTCCTCCTGATCATGCGTGACGAAGATGAAGGTGATGCCGGTCTCGGCCTGCAGGCGCTTGAGCTCAATCTGCATGTCCTTGCGCAGCTTGAAGTCGAGGGCCGAAAGCGGCTCGTCCAGCAGGAGCACTTTCGGCTGCGGCGCCAGCGCACGCGCGAGTGCCACGCGCTGCTGCTGCCCGCCGGAAATCTGGCTCGTCCGCCGGTCGGCAAGCTTTTCCATGCGCACCAGCTTCAGCATGGTGGCGACGCGGTCGCGCACCTCCTGCTTCGGCCGGCCCAGCATGGTGAGGCCGAAGCCGATATTCTCGGCCACCGTCATGTGCGGGAAGAGCGCGTAGCTCTGAAACACCGTGTTGATCGGACGCTTGAACGGTGGCATGCTGGCGATGTCTTCCCCGTTCAAGACGATCTCGCCTGATGTCGGAAACTCGAAGCCTGCGATCAGCCGCAGCAGCGTGGTCTTGCCGCATCCGGACGGTCCCAGAAGGGTGAAGAACTCGTTCTTCCGGATCGATATGGATGCATGGTCAACGGCCGAGAAGGCAAATTCACCGAACCCGAATACTTTCACGACGTCCCGGATTTCCACCGCATTCGATTCCGCCATCTGCGGCACACTCACCGTTGCTATTAAGTTGCTGTTCCCTGCCTTTTTGGCTTTGTGGTAGGTGACCACAGCGCCTGCGGATTAACAATATGTTTCTATTTGAGCAGCACTTTTTTTTCGTCGGCCGAGAACGTCAAACGTCCGCCACATATGGTTTTCAACGCGCCCAGGCTGTGCAGCTTATCCGGCGTCACATTTTCGATGTCCCCGTCGAGCACCACGATATCTGCCAGATAACCAACCCTGATCCTGCCTTTTCGATCATCCTTAAATTCGGCATAGGCGCCTTCCACGCAATAGGCCGACAAGGCCTCCATGAGCGAGAAGGATTGATCGGGATCGTCCTCGGCCCAGGGCTTGCGGGTGACGGCTGCCTCAATGCCAATCAGCGGGCTGATCGGCGAGACCGGCCAGTCGGATGCAAAACAGACAGGCGCGCAAGCCTCTTTTAACGTCCGCCAGGCATAGCTTAACGGCCAGCGCTCCCGCCCAATGCGAGAGACCGTAGGCTCCAGCGGTACCCCGGCACAGCCCGGCGGATGCGGCGGCTGCATGGAGGCAATGACGCCAAGCTCCGCGAAACGAGGAACGTCGTCGGCATGCACCACTTCGATATGTTCAACGCGGTGGCGGCTGTCACGCGGGCCGTTCTGCTCTCGAGCAGCCGCGTAGCCGTCGAGCACGGCGCGCACCGCGCCATCGCCAATGGCATGCACGGCAATCTGCAGCCCACGGCGATCGGCCTCGATTGCCACCTCACGGAATTGCTCCCGAGTGAACAGGCCTTCCCCGCAATCGCCAGGCCTGTCGGCATAGGGTTCGACCATCACCGCGGTCCAGCTGTCCAGCACGCCATCAAAAAAAACCTTGACGACACCGGAAGACAGCCAGTCACTATTGAAGCGCCGGGCAAGTTCTGAGGCCTTTTCCAGCATGTCGATCGACATGAAATTCTTGAAATGGAACGGAATGACCACCCGGCATGGCAGACTGCCGTCCTGCGCCTCGATCGCTGCGAGCACTTCCAGCTGGTAAAGATTGCCGTCCATGTTCTGGATCGTGGTGATGCCATGCTGCGCACAGTAACAGAGCCCGCGTCGCATCACCGCGAGGTCCTTCTCCCATTCTGTCTGGTTCGGATAAGGGTCCGGTTCGCCGCCGGTGCTGAGCCCCAAGCGACAGCGGTCGAAGCCACCGGCCTTTTGTAGCGGACTGAAGGCCTCCATCTCGCGCAGCTCCCCGGTCGCCATGCCGTCTGGGTCCATGACAACCTCGTTGCCGGGACCGAGCTTGGCACCATGGAGGATGCCGACCAGTTGCAGAGCGCTCGTATTGGCCCATGCCGTGTGATGATCCGGCGCAAACAGCACGAGCGGCTGGTCTGCCAGTATGGCGTCGAGATGGTGCCGCGTCAGTCGCTCTTTCGGGCCGAGGATCGTGTAGTCAGCCCCCTGTCCAAAGAGCACCGTCTCTTCCGTTCGGGTCGCGGCATAGGCTTGGACCGCCTTCGTCAGCGCGGCCAAGCCTGCGACGCCGGAGAGCTGGAGATGATCCAGCTCCGCCGCACCTGAAAACAAGTGCATGTGATTCTCCGAGAAACCGGGAAGCACGGTATTGCTCAGGGCGTCGATCACCTCGGTGTCCTCGCCCCGCAGTTCCTCGATCTCAGCCTGACTGCCCACCGCGACGATGCGCCCGTCCGCCAATGCCACTGCCTCGGCATGCGGACTGCTCTCGTCGAGCGTCAGCACGCGTGCGTTGACGATGATGATATCTGCCTGGGTCATGGGATATGTCTCATTGATCCGAGTGGGCGGGAGGCCCAGCTAATCTGATCCGGCCCCGGAGTTCAACCGGGTCGTCGGCCGTGCGGTGACGCTTTTACCACCCTTCGTCCAGCCCCCGCTCCAGCATGTCGTCGAAGAAATAGGCACCTGGCACGCAAGGCAGAGCGGCGGGTTGATCTTCAGCACGTTGAGGTCATCGCCGGTTGGCTGCAGGATCACGCCGAGCTGCAGCAGCCGGTCGCATATGGCCGCCGTTTCGCCCGTGGCCGGCGCCAGGGTCTCGCGATAGCGCACGAATTCCAGCCCCAGATAGAGGCGCATGCCATGCACGGCGCCGAGCCAGGGGAAGCGCTGGCCAAGTGCCTCCAGCGGTCGCCTCAGATGGTCGCCGACCATGCGCGCATTCTCCTGCAACCCTTCGTCCCGCATGATATCGAGCACCGTCATGCCGACGACGCAGATGACGGGACTGCCGCGTGAGGAGGAGAAAAAATAGCCCTCTTTTTCCAGCGCATCGGCGATCACGCGGGTGGTGAGCTGAGAATCCAAAATGTCGTAGACGTCCTTCATCCGGCTATTCGCCCGCCCCAGCGCCAATATCGCCTGGAATTTCTCGGCAATGGCGGTTTCGCGCGCGTAGCCAAGCAGCCGGGGCATGGGGAAGTCCAGCATCGATGGATAGTCCAACTCTTCGGCACCAGGTTCCACCGCATCACCAAAGTCGATGTCGATCGCCAGACTAATCCGGGCGCCGCCGATTGCTGCCGTCGTAGACCGCCATACTCCACCCCTTCGCGGATACGATCGACACGACGCGCATCGACGTGAAACTCCACACCGTCAGCCGCACCCCCCGCCCGGATATCCCGAAACGTCGCAAGCATCAGCTCCGCGCTCGTCCTCAGAAATGCGCTGAGCGTTTTCGATCCGGCGATCTGCATCTGGCGGCGCGTAACTCTGCGGGCGTTGATCAGGACTGGACATCAAATAGCGAGCAGGTGTTTTTTGAAGTCTGATGCCGGAAAACTCACACGCCTTGTCTACCACTGGAACTCTCGGCGGTCTTCTTACTTCGCCGCTGTTATCGGTTCCTTGATCTAACAATTTGGAATTTATTGCTCCTCTTGGAAGAAATGCGTAGACTGCTAAAAATTCTCATTGATTATCGCTCTGTCGATTTTCGAGTATTTGCCGTCTTTTCATCTGACGTTAAAAGAACGAGGGAAGGAGGATCTCGGCCGGAATGACCGTTTCAGATCTTGAACCCTTCAACGCCATGCGCAAGCGGAGCCTTTACGAGGAACTTTACAACCAATTGAAAGATGACATCTTAGGCGGACGCGTCTCCACTGGTACCGTCTTGCTGGAAGGCCCTCTCGCCGAACTTCTGGGCAGCAGCCGAGCTCCTGTCCGCCAAGCTCTAAGGCTCCTTGCAGCAGATGGCCTCATTAACCGCTTCGAAGGCCGCGGTTTTGTCGTCGGCCCGGCTGGAACCAAGATAAAGCGCGTCAATATCTCAGAAAGCCTCGGACACCTCGTTGATGCGCAGGACAGGCCTTTGTTTGCATGGCAGGCACTTTACGAGGATGTGGAGCGAATCGTTGTCCATCGATCTTTTTTCGGGCGTTTTCGTATCAACGAGTTGGAGCTGGCCCGTTGCTACGGGGTCGGTCGCACCGTCGCTCGAGATGTGCTTCTCAAACTGGAAACCCTGGGTATCACGGAAAAGGATGACAGCTTCCGTTGGTCTATTGTTCCCCTGGACAGCCGCCGCATCACCGATCTTTACGAAGTCCGCGAGCAAGTCGAGCCATTGGCGCTTGCACGCGCCATGGATGCGGTGCCGGACGATCATATCGACAGGATGCTAACGCGCCTTTCGCAGACGCTCGAGACCTATCCCAATGTTTCGTCCGCGATTATGTATGATCTTGAACTGGATTTGCATGTTCGCAGCATCCAGCCCTGCCCGAACAAGGAGCTTCTCAGTATCCTGCAGCGCACCCACTGCATTCTCACGCTGAGCAAGCACGTGCTCGGTATCCAGATGGAGATGCCAGAATACGAACCCTTTCTGGCCGAGCATATCACCGTTTTCCGCATGATGCGCCGTCGCGACAAGGATGGGCTGATGCTGGCCATGCGCAGCCATATCCACGGGTCCAAATCTAAGGTTGTCGAGCGAGCCGCGACCGTGCGGCAAACTTGTCAGCCGGACGATTGCAGCTTCATCGTTTGATCTATTCGCTGGTCAGGTCACCGCGCCGACCTGCCACGGAACAAATTCGTTGTCGCCGTAATCGTAGATTTCGCTCCGTGTCTTCTTGCCCGATGCGACGGCAATGATGTCTTCGAATATCCGCTCTCCCGCAGCCTCAATCGTATCCTCGCCGGTAACAATGCCACCGCAGTTGATATCCATATCCTCCTGCATATGTTCATACATTTCGCTGTCGGTGGCAATCTTGATGCAGGGAGCAGGCTTGAAGCCGGAGACGGAACCGCGGCCGGTCGTGAAACAAATGACATTGCAGCCGCCGGCCACCTGGCCCGTTACCGCGACGGGATCGTATCCGGGCGTATCCATGAAGACTAAGCCGGGTTCAGTGACGATTTCGGCATACTCGTAGACGGCCTTCAACGGCATGGTGCCGCCCTTAGCAACGGCGCCCAATGACTTTTCGAGGATTGTTGTCAATCCGCCCAGTTTGTTGCCGTGCGATGGATTATTGTTGAGTTCAGCGCCGTTTCGCTTTGTGTAATCACGCCACCAATCAATCCGCGACAGCAGCTTTTCTGCGACGGCCGGGGTTGCAGCACGACTGGTCAGCAGATGCTCGGCGCCATAGATTTCCGGCGTTTCAGCGAGGACCGAAGTGCCGCCATTGCGCACGATTAGGTCGGATGCGTACCCCAGCGCCGGGTTTGCGGAAATGCCGGAATAACCGTCAGAACCACCGCATTCCAGCGCCACTTTCAGGCCGGAAAGGGGTTGTTGCGTGCGTTTCGCAGCGTTCACCTCCGGCAGCATGTCGTGTATCATCTCGCTGGCCGCCGCGATCGTCTTGCGTGTGCCGCCGAGGTGCTGGATCGTCATGGTGCGCAAGCGCTTGCCTTCCTCCAGCTTGAAGTGTTCGAGGATCGGGCCGATCTGGTTGGTTTCGCAGCCAAGTCCGATCATCAGGATTCCGCCGAAATTGGGGTGCCGCGCATAACCTTGCAGAGTGCGGATCAGCATGAGGTAGCCTTCTGCCTTGGTATTGATCGCACAGCCGCCGCCATGGGTTAGCGCAACGACACCATCGACATTGTCGTAACCTTCAAGCCCACCAGTCCGGTTGAAGTGCTCTGCAATCGCCTTGGAAACCGTAGCAGAACAGTTCACCGTTGTGATGATGCCGATGAAGTTGCGTGTGCCGATGCCGCCTACGCCACGATCAAAGCCCAAGAACGTGCGGCGCGCCGTCTCGGGCAGCATGCCCCTTTCCTCGATATCGACGCTGAACTGGTGCTGATGCTCGGATTCGATGACGGCAAGATTGTGGAGGTGCACATGACCGCCGGCTGGAATGAATTGCGTCGCAATCCCTATCGACTGGCCGAACTTTCGGATTTCTTGACCGGCCGGGATGTCACGTACTGCGATCTTGTGACCACGCGGGATCTGATCTGCTGCGACAAGGCCGTCAATGCCAGTCGCTGCGCCAGCCCTCACCATGGCACGCGCCACGCCTACGTCGTCAAGGGCGTTGAGAAGGATCACCGGTGAGTTCGAAAGGGGCATGGCTGCCTTCTAGAAACAGTTTCAAATAATGACTTTTGCAGGCAATAAGCAATCATGTTAGATCACTGTCGTCAAGAAAAATTGGGAGACGAGCTTGATGGGAGGGCATCTTGGGCTAGCAGTTCAATTTTGGCTTTCTCCCGACTACCGGCCCCTGCTCATCGATCGCGCATTGCGCACGCTCTGGTAATCACCATTAGGCATCCTTTGCAGATCATCTTCGGTGCTGGTTGCGGGCGGTGTCGGTGGCATCGGCGGAGCCGTTTCTGAGAGGTTCGCCAGAGAGGGAGCACAAGTCTACGCGACAGCCGCAAGGGCGCGGAAAGCGAACCAGACCCAGGCGGAATAGCTAGCATCACCACGATCCAGGCAAACGCCAGCAACGACGCCGATCTTCAGCGCGTCTTTGAGCAGATCCGGTCTGACCGAGGCCGGATCGACGTGCTCGTCGTCAATGCAGGCCTATCGGAATACGCACCCCTTGGAGACATTTCCGAAGATCATTTCGATAGAACCTTCGGCCTGAACGTCTGATCTCTCGTGTTCGCAGGGCAGCACCCCAGTTGCCTCGTCCACTACCATCTTGATTTTATGCGGGCCGATGAGTAAATAGGTCACTTGTGACCCGATTTAGAGGAGGCCATAGTGTCGACGGTTAGTTTAAAGGTCGCGAAAGCGTCTTTCTCGCATCAAATTGACCAAGCTGCTGGCGGCGAGTTCGTGACCATTACGCGTCATGGGCGCGCCACCGCGGTCCTCGTCAGCGTGAGAGCCGCTGAGGCGGCAAAAAAGGCGCTCCGGAAGGAGCGCCCTAGTCTTGTTCAATACCTGAAAACATTTCCGGTCGATCTCGACGAGGACGTATTCGCTCGCAATCCAACCAACTCGCGTGACGTTGACCTGTGAGGTTCCTCCTCGATTCAAACGCCATCTCACTGTTTTCGCCATATAATGCCGACGCGTCCGAGAGCTTTTCAAAGTGGGCTGATGAGCAAGACCAGCTAGACGCTATTTATATGTCCGCAATGACAGTTTACGAGATCGAAATAGGCATTCGGCTGTGAGAGGCGAAAGGCGCGACAGCGAAGGCGGCGGGGATAAGAAGCTGGCTGCTGGGGCTAATCTCTGGAAACGGCGATCACATACTGCCTATCGACAATGATGTCGCACTTGAGTCGGGCAGGTTGGAAGCAAAAGCCATATCCGCAGGATATGGGCCTGGCGCTGCAGACGCGATCATTGCTGGCACTGCAAGCGTTCATAATTTGACGATCATCACTAAGAACTTGAAACACTTCTTGTCGTTCGGAGTGGCGGTTAAATCCCCCGATCAGGTCGCGCCTTGATATTCACGACTGTTAAAGCTTGTAATCTTGGTGGCCTTCTCTCGGCGCCCGCCGAGGCATTCCAGGCCAAGTACCTCGGCGAGTGATCTGACTCGCGTGAATTCGAGCGTCAGGGGCGCGATGGACCCCGCCATTATGACATCCGAATTGATCTGGGTTCGCCCGGTTGCGGGTTTAAACCTTCTGACCATGTCGAAGGGGCACGCAGTGCAATCTCACTTCTCCCGTTTCAACAGGCTTGGCTATTCAGCGGCGTCTCACACATCGACCTGTATCGCTCAAAATAAAGGGAGAGAGCATGTCTCCATGTCTCTCCCTTGGGGTCCCACTATCTAACCGATCGAATGACTACATCATTCCGCCCATATCTGGCATGCTGCCGCTGGCAGAATCCTTCTTCGGTGCTTCAGCAATCATGGCTTCGGTGGTGATCAGCAGCGAGGCAACCGAGGCTGCGTTCTGCAGAGCCGTACGGACAACCTTGACCGGGTCGACGATACCCATGGCGATCATGTCGCCATATTCGCCGGTCTGGGCGTTATAGCCGTAGTTGTCGGTGTTGCTTTCGAGGATCTTGCCGACGATGATCGAGCCTTCGTCACCAGCATTTTCTGCGATCTGGCGAACCAGCGACTGCAGAGCCTTGCGGATGATATTGATGCCGGCCGTCTGGTCGTCGTTGGCGCCCTTGATGTTGAGGACGACAGAGGCGCGCAGAAGTGCGGTACCGCCGCCGGGGACGATGCCTTCCTGTACGGCAGCGCGCGTTGCGTTCAGCGCGTCGTCGATACGGTCCTTCTTTTCCTTGACTTCAACTTCGGTCGCACCGCCAACGCGGATGACGGCAACGCCGCCAGCGAGCTTGGCAAGACGTTCCTGCAGCTTTTCGCGGTCGTAGTCAGACGTGGTTTCTTCGATCTGGGCCTTGATCTGCGCGACGCGGCCTTCGATGTCGGACTTCTGGCCCGAACCATCGACGATCGTCGTGTTTTCCTTGGTGATCGAGATCTTCTTGGCGCGGCCGAGCATTTCGAGCGTAACCGACTCGAGCTTGATGCCGATGTCTTCGGAGATCACAGTGCCGCCCGTCAGGATGGCGATGTCTTCGAGCATTGCCTTGCGGCGATCGCCGAAGCCAGGAGCCTTGACAGCAGCAATCTTCAGGCCGCCGCGCAGCTTGTTGACGACGAGCGTTGCAAGAGCTTCGCCTTCGACGTCTTCAGAGATGATGAGGAGCGGCTTGCCGGTCTGGACGACAGCTTCGAGAACCGGCAGCATTGCCTGAAGGTTGGAAAGCTTCTTCTCGTGAAAGAGAATGTAAGCGTCTTCCAGTTCGGCAACCATCTTTTCAGGGTTGGTCACGAAGTAAGGCGAGAGGTAGCCGCGGTCGAACTGCATGCCTTCGACGACTTCGAGTTCGGTTTCGGCGGTCTTGGCTTCTTCAACCGTGATGACGCCTTCATTGCCGACCTTCTGCATCGCTTCAGCGATGTACTGGCCGATTTCCTTTTCGCCGTTGGCAGAGATCGTGCCGACCTGGGCCACTTCATCCGAAGTGCTGATCTTCTTTGCCTTGGATACGATGTCCTTGACGACTTCGGCAACGGCGAGATCGATGCCGCGCTTCAGGTCCATCGGGTTCATGCCGGCAGCAACAGCCTTGCCGCCTTCGCGAACGATGGCCTGGGCCAGAACGGTTGCCGTCGTGGTGCCGTCACCGGCGATGTCATTGGTCTTCGAAGCAACTTCGCGGACCATCTGGGCGCCCATGTTTTCGAACTCGTCTTCGAGTTCGATTTCCTTGGCGACAGAAACGCCGTCCTTGGTGATGCGCGGAGCGCCGAAGGACTTGTCGATGATGACGTTGCGGCCCTTAGGACCGAGCGTGACCTTTACTGCGTCAGCGAGGATGTCGACGCCGCGCAGGAGCTTTTCGCGTGCGTCGCGACCGAATTTGATTTGTTTAGCAGCCATAGGAAGAAACTCCCGAGCGTATCGCTCAATGGTCTTTGAAAAGGAAATGAAAAAAGAAAGCGGCTCAGATCAGCCGATGATCCCCATGATGTCGGCTTCCTTCATGATGAGAAGGTCTTCGCCGTCGAGCTTGACTTCAGTGCCCGACCACTTGCCGAACAGGATGCGGTCGCCAGCCTTGACGTCCAAAGGAATGATCGTGCCCTTGTCGTCACGAACGCCGGTGCCGACAGCGACGATTTCGCCTTCCTGCGGCTTTTCCTTGGCGGTGTCAGGAATGATGATGCCGCCCTTTGTCTTGGCTTTAGCCTCAACACGGCGCACAACGACGCGGTCGTGCAGCGGACGAAAATTCGTATCAGCCATTTTTGGATTCCTTCACCGGGATCGTCGCCAAATGGCTGCCCCTTGAAAAGGGCGTAGCACTCTCTGACTGGGAGTGCCAGCGATCATTCTCACTGCGCGGAAGGTTAGCTGCTGCACAGACGTCTCGTGTCCCGCATGACAGCTTCAAAGTCTCCATGACGGGGAAACGCTGCTTTGACCAGAAGTTCAGCGCCGACTATGCCTCCATAAACGCGGCAACTTAGGAATCGGTAGCGCATCCTCACTTACTCGCGAAACGCCGAAGCGCACAACTGCCCTTTCGGAATGAGGGATCGTTGGAGGCTTGCTAAAAATGCTGGTGCGAAGCGCTTTCACATATTGCGGCACCGAAGACTGGTAATCTGCGCGGAAGGTTTGTCCGCTGAAACATAGCCTGTTGAGTGGTCTTGACCAGATTCGGACAAGTGGCCTGAGAAGCCAGGAACATGTGCAACGGGAGTTGAATCCTCAGCTATGCAGCATCCTACGGAAAAACGATGGAAGGCTGCCCAGATGATAGATGCTAGCCTTCCTCTGGTTCTTGTTTGGCGTCAGACCGGTGCGATCGCTTGACGAGACTTGACTAAGCCTTACTACACAGTGACCGGTGCGCTGCATCTGGGCCAGAAATTCATCACTGACTTCGCCCCTTGTGATGGTCTTTAACTGCGTCCAGCTGCTCTCTTCTGTGCAGGGCATCGCGTATCCCTCACGAAGAAACATCGTAAGGTCGGGAGCTTCATCGGTCTTGTAGATACAAACCCTCATGTTCATGACCTTCGACACGGGAAGACAACATATTGCGCCGCACTGTTCGAAATGACAACGCCCTTTTACTGGCGGCTACATAGGTGCTTCCATTTCTAGGGACTGCCTTTCAATCCCGAGTTTGATAGAAGCTGCCCGACAGAGCATACAAGGTCTCGGCTTAAAATGGGTGGATAGCAAAAATCCAAATCCTTGACGAAATCTGAACTCATTTACCAGCGCTCGGTCCCAGGGGGGCCTTTAAACGGGCCGGCCACGGCTGAAGTGATCCATCCGCCGTAGAACATCCCGTCCTGGGACACGACGGCCTCGCCGTCTACCAGGCATAGGTCCATGGGTCGCGGATAAAAGGCAATATAATCCTTGATCAAGCCAAAGGATGTCGTGGGATGCGAATAGGCCCAAGCGGCGTTCCGGCTTATTCTGTCGCCAGAAACGATATCAAAATAGCGTGCCTGTCCTTTCCACTCGCAGATCGACCTGCTGCTGCTTTCGCGAAGCAACGAGAGATCGACGTCCGCAGCCGGAAAATAATAGGTTGGCGGATGACTTGTTTCAATTGTGCGCACGGCGGCAGTGGTCTCTGCAAGAACGTGGCCGTTGTAAATGATCTTCAGGTGATTGCGCGCCGGCTGGGCGATGCTGGGCCTTGGGAAAGACCAGACACTCTCCTGCCCGGGCAGGCATGGTTCGGGAACGGGGTGCGCAAGCTGGGCCATGATTTCCTCCAGTCAGAGCGAACATGCAACAGCGCCGATTATTTGCAAGGCCTGAACGGTTGCGCGGGGCAACATGGGTGAATCTTGCAGCCGACAATATTGCGGCGAACACGCTTATATCGCTTCATACACAGTTGCGCGGACATATGGTGTAAGTGGGCAGATTTGCTGCACGTTCACTTCCGCGGCGGTTTCCGAACAGCCGCGCCCGCGCCTGCAAAAGATTGGCCATCTCGTAGGTGATGCTCGGCTCGTAGAAGCCAGCCTTTGAAACCTCCATGTCATTGCGGGTTTTGGCACCACGCAGGCGTTCCCGTACGGCAGTTCCACTGATGACGCGCGCAGACGACGGAACCGCAGTTGCGCTTTTCGCCAGCTCCGGTGAGGGGTTAACACAAGCCGACAAGCCTACAAGAGCTGCCGTACAAGCAGCGGTCGATACAGCTCGGGGCATCAATTGCGTCCTGTAAGAATATTTTTAGAAGGCCATAGTGCTTTGTGACGATACCAGTCAAAATAACGCGCAGGCGATACATATATCCGATGATCAGTGGACTTCACGCCGCAGTCTCGAGCAAAGATATGTATCCATCTGAGATTGGATTGTCACGCCTTTCTCCGACACCGTTTGTGGGGCGACGGCCAGCAAAGTACTTAATGTTGGCGTTGTTCATACCCGGCCGTCGCCGATATTTTCGTAGTAAAATAGAGTAAATGCTAAGGGGCTGGCCGGGACTAGCCTTGCGTGGTCTTGAAGTCAAAGCTTCCGGTCTCAACGGCTGCGGAGGTTTGGGGATCGCTCTCAAATGGAAATTTAAGCCACCTCTGATATTAGCGGATCTCCCAATCGATGGAGTAAACAAAAAACTGCGATTTGCGAAAATCGGATCGCTATTGGCGGTGAGAAGATGAATATGGCGGCACCCCTATTGCGATTACCGCCGTCGCGCTGACGCAATTAGAGGCTGACGGGAGTTTGTTCCCTGCGGAAGGTCCTCCATGTCCGATTTCGCCCAAGATGCAATGACAAACCGTCTCCTGAAGATGATGCCTGCCGAGGGCTTCGAGCGCATTCGGCCGCATCTTAAGACGGTCGGTCTCGCTTTTCGAGATATCATTGTGCGGCCAAACACGGAGACCACACATGTCCACTTTTTGGAAAGTGGCATCGCTTCCATTGTAACGACCGCAGATATTGAACATGAGGGCATCGAGGTCGGGCATATTGGCTGGGAGGGCATGACGGCGGCGCACGTCATTCTGGGTTCATTTCGTACGCCAAATGGCGCGCTCATGCTGGCGGGCGGAACAGCGCTTCAAATGGACGCAAGTCAATTCCTTCGATCATTGGAGGATGTGCCGAGCCTTCACTGGTTCCTCCTGCGGTATGTTCAGTACTGCGAAATTCAAATCGCCCAGTCGGCCTTGGCACACGGCCGCTATTCCGTCAGAGAGCGTCTGGCCCGGTGGCTTCTGATGTGCCACGATCGCACCGATGGCGATAATCTCGTGCTGACACACGAATTTCTCGCGATGATGCTCGGGGTACGCCGCACCAGCGTAACCGAGGCAATTCAAATCCTGGAGGGTGATCGCTTGATAAAAGCGACACGAGGGCATCTACGTATTCTCGATCGGGAAAGAATCCTTAAAATCGCAGGTGGCTGCTACGGCGTGCCAGAGCGTGAGTATGAGCGTTTGATGGTGACGAGCCGATACGTCTAGCCAACCCGAGGCGGTTCAACGCGCATTTTCCGCAGCTCCCAACACAACGACTAAATTTCCCTAGCCTTAAATGCTAATTACCTCGGGAGAGATTAGGTTCGCGAGAATGTCCCGGCTCAAAACCTCTCGAACCAAAACGCTGGCGGCGTCGCAGATACGGATACCCACAAGATCAAACTCTTTGCTCATTTTGAAGCTTTCGACGAAGAACTCCAGGATAGCTCCTTCAGCCTCAATCACGGCATCATCAGGCTCTCCAAACTCTGTGCCTTTATCGTCGAAAAGCTCGCTGTCGACACGATAGAGGTCGAAAAAATATCTCGGCAATCTGCGGCCTCCTTCCGTTGATTTTAAAGGAAACGGGTAAGGGGCAAAAGTGTTTCGCGTCCAACTCCGCCCGCTGCGCAGAGCTGGACGAATTGAACCCAGGTACTTGTGAAGAACGCTGCGGCTGAGACAGGCAGGTTCTCCGTCCATCAGTCCATAAGGCCACGTTTGTTAGAAACGTCATACTTTTCAATGTTGCTTCGCATTCGACCTCGCCATCGGTTGACGAACGCCACCGTATCGGCCGCCTCCAAATGAGCACTTAGTGACGCCTGATCTTCCCACCGCTCTACGACAAGCAAATAATCGTTCTGCAGATCGTCTATGGCGGCGCGATAGGAGAGTTGCCGGTCCGGCGCCGCGCAGCCTTCGCGAGAAGCCGGAACTCGTTGCAAAATTGCGCGAGCTGGGAGGCCTCGACCTGAACGTATCCTGTTACGATAAGCACGATGTGTTCCTTTCACTGCTGGCTAGATCCTCGGCGTGATGGCAATCGGGTTCGTCTCGATCAGGCAGCGACAAGCACGATCTTGCCTTGGACGTTGCCGCGAGAGGCGCGCTCATGTGCGGCACATGCGTCCGCCAGCGGATAGGTGCTGTCCACAATAACGCGAATGGTACCACCGTCCAGCAAGCGACCGGCCTCGGCCAGTTGTGTGCCGCTGGAGCGAACCTGTGTCGACGAAACCCTAATCGCGCGCCGTGCCGCTTCGTCATAGCCTGAAAACCCCAGAGGATTGACGAGATAGAGCGCGCCGCCCTGCTTCAAGACCGTCAATCAGCGTTCCATGTTCGGACCGCCGACGGCATCGACAACCAGATCGGCATCCTCGGCGACCGTTTCAGCAGTCGTCTTGGTGTAGTCAATGATCTGATCCGCACCCAGGTCACGCAGCAGTGCCTCATGCTTGCCGGACGCGACAGCAAGCACGCGCGCGCCTTTCCACTTCGCCAACTGAACCGCCAGATGTCCGACGCCGCCTCCAGCGCCATTCACCAAATCCGTTTTGCCTTCGAGGGCTATCGGTGAATTTTCTTCACCTTGGGATGAGAACAGCGCGCCACCCTTATTGAAAATGCGTGGCCGCTGCCTGGTGCGGGCGGACACCGCTGAGCAGACGAGATGCCCAGCGGCAGTGGTCTCAGAACTCCTTCCAGGACTGTTCCGCAGACGCCCCGAACGCATTGGCAATCTTGCGTCCGAGCACTTTTGCGGGCGACGCTACCGGGCGTGGGTTGTTCGAAGCCAACCGCACCGGTTGATGGATCAGCCCATGACCACCAAGATTGAACTGCGAGATCAGCTTGTTCAGAGCGTCGGCTTCGCCGGCCAGACTGTGACTGGCAGCCGTGGACTCCTCGACCATGGCGGCGTTCTGCTGCGTGCCCTGGTCAATCGTGTTGACGGCCGTGTTGATCTCCTGAATACCGACCGACTGCTCGCGCGCCGATTCCACGATGGCACTGACGTGACTGTTGATCTTCTGAACCTCGCCGACCATGACTTCCAAGGATTTCCCCGTTTCCCCGACCAGGGCGACACCGGCACGCACCTGCTCTCCGGATGTGACGATGAGCGCTTTGATCTCCTTGGCGGCAGCGGCAGAGCGCTGGGCAAGTTCACGCACTTCCTGGGCGACGACCGCAAAGCCCTTGCCGGCATCTCCAGCGCGCGCGGCTTCCACGCCCGCATTCAGCGCGAGCAGATTGGTCTGGAAGGCGATTTCATCGATGACGCTAATGATATTGCTGATCTCGCCGGAGGATTTCTCAATCTGATGCATGGCATGCACCGCGTTGCGCACGACTTCCCCGGCCTTCTCCGCACCTAGTCTGGTGCGCGAGACAAGAACCCCTGCCTCTTCCGCCCTCTTGGTGGAATCACGCATCGTCGTCGTGATCTGTTCCAGGGCAGCCGCTGTTTCTTCGACGGAGGCCGCCTGTTGCTCGGTCCGCCTCGCCAGGTCATCTGCAGCGGATCGAATCTCATTCGCACCGCCGTCGATGCCGCGAGCATTCTCCATGACCGCCTGTAGCGCCTCATGCAGTTTGGTCAGCGAGTTATTGAAGTCGAGACGCAACGTGTCGAGATGGGCGGCGAAGGGTGTCGAAATCCGATAGGCGACATCACCGTCGGCCAGCCGCTGGAGCCCGGTTGCCAAGGAATCGACGACGAACTGGGATTGTGCCGCTTCACGTGCCTTTTCCGCTTCACGTTCCAGGCGCTCCCGTTCGCTCATCGAGCGATTGGCCAGTGCTTCTTCTTCCATTGCTGTTTTTTGTATCGCGTTTTCTCGGAAGACAGAGACCGCGGCAGCCATTGCACCGATTTCGTCGACCCGGTCGAGGCCGGGGACTTCGATGGAGACATCGCTCTGCGCCAATCGGCCCATGGCGGTCGTCATCTGCTTGATGGGAGACGCAATGCTGCGGGCCACGAACCACATCGCCGCGATGCCGCCGGCTGCAATGATGACGCCGACGATAATCTGGAACAGAGTGTCGGTATTGTTACGGTCTGCCAGCGATGATGTGAGGGCCTTGGCCTGCGCCATTGCTACCGATCTCGGGACTTGAATAATAACGGACCACGGCGTTTTCGTCCGGCCGATGACGATGGGTGACAGAGCCGTAAAGGTTTCGGCATTTCCCTCGACGGTATCGCGGCCGGCTTGTATCGATGGGAGTTGCGACGTCGCCGCTGAGCTTATCTGGTCAAACGGGCGGCCGATCGCATCCGGATGGTCACTGGATGCGACGACAAGGCCCTTGTAGCTGACAATATCGACAGCGGCTTTGCCGCCGTAGATCGATGCCTTTACATCTTGCGCAAGCTTCTGGACGAAGGTGAGATCGAAATCGGCTCCGGCGACGCCGACGAACTTGCCGTCGATGGTCATGGGAACCGACATCGTCGCCAGATAGACGTTATTGCCCTGAACGACATAGGGCAATGGGTCCAGGACGCTTTCGCCACCGCCGCCTTTCGGCCCGAGATACCATCCACCTTTCATGACGCCGTTGGGGTGAAGCGCTGTGCTGTCGTATTCGACAAGGGGTTGGACAGCCAATTTGCCATCGGCGCTCCGTGTCCAGTAAGGCAGGAATCGCCCGGTCGCATCCGATCCGACATCCTGCTTGTCGCGAAAGAGTTGATCCTGCCCATCCAGCGCATCGGGCTCCCAGGCGCTGTACGTTCCATTGAAGCGTGGGTTGTCCTTCAGCACGTTGAGAAGGATCGCATTGAACTCTGTGCGGCGTTTGCCGACCGGCGTCGCTGCTCCATTGTCGTTGCTCGCCGATATCTCGAACATCCGGGCCATGTTACGCGCCGAGTCGAATGCCATGTCGAGCGGCGACTTGATCAACGCGGCCTGCGCAAGAGCCAATGTTTTGAGATGGTTCTTGGTGCTGTCTTCCGTCAGAGTATCGACGTGTTCACCCACGAATGCCTTACTGTTGGCGGCCGATATGATGCTATACCCTACCAATGCGCCGCTTGCCGCAACGACGCAGACGCCCGCGAGCAGGGCAATTTTAAGCTGGATTGATCGTATACGCACAGTCCGTTACTCCTCTGTCTTGGCGCATTGCGCGCCTGGGAGTTTTAGCGTGGCCCGCGAAGGTTAATTGTCTCAGTATTGAATAAGACTGTATTTATCTGCTGTCGCAAATATGCGACGAAAATTTTATTTTAAACTACAATCCCCGCTTTAAACTGTCTGCTTTTGAAAAGTCGGACGAATGTGTTTGATTTAAATCAATATCGAACGGCATAGTATACTTGACAACGGTCACGCAAGGGCTCCTTCGCCTGTGAATTCCTTGTGTTTTCGCCCCAGAAAAAAGGAGGAATTGATGAACTTTGGCGCAGGCAGTTCCATTTCAAGACCGATTGCTGTCCTGCTTGTCGGAACGAGATCTCGCACTCGTCATCGCATAGGCTGAACCGTATAACTTCATCTCAGACAAGCGCTGGAGATCGCCCGTCAGAAAAACGAACGTCTTTTTTAGGATCTGGATTGGGTTTCGTCGTGCCAGGCAGCCTAGCGGGCCATTTTGTTCCCGTCGATAGTCATTTTCCCCAACAGCCCGTCAGCACTCCAATCGTAGATAAGCTTGTTGCCGAGTGTTACGGAGATCGTGCGCTGTAGGAGCCTGCTGCCGTAGCCACCTGCGCCCATCAATATTTTTACCTCGGGACCTCCCTGCTCGGACCACGTTATCTCCACCTTCTCATCTGCTGTCGCTCCAGAAACGTCCAAGGTCCCGGTGGATGTAGAGAGCGCACCATACTTCAACGAATTGGTCGACAGTTCATGAACAATGAGCGCCAAGGCGTTTGCCGCGTTCTCGCCAACCCCCATACGTGGAACCGAGACGCCGATACGTCCGCAAAAGCGCTAGTCTCCTCGTAAGGCGCTAGAAGCACCGTGATGAGATCGCCAAGTCGCGCCGCCTTACCCTGGGAGTTCGGCAAAGGACGGACAAGATCGTGGGCGCGATCAAGCGCGGTCAGCCGTTGTGTCAATTGCCTGGACATATCTTCGATGGATGAGGAGGACCTGGAGGTAATCTGTGTCAGTCCCGACGCTACCGCTAGTAGGTTTTTTACACGGTGGCTCATTACTCCCGCCAGCAACTCATGTCCTTCTTCGGCTTGCTTGCGCCCCGTGACATCCAGGAAGATGCCCGCCATCCGACGTTTCACTATGCCTGCATCGTTGCCTTGTCCGCGCGCCGATATCCAGCGAATGTCAGCATCGAGCATTATGCGGAAATCGATTTCATAGGGCCCCACGACGGCCCTCGTCGCCGAATGCAGCTCTCACACGATCACGGTCCGCGGGGTGAATTTTTTCTGATAATCTCTCAAAGGTTACGGGCTTGTTGTTGTCGACTCCTCAGAGTGCCTAGCCGGAGATATCCATAATCAAGGTGTCGTCGTCAACGTTCCAGGACCATAGCGTTACGCCAGCGGCTTCGACGGCTCGGAGAAGTTCGTCGGTATCCCATTGATGATGAAACGCAGTGTCAGTTTCGATAATGGCCACCTCTCGTTGCAATGTCGAGTTCCATACCATTTAGTGCTACGAGATAAGCCGCTGGTGTTCAATTCGCCCAATCGCAAACCCTCCAAAAAAGATCGCAGCACGACCACTCACCCAACAGTCGGCGCGGTATCGAGCGGTCGCTCGCTGGGCAGACGGATTACCAGCGACAGGCCCTCAGTCCTCCAGTCGCGGCTGATGCTTCCTCGCAGCTGCTTTTCCACCAAAGCATCAATCAAGGCTGTGCCAAATCCAGCCGCTCTGGTGGCAGCAGGAACAACGGGTCCTCTTTCCCGCCAAGCAATTTCAAGACCACCTGACTCAACGTTTCTCCAGTGAACTTCCACATTGCCAGCTTCGTTGGCCAGCGCGCCGTGGTGGGTCGCATTTGCCACCAGCTCGTGGAGGACAAGCGCAAGGGGCTGCGCATCAGTCGCTTCAACTCCTATGCCGGGTCCCTCAAGCTGGACCGTATGTGGTCCGAATGCCGTGAACTGCTGACGAACAACTTCCTCGAGTGAAATAGAATCCCATCCCTTCTCGGCGAGCAGGGTGTGGACGTCCGCCAACGCTTGAATGCGATCACGGACCGCGCTTGCATAACGACTTGGGTCGGTCGCCTTGCTCAGGCGAACAATGCTATTGACGACAGCGAGAACGTTTTTCGCGCGGTGATCCACCTCTCTAAGCAGACGCCGCTCAGAGGCCTCCAGGCCAGCCACTCGACGCAACTCAGTGACATCCATCTGGGAAGCGAAGAAGTATGCGATCTCGCCTTTGTCATTGCGGATCGGGCTAATGTGAAGCTCGTTCCAAAATTCGCTGCCGTCTTTTCGGTAATTCAACAGATTCGCTGCAACGTCGACACCCGACCGGATGGACGCGCCTATAGTAGAGGTCACGCTTTTGGATGTCGCTGGACCCTGGAGAAACCGGCAGTCCCTGCCGACGACTTCAGACAAGGCGTAACCCGTGAGCTCGAGGAAAGCCTTATTGGCGAATAATATCGGGTTTTGCCCCTGGCCAGCATCGGCCATCACCATGGGTGTCCGCGAGCGCTCGAACGCGATCGAGTAGAGGTCTTTTAGGTCAGCGCTCGGCGACAATGCACTCAAGCTGGAGACGGTTATGTCGCCCGCGGGCTTCTCGTCGTTGGTCAATATGACACCATTTATTATGACTACCTCAGCTCAACGTGACAGCTGCCATTTGTTTCCTTCGCTCTGCCTTTCGCTGCGCCTCTCCCAGAACGACCATGGATCGCACAACTCGTTTCACCGTCCGAGGACCCACTTTGGATTCCAGAGAATAGACGGCGATCCGGGTCATGGTCCGGCCGACCTCGGAAGCTCTGCATTTACGGCTGCATCAATTGGGGTCGAGCCGCCGGGTGGAGGCCGACGCGTCGCGCTTGATCAATAGCCGTCCGGAGCTAGCTCCCAAGAGAATGGGAGAATGTCGCGATGTGTAACCTCTACAACCTTACCACCAACCAGGCGGCCATCCGCGACCTCATCTCGATTACACACTTCCGTGCGGGCAACCTCGAGCCGTCGCTAAACATACACCCCGACCGTCCTGGCCCAATCGCCCGCCTCGACGCCAGTGGCGAGCGCGAGCTGGCCATGAGCACATGGGGCATGCCGACACCGGAGATCCATCGTGAGGACAAACCCGACAGAGGCGTGACCAATATTCGCAAGACATGGATACCGCATTGGCAGCAGTGGCTGGGCATTGGCAACCGCTGCCTGGTTCCTGCGACGGCGTTCTCGGAATATGAACAGGTTGCCGATCCGACCACGGGCAAGAAGCCGCTGCGCTGGTTCGTTGTCAACGAGGATCAACCCGTCTTTGCGTTAGCTGGCATTCACACGCGATGGAAAGGTGCCAGAGGGCCGATCAAGGCGCCCCGGCACGGCGAACATGACATCTACGCATTCCTGACGACCAGACCGAATGCGCTCGTTAAGCCGATACATCCGAAGGCTATGCCAGTCATGCTGACGACGCGAGAAGAGTGCAAACTCTGGCTGACCGCGCCGTGGTGGGAGGCAAAGAAGCTCCAGCGGCCCCTCCCCGAGGAAAGCATGATGGTTTTGCCGCCGTACACAGCCGTGGGAGGCCTTGGAGGACTGCCACCTAAGACAGCAGACCTGTTCGCTTGAAAATGAAAACAGGAGATGAGACGAGCTGGGGCGCGGTCGATGGTCCTAAGCGAACTGCTTCCTGAGGAAGGCAAGGGCCATCTCCGCACCCTCAGGGGATATCGTGTGGCCGACCCCTGGCAAAACTTCAATTTCAACGTCGAAGCCAGCAGTCCGCAACTGTCCGGCGGCTGCCTTCGAGGCCCGGGCTGGTATGCTGGAATCGTCTTGTCCGTGGATCAGAAGGATAGGCATACGGTTCGACATCACCGCCGGACGAATTGGTAGTAACCCCGCAAAGGACACGAGCGCTCCGATCTGCCACCGGCCGGAGGCCACCGCGTCTAGCGCCATAAGGGACCCCTGCGAGACGCTCACGAAGGCAACGCGGTCAAGCGCGTTTTCGAAGCCTTCGCGTGTTACCACTTCCGAGATCAGCTCGTCGAAAGCCTCACGGACGAAATCGACATGATCCGGGCGCAACTCCTGTCCATCCACTCGAAACCACTGATGTCCACCCTGTGCCCCAGGAAACGGAGCGTCGGGAGCGGCGAACCGCGTATTGGGCAATGTCCGTCGCCACGGGCCCGCAATGGGCATAATGGAGGAACCGCTTCGACCCATCCCATGCAGTAGGATGACGAGCCGCTGCTGGGATGATGCTAATGAGACGCTCATCTTCTATGTCAGCCTATCGATGCCTTGGGTTTCTGCAGGCAAACGACATCGGGCGACGCCGTCTCCAGCCATCGAGGAGCACGTCGGGTCGACCGTTGACGCCGTTCACGTTGTAAGTCGCGATCTTCACTTGCTGACTTTATGGTCACCTTAGTCTCCCTGTCCAAGTTGGGCGTCCCCCTTTGCCTTGTGCCACCCGTCTGCAGACAATGATTGGCCGACGTCGAGGCTCTCCTTGAATCAACGGTCTTCATCGCAGCAGACGTTTCGCTTGTCGGTTCCGGTTTTGATCAGATCGCGCTTTGAGCATGAGGACTCCACTGTGGTTGTAGTCGAGGCAAACGCACGTCGAGCCGAAAAGATGCATTGGATTCATGGGTCTAAGTTGTGGACGTTGAATTCTTCGCTGGACATGCTGCAAATCGCTGAAATTGATTCGTTTTGACGCGGAACGAATCATCCCGGATTCGATTGACTCGCGGAAGTTGTGAGTTGGAGTATCGCGTCATGGCAGCACCTAGAGCTAACTGGAAGGGCTTTCTCAAATTCGGCGAAGTCGCATGCGGGGTGGCGCTTTATACCGCCGCCTCTGCTTCCGACCGGATCGCCTTCAATACGTTGAACAGGAAGACGGGCAACCGCGTTCGGCGCGAGTTCATCGACAGCGAGACTGGCCAAACCGTTGAGCGCGACGACCAGGTCAAAGGCTACGAAATCGATAACGGCCAGTACATAGTGCTTGAGCCCGAGGAAGTGGCCGCTGCTGTCCCCGAGAGCGACAAGACGCTGAAGATAACCTCGTTCATCCCGTGCCAGGAGATCGACGACGTCTATTTCGACAAGCCTTACTATCTCGCCCCCGACAAGATGGGAGCGGACGCGTTCGTCCTGCTGCGCGACGGGATGAAAGAGGCCAAGGTCGCCGCAATCGCGCAGACTGTCCTCTTCCGCCGGATGCGCACAGTCCTTATCCGCGCGCACGGCAAAGGACTGATCGCGACCACGCTGAACTTCGATTACGAAGTACGCTCATCAAAGGAAGCCTTCGAGGACATGCCGGAGCTGGAGATTAAGGGAGAGATGCTGGAGTTAGCCTCCCACATCATCGGCACCAAAAAGGGAACGTTTGACGTCAGCGAAGCTGACGATCGCTACGAGAGCGCGCTCGCCGAACTCGTAAAGGCCAAGATGGAGGGCCGCACGCTACCGAAACCGAAAGCGGTCAAGGTATCTGAGCCGACCGATCTCCTCCAAGCGCTGCGCGAGAGCGCTGGTATGCTGGCAGCCGCCGGGAACGCGCCGAAGCGGACCGCCGCGAACGGCAACGTCGGCACCAAGCGCTCGAAGACGGCGACCCGTGCCACCGCACCGAAAGCCAAAGCTGCTTCGGCCTCACAACGTCGCGCCGGCTGATAGGAGACCGCCATGGCATCGATACATCCCTACTGGAAAGGCTATCTCAAGCTCAGCCTGGTCACCTGCCCCGTGCAGATGATGCCCGCGACGACCGAGAGTGAGAAGGTTAAGTTCCATACCCTGTCGAGGACAACCCAGAACCGGGTCGTCAGCCACTATGTCGACGCAGTCACGGGCAAGGAAGTAGCCGATGGCGACGAGGTGAAGGGATACGAGCGCGGCGAGAACGAATACGTCATGCTCGAGGACGACGAACTCGACGCCGTCGCCCTTGAGAGCACCAAGACAATCGACATCAAGGTTTTTGCGCAGCGAGACACGATCCAGTGGGTGTGGCTGGAGACGCCCTACTACCTTTCGGTGGAAGACCCGGTCGGCCAGGAAGCTTTCTCGGTGATTAGGGACGCCATGGCGGCGCAGAAGATGGTTGGAATTTCGAAGCTGGTGATCTCTCGCAGGGAGCGGACGGTCATGCTCGAGCCCCGTGGCAAGGGCATCGTGCTTTGGACGCTACGCTACGGAGACGAAATCCGTGACGAAGACCTCTATTTCGCGAGTGTCGGGGAAGAGGTCGCCGATCCCGAGATGATGCCGCTCGTCCAGCAATTTATCAAGCAGCAGACCAGACCATGGGACCCGAAGATGGTCGTCGATCCTGTGCAGGGTAAACTTTTGGAGTTGATCGCGCTCAAGAAGAAGGCGTTGAAAAAGACCGTGAAGGCGAAGCCTGCTGTGGCGACCCCTGCCCCTTCCGGCAATGTCATTAACATCATGGACGCCCTGAGAAACAGCATCAAGGCCAACGCCGATAGCGGCCGCCGCGCCTAACGTAAAGGAGAAGCGAGATGACCCTGGAATTGAGCCACCAACCGATCGTCGTCGGCGAGAACGGTCATCTTCTCGCGACCGATGGCGAGCTTTTTTGGGTTGTCGTCGTAACACGTGAAGCTCTGGAGGCGGTAACCCACCAGTTCGATGCGACAGTCGAGAACCTGACAAGCCACGCCGGACTGTATCTCGCCATTGCTGAACAACACCTTGCTCGCAAAGACTTTTCACACAATCGGATTTGGGTGCAGGAAGAAGATGTCGATCTGTGGTTGGTTTCGGAACCCATTCGCCAGGCATCGGGACGTGTGGCTCGCAATCTCGCTTCGGGATCACGCCACCTTTTGCCCCAATTTACCGCCAATCCGGTTTGATCATCTCGGTACGAACTGGCTGGCATATGAGTGATGGCATCCGCCCCTCTTGTCACGCCTGAGAAAAATGGTTCGAGGTTCCGCTCAGTGCGGAACATCCCACTCTCCCGCAAGTTCAAATATTACGGACCTGTGATTGCGATCACAACGTCCGGCATAGTCGCCACCAGATCATCGATAACAGTATCATATTCGCCCGATCCAATCGCACCTCTCAGCCGCCCGGCGACCCCGCAGTGGCGAAACAACCCCATGTATTAGGAGCCCGACCATGGCCAAAGCAGCAAAGACCCTAGACGTTCTCTTTCACGACACACTGAAGGACGTATATTTCGCCGAGAACAAGATCGTCGAGACCCTCCCCAAGATGCATGACGCCGCCAAAAGCAAACAGCTCAAGGACGCTTTCACCAAACACCTCGCTGAAACCAAAGTCCACGTCGAGCGCCTTGAGGAAGTCTTTAAGATTATCGGCAAGAAGCCGGAGCAAAAGACATGCGATGCGATGATGGGCATCACCGAGGAAGGTGCCGAGATCATGGAAGAATACGAAGGCTCTCCGGCACTCGATGCAGGCTTGCTCGCCGCGGCGCAGGCTGTGGAACATTATGAAATGTCGCGTTACGGCACGCTGCGCACCTGGGCGCTTGAACTCGGTATGAAGGACGCGGCGAAATTGCTCCAGACGACGCTCGATGAGGAGCAGGCGACAGACATCGCTCTGACCTCGATCGCGACTAAGGTCGTGAACCAGAAAGCCGAAGCCTGACTTTTGTAGGAAGGTGATCAACTGCCACTGCCAAGTTCGGCGGATTGGAACGAATGCGGATAGCTGCGTATCGGTCCGCCATAATACAGCCAGGCAAACATAGAACTATCTCGGGTCGCGGAATTCTCCGCGACCCGGGGCGCGTTCTGGGCGAAGCGTACGAGCTGATCATCAAGAGCTTGTCGCAATTCGTTTCTGTGACGCTGTCAATTCATCCGACAGCGGTTGATGTACCTCACGACCTGTCGGCGTGACGTTCGACGACAGGAGACCGTTCTTGCAGGGTCGTTCGTCGTCCCACCCGGGGTGATCGACAATAGGGTAGAGACAAAGACCTTCCAGAGGAACGCCCAACTGGCGTGCGCGTTGGCCCTCGTCGGACACATACTGGAACCACGATGCGCGCCGGTCATCCTCGATCCCGGTTTCCGCTATCAGGATGGGTCGCCCGTAGCGGGCGTAGGTTTCCGCCAAAAGCTTGCTGAGGGGCTTGTAAAGAGGATGGCCGTGATCAATCGGCAGACCGCCGTGGATCCACTGGTTGTTGAAATAATAATTTACGCCGATGATATCGAGATAGCGTTCTGTTCCGCCGATCTGTGGCCACATGCGGCCCGAGATCAGGTCCCAGCCTTGGAATTGTGATTGGTGGTGACCGCCCGCCACACCGGCTTCCCAAGGGCGCGATGGGTCGGTGACGACGTTGATGATCGGATCACAGTGGACGAAGCGTGCTCGAGGATCTACTGAGAGGATGGCATCCATGGCCGCGATAGCGGCGCGCGCGAGCTGTACTTTCAACTCGAACCCTCGACCATTGCCAAATGGATTAAGGTATCCGGCGTCACCGCCGGCCCACGCAAAAAACGAGATTTCGTTGACTGGGCAGTAAAATGGTATTTCGTCGGTTTCCTCTCGAACGATGCGCGCGCATTCCCGAGAAAAACGTGCGAAACGGTCTACGAATGCTGGTGACCAGATGTTGACGTCGTCCGGCAGGCCGTAATGGAGCAGGTCCCAGATCACCTGGGTCTTTGTTGTCGCCGCCGCCTTGAGCATCGGCCGAATGCTTGACCAATCGTAACGGCCGTGACGGTCGATGAGATGCCAGCGAAAGCCGTCTCGCACGGTACGTATCCCGAAGCCGGCCAGCTGCTGGTAATCCTGTTCCGCATATCGGTCATGTCCGATTGAGTGGATCACGTCTAGCCGCCGGCCTGAAACCTCGCCTCCGCGCGGCCGCAATCTGTGAGTGGAGCACTCAAACCCGCCCTGCAGGAAGGATTTAAAGAGGCTCGTGGGTTCCGCTGGCCTGCGCTCGGCACGCACTTCCGCAAAAAGTTGCTCCCACTGCGGGAGTACCTTTGCGACGGAGTAGGTGTCCTCGACTTTACGGCGAAGAGCCGAGCCGAGCTGGCGGCGGATTTGGGGATTGGCGATCAGCTCGGCGATCTTTTTGGCCACGGAAGCGGGATCGTAGTAGGGTACGAAAAGGCCGGATATACCATCATCGATCTGCTGCAGCGCGCCGTTGTCGGGCGTCGCAATGACGGGCAGCGAAGCAGCACCGGCTTCCGCGATCACGTGCGGCATGCCCTCGCCCTTGGACAGCCAGACAAAGATATCGAATGCCGACAGTAGCTCGGCGATATCCTTGCGGTCGCCGAGAAAAACGAGCTTGCCGCCGAGACCGCGCTCAAGCGCCAGGTTGCGGAGATCATCGGCATAGTCCGGCATGAACGCATCGGGGCCGCCGACGATGACGAAGCGGGCGCTCAAATCTTCGGCCGAGACCAGTGCCGCGGCCTCGATGAAATCGGCGACATTTTTCTTTGGGTCCAGGCGCCCGACCCAGCCGGTCAGCGTCTGGCTGTCCGTAATCCCGAGGCCGGCGCGCAAGTGAGCGCGACGGGTCGTCTCGAACGCCGTCAGATCCACCATCGAAGGGATCTCGATGGCGTGCTGCTCACGCCCCGGCATGCTCGACGCTGCGGCGTCTCGGATCGACCGGCACACGCCGACATAGCGGCTCGTCAGGTGTTTCGGTCCGGCCAGCGCCTCCGATACCAGGCCGCCATGTTCGATCAGCAACGGTCGCAGGTGCATCCGCTCGAGCGCCGGATAGATGTCCGCGACATTCTGACAGGAGACGACGATGTCGTAGCCCGCTGCCTTGTCGGCGAGGTAGCCGACCGTATCATCGAACGACAATTGGTAAGGCGCGGTGTCGACGTCCACACCGAGGGCGCGCAGCTGGTCATGGGTCTGCTCTGGCATCCCCTCCTTGCGGAAGCAAGCGACCACGTCGATGCGATAGCGGCGCCGATCAAGGTGCTCGGCAAGGAGAAGCACTTCCGTCTCCTCTCCGCCGACGACGAGCCAGGCGAAGACGAACAGGATCCTGGTTGGGGGGGCGCCCGCACTCATTGGGCCACCTGAAAGACGACCTGCAGGAAGTCTGGCCTGTTCTCGACAAGGTCGGTCAGAAAGCCCGGTGCGTCGTCCAGAGGGATGACATGGGTGATCATATGCTCACGGATGTCGCCGCCCCTCGCCTTCAGCAGGTCGATCGTTGCCAGAGCGAGCCGGCGTCTGTCCCACAAGGGGGCAAGGCCGCGCGGCACGCGGTTGATCTGTGCGCAGACGATGTTGAGGCCGTTGTGGTGGAACTCTTCGCCGAGCCGCAGAGCATCCGCACCGCCCTGGTAGAAGGCAAGGTCGATGACAGTACCCTGCGGACGCAGCGCCTTCAGGGCCGTGTGCAAACTGTCCGAGTGGGCACGCGTCTGAAAGACGATATCGGCACCGCGCCCCATGGTTCCATCATGCCAGCGGGCTTTCGCGTGGTTCCAGGCCTGGTCCTCGGTCATCGCCGTCAGGCCCATCGCCTCTGCTTTGCTTCGGCGAAAATCGGAGGGATCGGCAATAACGACGTCGGACGCCCCGAGCGCTTGCGCAAAGAGGGCCGTCATCAACCCGACGGTGCCAGCACCGATGACGAGAACCGGCCGGTCCTTAATGCCTGCCCCGAGCGCCGGGACATGGGCGCCATAGGACAATGCGTCGGCGTGCAGAATGCCATTGGCGGCGATCGGACCCATCTGGGCGACGAGGACGCCGAGGAGAGGATCGATGCCGTCAGGCATTGGGATCAACACGTCGTGATAGGGGTTGGCCGTGTGGCCGGTCTTGTGGGCATAGGCGGAGGCAACGATGGCGCCCTTGGCAAAACCCGTCGCGCGTGATTCGGATACCCGCGCGACTTCCATGTAGCCGAGGAACGGGACCGGATAGTGGAGATCTGCTTCGTTACCGACAAACACGCCACGATCACTGTCGAAGCGCGACCGAAAATAGGGGTTGGTGTTCTTGAGGAAGGTAAGCTCCGTCCCTGCGGACAGGCCGGTGAAAAGTGTCTCCAGCCTCACCTGGCCATCGGACGGTGGTCCCTCCTCGTATTCGAAGAAATAGGGCCGCCCTGGTCCCTCGACGCCGAGCGAGCGGATCATGCGGTGGCCGGGCGGCATTCCGTGATGCGCTTCCGGACGCGGCTGGAACTGCAGGGGCGCCGGCGCCGGCCGCGTGGTCTCCGGCATGTCGAGACGGACGGGTTCGCCGCTCTCGGCAGATGCCATGACGGCGAGTGCCAGACGGTGCGTCGCCACGGCATCGCCATAGGGGCAACGGATGCGGTTTTCACCGCCGCTGACAGCATCGATGAAATCGCGGTCCTCGCGCCAGACCGGGTCGCCGTCGGCGCCGCGGGTCGGCCGTCCTCGCCCGGTGTCGATCATGATGTCGCGGTCGGTCAATTCGATGGCGAGCCGGTCGGCAAAGATGTGCAGGCCGACACGGTGGTTCCAGCCGAGCAAGCACGTCGAGGCGATGTTGGCGATCACGCCGCTCTCGAAGGTCAGACTTGCCGTTGTCACCGTCGGCACGTCGAGGCCCGGAAATTCGGCCCTGTCGGTGTGTCCGACGCGGCCGTAGACCTCTCTGACGTCGCCGATCAGGAAGCGGATGAGGTCGAGGAGATGGGTTGTTTGCTCGACGATCTGTCCGCCGGACTTGTCCTGCTTCCACCACCATTGCGGCGGCGGCGTGGAATCGAGCCAGTAACCGGACAGCAGCTGCGCGGGGTTGTGTTCAAGCAACGTCCGCGCCTCGTCAACGGTGTCAAGATAGCGCCAGTGGTAGCCGACCGCTGTGATGATGCCCTTTGCCGCCACTGCTGCCGAAATCGCCTCTGCCGTCTCAAGGTCGAGCGACACAGGTTTTTCGACGAAGAAGGGAATCCCGCGCGCGATCAGGTCATGCTCGGGTTCGCCGTGCGCAAAAGGCGGTACGCAGACATAGACCGCGTCGGGGCGCTGCTCGTCGAGCATGTCCTTGTGGTGCCGGAAAGACCGTGTACCGAAGCGCATGGCGGCACGGTCGGCGCGTTCGAGGTCGGGATCGGCAAAGCCCACCAGTTCAACGTCTTCGAAAGTGGCGAGAATGTCCAGATGCCGTTGCGCAATGCCTCCGACGCCGATGAAGGCGAGACGCGTCTTTTTCATGGCTGTATCCTTTTGCTTAGCTATTGCAGGCTCCTGCAGAACGCGGTCGTAGATTGCGGCCGTTTCCGCTCCCATCCGGGCCGCGGAAAAGTTGGTCGCGAAGCGTGCGCGGCCCGCTCCGCCCGTGCGTGCTGCCCGGTCGGGGTCGGAAAGCGCCGCTTTAATGACCGCCGCGAGGGATATGGGGTCACCCGCCGTGGCGAAGAGTTCGTGATGCTCGCCGAGTGCTTCTACGGTGCCGCCGACGCGTGTGGCTGCGACGGGGATGCCGAGCGACATGGCTTCGAGAACCGCCAGCGGCAGGCCTTCAAATCGCGATGGAAGCACGAAGAGATCGGCGATGTTCATAATGTCTGCGACATCCTGTCTCTGGCCGAGGAAGCGTACATGGCCCGAAATCCCAAGCGTCGAGACGAGCGCCTCGGTGGCCTCCTGCTCATCGCCGGAGCCAACGAGAAGCAGCGTGGCCGACGGATGAGCGGCGATAACGTCCGGCATGGCGCGCAACAGCGTCGCGTGATCCTTCTGGGTCGAAAACCGCGCCACCGTGAGGAGAACAGTGCGGCCATCCAGATCCATCTCTGATTTGACGTCAGTTGCAGATTCCTGCGGCTGAAGCGGGTATATGCCGTTCCTGACGACGCTCAGCCTGTCGCCAGCGATGTGACCGACAAAGCTCTCCTGGGAGGCGTCTGAGACGACGATGTGGTGGCCGATGGCTTCGATCTGTCGGCGGTATTCGTCGACTTGTTCGACATCGGTGAGGAGGTAAGGAAGATGCTCGGTACGGACGACCGGGATGCCGCGCTTTATTCCCGCAGCGGTAAGCCAATGCCCCTCCCAACCGATACCAGCGTGTACATGCAGGAGATCAAAGGGCTTTCCGCCCAGCCAGGTTGCAAAATCATCTTTCGAGTTGAGGCGTTTTACGCTCAGACCGTGCCGCAGGGCGCGGGTGAGTAACGGGCTTCGTTCTCCCGACAAGAGCGCCAGGGTCACGTCCCATTGCTTGTCCAGGGCACGGCCAAGGGCAAGCATGTGCTCTCCCATTCCCGACGGATCGAGACTGTCGGTTACCAGAAGAATGCGGGGCATTACTTGCCCCCGACCGCGACTGTCGCGCCGAACTCATCTGCAAGGGGATGATGCGTCAACGGGTGGACCTGCCTCCTGGCGCTAGAGTAGATCGATTGTGCCACGATTTCCGACATGAGATCGAAGGTCTTGTCCCAGGAGGAGCGGACCAGCATCGCATCCACGTCGCCGAGCCAGTCGCTGCCCTCGCCGGCCAGCGCAATCGCCCTGTCGCAGGCGTCAGCGAACTCTTTCGCGCCCGTGGCGAGAAAAACTCCCTCGAGGTTGCCATAGGCACGTGCAACATCTGTTACCCAGGTGCTGACCACCGGTCGTCCTGCTGCGAGATATTCCGGCGTCTTTGTCGGACTGATGAAGCGTGTCGCCTCGTTCAGCGCGAACGGCATGAGAGCGACGTCCCAGCCGGAAAGATAGGCCGGCAGGTCGGCATAGGACTTGAGACCGAGATAGTGGATATTGGCCGCGCGCGGCAGTTCTTCATCAGAGATCTTGACGACAGGACCGAGAAAGATGAGCGAGAGATCCGGTCGTGCCCTGGAGACAGCAGCAATGAGGCTCAGATCAAGCCTTTCGTCAATCACCCCATAATAGCCGAGCTTCGGCCCCGAGATTGCGGCCTGATCCGCCGGTTCCGTCATGCCGTCGCGCGTGGCGCGGAAATGCTCGATATCGACACTGGAGGGAAAGGCGTGGATGTTGTCATGTTTGTCTCGCTTTGCCTCATAAAGGCTCAAGCCGCCAGTGAACACGGCATCCGCACGCGCCATCAGCGCCCTCTCAGCGTCTTTCAACTGCATGGGTGCGAACTTGAAATTAGCAAGTTCGTCCATGCAATCGTAAACCACCGCCGCAGCGTCGATGTGCGCGGAAAAGGCGTACATCATCGGCGTGTAGTACCAGAGGATGGGTTTCACGCCACCATGCAGCTCGAGCAGTTCGTCCAGCAGGTTGCCAAGCGCTTCCTGCCGATCCGCCTCGGTCCACCAATGGGGGATCCTCGGACGGACCGCTTTGACGGTCGTGCCGGCAAACGGATGGATCTCGATATAGGCAAGGTGATGGTCGGTCGGGATGTATTCCTCGAAGAAGAAGACTTGGCGCTGCTGTGAAAATCGCTGCATCAGATGCTGCGGTCTCTGCAGCACGAAATCCCACCGGAGGTGAGAGAAACAGACAAGGGGGGCCTTGTCCAGAATGCGGGATTCCGAGGTGCGCGGTAGGGGATGCAGCAGGTTCATGGGGTTCCTCTTCAAGTAGTGAAACCTGCAACCAGCTAGTAATCCCTTAGTTCCAACGTTGGAAAGCCGCCCTGTCGAAATTCTGCAGCAATGGCGCGAGCCTCCTGATGGTGTGAGGCCATGTCCAGTTTGCCTGAACGATCTCGCGCGGAGTGAAGGTATCCAGGCGTGCCAGCATATCGGAAATGCCCTCGTGAAATCGGTCGCCGCTGGCTGTCGCCCCCGTCAGATCGGTGATGTATTGCAGTCCGCAGCTTAGCGCATCGTTGGCAAGCACCGGGATGCCGGCCAGCATATATTCCGTGAGGATGGCGGGCGCTCCGTCATCGATGCCGCACACGACACCTATGCGGGACTGGTTCATCAGCCGATTGACCTCCTCAAAGTCCACACCGGGTGGCCCGACGAAATCGACGTTCAGACCCGATGTGTCGGCCCGGTGGCGCAGGTCGTCCGCAAGCTCTCCGTAGCCGAAGACGCACAGCGTCCGGATGCTGCGCGGCATCTTCTCCAGCGCATCGAACAAGATGTCGTGACGCTTGTAAGCCTGTGCTGCCGCGACATAAATGACGTCGTAGACCTTTGGTAGGGGTAGCGGCCGAAACGTCAGATCGGATGCGAATTCGGGGCCGACCGGCATGATTGCTGTCTGCATTTCCGGATGGCGGGCCAGCACTGCCTCGGACTGCCATTCGGCGCCGGTCAGCACGAGATCGAAATGGCGACTGACCTCAAATGGGATGCGAAGCGCCGGCGCATCGATGGAATTGTAGATCTTGAAACTGTCGCGGCAGGCGAGAAGAATGTCTTCGCTAACCCCAAGCCCCCAGACGCAAAGGATGTCCGGCGGTCCAAAGGCTTTTATGTGGGCAAGCATGTCGTTCGAGGCGAAAGGCGCATCCGGCCCATCCAGCCGAAAGGACCGGCGGGTAAGCCAGGGGCTGTCGGCGTCCTCCCGATCAAGCGGCGGCGTCTCTCCGCGCCAGTGGGTCCAGATCTCCGCGCAGTCCACAAGGCCGCTGTGCAGGGCAGCGAGCGGCAACCTCTCGATATAGCCACCCTTTACCTCGACGTGATCCGGCCGACCGGTGCCTCTTGGGCTCTTCCCACGACTGCCCGAGATCCATTGCTGGTAGAACTCTGAAACCGGCACAACCGATCCACCGAGATATTCGCCACTTTGAAAGTCACTTATAACAACCAGACGTCTTGGCCTCATATTTTGGCCGTTCCTTCATTGGGTTGGAGAGGGCAACGCCGCAGCCGCGCCAGCAATACGACCGAACGATCCTACAGTGCCGAGACATCAGCCGCGACCGGAGCACCCGGACGCATTCCACGATTGCTGGCCCTCATCGCTGTGTTGCTCTCAAAACAACTTTTAGAATAATTAGTTCCGGGACATTATCTGTTGAGCAATTATCTACTGAACAATGGAATTAAGGTTTATTACAGCCACCATATCTCCTACTCCCGACGATCGTCACGTAAGACACGAAGAAAAGCTACCCCCTGCGTTGCAGTTCTCCACGAGCATAAAATGTGTCGATCTCGGAACCCCGCGTTCAGATCGTTGTTAACTCGAGATGGATCATTCATCGAGGTGGATAGGCATGTCAGTAATCTTTCCCAAAGTTTTCAACCGTGAAAAGACAAACAATCCGAGCGACCAAGCATCGGCGGATGTTGATGTCTGCGTTAAGCCGTCGCAAGCATCCGACAATGCGCTCCTAATCATTCGTTTTCGAGCGTTGCAACGGATGGACTGGCCATCGACGACAACGCGGTCATAAAATTCTTCGCCTACGGCAACAGGCCTACGAGCGCATTCCTGGCCGCAAGCACGCCTTCAAAGTCGTGCGCAAACTACCTGGCCATCTCTGGTTCAAGCGTATACTTTCATGAAGAATTCTGGTGTCGATCGTTTTTCCGTTGGCGAGGGTAATCGGTATGGTTTGCTCGAATGTCTGGCCGCACGGGGGTAGTCTTGGTGGACACCGCCGTTGCAGGATCGAACCGTAGCTGGGAAGCCAAGTCTTGCCAATTGCTTTGATCAAATCCTAGGGTCCGATTGAACCAGTTTGCCTTGCCCTGGTTTTGCGGATGAGTCGAATCGAGCAGGTAGCTCTTCAGCTTGCTCTCAAGATTTGAGGTGTCGAAGCCAACATCGACAGCGATATTTTCTGCAGCAGCCTTCGTCAACGCTTGATCAACAGCCTCCTTATCTAGCGCGCTGATGCCGACGAGTCCGACGCCAGTGCCGCCAAGCTCAGGAATTGAGGCGACGATGTCTTGGAAGATTACATTAGCCTGTGCGGCACAGGCCTGAACTCCCAAGCTGCACATGGCGGCGAGATCTTGCGCCACTGGAAGCGCTGCGGCGGCTCCGACCGCGATTATGTATTCGACCTGGATGAGCTTGCCGACCGATTGCGTGAAGGCGGTATTTGCCATCAGTCCGTCGACGAGTGCGGCGTTTTGAATTGCAAACTGCCGGAGCGCAGACCCGTTGGTGCCCGCCGTCGTCGAGATGGCGTCGGTGAGACTTTGGAGAAGTTGGAGTTAGGTCGGTTCCGAACCGGTCAGCGCGTTTTCGAGACCTGTGGCGTTCCCCTGGCCCTGCTCGACCACGCCGATAGCGTCCTTCAGGCCGTTCAGAACCGCTGATGGCTGGGCTGGCGTGGCGTTCTTGAGATCGTCGGTGTCGTTTGCGGCCGAGACCAGTGCTCGGTGGGGCAATGTGTCCCGTTGCGCCCTCGATCCGAAGGCCGTCAATGATATCGTCAAGCACCGGGCCGCGCTGGCCGGGCTGGAGAGTTTTCGGCGCATGGCTTGCGATCGGGTTATCTGACCGAGGCGGCCAATCGTGGCGTTCCCCTTCCCGAGGCCATGGAGCAGTCGAGGTACCGATCCGTTCAGCAAGCGTCCAGCTATTGCGCTATTACAACAACCCTACGCGGCGAACAGGTAAGGTGGCACGACCACTTTAACGATTAAGTGACTTTCGATCAGCCTAGAGGGCTTCATTGCTCCTCCGAGAGCCGCCGTGCGGCAATATCGGCCAAAACCGAGAGCGCCAGAGACTGTGAATCTCTGGCCTTATCAAAAAGGCCTATCGGAGATTTGATCCGGGCAATCTCGCCGCGGCTATACCCGAGTTCTTCCAGCCGTTGAACACGTCTGGCATGTGTGCGCGCACTCCCGAGCGCACCGACGTAGAACGACCTAGAACGCAGCACCGCCTCGAAGACCGGGATTTCAAACTCGATATCGTGATAGAGGAGCGATACAGCCGTGTCGGCATCGATAATTTCTGGTGAAAGCGCCGGCCCGCTACCGTCGTAGCAATAGACGTCATACCCTGCAGCCGTAGCGACTCTGGCGGTGACATCGGCCTCGACCGACCGGCCGGCGAGAACTACCCGGACACGCGGGCGATGGTGCGTGATGAACGTCTGTCCCCTCCAGCCTGTCGGCTCGAACGTCTCTGTCGCAATCAGCCGCTGGGTGTCAGGTTGATAGCAGAGGCTTGCCGTTAGCCGCTTTCCAAGCCTGGCGAGAATGGACCATAAGGCCACGCTCTCACGAAGGACATGGATTGCAACCGTAATGCCGCCACCGCAGGGAAGGACGATATCGAAAAACGGCGATCCTTCCCCCAGCAGAAGGTTGCGATCGCAACCTCTCGAAATCGCCTCCATCGCCTCCGATGCAACCGCCGCCTCCGTACATCCGCCGGACACGAAACCGCAATAAAAGCCGTCATCGCGGATCGCCATGTGGGATCCGAGCGGGTGCGCGGATCCTCCGCGAATATCAACAAGCGTTGCAAGGGCCACTTCGTGTCCAGCATCGAGGGATTGAGCAGCAAACTCCATTATTTTTATGGCGTCATCGGTCATAAGAGCCTTTTTAGGCACGATTGGCGCAGTGACGCTGCATGAGCTCAACATCTGCAGACCTTTCATCGAATTGAGCAACCGCTGGATTTGCGTCCGGCATCGCTTGGACTGACAATCTGAAGCTAGAGCAACTTTTCCAAGGTGATGGGGAGATCACGAACTCGTTTTCCCGTCGCGTGGAAGACAGCATTTGCAATCGCGGGCGCCACGCCGACGATACCAACTTCACCGACCCCCTTTCCTCCCAACGCGGACGCATCCAGATCGGGGACACCGACAGAGATCACTTGGATATCCGGGACATCCGAATTGGTCGGCACGAGGTAATCGGCAACATTATTGTTGACGAGCCTGCCGTTGCGCCGATCGACAAGGCCCTCTTCGAGCAAAGCTTGGCCGATGCCCATGATGATCCCGCCGCGCCATTGGCTCTCCACAAGTCGTGGATTGTAGAGACGACCGCAATCGAAGGCCGATACGATGCGAGAAACGCGAACCGTGCCGAAATCCTCGTCGATTTTCACCTCGACAAAATGCGCGCACCAACTGTGCATGGAATGGTCGCCCATCGTCGGCCCTTGGACACCGGCCATTGTCGTCCAGGCTCGCTTGTGGTCGGCGGCCGATTGTGCGGCGTCGTCGAGCGTGTTGCGGAGAACTTCCAAATGTTCTTTCCCAAGGGCCAACATCAATTCCGAAAGCGTGTATTCGCCGCCTCGCGCGGAGCCGAGCCGTCCGTTGATGAGCGTCAACGTGTTTGCGCCGGTATCGCGAAGGGGTGAATTGGCGTCATTGAGTGCAAGTTCGATGAGCTCGTCACGCGCAGCGATCGCTGCTTTGTGGACGGCACCAGTGATCGACCCAGCAAGCATCGATCCGCCGGCAATCGCCGATCCCGGCATCCGCGAGTCGCCAAGCAGGACATCGATTTGGCTGACGGGAACGCCCAGCGCCTCGGACGCTGTCTGGGCAAGGATCGTATAGGTTCCCTGCCCCATATCGATGGCACTACTGATCACCTCCACGCGGCCGTTGCCAAGGATGCGTATCATCGCCGAGCTTGGCGCCCGGATAACAGGAAACGTGCCGCACCCGATTCCCCAGCCGACCAATGTCCTGCCCTCCCGCATGGACCGAGGCTGATGGCTACGTCCCGACCAGCCGAAAGCGTCCGCGCCCTCCGTGAGGGCCTCCCGCAGGCGACGCGTCGACCAGGGTTTTCCGGACTGGTAATCGTGGTCGGCATAGTTCTTAAGGCGCAGTTCGAGCGGATCCATATCGATCTCATAGGCAAGTTCCTCCACGGCGCATTCGATGCCGTATGCGCTGGGGTTCTTGCCAGGGCCGCGGAGCGCGCCAGGCGTCACAGTGTTGACGGGGACCACCCGATGTTCGGAGCTGAAGTTTGCCACCTTGTAAAGCACTGCCGTTGCTGCGCCCGTCTGCTCGGGATAGTCGACATAAACTGACGTTTCGCTCGCACCGCGATGGATGATCGCTTGCAGCAGTCCGTCGCTGGTCGCTCCTAGCGAGATCTGCTGGCGCGTCGCCGCCCGTCCACCGTAGCTTGTGAAGTTCTGCGGTCGGGTCACCGCCAGCTTCACCGGACGGCCGAGTTTTCTTGCTGCGACAGCCGCAACAGCACCGTAGGCAAGCGCTGCACCTTTCGAACCGAACCCGCCGCCAATGAATGGGGATATGATCCGGACGTCTTCAAGCGGCAAGCCGAACCACTCGGCATAGCTGCGCGCCATTCCCTGGGCCCACTGGCTCGGCTCCCAGACAGTCAGCGTATCGCCGTCCCATTTCGCCGTCAGCCCATGCGGCTCCATGGCAACGTGGAATTCGCGTGGCGTTCGGTACTCGACGTCGATCTTGACCTGTGCGCTGGCGAACGCCTTCTCCGCATCTCCCCACTTGGACGTCAGATTGTCCATGACTTTGCCCTGACCGGCATTGGGGTCGTCGAGGCCCATCACTGCGGGCGTTTCTTCGTAGGTAACCCGTATCAGCTTGACTGCCTCTGTCGCTTGCTCCTGCGTCTCTGCCACAACAGCGCAGATGGTCTCGCCATTGAAGCGAACTTGGCGTGGCAGGGGATTGTAGTTCTGGTTTTCCGGGCGATTCCCGTACCAGTCGGAGGCGACCTTCAGTCCAAAATCATCCTCAGGCGTGAGAACCAGCAGAACGCCAGGCATGGCCTTCGCCTGTGCAGTGTCAACCGCAAGGACTCGACCCGCCGGAATTGTGCTTTGCAGTAGTGCTGCATGCGCTAGATTTTCAAACGGATATTCAAGCGCGTAGGTGGCGGCTCCGGTAACCTTCACCGTGCCCTCGAAACGCGAATGCCGTCCGCCGATCATGCCGTCGGAAGCATCGCCATGCTTGCGGGGTTCCATTATCGTCACAGAAGACCTCCCACGGTCAGAATGGCGCGCGCGACCACACGCGGCGCGAGTTTGATCTTGTACTGATTGCCGCCCTGCGGAAGCGCATTCTCCATTGTAAGTCGGCTGGCGGCTTCCACGGATGCTACATCGAGAACCTTGCCGATGAGTGTGGCCTCTATCGCGCGTGCGCGCCAGGGCCTTGTTGCAACACCGCCGAGCGCGATACGAATATCGCGCACCGTCTTGCCGTCCGCTTCCAGTTCGATACCGACGGCCGCGCTCGCTGCGGCAAACTCGTAAGATTGGCGATCGCGGACTTTCAGATAGGTCGAATTTCGTGCTGCCGGAGAGGCGGGAATCGTCACGGCCGTAATCATCTCGCCGGTTTCCAGCAAAGTCTCCCTTTGCGGCGTCGAGCCCGGCAGCAGAAAGAATTCGTCTATCGCCACGCTTCGTTCGCCGATCTTGATCTCAGCGTCGAAGGCCACGAGGGCGATTGCCAGATCGCCCGGATAGCTGGCAATGCAATTTGGGCTCGTGCCGAGCACCGCGTGGTTGCGGGTCACGCCGCCGATGGCCGAGCAGCCTGACCCGGGACTCCGCTTGTTGCACGCGATAAAGGCGCCCGGCTCTCGGAAGTATGAACAGCGGGTCCGCTGAAGAAGGTTGCCGCCGATCGTCGCCATGTTTCTGAGCTGGGCGGAGGCGGCAAGCGAGAGAGACTGTGCCACTGCCGGAAAATGGGAAAGGATATGGGGATGGTCTGCGACGGCCGCCATCCTGGCAAGAGCGCCGATGCTGACACCCGTGTCATCGGCGTCGATCCCGTCCAGCCCAGCAAGGTGCGTGATGTCGACCACGCGCTCCGGCTCGGCCACACCGCACTTGGCGAGGTCCAGAAGCGTGGTGCCCCCTGCAAGGAAGACCGCACCGCTTTGGACTTCCTGTTGCGCCTCGTCGATGGAGGTCGCACGTACGTAGGAAAAGTCTCTCATGCGCCAGTCTCCGCTGCTTTGCGCACGGCGGCGACGATGCTATTATATGCACCGCATCGACAGAGATTGCCGGACATGTATTCTCGGATCTCGGCGTCGGATCTGGCGCGACCTTCCCGGATGCAGGCGACAGCCGACATGATCTGGCCAGGGGTACAGTATCCGCATTGAAACGCATCCTGATCCACGAAAGCTGCCTGAACTGGGTGAAGTTCACCATTTTCCCCGGCCAGCCCCTCGATCGTTGAGATCTGCCGATTTTCCACCTGGGCGGCGAGCGTCAGACAGGAGAGCACCCGTTGGCCGTCCACATGAACCGTGCAAGCACCGCACTGCCCCTGGTCGCAGCCCTTCTTGGTGCCTGTCAGGCAGAGATGATCGCGAAGCGCGTCGAGCAAAGTGACGCGCGGCTCTATGGAGAGTTCGTGTGATTGTCCGTTGATGTCCAATAAAATTTGAAGCGTTCCGGCCATAATGGGTTCTCACTGTCGTCGTGGTGAAGCAATCGATAGAACTTTCGACCTGACAGACAGGCCGGCGTGCATTACAAGTGGAAGATACGCGTAAAATGGAGGCGCCTCCGTTTAATCTAGGGACTTCCTGGTCATCGTCAAGTGCAAAATGATGGAGTAGCCTTTGGCCTCGGCCGAGCCAAAAAAAGAGCCCACCAGAGAACCTCCGTTGCGGGCAGACGCGCGCCGGAACAAGGAGCGGCTGATCGAGGTTGCAGCGGAGGCGTTCGCCGAGAATGGTGTCGAGACCTCACTTGAGGATATCGCTCGCCGGGCCAGCGTTGGGATCGGTACACTGTATCGACATTTTCCGACCCGTGAGCACTTGGTGGAGGTTGTTTACCGACGCGAATTGGAAATGTTGGCTGCTGCTGCCGGCGGCTTGGCAGAAACCCATGCACCCGATGCGGCGCTTGAGGAATGGATGCGCAGGTTCGTGGGCTATATCGCTACAAAACGCGGCATGGCTAACAGCTTGCGGATATTGATGACCTCGAACTCGGCGCTGTTTGCCGAAGGCTCTGGTGTTCTGAGATCTGCATTAGACGATCTCTTGAAGAGCGCAGCCCAATCGCGGGCGGTGCGCAGTGATATTGACACGACGGACCTTTTGCATGCTCTCTCAAGCATTTACTCCATCCCCGACGCACCTGATTGGCGTGATCGGTCCCATCGACTGATCGGTCTGTTAATGGATGGCCTGCGGTGCAACAGGTAAAAATCGTCCAGTGCCGCTGTTTCCCTATCCGCCTGTTACGCTCACATGCTGTAAATCGACGAGCCATCCCGATGCCGATACCCATGATCGACGCTTGTATTCCTCACGTTGATAGGGTCATTTTTGTAAACGGCTTAATGTCTCGCTACAGCGTCGGTCAGCCGCGATGCAAGGCCTTTCCGATTTCCGCCGCGAGCTGTGCCTGAGTGTAAGGCTTGCCGAGGCGCGGAAGATCTATCCCGCTACCAGCTGGGAGATCGGCGTATCCAGTCGCTATCAGGATCGGCATCCCCGGCACCTTTTCTCGTACCGCCTTGGCCAGCTCTGCACCGGTCATGCCAGGCATAGAATAATCGGTGATTACCAGGTCGAACGCGTTGCCCGATTCCAGACACTTCAGGGCATCCGCACCAGAATTTGCTTCCACGACTTCGTGACCGAGATCTTCAAGCATGTCCACTGAGGCCATAGCGATAAGAGCATCGTCGTCCACCATCAGGATACGGACAGCCCGAGTAACGCCAATGCCAACCGGCTCGACAGCGTCATCGACGGATATCGGTCGGAAAGTCTCGGGGAGCCACAGCTCCGCAATAGTTCCGTGACCGACAGCACTGGTGAGACGCAGGCTTCCCTTCAGCTGAAGAGCCAGACCGTGGACCATCGACAAGCCGAGGCCAGTTCCCTTCCCGAGTTCCTTAGTAGAAAAAAACGGGTCGACTGCCTTCATCAGCGTCTGTTCGCTCATTCCGGTTCCGCTGTCTTCCACCGATAGAACGAGGTAGCGTCCTGACGTCAGATCCTTGGAAACTCCCCGTATTTCTTCGCCGCGAACGCGGACCTTGATTACTCCGCCGGAGGGCATCGCGTCCCGCGCGTTGACTACGAGATTGAGGAGTGCGAGTTCGACCTGGTTTGAATCAATCATTGCAGGCATCAGATTGTCTTCCAACAGGACCTCGATTGCTATCGTCGTCCCGACCGATCGCTTGAGCAGATCCTCCATTCCCGTTACCAGCTTGCCGAGGTCCGTCGGTTCAGCGCTCAGATCCTGACGCCGCGCAAAGGCAAGCAAGCGTTGCGTCAGCGCCGCGCCACGCTTTGCGCCTGGACAGCACCGTCAATCAGCCGAGATGCCTTCGGATCGTGCTGGAAATGCTTGCGAAGGAGATCAAGGTTTCCAAGCACGGCCATCAAGAGGTTGTTGAAGTCGTGGGCGACACCGCCGGTGAGCTGGCCGATGACCTCCATCTTCTGAGCCTGCCTGAGTTGCTCTTCCGCCCTCTCCCGTTGGGCCACCTCTTCGATCAACCCCGCATTGGCTGCTTTCAACTCGGCTGTTCGCAGAGATACGCGCTCTTCCAGCAGATCGTTGACGCTCTTCAGCGTATCCTCTGCCGCGCGGCGTTCGGTAATATCGGACGCAATGCCTACGAGTTTTTGCGCGCCACCGTTCCGGTCCCGGTAAAGCTGCGCGCGCACATCGACCCAGTGCTGGGTGGCATCGGGCCAGATGCAGCGGAAGTCGATCTCGCAATCCCTGCCAGTCTCCACTGTCAGAGATATTGCACGTTTCAGTCGCGGCAGGTCGTCCCCGTGGATAGTCGCCAGCAATTGTTCGTAAGAAAGCGCGCCGTCTTTCGGCTGTCCAAAAATTGTGCGGAATAATGCAGAAGTCATGAGCCGGTTTGCCTTGAGTTCCAGTTCCCAAGAGCCCAACCGCCCTGCTTCGAGCGCGGCCTGCAAACGTCGTTCGCCATCTGCAAGGTCGTAGAGGCGCGCACGCGCTTCGTATTGCCTTTGCCGGCCCTTCATGGCAGTGCGCGCCACGCTGATAAAGGTGGTGGCGTGAAACGGCCTTTCCAGAAAGGTTACATTGCCGAGAATTTCCGAAAGCCGCGCCGCAGCCGGATTTTTTTCCGGACCGCCGCCTCTCTGCGTCAACACTATGAACGGCATGTCCGACCAGCTCGGCTGGCCTGCGATCCAGCTGGCGAGCGGCTTCAAGTCGCTTGATCGTACGGTCTCCTCTGTCAGCACTCCAAAGGCAACGTGGTCGCCAAGGGCTGCAACGAACGAATGAAGGTCTCCAGCCGACCGGCACACAATCTTTGCGGCAGAAAGGAGCGAAGAGGCCACATCTGCATCCCGCCCGCCAGGGGCAAGTATGATCGCGTCTGCAAAACGATCAGGAATTGCCCAGCCCTCCGGTGGTCATGACCATGAGAGGCTCGGAAACATCGGTGAGGACTGGCACGCCGCGCAACACACCCTGGAACCCGGAGAGCGGCGCACCGAGGCTCAGACCTGTATCGTCGATCCGATATTCACGGATCGTGTCCTCATGCCTACCGGCCCGTTTCTTGATCACGGAGACCGCGCGGCGGACGCGCCCGGCAGCCTCGAAATAACGCAACAGTATGACGGTATCGGCCAGATAGGTGACATCCACCGGAGATTTCATGTCGCCGAAAAGTCCGTGCTGGGCAACCGTGATGAACGTATTGGCTCCCTGTCTGTTCAAGTACTGCAGAAGCTCGTGCAAATGAAGGATGAGGGCATTTTCATCGGGCATCGCAGACTGGTAGCCGTTGATGCTGTCGATAATCACAGTCTTTGCATTGGCTTCTGTGACCCGGTCCATAACCCGACGAGTAAACTCCCCCGGCGACAGCTCAGCGGCGTCCAGCTGCTCTATGTGAACAAAGCCTTGATCGCTCAACCCCTCGAGATCCAAGCCCATCGCTTTCATGCGTGCAAAAAGTAGCCCAAGCTCCTCGTCGAAGATGAAAACTGCAGCCTTTTCACCACGGGCGACGGCGGCCTTGACGAACTCGAAGGTAAACGTGCTCTTTCCGGTGCCGGCAGGACCAATGAGGAGCGTGCTCGATCCGCGTTCGATCCCGCCCCCAAGCAGGCTGTCAAACTCGGCATTGCCGGTCGGCAAAATATTACGGGCGAAATCAGTTCGATGCTCGGCGGCACGCAGTCGCGGAAACACCTCTACTCCACCTGTCTTGATGGCGAGGTCATGATATCCGCCGCGGAATGCCCGTCCGCGGTATTTGATGATCCGCAGCCGCCGGCGCTCGGAGCCATAATCTGGAGCTAGTTCCTCGAGGTGGATGACCCCGTGGACCACACTGTGGACAGTTTTATCCATCATCTCGGTCGTCATGTCATCGAGCAGCAGCACCGTTGCACCCTGCCGGGCAAAGAAATGCTTGAGAGCCAGGATCTGACGACGATAGCGAAGCGAACTCTGCGCCAGAAGCCTGATTTCGGAAAGGCTATCAAGGACAACTCTGCTCGGCTTGATGCGCTCGAAAGCGTCAAAGATTAGCTTAGTCGTTTCACCGAGTTCGAGATCCGAAGAATACAAAAGGCTCTGCTGCTGATCCGGATCGAGCAGGCTTTCCGGCGGGACGAGCTCGAAGAGCTCAATGGTATCATCTATAACCATCCCGTGCGAGGCGGCGCTCGCCCGCAGCTCTGAATCCGTTTCGGAGAGTGTGATGTAGAGACACTTTTCTCCAAGTTTGGCGCCTTCGAGAAGAAATTGCAGTGCGATTGTCGTCTTGCCTGTGCCGGGATTTCCTTCCAGCAGAAACACATGATCGCGTGAAAGTCCTCCTGAAAGTACATCGTCCAATCCGGCCACGCCCGTCAGGGCGTTGGTTTCAAGCCCTACGGCCATGTCAGCTCCTACGTTTGCGTGGATTAAAATATGTCGTCAAATAAAAATTTCAATCAGGTCAACTTCAGATCGCTACTTGCCGCAAGAGTTGACAACAAACAAAATTATCCGAAGTCGGCGCTAGGGCCGGTGGGATGGTGTTCGACCACGAAGCCGAGCATCCATCCGGCTGGGCTGCCGTTTCATCTTTCGTTATCAAGATTGGCTGCTCGCCATCCACGCCACACGAATAGGTCAGAACCGCGATCGACAGCGGTCAACGAGCAGGACTGGCGAACGATATAGCCGAGAAGATGAAGGCTGCACCTGCCCTAGTTACCAACAGCGAGCGCGAAGTCTCCAGCTACCTGACTGCGGATATAAAACTGGGCACGCTCTCGTTAGTCGCCCTGATGAGGTTGGATCATGCGCCTTGAAATGGCAGTGCCATGCGTTTAGGCGCTGCCAGCCACTTAGTGTGTGATGCAGCAAGCAGACATGACCCCGTCGAACTGAGCAACGCAAAAGCATTTTCACGCATATCGGCAGTGGACCCCTCGCCCACGCACGAGATTTGCTCACCCATGTCAGGAAAAAGGGACGAGCCAGCTAGTTTTGTATCGAGTGGACCTGAAGCCCGATTATGACGCATCGCGGCCGAAACGCTGGAATTCTCCCAACACCCGCCATATCGCAAGTCTCGTCGCACAATTCGCGCGGGCAACCTTGGAATCTCACCACCGACCACCGCTCGTCGCGCGAGACTGCCTTCTTGCGCAGACGGCCGCACTACTTAGGCTGCCTCAAAAAGTGGTGGGTGATTTCAACAGGTGCTAGCGGTGCTCAGCTAGCTCGTGCCAGGGGCGTCTACTTTGATACATGCTTTAACCACACCCTTGACCAAATGCTGCGGGTTGCCGTCAGAGGCAGCCCCGGCTATCATTGCATAGTTGCCGGCGCTCATGCCTCCAGTAAAACCGTTCGCGCCGCCAGTTAGTCTAGGCTACTTATAGAGGATATACAACCATTTCTGGTCGCGAGGACAGGCGATTGCAAAGTAGTGGACGCTTATCTTCTCCTCTTGGTCTAATTGCCATATCCGTTCTATAGATACAAGCATTGAGAGTGCTTCGCGCCCGAAAGGATATCTGCCGTGCCTGAACCTATGGTTGTGTGGGCATTTCCAATTAGCCCCTCAAATACTACGCTCCTCGCGTACTGCGACACGCTGGACAAGGCGTTTCAAGAGGCAGGTCAACATCGGCGCGATTTGTGCGAAAGTGGCTCTTTAGAAGAGCCTTGGCCGGAGACATCAATTTTCAAATTGACGCTTGAACCGCTCGATCGTCATTTGGTTTTGAACTTGCTCAATGAGCGCGAACCCGACTGGAGCGCCACGATTGCACTGCAGGAAACGGTCGGAATTGTCACAGACGACGGGGCGCGCCTTTTCGGTGAGGTGGAACACTGAGCTGGGGGACCGGAAGCAAGTCTGACAATGGGCCCGCCGAACGCGCTGGTTGGAGCTGGTGTTTTGCGTCAATCGATGTCACTAACCCGTCTTCGCGAGGCAGGATGGGGGTCATTATCCCCAAAGTTCTTTCAGGACTGCGCGTTGTGACGCTTCATGAGGCGCAAAGGAATGCAGCCTCGATCATCTTGTAACCTAGGCCGCCATTTCGGGCGTTATTGTCTGATCGGCGTCCGCGTCCTCGTGCATTGGCTTTGGTCGGCCAAGGAAGTAGCCCTGTGCTTCGTTGCATCCCTCCGACAAAAGAATGTCGAGCTGGACTCGCGTCTCTACGCCTTCCGCAAGGACAGGTACTTCGAGGCTCTGACCTAGGGCAAGAATGGCGCGAACAATTGCCTTGGCCTGCGGACTTGTCTCCACTTGGTCCATAAAGCTGCGATCAAGCTTGATCTTATCGAAAGGAAAGGCCCGAAGGGTTTCAAGCGACGAATAGCCTGTGCCGAAATCGTCGATGGCGATTGAGACACCGAGTTGCTTGATTTGTCGAAGCGCGTGTAGCGCGCGATCCTTGTCCGTTATAATCGAGGTTTCGGTGATCTCAAGTTCGAGGCGTGCCGGGTTCAGACCCGTGTCGAGCAAAACAGTATGAACCAGTGCGGCGATATCGGTATTCATCAGTTGCACCGGCGAGAGGTTGACAGCAATCTTGTGCGGCTGCTGCCAACGAGCCGCTTCACGGCAAGCTTCGCGCAGCACCCATTCGCCGATCGGAAGGATTGCACCGCACTCCTCAGCCAGAACAATGAAGTCCATCGGCGGCACGTTCCCTCGGTCCGGATGGTTCCAGCGCAACAGGGCCTCGTAACCGGTAACGGCGCCTGTCATGACCGATTTCTGCACTTGATAATGCAGGTGGAACTGTTTCTTCTCAACGGCCGCCCATAGATCATTTGCCAGTGCGCGGCGGCCGCGCGCCGCCTCATCCATTGCCGTTTCGTAGAAGCAGACCGACTGCCTCAAAGCGCCTTTCGCCCTGTACATCGCCAGATCGGCATTACCAAGCAACAACTCAGCGCTGTCAGCATCCTGTGGATAAAGCGCGATCCCCATGCTCGCACCGGGCTTGATCTCAAAACCTTCGACGTGGATCTCGGCGCACAGGCAGGCTTCCAGCCGAGCGAGAAAGTCATGCAGTTCGACCATCTCAGTAAAGCGCTTGACCGCTGCAAATTCGTCGCCTCCGAAACGAGCAACAAATTCGTCGTCGTCGAGCATTGCAGTCATGCGGTCGGCAAGCACGCTCAGAACCTGATCGCCTGTCGCATGTCCATGCTGGTCATTGATTTCCTTGAACTTGTCGAGATCGATAACGATGACCGCAAGCTGGGCCGCGGTTCGACGGGCAAGAACAAGCTCCTGCGCGAGAGATGCGTTGAATTCTGCACGATTGGCCAGACCGGTCAGGCCGTCATGGCTGGCCATGAAAGAGATCTTTTCTTCGGACAATAGCCGCGCAGTGATGTCCTCGAATGTGACGACCCAAGCGCCGCTCTCCATAGTATTGTAATTTGCCTGCACCGAGGTGCCGCTCGAAAGTCTATGGATTATGGCGCCGTGCTCGCCACCCCGTACGACGGCCATATGTCGGTCGTAATGGTGCGACGCTTTCGGACCGTAGACGTCAGGCGAAGCATCGGTCAGGGAATAGCCACGCTCGACGATGTCGCGATAGCGAAGGCCCGGGACGATAAAACCGGGAGGGAAGCCGAATATCTCGCTATAGCGCTCATTGGCCAGTACCAGGCACTCATTCGCATCGAATAGGCAAATTCCCTGGGACATATTTTGCAGGGCGACATCAAGGTTTCTCATAACCGCGGCAAGGCGATCTGCGTCGGCCTTGTGGATAGTCTTGTCCCTGATAATCTTGGCATAACCAGCCAGTTCGCCATTGTCCGCAAAAATTGGATTGATGACAACATGTGCCCAGAAACACGTGCCGTCCTTGCGATAGTACCAATACTCTCCCTCGAATTTGTCTCTGGTTCTTGCGATGTCCAGCGCGGTCGCCGGGATCCCGTTGTGCCGATCCTTCTGTGAATAGAAAATTGCAAAATGCTTGCCGACGATCTCCGCGGCGGTATATCCGCTGGCGCGTTCGGCGCCAGCGTTCCAGCTGCTGACATGACCCTGAAGACCGAGCATGTAGATAGCGTAATCGGTAACGCCCTCAATCAGCATCTTGAAGTTCGCGTTGCTCGCAGATGCGGCGTTCTCCGCACGAACAGCAAAAAGAGCTGCTGCAAGGCCGGATGCCAAAAGTGAAAGTGAGACACTGGCGATCGTCACAATCATCACGATCGGCGACAGAAGATTGAAACGATCCAGCTGCACTGCGGCCGGTACGATATTGACCCCGCCCATTGCAGTGAAATGCAGGCTAACGACGCCAAGCGTCAGCATGCTTGCCGAGAGCAGCTTGCTTCTAAGGCTATTTCCGCATTGGTAGGCGACGGAGAAGCCGGCCATCGAAAATAGGCACCCTAAGAGCAGCGAGGCGGCGATGAGGTCACGGTCCCACGTGATCTTGCCGGGGAATTCAATCGCCGACATCCCGAGGAAGTGCATTGCGCCGACACCGAGCGCAAAAAGGCTGCCTCCAGCCAGAAAACCGGCACGACTGCGCAAGTAGGTCGCTGTGGCGACGCTGGCTCCAGTCGTCGCGACGGCGATCAGTAGGGATAGGAAAGTGCGGTAGGCCTCGTAGCCGACGACGACGCCGGGATCATAGGCGAGCATGGCAATAAAATGCGTCGACCAGATGCCAAAACCACCGGCGACGCCAGCAGTCGCCAACCAGATTCCTCGGGCAATACCGCCGGTTTTCTGCGCTCTCTGGAGCAACATCATCGCGACATAGCTCGACAGGAAGCACAAAACCCCGGCCGACACCACCAGACGAAGATCGTGTTCACCCGAAAGACACGTCAATACCCTGAACATTCACAACACCCCCGAAACATACCAATCTCATATGTGGGATGTCGAATGTACGAAATGCTAATGGCGGGAGATACAACCGGACAATATCATCTGCTTCCAACGGCGTAGTTAATACAGCGTAAAGTCTATTGGTTGGCTATAGCGAAGGCCGGCCTATGTGGCTTGGCCATCTTGCTTTTGTTCACTGATTTCAAATCTCAGGGTCATACTGGCGTGGACTATCGTCTGTTGAAAACAGGACACAATGACCCTGCGAACCCCTTGGATCATAGGCATAGCCCTTGAGCGCCAGCGCATGCGTAATGTCGCGGATACCGGACAACCCGTATAGATGGTCATGAAGTTCCAAGAAGATGCGTTCGATCCCTGGCAGCTCGGCGTTCTGTAGGAGATCCCGTTCTGCTCCTTCTATGTCCATAACGAGGGCGTTGATACGATTGCGCATGATGAATGTGTCAATGTTGGCAGATGTAAGCTCTATTTCGTGTTCGTAGGCCCCTTGGTTTTCATCCATAGATGACATCCAAAGGTCCTTGCGTACGTAAAACCTGCAGGTTTTTGGTTCTCCGTTTGTGAGAAGCCCCTGCGAAAAGATGACATTGTCGAGACCGTTAGCCCTTATGACCCGTTGTGCCAGCAGTGCAGTGGTTGGGTTGGCTTCAAACGCCCACACCGATACCCCTTCGATTTTCGCGATGATCGACGTGATGATGCCAATGCCTGACCCAAGTTCAAGTACCCGGTCTCCCGGTTTAACAGCCCTGAAAACCGCCCGTGCTTCTTTTGCTTCATAACTGCCGCTGGTAAGCGCCAACCATATGACAGGAGAAACCTCGCAGGGTGCCAGCGGCACGTCAATTCCATGTATGGTCAATAGCTCCATGCCGGCACACTCCCAATTCCACTATAAAGCCTTGCCTACCAATCTTTGCCCTTCTACGTGATCGGAGTGCAGGTACGCAAGTTCCGAAGCAGGCATGGGCCGTCCAGTCAGGTAGCCTTGGGCCTGTTCACATCCAAGCCGCCTCAGCAACTCGAATTGTTCCTCCGTTTCAATGCCTTCCACGATTGTGGTCATGCTCAGGCTGCGGCCTACCCCTATCGCTAGTTCAACGATCGTCAAAGCACTCGGCGATGTCGTAACGTCGCGGACGAAAGATCGATCGATTTTCATCTTGTCGAAGGGAAAGCTGCTGAGGCTACCAAGCGACGAATAACCGGTACCGAAATCGTCCATTGCGATGTGGATCCCGAGCGCCTTTATTTGCCGTAGCGTTTCAAGCGTCTGTTCATTTTTGTCAAGCATCACAGATTCTGTGATTTCCAATTCCAGCCGGTCGGGGGAAAGCCCAGTCTGGTCGAGGGTGGCCGCAAGCTTTTGGATGAGGTTCACCCCACGAAACTGAACCGGAGAAAGGTTGACGGAAATCTTGGAGAGGCGTCCCCACGCCGCAGCTTCAACACAAGCTGTCTCGAGAACCCACGCCCCCAGTTCGTGGATTAAACCGATCCTCTCAGCGACCGGAATGAATAGCGTGGGCGAGACGAAGCCGCGTGTCGGGTGTTTCCATCGCAGCAGCGCCTCATAGCCGCAAATGTCGCGGGTCGCCATTATGACCTGGGGCTGATAGTAGACCTCCATCTCGCCCTGTTCCAGAGCCCGTGACAAGTCGATCTCAAAGGATTTCGTCTCCTGCAAGCGTACTTGCATCTGAGGATCGAATAGGCATGCATGCCCCGCTCCGAGCGCCTTGGCTTCATAGAGGGCGAGATCTGCTTGCTTCAACAGTTCCTCTGTCGTCGACACATCATCCGAAAAAGCAATACCGATACATGTATTGATTTTGATTCGCAGTTGATCGATCTGATACGGTTCGGCGATCTTTGTGATTATGATGTTGGCGAGATCAAATGCCTTTTCCCGGGTCAAGCCTGTGGACAAGACGGCAAACTCATCCCCACCCAGACGGCAAGCTGTATCGCCGCCATGGCTCAGACGGTTTAACCTCGCCGCGACAGCCTGGAGGAGCACGTCACCCATATCGTGCCCGAGCGTATCGTTGACATCCTTGAACCCATCGAGATCAAGAAGAAGAATAGAAGATACTTCGGTATGCGCTGTTGCCCGCCGTAGCTCCAGGTCTTGTCTGAGCAGGACGCGATTGGGAAGACCGGTGAGTGCATCGTGATGAGCATCGTGTTCAAGACGAAGGTTCTGATTTTGCAGTTCTTCCGTTGCCTGGCGAAGATCGGTTGCCAATCGCTCCGTGCGGGTGTGGGCGCGACCGAGCAGCCGGTTTTGACGAAGCAGAAAGATCACCAGCACGACGCCACATAGAATAAGTCCTGACGCAAGTCCGATATGAATGAAATAAAGATGACGCATTTGTGCCTGCGCGTCGTTAAGAAGGGTTGCGCCATACTCGGTTGCCGCAACGCCAAGGCCCATCAAAGGCGAATCGAGCCTGCCCATCGACTGAAGAGCAGCTTGCACACCTGCCCTGTCCAGGTGCTCCAACCGTTCATCCAAGCTCAGAAGCGTTGCTCTGAACGCCTCGAACACGGCTCTGTTGTGTCGGTCGCCTTCAATGAGAACGCGTAGACTGCCCTGCTGCAGAAGCTGAACACGACCAATCGCAATCTCGAGGCGGAGGCGGGCGTCTGCTCTATTTGCATCTGTCATATCTAAAGCATAAGCAGCCAGACTGCGTTCGAGCCTCAAATACTCGACAGACGCTTGATTGACGGTCCAAGAATCGTTGTACCGGGTAAATTTTTGCAAACCTGTTTGCTGCGCAGCGATAATGGTGGCGATGTAGCACGTTGCTACTATCAGGCCGCAGATGACGGCTCCCAGGATCCATCTCACGCTTAATCTCTATTCGACTCTAAGCTTGGCGACCTGCCAGGCCGACCGTGTGTAATAAAGCTGGTTTTGCAGCTGAGAATCACTGTCGTAGGGATACACGATAAACAATGGCCCCTTGTCTCGAATCGCCATGTATTTTCCATCTCGTTTCAGGGCGAGAATGACATGATATTTTTTAAAGTCTTCGAGCGGAATTACGCAGCTATAGTCATTAAGTGCGATTGCAGTTACAGTCGATCCTTTGGCGCCGACAAGGGTCATCAGCTTTTGGAGTGACACTCCTTCGAAGCGAACTTTGCCATCATACCAAGGCGTTGACGTTTCGACAGTTTCTAGGCCCAGCGTTTCAAGCATATCGCGGTCGAATTGAGCATCCAGCCCGGCATTTGTGTTTTCGATGTTTCCGGAGATGGTCAGGATCGTCTCGTTCTTTGCCTCTGGAAGGGATCCTGCGTTTGCGCTGGAAAACCAGATGAACGTTAAAGTCACACAGGCTATGACACGGGCGAGGTTCATTATTCTTCTCCAGACGCAACAATTTGACAAATACAAGACATTGCCTAATTTTCGGTGACGATAAGAACGCCTTTTCAGCGTTTGTACCCGACGGCGAGCAACTATTTTTGGTATCAGATGAACGCCGTTGTCCTTGGTCGCTTTTTCGGCCAAACGAGGTTGTCTAAAAACACGGAGGCGCGTTTAATTCTGTGTCAGATAGATCGGAGTTTTGGATATAGAGCCCGCTCTTCCGCTCCAATAGGAAGGACACAGCGTAGAGATGCGGAAGACACCTGCAAAATTGGCGATGGCAGCGGTTTTCCATGTTTGATGTTCAAGAACTTTTAGCGCTTAAATGCACAGAATTCCTTGACCTAGCGTGCGCATCGAACGGCATTTCGTACTGTTGCACGATATAGGCCGGGACGACAAACGCGTTGGAATCGCTGAGCTTGGTATGTGCCACCTGCAACTTTGCTCGCTCATTGCGGCCACATACACACAAGCTGCATACCGCATGAATTGCTCTCCAAACCTGTTGTTCTTGTAATTATCATCAGTATATTAGGAATGATTTTACGCGAAGCTGCCATCTTCATCTAAAAAATGAGGATGTCATGCTTAGCTATTTGCGATTATTTCGTTGGCTCACCTTGCGCGAGGAGCAGCCCGAGCTGGCGATCGCCCAATGCCGCGAGCTCCAGGGCCAAATTCCTCTGCTTTATGCTTTGCTAAGCTTGAACGCAGTTGCGGTCGCCTACACTCATCTTGACGTTGCCCCTGCCTGGATGACCGTATGGATTCCGCTGGTTCTGGTATCCGCCAGCATTCTGCGCCTTATTGCTTGGCTGAAAAAGCCTGATGCGCCTATAAATGGGGCCGAAGCAATCCAGACGCTCAGAAGGACCACAGTCCTTGGCGGTGTGATGGCCTCGGTCTACATCTCCTGGTCTCTGGGATTGGGCAGCTACGGGGGTGACCACCAACAGGCACACGTTGCGATCTTTATCGCAATTACTGTCATTGGATGTATCTTTTGCCTGATCCACCTTCCCCAGGCAGCTCTGGCCGTGACTGCCATCGTGACTATTCCCTATCTCATTTACTATTTTTCGCTTGGCGATGCGGTGTACATCGCCATCGCCCTGAATATCTTACTTGTGACCATCGTGATGATCCGCGTCCTACTTAACAGTCATCGCGGCTTCGTTCGACTGGTCCGCTCGGAGGCCGAGACGCAACGGTTAAACCGTGAGGTGACGGTTCTCGCGCATACGGATCCTCTTACTCGACTTCCAAACCGTCGGCTGTTCTTCTCAGAGGTGTCGGGCCGTATCGGACTAGATGCTAAAAGGGGCGGCAAAATATGCGTGGGAATTATTGATCTTGACCGCTTTAAAGCGGTCAATGACACCTATGGCCACATTGTCGGAGACCAATTGCTTGAGGCCGCCGGAGAGCGACTTCGCGTGGCTTTCGGATCTGAAGCAATGGTCGCACGTCTTGGAGGCGATGAATTTGCCTTCCTCCTTGAAATGGACGGCGAAGCAGCGACGGTATTTGCGAACCAGACGTGCGCAGCTCTGTTGAGGCCTTTCAAGCTTGGTGATATCGCAATCTCTATCGGAGCATCTTGTGGTCTTTCTACATCGACGTCCGAGGTCGTGAGCGCCATGACACTTTACGACCGGGCTGATTATGCACTCTACAGAGCGAAGAGCGAGCGACGCGGCTTTGCCGTGCTATATTCAAGCGAGCACGAGCGGCTCATTCGGTCGGAACGCGCCGTGGAAGCGGCACTGCAGGCCGCTGATCTCGAGACCGAAATGGAGATCAACCTTCAGCCAATCGTCAGTGGGCCGAATTTCGAGATGAGGGCCGTGGAGGCGCTTGCCAGGTGGACCAGTCCCACCCTTGGCCGTATCCCCCCTGATATCTTCATCCCACTTGCCGAGCGGGCGGGCATCATCCACCGGCTAACCTTGACACTCCTGCGCAAGGCGCTCGCGCATCTCACACGGCTTCCCGCCGGAATAACGTTATCGTTCAACCTGTCTGCCCATGACCTCACTTCCTCGGAGACCGTGGTTGGCATCATCGCATTGATCCTCGAAGCTGGCGCTGAACCCTCCCGCATCACCATGGAACTGACGGAAACCGCCGTCATGCGTGACTTCGATGCTGCAGAGCAATCAATCCGCCTTCTTCGCGGCCTCGGCATCAAAATCGCGCTCGACGACTTCGGTACGGGTCAATCCAGCCTGAGCTATCTTCACAGGCTGCCGATCGATAAGGTGAAGATCGACCGAAGCTTTGTGATTGGGACAGCGAGCGAGTCGGGATGCGAAATACTGGCGGCGGTCGTTGCGCTATGCCGATCGATGAAGATGCTATGTATCGCGGAAGGTGTCGAAGACACTCGCCAGCTTGACATCCTGCGCGGCATCGGGTGCGATACATTTCAAGGCTATTTATTCGCCAGGCCGATGGCGATCGATAGCCTCATGGAATGGATGACGTTGCGCGTCGCAGCGTAAATTTTCCCCGATTTGGTCTCAGCTAGACAGGCTTTTGGATGCGAGCTGTGTCGCTTCCCCTACCCTACTCTTGAGCAATAGGGACGATCTTGGTCGTGACGAAAAGTGAATCAGGCTCCGATCTTCCCACTTTTCCAAAAGTCCACGCGGTTTGATCTCCTTCCCGGCCGGTTTTGGTTCCGCATAGAACCAGGCCGCGTCTACATTTTTCTGACCGTCGACCTCTAACGTATAGTAGCTTACTTGGACTTTCCAAAGCACAGCTCGACTTGGTGTCGGGGGGCCCCAAGGCCGAAAAAGAAGATCTCGGAAGAGGCACCCGTCGTGGGAGAGCCGGTATAGAGGCTCGCCGCGCTACCGTAGATCGATGAAGGGTTCACCGAAATTGGAAGCATTCGCCGAGGACCGCAGGTTCAGCTTTTCTTGCGCGATCGGCGCTTCCACTTTGCGGCCAGAGCCTCGACGTTTTTTCTCGTTCATCGTGGCCAAAACCACCAATACGCCACACTTGAACTTGACGAGGGCAAAGTGACGACAATCGCGAGCGCTCAAAGACTTGGGACAGATGCGTTATAATGCTGAATCCGAAAGAAAAAATTCTGCAACCGCCGAACCTCAGATCGAATTTGATGCAATGATGGTCTTCGCACCTGGTTGGATCTCACTGACTGGTAGAGGCGCTTGAAAAAGTAGTGTACTACCGAATTGACTCGGATCGCGCGGGAGGAGACTGCGCGACAGGTCGCGCTACTAAAATCGGGCCGGGGCGAGCAGCGCCTGCTGGGAGGAGATGAAATGAAGATCAAAGACGCGGTTGACCGCATACCCGGCGGTCTGATGCTCGTACCCCTGCTGCTGGGCGCGGTATGCAAAACCTTTGCGCCCGAGGCAGCCGGCTATTTCAAGGGCTTTACGCAAGGCATCATGACCGGTGTCATCCCGATTCTGGCGGTCTGGTTTTTCTGCATGGGGGCATCGATCAAATTAAGCTCGACCGGAACGGTCTTGCGCAAGTCGGGCACGATCGTGCTGACCAAATTCGTTGCCGCGGCGATCGTCACCTTCATCGCATCCCTGATTCTTCCCCCCGGGGGTATTCAGAGCGGCATATTTGCGGGACTGTCCGTGCTTGCCATTGTTTGCGCCATGGATATGACCAATGGCGGTCTTTATGCCTCGTTGATGCAGACCTACGGTACCAAGGAAGAAGCAGGAGCCTTCGTCTTGACGTCCATCGAATCCGGACCGCTCATGAGCATGATCATTCTCGGTGCATCCGGCGTCGCACACTTTGAGCCGCAGATATTTATCGGTGCCATCTTGCCGTTTGTCGTCGGTTTCGCTTTGGGCAATCTGGATGCAAAGCTCAGGGTGCTGTTTGCGCCGGGCAGCGTCTTGATGATTCCGTTTTTTGCCTTTACTCTGGGCAACACCATTGATTTGCACACCCTGCTGTCGCCACTAGCTGGACTCGGTATCGCTCTCGCGCTCGCCGTCATTGTCCTAACCGGGATCCCGCTTATCCTCGCAGATAGATATTTAGGGGGTGGAAACGGCACCGCCGGCCTTGCTGCCTCTTCCACTGCCGGTGCTGCCGCAGCCAACCCGATCGCAATCGTTGCCGTCGCGCCGCAATTTGCGCCGGCTGCGCCAAGCGCGACTGCACTTGTTGCGATCTGCATTATCGTGACGTCCATCGTCGTGCCAATTCTAACCGGCTTCTGGTTTAAGAAGTTCGGCAACAATGCGGAAGCTGCTAACCGCGGCGTCGACGAAGTTGCAGCCAAACACCTTGACTCGCGGATTGATCCGGTCGGTAACCGAGACCAGCCTTGCGTCTTGCCGGCAGACTAAAGCATAAGCGTCAGATGTCGGCGTTTCATTTGTCTGTATGTCATTATAGACGGAAACTTGCTCGCGTAGTGTAATACGCGTCCTCATTGATCAGAACCCATCGGCCCATTCTCTGCGTCCGATGGACATGATCCGCCAAGGCTGGCTCTCGAGTTTGCGCCAGGCGTCGCAGCAATGGGCAACGATATCGTCGTAGGATTTGAAGATGCGGTTGGAAAGCCAGTTCTCGCGCATGAAGAGCCAGAGATTTTCAACCGGGTTCAGCTCTGGCGATTTCGGCGGCAGCGGCAGAATAGTGATGTTGGTGGGGACAACGAGTGCGTTGGACATATGCCAACCGGCCTGGTCCATGATGAGGATGGCATGTGCGCCATCGGCGATGTGACGGGATATTTCTGCCAGATGCTGGGTCATTGCGTGGGTATCACACCACGGCATGACGAGAGCGGCGGCCTTGCCGAGCTTGGGGCAGATGGCACCGAAGATGTAGGCGGAGCGGGTTCGCTGGTCATGCGGCGCGAACGGCCTTGAGCCTCGCTTTGCCCAGCGACGGGTGATCTTGTTCTTTTGCCCTATCCGGGCCTCGTCTTGGTACCAAATTTCTATTCGTTTTCCTTGTGCCACTCCGCTCGCAATCTCTGCCACTGCGGCGGGGAAGTTTTTTTAAACTCCTCAATGGCTTGAGGGTCCTGCTCATGATGTTTCGGTCGCGCAGCCAGCTTGCGATAACCAAGGGCACGCACCTCCCGGCTCAGCGTCTGTTGGCTCACCGAGACACGAAAATCTTCCCAGAGCCATTGGGCCAGATCACACAGCCGCCAGCGCACGACCCCGTCGAGATAGGGCGTCGGACCCCGCTCAATGGCCTTTGCCAGTGCGGCCCGCTGAACATCGTTCAACCGTGACCGGGGTCCTGGAGCCTTGCCATCGATCAGCCCCTCGGGGCCATTGGCATTGAACCGCAAGACCCAATCGCGCACGATCTGCAGCGTCACATTGCCCAGCCGCGCCGCATCCGAGCGTGAGCCTCCCTCATAGATCGCGGCAAGTGCCAAAAGACGACGTGCTTGAGCCGCATGCTTGCTTTGGCGGGCCAGACGCCGAAGACCTTCCGCGTCAAAATCTGCACGTAATGAAATCGCCGCTCCCATCGCAAACCTCCAGTTTGTGCCAGAGATTCAGATTCATCGCCTTTTGGGAAGCCCAAGAGTCGAACTCAGCGAGGGCGCGTATAACTTGGACGCACCGATGATGCCCGGGACCACTCCTTGGCGGCCAAGACGCCAGTTCTTTGAAGAGTTTGGCTATCCCGTCCTGCGACCGCTCCGGTCGAACGATATGTCTTCGCTAAGTGGTAGATAAGCCGGGCTGGCCTCGATTATCATGTCGATATCGACAAGCACTTTTACTTCGTGCCCTACCGTTTTGCCCGTGAGCAGGTTGGAGCATGGATCACTGCCTACAGACTCGAGATATTCTAAAAGGGCGAACGGATGGCAGCCCAAAGGCGCTCGAGTGGTAACGGCAAGCACATGACGACACCGGTGCACAGGCGCCATTGACCTCCCCAACGACGTGCCGTCTTCGAGGTTTGAGGCTGACATCTGCGAAGAGAGGGGTGACATTCTCCTAAGCTAGGACTACCTACCCGTATGAATAGATAGGTCGATATTTGCAAGGCAGAGGCAATTGGTTACTTCATTGGAAAAAAGTCATGGTGCCATTTTTCAGTTCAGAGCACGCAGGATAGTTAGGAAGGCGCTCCGCTTGCCGAATTATGGAGCTGGGAGCTTGTCGAGATTCAGTGACGCCGTGGACGGCGACCTACCCGACCCTGCGATGGGCAAGGACGTGATCCTTGCAGCCTGCGACGGCAATTACTTCAATTTATTCGCAGTCGATTTAATTGGATCAATGGAAAGGTTGGGCGTACGCCAGGCTCTTCATATCCATCTCCTCGAGCCCCCTAAAAGCGTCATTGCGGCTGCGGAAAAGCTGCGGGCAAGCCTCAAATGGGTCAGACTGACTGTGACGATAGACCGTTGCGAACTGGCTGCAGGCCTGCAACATCGCCAAGTCTACTACACAGCGGCTCGGTTTTTGGTTGCCCCCTTAATTCTTGATAGAGGAATTGAGAGGCTTCTGGTGATAGACGTTGATGCGGTGATGAACAAGTCTCCATGGGATATGTTCACCTCTTCCTCGAGACTATGCGACGGTGGCTTTATTTTCCGCCCTCAGAAGAAGAGACCTTGGTACCGAGTGCTGGCATCTGCCGTTTTCTACAGCGCGGACGCTGGCTCTCGCCGCCTGGCTTCGGCCATCGCTCGCAGCCTCACGTCCACTCTGCTTCTGAAGCCTTCGTATCATATCGATCAGCTCATTCCCTATTACGCCTGCTCGTTTGCGCCTGACTATAACGAGGCGTTCAAAGTCTTTGATATGCCCCCTGAAGTTATGGGCTACAACTACGAGGCCGAGGCATCTTTCTGGACGGTCAAAGGCAAGTCTGACATCGAGAAGTTTATTTCAGAGAAGAAAGTGCTGCTAGACACCTAAGAGTGGCTTTTCATGCTTTCCGGACATCGATAACAGTGTCTGGATCTGGCGCTGTCCTTGCGTGTAAAATCCATGTCTACCTGTTGCTCATAATCTGGCTTCATCGAGCACGAGACCAGAGCTTTTAAAGCCTCAGGAATAGACATCATTCACGCTTGGACGGGCTGATCAGCACCTTTTACTTAGGCGAGAAAAGCTGTATTTCCAGTCGCAACACAGTTTCACGAGCGGCTTCCCATGGTCATTCACGCCTATCTGCAAGCAAGCACCACGGATGAGGATGCAAAGCGCGCCTGCAAACGTCTGACGGAATTTGCATCCCGAAAAAAATGGAAGATAGCATCCACATCCATCGAGAATGGAAGTGGGGTGTCACATCAGCGGCCCGAGCTCTTCCGACTTTTGTCAGGTTGCGAGCCGGGCGACATTCTTCTTATCGGCGAAATCGATAGTCTTACGCGCTTAAACATGGGGGTATGGGATCGTTTGCGTGCCGAGATTACCGCCCGTGACGTGCTGATCGTGTCTGTCGACCTGCCGACCTCTTGGAAGATGGTGTCGACAGAGCGGGACGAAATGCACGGACTGGTAGTCCACGCTATCAACAGCACTGTTCTGGATGCTCTGGCCACGACCGCCCGCACGAGGCATGAACATAGGCGGTTGCGGCAGCAGCAGGGCATTGTGAATGCAAAGACTGCAGGACGATACCCTGGCAGGCCCGAAAACACTCGCAGGAACGAGGAAATCATGGCGATGCTTCGGGGTGGCAAGAGTTGGGAAAGCATCCGCCACAAGACCCACTGTTCGAGTTCGACGATCGCGCGCATGGCAAAACGCATCAAAGCCAAGGAGCAGGCGGAATAGACCGCAACTGCGGTCCCGGTCCGGTTGCTAGATCAGACGCTCAATCGTCACGTCGCCAGCCAGGCAGAGCGTGGATGGCATCTCGCACAACTGCTCGAGACCATTCGAGGTGACCGCCGGCCTCCCCTGGAATGTTCGTCCGAAATACGTTCGACCGGCCAGGCGGCAGGGGGGCAAATCCACTGCCCAGCGGATGTTGTCAATGAGCGCGACAGCGCCTAGGTTGTGGTCGTGGCGTGCACGCCCGCTGGGCCTAACGCGGCGTGTGGACGCTGCTTCAAGCTCCTCTTGATTTGCGGAGATCAGCGTGCCCAGTCAGGAGAGTTTGCCGTGGGTTGGAAAACGCCAGAAATCGAATATGTGAACGGCTATAAGATCGTTGAGGTCGCCGGACCGTCCTTCAAAATTTATGACGGCAACCGTCAAGTTGGTGACGATTTTCCCTATTCGGGAGAAGCTGCGCATTATGCGAACTCGCTGCCGAAGCCTGACCAAACCCCTAAGTAGGAGTACGGATCCGCCTTCGGCCGAACGCTCTTGACGGGATGCGAACGGCGACCCAGCAATTTCACTGCCTATGCGGGGCGGCTGTGATGAGCGGAATGACCGTCGGATTGGTCAATGGAAACCGTAGTGCCGAGAAAGATCTGGAAGCGAGCCGATTGAACCTCGCCGAACCAAAACGGCTCAAGGACATTTAAGCTCAGCACGGGAGGGCCTATCTGCTGACGGCAAAACGAGAGGATCGCGCTTGTTCATCCTTGGTTGCCGAACATAACTCTTGGACTATCTTCAGGATGACACCGGGGTAGCATAATGTGCAATCTGTACAATCTGACGAGCAACCAGCAAGCCATCCGCGATTTTATCGATGTCACCCGATATCGCGAGGGCAATTTGCCTCCGTCCCTCAACGTCCACCCAGACCGTCCCGGCCCGATCATCCGTGTCGATCCCGACGGCAAACGGGAGCTGGTCATGTCAGTCTGGGGCATGCCAACCCCGGACGTCCACCTTGGCGGCAAGCCGGACAAGGGGGTGACCAATGTTCGCAAGACATGGATCCCGCATTGGCAGCAGTGGCTTGGCGTTGAAAACCGTTGTCTTGTTCTTGCAACCGCGTTCAGCGAATATGAACAGCTCGCCGATCCGGAAACGGGCAGGAAGTGCTTGCGTTGGTTCGCCGTGAACGAGGCCCAGCCGGTGTTCGCCCTTGCAGGCATTCATACGCGATGGACCGGTGCCCGTGGTCCGATCAAAGCGCCGCGCGAAGGCGAGCACGACATCTTTGCGTTTCTGACGACCGACCCCAACGATATCGTCAAACCGATCCATCCCAAAGCCATGCCCGTGCTTTTGACGACACGAGAAGAATGCGAGATTTGGATGACGGCAGACTGGAAAGAGGCCAAGAAACTCCAGCGACCGCTTCCGGAAGAGAGAATGACGGTCCTGCCGCGATACACGGCAGTCGGCGGACTGGGCGGGCATCCCGGCCAAACCGCAGACCTGTTGCCGGCGCCCCTTTGAATGGCGAAAAACGAGCGCGCCTATCCAGACACGCCGGATGGTCGGTATTTCGTGGTGCGGGGCAGGCTCTGGCGCAAAAGCAATCCGGGTCTGGAGGAGACAAGACGCGTGCAACTTTTGGGCGAGCTGATGGCGGCCCGTCGGGCCGTTCGGGATGCCAAAGGGGAAAAGGACGCAACGACTGCCGCGCGCAGTCTGGTCGATGAGGCCAAAATCGCCCTTGGAGAGCGAGGGCCCGTCTGGTGGGAGGATGGCGCGCCGGATTACAATCGCAAGCTCGCCAAGAACACACCCTATGCCGACTGGTGGGCCGCTTCCTGCAACTGAAGAGGTCGCTCCCGGTCGAATGGCAGGTTCAGGGCGCGATCCGCTACGAGACTGCTGCCGTCGATGCCGATGGTCCCGTGACAAAGCCGAGCACGAAGATCACGACCTTGTCGGATGACATCTCGCACGGCTTCAGTGTCAGCCCTGCGTCATTCAGACGATAGAGATTGAAACTGACCATGTCGGATCCGGCCAGGTCTTCGGCATAGAGCCAGACGCGTTTGCGATCGGCGGAGCGGTTGACGGTCACCCCCCATCGTCGCCCCTCGAACATGCCTTCCGTATAGCCATCGGCAAATCGCTCTAGGGCGTGCCAGAAGGCATCGTGTGGCGGATCGGTTATCATGGCAGCACGATAGGGTGAGACCCAATGACAGACAAGCGGATCACGTTCACTGGAATGTTCCGGCATTCCCGGTCAGCGGTGCGCTGAGCCCCTTCGCCTTGGTTACCTGTGCCAAAATCGGCCATGGCAATCGGGACGCTGCGTTGCTTGATCTGGCGCAGCGCGTCACGCGCGCGTTCTTGTCTGTCATAAGAGAGGTTTCGGTCATCTCGAGTTCGAGGCGTGCCGATTGGGCCTGTTTCGCGGAATTAGGTAGCAGATGCCACCACTTTCCTTGAAGTTCCTGGGCGACGCAAATCATCTCCGTCTTATGTAGACAGGGTCCTCTCCCTCGCCCTCGTCGGCGGTGCCCGCCATTGCCATACGTATGCCTTGCCAAGCTGTCGCCGCTGACTCGATGCCAAAGTCTTCTTCCATCCAACGGATGAACGTTCTTGTGCCCATCAGTGCGATATCGGCTCGGATCGCTCTCACAGCGTCACGACCGTCACGATCGTCCATGGTCACGACGATTTCCTCCGTTTGCGCTAACTCAGCTTTGAGATCTTGGACGGCGGAAAAGACACTTCGTTCCCCGCGGTCGCTCCAGTCGGGGTGTAGGTCATCCGGCCTCCCAGCCATTTCCCAAAGGAGCATCTCGCGTTCGTGTCGCTGGCCTCCGACTGTTTTGAGAACCGTAATTTTGTCTCGCTTGCTTTGCAGCCACTCAACCACGTAAGCTCAAGCGTTTCGTCTCTGATCCCAGCCTTCGCCTGGCTCACGAATGGCTTCGGCAATCACCATGTCGGTGATCATCACCTCGCATCCCGGCTCGAAGAGCCAGTTCAGCGCTTCGATCGTGCCAAGAAGATATAATGGAGTGTTGTCCATGATTAAGAAGCGGGGTGTCCCTTGGATGCTCTCGCTGTAACTCTCTCCCGAAGATAAGGTCCATTACCATCCGTGAGGTTTTCGCCCGTTGATTGCATCGAGTCTGGTGGCAGTTGTTAACTAAGTTCGGAATTCTCCGAGGGCTGAGACAGCTGCTCGATTGGGCGGAAGGCTTCGGGAACAAATCCGGACGCAGACTGTTGCCCTATCCAGCAACCATCACCTAGGTGCGCGATGTTCGAAAACGAAACCGATTGGAAGTCAGCTACCACGGTAATCTGCGACATCCTGCGAGGGAGTTCATCGCTGGCGGTACAGACCCGATCGTCGCAAGCTGAGAACGGAAGACAGCGGTCACAGTCTTTAAGCTGGCGCTACGAGCAGACACAGCCCCATCACGTCGGCCCGGATCCCGCATCGGCGCTTTTCTCGTCGGGACATCTTCGCGACGTCCTGACACGAATGTCGGCTTCGGACTTCTTTTTCGCCTATGAGGCCGTTCCAGACCTGGAGCTCACTGCGCATATCGACGCAGCACTTTCCGAGTTCTCTTCGATAGACCTGACGCTGGTGAAGCTGACGGTCGGCTCGGTTGCACTTACATGGCTGCTTGTGTCGCTTGGGTCACCGCGCGATCTCGTACTTTGGAAGATGAAGTATCATCTGCGCAAGGCGCAACTATTCGATCCCAGTTCCTCCAATGACGCGGGTCCGAAAGCAGACCTGGGAGCTCCGGCACAAAACTTCGATCGTTAAAATCGACCTTTACGAAGATTTTATCCTGAACTCTGCTTTGGCTGCATTTGAACCTAAGTCGCTAAATGGAAGTCTGTCGAGGCGCGGCGCAGGGAGTTTTGTCCAGTTCCGGACAGACAGAAAAGGGACGAAACCATAATCTGCCTTTCGCATTTTCCTCGGTCCATTATTCGAGCGGAGACATACGATGGAAGAGAAGAAGCGCCGGGTTCAATTGACGAAAGAGCAGAAGCGAAGGCTTGCCGAGAAATCCACGGAAATTGCCTTCGCGGAGGAGGAAAGGCGGCGACGGGAAGCACAGGCGAAGTCGGCCCGCCTTCGAAGTCTCCGGGAGGAGCGGTCGTCGGGATCGATCTCCAGACCGAGCTAACCATCGCGTAGGAGAATGTGAAGCAGTCGGCCTGCCTGATCTTCACACTCAGTGCCCCGGCGGAAGCCGCATCGATGCATCGTGAATTTGCGCAGGCCCGCTGCCACGGTCATTCTGGGCCGTTTACAATGCCTCGCCCTTGACGAACAGCGATTGCCATTACCACCCTTTCGCCAGGCGTATCAGAATACGCACCACTCCTAGATGGAGAGGTTAGGGAACGATTCACGCGCCACTCGGAAGCCACCAATTCTCGAGGCGCGCCTTTTTTTAGTTCAGACGGAAAGCATGTGATCGTCGATAGCCGTCGGCAATGTCCTGTTAGGAGAAATCCATTATTGGCACTTATCGAACGAGTTGACGATCGCATAGGGAAGGCCATGGGTTTGAACGAGGAAAATGAACCTTCGCTAACGGAAAGACGTCGCGCTGCCTATGAGCGTGTTGTCGACAGGTATCGTGCTCGGGGGACGCCGATCGACCGCGACCCGGTCTTTGTCGCCCTCATTTCGCAGTGGATAGAAGGCAGCATCGAGATGTCTGACGTGGCAGCGCGGTCGTCACCAAGCGGGCGGAACGTTGTTCTGAAATCCGAGATATCAGCAACTGGAAAGACCAACGAAATCCCGATGTCAAACGGTCAGCTCTTGTCCGAATTGAACAGAATGATAGGACTTCACGACACCTCAATGCCCCAGCCTTAGGTTTCCACAGTGAAAAGAATGCCGAGACGGGTCCGCTCGTGGTCCGTTTTTTCACCGCTCGCCATTCAGGCACGCGGAACATAGGTCGCTGTCGATGCGCGAACGCTTGCAGCCTGTTCCAACCGGCCGGCTGAGACCCTTGGTAAATCGCTTGGCGCGTGGTTCGCAGCTCAGCGATCATGGCCGGCTCTCCTTGGGCTGCGGGCCATTCGCCCAGGTTTTAACGCTTGCCTAAGGCTGGCCTATCTGACCACCGTGCTCACCACCATCGTTTTGCCGCCCCGCCGCCGATTTCAAGGAGGGTTGCCAGCGCCACCGGCCTCATGGAACCACTGTTCGGCGAGGCGCAGGGCTTGTCCGGGATCATCCGTGCGTGCCGCGCTTACAGGCAGCGGCATCTGAAGCTCGGCGACATTCACCCAGGACCTATACTCCGCAGGTCCACGGCTCCAGTCGACCACCACCAGCATGTCAGGCGACCTCCGGAAGACCGCCGATCAGTCTGTCGAGCGTGATTGGATAGTCCCGGACCCGGATGCCAGTTGCGTTGTAGACGGCGTTGGCGATGGCAGCGGACACGCCACAGAGACCAAGCTCGCCAACGCCCTTAGCCTTCATCGGCGAAGACATAGGATCCGTCTCATCCATGAAGATCACCTCCTGGTGCGGGATGTCGGCATGGACCGGCACTTCGTAGCCGGCCAGATCATGATTGACGAAGAACCCTTTGCGGGTGTCCACAGCCAGTTCTTCCGACAGCGCGCCGCCTGCGCCCATCGTCATTGCGCCGATGACCTGGCTGCGTGCGGTGATGGGATTGAGGATGCGGCCCGCAGCACAGACGGCGAGCATGCGCCGGATACGGGTCTCCCCCGTCGCGACATCGACGCCGACTTCGACAAAATGCGCGCCGAACGTCGATTGCTGATGCGTTTTCGACAGATCGCCCCACGTCATCGTGTCTTCCCCGACAAGTCCGTCGGAGCCTGCGGCCTCGGCCAGCGAAACCGATCTGTCGCCAGAGCGCACCATACCGTTTTCGAAGGCGACGTCATTGGCATTCAGCCCGAGCTTCTGGGCAATCGCCTCACGCAGCTTGATGCAGGCCGCATAGACGCCGGACGTGGCGGAATTGGCCCCGAACTGACCGCCCGAACCGGCCGAGACGGGAAAACGGCTGTCACCGAGATGGACGCCCACCTTGTCCATCGTCACGCCCATCATCTCGGCGGCAGTCTGGGCGATGATCGTATAGCTGCCGGTGCCGATGTCGGTCATGTCCGTTTCGACCGTCACGATCCCGTCCTTGTCGAGGCGGACCCTCGCTCCAGACGGAACTGTCTGGTTGTTGCGAAATGCCGCAGCAACGCCCATGCCGACCAGCCAATTGCCGTCGCGCCTCGATCCCGGCCTTGCGCGGGCATCCCAGCCGAAGCGTTCTGCCCCCCGTTTCAGGCAGCCGATCAGATTGCGGTGCGAAAAGGGTCGTTCGGGTTTTTCCGGGTCGACTTGGGTGTCGTTGACGATCCGAAAGTTTATCGGGTCCATGCCAACCTTCTCGGCAATCTCGTCGATGGCGATCTCGAGCGCCATCAGTCCAGGCGCTTCTCCCGGCGCACGCATGGCGTTGCCTTCCGGCAGGTCCAGCGTTGCCAGCCGCATGGCAGTCATACGATTGGCGCCGGCGTAGAGAAGCCGGGACTGCATCACGGCCGTCTCCGGCTTCCCATCTTTAAGGTTTCCGGACCAGCTTTCATGGCCGATGGCCGTGATCTTGCCGTCGCGCCCGGCCCCGATCCGGATGCGCTGGATGGTCGCCGGACGATGCGTGGCATTGTTGGCCATCATTGGCCTCGGCAACGTCACCTTCACCGGGCGCTTCGCAGCCTTCGCTGCAAAAGCCGCAAGAACGGTATCGGCGCGCAGGAACAGCTTGCCCCCGAAACCGCCGCCGATGAAGGGCGACATGAGGTGAATTTTCTCCTTGTCGACACCGAGAGTGGTTGCAAGGTCGGTGCGCCACCAGTTGATCATCTGGCTTGAGGTCCAGACCGTCAGCTCGTCGCCATTCCATGCGGCGATCGAAGCGAATGGCTCCATCATCGAATGCGACTGGTCGGGCGTCGTATAGCGTTCGTCGAGACTGACGGCGGCCGCCTTGAAGGCCCCCTCGAAGTCCCCGACCGCCGTATCCTGCTCGTCCTTGGACTCCTTCGGCTCGACCGCGCCGGCCATAGCGTCCTTCAGGTCGAAGGAACCCTTCCCTTCGGTGTAATCGACCTTGATCAAGGCGGCCGCTGACCGCGCCTGTTCGAAGGTCTCGGCAACCACGACCGCGACCGCCTGATGGTAATGCTGGATTTCCTCGCCGCCAAATAGATTGGCGATGTTGAATTTGCCTTTCTTGCGTTTGCCGACGTCAAGCGCAGTGACGACGGCGATGACGCCCGGCGCGGCCTTCGCGGCGTCCGCGTCCACCGATTTGATGCGACCCATGGCGATGGCCGCGCCCACCGGATAGCCATAGGCATAGCGGATCGCGGGATCGTGCCACTCATAGGCATAGATCGCACGACCGGTGGTCTTGAGCTGGCCGTCGATGCGCGGGATCGGCTGGCCCACCACCTTCAACTGGTCGATTGGATTGGTCGTTGCTGGCGTATCGAACTGCATGGCTCAACCCCTGGCTTCGGTGATGACAGCACCGAGCGCGCGCTCGACGAGGTTCACCTTGAAACGGTTCTGGTCGGACGGGCGGGCGTCTGCGAGGAGGACCGCAGTGGTGGCCCGCGCGCCGTTCGGCAATTGCACCTCGGCGGTGTCCATCCGCCACGGCTTGTGGGCGACACCGCCGACGGCGACGCGCCCGGTCCCATCGGGCTGAATAATCGCTCCGACGGAGATCAGCGCGAAGGCATAGGAGGCGCGGTCGCGAACCTTGCGGTAGATGTGCTTACCCCCGATCGGCGCGGGCAAGGTGACGGCCGTGACGAACTCGCCGGGCTCGAGCACGGTCTCGATATGGGGCGTGTCGCCCGGCAGACGATGGAAATCGGCGATCGGAATGGCGCGGGTCTGCCCGCTCTCCTTCACGGTCTCGACGACCGCATCCAGGGCGCGCATGGCGATTGCCATGTCGCTTGGATGCGTGGCGATGCAGGCGTCGCTGGCGCCGACAATCGCCAGTTGGCGGGTGACGCCGCCGATGGCCGAGCATCCGCTGCCCGGCTGGCGTTTGTTGCAGGGCTGGTTGGTGTCATAGAAGTAGGGACAGCGTGTCCGCTGAAGGAGGTTTCCTGCGGTCGTGGCCTTATTTCGCAATTGCCCGGAGGCACCGGCCAGCAGCGCGCGGGATAGAAGTCCGTAGTCGCGCCGCACGGTCTGGTCGGCGGCAAGGTCCGTGTTGCGCACAAGCGCCCCTATGCGCAAGCCGCCCTCGCCCGTGGCTTCGATTTTATCGAGACCGAGACCGTTGACGTCGATCAGGTGGCCCGGTGTCTCGATCTGCAGCTTCATCAGGTCGAGAAGATTGGTGCCACCGGCGATGAACTTGGCGTTCGGATTGCTGGCTGCAGCCTTGGCGGCGGCCTCGACAGAGTTGGCGCGTTCGAAGGTAAAGGGTCTCATGCTTCTGTCCCCGCAACGTCCCTGATGGCATCGACGATGTTGGAGTAAGCGCCGCAGCGACAGATATTGCCGCTCATGCGTTCGCGGATCTCGGCGAGCGTCGCCTTTCCGTCCGCCGTCAGATCGCCCGTGACATGGCTCGGGACATTCGCCTTGATCTCCTCCAACATCGCCACGGAGGAACAGATTTGTCCCGGCGTGCAGTAGCCGCACTGGAACCCGTCATGCTTGACAAAGGCGGCCTGCATGGGATGGAGATCGCCGGGCTTGCCGAGGCCTTCGATCGTGACGACCTGGTCGCCCTCGTGCATCAGGGCGAGCGTCAGGCAGGAATTGATCCTGCGCCCGTCGACGATGACGGTACAAGCGCCGCACTGGCCGTGGTCGCAGCCTTTCTTCGTGCCGGTCAGATGAAGATGCTCCCGCAGGGCGTCGAGGAGGGTCGTCCTGTTGTCGACGTCCAGTTCGCGACGGCCTCCGTTTACGCTCAGCGAGACCTTGGAGGTGAAGGTCGCTTCGCTCCCCGCCGGTTCAGTCGCCACCGCCTTGCCCGCTATCCCGGACACCACCACGGTCGCGGCAGATGAGATGAGGAGGTCGCGGCGGGACAGTTCCAGATCGATTGGGCTTGGCATGGTCGGCTCCGCTTCGTTGGAAAAGATCGGGGCGCAAAAGTGCTCACACAGCGCCCCTTGTCTTTCCAAGCTAGGGCTATGGGCGGCGACAAATAGGGGACGTCGTCGCATGCCGCTATCGTCCCCGATCATATATCTGTGATGGTGCGCCGCATCATATCGACCGATCAGATCCTCGTTCCTGCATGGCGGACAAGGGCGCACACCAACACTTCACCTTACCGGATCGATCCGGGACGGGTCATTTGCCTTCCATGCGGGCTTTGGGGATTTGGCTCGGCTGAGGATCGGGCTCGGCATGGACCGGGCCATGCGGAATTCGGAAGGGGCGTACAAAAATGTCCCGCGGTTTCGGTGGCGGTGCCCGATCGCGTGAATCTCCACCGCCAGCAGAACCATGGGCAAACTCGTCTCCACGACCCGCCGGCAATTTGAACTCGATCTCCCGGTCTGCAAGGCCGGAAAGATCCCCCGTCAGGTCGAACAATTGCTGGGCAACCAGATGGACGACATCGCCTTCCCGCTGGATTCGCCCGTTGATCGCCATCATCGAGCCTCCCAGCACCACTCGACGCCGCTTTTCGAACAGCTTCGGCCAGACGACGATGTTGGCGGGACCGGTCTCGTCCTCGATCGTGATGAACATCACGCCTTTGGCCGAGCCCGGTTTTTGCCGCACCAGCACCAGGCCCGCCGTCATGACCCATCGTCCGTCCCGGGCGGTCATGGCCTCCTCGCAGGTCACGATGCTGCGCTTTGCCAGATCGTTTCTGAGAAAGGCGATTGGGTGGTCGCGAAGCGTGAGCCCGGTATGGCCGTAGTCCTCCACCACGTTATGGCCTTCGGTCATCTGCCTGAGCGCGACCTCGGGCTCGCGCTGCTCAGCGATGGCCTGCATGTCGCGTGCAGCGGCAGCGGCAAACAAGGGTAGCGGCTCGTCGCGCAGCGCCTTTATCGCCCAGAGCGCATCGCGTCTCTCGAGCTTCAGGGCCGGCCGGAACGCATCGGCCTGCGCAAGCTCGACCAGCGAGGCGGCGGGTACGCCAGACCGGCGCCACAGGTCATCGACGGAACCGAACTCTGCGTTCATGCGCGCGGCAACGATCCGGGCGGCGTCGGCGACAGCCAGGCCTCTCACGATCCGCATGCCCAGCCGGACAGCATGGCGACCCGTATCGCCAATCCGTTCCAGCGTGCAGTCCCAGCGCGACTGGTTGATGCAGACGGGGCGGATCTCGACGCCATGGGCACGCGCACAGCCGACGATCTGGGCGGGCGCATAAAAGCCCATGGGCTGACTGTTCAAAAGGGCCGCGCAAAAAACGTCCGGGAAGTGGCACTTCACAAAATTGGACGCATAGGCGATCAGCGCGAAGGAAGCCGCATGCGATTCCGGAAAGCCATAGGATCCGAACCCCTCGAGCTGGCTGAAGGTCTTTTCGGCGAACGCGGCGGTGTAGCCGTTTCGCACCATGCCCGAGACCAGTTTGTCCTTGAACCTCGACACGCCCCCGGTGAACTTGAAGGTCGCCATGCTCTTGCGCAATTGGTCGGCCTCCCCGCCGGTAAACCCGGCACAGACCATCGCGACCCGCATCGCCGATTCTTGAAACAGCGGCACGCCCAGCGTTTTGCCGAGCACGGCTTCCAGTTCCGGGGTGGGATATTCGACCTTTTCCTTGCCTTCGCGACGGCGCAGATAGGGATGGACCATATCGCCCTGGATCGGCCCCGGGCGCACGATGGCAACCTGGACGACCAAATCGTAAAATGTCCTCGGCTTCAGACGCGGCAGCATCGCCATCTGGGCCCTGGACTCAATCTGAAACGTCCCGAGCGTGTCGGCCTTGCGGATCATCGCATAGGTCGCCGGATCCTCCTGGCGGATCGTCGACAGATCCAGGTCTTCGTCCTTGTGCTTGCGGATGAGATCGAAGGCCTTGCTCATGCAGGTCAGCATGCCGAGCGCCAGGACGTCGACCTTCATCATCTTCAAGGCTTCGACATCGTCCTTGTCCCATTCGATGATCTGCCGGTCTTTCATGCTGGCCGGCTCGATGGGGACGAGATCGTCGAGGCGGTCACGCGTCAGCACGAAGCCGCCGGGATGCTGTCCGAGGTGGCGGGGCGCTCCCATCAACTGCTGAGCCAGCTGCAGGGTCAGCACCAGCCGGCGATCGTCCGGATTGAGATTGAGCTCTTTCACGTTTCGGCCGCTCACCTCTTGCGACCACGACCACATGCCGGACGACAGCGCCTTGATCAGATCTTCCGGCAGGCCCAGCGCCTTGCCGACATCGCGGATCGCCCCCTTGGCGCGGTAGCGTGTCACGGTCGCGCAGAGGGCCGCCTTCTCCCGGCCATAGGTCCTGTAGATCCATTGGATGACCTCCTCGCGCCGCTCGTGCTCGAAATCGACATCGATGTCCGGCGGTTCGTCCCGCTCCTGGCTGACGAAGCGCTCAAACAGCAGATCGTTGGTTTCGGGATCGATGGAGGTGACGCCAAGAATGTAGCAGACGGCCGAATTCGCAGCCGAGCCGCGCCCCTGACAAAGGATGCCCTTGCTTCGTGCAAACCGCACGATCGAGAAGACCGTCAGGAAATACGGCGCGTATTCCATCTTCTGAATAAGATCGAGCTCATGGCGGACGATCTGCAGCGTCTTTGGCGGCAGGCCTTCCGGATAGCGATCCGGCACGCATTGCCAGACATAGTGCTCGAGGGATTGCTGCGCCGACTTTCCAGGAACGATGGCTTCCAGCGGATACTGGTAGGTCAATTCCTCCAGCGAAAATCGACAGCGCTCGACGATCTCCATGGTTCGCCGCAGCGCTTGCGGGTAGCGCGGGAACAGACGCGCCATCTCTTCCGGCGGCTTGAGGAACCTGTCGGCATGACGCTCCCGCTCGAACCAGACCGCGTCGATGGTGGTGTTGTTGCGGATGCAGGTAACGATATCCTGCAGTTGCCGCCTGCCCGGCTCGTGGAACAGCACGTCATTGGTAACGACGGTCTTGACCTTGAGGCGTTCGGCCATGTTGGACAGCTCATGCAGGCGCAGCTGGTCGTTGGGGCGGCGCCTCAGCGACAGGGAGAGGTAAGCGCCATCCCCAAAGACGTCGCCCATCTTGCGCAGCTGGACGGCGCACGTCTCGTCGGCAAGGTCCGGGACCAGGATACCGAGCAGGCCATCGGCATACATCGCGACGTCGTCCAGATGCAGAACGCAGTTGTTCTTTCCGCCCCTTGCCTTTCCCAGGGTGATGAGCCGCGTCAGCCGGGCATAGGCGGCGCGGTCGGTCGGATAGACGAGGATCGACATGCCGTCCGCCAGATCGAGGCGACATCCGACAACCAGCCGCACGCCTGTTTCGCGCGAGGCTATGAGTGCACGGACGATGCCGGCAAGCGAGTTGCGATCGACGACCCCGATCGCATCGATGCCCAGGTCCTTGGCGGTTGCAAACAACTCGTGGGCCGAACTGGCGCCCCTTAGAAAACTGAAATGCGTGGTCACCTGCAGCTCGGCATATCTCATGCGAAAATTCCGTGGACATACCATGCGTGGGATCCGGTCCCGCCATCGACACCGTCGCCGGATCGGAAAATCCAGAGACGCTCGCCGGCGTCGTCCTCGACGGTGAAGTAGTCGCGAACCGCCGCCCATTCGGACGTGCGCTGCCACCATTCGCCGAAGATGCGCTCGGGCCCGTCGGCGCGTTTGACCCGCCGTCGCTTGCCCCGCCACGTCACCGATACCGGCGGATGGTCGGGCAGCAGCGCGATCACCTCGACCTCTTCCGGATGGGCAAGCAAGAGGACCGGACGCGGCCACTGATGCGACCAGAAGACGTCGATATCGTCAGCGGTCGCAGCAATACGCCGGACGCTGCGCTCCGGGACGTCGGATGCGACCGGTGCCAGACGGTAGACCCGCTGGCCGCGATTGCCGAAGATGTCCACAAGCGGCGTGATATCGCCGTCACCGTCCTCGACAAACGACGATGCCGTCTGGGTCTCCTCGAGCGGCTGCGCCATGACGGCGACCAGGGTCAGCCTCTCGATGCCAAAACCGGGATCGATCCTTTCGGTGCGGTCCTTGAACAGCTTGGTCAGCCAGGCCACGTTCCTTGCGGGCTTTGCCGTTCCGGCACGAATGGCCTGGCGGGCATTGTCGACCGTGTCGACGATCAGGTCGGCGCGCCGGACCCCCAGCCCTTGTCTTTGAAGTTCGGCGCAGAGCTCGACGACCAGGCGCCCGACATATTTGTCTATCGTCTCTGCCGCACCGATCGGGTCCTGGAAAGAGCGCGCGACCGCAATCTGTCCAGGGCTCCTGATGGGCTCGATCGGCTCGCGGACACGACCGAACATCTGGTCAAGGCGTCGCCCGATCTCGGGCCCGAAGCGAAGCGTCAGCGGCGCGCGCGGCGTCATGGAGAGCTCCCCGATCGTGCGAAAGCCGAGGGTCCTGAGATCCCCGATGATCTTGTCCGGGAGCCGCAACAGGCAGACGGGCAAGCGCTCGACGGCGCGCAGGGTCTCGCCTCTGGGTATGATGACCGTCTCCCTTTTGATCGCCCGTGCGCAGGCGTGCGCGGCACCCCATGTGTCGGCTATGGCGACACGCGTCGTCAGACCCCTGGCGGCGAACCGATTGGCGATGCCCGTCAGCATGGCACGCTCTCCACCCTTCAGATGGTCGGCACCCTCCGTGTCCATGACGATACCGTCTTCGGCATCGACGGCGACGATGGGCGAATATTGGGTCAATGCCCACAACGCGATCCGCTCGAGAGCCGCAGCGCCGGCCCGCGGGTCGGCCTCGATCGTCAGCAGTCCCCGGAACAGGGCCTGGGCCTTTGCGGCCGCCATGCCGATGCGCACACCTGCCCGTCTTGCCGGATCGTCGGCGGCCGACACCCAGCGTTTCGATCCGCTTTTTGCAATCACGGCAATGGCCTGGTCAACCGGAATGGCGGGATCGGCCGCGCGACGAATGCGATCCGTCGACAGATCCGGAAGGTAGATCGATACGACCCTGGTCATCACACGCTCCAACGACAAATTCGGCACAGGCGCCGGCCCGCGATCGCATCAGCTCCAGCAACCAGGTTGCCCGCCCGACGCCGGGTACCGGCAAGGCCGCCGACGGCAGCACGCTGACGCGCCACCGCGTGGTCGACGCGGTCGGCTGACCGAAGTCGTTGGCTTCCGTCTGCCGGCGCCATCTGCGAACGACGAGGGCCAAGCTCCCCTTCTGTTCGGCGGCCAGCTGCAGGCGCCGGCTTTCCAGCATCGGCAGCCGAACGAGCTCCCCCACGACCGCGCCGAGGCCGCCATAGGACAAGGCCTCCTCCATGGACGCAAGCACGTCCTCCTGCCGATCGCCCTCGACGAAGATGACCCGGTTGGCATCGAGGCCCGCTTGGGCCAGCGCCGGGAAGAACAGGTCTGGACGCGTCAGACACCAGACGATCTTGCCTTTGGTGCGGGCCGCAATCCCGGCAACGAACAGGGCGGCGGCTGCGCCATCGACGGCCCCGGCGCCACCGCCTGCAAACTCGTGAAGAGCGCCGCGCGCAAGACCGCCTCCCGGCAGCACGGCGTCGATCTCGCCGACACCGAAGGGCAGGCTTTCCAATGGCTTCGCCGGGCCACGCCCAAGGGCGGCGATGCGGCTGCGCAGATCGGCTATGACGTGCTCGCGTGCAGCCGTCATCGTTCACGCAATCCTCTCGGTTCGTGGGTCATCAGAACGACGTCATGCCGTTTTATCGATTGAAGTTCATGTTCTGTTCCGGCGAACGGCGAGAGTCAAGCCGGTACAAAATAGGAATATCCTCCTCCAATTTTAGCAAAGGAGAAGATTCTTGAGCCAAATCAGCGCCGTACCCCCCTTTTGCGCCGTGTTTGGCCTCAGGAAAAAAATCAGTGGGTGCGTGCCTGGACGAAACGCCGGGCGCGGCCGGTCGCGGCATGGATGCGACCGGGAGGCGGTTGATCTTTCGGGGGAAAGGCTCGATGTGGCCCGCTCCCCATTCGAAGAGCCACTCGCCACGGTCATGCAAAGGCTTGGGCGCCTATTGGCCCGAGACGCGAATGGCACCCGCCTCGCCCAGACTGCGCTGGACAACCGCAACTTGGCTGGAGGCGATATTGGCGGACACCTCGATTTCGCCGCCAAGCGGCGCATCGTCTCGCGCGCCCTCGTTGTGTGAAAGGTCTCCGCCCGATGGCGACGTGCCGACGGTGTTTTCATTGGTGGTCGATTGGATGAAGATGTCAGGCCTTGCGATGCCGTGCTGCTGAACCAAATGCTCGACTGCAAGATCGGCTGCGGCCCGGGTCGCGAAGGTGGCTCGGATCTTCAGGGTGCTGTCGTCGGCCATGCGGCTATCTCCTGTTGCTGATGTCACCTGGCTCAACGTCCCTTAGGCCCACAGGTTGCCTCAAGCGGGCAAGTCACCGTCAATCGCCTTGGATATCGGTCGAAACACTGCTATGTTCTCTTTTTGTTTCGCCGACAATCCCAGATGGCCGCCATGAACGACGTGACGTTATCCCCAACCCGCAAAATCATTCATGTCGACATGGATGCCTTCTATGCCTCGGTCGAGCAGCGCGACAATCCCGACCTGCGCGGACGGCCGCTGGCCGTTGGCGGATCGGCTGCCCGGGGTGTCGTGGCGGCGGCAAGCTACGAAGCGCGAACCTTCGGTGTCCACTCAGCCATGCCTTCGGTGACCGCCAAGCGGAAATGTCCGGAGCTGATCTTCGTGCCGCCACGCTTCGAGGTCTATCGGCAGGTGTCGCAGCAGATCCGGGACATCTTTGCTGAGTACACAGCCCTTATCGAACCCCTGTCGCTCGACGAGGCCTATCTCGACGTGACCGAGAACCTGAAAGGCATGGAGATTGCCACCGACATTGCGCTGGAGATCCGCGCGAAGATCAAGGCTGTCACCGGCCTCAATGCATCTGCCGGCATCTCCTACAACAAGTTTCTGGCCAAGATGGCAAGCGACCTGAACAAGCCCAATGGCCAGGCGGTGATAACCCCGAAGAATGGCCCGGGCTTTGTCGAGACCCTCCCCGTCAAGAAATTCCATGGCGTCGGGCCGGCAACTGCCGAGCGCATGAAACGGCACGGCATCGAGACCGGCCTTGACCTCAAATCGAAGTCGCTTGCCTTTCTCCAGCAGAATTTTGGCAAGTCCGGGCCCTATTTCTACGGTATCGCTCGCGGCATCGACGAACGCCGGGTCAGGCCCGACCGGATCCGAAAATCCGTTGGCGCCGAGGATACCTTCGTCGAGGACATTGACGATCTCGATCTGGCCAAGGCGGAGCTCAGGCCGTTGGCGGAAAAGGTCTGGCGCCATTGTGAGGCCAATGCCATCACGGGAAAGACGGTGACTGTGAAAATCAAATATTCGGACTTCAGCCAGGCGACCCGCAGCAAAACCCTGTCCGGGCCTGTCTCGGATGTCGACACGGTGCTGGAGGCCGCAGAGATCCTGCTTGCCTCGGTGTTCCCGCTCAAACGTCCTGTGCGGCTCCTGGGCGTGACCCTGTCATCGCTGAACACGGAGGACCGCGCTCAAGAACCGCAACTCGCTCTTGGCCTCTGACGCGATGGTCCTGAAACGAAAAAGCCTGCCGCGGGAGGAGGTGCGGCAGGCTTTTCGAAAAGAACCGAACAACGGCTTGGGAGGAGGAGCGCCGTTGTTCCGACAGGCGTCCCCGGAAGGAGGAGTGGGCCGCCTGAATTCGAAGCTTTGCGGGAGGAGGAGGAGCATCGCTTCCATGAACACGAAGATAGCCGATCTCGCCGCACATTAAATAGACTTTGTTGCAGCGCAGCCATGCGAAAACCGACGAGCTGTTTGAGGAGAGAAATTGTCCTGCAACCCTGATCGACCGGTCCGGAAATTCGATCTTGGCGGGAAGGCAGCGCCTGGCGAGAAATAGCGAGGTTTTTGGTTCAAAGCGCTCACGGTGCGTTTCGTCACTCTCTGGGCGTTCACGGAATTGTCGGCACGGGATAAGACAACAATCCTCGTTGGCGCTGGCGTCTCCTTCACGGCACCCGCTGTCCGGGTAGACTATGGTCTGACAACGCCGACATCATGCGCAGGATGAGGACACGCCCTACAGTCTGGGCCGGACGGGCGGGCAGGACTCGGCAGCGTCGGGCATCAGCGTCTCATCGCTCGGCATGAAGACAGCGTCCAGTCCAGCCGCCCGCTGAGACGCTCGTCCATTTGGTCGCGCCTGATGGGCCTTGCCGGATCCTGGCTGGTGACATTGGTGTCGGTGACTGCGCCCGCCACCTGCCTGCGCCGCATGCAGCTTAGTCGATCGTCGCACTGTCAGCTGCGGCGGTGGCTTGCCCTGCGACGTCAGACTGCCGGCGCCGACCAAGGCGGCCGACGCGGAACTGCAGGCTATAGAAACTCGGCGAATGGAGGGTTTTTGTCGAGCCGGCCTGCGAAAACCTTTCACTGTCAGTTAGAGCTGGCAATGGCGTATCTCCTCCACCCGGCTCTTTTAAGTGTTGAACGGTCCTTGAGTCTAAAAAGGATGACCGGAGATTTGTGATTCGATAGAAGTCGCTTGCAAACCGGTCTCGGAAATTACAAAGGATCGAGTGGAACAGATGGGTGTATGATGAAGATCGACCGATTGCCGCTTGCTGGCCTCACAAAAATTACCCCTAACAGACTTGGTGATCATCGCGGGTACTTTTCCGAGACGTTCAAGGAGGGTTGGTTCCGCGAGAATGTGGCCGACGTCACATTTGTACAGGAAAACGAGTCTCTGTCGGCTTCGGTCGGAACGGTGCGTGGGTTGCACTTCCAGCTGGAGCCATTTGCGCAAGGTAAATTGGTGCGGTGTATCGCAGGAAGGATCTTCGATGTCGCTGTCGATATCCGCGTGGGATCGGCAACCTACGGACAATGGTACGGGCTCGAACTCTCAACGGAAAACGGCGAGCAGCTCTGGATCCCGGCAGGATTTGCCCACGGCTTTGCGACCCTGGTTCCCGATTGCGTGATCTCATACAAGGTGACAGCGCCCTACAGCGCGCAGAACGACCGCGGCCTTCTGTGGAACGATCCAAGCATCGGTATCGCGTGGCCGCTGCCGCTCCAAGACGCCATCCTGTCCAACAAGGACAAGGAACAACCGACTTTGGCGGAGCTGCCCGCGTACTTTCAGATGATCAACGAATAAAGCCACGGAGACAGAACAACATGCGCATTCTTGTCACAGGCGGAGCAGGGTTTATCGGGTCGGCACTCGTCCGGCATCTCGTGAAAAACGTCGGTGCCGAGGTTTTGAACGTCGACAAACTGACCTATGCCGGCAATCTTGCATCGCTCAGGGATTTCGACGGCGCCCAGAATTACAGGTTCCTTCGGGCCGATATCTGCGACCTGCAGAAGATGTCGGAGGCCATGGCCTCCTTCCAGCCGGATCGTATCATGCATCTGGCCGCCGAAAGCCATGTCGATCGTTCGATCAGTGGCGCCGCCGACTTCGTGCAGACCAATGTCATGGGGACCTTCAGCCTTCTGGAAGCGGCACGGCATTATTGGAACGACCTTCCGGCCGACCGAAAAGCGTCCTTCCGTTTCCTCCATGTTTCGACCGATGAGGTCTACGGCTCGCTCGGCGAAGAAGGCTTGTTCGAAGAGATCACGCCTTACGATCCGTCCTCACCCTATTCCGCTTCGAAGGCAGCAAGCGACCACTTGGCGGTCGCATGGCACCGCACCTATGGCCTGCCCGTCGTGGTGTCAAACTGCTCCAACAATTACGGTCCCTATCACTTTCCGGAAAAGCTGATCCCGCTCATCATCCTCAATGCCATGGATGGCAAGCCGCTCCCGGTCTATGGAAAGGGCGTCAATATTCGCGACTGGCTTTATGTCGAGGACCACGCGCGCGCCCTCGATCTGATCGCAGGGCATGGCCGGCTGGGCGAGAAGTATAACGTCGGCGGTCGCAACGAGCGCCGCAACATCGACGTCGTCACCCGTGTCTGCGAACTGATGGACCAGCTGCGTCCCAAGGCAAGGCCTCATGCCGAGCTGATCACGTATGTTACCGACCGCCCCGGCCATGACGCGCGCTACGCCATCGACGCCACCAAGCTGGAGAGAGAGTTGGGCTGGAAAGCGCAAGAGAATTTCGACAGCGGTATCGAGCGCACCGTGCGCTGGTATCTTGACAATGAATGGTGGTGGCAGCCGCTGCGTCAGGGTGTTTATTCTGGCGAGCGTCTCGGCGTACTGAAATAGGTTCGGGAACAGAAACATGCGGATAGCCGTCACAGGAAAACGTGGACAGGTGGTGAGCGCGCTGATCGAGCGCGGGCCGTTTGCCAGTGTCGAGATTGTCGCTGTCGGCCGCCCGGAACTGGATTTGGCCGACAAGGACTCGATCCGAACGGCTCTCGTCGGCCTTAAACCCGATGCGATCGTTTCGGCCGCCGCCTACACGGCGGTTGACAAGGCCGAGAGCGAGGCAGCGGCGGCCTTTGCCATCAATGCTGACGGTCCGGCAGCGATCGCAGCCATCGCCGAGGAACTCGGCATTCCAGTCGTGCATCTGTCGACCGACTACGTGTTTCCCGGCGACAAGAACGGTTTCTATGTCGAGACAGACGAGACAGGGCCTACCTCTGTCTACGGCAAATCCAAGCTGGCAGGCGAGCAGGCGATTGCAGCAGCGACCGCAAACCACGCAATCCTTCGAACCGCCTGGGTCTATTCGCCTTACGGTGCCAATTTCGTCAAGACGATGCTACGGCTGGCTGAAACGCGCGACGCCATAAACGTCGTTGCCGATCAGCAGGGTACGCCGACCAGCGCTCTCGACATCGCTGATGCGGTGATCGCCATCGCTCAGCGGCTGGTCAAGGATGCCGATCCGAAGTTGCGCGGTGTCTTTCATCTGACCGGCAGCGGCGAGGCGACCTGGGCGGAGTTCGCCGAAGAGATTTTTGCCAATCTGCATCAGAAAACCGGCAAGGCGGTAACCGTCGGGCGCATCACCACCGCGGACTATCCGACGCCAGCCAGCCGACCGGCCAATTCACGGCTATCGAACGGCAAGCTCAATGATGTCTACGCAATAGTGCTTCCGGACTGGCGACAGTCCACGAGAGCGGTTTGTGAGAGACTTTTAACAAACTAAGACATAGGGAGCGTTCCGGCTGCTGCCAAGCGGCTGGCTGGGAGAACGCTTCCACAAAGACGCTCCCATCGTCTCATGACACAAGGAAAGAAGCATGAAGGGCATCATTCTTGCGGGCGGCTCCGGCTCTCGCCTTTATCCGATCACCATGGCCGTGTCCAAGCAGCTGATGCCGGTCTACGATAAGCCTATGATCTATTACCCGCTGACAACGCTGATGCTTGCCGGTATCAGGGAAATTTTGATCATCACAACGCCCCATGACAACGAGGCGTTCAAGCGCCTGCTAGGCGATGGCAGCAACTGGGGCATCTCCATCGATTACGCCGTGCAGCCTAGCCCCGATGGTCTCGCCCAAGCTTTCGTGATCGGTGCGGACTTTGTCGGCAGCAATCCCTCGGCGCTTATTCTCGGCGACAATATCTATTACGGCCACGGCCTGCCACAACTGTTAAAGTCGGGCGCAGACACCACCCGCGGCGCTCGCGTCTTTGCCTATCATGTCACAGATCCTGAACGATACGGCGTGGTCGAGTTTGACCACTCCATGAAGGCTCTTTCAATCGAAGAAAAGCCTGAGAAGCCGAAAAGCAACTGGGCGGTGACAGGTCTCTATTTTTACGACGAGCAGGTGGTCGACATTGCCGCTAACCTGAAGCCGTCTGCGCGCGGAGAGTTGGAGATAACCGACGTCAATCGCATCTATTTGGAACGCGGTCAGCTTTCGGTGGAACTGATGGGTCGCGGTTACGCATGGCTCGACACCGGGACACCCGACAGTCTGCTCGAAGCCGCAGAGTTCGTCAGTACTCTCGAAAAGCGCCAGGGCTTTAAAGTCGCCTGCCCGGAGGAAGTTGCCTACCGGATGGGCCACATCGACGACGCTCAACTGACAAAGCTCGCAATCGCCCTCGGTAAGAGCACTTATGGAAAGTACCTGATGAAGCTCGCCGAGGCGGGAGACGACAGCGCGTTTTGAGCTACCGTCTGCGGACCGCCGTCCGGTGACGGCGGTTCAACTGCACCGGCAGCGCGTCCATGGCAGGCGGAGATCGTCCCATGGCTTGGGTTCGTTGTCGTTCAGGGCGCCAGAAAACGTCGGTAGAGCGCTGACACCTGCCCCTCCACATGCGCTTCCGTGAAGCCGGCCACGATCCGCGCGCGGGCGTTCACACCAGCCGTCGCCACCAGTGCGGGAGACGATGCCAGGGCACAGATCCGATCCGCGAGCGCCAGGACGTCGTCGGGTGGAACGAGCCAGCCCTCCTGCCCTTCCCGCACGAAGTCGCGGGTACCTGGAACATTGGTGGTCAGGATGGCCCGGCCGCAGGCGGCTGCTTCCAGGATCGAGCGCGGAAGCCCTTCTCCGCCTCTGGTTGGCAGGCACGCCAAATCATGGGCGGCCCAAACCGACCGCACGTCCTGTGTTGCGCCCTGCCATTTTATCCCCGGCCGCATCGACCAGCTGTTCAGCGTTTCTTCGGAAAGCGATCTGGGGTTGGATGGGTCCGGCGTGCCATACAAGGAAAGGCAGACATCATATCCGCGCTCGCGGGCGATAGACACCGCCTCGACGGCGAGATCGGCTCCCTTGGACCAGACCATGCGGCTGACCATGGCGATTTTCAGTGCACCGGCCGTGGCCGGTGCGGCGGCCGTGTAGAACTGCGGATCGACACCGGCGCCCGGCACGATGGTGACATTGGAGGCAGTGGGCGCCAGCCCGAAACTTAAGGGATCGGTGACATTCTCGAAAAGAAACTGGTTTTCGCCGCGCAACGCAATCAGCGTGATGGAACTCTTGATAAGACGACGCAAAATTCCAGCGCCCAAGTCCGTGTTGGCAGTCAGCAAGCCGCCACCGGTAACCGCCATGACGCGGTTTCTAACCCCCGCCAAATTGGCCGCGAGACCGCCGAGAATAATCGAGCGCAACGCGATGCAGTGAACGATATCGACCTTTTCTGCCCGCAAGATCTTTGCCATGCGCCGAACCGAAGAGGCGACGGCCAGCGGTCCGATACTACGCCTTTCGACATTCAGCGGAATCACGCGGGCGCCCAGTCTTTCCAGGGTCGACTGACAGCGGCCAACGCGGGTAATGATGAGCGGATCAAGGCCGGCATCCCACGCGGCACGCAGCATGGGCAGAAAATGCGACACGAAAAACCAGTCTTCGGAAATGACGAAGGCGATACGCGTTTTATTCGTAACCATGCCGGTGAGCCTAGCCCTTCTGGTAGCGGGTGCTGTTAGCGCTGAATTGCTTTGCGAAGAACGCGTATGATGCCCTTGGGCAGGCGAGCGTAGATAGCATGCGCCACTTTCAGGAGACGGGGATTTTTACGCCAGAAATCCCGAATAGGGAGCGAGAACGGGTTTTCGCGGATCAAGGTCCGGTCAATGAGGTCAGCCAGCTGCGCAGTCGAGAGCGTCGATGACTGCGCCTCGAGGACAGGCACGGCATTTTCCATAGCGCAGGACAGGAAACCCTGACGCACGACGATAGCGGAAAACAGTCGTTCGAGCGCATGTGCCGCTGTTCCGTCCAACTGCCCGTGTTCGGCGGCGAACTGAGCTTCAATATCGTCCGTAAGTAGCGGCGTCAGCGGCGAGCGCTGGAACCAAAACATCGATCCGGCAGCGAAACGGGTCGCTGTGACATCGACCGCCATATCCCGGCCGAAAAGGCTGGCGAGCATGCCTGACATGATGCCGTCGTTGATCGACGTACGGCCATCGAGCGCCATGAGATGCGCGTGCGGAGCAACAAGAGCGATCCGTTTCTCTTGCGCCAGCAATCTATGCCCAAGAGACGCGCCCTGCCCGTCTGTTTCCAAGAGCGAGCGGCACATGAAGCGCCGCCAGTCGGCCCCGTCTGAGCGATGCGGTGAGCGCTTCGTATGCAGTTTCAAGCCGATATCCGTCTGCGGCAGGTCCGGATGGCGGAGCGCGCGTAGGAAAGGCAGGATGTCGCGCCCGCGGTTTTCGAGTTCGATCTGGCGGGAAAAGATCAGAAATGGTGTATCCGGAATGGTCACCGCGCCTATGCCGGGCGGCCGCGTGACGACGAGACCAAAAGGCTGCCGGACGGCACCTGCGATTTCCAGGCGCATTTCTTCCCAGACCTCGGCATAGAAGACATGCACGAAAATCGTGAATTCGGCTGGCTTGTCAGTCTGCTGGGTCAATGGTGATCGCCCGTGAAGGTGTGTTACTCATAATTTTCCGCTGCGTCCTAGGACCCCGTGTAAGACACCACGTGTCATCATCCAAGCGTTTTCCAGCCGTTTGCCGTGGACGAAGACACTGAAGAAGACGAGTTGCTTTGCCATGCGCCGAAGGAGGATAAACCGCCAGGGCCAGCCGATCCAGGGACGGCGGGCCAGCAGGATTGAGTTGCGTGTATAGTAATAGTGCCGCAGCGGGCTATGAACCGGGAACCGCCGCCCTCTGTGGACGATCCAGTCGTCACCGAGACTATGCTCCATCTGCGCTGCCGGTATCCCGTAACTGGGATACCCTAGCTGCTGCGCGCGAAGGCCCCATTCGATATCGACGTAGTCTATGAACAAACTTTCGTCCATGGCGCCGACAGCGCCCAGAACGGCTACGGGGATAAGGCAACCCGAAGCAATCAGGAAGTCTGCCGACACCGCCGAAGAATGGGTTTCGTGAGGCGAACGCTCTTTGAGCGCCAACCCCTCCCGGTAGACAAAAGGCGAATGGGCGCCTTGACGAGGATCGCTGTACTGCGGCCCGACCGCCGCAACCGCGATCCCCGCCTGCTGCAATTGGGTCAGGCCTTCCAGAAGACAGGCCACCATGTCGGCCGCCGGCAGGCTGTCCTGATCAAGTAGCAGTATGTGGGTTGCACCCCGTTCGCATAGCCTTTGTATTCCGACATTTTGAGCCCGTGCAATGCCATCGTTCGCGCCAAGGCAGATGACCTCCAGACCGTACTCTTCCGGAAACGTCGGAAGCGACAAACCATCGCCGTTGTCGACCAGAACGATGGTGCCGACTTGCATGTGAATGGCGGCCAGCTGCCTCAACAACGGCTCATGGTGCGGCCGATAGGTCACGATGACACAGCCTACTCGCTGCCCACCACTGCCCGTTGAGTCGCCTGCGGACAATTGCCTCTCCTGCGGCTCATGATTGCCAGCCATCAACGACCGCATTTAATTGATCCAAATTCAGTCGCGCAGGCTTGCCAGAAGAGGTGTGTGATCAGTGCCCGACGGATGCCGTGTAAGCCGCCAATACGTCGTCAACGGGGCCGCGCATCCGCACGCGTCCGTGCTCCAGCCACAGACCCTCCGAACACCATTCCCGGATGAGTTCGTTCGAATGGGAGGCGAGGACAAGGATGCCAGCTGATCCGATAAAAGTGCGCATGCGTTCCTTGGCCTGCGCCAAAAAGGCCGCGTCACCTGCCCCGATACCCTCATCGATAAGAAGAATATCCGGCTGGATAGAGGTTGAAACGGCAAAGGCCAGGCGAGTGGACATCCCGGCGCTGTAAGTCCGCAGAGGCATGTCCAGGAACTCGCCCAAGCCCGTCATCGCGCCGATTTCCGGCGAGGCGGCAATGATATCCTGTTTGGAGTACCCGAGATACATACCGCGCAGGATGATGTTTTCCCAGCCGGACGCCTCCGGGTCCATGCCAAAGCCAATATCGAACATCGACGCCACGTCACCTTCCACCCGGACACTGCCTGCGGTCGGCTCATAGATGCCGGCCATGACACGAAGGATGGTCGACTTGCCTGCACCGTTGTGACCGATCAGTCCGACACGGGCGCCATGATCGATATCAAGCGTCATGTCGTCAATCGCCCGGATGACAATGCTGTTGGTGCCCTGTTTCGGCCTGATCTGGCCGCCGGTAACAGAAGCCAGCAGGTTGTTCTTGAGGGAGCGGTTTGCCGGCTGATAGATCGGGATGTCGACCACAACGTTGTGAAGGGAAATACTAGCCATGATGCTCAGCTCCAGTACACGACGCGCGCGCGGTAGCGCGAGAAGAATGTGATACCGGCGATGCCGAGCGCTATGGTGATACCGATGCAGGCCCCCCAGTTCATCAGGGTGCCGGTGCCACCGAGCAGAGGATCGCGGGTAATTTCGATGAAATGATAGAACGGATTGGCGTTCAATACGAGCCCACGTCCCTCTAGCGTTTGTGCGCTCCAGATGATCGGTGTCATGAAGAAGGCAAGTTGCATGATGCTGGCAATGATCATCGGGATGTCGCGGAAGCGGGCGCACAGCGGGCCTAGGATCAGGGAAATGAACACGCCATTGAGGAGAATCAGTAAGACCGCCGGAACGAACAGCAGCGCCGACCAGCCGGGATTAATTCTGAACACAGCAATGATGATGAAATAGATGATGAAATTGTGCGCAAAGGTCAGGACCTGGCTCCAGACGAACTGGTAGATATGGATGCTGAGTGGCATACGAATTTGCCGGAGCGAGCCCCCGGCCGCGCTGAAAATGTTGCATGCACCGATAATGACGCCGCTGATCAGCCCCCAGGTGATCAGCCCGATCGCAAGATTCGGCAGATAATGCGCCACATCGACCTTCATGATCTGAGAATAGAGCAGGCCTAGGCCCATCACCATGATGCCCATGGAAAGCGTCAGCCAGAAAGGTCCAAGCACCGAACGGTTATAAAGACGTTTGACGTCGCGCCATCCAAGGTACAGCCAGAGCTCCCGGCGCTCCACGCCCTGCCAGAGATCAGCCAGGGCGGCCCTCAAATAATTTCTTTGGCTGAGCATCATTGTCTTTCGTGCAAATGCTATTGGTGCCGTCGCCGGCAATACTGGGAGGGAGGATTAGTCGACAAGCGGTTCAAAAACAAGGCACGCCAGGCCTCAAGAGGCAAGCTTAGGTCCCTCGTCGTTGCGCGGCGGCCAGGCGAGCGAAAAATCCTCGTAATTCAGCGTAAGGTTGGGACTGTAGGCCGGATCCGGCCGCCGATGCGTTTCCCAGCGCGCGTGCATATAAGCGATCTCCTGTCGGAACCGTTCGACCTTCTCCGGAGTGTCATCAAGGCCGCGGGTTGCCGATTCATGATGATAGAGGTCAGCGTAGGGTGTCCAGACGTTGCGGTAACCCGCCTCCTTGACCTTTAGACAGAAGTCCACATCGTTGAAGGCGATCTTCAGATCGACCTCGTTGAGACCGCCAACCTCCTCGAATATTGACTTCCTGATGACAAGGCAGGCCGCAGTGACGGCACTTAAATCCTGCGGCAATTCCGCGCGACGGAAATAGCCAGGCAATCCCCGCTTCAGCTGTTTATGCGAATGGCCGGCCACACCACCAAGGCCTATGATCACGCCGCCATGCTGCAGCGTATCATCCGGATACCACAGACGTGCGCCGACGGCCCCAACACCATCTTGCATTGCCAGACTCATCATTTCGCTCAACCAGTCCGGGCTGATGACCTCTATATCGTTATTGATCAGCACAACGTAGTCACCGTTGGACATCTCAACCGCCCGATTATTGAGGGCAGAATAATTGAACGGCCGCTCGTCTCGCTCAACGCGGATATGTGGGTTTGTCGCTATGTCGCGGAAATAGGCGAGCGTCGCTGGATCGTCTGAATTGTTGTCGACGATGATGATTTCATATGCTGGGTAGCTGGTCGCCTGCAGGATGGACGTCACGCATTGTTGGACCAGATCGAGTCCATTGCGAGTAGGGATGATAAGGCTCGCCAGTGGCAGCTGTTGTGGAAGGTGGTAACGGGTGCGATACATCCCCGTCTCAAGGGTCTCCACCGTGGCATCCACGCCCAGGCGGTCAAGATGTTCAGCGAGCGCCTTCTGGCCGGCAACGGCGGCGTAACTCTTGTTGCCACTCTCCTGCGCGGTGCTGTTTGAATGCACTCGCCAGTGATAAAGAACGCGTGGTATATGCGCTATGCGATCGGAGCCGAGACCTTCGGAAAACCGCAGCACGAGATCGTAGTCCTGAGAGCCTTCGAAGCCCTTGCGGAATGCACCGATTGCCCTAACTCGCTCAATCCTGAAGGTGCTTAGGTGGCAGACCATGTTATGCGAACGCAGCAACTCGACATTCCAGTCCGGCTTGAAGTACGGATCGAACCGGTGCCCGTCCTCAATCTTGTCCTCGTCGGAATAGACGAGATCGAGATCCGGATTTGCAACTAACGTTCTTGAGACATAATAGAGTGCATCCTCAGTCAGGAGATCGTCCTGGTCAAGAAGCGTCATCCACTCGCCAGTCGCAAGCGCCAGTGCTGAATTGGAGGCTTCGGAAATGTGCCCGTTTACTGTCCGATATGTAACCTTGATGCGCTTGTCTCGGGCATGGTAAGCCTCAAGGACCTCTTTAACGCCCTCGCTCGTTGAGCCATCGTCCGCAATGCATAGCTCCCAGTTGGTATAGAGCTGCCCGCGCACTGATTCAATCGCATCCTCAAGCCAGGAAAGTTCGGGATTATAAACCGGCATTATGATCGATATCAGCGGCGGGTTACGCCACTGTCCAATTTCATATCTGATCCTCTGGCGCGCCTCGTCGCCTAGTATCCCGTACGTTTCGAGCCATTTCGAATAGTTGCTGCCTGAGCCACTCCCTGAAATCGAGGTGATATTGGCTGATCGCCATGCCCTTATGACGCCACGCAGTCCATCTTTAGAGAGGATGGAAACGGCGGCCTTTATCAAAGCCGAATACCCTCCGCGGCTTTTTGCGAGTATCCTAGCAATCCGCAAAAATTTCCTGATATGCACGATCTGCGCACCCAAATAGCGGTACGGAGCAGTTACACGCCAGCTTGTCGAGTTCTGTAGTTCCTTGACTGATGCTCGGATCTGCTCCTGCATCTCCAGCGATTGGGAGAGTTGTCGCTCCGCGCCAACAATTCGATTTTCGTATTCTGTCTTCAGCGCGTGGAGACTTGCGTAGTGTTCTTCATTAATGCCAAGTAGATGGAAGCACGCCTGAATGCGCTCGGCCAGCAGGTCAGCGAAGCCAAATTGCTTATTTTCGGTTATCACGTCTTGACGACGTTCCAGCAAGGCCAGCGAGCCAACCGTAAAGTCCGGAGTGTAGCTCTGCTGCGGGACGAATCCACGGCTGGCAAACTCGGAGAGCAAATGAATTAGCGACGAAAGTGATGTCTGGTTCAGACAGTCAATGCATTCTCCATCCCAGCAAACCAGTATCTTGTCGGATAAAGAACTGATAGCATCAATTGCGGTTGCAGTTTCGATCGACCTGTCCAGCGTTTTGTTCGAAACAGCCAGATCGGAAGTGTCACGGGCATCGTGCGAGTCTATGTCAATCGCGAATACTCGGATGCCGAGTTTTTTCAACTCCTGAACAAGCAGTCCGCGCCCACGACCTATCAACAATACCGACCCGCTGCCAATGTCTATGGCGATCGCTTTGGCGACATCTTTAGAATAACGCATCCGCGGAAGTGCAATACTATGGAGGGAAACGTCGACTTTTCCGTTGTGTGAATCATTTGATTGGAGTGTCACGGCAGCGCGTTTCCTTAAATCTATTTGAGAGGTCACGTACCATCTTTCTAAGACCGTTTTCAACAGCAAGGGAGCTTTAACGGCATCTCTCCCGAAAAATCACCGGAGCGTGGTGCCGGAGAAACCGATTAACCGAAAGAAGGCGGATTCCGACAGAATAGGCGGAAAGGGCCGGTGGGAAAGCACCACAGCTCGTCGTCGAGTCGCCTAGGCGAGGATCGGCGAACGATTGGGGCCATTTCCGCGATCGTGCCCCTGGACGTGGTGTAGGTCGCGGCTGATTGCCGTGCTTTCCGACTGAGGTCGGAGGGGATATCAGCGAGCCACTGCTGGCAAACTGATTTGGGGATCATCGCTCATTTGGGCCATGGTCTCAAGGGTCATGTACCGGGCGCGCTGCACGGCCCATTCATCGTTCTGTTCGAGCAGCAGCGCCCCGACAAGACGGACGATTGCCTCGTCGTTGGGAAAGATACCGACCACATCAGTGCGGCGCTTGATTTCGCCGTTGAGACGCTCGATCGGATTGGTCGAGTGTAGCTTTGCCCGGTGCTCTCTCGGGAAGGTCATGTAGGCCAGAACATCGTCTTCGGCATCGTCCATGATGGTGGCAAGTTTTGGCACTTTCGGCCTGATCTGGTCGGCGACACTACGCCATTGAGCGCTGGCCGCCTCCGGTGTTTCCTGGGCAAAGGCCGTTGCGATGAAGGCGGAGACGACCCGCCGACCGCTCTTTCCGGCATGCGCCAAGACGTTCCGCATAAAGTGAACCCGGCACCTCTGCCAGGTGGCATTGAGAACCTTGGTCACGGCCGCTTTGAGACCTTCATGGGCATCGGAGATGACAAGCTTGACGCCGCGCAATCCTCGGCGTTTCAACTTGCGCAGAAATTCCGTCCAGATCGGTTCGGCTTCTGACGTGCCAACCTCCATACCCAGGACCTCGCGCCGGCCATCACTGTTGACGCCGACGGCGATGATGACAGCGACAGAGACAACCCGTCCGCCGCGTCGGACTTTGAGGTAGGTCGCATCGACCCATAGATATGGCCAGTCGCCTTCGATCGGTCTGTCGAGGAACGCTTTCACCTTAACGTCGATTTCTTCGCAGAGACGGCTCACCTGGCTTTTGGATATGCCACTCATCCCCATGGCCTTGACCAGGTCGTCAACTGAACGGGTCGAGATGCCCTGGATATAAGCTTCCTGGATGACCGCCGTCAGAGCCTTCTCTGCCATGCGGCGGGGTTCGAGGAAGCTCGGAAAGTAGCTGCCCTTGCGCAGCTTCGGAATGCGAAGCTCCACGGTCCCAGCTCGGGTTTCCCAATCACGGTCACGGTAGCCGTTGCGCTGAGCAAGCCGCAACGGGTTCTTGTCGCCGAAATCGGCACCTGTGGCTGAGCCGACCTCCAGCTCCATGAGCCGCTCGGCGGCAAAACCGATCATCTCACGCAATAAATCTGCATCCGCGCTCTTCTCAACAAGCGAGCGCACGTCCATCATGTCTTTGGTCATCGGTGATCTTTCCGTCAGGTTGGTCTTCAACAACCCGACCCTAACGGAAAACACTGGTGGCCGCCCGCAAAGCCGATCACCCGCTACAGCGCTATGGAAGCGCGCGGGCACTCGCCTTTGCTACCCTCCACAACCTACACCACCCGGCGGGACACGATCCATTTCCGCAACTTGTTATTTCTTGCCACCACCATTTTTCAGCCGCTTAAATCACCGGAGTCATCCCGACATTCAATTCTGCGACCGTCGGACAGACCTACACCAGCGACGGAGACGGTCTTTCGAGCGAGACGATGGCTGCCTACCGTTGGTTATGGCGCTATGGCTCTTTTGCTGATATGCCATAAGGCGAAGAATCTTTTTATATGGTGCGTTGTTTTGAAGAAAGTTTTGATAATTGGGCCACCTCGATCTGGTACGACCGCACTCCAAGGAGTTGTATGTTCGAGCTTAGGTGCTGAATTCATGCCGGAGTGCAACTATCTCACAGACATTTTTTCGTTGTATGATAGGGTAACGACATACCCCGATCCGGTTCGTTTCAACTATTTCTTCAAAGATGAAGGAAGCGCCGTTCGCCTTTACAGTAGTCTCGTGGAAAAGGTTTTGTCCGTTATGGGTTCTGGTGGCGATCGGCCGTTGGTGCTTAAAGACCCTTTGCTTAGTGCCTGTTTCCCACGTGCTGCTGACTTGTTGGATGCAAAAACCGTCTGCTTAGCTATCGTGAGGCATCCCGCCGACGTTATGGCGTCGATGAAGCGTGTTCGTAAAAAAGCGGGCGCGGACTGGGATATGGAATCCGATATTATGATGGTTTATCGGTGCTACGATGGCATCCGATCTATTAGTCAAAACGAATGCACGCTATCAAAGCTTGTGGTTCGGTATGAGGATCTTATCTTGGGACAATCCCTTGACGCTGTTTCCGATTTTCTGGGAAATCCCGTCGACTTAGCCAAATCCAGCTCGCCAGAATGGCTTGCGCGCACTGGGGCGTTCGAGTCACAGGGCTATGGTCGTGCATTTAGCAGCGATAGTGCTGGAGAAGGCACCATATCGCTTACTCCAGAAGAGTTGAATAGAGTACAAAGTATCTTTTCTGGGATAATGGCGCACTGGGAATATCAGGCTAAGGCATGACTGTAGCGATGCATTAATCCTCTGAAGGCCGCTGACTTCGGGTTTTAATAGTGCTGTATTTATAGGGTCACTTCCGTTTTTCAAGATACTCTTGGATCTTTATGGCTAAGATCTCGGGTTCGGTGCCGACAGTGAGTAAACGAAGGTCCGGGGCTTCAGGTGCCTCATAAGGTGAATCGACGCCAGTAAAATTACGGATATCTCCTGCCAGGGCTCTCTTGTACAATCCTTTGGGGTCGCGCCGAATACAGTCCTCCAACGGGGTGTCGATGAACACTTCGACAAACTCTCCGGGTTCCATCAATTCGCGAGCGAACTGCCTTTCAGAACGGAAAGGGGATATCATAGAAACTATAACGATTAAGCCAGCATCGACCATTAGTTTTGCGACTTCTGCCATCCGCCGGATGTTTTCGACCCGATCGGCATTAGTGAAGCCAAGATCGCGATTTAGACCATGGCGTACGTTGTCGCCGTCAAGCAGAATTGTGTGCCTCCCACCTGCATGCAGCAACCTTTCCAGATTATTCGCGATGGTCGATTTCCCAGATCCGGACAGCCCTGTGAGCCATAGAACTGCCGGTTTTTGGTTCAGCAGAGCAGCGCGCGAGCTCTTGCTTACTTCCAACGCCTGCCAATGGATATTCTGCGCGCGGCTCAACGCAAAATCAATCATGCCTGCGCCTACCGTCGCATTTGTATAACGGTCGATAAGGATGAAGTTACCGGTCATGCGGTTGCTACGAAATGTATCGAAAGCTATTGGCGACTGAAGAGCAAGAGTGCAAACACCAAATTCGTTCAAGGCGAGCGTATTGGCTGCAATATGCCCTAAGTTATGGATGTCAATTTTATACTTGAGGTTAGTAATACTGGCTGTGACGCCGTCGCATTCCGTCCGCAGTATATACCTTCGTCCCGGAATTAAAGGCTCCCGGTCAAACCAGATAATGTGAGCTTGGAATTGATCGCCTACTTGCGGTGGTGACTCTGGTTTAGCCAGTATGTTGCCACGAGACACATCAAGGTGGTCAGCTAGCACAATGGTAACAGCCTGGCCTTCGCGAGCTTCTATGAGCGACCCATCCATGCTGACGATTTCCTTTACCCGCGAGAGCTTGCCTGAGTTAGCGACGACGATAGGGTCGCCGACTGCAATCTTGCCGGAAGCGACTTGTCCTGCAAAGCCGCGGAAGTCTAGATCAGTCCGCGATACATACTGAACAGGAAAGCGGAAAGGGTTATCGACATCTATATCGTCAACTGGCACGTTCTCTAGTTGTTCGAGCAACGTTGGGCCGCTGTACCACGGCATTTTCGTTGAGTGATGGATAACATTGTCACCAAATCGAGCGGATATTGGAATTGGGACGGTCGTGATGAAATCAAGATCTTTCGCAAAGTTATCATAGTCCGATGCAATCTCGTTAAAGATTCTTTCGTCGTAGTCGACGAGGTCGATCTTGTTAACCGCCAAAATCACGTGACGGATTCCGAGAAGTGACGCAATTACTGAATGGCGCCTGGTTTGCGACAAAACACCTCGACGTGCGTCTACAAGCAGAACGGCTAAATCTGCCGTCGATGCGCCAGTCGCCATATTGCGCGTATATTCTTCGTGCCCTGGTGTATCTGCTACGATAAACTTGCGCTTCTTCGTATCAAAGAAGCGGTAGGCCACATCAATCGTAATGCCTTGTTCGCGCTCCGCTTCAAGGCCATCGAGGAGAAGGGCGAAGTCGAGTTCACTACCTGTGGCTCCATGTTTAACGCTGTCCTGCTCGAGTGTCGTGAGTTGGTCCTCGAATATATGACTTGAGTCGTAAAGGAGACGCCCGATTAACGTAGACTTGCCGTCATCGACAGAGCCACACGTGAGGAAGCGCAAAAACGACTTTGTCCGCCGATGTTCAAAGTCGTCAAATGCCGAAGAAGACGGATGGTCTTGCTGAATGACAGCCATCAAAAGTACCCTTCCTTCTTTTTCTTTTCCATCGAGCCGGACCCGTCCTTGTCGATAAGGCGACCCTCCCGCTCTGAGGTCCGAGCGAGGAGCGTTTCGGAAATGATTGCCTCTTTCGTCGTGGCAGCAGACTCGATGGCCCCGGTAAGAGGATAGCAACCCAACGTCCTGAACCGGACAACCTTTTCCTCCACCTGTTCTCCTGCGCGAAGCGGCATACGATCATCGTCGACCATAACCAACATTCCGTTGCGCTCCACGATTGGCCGTTTGCTTGCAAAATACAGTGGAACGATGGGGATGTCCTCAGCCAACAGATACTGCCAAACGTCTATCTCTGTCCAGTTTGACAGCGGAAAGATGCGTATCGATTCTCCAGGAGTGATACGGGTGTTATAGGTCTTCCACATCTCGGGACGCTGGTTTTTCGGATCCCATGCATGCTGGCTGTTGCGAAACGAGAATATACGCTCTTTTGCCCGAGATTTTTCCTCGTCGCGGCGCGCGCCCCCAAAGGCTGCATCGAATTTGTAGATTTCAAGCGCTTGCCGCAGAGCCAGCGTTTTCATGACATGTGTATGGGTGTCTGAGCCGTGCGTGAACGGGTTTATATTTTGAGCTATACCCTCCGGATTTATATGAATTAGGAGTTTGAGCCCAAGTTCCTTAAAAGTCCGGTCGCGAAAGGCAATCATCTCCTGAAACTTCCAGGTCGTATCGATATGTAAGAAGGGAAACGGCGGCTTCGCTGGGTAGAATGCTTTTCTCGCGAGGTGCAGCATTACCGACGAATCCTTGCCTGCGGAATACAGCATGACAGGTCGAGCGAAATTGGCTGCAACTTCTCTAAATATGTGAATTGCCTCTGCTTCTAGACGACCAAGATGATCAAAATTAAAGCATTCGCTTGATTGTAGCATACCCTTTTGCCTCTCGAGAATGGCCGGTTCATACCGACTACGATTGCCCAGCTAGGCAGAGACGATGAAAATTGGCAGCTTGATGGTTAAGATCAAGCACGAGCAAACGCTAACCAGGTGATATTAGAGTGATGACGAGGCGTAGGGCGAGCAAGTACGGACACGCAATACGGCTAATCTAAATTAACCGCCATCTGCATAAGTTTAAACTCTATTTCCGTTTGTCTTGGCTTGCTGTAACAATGCATCCTAACCATTGACAACCTCAAATTCACTTGGTCAAAAACACCGGCGAGTATATTGGCTTTCCGTTGTTATTTAAATAGAAATTGTAAATCGTTCGGAGATCCTTTTCTAAAGAATTTACTGGTTTTCCAAGATTAAGAAAACCGGACGTTGCGTAGAACCTTTCGATCATATTAATTGAGTCGCTTGTGAAATCACGTCTGGAAAGGCCAATAGCGTTTATCTTTGCGAAACTAGAACCGATGATCACTGCAAACGGCGGCACGTTCTTAAGGATCGCACAGTTCATGCCAAGCATTGTATGGGCTCCCACTTTGATACCCTGATGGACAACGCAATTCATCCCGAGATAGGCATAGTCGTCGATTTTGACGCTACCACCTAAAGTTACACCCGTAGCCAGTTTCACATAGTCTCCAAGTTGGCAATCATGGTCGATTTGTGACCTTGCCATCACGTACGCATGACGTCCAATCTTCGTCACTGTGCTCTCAACCGGTTGGTTGATTACCACATATTCGCGAATGGTGACATCCGCACTAACAACTATCTTGCCTCCAGTTGCCTCCCGTCCGGGGAATTGGCCGATAGCGCCGATCACTGCCCCGTCAAAAATCTCTGTCCGATCGCCGATCTGAAGTGGGCCCCTTAAAGTAACACTGTTACCGATGGAGACATCATCGCCAATCTCAACGGCTCCGTGAATACTCACGCGCGCGCCGATTTTCACACCGTTGCCTATTTGGATCTTTGTTAGATCTTTATCGGTTATGTCCTGCCGCCAGTCACCAAGGTCACAATGAGAACCAACACAGCAAAACGTTCCGAGTGAGACACCGGCACCCACTACCGTGAACGCTCCGATATCGACGGTTGCATCAAATAGAGAATCGCTATGAATTTGTGCCGACGGATGGACAGATTGCGGTCCTTGTCGCTGTACCATACCTAGCCTCTAGCCATACCGTTGTTGGGTTCACTTTTTTTGATAGACCAATTCGAAGTCAGAACGGCGATCTCGAGCAAGAAAAGCGTTATTCCGATCACCTTTGGAAAATAGAGGTAGCGAGCCTCGAATTGGACAAACACGGCGATCGCGCCGTATGAAAAAAATAATGTAATATTGAATAATGCGATCGCAATCCATGTTTCGTGGTGCCGCAGAGATTTAGAGGTCCACGTCATTACAAATGCGATACAAATTGTAATTGCAAGAATCGAATTATAAATCATATCGGATAAACTTGCCTCATGTTGGACAAAGACCCAACTGCCAATAGGTGCAAACCAATATTTCGGCATTAAGCTAGCTTTGTAAGATAGCCACTCGACAGGGTTCTGAATAAAAGTCTCGTAGAAAAGAGACTGCGCATGATCTAAGTTTCCACAGGTTTGCGGTGCTACCTTACAGGCGACATTGCCGCCACCGAGGACCACGAAGCCTCCGCCGATCGCTATGAGATCGGCATCTGACATTACAGAGTTCCTAGCTGTAATGGCGGATGTAGAAACCCATTGCACCGTGCCTCGTTGGAGAAGATTGTGTATGCGCCAAGGCAACAAAGCACCCTGAGCGCTTAAAACGATTATGACGACGCATAGCAACTTGGCCACGTTAACGGATTGAGCGGTTATGCGACGCAACATTCCCGTTACCGCCAATAGCAAGAGGCCCAGAGCAACTATTGCTTGAATTGATAAGATGACTTCGAACTGAGACCGGATATAAGCTGAAAGCGATAGCGCAATGCCTGCTATCATCGCGCGAGTGTAATTAGGTCTGCTAATCGCGTCAACGCTCGCCAACATGCCTAGGAAAAAGAAGCCAACAGCAAACGTCTCACCGAAAGCAACACCGGTTGGCTGCAGGAGGTAGGCCTGTGTCACCGGAAAAACAAACGGGAGGATCGCTGTAACCAAAGCAATAGTGCCATTGGTATACCGGCGCAAAATAACATAAAATGTGAAAGCAACGGAGGTATGCAGGATAACGGCAATTACCTGCAAGATGAATAGCAGCGGAGCCTCTCTGCCGAATATACTTAATATTGCCGCCTCAATTATCGGCAGCCCGGGCGGCCAGAGGTTGAAGATCCAGACATTTTCTATACGTATCCAACCCGTCTCGTAAATGTCGCGCGCTGCGAGTGCGAAGCTGGTCGGATCGTTCCACCCCACTCCCTTTTGAATGAGGCGCCCAAGCGTCATAGCCCAGGCATCAGGCTCGGCTTGCACACGTGGCATTACAAACGCAATCAATCCCAGAACTGACAGGTAGCAAGAAAAAATCAATCTCGCACTAGGGCGACAATACAACGCCAGTGACTGCATCGATAGGATCCCAACTGCTTTTGTGCCCGGTTCGCCGTTTGTCCGGGAACGTTTCCGGTTTAGCAAGCTAGTTCACTGGTTATGCGAACAATGTTTTCCACTACGTAGTCTTGCTCTTGTCGTGTGATTTCTGGCCAGAGTGGGAGAGATAAGCAGGTTGAAGAAGCGAGTGTAGCGTTGGGCGTCGCATCTGACGAGAGGCCGGCATAAGCACGCTGATCGGCAGGTGCGATTGGATAGTGAATAGCTCCATTGATATGCGCGGAATTGAGCTCTCGGAGTAGCAAGTCGCGCTGCGGATGGCGAATGACGTAAAGGTGGTAAACTGCGCTGACATTCTCGGCCTCGGTGGGGAGAATCACATCAGGGGCGCCAGCCAGCGCGCGCGTATAGTACTCTGAAGCCGCTTTGCGCCTAAGGTTGCGGACCAATAATTTCGAGAGTTGTATGCGAAGGATTGCTGCTTGTAGTTCATCGAGACGCGAATTGTAGCCGATCTCATCATGGACATATTTTACCTCGCTCCCGTAGTTCCGCAGGCTTCGTAACTTCTTGGCTAAACCATCGTCATTGGTTACCACTGCTCCTCCGTCACCATACGCGCCGAGGTTTTTGGTGGGATAAAAGCTGAATGCGGCTGCATCGCCCAAGTTACCGGCGCGAATACCGTTGAAAGTGGCGCCGTGAGCCTGTGCCGCATCCTCCAATACTTTAAGACCGTGCTCAGCGGCGATCGCACCGATCGCCGCCATATCCGCAGGTTGACCGTAGAGATGAACAGGTATGATTGCCTTAGTCCGTGGTGTGATGGCGGCTGTTATTTCTGTCGGGTCCATCAAATACGTTCTTATGTCAATATCGACCGGTACGGGCTTGGCGCCAACGTGGGAAACGGCCAACCAAGTCGCTACGAAAGTTTGTGCAGGCACTAGCACCTCGTCACCCGGCCCCACATTCCAAGCGCGAAGGACAAAACTGAGGGCGTCTAACCCGTTGCCAACCCCAATCGCATGCTTGGCGCCGCAGAATGCCGCGAATTCATTTTCAAAATTGGCGAGCTCTTGGCCCATGATGAGATTACCGCTTTGCAAGACGCGCTCAAATGCAGCAAGCATCTCGACGCGAGAGGACTCAATCTCTCCTCGCAGGTCAACGAATGGAACTTTCATTGTTTGCTCCCGAGTAGGCGAGCAAACTCGCCGTAGCTACGAATATAATCTGATTCCGTGTATACGCTTGATGCCAGCACTAGGCAGACGGCATTGGAGGAAAAGTCCCGCATTTCACGCCATACCATAGATCCGATATAAAGCGCTTGGTTAGGCCTGTTCAAGACATATGAGCTTTTTCCGTCGGTGCCTTCAACATCTACTGTAAAACTGCCAGAGATAGCGATCAGCAACTGATCGAGTTCTCGGTGTGCGTGTCCACCGCGGGACGTCCCAGCCGGTACATCAAATAAATAATAAACTCGCTTGATGTCGAATAGAACTGCGCCCTGGTACTCCAGAACAGCTAATTTTCCCCGCTGATCTGGTATTGTGGGGATATCTATTAGATAATGGCTGCGCAATTTATTTACCATAAGGGTATCTGCTCTCTTTCCGCACCATTACGGCGCCAATCTCAACGCGTGCAGTCAGATGCTATTTGAACGGTACTCGAATTCGCCGACAATTGTACGTACGGTGTTGAGATCGACCAAGTAGTCATCGTGCATCGCATATCTCCCATCGGTCGAGAAAGCTCGCTCACACTTGGTTATTTTCACATTACACCCCGAAACCGTGCCCAGCTGCGTCCAGATTTCGTCTGGCGTTGAGACGTGATCAGACATAAAAATGTTGACCTCCGTGCCGGGGCGACACCATAGGATATTAGTTACGGCCGCACCGGTCGGGCAGATAATTTGCTTGGCGTCGCGGAAAATATTGATTTGCGAGCGGATCGACACGTCATCCGTGCTAACTAGCTCAAAACCTTGTTCAACGAGGAAGTCCTCGACTTCAGTCTCATTGCGCAAACCCCGATAGCGCTGCCCGCGGCGAACATAAATCTTCCGGTTGGGCTGTCTCTCGTCGTGCATAGGCTGAGCATATCGTTCAAGGATTTGGTCAACTACGCGGCGGATAAGGCCTAAGTGTAGGATCGTATCCTCGGGCAATCGTTTGCGTTCGTAAACATCTTGGATGCTAGATGCATCCGACGCAAAATATAAGTCATGAATCGGATATATCTGCCTATCATTTAACTCAATAATCGGTCGCTTGTTTATGTTCATGCCGTCTAGCAGTACACGTAGGTTACGTGCCAAATTCTTTTGAATGAGGAGTGGTATAGACGGATCTAGCCCGAGCTCATCGGCTAGCAATAGCCTAGGAAGAACCTCCACGATAAAATGGAAGTAATTTTCTGCATACTCGTGCATCACATGGATGCCCCGGTCAATCTGCGAAGGATACTGCCGCGACAGCGTAAGTAGCAATTTGCCAGCCTTAGTCAGATGAAAAGTATGGGGTCGGACGCATGAGTTGGAGACAAACTGAAATGCGCTTATCTCATCTGAGAGGGCGGTCGTCTCGTCCTTCAGCACCAATCGGCTTCCGCCGATCAAAATGACGCTTTCAAAACGAGCAACATAGGGCGCTGCTGGATAGTATTCTGCGGTAGATGACTCTCTAATGCCCGCGTCTTCATGTTCGTCGCGAGCCTGATGATAGGATGAGCTCAGTATCGCGGCGGCAAACTTCTTCAGTGGTTGGACTGCAAACGTGCCGCGGAATTGGGTGACCCCGTCCTGAGGAAGCATTTCGGCGCCGATACTACGGAAACGGCTAGGAAGGGCCTCTTGATCTGCAAAGGGCGAAGTAATGCGATTCTCGAACTGTCCATATTCGACGAAATGTCTCAGCGGATCGATGCCGGCCTTCGACACGTCGCGGTGGAATGTGCGATAGAAAGCATTACTGAATCCTGGAGATGGATCGCGTTGTTCTTTTTCAATATGTTTCAGGTAATCGAGCAGAGGATTGGTGCTGGGGTCGTCAAGCAGATAGGTCTCCCTGTACCATCGAGTGTCAAACGCGGCATTTGGATTTATATCGTCCATTGCACCTTGCAGCACATAATGGCGCGCAGCCTCCAGCACGTTAGACATGCTAGCGTCCAGCTGTAGATTGTAGTACTTTAGGTCGATTAGACCAGACTGGACAAGCATGTTGATGTTGGGCTCCACACCGCCCGGTTCTGAAAGCGTTCTGATGGAAGAACCGGACACCTCCCGATAATTTAATGCCTTGCGTGCCGCGCGTTTTAAAAGCGAGCTGATCATAAGCGCTCACCAAAGGCCGACGTAAGTTGAACTCCTGGAGGAAGACCCGCGCTTATCGCAGCCGCGACGAATGCATCGTCCATGGTCAGAGATTGACCAGGCTGAGGATAGTCCCAAATCTCTCTAAGAAGCATCGCTTTTCCTATCGTCTGAACCATAACGCTACCATGGCGGATTGCAATCATGGCGCGATCGACTTCTTGGCTCCCAGGTCTTGCCATTTCAGGAAATGCCTTGGCAAGGGCTTCTGGTGGGCAATCCCTTAAAAATTTGATATAGCAGCGCATCAATTCGCCATGCATCCTCTCATCGTTTCTCTGATGCGAAAGATTTTCGTCGTGAAGCCGATAGCGTGTCACGCGGCGCTGGCCTAGCGCAATTGTGTGACCATGGCTGGCAGCACGCATCCACAAATCAAAATCCTGCAGCTGGATAAGGGATTCGTCGAAGAGACCGATGTCCTGAAAAAGGTCCGCTTTGATTAGGGCGGTTGGAGCGCAGTAGGTGTTGCCTTGAACAAACAGGCTGCGCAACGCCGCGTGAGCGGTATCCCGCTGACGTTGGTGCAAGAAGATGGGAAACAACTGATCATGTAGTTCGCGGCCATGTCCATCTATCAGCTTCGGAACCGAAAAAGCTATACTCGCCTTTCGCTGGGTGAGGAACTCGACTTGATGTTCAAGACGCCAAGGTTCCGAGACGTCATCGCTTCCCGTGAGCGCGATATATGTCCCGCTAGCGGCCCGAACGCCATCGTTGATTGCTGCGCTGGGCCCGCCATTGCTGCTGCGATAGATGGTCCGGATTCGCCGGTCCCGAAAGGCCTCGACTATAGGCATGCCTCCATCGCTTGACTTATCATCAACGACGATGATTTCCGTATCACCCAGTGTCTGTGCGAGTAGGCTAGCGATTGTTTCGCCAATATATTTTTCGTGTTGGTAGTACGCGATCACAATAGAGACTAGTGGCATCTTTGCATCTTTCATGCACGAATTGGTTCGGACAGAGGTTTCTGCGCGAGCCCACCTAACGTAACTCGAGCAACACCTGATGCGAGAGCTACAGGCATCATCAGTCTTACGGGCTTCCGTGATGATTGGCTATGCTTCCGCTTAGGTTCACTTTGAGATTCCTAGTCCGAATGACCTTTCGTTCTCTACTTTGCTTGGAAAAAAACGCTATCGAAGATGCCAAGCAGCGACAGAAAGAATGTTGCTCCAATCCGTGCCCGTTTCTTAGCTTGCATTTCCGACCTCAGTATTCTTATCTAGCTAATCGGGCGTTGGAGATTTCTGAAAGACCCACCAGTTCATTATAACAAAATTTACAATAGGGACAAAAATGATGACAAATGTGATACCTAAAAAATAGTGAAGGTTAAACACGTCCACTACGAGCAGCATTATGGCTGAAGTTAGAACGAGGTTTGCTAAATGTACTAACCCAAAACGGATAGCTTCGCCACTGGCACCTCCATCTGACTGAAACGAAAAATGGCGATTGAAAAAGAAATTGAATGGAATTGATGCCAGATACCCTAGAATAGATGAAATTTTCGGGTCAACTCGAAAAACTCCGTGGCCAACTATTGTTACTGCCGCATAAAGGCCACTACTCATGATTCCAACAATTGCAAAACGAGCCGCCCTTGCAACCAAGGCATTCGAGTTTAACAGTAGGAATGAGCTGCGCAATTTCACGGTATCCTATGTCGATAACTTAGCTGCGACATAATATTGGCCGCCCCAAGGAATACGACCAAAAAACTGATCAACACGACGCAGAAACTTGTTCGCTGGCGGAACAGACAAAATAAAGCGGGACGAGACGTCAACAAAGCCCGCCTCTAGCAGCAGTTGTTCAGTTTTTTCACTTCGTAGCAGCACCGCATCCTTATCGAAAGGACACGTATTAACAGCCCGCATAGTAAGCGGATTGCGCGGATTGTGTTCGAATACCAACGCTAAGCCGCCGTGCCTTAGAACGCGACGCATCTCTGCTGCAAAATTCGGCCAATGCAACGGCGGCACGTGATGCATCACGCAGATAGTATAAACAATGTCGAAAGAAGCATCATCATAGGGTAGCAACGAACCATCATAGACCTTGTACTCAACAGATACATTACGTAACTTAGCGGTTTCTACGCATTCTTTAGACACGTCAACGCCTGAGAGCTTAGCAAATTTCGGCTCAAGCAATGGGTGGTAGTTGCCTATCCCACACCCAATATCCAGTGCTGAGAGCGATAGGCCGTCGCCGAAATGGGCGTTAACAAGGTCAGTAATATAATCAGCTTTGACGCGGGTATAAAAATCTGTAGATAGGCCTGTAAACGCGACTGCCGCATCGACAGCATCTGAGTAATTGTCTTTGTATTCGTCAAATGTCTTTGCAGTTTGTGACTGCTGCGGGTCCATATCAAGTTGACCTTTCTCGATCGTCACCATTTAGATGGATTTTACGATCTTGTTTCCGTTTTCAAAAGCCGCCGCCAACTGCCGGGCAACAAGTCGTACTCCCGCATGAAGGTCGGTTGGCCTCCAACCTTTAGGCAGTGCAGACCTCCGATAGGTCATGTGGTTCGCGTTCGATGGACGCACGTCTAACATTAGATATATAGGACGTTCAACCACCCGATTGATAATCTGTAGCATTTCATGCACTGATGTCGGCCTTCCACTTGCTAACAAATACGTCTGTGACTCTGAGCTGGCTTCTTCGATTTTTTTCTTTAGAAAGCTCCCGATATCCGAACACAGAACATAATCCCGCAGTGTTTCTAAGCCCCCGAAAATATGAGAAGTGGAGTGTTTTTTTGAGTTTTCGATCAGTGCATTGATAAGCCCAATACGCCCGCCGAAGCCACTGAATCCATAAACAGAGCTAGGACGATAGATATGGCTCGTTATGTCGCCGCGCAAGCGCTCGACGACAGCCTCCTGCAAAACCTTCGCTTCGCCATAGGGCCGCTGGGGACGAGGTTGCGACTCTTTGTCGATGAAACGCTGCCCCTCAAACAATCCGCCAGCAGAACTAAGCATGTGAAAGATTACAGTCGTATCAGGCAGCATTATAGTTAGACCCATCACCCATTCAACGATATCTTTGAATGCATCCAATTCGCCCCGAAGCAAATCCCAGTCGGAATTAAAGCCCGCCTTGCCAGCCGCCCATACTACATCGACCTGTCGTATGGCGCCATTTACGTTCTGCTGTTGGCAGATTCCTGCGGCTATAGCGGATAGATCGCTTAAACGCTGGGCACGATTCAGCCAGTCTATCGGAAGAACGAGACGGCGCGCTATTTCATCGCTCATGAGGGAATGCAAAAGTGCGCCGCCGACCAGCCCAACACCGAAGATGGCGGTGAGTTTCTGGCCTTCCAACGGGTTCCGACAAGCGCGTGCGCTGACAATCATTTTGACGGTGCTTCGAAATATGTGCGCAGCCGAATGTCACTCGATCTGTCGACCACAAAAAATATCGGTTTTCCGTGAGCTGCTTGAACGAGCGTTGACAGGTACTCAAGTACAAGAGCCACCATGCTCGTAATTGTTCCGCCGAAAAATAGGATGGTAAGCATCAACGAAGACCATCCAATAACAATTTCCCTCGGTGGTGTAACCATTTTCTCGAATAATACAAATAGACCGCCGAATATGCTGGCCAACACAACTGCGAACCCCAGCAAGCCGAATATACGCAGCATTTTTACTTGGCTGGATAAAAGGAGCTTACGGGCATGGGTCATCAGTCGTGAAAAATTATAACCACTTTTGCCGCTTTCTATGAAGCGCCGGTCCTTAAGATCAAGATGAATGACTTGCACGCGGTTGGAGAACCAAGAAAGTGCTATATCGAAATAGGTGTCATACCCACAGACACTGGATGCGGCGCGCGCTAGCGGACCGCGCAGCAGACGGTAGCTATTGAAATGAGCGATATTCGCGTTGCCGGTCAGCAATACCATCAGGCGTTTGAACCCGCGTGAACTCCAGTCGCGGGCCCGATCTTCATGAACTTTGTTCACTGGCTTTGCATAGATGATGTCAGAACCGGAACAGGTCGCTGCCTTGAGCAAGGTTTCCATCTCAAAGGGCGAGTGTTGCAAGTCTTCGTCCATCGTGACGATCCAGTCGCCAGAGCTATGTAATATGCCGGCAATGGTTGCGGCGTGCTGACCGAAGTTGCGCATCAGATGGACGGCTGTGACCCAGCCGTATGCCAATGCTAATTCATCGATCAACGCCGGTGAGCCGTCGATAGCAGAGTCATCCACGAGAATGACTTCCGTCAAATCAAGAGGAACCTGGCGATCTCGCCAACCCTTCCTGACCGATGCAAGCTGCTCAATCAACTCATTCACGTAGTCCTGGCCTGAATAGATAGGTACGACCACTGAAACGGAAACTGGAGAATAGGATTCCATGATAGTGCTTTGCTGTCTTTCTCTTGAAAAAAAGCCTGAAGATGTTAAACGCCGCCCAAATGCACCAAAGACAGACCGGGTTGTCTCCTGTCATTTTGAAATAGCCCCCAGACACGAGAGGTAGCAACCATTTGTTGTGCCCAAGTTATTTGGAATGCCCTTAAGGCATCGGTAGCCACCACGATTAAGCGGTTGTCACGGGTCTTAGCGCTGGTTTTCGGAACTCTGACCGCCGAGCATTTAAAAAACCTCCGTAACCCGCTCTTCTTTCAAAAAAAGGAATAATGTATAAGGTTAACCTGGGCAAGCTCAATCGTCGGATAGGCTCGAGACTAAATGCGCACAATGAGGCCGGGTGACCCGTGTCACGATATGTAGGCATTGAACCATCCCCAATAGACTAAAAGTTAGCAAGATCTGGAAACCGCACTATTTCCTCTCGCCGAGATTCTGAAGGGGCTTGAAGAAGAGCCAGATAAAGCCTGTTCAGCGCCGTTCGAGCCATTTTGTTGTATCCGCTTTTTTAAGCGGAGTGCGAGCGCACTATGCCGCTTTCAGCGGCGTTGGAAGCCCTCCCAGGTTATAAGCAGTTAATCCGCAGATGAGTAAATCCTTTGCTGTCAAGCCGATGCTCATCATACCGGTGCAGGATCTGCCCTGCTCTGCGGCGATCCAAAATTGGTTGAGATTGCAAGCTGACTGCTAGCTTTTGCGCCGAGCCCTCCATTTCAATCAAAAGAGGCGACCGGCGTCGTGATGGCGGCCCAGGCGCCCCATTCGTTGCCGTTATCGATCAGTGCGACGGTAGACTGCGATGATTTTCTACAGCTTTCGGCATCCCGTACCTTCAACCACCACCATTGTTGTTCGCTAATGGTGTCGAGCGAAACCCGACGTGTTGCTTTGCCCTCCCGAGATATCTCAATTGACATACCGACAGTGGTCGGGCCCCGCATGATGCCCACAAAGACGTTAGCGCACTCATTGTCCGTTCCGGCAAAGCTGTAACGTATGGTGCCAGTGGCATTATCGTCACCCTGCCACGTTGACCGAACCCTGTAAGCTGACGACTCAAGGTGTTGCGCGGTTCCAGGCAACCAGTCTACATTGCTGCTCAAGGATATCTTCTCCTCGTAGTTTGTTTCGACAATGTTTGTGGGAATCTGGCGCGAGAAATAACCTTCTGAAAGATCAACCACCCCCGCATATCGGCAAAGTTGACTAGAGCTTGATTGAGCAACTATATATATATTAAGGCTAGACGTCTGGTCCTTGTAGTGGATCGGTACATCGAACGCCCCCATCCCATGTTCTTGTTGTTTTTTTGGCGGCGCATATCCAAGCACGCGGCCATCAAGCGTTGTCGCAATGATCCATTCCGGCTTTTCCTCGGTTCCAACCTTGTGGAACTTTCCAGACACTTTCCATGAGGTCGCGTCCATCCGCGAGGTTGAGTTCAAATCTAGGAAGGAACAAACCGGCAACTCTTTCACATTAGTAATTTCAGTGCGCCCAAGTGCCCGCAGCCCAAATCTCGAAGAGAATATATTGAGCTTGTTCTGTTCAATGAACTGAATCGGGCGACTGACTTCCAAAGGCCTAGGGTACAAATCGACTACGATATCATCCGCCTTCACACCGGAAAGCAGAAAGTATCCTGCCGTGGTGAGGGTGTCGCTACGCGCGATAAGGTTGGCGAGGTTTGAGGGTCGTGACGTCAGGACGCACGCAACGGCGAGGCCGATAAACCCGAAGACGCACAGCAGGTGCCTTGCAGAGCGCTCGTCCTGCACATTGGACATATAGTGTCGGTAGCCGATACCCAGTATGGATGAATAAAGCAGGATGTTTGGAGTGGCATAGCGAGATGTGAGCGCCGCCGCAGGTCCAAGCGCAATACGCCCTATTGTCACTGCTGCTCCGCTTGCGAGCACAAAAATAGCAATTGAGAGAAAGACAACAGTCGCTCGGTCAATCGTCTGGCGCCGAACCCAGGGCAGCACACCCACGTAAACAAACTCAATCAGGAACAAGAGGCAGACCACTGCACCGACAACCGTCGCGATCGTAAAGTTGGTGGTGAATGAGCCCCCGAGCACCGCCATAAAAAACCGCAGTGCATCAAGAAGGCTGCTGGAGCCGAAATGCAAAGCGCTGCCCGCGTTGCGTTGGGCGATAAACAGTCCCATGCAAAGCGCGTAGATCAACAACATAACGAGAAAGGTGGAAAACCGCGTGCGAGTCAAAATAGAGATCAAAATGAAACAGCAGATCAGCGCAATACCGTTGCCCATGGAAAATACTGTCAGCGGCGTGAAAACCACCAGACCAAAGAGCGCTTGCCAATGAATGGTTTTATCGGATGCCAGACGGGTCGCAAATATGCAGGAAATTATTGCGAAAAGAGAAGTCAGGCCAAATTGGGTCTGAAAGCCGATTGTGAGATTTTCCCATTGAGCTAGAGAAAGCATCAAAGCAGCGAACACGCAGGTCCACAACCGTTTGCTGGACGACCAGCGAAATCCGGCCAGCACCGACGCGAGCGTATAGGCAACTAAAAGGTGTACCAACACAATCGTGACGACAAGGAAGCGGTTGGCGTAACCAAAATACCAGTAATCAATGAAATATAACCATTTACTTGTTGCGATTATATGCTCGGCATGCGGCTCCATCAAATAGCTTAGCGAAAATGGTCCGCGCGTGGATAGATACTTTGCCATTTCCCATTGGTCCCAGTACGGGATTGGCGTGAAAAGCCAACAGATGACGAATAAGCTCCAGATGACCAATGCAACGGCAAGCAGCGTGACAGCGCCTGTCAAGACCTTTGCCAGATTTCTTTCAGTCAACATAGTTCCACTCATACCCTCTGGAAATCCTTCAGTGATACGCGGTCGAGTATTTCAAACTTCAGCACTTGTAGAACATGTAGACGCGATCAGATTCCATTCTGGCTCGGGCCTGAAAACCGCGGGGATCATATATTTTGTTTCGAAAACGTAAAATACTTATGCATGAAGTAACTTGTGGCGATGGGACTTAACACGCCGATCACATGTCCAATCGTGTCCGAGTGCGCCTGGAAGCCCATTGCCGGCAGTAGATAGCGTGCTAATGAGACGCTGACCACCCACACCTGTGCAAATGCGATCACGTTGACCAGAGCGAAGCGGACGTATTCCTGTTGAAGATGCTGTCCTGATTTCTTGAACACCATGAGCTTCATCAGTACGAAGGCCGTGGTCATACCAAACAGATAGGCGATCGTGACCGCGATCGAATAGGGCGTTATCTGGGACAATGTTATTCGCGAAAGGATATTGATCCCTGCAGCTAGGCCACCCGAAATTGCAAATCTGATAAATGGCCTGGACAATAGACCGATAAGCGTTGCCTTCATTTTCCGATAGCTTCCGCCATGTCACGTCCATAACGCACGCTCTCGGAAATCCCTCTGTCCTCTGGGTAGTAGTAGCAGGTGTCGGCGATCTGTAGACCGGCGATCGCAGTTTGGATGGGGGGCAGCTTGTCTAGGAAATTAGGCTCGCAGACCGGCTGGGCGTGCTTAAGGCGACCGACCTTTGCGTCGATCAAGTCGTTCCCGGTGATCGCAGGATTGACTTTTCGAATATAGCCGAACGCCTCGTCAATGAACTGCTCGTCGCTCCAGTGCCATTTCGGTTGGGTCGTCGGCATGTAATAGGGTACATAAACGACCGTGTCGTCGATCGGGCGAAGGTTGGAGAACTGGATCACGCCCGGGATCTCGATCGTTTCGTCGACGATATTGATCCAAAAATGCTTGCTGATCGACTTCTTCAGCCGGAAAATAAGGCATACCACACCGATATTCCGGATCGCGTCATATTGCGCCTTCGCGGCCTCCGGCAGGTCTGGCACAAGGGTCGAAATCAGCGGGGTTGGGACGGTGGAAATGACCGCATCGGCTGGATAGAAGCTATCGCCGGCCCGCACGCCTTTCACCTTGCCGGCCTCCGTCTCGACCTTCTCTACCGAGGTTGCCAGATGTAAGCGGCCGCCCTTAGAAGTATACGCCGACACGAGCGCATCGACCAGCGTCTGGCTGCCGCCCTCGATGTATCCAAGTTCTTCCTGAAACAGCGAACGTCGTGAACTTCCAATACGGCGTACGCGGGTGGCGATCCACGAGGCGGAAATATCGTCAGCAAGCTCGTAAAATTTCAGATCCATCAAACGCTTCCATAGCGTGTTGTAGACTTCTCTGCCCGATCCACTTTCGAGCCACTCGCGGGCAGTCTTGTCCTCGATCGAATTGAAGCTCTTGGATTTGGTGGTTATGAACATTTGCAGGCCGGTGCGGATTTTGGCCATTAGGCTAAGGTGCGGGAACCGTAACAGGGAAATCGGATCCCCCCAGGGATAGATTTTTCCCTTGATGAAATAACCCATCGAAGTAGCGCGCCAACGCATCTTGTCGCCAATCCCGAGCTCGCGCATCAAGGCAAAGGTCGGCTCATCCGACTTGCACACGAAATGGTAAAAACGCTCGATTGACAGCGGACCGAAATCGAAATGCGCGGCCATGCCACCTGGGACGCTGTCGATTTCGATCAGGTCGACCTCATGCCCTAGCTGCACCGCACGATGTGCAGCCGCCAACCCCATGGCGCCAGCGCCGATGACCACAACTCGGCTCATCATCTTCTCCTAAAAGTCCAGTATAATCTTGCTGTAACGCGGGTCGAGATAACTCTCACTGATGGCGTCCGTCAGCGGCGTCGCCTGGACGTTGAAAATAGTCGGCCAGTCGATCACAGGGAAAGTCTCGGGGATCACAAGAGCTTCCAACTGGCTTGTTGTGAACGGCGGCTTTTTTGAAACCTTGCCATAGACGAAAAGCAGCCACCAGAACAACTGGTAGGGAATATGCACGATGCGCGCCTTGGGTCTGACGGTGTCGTGTATCATCTGAATGACATCACCGTAATATGTTTGCTGAAGCCCGGATATGTCGTAGGTGCCAACCTGCTTGCTCTTGAGAGACGAGATGATAATGCTCGAGAAATCCCCGACGTAAAGCGGCTGACGGATGAATTTTCCATCGCCTGGAATTGGGAAAACCGGTACGCGATCCATGAAGCGGCGCAACCAGCCCAAATGTTTACGATCAAACCAGCCGAACATCAGCGTTGGGCGCAATACCACATGTGGGATGTCGGCGACGGTGTCTATGAACCGCTCCTGGGTGGTCTTGGAGCGCGTGTAGAAATCGTCTGCCTTCGAGTTGACCACCGATGAGGAGATATGAACGAAATATCGCGTGCCGTGATGGCGCATCGCCTCCACGATTTGCTCCGTGGCAGTCACGTTATTATCGGTGAACTCCCGCTCGATCAGTCCACCGATCTGTGCCTGGTTCAACAGCACCGAGTCTGCGCCGGCAAAGGCATCTATCCAGGGGCCCACGACCGCCAGATCCGCCTCGATCACTTCGATTTCCGGATGCAGACTACGCAGCAGGGCAGTGTTGCTTGGATGCTTATCGATACCAACGATCTTCAGCCCGGGCGTACCCTTCAGGCGAGCGATGACGTTTTGCCCGACCAGTCCGGCGGCTCCGGTTATGACGATTTTTTCCACTAGATTTCCATCCGGTTGAATATCGCCGCAGGTAGGTTGCGAATGATCAGCATAATGTATCGCCAAAAGCCGGGCGCATAGGCAACAGATCCCCCGCGGTAGGCGCGGGCGTGGGTGATTTCTGCAATCTGTTCAGGCTGCGCCCAGAGCGCGCCCTTTCGGTTCATTCCTTCGGTCATCGGCGTGACTGTTGGGCCTGGCTTAACCAGAACAACGCGTGGCCCCTTGTCGGCGAAGCGGTGGGCGATACCCTGAACCAGCGTTTCGAGGCCAGCCTTGGCCGCGCCATAGATGAAATTGGCGCGCCGCCCGCGGTCGCCAGCAACTGAACCGATGACGACGAGACTGCCGCGTCCCTGGGTTTCGAGCGTATTGGCCGCCGTCAGGCACCATGCGGCAGCCGAATTGAAGTTGACGCGCAGGATCTCTTCGGCTGCGACCAAGTCACGCTCGGCTGCACCTTGATCACCGAGAATGCCGTAGGCGATCAACACATGGTCGACACCACCTATTTGCTGGACGAAATCGGCAAACTGCGTGTCAGCGTCGGTTGCAGCCGCAAGATCGCTTATGGCCACCTCGGCCATTTCCGCTCCACGTGCCTTAAGATCCACGGCCATCTGCGACAGCCGGCCAGCATCGCGTCCCACCAGAAGAATCGAGGCCCCCTCCTTTGCGTAAAGTCGGGCCGTGCATGCAGCGATTGACGAAGTCGCTCCCAAAATGATGACGCGCAATTTTCTTTCCTTCATACTTGCGAGACACGCTGCCAAAAGTGAGAGCTGAACCCGGTATCTAGGTGTTTAGCGAATTCCTGCCAAGCGGGATAACCCTGCTGAAACATCTGAGCTGACATCCTGCCGTCCTTGGCGGGATAAAGCCGGCCGCCAGCCTCCAGAACGATAGCGTCGAGGCGCTCCATCAGCCTAAGTGTCCTGCCACCATGGTTCGGGAAGTCCAACGCGAGGGTTGTACCCTCTTTAGGAAACGACAGTAGGCCAGGCGATTTCAAGGCCCCGAACGTCTTCAGAACAGCGAGGAACGACCCCTGGCCGCTCGCGGAGATGGCCTTCAACATGTCCCTGGTCGCGTCCTCCTGAACTGCGGAGGGAACAACTGACTGATATTGAAACATTCCATCTCGGCCGTATAGCCTGTTCCAGCGACCGATCGAGTCCAACGGGTAAAAGAATGGATGTAGTCCAATACGGGCTCCTCCACTTTTGCGCCTGCCGTTCCAGTAATAAAGTGCATTGAAAGCGCTTATCGAATATCTGTTCATCGCCAATTTGGGCAGGTTCATAGGCATGGTGAACATGGTATTGCTTCGGTCGGGCAGCGTGGAGCCTGTCTTGGCATGATTGCCGCGCGAAAACAAACCACGGCCTAGAGACGTGCCTCTGGCGAGGCAGTCGATCCACGAGACCGTATAATCGAAGTTCTGTTCGCTTTCCCTAGCCAGCGTAAAAAAGTCATGTAGATCCCCGAAAGGAATATTTTCGGCATCGATACTCGCACTTTCAACGGCGATCAGTTCAAGTTCGACCCAGGTGATTAGGCCTGTAAGCCCTAGACCGCCAATAGTCGCGGTAAACAATTCGGAGTTTTGCGTCGGAGAAAGCTCAAGCTCTTCGCCATCTGATCGCAAAAGGCCTAAACTTCGAACCCACCGTCCGATCGAACCACTTTTATGGTGGTTCTTACCATGGATGTCGTTTCCGACAGCACCGCCTAGGGTCACGTACCTCGTACCCGGCGTCACCGGGAGAAAAAATCCTTGTCGCACGATTAACCGCAGAAGCGAGTCGAACGACAGGCCGGCTTCCGCACGCAGAATACCCCCGGTGGGGTCGAAATAGATGATCCGATCGACACCCGCCATATCGATGACGCCGCCTGCTGGATTAAGGCCACTGTCGCCGTAAGAGCGCCGTAAGCCGGTTCCGAGCAAGGTCAGACCCTGCTGGCGGCCGGTAAGCGCGGTCGCCTTCAACTGGTCACGCCATACAGGCCGTGCGACCTGGTGCTCTTCTTTCAGCACGTTCCCCCAGGAGTGAAAATCGTCTTGGCGGCTAAATGTCGTCATAACGCCACCAAAAAAAGCAGTGCCACAACAATACCGAGACCAATACTCACGCGGTCGCGGATGGCAAAACTAACGGGATCGTCATTCATTTGACCACGATGCGACAGCAGCCAGATACGGCCTAGCCAGATTGACATGATAATTGAAATGCCGCTGAGCAACTCAGGACGCGTATAGGCGAAACCCGGTGTCAACTCTTGCAATACGAAGATCATAAACACCACAAGGGAAGCGATCGCCGCACCAACGCCGAGCGCCAAGGTTAGCGCAGCATCCTCGAGCTGGTAGCCGCGACTCGTGAGGCTATCGGCTCCACTGGAGGCGGCACGCACGATCTCCGTGTGACGTTTGGCTGTTGCCAATGAGAAGAAAAAGAAAACGGCGAATGTCAACAGCCATTCCGGCCGCTGATTTTCCAGCAAAGTGATTCCCATGATCAGGCGGGTGGTAAACAGAATGCCAATGATTAGCGTATCTAGGAGCGGCACCCTTTTGAGGCCCAGGGAATAGGAACCCGTGATGAGAAGGTATGCCAGGAGCGCAGTCGCGAACTCAAGCGACAATATTAGTGCTACGAAAAATCCACCGAGTAGCAGAGAGCCCGCTATAAAAAATCCGGAGCTAATGGCGAGGCGACCACTGGCCAACGCACGGCTTCGCTTAGACCAGTGGTGACGGTCGGCGTTAAGGTCAGCGATATCATTGAGCAGATAAGTGGCGGAGGTAACTGCCAAAAGGCAGAAAAATGCCAGGATTGTCTGCGCAATCAACGAAGGATTAGTCCATTCGTGAGCCAGGATAATCGGGACAAAGAGCAGGATATTCTTTGTCCAGTGGTGGACGCGAATTGCTCTCATGAACTCCCTGACCTTCAAGGGAGTATTATGGAACTCCTGTAGAATAGGCTTACCGAGCATTTTTGCACGTTGGCTGACATCCTGGCTGGTACCGGCGAGCACTATGCCATCTGATACCTCCCATACGGGGATATCGACATCGTGGTCTCCTGCATAGATGAAGCCACTGGGAAACTGCTTTTGAAGGTAGGCCGCCTTCGCCTTGCCCTTCAAATTCACGTTCGCCGAACCAGTGGCAGATGCAAAAATCCCTACCCGCTGTGCGATTTTGTCGACAATCGTTTGGTCGGCGGCAGAACACAGGTGCAACTTATGTCCTTCCTGCGCCTTCTCACGTAGCCATTTTACCAGGTCTTCGCGCAAGGGGAACACCTCGTCTACGACATTGACCTCGCTTGCCAGCGCCGCTTTGAGCGCATGTCGTCCCTTGGTCAGGGAGAGGAGAGAGCGACCGAACCCTACAGGGTTACGAAATAACGCCATTGCTGCAGTTTCGTGAAGCGTATCAGACAGTACCAGCGTCCCATCGAGATCAACGACGATGGGCAGTTTTGATTTCGGAGCACCGCCGATAACAGGAGATGGATCATATGTCAGCATAACAGCCCCGGTGTTCAACGCCTTGCAACGGCTCCCCTATACGGCGGATATCGGCAAAAAACTACGGCTACAGCATTCTCGCCCTGACAATTATAAGCGCAAGCGGATATTTATTGCAGTACGTGGTAATATTGTTGACAAGGATTAGGATCCACAACCGCTACCGAAAAAAAGCCCTTGCTGCGAGCGTATTTTCGTTATTCCACGCCTTATTGATCGGTCGGCAGAAATAGTACATGCTTTCAGTAATATTCGGACGGCAAATCAGTTTTAATATGTGAGCTGCGAAGCCCGCGTTCCGGCAAGCCATCCGCTGCGGGCGATCCGCAAGATTGTAGACTAGGCGCTGGAAGTGCTGTCGCCGGATTTCGAGGTGATGTATTCAGTCATAAACCGTCCGTCGATCCTACCGGAGAAGCTGCTGCGCGGCATGTTGTTGCAGGCGTTTTACACGATTCGCTCGGAGCGTCAGCTCATAGAGTAGATCGAATACGATTTTCTTTTCTGCTGGTTCGTCGGCTTGTCGATGGACGCACCGATCTCGGACGTCACCGTGTTCACCAAGAACCGCGATCGCCTCTATGCGGGCGGCATCGCTGCCAAGTTCCTGGCGGCCTTGCTGAGTCACCGCAGGTAAACTTGCTGCTGTCTGACGTGCAGTTCTCGGTAGACGGCGCCTTGATCCAAGCCTGGCCGAACATGAAAAGCTACAAACCCAAGGGCGACATGACGGCAGCAGCTCTGCGCGAAGGGAAAGAGCCACCTAGGGCCGCAGCTCACGCGTCGACCACCTGGCCGGACACCAAGCTTTACAAGAAGGCCCGCGGTCAGGTGGCCAAGCTCTGCCACAGGTTTCATGTCATAATGTAAAACCGTAACGGCCTGGTTGTTGGCGCCACGCTGATGCATGCGAGAGGAACCGCATGGCGCGAAGCAGCTCTGGATATGGCGGGCCGCACGGATGGACGTCATCGCATCACACTGGACGCCGAAAAAGCTTACGATACGGCCGACTTAGTGGCCGCTTTGAGGGACGCAAAGGTGACGCCTCACGTCGCCCAGAACACTACGTAGCGCCGCTTGGGGATAGACGGCCGGACCGCCCTCGAATGAGGTACGCCATGACGACGAAGGCTAAGATGCCATCCAAGCTCAGACTTGAAATCGTTAAGCTGGCCAATTAAATGGGTGCAAACGAAGCACTGAGTGAGGATGGTTTCCGCAAAATTACTTTGCGTGAATTCGCCGATGCCGCCCCGACGGCCGCTCCGCTTTCGGCCGAAGATATCACGGCATTGCGAAAAGGTGCACACATCAGCCGGGCTGTAGTTGCGAAATACGGTCGGGCATCTCTCGCAGGGAGAACGCGGATTGAAGCGGCCGACGGGCCCGGCGTTGGCATTGCTCAATGTGATCCGCCGCAAGGGTATCGAAGTGATCATATAATCATCCGCAACACGATCCTCTGGCCGAGTATTCCGAAAGACAGCGTTAGCTCACTGGTGGAGAAGCACGGATGGCACAGCTCAATAGCAGTGCGTCAGCGCTTGCTTTTTTGCTGCTTGCGTCACAGAATCGATCTATCGCGAGGTCTGCAGTTCCAAAGAAAACTTTTATGAGGCCGTTTTGATCTTCCCCGAGCAACTCGATCATCTGCCCGCCACAAAACGCCGCGAGCTTTCTCACGTCGTGCAGATTATCTTTGAGGAGTTCGAGCACGCCCAGAAAACCAAACTTTCGGAAAAAGCTCGCGCGGGACGGATTCTGAAGCTGATCCTGTTTGGCTCCTATGCCCGGGGCGACTGGGTCGAAGATCACGACAGCGGTTATCGCTCCGACTACGACCTTCTGGCCATCGTCGACACCAACAGATTTGCTGAGGAAAACGAAGTCTGGCATAGGATAGACGAACATCTGACACAGGACTTCACCGTCACACAGCGCCTACAGACGCCGGCGAAAGTCATTGTTCATAGCTTGCCGGACGTGAATGATAAACTTGCCCGCGGCCTGCCCTTCTTTGTCGATATCGCCCGTGATGGCATCATGCTTTATGAGGCCCCGGGGCATCCGATGACTGAGCCGAAGGCTCTGACACCAGAGGCTGAGCGCCAAGAGGCGCAACGACATTTCGAACAGTGGTTTCCGCTCTCGACCGAAGCGATGACCGTCGCTGAGTTTAGTATCACGAACGGTATCTGGCGCGACGGTGCATTTATGCTCCACCAAACTACAGAAAGGGCCTATCATTGCCTGCTTCTCGTAATGACTCTCTACAGCCCAAAATCCCACCGGCTGAGCATGTTGCGAACACACGCCGAGCGAATTGAGCCCCGACTCATTGAGATTTGGCCGCGTGATACGAAATTTGCCCGGCGGTGCTTCACCCGTCTTGACCGCGCTTATGTCGATGCTCGCTACTCCGCCAATTACGAAATCACTACAGAAGAGCTTGGCTGGCTTGTTCACCACATCAAACAGCTTCAGGACATCGTCGCGCAGATCTGCGCCGAAAGGCTTAAAGGAATGCCTGAACTTGAATGACGATTTGACGACTCTGGGCAGCAAGCCGTCGGGCAGACGGAAGACATTCCGAATTATACTGCAAAACTGAATCCTGGAGCTATGTCGCTGCTGCGATCAGTCTACTCGCCCTCAGTTAAACAGAAGACTCGTGGGCAGAGGACATCTGCGTCACCGTATAGTCTATGTCCCCCTCTTTCGCCGCGTGACTGGGCAAGGGGAGGCTCTCGGGTCCGATTGGCCGAACGGAACGGAAGGGACCCCGCCCCGCTTGTGAAGCGGGCCGCAGAGCTCGCGGCGAGCTCAGCAGGGTCGAGCGCGCCTTCACGGTCTCTGGTCACTCCCATTGCGCTGGCCTCGCCTCCAATGCCGAGGCCGACGAACGCTTCGTCCAGGAAACGGCTTGGTGTTCCTACGGATGACCCGCAGATATCAGCGGCGGCGCGATCGCCTAGGCTTAACTCGAAGAAAAGCATTGGGACTTTCGCTGCGCCTACCGCAGTATTGTCTGGCGGCGCTGTTGCAAAGACGTCCCTTAGGCAATATGGTCACTATGGTCATGATAGTTATAGGCGAGATAATGCGGGCATCAACGCACGATGATATGAGCTGGACAGTTGCGGGAGCGAAGGCAAGGCTTTCGGAGGTGATGGAGCGCGCGCAGTCGGCGCCTCAGACCATTACCCGCAACGGGAAGCCGAGCGTGGTGGTCGTCTCTGCCGAAGAGTGGGAGAAGAAGACTGCGCGTAGGGGATCGCTTGCGGAATTTCTATTGGCTTCGCCTCTGCGTGGCGCCGATCTGGACAATGAGCGGCTAAGAGACGAGCCGCGCGACTTGCCCCTATGAGACTGCTCCTCGACACCAATGTTCTGTCCGAAGTTACAAAACTTCGCCCTGCTGAACGTGTCTTGAATTGGCTTCACGGGCTTGATGAAGATCGCACATTCATCAGCATAATCTCGATTGCCGAAATCCGCCGCGGAGTTGCGCTGATGGACATTGGGCGAAAGCGCGACGCCCTTGACGCGTGGCTTACGGATGATCTGCCCCGACGTTTCGAAAACAGGATTATTCCGGTGGAGGCGCATGTTGCCTTGGCTTGGGGTGATCTCATGGCTCTCGCCAAGCGAAGCGGCCGGGGACTTGCATCCATGGACGGTCTGATCGCGGCCACCGCCGTCGCTCGCGATTTGACGCTTGCGACACGCAATACAAAGGATTTCGACGGCTTCGGAATAGACCTCGTTGACCCATGGGCGGTCTGACTTGGCCTACGCATTGGCTCTCAAGGGATACTGCGGATGCTTTCCTACCGCTTGCTCAAGAACCATGCCGGCATCCTATTGATCGGGGACTACACGTCTCTGACCTGGCTGCATGAAGTCGTTCATGATGTAAATGACCGCTCGCCTCTCGTGAAAGACAAAGAGGGCTCTTTCCTCGGGTTGGCGTATGATGTGCGAAAAGCCTATGAGCGGCAGCGCGAAATTATTCAACCACCCAAACACTCTGAGGAAGTCGGCGTCCGCTATGGTGTCCAGATCCTTTGGCCCGTTCTTATGTTGCAGCAGAGGCTGCTGAGGCAATCTCTCGCGTTTCTCGACCACACGGCCAAGACACAAGCCATCGCTTATGCCTTGGAGGCGGTCATCGAAGATGGATTGCGCGAAGATTTTGGAGCGCAGGCCGGGCTTATCATCGATCTTTGGCAGCGCCTCGATCCATCGCAGCCTGACGTGTTCGACATGATGGATAGTCGCGGAGCTCTCTATAGCTCATGGACGAAAGCGCAAAGGAAGGCCGGCTTTGCGCAACTTCTCGCAAGTCTCGACCCGATGTATGACCGCTTTTACCCTATGCGCGTGAAGAACGGCGATAAAAACCTGATCTCTCCGGCCGAATTCGCCCTCTGGGGAAATGCGGAGTGGCCTGATCCGCGCTGGTAGAACGCCGACATTTCATCGGGGGTCAAAGAGGATAGGTCCACTCCCTTGATTGAGGGTGAAACCGTAAGGTGAGGTTTCGGAAGCGCGATTTAGAATTGCAATTTAATGGAAATCGATAGCTGAAAGCACCAGCCAGGCTTGGAAACGGGCCGAGCAATCGCCTGTCATCGATTGGTATCCCATTCCGATGAACTGATGCAGGCGATACCGGACGAACCATGGCCCGACAAAGCATGAAATCAATCATCCCGTTTGACGGCTAGTGACCTGGGATGGCGGTTGCACTTCGCCCGCTCAAGGACCGAGGGCGTTTGACCGGTTCGCCCATGGAACTGTGGACGTGAGATGGGCATCGATTTTCAAGATGCACTACCCCATCGTTTCAGGCCACCTTCTGCCGACGGCTCTGCCCAAGACCACTCTCCTTGGCCAAACGTGAACGTGCCTCCGCGTATGCCGGGGCGACCATGGGATAGTTGCTCGAAAGCTCCCGTTTCTCGCGATATTCTTCCGGTAGAAGCGAGTGATTGGTCCTTAGATGGCGCTTCAGAGACTCGAAGGCAAGCCAACATTCCAGGCACGTCAATTTGTCGTCCTGGATGGACTTTCGGACGGAAATGACTGGCTTCTCCTTTTCGGCAACCACTTCAGCGGCGGGCGGCAGGGAGCTCGACGTCAAAGCCGCGTGCACCTCGGCGATGAGGGACCCCAAATCGCTCACGGACACGACATGGTTGCCGATACGATATCCGAGGTCAATTCAACGAGTAAGTCCTCCCTTGGAGCGATTGCTGGAGTTTCCATCCGTCCGATTTCTTTTCCAATATCGCCGTATTGTCAGGCGCGAAGCGAACCCGCTTCCAGCCCATTCCGTCGACCAAAGCCACGAGCCGGCATGATTGAACTGGACCTGGCTGTGTCCGATGCGATGCGCAGTCGTTGGAACGCTCGGCGTCTGGCTCCATCCCCTCAGTCACGGCCCGCTCCTTGAATTAATCGGACCAACGACGCCGAAACTGCCGCGGAACGACTTCAGGCCGGTCCCTAGCGGCCTCGATCCCAAGGAGTTTCTGGCCCGAGAGCTAGGCGCAGACTTAGAAGCTCACAGATTGTGAAGTGTCTATCCGCAATACATATAAACGCTCTACCGATGCCAGATAAAGTCCGCTTGCCGCTTATGTTGATCCCAATGAAAGCTTTGCTATGGGGGTTGTCCGAGCAATCTTCGCGAGACCCAGGGTGGCCATGCCATCCCTGGCAGGGAGACGGACACGTGGACTTGCCGTGGACTGTGGTATCGGCAGGCGGGACAGGGCAATTCGCAAACAACGGTAGGAGCAGGGTCGTGGAGTTCTGGAGTGCAGTGGTCGTGCTGGCCTATTTTCTGGCGGGGATCACCCGTATCAATAATGATATGCGGAGCGGTCGGCTCGGCGCGCCAGGTTACGATCGCAATCGGACAACGGGGATAGCCGTGGTGGGAGTATTTATATGGCCCCTCTATCGACGCCTTGCCGGGATTGTTTTCTCGATGATCATTGCAATCTTGGTCACGGCGCTGCTGATGTGGTGTGTCTCCGTGTTTGCGGGACTGGTATGGCAGGTAACAATTGTAGCCGTGATCTATGGACTCTTGCTGCTCTCCAATCTCGCGACGATCAGAGGGTAACGTTGACGCAGGTCTGGAGCTACCCTGCCAGAAGGGGGATCTTTTTTCAGTCCATGTTAGAACGGAGTCGGCGGGATCCGTACTTTCCCGAGCGCCTCTTTATATTGCAAGCACGCAACTCTTACGCTCGGACTCCAAATCCTACTATGGACGCATGAAGTGATCCGCCCGGTCATTAGGATCTGCCAGCAGGGCACTCTCGCGCTCGATGCCGGCGACAAGCTTGCCGATGCGTTCGCGGCCAATAGACCAAGCGTTGGCACTGCTCAATGTAATCCGCCGTAAGGGTATCTAAGTAGCCATGGAATGATCTGCCACACGGTCCTCCGGCCGAGTATGCCGAAGGAACAGCGTGAGCTCACTGGTGGAGAAGAGCGGATGGCACAGCCTAATACCAGGCGTCAGCACTTGCTTTTTTGCCGCTTGCGTCACAGAATCGATCACTCGTTGCGCAATGTTGGCATTTCCAAAAAATATTTCATGAGGCCATTTTTTTGATCTTCCCCGAGCAACTTGATCATCTGCCCGACAGAAAACGCCGCGAGCTGTCTCAGGTCGTGAAGATCATATTTGAGGAGTTCGAGGACGCCCAGAAGACCAAGCTTTCCGAAAAAGCTCGGGCTGGACGGATCCTGAAGCTGATCCTGTTTGGCTCCTATGCCCGTGGTGACTGGGTGGAAGATCACGACAGTGGTTATCGCTCCGACTACGACCTTCTGGCCATCGTCAACACCAACAGATTTGCTGAGGAAAACGAGGTCTGGCTTAAGATAGACGAACACCTCACACAGGAATTCACCGTTACACAGCGCCTCCAGACTCCGGCTAAAGTCATCGTTCATAGCTTGCCGGACGTGAATGATAAACTTGCCCGTGGCCTGCCCTTCTTTGTCGACATCGCCCGTGATGGCATCATGCTATACGAAGCCCCGGGGCATCCGCTAACCGAGCCCAAGCCACTGACGCCGGAGGCCGAGCGGCAAGAGGCGCAACAACATTTCGATCAGTGGTTTCCGTTAGCAGTCGATGCATTCGCTTTCGCGGAATTTGGAATTTCAAGCCAAAGATGGCGCGATGCCGCGTTCATGCTGCACCAAGCATCTGAACGGCTTTACCATTGCGTCCTTCTCGTCCTGACCCTCTACAGCCCGAAATCGCACCGCCTTGGCATGCTCAGAACCCATGCGGAGCGCATCGATCCACGCCTAATTGAGGCTTGGCCTCGCGACACAAAGTTTGCAACGCGATCCTTCACCCGCCTCGACCGTGCCTATGTTGATGCCCGATATTCAGCGCACTATGAGATCACCAAAGAAGAGCTTGATTGGCTTGTCGGCCGGATCAAGCAGCTTCAGGACATCGTCGCACAGATCTGCGCCGAAAGGCTTAAGTGAGGGCTGAACTTGAATTACGATTTGACGGCTCTAGGCAGCGTGTTGTCGGGCAGACAGAAGACATTCCGAATTACACTGCAAAACTGAGTCCCGCAGCTGTCGCTGCCGCGGACCTTCCTGTCACCGTTTTGAGTTATATTGTCGAAACGGGCTCCCGGTTGTCCATTTGCTTTAGGACTTCGCTATGCCTGGCTTGGGGCTCCCAAAGAAACCTGACCGCGTCGGCTGTGCGCTGGTCTCGCTCCATCGTGTTCCACGCGGATTTGCTCGGGACACTATGGCGAACCCCGGTGGACGATTTTCGACTATCTTTCGTGAGTGGCATTCTGTGCCCAAAGTTTGCCGCGCAGCATTGGCGAGCTGGTTGACCCAAGCTTGACAGATGCGGGCAATTGAATGAGTCATCATCTGACCTAGTTGTCCAGGTTGACAAAGTTGCCTCTCTATCCCATCTTGTGACCAGGAGATGATTAAATGGTCCAGAGAGCACCCGCGCGCAGGCGCAAGAAGACCAACGCCGGCCCGGACGGTATGATGACGATGTTTGTGCTGAAAGCCAATCCTTTCGCCGATGTCGACGGTTTTTCGCTACCCTCCGGTGCACGGGTGGCAGTGGTCACGTCGAAGCCCGCGGCGGCCAGATCGGTCGCACGCCGCTTGGCCGAGCGCATTCAGAGCGATGGGTTCCTCGTTCGCATGGCCCAAGCGGAAACTGGTCGCCAGGAAACACCGCCAACAGATGCAAAAACTAAGATCGACAGAGGCGCTTTCGAGCCTGACGCTCGTAGCAAGGCAATCCTTCAGGGCATCCGCATCGCGCAGTCCGATCTGAAAGCCTCGGGCGGAGCCTATGACCTTGAGGAAGTTCAGGCGCTTCTCAATGGCATCACGCGCCAGGCGGTGGACAAGAGGGTTCAGGAAGGCAGCTTACTGGCGGTGCCGGGACCCAGCAACCGGCGCCGCTATCCCACCTTGCAATTTGATCGGTCTGGGGTCTTGATCGACGGTCTGAAGGAAGTTCAAGCGGTATTGCCGGTCGAAAGCTCTTGGGGCGTGTTGAACTTTCTGGCAAGGAAAGACGACAGGCTGAGCGGAAGACGACCGATCGACGTATTGCGTGAAGGCAACATCGCCCTCGTCGTCGATGCGGCGCGCAGATTTGGAGAACAGGGCGCTTGAGCCCTCCTCTGCCACCTGCGGATTTTCAGAGCCGCAAACTCCAGATCGTATCGATCGCTGTCAGATCGGTGATGCATCGGTTCTACACATCGACATTCGAACCAGTTTATTTCGACAGATCCGATTTGGGGCGTTTTAACGCCCCGGACGGATCCTATGGCGTTCTCTATACGGCTAGGAACATCGAGGGTGCCTTTGCCGAGACATTTCTCCGGACGCCTGGCAACCCGCTGATCGACATCGGGTTTCTCAAAAGAAAAGCCTATGTGCGTATGTCCGCGACACGGGACCTGCGCATGGTCAACCTCACCGGTCAGGGACTTGCTGTAGCTGGTGCGACCGCGGAGGTACCCCATTCGGGCCTGCCCTATAGGGCGCCGCAGGCATGGTCCCGCGCGATATTCGATCACGGTGAAAATGTCGACGGTATCGCTTATCACGCACGTCACGACGATACGCAGTTGTGCTATGCGATATTCGACCGCGCCGACCCGGCGGTCAGCGAGACGGCGCGAAAACTCAATCTCGACGCGGACTGGTTTTGGCGCGTTGCGGAGGAATATGGCTCGGGACTCGCGCCTTAGACGGCACCGCTGACACGATGCCGGCGACAAGCTTGCCGACGCGTTCGCGGCCAATAACCTCGTGGCAAGTGCCAAGCGAAGCGGCCGGGGACTTCCATCAATGGACGGCCTGATCGCGGCCACCACCATCGCTCACGATTTGACGCTAGCGACACGCAATACAAAGGATTTCGAAGGCTTCGGAATAGACATCGTTGACCCATGGGCGGCCTAACTAGCCTCCACATAGTTTATGAAAGGATACTGCGGATGCTTTCCTATGGCTTGCTCAAGAACCATGCCGGCATCCTATTGATCGGGGACTACACGTCTCTGACCTGGCTGCATGAAGTCGTTCATGATGTAAATGACCGCTCGCCTCTCGTGAAAGACAAAGAGGGCTCTTTCCTCGGGTTGGCGTATGATGTGCGAAAAGCCTATGAGCGGCAGCGCGAAATTATTCAACCACCCAAACACTCTGAGGAAGTCGGCGTCCGCTATGGTGTCCAGATCCTTTGGCCCGTTCTTATGTTGCAGCAGAGGCTGCTGAGGCAATCTCTCGCGTTTCTCGACCACACGGCCAAGACACAAGCCATCGCTTATGCCTTGGAGGCGGTCATCGAAGATGGATTGCGCGAAGATTTTGGAGCGCAGGCCGGGCTTATCGTCGATCTTTGGCAGCGCCTCGACCCAGCTCAGTCTGAGGTGTTCGACATGATGGATAGTCGCGGAGCTCTCTATAGCTCATGGACGAAAGCGCAAAGGAAGGCCGGCTTTGCGCAACTTCTCGCAAGTCTCGACCCGATGTATGACCGCTTTTACCCTATGCGCGGATCGTGCCCCTGGACGTGGTGTAGGTCGCGGCTGATTGCCGTGCTTTCCGACTGAGGTCGGAGGGGATATCAGCGAGCCACTGCTGGCAAACTGATTTGGGGATCATCGCTCATTTGGGCCATGGTCTCAAGGGTCATGTACCGGGCGCGCTGCACGGCCCATTCATCGTTCTGTTCGAGCAGCAGCGCCCCGACAAGACGGACGATTGCCTCGTCGTTGGGAAAGATACCGACCACATCAGTGCGGCGCTTGATTTCGCCGTTGAGACGCTCGATCGGATTGGTCGAGTGTAGCTTTGCCCGGTGCTCTCTCGGGAAGGTCATGTAGGCCAGAACATCGTCTTCGGCATCGTCCATGATGGTGGCAAGTTTTGGCACTTTCGGCCTGATCTGGTCGGCGACACTACGCCATTGAGCGCTGGCCGCCTCCGGTGTTTCCTGGGCAAAGGCCGTTGCGATGAAGGCGGAGACGACCCGCCGACCGCTCTTTCCGGCATGCGCCAAGACGTTCCGCATAAAGTGAACCCGGCACCTCTGCCAGGTGGCATTGAGAACCTTGGTCACGGCCGCTTTGAGACCTTCATGGGCATCGGAGATGACAAGCTTGACGCCGCGCAATCCTCGGCGTTTCAACTTGCGCAGAAATTCCGTCCAGATCGGTTCGGCTTCTGACGTGCCAACCTCCATACCCAGGACCTCGCGCCGGCCATCACTGTTGACGCCGACGGCGATGATGACAGCGACAGAGACAACCCGTCCGCCGCGTCGGACTTTGAGGTAGGTCGCATCGACCCATAGATATGGCCAGTCGCCTTCGATCGGTCTGTCGAGGAACGCTTTCACCTTAACGTCGATTTCTTCGCAGAGACGGCTCACCTGGCTTTTGGATATGCCACTCATCCCCATGGCCTTGACCAGGTCGTCAACTGAACGGGTCGAGATGCCCTGGATATAAGCTTCCTGGATGACCGCCGTCAGAGCCTTCTCTGCCATGCGGCGGGGTTCGAGGAAGCTCGGAAAGTAGCTGCCCTTGCGCAGCTTCGGAATGCGAAGCTCCACGGTCCCAGCTCGGGTTTCCCAATCACGGTCACGGTAGCCGTTGCGCTGAGCAAGCCGCAACGGGTTCTTGTCGCCGAAATCGGCACCTGTGGCTGAGCCGACCTCCAGCTCCATGAGCCGCTCGGCGGCAAAACCGATCATCTCACGCAATAAATCTGCATCCGCGCTCTTCTCAACAAGCGAGCGCACGTCCATCATGTCTTTGGTCATCGGTGATCTTTCCGTCAGGTTGGTCTTCAACAACCCGACCCTAACGGAAAACACTGGTGGCCGCCCGCAAAGCCGATCACCCGCTACAGCGCTATGGAAGCGCGCGGGCACTCGCCTTTGCTACCCTCCACAACCTACACCACCCGGCGGGACACGATCTATGCGCGTGAAGAACGGCGATAAAAACCTGATCTCTCCGGCCGAATTCGCCCTCTGGGGAAATGCGGAGTGGCCTGATCCGCGCTGGTAGAACGCCGACATTTCATCGGGGGTCAAAGAGGATAGGTCCACTCCCTTGATTGAGGGTGAAACCGTAAGGTGAGGTTTCGGAAGCGCGATTTAGAATTGCAATTTAATGGAAATCGATAGCTGAAAGCACCAGCCAGGCTTGGAAACGGGCCGAGCAATCGCCTGTCCTCGATTGGCCCTCCCGTTCCAAGGGACTGATGCAGGCAACTCCGGCCGGGCCATGGCCCGACACAAGCGTCAAATCACCGATCCTGTTGGAGGGCTTGCGACCGGGCGTGGCGGTCACACTTCGACCGTTCAAGGACTGTGGGCGAGGGCTGCCTTGCCCAGGGAAGGGAAACACTTGAATTCTGGCACTGGAGATGGGCATCGATTTTCAAAGACGCCCTACCCCTTCGAATCAGGCCACCTTCTGTCGACGCCTCTGCCCAAGACCACTTTCCTTGGCCAAACGCGAACGTGCGTCTGCATAAGCCGGTGCGACCATGGGATATTCGCTCGAAAGCTCCCATTTCTCGCGATATTCATCGGGTTGAAGGGAGTGACTGGTCATCAGATGGCGCTTCAGCGACTTGAAGCTAAGCCCACATTCCAGGCACGTCAATTGATCGTCCTGGAGAGATTTGCGGACCGAAATGGCCGGCTTCTGCTTTTCGGCAGCCACTTCAGCGGGAGGTATCGAGCTTGAAAACAAAGCCGCGTGGACGTCGGCGATGAGGGAGCCCAAATCGCTCATAGGAACGACATGATTACTCACGTAGGCCGATACGATGTCTGAGGTCAATTCAACGAGTAAGTCCTCGCTGGCAGCGTTTGATAGATTTTCCATCCGTCCGATCTCTATTTTCAATATCGCCGCTTTGATCAGCCAGCGAAATAAAAGTATGTGTAGTCTCTTTCATATAAACAACAGAAACGCAACTTTGATAGTGGAGGAAATTAGGTTTAATAGCCCTGTTCGAGATGGTAACGGGTTTCGGAGAAAGTATACTTGGCTGCAAATCCGCGCTGATATTGCACCAGGCCGCCGTTACATACCTTTGCGTGCCCTGCCATTCGCCGAGCATGCCGATAGCGCCGGGACGATAAGGCTTGCGATCTACAAGATCAGCACGCTTGCGTCATTACCCACCATCGCGCGCGAATTATTCGATGTACGCTGCCTATTGAGCCTGACCGTCCGACGATGTCCTTCGACGGTCACTGCCTGCGCGACCTTCATCGTCCAGCTCGACGTTGAAGGGCAGAGACGCCGATGAAGGCAAAGGCAGCGGGCAAGCAAGCAAAGGATCGACGGGTCTGGCGGTACCTGCATGTCACCTGGAGATGCCTTCGGCGGCCGTCCGGTCGCGCGACGCTGTTCTGGCGACCGATCGTGATAGGGTACGACCCACATCTGATCTGAAGATCCTTAATCGGAGTTTCCCTTGCGCCGCATCTTCATCACCGGTTCTTCTGATGGCCTCGGCCTCGCTGCTGCCAGTTCGCTCCTGGAACAAGGCCACGAGGTCGTCCTTCACGCCCGGACCAGGGAAAGGGCCTCCACATTGGGAAGCATCGCATCCCGTGCATTGGCTGTCGTCATCGGCGATCTCACGAGCGCAGTCGAGACCCGCAAACTTGCCGATCAGGTGAACGCGATCGGCCGAATGGATGCGGTCATTCACAATGCTGGGGTCTATGCCGAACCCCAGCGTGGCAATACCCCCGAAGGTCATGCGCGGACGCTGGCCATCAACACGCTGGCACCCTATATTCTGACAGCCCTCATCGATCGCCCGGACCGTCTGGTCTATCTCAGCAGCGGGCTGCACCAAGGTGGTGGGGGCTCTCTTGAGGACATCGATTGGACGGCAAGACAGTGGAGTCCATCTCAAGCCTACGCGGAAACCAAACTGCACATCGCCGCATTGGCCGCAGCGATCGGCCGCCACTGGCCGCAGGTGTTCAGCAATTCCGTCGATCCGGGCTGGGTGGCAACCAAAATGGGTGGAGCCGGAGCACCAGGCAACCTCAAGACCGGGCAGGAAACCCAAAGCTGGCTTGCGGCGAGCGATGATTCATCCGCCAAGGTCAGCGGCTTCTACTGGCATCATCGCCAGCAACGACAGCCGAGTGCCGAGGTAACCAACATAGGCTTTCAAGACCAGCTGGTTGCCAAGTTGGAAGAACTGACCGGTGTGGGCCTCTTCGGGTAGCACATTGAGAAGCGCTCGATGACGACACCGATCGGGTTGATCGGGCAGCGGGTGGGCCAGCCGACATTGCCGAGACTGTGTAATTCTGCCGCGGCATTGGTCTTCGACATCGTTCACGCCAGATTGGCTCTCGCTGTCGAACGTCTCGGGGCAAGAGCTATCGGACCTCTGTAATTGGAACCAAGCTTTGCCATGCCGGTTTTGTGCAGACCGGAAACCGAGAACCAGACATGAATCCCCAGCCTGACAACATACTCGTCGCGACACGAACAGCCTTCAGCCAACTCGCTGCGCTCGCGGTGCAATACTCCTTCTCAATCGTCGGTGCCATCGTCCTGCTGGTGATCGGCTGGATCCTTTCGGGAGTGATCAGCCGATGGGTCTACAAGGGAATGTCGCGCATCCATGGCATTGACGAGACCCTGGCCCGCTTCTTCCAGAGCGTCGTCCATTACGGACTGCTGGTGCTTGTCTTCGTGGCCGTCCTCGGTCAGTTCGGCGTCCAGACGACTTCGCTCCTTGCCGCCTTGGGCGCTGCGGGCCTGGCGATTGGCCTTGCCCTGCAGGGCACCCTTCAGAATATCGCGGCCGGAATTATGCTCCTCGTTCTCCGCCCTCTCCGGGTCGGCGAATACATCGAAACGGGCAGCGTCAAAGGCTTCATCGTCGAGATCGGGCTGTTTGCAACGGAGATGAAAACGGTCGACGGTCTGTACCTGATGGCCCCGAACTCGACGCTGTGGAATACGCCGATCACCAACCACAGCAGAGAACGAGAGCGCCGTCAGGAGCTTTCCGTCGCGATAGGCAACGATGTGGATGCTGCGGCGGTCAAACGGACCATCATCGGCATTGTGACCTCTGACAAACGCGTCAAAACGAACCCGCCTCCCCGTATCTTCTCGGATGACCTTACCGCCGACAAGACCGTCTTGACGCTCCAGTACTGGGCAACGACATCACAGTGGTCGGAAACCCGTCACGATATGATCGATGCATTGAAGGACGGACTGAAGGCGGAAGGGATTGCCATTCGATAAGGACGACGCCGTATCGGCCCCTCCCGGACATGCGAAATGTTGGACTTGCGCGGGTAAGTGGCCTGTTTGGCGAGGGACAGACGCGCCTATATCGACGGCATTGGCACCTCACCGTCTCAACGGTCAAGGAAGCGGAGACGTCGCGTAGTATGGCGCTTGACGCTCCATTCTGCATTGAGATCTCCGCCCCACCACCAGGATCGCGATCGACGGTGAAGCTATACACTTCAGCACCTGAGGTAGGACAGGGATCTAAGAGACAGCGCGTGCTCGATGGCGCTCTGGATCATTCGCACGCATCCGAACGACCCTGAAATGACACGGCCGCCTATCAACCGACGAGATGGGTGTAGTCCTCAACGCCCTCGCCTCCTGACGTCATTGCCTTCTGTCGGTCATCCACCTCTGGGCGTAAAACCAACCCCGAAACCGAAGGCCCGACCGATTTTCTTCAATGTCTCCAGTGTGGGATTAGCAGTTCCTGCTTCCAGTTATGCAATTTGGCGTCTAGATAGCCCAAGTGCCTTGGCAAACTCCTCCTGCGTCATCCCGATCCCTTTCCGGATCTCCGCCACGGCGCCGGGCAGCCGCAGATCCCCTGCTCGAGCACGTTCCGCCAAGGTTCGCCGGTTTTGCAGAACCTCCTCTTTGGTCGGCTTTTTCCATCGGGCCATCAGTTGTCCTTTGTCGTCAGTCGCACGCCTCAAGGACGCTGGCTGCGATCGCGATGCAGCGCCCCATCGCATGGTCCAGAATGTCCGGCGGCGTTTCCATATCCTTCGCCATGGTCGGAGCCAGGTGCAGGTGTCTGGCAAACGCGCCAAGCCTGGCTGCCAGTGCTTTCTGCTCGACAAATCAGGCATCAGTTTGCCGTCCAAGAGTGCCATAGTCACGGCGTAATACCACCGGCCATCAAAGTGGGTTTCCAGCGTTAAGCACGTCTATTGACCCTTTCAATGGTGCAGATGATGCAACTTATCACGTTATTTAACCCCTTAAAGTGGGTTGAATAACTGCCATTGGTACCGCGAGCTTTGGACATGCTTGCGTTCTCTTCTCCGATTGACCATCGACCGGACGCGTAACGCATGACCCGCCAACGAGCAGCTTCAGGGACCGACGGCACTCGCACTCCCAGGCCGACGCCATAAACGCTGCAGTCCTTTAAGCCGGGCTACACCTCAATATTTAAATTATGTCGGCGGAGATGCTTGGCGCTGTTGAGTTACATGCTCAGGGCCACGAGTTTGGCACGGTCTGCGATCAAAGCCGCTACGCGATTTAACGACACAGGGTCTGCGGCAAGTGGGGACATATCTTCCAATAACCGGGGGATCGCGTCCCCTGTGGCATCAGTCAGTTCTTTCACCCGACGGCGCACTAAAGGTAAGCTGACACCTGTCTCCTTCGAGAAAGCCTGCCAGCCATCAGCGCCCATGTCAGCAAGCGTCGCGCGTTTGCCGATCCGCATAGCCAATTTCGGGGAAAGATCTGGATAGGCCACGGTGGAAAGCAGGTCGTACAGCGGAGCCATCCTAGGTCCAGAATGGTCATAGAGGATCGAGAAATTCTTACCGTGAGCATCCGCATTTCCGATGACGAGATTGAAAATCGCAGCGTCCAAAAGCTTAGCGATGTCCGTGCCCGGCCGCGCAGAGACCCGACGCAACAGCTCGAAGCAATCCTTGAAGGTCGGCCCCCCTCGCTTGCATACTTTGTTTCAGGTGGCACACCCAGCGCTTGGCAGAAGTCTTCCTGATGGATGCGGAGAACCACACCGTCGCCATCGTGGTGGCGATCGTATCTGTTGACCAAAAGGAAAGGGCGACTATTCGCGGACCTCGGGTCGACGGGAGCAACGTCGAGCCCGATTGCGGCAGCAAGCCTCATCGCAAAGGCTTCATTCTCGGTCGTCCCTGGAAAGCGCGCAATCGGAGGCTTCAAGATGTGCGTCGTCGCCTGGCCTGGTAAGGGAAGTGCGACTTGGCCATCGATTAGAACAACTGGAGCTTTTGATTGGGCGCCCGCGAGCGATAGCCTCAAGCCTTCCTGGCCGGCCAAGAGCGGCCTCGTCGGAAGTGCGTCCAGTATCCGGACGATTCCGGCCTCGTCGAGAGCTGCTGTTTGCCGATCGGCAATCAGACCTCCTCCAATCGGTTCGTGGTCTTCGGGCAAAAGTTGAAGCGCGCCGGCGACGTCGCCGCCCAAGCGATCAAGAAGGGCGAAGTCGTTGGCAGGTGAAACACCCAACGCTTGCGCCGCAACCAGACGCTGGCTTTCCTCTGGCAGTAGGCCGCCAAAAAATGGGCGGCATTCACGGCGAGAGAAACGCTCTGGACGCTTCGGTAGGGAGACAGAAAGCGGAAGTGCCTTTTCGTCCTCAAGCCAAGCTTCAGCGTAGGCGAAGCCAATGTCGCCGTGCTGATCTTGGGTGAACTGTCCGACAATGCGACCATTCCACCAGACGTTAAGGACCCTTACCGTCATTTTCTACGTTCACCTGGGTCTAGAATATCAATCGAACAACCGAGCGTTTGTAAAACCTGCAAGACCTTTCCGATCTGTGCTGTCGGTTTGCCGGCTTCGAGATCGACGATAAACCGCAGGCCGACGCCAGAAACGCCAGCCAGCTCGTCCTGCCGCAAGTTTTGCGCCTTGCGTGTGCTGCGGATCAGGGCGCCGATGTCGGCTGGACTGCTAACTTGTTTTGCCATTTTATTTCCCGATCGGGAAAATAGCAAGAAAATCGGCCTTTTGTCTACAGCATATTCCCGATCGGGAAATTCCGCTCAAATTTAGCATAACCGTCCGCCAGAAATTCCCGATCGGGAATATTTCGATTTATAAACATAGTAGCCGCAAGCCTAGTCGAAGCAAGGGGAGACACTAAATGGCTGAATCATCGAGTTTCACATCATTGGCGCGCGACGCCCGGATGAAACTTTCGCAATTCCCGTTCTTCAGTTGGAATGGAATTTGGAATGGCCCTACGCTTCATTTCACCCTAAAACCAATCAAGACGCTCTGTCTCCTCGCTCGCTTCGTTTTTCCAGCTCCCCGCGCGCCTCCCTGGACGCAAGACGACCGGGAAAGTATTGGCGGAAAAGGCCCGGAAAAGGCGGAACGCCGACTTTGACTACGCCATTGATTTTATAAAATGGGGTCTTCGCCCCAGACGGGGGGTAAGCTGCTGAACCTCTTGGAATTCGGCAGGCTCTCCATGTCTACCTAGGGTCGATCGTGACCCGCTCGAAACCTTGAGGAGAGGCGTGTGACGACCGATTTCAGCTCCCGTGAATATCAGATGCTTCCCGTCCTCACGCCTTTTCAGATGTAGACGGCAAAGCGTTTCTGCCTCGGCGAGCCAACACGGTTCGCGCCCGGCGAACAAGTCTTCTCGGTCGGTGACCACAACGTGCCCGCCTGGCTCGTCCTTGACGGAGCGATCGAGACGTTTCGCCATGATGGCCTGACGCGGCGCGCGCAGTTCACAACGCATCGCACCGGGCAGATATCGGGCGAAGTCAGCCAGCTTTCGGGCCGTCCTATATTGGTAGATGGCAAAGCTGGTCCCGATGGGTGCAGTGCGGTTGCCTTCGATGGAGCGCATCTGCGTGCGCTGGTCATCGGGTCGGCCGACATCGGCGAATTGATCATGCGCGCCTTCATCCTTCGCCGCGTGGCGCTGATAAGTGCCGGAGGCTCGGGGTCCGTGCTCGTCGGCACGCCCGGCCAACCGTCACTGACAAGGCTCGAGGGATTTCTGTCGCGTGTGGCCTTCCCCTATGTCACGCTCGACGCCACCTTAGACACGGAAGGGCGCGCATTGGTCGAACGCTTGGGCATCCTTGCCTCGGAGCTGCCGCTCATGGTCTGCCCCAATGGAACCGTCCTCAGAAACCCGACGGATGGCGACGCTGCCCGGTGTCTCGGCATCACGCCCGATCTCAAGGAAGGTAAGGTCTACGACGTGGCGATTGTCGGCGCCGGCCCCGCGGGTCTTGCCGCGTCCGTCTACGCCGCATCGGAAGGCCTGAGCGTCATCGTTCTCGACGAGCGATCCGCGGGTGGCCAGGCGGGTGCGTCGGCAAGGATCGAGAACTATCTGGGGTTCCCGACCGGCATTTCAGGCTTCGCCCTCGCCGGGCGGGCCTTCAATCAGGCCCTCAAATTCGGCGTCGAGATTGCCTTTCCGCTGCAGGTGGCCGACTTGGTTCCGAAATCGGGTCCGGGCGCGCTCCATGCCCTGACATTGACGGACGGCCGTACCGTTGCTGCCCGAACCATCGTCATTGCATCCGGTGCGCGCTATCGTCGTCCGGACATCGCCGGCATCGACAGCTTTGAGGGCGCCGGCATCTCGTACTGGGCGTCCGCCATCGAAGCGCGGCTATGTGCCGGCGAGGAAATCGCCCTCATTGGCGGAGGGAACTCCGCCGGCCAGGCGGTTGTCTTCCTCGCGCCACAGGTCAAGAAGCTGTGCCTGATCGTCAGGCGGAAGCTAGAAGAGACGATGTCAAGCTATCTCATCGACCGGATCGCCGCCCTGCCGAACGTCGAGATCCATACGACGTGCGAGGTGGTTGGGCTCGAAGCCGATAGCGAGCGTCTCCTATGCGGGGCAATTCTGAAAGACAGGCAGACCGCCCGTGAACGTCGAATACCCATGCGGCACATGTTCCTCTTCATCGGCGCGGATCCGAACGCGGCGTGGGTCCGCGCCCACGTCGAGACAGATGAACACGGCTTTATCTGCACCGGCAGGTTTTCCGATGCCGCCGGCGGGCGGGCTGCATTCCCGCTTGAGACGAGCCTGACCAACGTCTTCGCAATAGGAGACGTCAGAGCCGGATCCACCAAACGGGTTGCCGCCGCCGTGGGGGAAGGCGCGGCTGTCGTTGCCCAGATACACGCCGCCCTGGCCGCGATGATGTAAGATAGCCCCGATCGTTCCTCTGATGGCCGTCATCGTCGGCGCCGGTGCGAGGACAGAAGGCGTCATGGATGGCTCCGATTGGTGGGTCGGCATCCTGTTGTCCTTTCGGTTTCCGACACGGTTCCCGCGAGCTTATGGCAACAGGCGGCATCGGCTATAGCCAGACGGGTTTTCAGGCAAGCTGGCTTTGGCTATATTCCCCGATGGATATAGACGAAGATAAAATTGACGACGCAGTCTTGGCGCTGCTGTGGCTGACGCTTCATGAGGGTCGTGCTTGGAAGGGGTTTGACTGGGGCACGATGGATCGGCTGTTCAAGAAGGGGATGATCGGGGACCCGGTCAACAAGGCGAAGTCAGTGATCTTGACGGATGAGGGCGTGGAGCGCTCAAAGCAGCTGTTTCAAACGCTGTTTACGCCGCCCCCGCGATAGCGGATCTTCCGCCTTCCAGTTCCAGGGTATGAGCTCGTCGGTCCGGCTGGTGGTATGGTCGGCGAGGCGTGCAAGCTCTTACGCAAGCGAGGATTGCGGATCGACGGTCCATCGTCGCCGTAGTGATCAATCTGGACATGAGACCTGCCCGCTGACATGGGCGATCAGAACCTGCGAGCCATGCCTTTCGTCTCAATGCGACACCGCGCAGCGCGCGCTGAGCGGCAGTGTTCCGTAAGCGATACGGCCATCGTCAGGACGCGTGGGAGGGATGATCGACGACTGGCACAGGAGCCTTGCGTGGGGCGTCGCCGTTTCGAGCTGTCTTGCGCCCGCGTCGAGGCGCACTCCTCCTCCCGCTACCAGTTGACGACCGAGGAGGTGGAATGGCGCACGGACCGGGTCGCCGTAGCCCAGAAGATCGTTGGAGCCTAATGTCGAGCGCTTGGACAGAACAGTTGGGTCATAATCGAGTGACATCTCCCAACAGCGTTGCACCGGACCGCTTCGAATGGTGAGATTCCAGGCGCGGTTACTGTTTGCTTCCTATGGATGGGCAACATGCCTACTTTGCGAGCGATCCGGCCGCCTAAAATGTGCCGTCATGTTGATAACTGACTGGAGTTTAGAATGAAGCGCTTTCTCGTTGCTGCTGCCATCATGGGCCTGGCACACACCGTTTCAGCACAGGAGGCCGTTGTTAGCGCCGACAACCCGGACGCGCTGTTTACGAGCAGCGACCCGAAATTGAACACCAACAAGCAGGCTGCCTACAACATTGTGAAGGTGCTGCTCGAGGCCAATCATTGGGAGATGGCGGACAAATACCTGACCGCGCGCTACCTCCAGCACAATCCGAACGCCGTCTCCGGCCGCCAGGGCGTCATCGACTACTTCACCAAAGTCCTCAACAAGCAGCCGTCTACCATTCCCGACAAGATGCAAACGAAGATCGTCTCGGTTGTCGCCGAAGGCGATATCGTCACCGTCAGCTATCCAAGAGAGGTGAAGGATGCAAAGGACCCTTCGAAGTCCTACACCACGACCTGGTTCGACAGCTGGCGGTTCGTGGACGGCAAGGCCGATGAGCATTGGGATCCGGCAACGAAACCCAACTGAGACACACCGCCCGCCAGATTTCGAGCGAGACACTGAGGCGTCCCGCCCTGATCTAGTAGAGATGTCCCGATATCGTGCGTGAGTGAGAACGCCGACGTGAGACCGCGTGGCCAGTCAATCGCGGCCGGCGTCAGAATCCGGCATCTGCCATCGAAATGGGGTGCCGATCGTAAGGAAAAGCACATGCGGATTTTTCTCGCTTTGGTTCTTCTTGCCACATCTGCGGGCAACATCGCCGCTGGTCAGGCCGGATATGCCGAACAACTGGTCCAGCAGCTGGGCCGAGGCATCAATGTCCTTGGCTACGACCCCATCTGGAAAGACCCGAGCAAGGCGCATTTCCAGCCAGGCGATGACAAGATGCTCCACGATAGCGGCTTCCAGCACATCCGGGTCAACCTCCAAGCCTTCTCACACATGGATGCTGCGGACAAACTCGACCCGAAATGGCTCGAAACGCTCGATTCCGTTATCGACCAGGCGACCGAGGTTGGCCTGCTGGTCATTCTGGATGAGCATGATTTCCAATTCTGCGGCAGAGATGCCGACGAATGTCGCACCAAGCTGCTTGCCTTTTGGCGGCAGATAGCGCCCCGCTACCGGAATGCTTCGGCGTCCGTGCTCTTCGAGATTCTGAACGAGCCCAACAGGGCGATGACACCGGACCTCTGGAACGGACTGCTTTCGGAGACACTCGCACTCATCCGGCAGACGAACCCGACGCGCGGCGTGGTGATTGGACCGGCCAATTCAAACAATTTCCACTCGCTGGACGCGCTGGTCCTGCCGACCACCGATCGAAACATCATCGTGACCGTCCACTACTATGACCCTTTCCCCTTCACGCACCAGGGCGCGACATGGACCGTTCCGAGCCGTGAGCGGCTGATCGGTGTGCCATGGGGAACCGACGCCGATCACCAGACGATAGTGCGGAATTTTTCGACCATCGCTGCCTGGTCGAAAGCCCATGATCGTCCCATTCTCCTTGGCGAATTCGGCAGCTACGACAAGGCCAACATGGCGGCCAGGGTTGCCTGGACCTCGGCTGTTGCTCGGACAGCGGAAAGCGAGCACTTCGCATGGTCATATTGGCAGTTCGAGAGCAGTTTCAGCGCCTACAATATCGCCAATCGGCACTGGATAGAGCCAATCTATGACGCTCTCATACCAAAGACGACGATACGCCCATGACAAGTCGCTGTCATCGCCGTCCGGCCGAAACGGATCCCCACAGTGGCCAGTTCCTAATCAAGCCAGGATATTGACCGCTCGGGCCACTACGAGCGCCGGTGTCAGAGGCGAGGCCGCTGCTTGAGCCACCGTCAAAGGCCTGTCCCCTGGCGACAGGGGCATGGTGTCGGTGAGCGAAAACGTGTTGCGGATGCCTCGGCACGGATCTCAACTATCAGGGGTTTCCGACCGGGTTACCAGGCTTCGCCCTCACGGGGCGCGCCTTCCATCAGGCCTTCAAATTCGACGTCAAAATCGTTTTTCCGCTTCAGGTGGCCGACTTGGTTCCGAAATCGGCGCCGATACTCGTGGTTCCGCCACCGATGAGGACGATCGACTTGTGCCGGCCTGCTGAAGCAGCCGTAGCGTCATGATCGGAGGACGATGACCGACATGCAGACTGCCACCGGTCGCATCGAAAACCACATTGGCGGGAACAATGCCTGCCTCGAAGGCAGCGTGAGCCAGCAAGGTCAGTCGCTTGGTTGATGCAGCCCCTTGGCCGGCGAGATGCAACGGATCTGCCAGCATACCTATCCGATGGCCCGGATGGACGAGACCGAAGCGGCCCAGATGCCGATTTTGGATCGCAGAAAAGCGATGATGGCGCAAAAGAAGCGGAAATCGCAGCCGTCACGACCATTCCCTTCATGTTTCCGCGACCCGGACTATGCGCCGTGGCATCGAATCCCACCGCAACTGTTGTTCTTGACAACAACGGAAAGCATTTTTATCAATAACAACAACATGAATGCCGTGCTGCGTGAGAAAGCCGCAACCGTCGTCAATGACAAGGCCTTTTTCGAGGTGGTTCTCTGGCGATTGCCAGCGCCGTTCCTTTGAAGCATCCATCCGTTCTAATACCGGCTGGCGCTTGTCGTGGAGGGAGAGTGTGTCCTTCGATACGACAATGAACATGGGAAAGGCGATCATCGCCACATCGGCGGACTTGAAGAAAAGATAGAGTTCACAGATCTGGAAACGCTGTTCGATGCCTTTCAGGCGGACATGGAAAGGATACTGGCATGAGGACTTTGATTGTCAGGCTCGGCACGATGTCCGATGCCAAGGCCCGGTTTGTCAACGCTGGACGCAAGGCGCTGGAGGGCTCGGCCCAACCTGTCACGCCCTCGATCAATTTTGTCAGTTACGATGACATGCACCGGGTTCTTGCCCCGTCGCGGCTGGCGATCGTAAAAGCGCTGGCAGGACAAGGACCGCTGGCGATCCGGGAGGTCGCCCGCCGTGTCGGCCGCGATGTGCAAGCCGTCCACAAGGATGTGACGACACTCGTGAGCGCCGGCGTCATCGATCGCGCGGCGGCCGGCGTGGAATTTCCGTATGACCGGATTCATTTCGAGTTCGACGTGCAGGCGGCTGCCTGATCCAGCCGCCATCTTGAGCAGGCGCCTGGGCATCGAATCCCGGTGGGGTCCTTTGCTGTGCAGGGTGGTCTCGCCGCGTCGTGGCGACTGGACCACGCCCGGTGTATTCAGATGTTGAAAACCGCAAGGACGATCGCCTCGCGCAAGCTGACCTCAGCGGCCGGAGCGGCGATTGGGTCGAGCTCAATTGTGGGCTGTGAACCGTCAATGTCCGCACGGCGGATTTGGCTCCTTGCTACTGGCGGCGTATCGGGGCGACGACTTGGCCTACGTGGGCAGCGTGGAAACCGGATTTAATGAGCGACAGGCTGTCGATCTGCGGACCTCCATCGATCGGCTGCCATGGAAAAAGAAGCAGCCGCCAATTCCATACTGTGGCAAGCGCCAAGTAGTGTGGATCGCGCCTACCCTTATTGCCGAAATCGAGTATCGTGCGTAGGCCACTGACCAGAAACTTCGGTATGCGGCTTTCAAGGGCCTTCGGAAAAGCAGGACAATGCGGACGTTTATCGCGTCGTCGAAGACGATGGAGTTTAAGGCCGAAAGCCGCTAAGGTCGTCTCGATTGAACCAAGGGTGTCGAATGCTGCTGGAATCGCTCAAAGAACGGTGGAAAGCTATCGAGGAAATCGGCTCCGATGCTGAAAAGCGCGGCGAAGTCCTCGGCGTCGTTCCGCCCTGGCAGCCAGCCATCGAAGTAGAGACGGTTGATAACGCTCCCACGCGTACCCCTTTCCCTCCCAGAACCGAAATTCACAAGCTTCGTGACATGTAGCGCGCGCATACGCGGACAAACCTCGGTAGGGGCAGGAAGAAGAGAGCGGCTGGTTAGCTCTCCATGCCAAATCCGATATGCACGATTTTGGCGGGTCTCAACGGCTCCGGTAAATCCTCCATCTATGAAAAGTATCGCCCCGCTGGCGATTTCGTGAACACGGACGAAATCCAGAAGAGCTTGCCTCAAGGGTTGGCAGAAAGCGCAAACCGGGTAAAGGCTGGCCGGATAGCGATCACGCGCATCAACCAGTTGATTGCCGCGAAGGCAGATTTCGTTTTCGAACCACTCTCAACAGCGAGCATTTGATCAAGGTCATCGAGCAAGCGAAAGAAGCTAGCTTCCTGGTCAACATGATCTTCGTGTGCCTGAATACCGCGACGCGGAACGTCGAGCGCGTGCGGGTTCGCGTATCTAAGAGTCTGTTCAAGAAAGCGGGTATCGAGCGAGCCTTCTTGTCATGAGCTTGATCATTGCTGTTTGGATGAAGGCTAGGCTTGTGGCCGAGAAACGCTCGAAATCCTTTGCCATTCGGCGGTTTATGCCGAGCCACGCCAGCGTTCGTTCGACAATCCATCGCTTTGGTAGCACCTGGAAACCGGCCTGGTTTCGTTTGATAATCTCCATCGGTCGCGGGCTGGCCTCTTCTACTGTTGTGCCCTGATAGCCGCCGTCGCCGCAGATTTTCTCGATAAAGGGAAAACGGTTGGCGAGCCTGTCGAAAACAAGTGCTGCTCCATCACGATCCTGAATTCCTGCCGAGTGGACCTCGGCTTTCAGAAGCATGCCAAGAGTATCGACCAGAATGTGCCGCTTGCGGCCCTTGATCTTCTTACCCGCATCATAGCCGATATCGAGACGAGCATCCGGGCCGGTCTTCACTGATTGGCTATCGATGATGGCAAATGACGGTTGCTCTTCTCGCCCCTCAAGCTGCCGCGTTCGGCAGTAGAGCGCGTCATGGATACGACGCCACGTCCCGTCCCGGCAAAACCGTTTGAAATAATGGTAGACCGTGCTCTTCGGTGGAAAATCATGCGGCAGCAATGCCCATTGGCAGCCTGACTGCAGCAGATAAAAAATCGCGTCCATCACCGCCCGAAGCGACGTCTTGCGTCTGCGGCCCAGTCGAGGCTGCCTCGGCATGAGGGGCTCGATCAAGCTCCACTCACGGTCATTCAGATCACTTGCGTAGCGCATGCGGCTTCTGTCATGGTGACGCCGGGTGAAGGGTGTCCAGGCCATTCGATCTCTCCGTATTTGTCGCAAAATACAAAGAATCTGATTGCCGCCCTTCACTCAACCCCGCGCACGCCCGCCATTCTTGAACAGACACTAAGGGAAGTGAAGGATGCGAGCGACCCTTCGAAATCCTATACCACGACCTGGTTCGACAGCTGGCGTTCCCTGGACGGCAAGGCCGATGAACATCGGGATCCGGCAACGAAACCCGACTGAGGCACACCGCCCTTCAATTTCTGAGCGACACTGAGGCGTGCAGATAAAAGTGTCTCCAGCTGATAAGCGCACTGCTGTGTTTGCCAGTGTCCTTGCTTGGGGCAGGTCTTCGGTCGAACCGATCGGCGCGCTGTAGATCAATAGACAGCAGGCAAGTAGGGAAGTAGGGAAGTAGGGAAGTAGGGAAGTATCATCACAAGGTAGTACCGGGTGATAGGAAGTCAAATGCGTGCGACGTCTATTAAGTTCGATGACGGCCTCAAACGCGCGTTCAGCGCCTTGCAACCCAGCGCCGGCGCTCGGCGCAATGGATCATGTTGGAAGCTATCGAACAGTACGTGTGCGCGAGAAAGCCCGCGAGAGCTTTTAGCAGGAAGCCTTGGCGTCATCGAAGGACTATCACGAAGCCGGCCGACACTAGACCGTCACGGAAGTCGGTAACTGGCTAAGCACCTGGGGCACCGATGACGAACAGGCGGCGCCCGCGTGCCACAAGTAATCATTACGGAAGCTGCAAAGGAATGGAAAAACTCGCAGCTTCAACGCGACGATCACGATCAAAACTGCCCGCAGAAGCCACACCGTGCGGCGCCCAGCGAGCCATCTCGTGGAAAAGCGTCCAGACAGAGGGTTGAGGGGTGTCCCGATCCTGCGGTCCCGTGTCCAGTACACCCCTACAGGAGGTTGCTGCTGACCTCGGCGGGTGCGATCATCGCGCCGATTGTCGACGACCGCAAAAATCTGCGGCTTCCTTGCGTCCTATAAGTCTCGGGAATTTTGGTCATCGTAACTCTGCATATAAACAGTCGTGTTTGATCCGGTGGTGACGGACGTAGGGGCTTGGTGGGGCGAGTCAGACGTTATTCGTCGACCCTTGGCCTCATCAACGCCTTCAAAGCGGGGGGAGGTGCTGGCCTCCGGATTGCTAGGGGGGTCACGCTTGGAGCGAAACGACACTCCAGGGCCAGCACGCTAATAGTCACGGATACTTTGTGTTATAGCAAGTCACGAATTTGTTGAGCGCAGCATAACAGAAAAAAGGCTCGCCACACCCTCCCCAGGCGGCAAGCCTTCCAACGGCGTCGATGCAATCGCAGACGCGCACGGAGCGTGTAACAGATCGAATGACCACCCGATGGATTTCATTGTCGGGGCGCGCCGATTGGCTTGGCTCATTTATGAGTCTTTTCATAGAGCACTCCAGCGCCCTATCCGTTCTCGTCGATGAAGATGATGCCGGCCGTCGCAAGGACTTCGGTGATCTTTGTGAACGGTGTCCATTCGCCCAGTCAACTCACCTGTTAAAGCCTCTATCCTCAGCCCCGCGGCGTCCACCAAACCAATCACCATTTTTGGCAGGGTAAGGCTGGCTTGAGAAGAATTGTACTCTCTTCACAGCATCGCGATCTCGCCGCCTCTCTCGAGGTGCGCGGCCGTGAGAACGACCATCCGCCTACCGATCCCGTCCGCCTGATCGCACCGATGCGGGAGCGGTTTATCGCAACCGATCTGGCGTTTGCGAAGGTGAGTTGCAGCACGTTGTCCCAGTGATTTGGCGTTGCCCTTGTCTATACGCCTCAGTTATCATCTATTCTCGCTTGAAGAGGGCATTAATTTGTCATATATGAGTGCCATTAGAGCTATATCGTTCATATACGGAGAAATGCGTTGGCCTCGCCAAAGTCGAAATCGGCGCTTGAAAGACTGGGTTACGACCTGCGCAACGCACGTTTGCGCCGCGGCATCGCCGTATCTGATCTCGCAGCTCGCGCCGGGACGTCTCCCAGTACCGTTGCAAGGCTCGAAAAAGGCGATCGGGGTGTCGGCATCGGTACGCTTGCCGATGTTCTCGTCGCCATGGGGCTTGTCGAGCGCCTGGCCGACCTCCTTGACATACGCACGGATGATCTGGGTCTGGCGTTGGCCGCCGAACAGTTGCCGAGACGCGGAAAATCCTTTGCCGCAAAACTCCGCAGGCAGGAAACGCAGGATCATAAGACGAAACAAGACGAAAAGGACGTCATCGACCCAGATGGCGCAGCCTTCTGATGCCCGACTTTGCCGCTCATGTCGCCCTTGGTGAAAGCCTGACGCCCGTCGGCCGATTGCGCTTCACGCAGGCCGGACCGCGCCAGCTTTCCGCCTTTTCGTATGATCCCGCCTGGATCGAGAACCCCCGCGCCTTTGCGCTACAACCGACCTTACCGCTCGAAGGCGGCTCCTTCCACGCCTCCGGCCAGTCGGGCAACACGCGTGACGCGCTCGCAGGCGTCTTCTCCGATGCAGCACCCGATAGCTGGGGTCGCAGGCTTCTCGAACGCACCTACGGCAATGGCCTCTCCGAGTTTGAATATCTGACGCTCTCCGACGATACTTGCCGACAGGGCGCTCTGCGCTTCGTCGATGCAAATGGAGCGATCATCAAAGGACGAGAAACCGACGCCGTGCCGCGGCTGATCGACCTGCAGGCCATCACCGCCATCTCCCGGGCCTACGAGCAGGGCAAGGAGATCTCCGCACAGGATATGCAAGCGCTCGCTGGAGTCGGCGGCTCGGGGGGGCTCGCCCCAAAGCCAATGTCATCGATGGCGAGAACTTCTGGCTCGCCAAATTCACCTCCGTCCACGACCAGCAACCCATCGAGCGCGTCGAAGTCGCAACCCTCCGCCTCGCCAAAGCCTGCGGCATTCGCACGCCAGAGGCGCGTCTGGAACTGACGGAAACCCCGTTTCCCGTCGCGCTGCTGCGAAGGTTCGACCGACGCGGAACCGCGCGTATTCCATACATTTCGGCGCGCACCGCATTGGCCAAGACCGGGACGGAACTAGGCGCCTATACCGAGATCGTCGATTTCATGCGGATGGCCGCGGCCGAACCTTTGGCTGATTTCCGGGAACTCTATTTGCGCCTGATCTTCACCATCCTCGTCTCGAACAAGGATGATCACCTGAAGAACCACGGCTTTCTCTATGTCGGCGGGGGTCGCTGGCGTCTGTCGCCGATGTTCGACGTGAACCCTGCGCCTGATCGCAACCCGCATCTCGAAACCGCAATTCTGGAGGATGGAGCGCACGACCGATCCATTATGCTCGCCTTGGAAGCGTGCGAATTCTTCGAGATACTCGAATCCGACGCACGCCGGACGATCCGGGAAACCGCACGCCGCATTTCGGATGAATGGCGCGAGGCGTTCCGTCTTGTCGGTGTTACCGGCAGCCTGGCCCGCGCCTACGAACCGGCATTTCTGAATGATGAAACCGAAATCGCTCTGGCGCTCTAACAATCATATATGAATGGTTGAATGCCATACCTCGTCAGATATGATCTATTGCGCCTGCCTTCAAGCGATCGACGCGGTGCTGAACGCGCGTGATTAAATTAGGGGCCGAGGAAGCGCGAGATCGGAAGATCCACCAGCTGCATCTTGGCAAACCCTCCGTTTTCGACGCCACCGCCGCCGCCTCCACGCACGCGTTCGGCGCGGCATTCCCATCCCTGACGACGATCAGGCTTCTCTCGTCCTTGGATCATACATCTGAGGTATCGCCATCACGCATCCGCAAACACCCTTGTGCGAGCGAACCATTCGCTGGCATCAACTCTGCCAGATCGTCTCCCTTGCCGACACCACGATTTACGACATGGAGCAGCGTGGCGAATTCCCGCACAGGTCTGTCTGACGTCCCGTTGCGTCGTAGAGGGTCTTGCGGGTTGCGTTCTCTGGCCTTGCGATGTGGATGAAGCCCGCCGTGTCGCGCCATGGCGGTCGCTTTCGTCGTAAGGGGTTTTGCCTATGATCGCCTCCGGGATCGAGATATATCGGACAACTTCAAGGGCGCAGCTTCGCTCGGTGGACGCTAGACTAATTCTTTAAGGGCCAATCCGGGATATGACCTTTGGAATGGAAGACCGAATTCGTATCATTACGCTATGGTGAGAGAGCATGCTGGACATCAGAGGAACAACGTCGATCGTCACGGGGGGTACCTCGGGGATCGGCTATGCGACGGCCAAGGAACTGATCGGCAGGGGTGCGAACCTGGTCATCAACTCGCGAACTGCCAGCGCGCGATTTGCGGAGCTGGTTGCCGAGGGTGAGAAAGTTGGCATCCGCGTCCTGCACGTTACGGGGGACATGCGGGATCCGGAAGCATCCAACGCAATTTGTTCGATGGCCATGTCCGAATTCGGCCGGATCGACAGCGTCGTCCATTGTGCCGGCGGCCCGGCCCCTGGCGCTGCCGTCGATATGCCTGCCGAAAACTGGACCGACGCCTTCGACGTCCATGTCCACTCCGCCTTCCATCTGTTCCGGGCAGCACACCCTTCGTTGGCCTCGCGGGGCGGGGCAGTGATTTTCCTCTCGTCAGCGGCTGCTCTGCGTGGATGTCCGGGCAACACCGCCTATCAGGTCGTCAAGGCCGCCCTCATTCAGATGACCCGCGCGCTTGCGCGCGACCACGCCGCCGAGGGGATCCGGGTGAACTGCGTTGCGCCCGGAATTATCCGGACACCGTTTCAAGACGGCATGACCGACATCGCGAAAGCGAACAACATTGCAAACCGGATCCCATTGAAGCGTGAAGGTAGGCCCGAGGATGTCGCCGACGTCATCGTCCAGCTTATCGGCAATGAGTTCATGACCGGAGAGACCATCGTTATCGACGGTGGGATGTCGATGAGGATGGTGTGACCGCTCTGATGGTTGCGTCTGTCGTAGGAGGCCGCAGCGCTCCTTATTCAGTGCGCATTGCGCGCCGCCAGGCATTCGGAACCAAGGCGATCAGCGATGCCTACCGCTAGCTGTGATGCCGCTCCAGGGTCTGGGTCAAGGACACCGTTGGAACGCTATTGCCAGGAAAGCACTGTCTCGGGGCGGAGGTCGAGATGTCGACCTCCGACGATCGATGGGACGGCAAGAGATTCGTCTCGAGCCTAGGCGGTAACCGAACTGTAGATCGCCGCATTGGCACCAACGGTTGGCCGCCCCTGTCCGCAGCTCTTGAACAATTCCGTCGATCCGGGTTGGCTGGCTATCAAAGTGAGTGTCGTTGGAGCACCAGGCAACACTGAGACCGGGCAGGAAGCCCAAAGCTGGCTGACCGTGGGAGATGATCCTATGGAGGCTAGCGGCGGGAACCTGTCGGTCCCCTTAGATGTCTTTCCTGGTGTGATTTGAGGCTTGCCGCAAGCGCCAGTCACCCCTTCGACGATCGGTCTGCCACCTTTACCAGCAGCTTGCCGAAATTCTTCCCCTGCAGCATCCCGATCAATGCCTCGGGAGCGTTCTCCAGTCCTTCGACGACGTCTTCGCGATACTTGATCCGACCGGAGTTAACCATGGGACCGATCTCGGCCTCGAACGCCGCATAATGTTCGACGACGAACTCGGTCTGGATAAACCCACGGATCAGCAGGCTCCGTCTCAGGATGGCCGACATCATCGCCGGCACGTTGTCTTGCTCTGAAGCCGCCGCTCCATTGTAGTTGGCCACCAGACCGCAAACCGGAACGCGCGCATACATGTTCAGAAGTGGCATGACCGCCTCCCAGACAGGTCCGCCGACATTCTCGAAATAGACGTCGATGCCCTTCGGGCAGGCAAGCTCCAGGTCCGTCTTGAAATCCTTTGAACGGTGATCGACGACTGCGTTGAAGCCCAGCCCGTCGCGGACGTATTCCAGTTTCTGCTGTCCGCCGACGATGCCGACAACCCGCGCGCCTGCCAACTTTGCGAGCTGTCCGACCATGGAGCCAACCGGACCCGATGCGGCAGCGACCACGACGGTCTCCCCCTCTTTGGGGCGACCGATGACCTTCATGCCGGAATAGGCCGTAAAGCCCGGCATTCCAAGGACGCCGATCGCGGTGCTGATGGGTGCGCCTTTCGTGTCGACATGGCGGATCGCGTCGGCTCTCATCACGGCACCCGTGCACCATCCGGTACGGGAACTCACGATGTCTCCGGGCTTGAAGTCGGCATGCCGGGAGCGCGCCACCTCGCAAACGGTCTCACCCTCCATGGTGCCATCGACAGGAGTGGGAGCCGCGTAGGATTTGGCGTCGCTCATCCGGCCGCGCATATAAGGATCCAGCGAGAGGTAAAGAACCTTGAGTGTGACCTCGCCTTCGGCAGCGTCGGCAAGCTCGGCGCTCTCCAGTCGGAAGTTCTCGGAGGTGGGAGCGCCTTTGGGCCTGCTTGCAAGGACCACGCGTTGGATTGTTGTCATGGTTGTTTCGTCTCTCCGGAGGTTGGCGCATATTTAAAGGGGCAGTTGCAGTGTATGTTGTCATTATGCCGCGGTATCGCCGTTGGGGGTATTTGACGGTCATGCCACTTTTAAACAAAGGGACATTTGCAATCGGATTCAATGACGCCACAGAGGCGTTGGCATTCGAGGCCATCGTCCATGGTCTTGGAAAAAAACGGGGACTGACGCATGCCAGCTATACTGCTGCTGATAACAATTAGCGAGCCCTCGCCCGCTTTCCAAAAGGAATGGCTGTTTTTCGACGCCACCTATGGATTGATCATCAAGTTCGAATGTGGTGTTCAAGCAGGTTAGATATGCTTTCGAAATTTATGTTATGAAATATTCCAATTACTCAAACGGCAGAGGGTTAGCGGTTCTGTTTATGCTGGTACTTGGTCTCTCGCTGCTGCCGGTGGAACTGGCTTTTTACATAAGCACTGGGCAGGATCTCGGACGCAGCCTTGTTGCCTGTACAGTAAGCTTTCCTAACCGTCTTTTTGCTGGGGCATCGGTCGTAAGCTTCGAACTCTTGATTTGGACGTTGATAGGATACCGTTACTTCCGAGCAAAGGGGGAAGGACCATTCGGCCCTATTCGCAAGCACAGAGCCGGTGAAAGCAAAATTCGCCAGCGTCTTTTTCCGTATGTCTCGAACGGGTTGCTCCCCTGTATGGTCTTATTGCCGTTCGTAGTTCTATTTAACGACTGTTCGGTCGGACAATAGCAGCGCAGCGTGGGCAAGACTGCGCTTATTACCCCAATCAAATATAGCACTTGGTCTTCGCGAGCTCCCCCCACCGGCTCTCGTTAAATGGAGAAACAAATGGCGAAACTGAATAACGAGCAAAAGTGGATGGTGGCTGCAATGTGTGTTTTCTTTCTCGTTGGTTTCGGCTGTATAATTTACAGCGAAAATTATTCGGTGAAATGTGAGAACGACAGGCTTGAATGCAACGTAAAGTCGAGCATGGACTTTCTCGAACGAATGTACGGGCCATACAAACCCTTTTAATGGGGGGTTGCAAGTTACAGACAGTTCAACGCCATCCACTCCGAATCCCTCTATTCTGCCAGCCCCGCCCCGATCACAAAGGCTCTCATGTGACCCAGAAGCGCATTAACGATCTGTCGGCAGATCAGGCGGAGCGTCTTCATCAAGATTGGGTTCGGGCTCTTAATGGGCGAGAACCTACGCCAGAGCAGACTACAAAGGTTGAGGCGCTGTGGCAAAGGTCGCTTGGTCAGGTTGTTTACGACCCGGAACAAATGATTGATGATGAAGCTGATCTTTAACCCATCACCCTGATCACGTCGTGGCTGGTGTGGTGGAAAAGATAGTGGTCGGATTGAAATATAGTCGGCGCCCAATGAAGTTACTACCGCTTTTCAGTTTCGTTTCATATTGAGACGTTACCGACAGGCTGTCCGTGATTGGCCGACATGACCGGACCGAAAAGTACTGACATGTAACTGAAAACCTTGAACGCCGTGACGGAGTTCAAGGTTTTTTCGTAAGGTCTGGTCCCGGAACTCGAGGAGGTCTTCATGCTTTTGCCAATATTGAACTCGGTTGGGGTCGTTTCAGCATGGGTAGGCGTCATCGTATTATTTCGGTTTGGCGTGCCATTCGAAATTGTCACGCCGAACGGAATGGGGTTCGTTGTTGGCTCTCTGAGCAACGAAACTCGGCTCGAACTTAATAAGCGGCGAGTTCTGTACAAGCGTATTGGATGGGTAGCCCTAGCGATGGTGTCATCCGGCGCGCTGCTTCAGGTATACTCTTCAATCTTTGGTGCTTTCCACCCATCACCCTGACTATAAGGTTGTAGCGACGGTATACTCGGACAATGGATAGCCTCTCAAGGTATCATCTATCGCCGCATGAAGACGGATCTTGGCATGTGATTGATGCCAGAACCGCCGGTCCGGCTGAAATTGAGGTCGATGGCAGGTTCTTCGTCTTTTGGAAGCTGCCAAAGGAGGAGGCCGAGCGCTGGTCGAGGCTCCTCAATCAAATCGCCAGCTTTCCGTCAGATGGTTCATTCTAAGTACGCAGAGGATGCACGCCCTGATCACTTCTGTGGGCCATTTACTCAGCCTTGAGAGTACAGCTTTCCCAGCAAATCGGTGATGAAGACAGTCGTCGCCCTGTTGGGAAGGGACCGGTGACCTAGTGGATGGAATCTAACGCTTGGTGCCCGCGTTTAACGGCGGCGATGATTTTGTCGGGATCGGCGGTCCAAGTGAAGGGCTTTGGCTTTTTGTTGTGCTCAACGAGGAAACGGTTGATGGCGGCCTGGAGATCGACGACGGAATGGAAAACGCCGCGTTTCAGACGCCGCTTCGACAGCCTGGCGAAGAAACCCTCCACCGCGTTGAGCCATGAGCTTGAAGTCGGAGTGAAGTGGAAGGTGAAACGCTCGTGACGGTCGAGCCAGGCTCTCACCTTGGGATGCTTGTGGGCAGCATAGTTGTCGAGGATGACGTGGACGGCCTTGTCGTCCGGCACCTGGGCGTTAATGGCGTTGAGGAAGCGGATGAACTCCTGATGACGATGACGCTGCATGTTGCGGCCGATGACGGTGCCGTCGAGCACGTTGAGGGCGGCAAACAGCGTGGTTGTGCCGTGCCGCTTGTAGTCGTGGGTCATGGTGCCGAGCCGACCCTTCTTCATCGGCAGGCCCGGCTGGGTGCGGTCGAGCGCCTGGATTTGGCTTTTCTCATCGACCGACAACACGACGGCGTGGGCTGGCGGATCAACATAGAGGCCGACAACGTCTCGCAGCTTGTCGACGAATTTCGGGTCGTTGGACAATTTGAACTGCCGCCACCGATGAGGTGCGAGGCCATGCGCTTTCCAGATACGCCTGACTGCGCTGGCGCTGATGCCGGCGGCCGTCGCCATCATGTCGGCCGTCCAGTGCGTCGTCTCGCCCGGCGGATCAGCCAGCGTCAGGGCCACCACACGCTCGGCGACATCGGGTCCGAGCCGCACAATACGCGACGGCCGCGTCTTGTCGCGCAGGAGACCCTCGACGCCTTCTGTGGCGAAGCGCTCTTGCCAGCGCCATACGCAGGTCTTCGATTTGCCGGTCTGGCGCATAATCTCGACAGTCCCGACGCCATCGGCACTCAGCAGGATGATCTCGGCCCGCCAGACGTGCTTTTGGGGCGCATTGCGATCCCTGGTCAAGGCCATCAGGCGTTGGTGATCTGTTGGCGAAACGGTGAACGATATTCCTGTGCGCATGCGCCAGACTCGCATGCCAACCCAGCAAATGGAATCCCATACAGGACTCTTATGTCAGGCGGTAACCACTAGCAGCGCGTGCAGGAAATCGATCGGATCATCAAAGCCGAAAGCGGCCTTTAGCTGGTCGAGATTGGCCGTCTTCTGCCGCAGGATGGCAAAGATCGTGGCTCGGCCGGAAGCCGATAGCCGGGGCTCATGACCGCCATCGCTCTCGAAATGGGGTGGACCGGCCTTCTCTTCGCCAAGGGCCACCTGGTCGAGCTGCTGGCCGCTAGCCTGCCGGATTAGACCGTCAAACAGAAATCTGATCCTGTCCGGTTTTTATGGGGCAACTCCACCTCTGGCTTCGTTTCCTGGCGCCCTAGTCACAATTGGTAATGGCTTGCGGCCCTTCATGAACCTGACATATGACTTCAAATTAAAAGGAGGTCATCATGCTGTTGGCAATATTGAACTCGGTTGGGGTCGTTTTAGCCTGGGTAGGCGCGATCTTATTATTTCGGTTCGGCGTGCCGTTCGAAATTGTCACGCCGAACGGAATGGGGTTCGTCGTTGGCTCTTTGAGGAACGAAACTCGGCTCGCACTTAACAAGCGGGTAGTTCTGTACAAGCGCATTGGATGGGTAGCCGTAGCGATGGTGTCATGCGGCGCGCTCCTTCAGGTATGTTCTTCAATCTTTGGCGCTCTTTACCTAGCACCCTAACCCACTGTGGTGGGGAGCAATGTGGCACGGTTGGACCGAAGAAAGGGTAGGATCCCACAAACCTTTGCGCTTGGGCGGAGTAAGAGCAAGATCACTTCATCGTGCTGCACCCACCTACAACAGCCCGGGGGCGTTCGCCGAAACGAGCACAATTTTGGCAGGGTTACTCTGCCCTGATTGTATCGATGCTGGGGGGCCACCGATCTGGCGTTTGCGCGGGTGAGATGCAGTACGTCGCCCACCTGACCCATTGCCCCTGTTTGCACCGCCTCAGCCATCACCTCGTCTCATTTGAGAAATCGACTCATTCATCATAAAATGACTGACATCAAAGCCATGTCGGTCATGTACGGAGATTTATGTAGGCTTCGCCAAAGACCAAATCGGGGCTTTAAAGACTGGGGCACAACATGCGCAACGCACGCCTGAGGCGCGGCATCACCGCGTCTAATCTCGCAGCCCGCGCCGGTACGTCTTTCAGTGTCGTTGCGCAGCTCGAAAAAAGCGATCCAGGTGTCGGCGTCGGAACACTTGCCGATATTCTCCGTAGCGCAGCATCCCGTTCTGCGGGCGCAGCGCTTCCCCAGTCAGTTTGAGTTTGCCGCAACCCACTTTCGGTTGGGCTTTGATGCCAGATAGGCAACGTAATCGTCAGAGGCGTCGGCAAAAAAAAGAGCCGCCTCCTGCTCGCGCCATCCAGCCTCCACCGCGTCACGGATGAATGCGGTGAGTGCCCGTTTGCACATGGCCGCACATTCTACCGAACGCTCCTTTTGATCGACGCTAAACTTGGGCGGATGAAAATAGGTCATGCCGGATGATGGCACAGCCCTTGGCTCTTGCAACCGACAGCCTTTGTTAAGCTTACCAGGTAAGGTTAAAATCCCGTCGTTATGCTAGTGGGATGCACCAGGTTTGGACTTCGCCAGCAGCATGACGTGCTCATCCGCGGCATCAGCCAGCGCGACTGTAATTTCAACTTCAGACCAACCCCTGCCTCCTAACTTTGCAATAAGTTCTGACATGAACTTGTACACTTCTGTTCGGCAGTCAGTATTCGTTACATCATCTTCGAGTCGCTCATCGAAATTTAAGTTTTCCACTTCTCTCTCCGTTTTGTTACAATACGAGAATCACACAGGCGACTATTTGTTCAAATCACGAATTGTGACTCAGAATAGTCCTGCATCATGTACGATACTGGAACAGCTACTTAGAGTGGATTTTTTAAGTGGCTGCTTTCTAATGAAATATTGATTATGTGATCGACGTTCTTTCTCAATCAACGAAATCGCGAGGGAAACATGGCATATTCACGACGCCGATTTGGTTGCAGGTGTGCGGATTACGCCACACCTGACGACCTGTTATGAGCCACCCTGCCCCGCTTCCGACGCCGAAGACCCTGGCCGATCTTGTCGCCCAAATTGTTTCCAGCTACGTGCGCAAGCACGTCGTCCCGGTGACAGATATGTCAAATCTGATCACCGCTGTTTATCGTGCGCTCGACAGCTGCTCGCTGGTGGTATTGCCAGCGCCGCAGGTCGAAGCACAAAAACCGGCCGTTTCCGTGCAAAAGTCGGTCCATAAGGACCACATCACCTGCCTGGAATGCGGTGGCGACTTCAAATCACTGAAGCGTCATCTGGCGATGCACCATTCGATATCGCCCGAAGATTATAGAGGGAAATGGAAGTTGCCCGGGAACTATCCGATGGTTGCCCCCCTCTATTCGGAAGCGCGCTCGAAAATCGCTCGGGAACTCGGCCTGGGTCAAAAAGGGCGACGCCCGAAATTGAAAGGGCTCTAGTCGTGCGGGCGCGCAGCGAAGCTGTAGCCTTTCTTATTTCGAAAGCTCAACGGCGGTCGAGCGGTCACCTGCGTAGAACGGCAATCCGATACTGCACGCCTGATAGCCTTACGGCCGCGTCAACGAAGAAAGCGCCGGATCAGGACCAAGGACCGACCCTGGTCATCAGGCGCACTGAAGTCTCTTGCATCGTGTTTGCGGACGCCTTACTAGCCTCCGACAGCATCGCTGACGCATTTCTTGGTGTATGAGGACTTTGCAGCGCCGGCCAGCGGTTTGCCATTTTTATCCTTGGCAGAGCTATCGCAGGCAGCAGCAGCCTCGTTGGTGCACTTCTTCAGCGACGAGGTCAGAGCCGCGCCGGCCAGCGGCTTTCCATTCTTGTCGATCGCCTTTGACTTGCATGTATCGGCGGCATTCGCGCTCGCGGCGGACAACACCAAGACAACGGCCAGCAAGATCTTTTTCATAAATTCTCCCATTTCGATTGCTTCAAAGATGGAGGCCCTGTCTTCTGCCTGTCAAACGCCTTCGCCTCGTTGTAAGCGCTTCGGTTCCAACTTCGCAACGAAGTTGGCCTTGAATCACCGAACAAAACAAGGGGAGACTTCCCCATGGACGCTGGTTCTCTCCACATCGGACCGTCCTATTCGGGTCACAGTGGCCCGTGGCTAAACATCATCGTCCGCCATGATCCCGCAGCCAGGTGGTCTTTCGCCAGCTAGAACCTGACAGCCAGATTGGCCTTGACCGTCTGGCTGAGGCTGCCGCTGCCATATTGGCCGCTATAGGTGATGCCGATGGTCGATGCCTGGGCGGCGGCGAAATCTAGGCCGGCGTCGAGGACTAGGCTATCTTTGTCGAGCGCCGTGCCGACGGTGGTGAAATCGTCGCCGCCGGCAAAGTGGAAGGAAGACTGCGTCGTCGTATCGCCGTAAGCGTGGCGCCAGCCAACAGAACTGCGCGCCGTTGCGTCAAGACCGGCCAGCGCGAACCCGGTTGAGGAGCGCAGACCTAGCGTGGTAAAAGTAACCCCCGCGTTCTCGGCAGCGCTGCTCAAGGCGGCCGACCCGCCGGTCTCGTTGAAAGCGTCACTGTGCTGATGAACATAGGCGGCATTGGCGAAAGGTTCGAAGGCCAATCTGCCGGCATCGATGCGGTAGCCGAGCTCGCCGTAGATCTGCGCCGTTGCTGCGTCGTAGTCGGCCGCCAAACTCTGTGAAAAGCCAGAAAATTCGACGTTTCGCTGCGTTGCGATCGACTGCCTCTCGTAGAGCGCGCCGACGCGCAAGGCCAGCGGGCCCCACTGGTTGCCGCCATAGACCCCGACATCGTAATTGTCGCTGCTGCCGGACGCGCTGCCGTTGGCCTGATCGAAATTGCCTTTGCTATAGCCGCCCATCACACCGATACGCCATGTCGTCTCGCGGAACGGGGCATCCGCGCCGATTGCCACGCCCCCGACCGAATCCTTGATACCGGCGGCGTTGGCGTCGCCATCCGTCCTGCCCCAGCCGCCATAGGCCTGGCCCCAACCGACAGCCCGCGCACTATAGGGATCGGCAAGGATGGCCGCGGCAGCCTGTGCCGCGGGCGTGGTGCTCTGCGTTTCGCCATAGCCAAGAGCGCTGCTTGCGCCGCCGGGCGGACCTCCGAGCACAAAGACGCTACCGCTGGCCGCGCCAACGCCGTCAAAGGCACTGCGCAGGCGGTCGATGCCGATGGTGCGCACGAAGCGGCTGTTGTCAAAAGTGGCGGTGGTCAACGCGCCATGCAGCGCGCCGGCCAGCTGACCAAAAGCATTGCGCGCCTGCTCGGCACTCAGCGTTTCGACAGACTGGTAAAGCGAATTATCACCGCCCAGACTTTCCACGCCCTCAGCGGCGGAGCGCTGGTTAACGGTCCTGGCGGTTGAGGCAAAGGCGACAGTGTTGCGGGTGAGCGTCAGGGTGACATCGTCTGTATCGTAGCCGAGCGTCGTATCGACAAAGGCGGCAGACGAGGCGACGGCGCCGAAGGTGCCGATAACGCCGCGGCTCGCCGAGAGGACGGTGTAAGTCTTGCCAGCCCGCAGGCCGCTAGTATCGCCAAGGCTCACCGCAGCCCCGCTCACGAGCCTCGCCGTGCCGCTCACCTTGATAAGGTCGCTTCCCGTCCCATCGACGTCGACAGTGTAGAGAGCGCCGCTGGCAAACGTCAGATCACCGGCGACCGTGAGGATTCCGACGCCGCTGCCGGGCGCAATGGTGGCGCCCGATGCGACGGACGTCGTTCCGACGGTGCCGGTGCCTGACAGGACGCCGCTGTTGACGAGCATCGTGCCGCCAAGCAGGCCGTTTACCGTCAGCCTTCCGCCTGAGACGGTGGTGATCCCGGAAAAACTGCTGGAATCGCTGCTCAAGGACACGCTGCCGTCGGCAACATCTATGGCGCCATTGCCGTCAACAGACGCCGAAAGCGTGTAGGCCGGACCGCCGAAATTGAAAACGAGGGTGCCGCTGCCAGCGCCGAAGTGAATGGCACTGGTGTCGAGCGTTGCTGCACCGGCGGCGGTCTGGCCCAGCGTGGAGCCGACATTCAAGGTGCCGGTCGAGCCCGCCTGTGCGGCGATGGTAATGCTGCCAGCAGAGATCGTCCCGCCATCGGCAACAGTCACGGTGCCGGTGCTGGCATCGCCGATGGTCAGGCTTCCTGCGGTCGAAAAGGTCGAGCCGTCGCCGGTAACAGTCACCTTGCCGGTCGAGCCGGCATCTCGGCCGATCGTCGTCGACGAGGCGCTGAGCGCGCCGCCCAGAGTGACTTGCAGCGCACCGGTGCCGGCGCCCCCGACGATGAGGTCACCGCCGTCTCGCCAAGTGCTGCCGGCGCCAGTCACAAGGACAGTGCCGCTGCCATTGGAACTGTCACCCAGAACGAGCCCATTCGATTGGACAGTCCCTGCATTGGTGATTTTTGTAAGGCCCCTGCCGCTTCGGCCAACGATCACGGAATTTGTGACATCCCATTGCGAGCCGCCACCGTCGACAGTGACTATGCCGCTATCCCCGCCTGCATATCCCAGGGTCGCCGAGCTGCTCTCGACCTGACCAGCGCCGCTGATGTCGAGCGTGCCGTTGCCGGGGTCAGTGACGCCGCCGCCGTCACCGCCAATCAAGAGCGCTCCGGACGTCCAGACGGACCCAAGGCCGCCGACCCGGACCGAGCCGTTAGCATGAGCACCAATGATGGCGCTGCCGCTGGAGACGGTGGCGCCGGAAAAGATTGTCAGACTGGCATCGCCGGCTTGGCCGACGATCAGTGCACCTTGTGTTTCGAAGATGGTGCCGCTGCCGCTGAGACCGACCGTGCTGCCATTGCTTCCGGCAAGCCTGCCGATGACGGCGCTGTCGACCACCACAGTGGCTCCGGTTGAGATGGAAACGGTTCCGAGGCCGCCATCGCCGACGGTGAGGTCGCCGGCCGTCCAGGTGGTGCCGCCGCCGGCAATATTGACCGTGCCTGTAGCCCCTGAGGCCTGTGCGATAATCGTCTCTGCGGTGGATGCTGTGGCGCCGGTAACGACCTCGAAGCGGCCGGTGCCGGCGTCACCGATGACGAAGGGTCCACTCGTCTGGAAATAGGAGCTTCCACCGCTCACCCCGATGGTCCCGGTACTGCCGCTATCGGCGCCGATGGTCGCTGAACCGCTGCCGTTGTAGCCGCCAGCGTCCGTAATCGTCACAATGCCGAGGCCGGCAACGCCGACCGTCAGGTCGCCATTGCTCCAGCGGCCGAGCGAGCCGGAGACGGTCACGCTGCCGTCGGCCGTGGCTGCAGCGCCAAGGCTTGCGGTCGTCGAGCTCAGGGCATTGTTTACAGTGAGATTGCCGCTTGCACCATCGCCGACCGTCAACCCGGCAATATTCGGGATCGGCGTTCCGAGATTATTGTAGATAATGGCAGAAGCTGGGGTGTCGATATCGACGCTGTCGGCAGCCTGGGGTGCGTGGCCCGCAGCACCCCCGATCAGCCAGTTGCCGTCTTTCGTCCAGTCGGTATCGACGGCACCGCTCCAGGACAGGGAGTCCGCAGCGGCGGGACCTATGGATGCGGTGAGCAGTGCGACTGAAGCCATTAAAGTCGTAAAAAGTCGTTTGCTACACATCATGTTCCATCGACAGGCGATCATTTGGTAACCGGTTATTAAGCATAAAAGATAAGAGACGGTTAATGTTTATGTCATCGTGCTCTTACCGTGTCGTCATTCGGATGTCTATCGTCAAGACTGTACTTGACAATGAGATGTATAGGCAAGCTGCGGCCAGCAAGACTTCGCAGATTGAGATCTCAGGCGCAGACATCGCGACGACTCTGGAGACTTTCGCTCTGAACCGGTTGGGCCCAGTGCTTTCGGGGGATTGTATCGGTGTTTTGTTTTACAGGCGGTCAAAGCACGAGCGGTCAAACTCCTGGACTAAAGCCACCGACCAGCCACGCGATGCTACGATCCTATTTACACAGGTCGGCGTTCAACGAGACGTGACCCGCATCCTTTTCAGGAAAGCAGATCACCGATTTAAGGGTTTCAATAGGCTCCGTCCCGTCGCAGCGCGAAGCCCCGTGTGTTTATGTTATCGATGATCAGCCGATTTCTCTACTGCGATATGCCTGCCAATGGCGGCGGCATCTGATGATCGTTGACAATGTCAGCCACAGTGCGGGCAAACCCGACAGTCAAGCCACCGGGCCCCATTGCAAAGCAAGACGTTGGCGCGATTTGTACAGATATGACGAGAGCAAATAACGCGGCGACATTTCGTTTTGAATTTCTTATTCTCATTGGAGCAATCCCATCTTCGACTGCCCAGAGCCTAAGCATCTGATCTTACCCAATAGCTAATCTGAAGCGCCTATCGATCTATATGGCTAAAGCAACATTTACGCGTCCGCCGGTCGGCAAGCCCGACCAACGGTGTATTCGGCGCAGTCAACCGAACCTATTCTGGTCGGACGGCTTCCTTGCCACGTGGAGGCGCTATTGCGCCGTGACCGCAGAAGACGCCGATGATGAACTGGCGCCCCCTCCGCTTTCAGCACTTCCGGTCGTCTTTTTCCATGGGGGAGAACAGACCGTCTTGACTTCGGTGTAGGAAGGATTTGTCCGATAGGAATAGATCACCGGTGAGCAATCCAGTTCGGTTGCGCGCGCAAGCCGCACTTCATGATGAAGCGACGTGCGAGGCCCCTGGTGGACAACAACACGTCTCGGTGCCGTGTAGCCTTCGACCATATCCGCGGACTTCACGGGAATCGCGAAATTCAGCATGCATGCTGTAAAAATCAATATGGGCTTTGTGAAACGATGCATCGGTTTTCTCCTGGTGCTGGATTGAAATATGGTGCGGTTGTCACGGTGTTCAATCAGTCCCATCCAAAACGGGGGATGACAGGTAAGCTCGCTCATTCATGCTTCACCCCAGCGCAGGAATATCAACCTTGGCTCGTTTGGGATTCATAGACACGTGTAAGAATGTCGATATAGTCAACCGCCTTCAATCCGGCAGCCCATGATGCAGGACCGCGATCACCGCGCATTCGGTCGATCATCGCCTTTTTCCAGAAGCCGCCTTCCAGATCCGAAACGCCGCCCCGATAGACCGCACCGTGAACTCCGCAACCCGAAAGGACACCCGTCGCCAACAAATACCGGCTCGCCAGATCAAAGTTGATTGCTTGTTGCATTTCACCCTGCCTCATAGGCCCTGCACGTCCGCAAAGGCCTTGTAGTTGCGTTGAAGTACCGCGACACGCACCACAGGTGCAATCCGATAGTGAAATGCCATGCCCCTTTAAAACAATCGTGTCGCGAGACAGGGATAGGTCGAGGTGGGATGTCCGGGTTCGGTATTTGCACCGCCAGTCAACGACCTGCACGGATCTGATCCGCAGTCTGGTGAGGAGACAGTCACACTCTCCATTTCCCATCGGGATCGATATAAACCATGTCGGTTCGGTTCCGTCCTGCTACCTGCAAATCGCGTTCCCGTAGCCGTCGACGACGCAGTTCGGTTGCGATCTCATATCGCCGGGGCGTCTGACGGATCTTTCTCGCTGCGTATTTGGATGGCGGACAATCCGCCCGCCGTTCTGAGGCGTCACTTCGAAGTTGCGATTGCCGTCGGTGCCTGTGTAGCCGCCCATGCCGTCTGGCTGGACTTCGTAATTTCGGTACTGTTGCCCCAAGGCGGCCGATGCGCGTAGGCTAAGCGAGATGACGAGAATGGCAATTTTCATGAGTATCTCCTCCCCTACCATATAGGAGAGATTTTCCCTTAAACACCACCCTTCTGAGGTCATGGTGTGAAAATCGTCTATCCTTGTCGTCAGCGCATATACAACAGCAACTCTCGAGCATCCTTCAATGCTGCGTCTTGCGTTGGGAACTTTCGACTGACCCGGCTGGCCTCCTGAGACAGTTGGATAATATAGATCCACTTTCCAAAACGGAGCTGTTTGGTGCGGATATTATACGGGAACGAAATGGCTTCTTCTAACATGTGGATTCCACTACCTCGACAATAGATCACGCTTACCAGAATGAAGCGACATGACAATCTCGAGTTGCGTTAATGGTTGATGAAGATCGTTAACGAGGGGGTCGGAATTGGAGCGTGGCGTTTCGAAACCTAAGCTGCTGGTTTACCTTGGGTGCCGGCGCGACAGTGTCGGCGTTCCAGGGCGAGGTATCGCATATTCGCCATTGTTGCCGATTGAAGGCTCGCCTATCTCGCCAGCAAAGCTTACCGTCTGACGGCACGACTGCACGACCTGCCAGGAACCCAAGGGTCGTTCCTCGCAGCTCCCTGCGGCAACCGCGCATTATGCTGGATTGCAATGAAAGCCAATCGGCGCGACGATCCGCAACAGCGTATGGATTGGTCGCCATCCATCGACGGTTGAGAAGCCGGGCGGCGTTCGTTCCCTTGAAAGGCCGATCCGTTAGTGATCGGATCTTTAGACCGGGAGAAGCGTGCCGCTGGTTTTTTCTCGCAGCTTAGAATAGTAGATCAGATGTCGACAGTTTCGCCTGCGTTGCAATCCGGTCGTGCATATATGCCAACTTCGTTGAACGCGTTTGCGTTGTCTGAAAAAGAGGAAAATCGATGCGTATCACGATGATCGGGTCTGGTTATGTGGGTTTGGTGTCAGGCGTCTGCTTTGCGGATTTCGGCCATGACATCATCTGCGTCGACAAGGACGAGAAGAAGATTGCAGCGCTGCGGGCCGGCGAGATCCCGATCTTCGAGCCGGGGCTCGAAAGTCTCGTGGCGGAAAATGTCCGCTCGGGCCGACTGTCGTTTTCGACGGAAGTGGCAGAAAGCGTCGCCGCCAGCGATGTCGTCTTCATCGCCGTCGGCACCCCGTCGCGCCGTGGCGATGGTCATGCCGACCTGTCCTACGTCTATGCAGCTGCCCGCGAAATCGCAACGCACGTCAACGACTTCACCGTCATCGTCACCAAGTCGACCGTTCCTGTCGGCACCGGCGATGAAGTGGAGCGGATCATGCGCGACACCAACCGGACGCAGACATCGCCGTCGTGTCCAACCCCGAATTCCTGCGCGAAGGCGCCCCCATCGAGGACTTCAAGCGGCCGGACCGCATCGTCATCGGCCTCGACGACGATCGTGCCCGGGCCGTGATGACCGAAGTCTACCGGCCGCTCTACCTCAACCAGGCGCCGCTGCTGTTCACCTCGCGCCGCACGTCGGAACTGATCAAATACGCCGCCAACGCCTTTCTCGCCATGAAGATCACCTTCATCAACGAGATGGCCGATCTCTGCGAAAAAGTCGGCGCCAATGTCCAGGAAGTCTCCCGCGGCATCGGGCTCGATGGCCGTATCGGCGCAAAGTTCCTGCATGCGGGCCCGGGCTATGGCGGCTCCTGCTTTCCAAAGGACACGTTGGCTCTGGCAAAGACCGCCCAGGATCACGACAGCCCGGTGCGCCTCATCGAAACGACCATCTCGATCAACGATAACCGCAAGCGCGCCATGGGTCGCAAGGTGATCGCGGCAGTTGGTGGCGACGTTCGCGGCAAGAGCGTCGCGGTCCTCGGTCTGACCTTCAAGCCGAACACCGACGACATGCGCGACAGCCCTGCGATCTCGATCATCCAGACCTTGCAGGATGCCGGCGCCAAGGTGGTCGGCTACGATCCCGAGGGCATGGACAACGCACGCGGCCTGATCGAGGCATGATGTTCGCAGCCGATGCGTACACGGCCGCCGAGGGCGCAGACGCTCTCGTCATCGTCACCGAATGGAACCAGTTCCGGGCGCTCGATTTTGCCCGCCTGAAGCGGGTCATGGCCGCACCTGTTCTCGTCGACCTCAGGAATATCTACCGCCGCGACGAAATCACAAAGCACGGCTTCGAATATTCGAGCATCGGACGGCCGAACGAGGCCGCCGGAGAAACATGAACCGTACGTTTCGACAGACGTGAAAAGGACTTCTGAAAGGCGCGAAGCCGTCGGCTGCCGCGCTGTGTCATAAAGGCGGGATCTAGCGTTTGACTGCAACGTGTAACCCATAGGCTTCGAGCGTCAAGCCATTGCGCTGCTCGATCGTTCGGTCAACGCTGGCGTGGACTGCCCAGATGGTTTCGTCGGCCTTGGCAAGCGGCTCCCCGAAGTCTACGTCGCAGATAGTAGCCGCCGATCAACGATCGATGGCTCGCCGTTCGCCCACGATATTTTTCTAGCGTTCGGAACTTCCTATGCGCGCGAGAAACGTAACGCAGCTGAAGACATCCGGCGGACAGCCCTTTCGTAGCTATCGAAGACTTCTAACGGATGTGGCTCGAATATCCCGCAGCCGGGCCGTCGGTGAGACGTTCTGGCCCATGAACGGTATCGATTTCCTGATGCGTTGGACGGCATTTTGAAACTCACGCATCGCCAGAAGGTTGGGGGACCCATGGCGCTTACCGGTTGGCTCACAAGAGGCCGATGTCGCGCAGCCTCGTTGAGGCCACGCGGTATGAGGCAAGAGCGGAAAACAGCGCAAGTCACAGAGCTGGTTTCGGCAGATCGCCGGAGATGGATGGCCGCTTCAGAGTGTCACGATGGGCGAAATGCCTCCACGTCCTCATTTCCTGCAGATCGGACAGGCAGTGGATTGATACGTTGTGACACGAGATTTCGAAAATGTCGGGCCTGCGGGCGAGCACCATCAACGATCCCGGCAGACGCCAAAAACGACAATGCGCTCAATGCAGCGACGATGCCAATCGCAAGGATGATGCCGACAAGCGCGCCCCCGGTAAAAATGACAAAGAAGACCATAAGTGGCCAAGCCAACAGACTGACAATAAAGTTTCCGCCGCCGACATAGAAATAGTTCAGTCCGAGCAAAATGATCAGAAATATTAGCATGAAACACCGATTTCTTTCAGAATGAAGTGCAACCGCATCCATCTGTGGTCAAAGATTTCGTTAATAGAAATATAATGAAATGTGTCAAAATGAAACAGTTTTGTTTCGTTGTATGACTGAATCTGATTCTTGAGGCTTCATGTAGAGCCAGGGACAACATTTAGATAAGACCGACATTCGCCTGGAGCGGTTTCAGAATGGGGCTCTAGGTCCGAGAGATATTTAAAATCCCTGCCTCCTGATGGTGGAGGGAGGATACGCTTTAGAGGTGATGGGGGCTGTGCGACTCACTTGCTGTCGGATTGCTTTGCCGCAACAGCACTATATTGCCCAAAGCGAGGGCTCGTCTCTCCGGGCGGTTATGATGGAGCAAAAAAACAGGACTGCTTCGCGCAGGTCGCTGCCCAGGCCTTGCTTTCGGTAGAGGCCACGGGGATGCCGTCCCTCGAGGGCAGCAATCAGCTCGCCCGCGAAATGATCCGCGAAGGACGCGACGCTGATTTCGGAAAACCACTGCGTCTTTTGCGGCATCGGTGACCGGGATGGCGGAAGGTTCGTAGACCACACCACGGCGTTGGACTTCGATCTTGATCTGCGCCCCCTCCGCAATGACAGGCAAGCGCAGGATGGCGCCAGAATGCATATGTTCGGTAACGCGTGCGCCCTTCCGATCGGCAACATTTTCCACCTTTATGCGCGTCATCGCGGCCGATCCCATTCGACGCCTCCGCCTATCGCGGAGGGGAAGATCGACTGGAGGGATATCTCGTGAGTGGCGTGTCAGGTTTGTGCCCGAACATATCGCTCGCTGTGCCGTCTTCAGCAAAAACATGGTGCCGCAAGATGGGAAAGATGCACGAGGAGCCCGGCCCTGCGCCTGATACGGGTCACGAAACGGCATAGAGCTTCTCCGGGACGGCCATCAGATAGACCGGATCGCGCAGCCTCCAAGGACAAGCGCGTGATTGCTTTCACCCAACTCTGCCGCGATATGTCGAAATGCATAAGCCACGCATGGCTGTGACGACCCCTGACCCCCAAAGACCGAGAACAGGCAGTGCACCTTTTCACTGTCATTGAGGGTCTGTCTTTGTTTTGCGATGGGCCTTGGCCGGCCGCCGGCGAAATGTACTTTCGGCGCGGCGTCGAATTTTGCGAGCGGCGTGCCTGGAGAGCTTTGACATCGTGGCATCCTCTATTTCATCCTGGTTGAATGCCTAACGCAGATCTCGCCGACCCTGTCAGTCCAAGCAGGGATCGGGTCGATCCCGACCCGCAGAGCTGACGTCTGCGAGGTGAGCTATTCATGCGCCAACGACAAAATCCTAGCGACGTAGACAGACCGCAAGAAACAACACCACCAGACGCAGACGCCAATCGGCATCTGTTAATACCTGTCCTTTTCCCATACTTAAAGATACGACCTCTATAGCTCCGTCGAATGCATTGACTAATATCAACTAAGTATATAATTCTATTTAATGCAACTTTGAAATTCTGAATTGACAACGACTATTGTAGATACGGATATGAAAAGTAGAAAGAACGCAAGTGAAGAGCGGTTAAACGCAGAGCGCAAGCACTTCACGTCCTCGACAAAAAGGCTATACGTTAAACAGTCACCGTGGAGCAGAAGGCGTGGGCCCCGCTTTGATATACCCATCGGAGTTATTGAGAACGTTGACAGTCAGATCAAAGTTCTTGATGTAGAGTTCTCATCCACGATACTGGCCCAATACGACAACCTTGACGCGATGCTCGCCGACTGGGTCAAGCTTTAGCGGTGTTTCAGAGCCGCTTCGGCGAGAGAGTCCGCGGCGCATTTGAAGGGCGCACCTTGCTGAAAATGTGCAGGCAAGCTACGAATCATCTGTTCGGCTTGTTGATAAATGCGTGCCATTTCGGGACGCCGGCATGCGGTCTTTATTCGTTGTTAACGCCGTTCGAGAGGTGGAAGCGCAATATCTGTCGTGCGCGGCTAGCCTCACAATATGACGAAACGACTAAAATACTTTCTGATCGCGACGCTGGTTTCCGTGCTGCTGTGGGCGTGCATCATTTTTTTGGTACTGTGGGTCCGGGGGCTATTGTGAAAAATACGCTTCCCCCCCTTCGCCGGCTGAAGACCCTGCGCGAGTCCTGCAGAACATTGCGACCCGTTCAACGATTAGTTTTGACCGCAGCCGTGGTGTTCTGATCAATCCCGTCTGTAAATTTGCCGGTGATCCATACAGCGCTGGAGATCAAGCTACCCCAGAGTCCTATGGAGACGAGAAAGGCAAGAAAGATGTATTTTAGGCGCTGCGTCATCGATCAGGACCAATTTCTTTGATCTGATCCTAGGTTGCGGCCGTTAATTTTCCGTGTGCCAAGCAAGGCCTACTCAGCGGGACCTCAATTGCAACGGGAAGGTCAGGCCTGACGCGATTTGTTCATTATCTGTGCTGCTAAAAGAAGGGCGCTACGCCCCCTAGCCAGCGCTGCTGAACGGGGTCTTTGTGCCATCGGGGGACACCATAAAGAATTTCTTCCCGTCGGTAACGATTTTGGTGCAGCTGACGGATCCGCGCTGCGTGCGCACGCACATCCCTCCATCGCTAAATTTATATCCATATTTGGCATTCGACTTATAGGACCAGCCGTTGCTGAGCTTGGTCAAGTCAGCCTTTTTTGCCACATACGCTTCGATCTGAGCTTGACTCGCCTTCCGAAGGCTGTCGGCTTGGGCAACATTTGGGACCACTGCGCTGCCAGCCGCCGAAAAAACACAGGCGATCAGAAAGGTGTGGTTGAGGAGCGATCGCATGTATTTTCCTTCAATGTCCGAAAGGCTCCTACCAGGCTGATGGCGCTCATCGGCACTGTGCCTCTGATAGGACGCCACGGACGATATGGCATGTATTATTTTAGACTAAATGAATCTGGCGGGGGGTCAACGGGCGGCAAGAGCCATTTTAATTGGGAATAAACATTTCTTTTGCGAGCACAGATAGAAACGGTGTCCGTCTTGATTTTTCGCCAAGGATTGGATGCTATAGGGTGATTGCAAGGTCGTCCAACAGGCACTTAAGATTTGACGCAAGTAGGCCCAATAACGTTGGTAATGTTCAAATATCATTTTGGACCAACATGAATTTTTTGACTGTGAACGAAGTCGACAATGCGGCGCGCCCACGATATGCGGAAATCCGGGTCTTGAGCGAACGCTCAGGGGCAGCTCGCGATTTGGACCGACAGCGCTGACATGGCAGTGGGCACAAATCGCGGCAACATCTGGCTTTTCTGGACGGTGCTAACCGGCATCGTCGTCGCGATCATCACGACGGCCCTGCTTGCCAATGACAAGCGCGGCCTGCGGCAGCTCGTTCAACGCTACCACATCACATGGATTAGCATCGCTCCGCCGGTAACAACGGCGCCGATGGCCGCTGCCAGGCGGGGAAAACGGCTGCCTTTTTCACGCGAGATTTCACGATCGAATATATCCCGCCATCTGTTCGAAGATTTCCACGTTGCGGCCAGTGCCCCAGTGAGGCGCTGGCGTGTGTCCGGTGACGACCTGTGCCGTGCGCTTTCAAGCGCCGGCTTAAATGTGAGCTCGTGGCACGAAGGAGATCTCTATTCTTCGACATTCGAATGCAGTTCTCAGACAGATGAGGTTGAGGCCCCGTCAGCTGGCCGCCCCTCGCTGTTTGTGCTCGTGCGGGGGACCGCGTCGGGAGACGTGTCCAGTGTACGGATCAAGTCGATCCTTCCCGATGACGACGAAGGCATGCTCATGCGTGACCAATTCCAGACATTGGTTGCAATATTGTTCAACCAGGCGAAATGGACGGAGCTTAAGGACATCCTTCCTCAAATATGGGCGCTGGAAAATGTCAAGCAGTCGAGCTACGGCTCGAGGATTGTATTCTCGCACGAATTCACGGACGTACGTCGGTTTAATCTTATCCTTGATTTGCATGTCGATACGCCAGAGCAACGCTTGACAACAGCCTATTTCGATCGAGGCAGATGGTTGAAGTCGGGGCCAGTGGCTTTAGAACGTTAAACGCTAACGGAGGCGTGGAGGGACTGTGCCGAAAATCGAGACGACAAAGCGCCGACTCTGTAGATCTTGCTCGGGGGGTCGGCAAGGGTCGACGCGCGTGATGCTGCGCGGCGAGCAAGAGGCCGCCGACCTCGGCCAATCAGGTCTGGTCGTTCTTGCCTCATCCTATGGAAGACCATCTATCCAATGCCGTTTGGATCTGAACAATCTCATGGGAGTGAGGCGTGAATTTACCATGCTCGCTAAGAATAACGGCAGTTTCCGATTGCCTGTCTCGTCGAATCTGACAATCTCAGCAAACTCAATCGGAGGAAGAGTAATGCCATCAGTGCCGCAAGCTATGTTTGAACGTATCGAAAACGAGTGGAGCCAGTTTCGCCAGAGCAACGAGAACAACGAGGCCGGCCGCCGTGGGCTTGATGCTAGCATGCAGGAGATCAGTGTCCAGCGCGTCAAGGAGCTTGCCCTGCTTGCTGTTGCCTTTCGCCAACCTCTTTGACGCTGCTATCAGCGTTGGCCGTTCTAGAGTATCTGGTGGACCCTGTTTCTGATATTGAGATTGGGGATAGCGCCGAGTTTTTGAGCATCCCGATAGGCGGTTTGCGTCATTTCAAAGGAAGCCACCCACATGATGAGCCCTAGCAAGACAGCGATGATGTAGACTTGAATTCGCATTTCGATATCGTCTGCCATTAATGAAGACTGTCACTACTCTTGGCTCGCCTGGGGCTGATCGTTACGTCTAGAGCGGTTCCCTGACTGATTGAATCTTTGGGGCTTTGCAAATCGGTCCGGGTCTGATTCAAGCTATCTGCCGATGGAGGTCGGCGGATATGTCAAAATTCCTTTCTGTCGATCTGCGCGTTCGTGTTGTTGCTGCGGTTTCTGCTGGTGCAACGCATCGAGAAGCCGCCGAACGTTTCGGTGTGAGTGCCGCAAGCGTCAGTCGCTGGCGAAATTTGCAACTGCGGCAGGGTGATGTGCGGCCTGGCCCGCTTGGCGGGGATCGCAATTCCCGCAAAACCGAGGCGCATGGGGAACAGATCATGACCTGGCTCGCCGAACATCGGGACGGAACCCTGTTTGAACTCCGCGACGCGTTGGCGGAGCAAGGCATCACGATCAGCAAGTCGGCCTTGCACCGCTTCCTTGTCCGGCACGGCCAGACGCGTAAAAAAAGACTGGCCACGCGATAGAGCAGAGCCGGCCCGATGTCTTGGAGCAGCGCCAGCGCTGGTTCGACGACCAATTGGATCTCGATCCCGCCAAGCTCGTCTTTATCGACGAAACCTGGACTGCGACGAACATGGCTCGCAGCCATGGACGCTGCAGGAAGGGAGAGCGCCTGCGAATGGGCTTTCCTCACGGCCACCGCAAGACGACGACGCTGGTGGCGGGTTTGCGCAGCACAGGCATGGTTGCGCCGCTCGTGATCGACGGGCCGATAAACGGAGACTGGTTCGAGGCCTATGTCGCACAGGTGCTGGTTCCGACATTGAAGCCTGGCGATGTTGTCATCCTCGACAATCTTTCCAGCCACAAAAGGCCCGCTGCCCGCGCGTTGATCGAGACTGCCGGTGCACGCATGCTGTTCTTGCCGCCCTACAGCCCCGACTTCAACCCTATAGAAAAGGCATTCTCAAAGCTGAAAGCACTCCTGCGCAAGGCGGCAGAACGCACTGTGGCAGGCCTTTGGGACAGGATTGGAAAACTGATCGACCTCATTGAACCTCAAGAAGCCCGAAACTTCTTCACCTCCTGCGGATATGATCCAGAATGAAAGGGAAACGCTCTAGTGGATGGAATCTAACGCTTGGTGCCCGCGTTTAACGGCGGCGATGATTTTGTCGGGATCGGCGGTCCAAGTGAAGGGCTTTGGCTTTTTGTTGTGCTCAACGAGGAAACGGTTGATGGCGGCCTGGAGATCGACGACGGAATGGAAAACGCCGCGTTTCAGACGCCGCTTCGACAGCCTGGCGAAGAAACCCTCCACCGCGTTGAGCCATGAGCTTGAAGTCGGAGTGAAGTGGAAGGCGAAACGCTCGTGACGGTCGAGCCAGGCTCTCACCTTGGGATGCTTGTGGGCAGCATAGTTGTCGAGGATGACGTGGACGGCCTTGTCGTCCGGCACCTGGGCGTTAATGGCGTTGAGGAAGCGGATGAACTCCTGATGACGATGACGCTGCATGTTGCGGCCGATGACGGTGCCGTCGAGCACGTTGAGGGCGGCAAACAGCGTGGTTGTGCCGTGCCGCTTGTAGTCGTGGGTCATGGTGCCGAGCCGACCCTTCTTCATCGGCAGGCCCGGCTGGGTGCGGTCGAGCGCCTGGATTTGGCTTTTCTCATCGACCGACAACACGACGGCGTGGGCTGGCGGATCAACATAGAGGCCGACAACGTCTCGCAGCTTGTCGACGAATTTCGGGTCGTTGGACAATTTGAACTGCCGCCACCGATGAGGTGCGAGGCCATGCGCTTTCCAGATACGCCTGACTGCGCTGGCGCTGATGCCGGCGGCCGTCGCCATCATGTCGGCCGTCCAGTGCGTCGTCTCGCCCGGCGGATCAGCCAGCGTCAGGGCCACCACACGCTCGGCGACATCGGGTCCGAGCCGCACAATACGCGACGGCCGCGTCTTGTCGCGCAGGAGACCCTCGACGCCTTCTGTGGCGAAGCGCTCTTGCCAGCGCCATACGCAGGTCTTCGATTTGCCGGTCTGGCGCATAATCTCGACAGTCCCGACGCCATCGGCACTCAGCAGGATGATCTCGGCCCGCCAGACGTGCTTTTGGGGCGCATTGCGATCCCTGGTCAAGGCCATTAGGCGTTGGTGATCTGTTGGCGAAACGGTGAACGATATTCCTGTGCGCATGCGCCAGACTCGCATGCCAACCCAGCAAATGGAATCCCATACGGGACTCTTATGTCAGGCGGTAACCACTAGCATCAAATTGCGGAGGCCGTGAAGCCAAGGTAGCGTCATCCGGTAAAGTTTGTGTGGGGGGCGGTTCATCGGTCGGGTGCACGTCGATCGTGCGGTTTCAGGTGGCTTCATCAATCCGAGGCGAGGCTATTTGGCCGGCCGCAAGAAACTGTGTGCTTTGACGTGGCACACCCTGCCCGCCTTGTATCCGGTGCTGGAGTTACGCCGCGAGAGCTTGTAACGTCGTAGTCACGCCCACATCGAAACAGAAGTTATTCCATGAATCGTCATGTTGCCGGCTCCGCCTTTTCTCTTGCTCTGATTGTCATGATCGCCAGTTCCTTTCAAAGCCGCTCGGCTCTTGGCCTTGTGGTTGAGGCTTGCAAAATCAACTTCACCGTAACGGGCTCTCCATTTCCCTGTATGAAGGTTGTGGAGATGCCGGCGGCCCTTGCGTCCTACGCAGTCCTTCGCGAGCCCGATGAAAAGGAGCGCACGATCCTGGCGCCGCTTTCAGACATATCCGGGACTGAGGACGCGCGGCTTCTTGAGCCTGACGCGCCGAATTTTTTTGAAGCCGCTTGGAAAGAGCGCGCGATCGAAATGAGTTCGTCTTCTGTGAATGCTAAATTTCCTGACTTCGCTCTGGCCGTCAATCCGGCGAGTTGGAGAACGCAGGATCGCCTTCACATCCATATCGGCTGCGCCAGGCCACGTTTTCGTGCTGTCCTTAAAAGCCACGAACTGGACATCAGCAGGTTTCACTTTACGAAGCTAAGAAACAACCCCGGTTGGTGGGTAAAATTTTTCCCCGGACAGGATCTCTCAAATCTCAATCCGCTTGAGGCTGTCGCAAGGGATGTTGGCGACGGTAAAGCTGACATGTCGCATCTGGCCATTGGTGTGTTCAACGCGACCTTGGCTGATGGGCAGCATGGTTTTTATGTTCTGGCGTCCGTCATCGGCAAGACGAAAGTGACGGGGTCCGCGGAAGAGATGATTGATCCGGCCTGCCGTTTTTAGAGACGTGACTGCGTGCCTCCCAATGCGATACCCTATTCCCGGCGATAGATCCGCCAAGGGCGCTCTCTCCTAGGCACTTCGTTACGAAACCGAAAGGCTAGAGCGTGGGGCGTTTTTTTGTTAATCCGGCAATTGAACTAAGCCGCTGATCGCGGCGATTTGTAGCGGGCTTTGACCAGAGCGCCCTGACTGAGAGGATGGTTTGTGTTGCAACTCACCCTAGACAGGATGCCCCGATGGCCGAGATAGGCCACGTTGCGCGGATCGCCGATGGACTGATATTCAGCTTTGTTCTTCAGTGACCGGATCCGGATTTAGACGGTGTCGCACAAGTTCCATGCCGACCGGCAGCACAAGATAGCCAAGCAAACGAAAATCAGGTCACAAATTGGCCGGCTTATAGGGAAAGCCTTCGACAACGCAGTAATTTGACGGTGTGAGTGAGTGATGAGGCGCTTTGCTGGTGGTCGGCCCGAGGCGGACGTCGCCCGGGTGGCCAGCCGAAATACTCGGATCTGGCGATCACATCATGTCTGACCCTGCGCGTTGTTTACAGGCTGCCGCTGCGCCAGTCCGCGGGATTGATGCTTGGTGTCGCGGAACTGATGGAGATTGATACTGCCGTGCCCGACTTTTCCACCCTTTCGCGTCGGAGCACGGGACGGCGTTGTCGCCAACAAAGTCCGGAACCAGGACCGCAGGTCCGGTCCATTTGATGGTCGGCAGCACGGGCTTGAAAGTCACGGGAAGGGTAAGTAGCTGGCAACAAGCACAGAACCAAGGCCAAGCGTAAGCGCTGGCGCAAGCTTCACCTTGGTGTTGATCTTGTCGGCGGAGAGATTTTTTGCTCAAATCTCCACGGATGATGTCGGCGATCCGACAGGATTACCAGGAGTTCCTGACCAGATCGATGACCCCGTAGACAAGTTTATTGCAGATGGCGCCTATGATGGAGCGCCTACCCGTGATCTTCTTGCGACACGTTTTCGCGAACTCGTGGAGGTTATTATTCCGCGTCCCAAGACGGCGGTTTCTAGCCCAAAATGGGGGTCCGCAGCCATCGGTTCGCGACCGCCACATCGCTGAGATCCATTTCAAGGGGCGGTTGGTCTGGGAGAAATCCACCGGCTGCATCCAACGCAGCCAGGTTGAGATGCAAATGGGTAGATCGAAGGCTGCGATTAGACCAAAGCTCAGCGCGAGGAAGCTCGACAATTAGACGACTGAAGCCAAAATCGGCGTCCGCGTTCTCAACCGGATGACGGAACTCGGCCGTCCCGAATTCACGCGCGTCGCATGAACCATGCCGCGGACAGAGCTATATCGCCACAAATTTCATCCCTTAAGTAGAGCCAAGCCGCAAGTAGAATGCTCCGCGTCCCGGAAGCATCGTTTTCGTTCTCGCATCGAGACGATGCTTGAACTGAATCCGCCCAGGTACATGGTCGTATCAGCCTCTCGCCATTGTCCGGCTCCCGTCACGCGCGCAGCTTGAACTGGGCGATCATATAGACCACCACATCCATTCCCACACCCGCTAGGGCCGCGACCGATCTTCGGCGGGTGGATGGACGGTTCTTCACGAACGACAGGTTGCATGAGTACAGCCAGGGCAACGGCACCCAGCCAAAACGTCGGCTGGGCAGCAGGCGTCGTAGTGTTTGCGGTAGCCAGCTTTTCGAGACGGCACTGTCCGCGAGTTCTTCGCGTAACTGCTCGTACTTTCCGGCATCCCGCAATCAGAGAAAGTGAGCAAATATAGCCGTATTGATCGCGTTGTCTGTGACGATCCGCGTTTGGTGCCTGATCAGCCCCGCTATCCGCCGTTCCGAAGGATAGACATGCCAGACCCCGTCTGTCTGGTCGATGAAGCTGTGATCGATGGCCTAACTGAACACGGTCGTGATGATCGAATGGCGGATGAACCCGTCCTCCACAGGCAGGCCGATGGGAAGCTTGATCTCCCGCGCCATCGATGACCGCATGGCATAGAGCTGGCCGCAGATCGCCGTGCGCAGGTTCTGCCGCTGGTGCCGCCACCGGCCGCGATCAGGCTCTCGATTTTGCTCAGTTTGGTGGGATGGTAATGGATGTCCTTGACCGGCCGGCTCGAGCTGGCCTTGATCTGAGGATTGTCGAGGACAAACCGGATCAGCTTTTCGATGATGGAAGGTTCGGGCAATTCGATATCCGCATCCAGGTAACACAATGACGGATTCATCTTTTCGCGACTTCTCGTAGAGGAAGGTGTTCCAGATCTTGGATTTTCCGCCCCCTGCTAGATTGAGGACCAGAACATCGTCCGGATTTGTAAACGCGCTTCGCAAGTCACGAGCGATGTCTACGGTTCAATCCGTGCATCCCTTCGCTAGAAGAAAGAGCCGGGCGGAAAATCCTACCGCATAAAAAATCGACTGCCAAGCCAGATCTTCCAGAAATGGCTTGATCCTCAATGACTCGTTGTGGGCAAAAAACGTAATTTCGACACTTTGAATCACTTTCTGGAAATACCCCTCTGCGAAATATTTATTTTATAATACGTCATGGGAAATACCTCTTCTGTAAAATATAAAATAACTAAGAATTATGTTCAGGTCTTCACTGCGCAAAAATGCAGAAGGTATTCATCATACATTGCTTAATTGCCCTCTTTCCGGAGGTGGACTTACAACAATAAAATTGACATTGCAAAATGCTTTGACATCCAGCGACCTTCAAACTAGATCACTTCTGATACGATTTTCATTGTGTTGCGACCTACTGATCTCAAGAAACCAGTATCGAATGAGGAATTTTTAGATGCTTGGTACTGGCGACTACAGTTCGGTAAAAGCTATGGGGCTTACGCTACACAAGATTACTATGAGAGAACTTGTTCAGGCCTGCGTCAGCAAGAAACGTCTCGGCATGGTTGTCACCCCGAATGCACATTTCTTCGTCCGCGCGGAAAAAGACCCAAAGACGAAGCAGCTTTACAACAGCGCGGATCTGAGCGTGTGCGATAGCCGCGTCATCAAGAGGCTTCTTTTTCTGGCGAATGTCCACGTGCCGCTCGTCGCTGGTTCCGATCTGACGGCGCAGATCCTAACCAACCCGGCCGCTCAGGATTTGCGGATCTGCCTGATCGGTGGACACGCCAGCTATCAGGAGAAGCTGATGCGCCAGTTTTCTCTCCGGCATATCCGGCAGTTCGAGTTCCCCTGGAAGAAGTCGTTCTCCGATGAGGATATCGAGCGAGCATGCTCGGCTATCGCGGGTGACTATCATCTTACACTCGTCTGCCTCGGAGCGCCGCTTCAGGAACGGGTTGCCGCCTTGCTCCGGCGCAGCTACGGTGCCCGCTTTCCTACCATTTTGTGCGTAGGCGCCAGCGTCGATTTTCTTGTTGGCGCTCAGAAGCGGTCGCCGGCTTTTCTTCGCGTCCTCGGGTTCGAATGGGCCTACCGCTTCAGCACAAGCCCTGGCCGCTTCTTCAAAAGATACGTTCTCGAATGCCCGGCGATATTCGTTATCTATACACGATGGCTGCTCGTTGAGCGTTTCAGGATGGCTCTTCAATAACGTAAGCACGCAAATTTTGAGGTTTTCACAAGCCAATACAATTCGGGCAAAGAATGACCAAAGCTGAAATTGACGTATCTGTATACATTCCCACCAGAAATCGCTCGAAATCGGTGCGTAGGGCCATAAGGTCTGTTCTACAACAAACGCATCGCAAACTCGAAGTGATTGTCGTCAACGATGCCTCAACAGACGATACCTACACCGTCATCGAGACGATGAAGACCGAGGACGAGCGCGTACGCGTCATCCACCAGCCGACAGCGCGCGGAGCTCCCATCGCCCGTAACGCGGCAATCGCGATCGCTCAAGGACATTTCATTACCGGGCTGGACGACGACGACGCCTTCGAAGAGACCCGGATTGCGCGGTTTATGGATGCCTGGCGCAAGTTCCAGGATCTCAGCATCACGCCCTCCGGCCTCTATTCCCAGTCGCGCATGCTGCGCGAGGGCCAAGCCTCGGTCTCGCAGCGGCCGAACTCGGTGGGGCTAAGCGATCTGTTCGTCCAGAACGACATAGGAAACCAGCTTTTTGCGCCAAAATCCCATTACGAGGTTTCTGGTCTTTTCGATCCGGACATGCCGGCCTGGCAGGATCTTGATCTGTTCATCCGGATGGTGAAGACCTTCGGCAGAGCATGCCTGGTGGACGGCGCGACATATCTCTATGATGACGACGACCGTGCGGATCGCATATCGGGAAAGGGCGACAAGGTCAGACAGGCAGCCCGGCTCATAATCGATAAGCATTCCGCTACCTATCCGAATATCGCCCCGCTGCTCACCATGCAAATGTTCAACGGCTACTACAGCATCGAACCGACCCTTCAGGAGTTTCGACTGATGCTGGCTTCGGGAAAGCCGATGCAGGGCATAAAACGAGGAGTGAAGGCGGCATTGCGACAGCGGCTCGGCTTGGGAAAGAGCTTTCTTTAATGCCATGGCGGCCCTTTCTCCGGAGTGATCTCACTTGAACATGATCTATCTCATCAACCAGTACCCGCGCCCGAGCCATACCTTCATAAAGCGGGAGATAAGACAGCTGGAAAACTTGGGCGTCACGGTTTCGCGAGTCGCCATTCGCCGAAGCGCAGACCAGCTGGTCGATGTCACGGATGAAGAGGAGCGCGAGAGGACTGTTTATCTGCTCGACAGCCCGGTCCACCTGCTCTGGTCCGTTCTGTTCTTCCTGTTCACGCGTCCGAAGAATTTCGTCTCGGCTTTTTCTTGCGCCTGGAAATTGTATCGACAGAAACATGAAATGCTGCCGCAGCATCTGTTCTACTTCGTCGAGGCATGTTCGTTAGCAAGGCTGGCAAGGCGCCGGAATGCCTCGCACATCCATGCGCATTTCGGAACGAATCCTGCCGCCGTCGCCCTCATTGCCTCGATCCTTGGCACCATACCCTACAGCTTCACGATTCACGGCCCAGACGAATTCGACCAGCCGCTGCAGCTGTCGCTTGCCGATAAGGTCAAGAGGGCGAAGTTCGTCGCGGCGATCAGCGACTATACGAAGAGCCAGATCTGCCGATGGACGCCCCATGACCACTGGAAGAAGATCAAAGTCGTGCGATGTGGGCTTGATCCGGAGTATTTCCAGATCGAGCCACCGAAAAATTCAGCTTCGACCATCTTCCTGTCGATCGGCCGCCTGTCTGCCCAAAAGGGACAGCTCCTTTTGCTGTCGGCCTTCAAGTCGGTTTGCGAAGAAAACAGCGGCGCGGAGCTGTGGATCGTCGGCGACGGAGAGCTGCGTTCGGAGATGGAGTCCGAAATAGAGCGCCTCGGGCTGACGGCCAGCGTCAAGCTTCTGGGTTGGAAGAGTGCCCCGGAAATTCGCGACCTCATCATCGGTGCCCGCTGTCTGGTGATGTCCAGTTTCGCGGAGGGACTGCCAGTCGTCATCATGGAATCGATGGCGCTCAAAACGCCCGTCATCACGACGAATATCGCCGGGATCGCCGAGCTGGTGCGCGATGGCCGCAATGGCTGGCTCGTGCCGCCGGGTGCTGAGGCGGACCTGACTATTGCAATGCAGGATTGCCTGAACAAAACCGATGCTGAATTGTCCTCCATGGGACGTGAAGCTTACGATCTTTGCCGGGTGAAACACGATGTCAGCAAAAACGCGCTAACCCTCAGGTCGTTATTCTCGTAAAAGTGGTGATCCCATGACTTTGTCGAATTTCATTGAATCGCTGGTGTTGATCCTGACGGCCGTCACCCTCGTCCCCGTGGTGGTTTTGTTTGCGGAGATTGCCGCATCGTTCTTCAACAGGGCCAGGATCGGACAGCCGGTTCCCGGCGACAGGCCCTCCTGCGCCATCATCGTTCCCGCTCATAACGAGGCAGCCGGTATCAAGTCGACGCTCGACGTCCTGAAAGCACAGATCGCCGAAGGCGATATTATCCTGGTGGTGGCCGATAACTGCGAAGACAATACCGCAAGGATCGCGGCGAGCAGCGGAGTTACCGTCGTTGAACGCTGCGACAGGAACGATATCGGCAAGGGACATGCTCTGGATTACGGCATCCGGTCGCTGTCCGAGAAGCGCGACATCGTCGTCTTCGTCGATTCGGACTGCAAGCTCGCGCCGAATGCGCTTGACGCCCTGATCCGCCTGTCCTTCCGCAGGCAACGTCCCGCGCAGGCGGCCTATCTGATGACTGCCCCGTCCGACGGAGCCGGTGCAAAGCTCAGGGAGTTCGCCTTCAAGATCAAGAACTATGTTAGACCGCTGGGCGGCCAGATGCTTGGCATACCCGCGCCGATGACGGGATCTGGGATGGCCGTGCCGTGGGATCTGCTGCGATCGCAGAACTTCGCGACCTCGCACCTCGCAGAGGACACTAAACTGGGGCTACAATTCAGCCGCTCTGACAATTATCCCCTGTTCTGCCCGCAGGCGCTCGTTCTCAGCGAATTTCCGACGCAAGAGAAAAGCCTTGTGGCCCAAAAAGATCGCTGGGAGGCTGGCCACATCGGCCTGCTGAGGTCCGAGTTTCCGTCTCTCGTTCTAAAGGGCATCAGGCAAGGAAAAATCCGCCTGATCGGCTCGGCTCTGGATCTGCTCGTGCTTCCCATCGTCATGCTTTTCCTGATAACGGCTTTTGTCGCCACCCTGGGCGTCGCGGTCGAAGTCCTGTTTTTGCAGCACTTGTTGGGTTGTTTTGCTACCATTCCGTTCCTGCTTCTGGTCCTCAGCATTTTTTTGAGCTGGGTGAAAGCCGGGCGTGACCTGATAGGCTTCAAGGATCTACAGGTCATACCAATGTACATTATCAGTAAAAGCCTGCACATTCCCCGCCTGCTGACGAAACGGACCCAATGGCGAAGGACCGACCGGGGGTAGTTGTCTTGCCGGACGGCCTGTCTTCCGATTGCCAGATGCGCACCATACGGCTGATGACAGGGGCGAGTTTGAGTGCGAAATTTTAAATGCCGCTTGCCGGCATAGAGTTAAGCGAAGGCGCATTTTGAAAATACCAACACTCTCAATCGTATATTTCACCGTTCTGACGAGAGCATCGTTGGATGCGCCCCTTGGACTCATTCCCCTGAAACTCGGATCGTTGCAGGTGACGCCGGGTATCTTCATGAACCTTGCTATGGTTCTCCCGATTGCCTGGGCCTTCAGGGACGGCGCGAAGATCGTCGCGCCAAAGATCATCATTTATGCATGGTTCCCATTTCTCGCCTGGGTCACCATCGAGGCCATGCGATCACCCGCTCCCGTCGAGGCGATCAAGGTTCTTTTCAACTACCTCACCTACATGTGCGCGCTTTACTTTGGATACAAGGTCTCGCTGACCGGACGGGGCATTGAACTTACGTCAAAAATATTGGTCTACTCTGCTATTATACCAATTGTGCTCACGCCATTGCAGATGATTGTCGTTCCCTACGCCGAACACACACGCGCGGCTTCGACGTTCACCCATCCGAATACCTTCGCCTTTTTTCTGATGATCTCGATATCCTATTCGTTTTTCGCACTTCTCTATCCGCGATTCGAGGTGGGCGTCGGTAAGCGAGCTTTGAAATTCGTGTTCTTCTTTGGGATGCTGTCGCTCGTGCTCACCCAGACGCGCTCGGCCATGCTCGCCGTTACGTTGTTCATCGCGATAACGACGGCTTTGCTTCGCCCGAAACTGCTGCCCTTCATGCTGATATTTGGCCTACTGCTATTTGCGCTTCCCCCCGTTCATGACCGCTTTTTCGAGGTCTTTACGGGAAGCCACGAGGCGGTCGACGTGGATACGGCGGCGGCCATCGCCAACGGTAAAATGTCGGGAACGCTGGCGCTTGACTCCTATGAATGGAGAAAGCTGATCTGGAGTTCGGCGTGGCAATGGATCATCCGATCCCCCCTTATGGGATACGGGCTTGAATCCTTTGGACCGCTATCCCCTCAATTTTTTCCGCTCAGCAACGGCTTCGACGCAGCCCATAACATCTATGTCCAGCTGATGTTCGAGCTTGGATTCATCGGACTTTGCCTATACCTCATTATATTTGGCGGGCTTTTCGTCCATATCTCGAGAATCTACAAACGATATAGGCCGCAGGCAATTCTCCTCGGCGGCGTCGTTTTAGAATACCTGCTCTGCGCCTATTCCGACAATCTTCTCTATTATCTGTCGGTGAACTGGTATTTCTGGTTTCTGATCGGGGCCTTCTTAACTCCTCGCCGGTCCCTGAAAAGACTGCCGACCAAAAGGCGAATGTTAGCCAGGATGACCATGCATCCCAAGTTGTCTTTTCAATCACGGGGCGTGGACTGACAAAGTCTTTAAGGTGCAAGAAGTCGGCGATAGATGTCTTTCTCATGGGCCGGCAGGGTCGCCGCTTTGCGCCTGTGGCTGGAATACTGATCGCGTCAATAAACTTCTGGCAAAAATCAATGCGAGCGAGGGAACGAGATGATACCGGAAGAAAGCAGCGAGATAGACCTATTTTCTAGTCTGGGCGTCCTTATCATAGCGGTGGGTGCATCGCGATACATCAAGCAGGCGGAGGTCCTGCTTCTGTCCCTCAAGCGGCATATGCCGCATCTGAAGCTTGCCGTCGTTACGGACAGCGATGCACTGCGCCATCTTGCGGATGTCCTCCTCCCCGTAGACCGGTCTTTCCCGATCTCCACCGCGCAGAAGATCATCATCGACCGATATTCGCCATTTTCGGAAACGCTTTTCATCGACTCGGATTGCGTGGTGACCCGTTCTTTCAACGACGAGCTCGGGGAAATTCGAAAGTTCGAGTTTACCCCTGTGCTGGAGCGATGGGTATATCCCAACCAGAGCGACCAATATGTCGTTGATCTTCGGTCGACTCTAAGGATGATCGAGGGCGACCGGTTCGCGAAGTTCAACGGCGGCATCTACTACTTCAGGAGATCGCCGACCGCTCTCAGGGTGTTCGACGTCGCAAGACACTACTACCGAAATTCGGAGATTCTTGGGATATTGCCCTTCGACAAGGGAGGTCCGGGCGACGAAACCGTCCTTGCCCTTGCGATGGCCCATTGCGGCGTCACCGACCTCTACGACGACGGCGGGAGATTGATGCGGACGCCGCTTGGCATCCGCGGCCGTTTTTTCATCGATCCGCTCGGTGGCGGAACCCGTTTTGAAAAATACGGCAGGGTGGTCGAACCGGCGATATGTCACTTTGCAGGCCATTACATCTTGGGATCGGAATACCTGCTCACTGAGACTTCCTTGCGAAGCAAAGTGCCGATAGAACATCTCGGGCTAAAGGTCCGGCTCGGTGCTCGGCTGATTTCACGAATGAAGCGCCTCGAGCGCTTTTACAGATACAAGGTGGACGGACTGAAGAAGCGGATGCGGCGTTTCAACAGCTTTGCCTTCAAGTCCAATGCTTAGGATCCCCCTTTTATGGTGAAAGAAGTTTCCTCTAACGAGTACTCAGCTCCAAAAGACGGACGTGCCCGCGCTGCCGTGACGGGCGCGATTTGGTCGAGCGTAAGCAGCGCTGTTCCTGCCGTGGTCGGACTACTGGTTTTCGCCATAACGTCAAGATCGCTGACCCCCAGTGAATTCGGCGTTGTCGCCTTTGCGACCAGTGTCGCGACGCTGCTGAGCGGTCTAGTCCCCACCGGGCTCGGCGACGCCATTGTGCAGCGGCGCGAAATCACCAAGGCGCACCTCGATGCGGCTTTCCTCTTCTGTACCACGATCGCTGCGATACTCTATCTGGGTCTGTTCTTCTCTGCCGGATATATTGCCGAATGGTTCGGCGACGAACGCCTTCCGGTGCTTCTCTATGTACTCGGCATCCGCGTCATATTCGAGGCTTTCACGGCAATTCCGAGCGCGCTATTGTCGCGCAGCATGAATTTCAAGCGCGTCGCCATCCGGACGATCACCGCGTCCCTCGGAAGTGCGCTGCTTTGCGTGGTCCTAATCTATTACGGATACGGCATATGGGGGCTCGTCGCATCGCAGCTTATGTCTTTCGCCGTCAACTGCGGAACGAATTGGATGTCAGTCGACTGGAAGCCGTCCATCGGCTTTCGGCGCAAGGCAATACAGGATCTTCTGCGCTATGGCGGCCTTTCATCGGCAAGTAGGCTAGTCAACCTAGTCTCCATCGACCAGCTTGCCGTGGGCGGCGCGCTCGGGGCGAATTCGCTAGGGCTGTACAATTTCGCAAAGCGTCTATACCAAATGCTGGCGGACACGATAAACGGTGCCCTGGGGCCTGTATCTTATTCGCTTCTCTCGTCGCTTCAATTGGAGAAAAGCAAGGTCGCCAGGGCATTTATGGTCTCCAACTTTCTTTCCTCTACGCTGATATTCCCGGTCTTCGGTGGCCTGGCGATTGTTAGCCCGGTCGCAGTTCCCCTGATTTTCGGCCAGCAGTGGATCTTCGCAGTCCAGCCGCTGCAGGCCTTCTGCCTTATCGGACTTCTGAGCGGTCTCACTGCCCTGCAGGGCACCCTCCTCCGAAGCCAGGGTTACCCTGGCGTATTCCTGACCTATCAGCTTCTCGACCAGGTGAGCGCGGTGGTGGTAGTCTACATTTTTTACAAGCGCGGCCTGACGCCCTTGGCAGTTGCGCTGTCGCTGCGAACATTGATTTTCTGGCCGCTTTTGACCTTCGCCTCGCTTAGGATCAGTAAAATATCGCTCGGTGCCTATCTGTCGCATCTCGCTCTGCCGGCTCTGGGAACGATCGTTATGATTGTCGTTCTTTCCTTCGCGAAGACAACATTTACTTTCCCCGAAACCTATCTCGCGCTCGTTATGAACGTCTTGGCCGGAGGTGTCGTCTATATGATCGTTATGTTGGCCTTCGGACGGTCGAAGATCATTTCGGTGCTGTCCGATGTGAGGTCGAGACGGTAATTCTGTCAATCGGGCTCAAGACGGATTGCGAGCGGCCGTCGTCGGTGCCTGTCCTGTGGCGCCGGCGTCACCATCCAGCTCCTGACATGCCACTGAGAATTTCCTCCAGAATGGATTAGGAGTCCGGCCTATTAGCTGAATATTTCGGTACTCACGTAGTATGATCGAGAGTTGAATCGATAACATCTTTGAAGCGATGACAGACGATCCGATCGGATCTCGTCCACACGCTTGTCGCCATCTTCAAGGAACGCGGCTGGAAGAACGCCGATATCGGCACCGCGCTCGACATCCCGCAGTCCTCGGCTATCGCTCCAAACCGTCGCTTGGTGGCAACCATCACGTCGTTTGCCGTGTCGAAGAAAAGTAATGAGACCATGGATGGAACATGATCGTCAGTCACTATGTTTTAGCGGCCTCTCTGAGGGGCGACGCACCTGCCGCAGGCTGGAACAAGGCTCCATCAGGCTGTCGTCATCAATAGGGCGCTGACCCCGCAAGAGAAGGACGATCTTTACGCCTACTTGCTTGCCCGCGCAGGGATGTAGCTCTCCACCGGGCCGAAAATTCCTTCGCGCGGATCATGGCTTGCATCCGCGCGACGATTTTCATCTAGTTAGCCCCCAGGAAAGCGCCACGCCCTATGGCTTCCAAATATACTTGCTAAACCCACAGAGCTTCAGCGGTAACCGACATAGCAAAAACAACTTGCAAAGTTCTATTTGAACAGGCGATAATATCCAGCACGATTTACTTCCTAACTTTTTAGAACAATCGGGATAATTATGAACCTCAGGCGAGATATCGAGGGTCTTCGTGCATTGGCCGTCATCCCTGTTGTGCTTTTTCATTTTCAATCATCCTGGGTTTCTGGTGGATTTGTTGGCGTCGATGTATTTTTTGTAATTTCAGGTTATTTAATCACGCGAACGATATTGGACGATATTGAAACGGGACAATTCAGTATCGCACGATTTTATTGGAAGCGTGCCCGCCGCATTATCCCAGCATTCGTATTTATGGCTTTACTTACGTGCGCCGCCTGCGCCTTTATTTTGCTTCCAGATGATCTGGTCGGATTTAGTCAGAGCCTAATGGCAAGTGCAGCATTCGTCGCTAATATATATTTCTGGAAAACTGCTAATTATTTCGACGTCAGCGCCTCACTCAAGCCCATGCTACATATGTGGAGCCTCTCGGTTGAGGAGCAATACTATATATTCGCGCCTATCGGCCTATATCTTGTTTATAAATATTTGCGCGCGGCGTGGGTCGCAATGATTTTACCTATCTTAATTGTCAGCTTGTTGTTTTCGATCTTTGGGACTGAATACGCTCCCACGGTTAGCTTCTATATGATGCCAACCAGAGCATGGGAAATTTTGATCGGAGCTATGCTTGCATCCCATCGTATGCCGCCCTGTCTAAATTTGACGAACGACTTAGTTGCAGCGACCGGATTACTATTGATCCTTGGTAGCGCCTTGCTATTAACCGAAGCTGACCCATTTCCTGGCTATCTCGCGCTTCTTCCATGCCTCGGCGCAGCTGCGATTATCTATGCCGGAGAACAACCTCAAACTTCCTTGGTGGGCCGCATCATCGGGTGGCGGCCTGTCACTTTCGTTGGTAGGATCTCCTATTCTCTTTATCTTATCCACTGGCCGATAATTTCTATTTTCCGATACCGAAGTATGCGTGACCCAACCCTTGCCGAAACGGGTCTTCTCATTGTGCTAAGCATAATCTTGGCATGGTTTTCTTGGCAATTCGTCGAGGAACCGTTTCGGCAAAACAACAAATGGTCACAACCAAACGCTATTTTTTCGATATCGGCTGTTTCTCTCGCTTTGGTCGCATTGGTCGGACTGACTGGAATTGCTACATCCGGCTTACCAGCCCGGTTTCCCGGCTTTAAACTGACGCAGATCGAGGTCGGCGACTGGAAACAACAGACCTGCTTTGTTGTTAGCACTGGTACTCTGGCATCCTGGACCGAAAAGGATTGCTGGCGTACGAGCGGCTTCAGCACTTCAGTCTTTCTCTGGGGAGATAGCTTCGCAGCTCAGTATGCCCAGTCGATGCCGGAAAACGGCAGTTACCTCAAAGCGAATGTGCAACAGTACACTTATGCAGGGTGCCCGCCGATTTTGAGTTACTATTCCTACGCGCGGCCTTCTTGCGCCGATTTCAACCGACGTGCCATCGATATTTTAAAAGGGGGTGGCTATGAGTACGTCGTGCTGAGCGCGAGATGGGAGGATTACGAAAGACGTGGATTTGATGGGATACAGTCCACTATTGATGAATTGACAAAAATTGGCTTGAAGGTGGTTGTCATAGGGCAGTCCCCGGAATTCGCGGCGGATATTCGAAAACTGGACTATTTCTTGGGATCTCACGTCGAAAAATTGAAAACAGCCCCTTTAGCAATCGATGAAAATATCAATACAAGACTAATGACGTTCACAAACGGAGCGACCTTTATTGATCCATTGCCGTTTCTGTGCTTTGGCGGTCAATGCCAGTACAAAATCAACGAAGATTTCCGATATACAGATTACGGACACTTTTCGAAACAGGGAGCCACCTTCGCCATCCGCTCATACTGGCCGATATTTGGGGAAAGAATCGCGTACAAGGCTCCAGTTGAGAGGAAGCTTTAGCCCAATGTGGATGGTGCGCCTATGCCAACGCTGGAACTGAAAGTAGATCGACGCCCGACATTAATCAATATTCCATCCATCGATCCGACACCTCCTAGATGCCGTAATGGGCCGGCGCTTCCGAGATTATAGCCATATAGGTGGCTGTCCCTCGGAATAAGGATGTTGAAACGGGGTCCGAGTGGGTCGACCCCAAACATCAAGCGGGGGACAGCCATGGACTATTATGCTGGAATTGATGTTTCTTTGGAAGCAAGCAGTGGGTGTTTGGTGGATTCTGCAGGCAAGATCATCCGCGAGACGAAGGTGGCGAGCGATCCGGATGCTCTCACTCATCGACCATTTTGCATCATTGGGCTTTGCTTTGAAGCGGATCGGCCTGGAAGCTGGGCCATTGTCTCAATGGCTGCATGAAGGCCTGACGAAGGCTGGCTTTGATGTTGTTCTGCTGGAGACCCGTCACGTGAAGGCCGCCCTGTCGGCGATGATCATCAAGACGGACCGGAAAGATGCACGTGGCATCGCACAATTATTGCGCATGGGCTGGTATCGTGCCGTTCATTCAAAGTCTCCCGGCTGCCAAGATGTTCGAGCGCTTTTGACCGGTCGCAAACTGCTGCAAGCCAAATTGCGTGATGTGGAACTGAGCGTTCGGGGCATTTTGCGGGGCTATGGTTTGAAGGTTGGCGAGGTAAGCCGCGGCCGATTTGAAGCACGAATATTTGAGCTCGTGGAGGGACATCCGGTATTGAAGACCGTGATAGGTGCTATGTTGCAGGCCCGTTATGCGCTTTGGACCGAGTTTACCAAAATGCATCGCGAGATGCTGAAGATCGTTCGCCAGGATCGGATCTGCCAAAGACTGATGACCACGCCGGGCGTTGGCGCGCTCGTTGCGATCACATATCGCTCGGCAGTGGACGACCCAACGCGGTTTGCAAAATCTCAAATCGTCGGTGCGTACTTCGGGTTGACGCCGAAGAAGTACCAATCCGGCGAAACGGATCTGGACGGTGGCATCAGCCGGGTCGGTGACACAAAGGATGGACCAACGGAGTAAATCTTGATTGTCCTCATCCTTGGTCTTTTTTGGGGCGTCGTTACATTGGCGCGATATCGGATTACGGCCATCATGGCAAAGGCGAGCATGACGAGAGAGACGTGACGATGCCAGCCATGCCACGAGCGGGTTTCGTATGGTCAAGGCCGAATTCGTTCTTGGCGGTCTCGAAGCTGTCTTCGATTGCCCAGCGATGGCCTTCGACGGAAACGAGCGTTTTGGATGCCTGTTCCGGCTGGGCACCAGGTCGTGAAGAATGCGAGATCACCGTCGCTGATGTTGCGCCGAATGAGGAGGCCCCTCGTCCAAATATTGGGGGTCCAGAGCCCCGTTCCCATCTCGTTATATTCGTCTGCGTCAAGATCGGCCAGTTCGCAACAGGCCCAGTCATGAAGTCGTGCGCCTTTGGTACCGTCACCGGCGGACAGACGTTGCCACGCACCTGGGTCAAGATCGCGAGCGATCTCCTGAGCCGTGCCACCGCAGGCTTACCTGACCAAGAGCCGAAATGATGGTCGGATTTAACGCCTAAAACATAACCTTTGCCGGCGCGGCGCAGGATTCGTTCGACGTCCCCGACACCATACACTGATACACTGCATCTGCAGCCACCCATGAAAACGGCACATTGGCGACCAGCGCTCGCCCTATCATATCCACGGCAAGCGCTGGCTTGGTCGCGAACGTTACAGCTTCAGGAACATGAGTGGCAGCAAGCCTCGCGGGGTCGTTGGCCCAACTCTTGGGCAAGTAGAGGGCTCGATCGATAAAGGCATGCCAACCGCAGACACATTCGCGCCAGGAGCAAGCGCCTGCTCCTAAATCTGAGCTTTCTCCTCGTCTGACCACAACTTCGGCTTTCGCCGCGTTCGCACAGGATCAGCCGTCAGAATTTCGAACGTACGACCCTGTTTCATATCTTCACTCATAGGTTTCCCAGCATGATTCACACTGAAAATGAGCGATTTTCCTGCTCAATGCTACGTGGGGTAGCCTTAGCGCTCACGCTTCAACGGACGCATGCGCGACGATTTGCTCAACGAAAGGCTCTTCTTCGGCCTCGATCATGCCCGCAGCGCCATCGCTGAATGGGCGGAGGATTATAACCATTTCCGGCCGCACTCATCGCTCGGATATCAGACCCCGGCAGACTATGCCGGGATCACCGCCGCAACCCGCTCCAACGCTGCGCAAGATGAAAGCTTCGCGTTTCCGCCGGTTGCTAACACCGCGCCATTTGGCGTATTCAAAGCCGCCGAAGCTGTAGCCGCAGCCGGATGAAAGTTCAGTGGCACTTCATCACGACGAAATCTTCAATCAAATATCGCGATTCTCATGCCCAGCACCGCTCTAGATGTAGATCTAACCAGCTAACCTAACAAGTCTCGCCGATATTGATTTGTAGCGTCGACGGAGCCCGGACAATTTATATTTGAGAACCATCATAAAAGACCGCCATCCTGAAATCCAAAAAGCCAAGAAATACTGATATGAACCAAGGCTCTGGACGCTAACGTTGCGCATTAGGGATTGTTTCGCCAAGTAATATTCTGAACGATTTATATACTTACCAGCAAAATGACATATTGCCGGCGCCATCCATCCCTCTGAACCGGTGAAGCTGCAACCGCCTCCCAACGGCTCTATGGTTATTTTGCCTTCCAGTCCAGTTGGCGTCCTCATCAATTCTCCGCTGTCGAAATATAGATTGTCGACATGATAATGCGCTAACGCCAACGCGATTACCGTTTCGTCTCCAACGCCCGCTGCATCAAACCTCTTTATGCCTAGTTTTTCAGGACTCTTGGCATATTCGCGAGCCATTTCGAAGATCTTTCGAGCAAAATCGCCTCGCTCAAAGTAGTAAATTCCTCCGTTAAATTTCGGAAAACGACTTCCGCCGACAAGCGAAAGTGCCTTTTCCAAGTCGACAATATAAAAATCAGAGCCGGTCGACGGCACAAAATGCTCCATCGCGGGCGTGAATTCAAAACCTCTCAATGCTAATAACTGATCATTGAAGGGTTTCGTTACGATACAGTCTGAGTCAATAAAAAGCGTTCTTTCAAACGGTGAATAAGTATCTATTAATATTTTCTGTATTGCTCCTATGCTATAATCAGAGTTCGGCGGAACTATGAAATCGACGTTTCCCACAAAACTTTCGCAGTCAGTGACTACAGCTATAGGAATGCCCGGCATATTTTTTTTTAAAGATCTGCAGAGAAATTCTGCTTGCCGGATATATTTTTTTGCCCCTATCGCGATCGTCAGAAACCCAAATTCCATAGTCGCCTTCTTCTTTTGATGATTTTAAGTATTTTTTGTCTTGATTTTTACAATAATATTGCGTGACAGCGATCTAAAAAATCTTAGCAAAATATCAATCGGAGGGCGGCATCTTAGCATTTGCATGATTTCAGAACGTGAAGCTGTAAACCCATAAAAAGGTGAAAACAACTGCATGTATAAATTTGCTTCAGCATTCTTAATATTAGAGCCATGCTTCATAAAAATATGTTTTGTTGCGATTATGTGATTTTTCTTATTAGACGATATTCTCGGGCGATCGTCTATTAGGCATACATAAGAATGCCCAGCGCACCTCACCATTCTACCTCCATCTTTCAAGAGCCGCATCCAAAGTTCAAGGTCTTCAAGAGCAGGCATGCTCTCGTCAAATCCACCAACATTTCGTAATGTTGAGGTCTCGCAGAAAACCTGGTTACCTACGTAGTTGTGTCGAAATAAATCCAAGAATACTACGGTGTCCTTCCGATCGGTGGTGGCTCTTAATTGACCAGGCTTTCCAATGAGACTGTCCGTGAATAGAGCTACCGGCATCTCTCCGCCCATGGCATTTAAAGTCTGCCAAGCCCCTAATAACGACGAAACCCTATCAGGTGCGAACTGATCGTCATCGTCTAAACCGGTTATGAATTCACCGGAAGCATGTAATATCGCTTTATTCCGGGCTCTGGCAGCGCCCTGTGAAACACGATTAACAATCGCAACGATCCGATCGTCAAGTTTCGTCTGTTTATTAAGATATTCCAATGTGCCATCTTCGGATCCGTCATCAATGACGATAATCTCAATATCTGAATAAGTCTGCGACTGAATAGATAGAAGCGCCTGCTTAAAGAGTTCCAGTCTGTTTTTTGTAGGAAGATAGACTGTTACTTTCACTTGTAGGAACCCCCGGCCGAGACTTTAAATATTGCATATACTGTCTTTTGCATGATCTTGCCCCGCGGGCAAGGGTGATCTTCATGCGGCTTCTCCCCTCCCGATCGAGGCCTCTTAACCGGTGAGCGATGCGAGCTGCACATGAACGGTTGGTACCTTCGCTGGGTCCGGGCCGAAGAGCATTTGCATGGTGGCTAGTGGTTACCGCCTGACATAAGAGTCCCGTATGGGATTCCATTTGCTGGGTTGGCATGCGAGTCTGGCGCATGCGCACAGGAATATCGTTCACCGTTTCGCCAACAGATCACCAACGCCTAATGGCCTTGACCAGGGATCGCAATGCGCCCCAAAAGCACGTCTGGCGGGCCGAGATCATCCTGCTGAGTGCCGATGGCGTCGGGACTGTCGAGATTATGCGCCAGACCGGCAAATCGAAGACCTGCGTATGGCGCTGGCAAGAGCGCTTCGCCACAGAAGGCGTCGAGGGTCTCCTGCGCGACAAGACGCGGCCGTCGCGTATTGTGCGGCTCGGACCCGATGTCGCCGAGCGTGTGGTGGCCCTGACGCTGGCTGATCCGCCGGGCGAGACGACGCACTGGACGGCCGACATGATGGCGACGGCCGCCGGCATCAGCGCCAGCGCAGTCAGGCGTATCTGGAAAGCGCATGGCCTCGCACCTCATCGGTGGCGGCAGTTCAAATTGTCCAACGACCCGAAATTCGTCGACAAGCTGCGAGACGTTGTCGGCCTCTATGTTGATCCGCCAGCCCACGCCGTCGTGTTGTCGGTCGATGAGAAAAGCCAAATCCAGGCGCTCGACCGCACCCAGCCGGGCCTGCCGATGAAGAAGGGTCGGCTCGGCACCATGACCCACGACTACAAGCGGCACGGCACAACCACGCTGTTTGCCGCCCTCAACGTGCTCGACGGCACCGTCATCGGCCGCAACATGCAGCGTCATCGTCATCAGGAGTTCATCCGCTTCCTCAACGCCATTAACGCCCAGGTGCCGGACGACAAGGCCGTCCACGTCATCCTCGACAACTATGCTGCCCACAAGCATCCCAAGGTGAGAGCCTGGCTCGACCGTCACGAGCGTTTCACCTTCCACTTCACTCCGACTTCAAGCTCATGGCTCAACGCGGTGGAGGGTTTCTTCGCCAGGCTGTCGAAGCGGCGTCTGAAACGCGGCGTTTTCCATTCCGTCGTCGATCTCCAGGCCGCCATCAACCGTTTCCTCGTTGAGCACAACAAAAAGCCAAAGCCCTTCACTTGGACCGCCGATCCCGACAAAATCATCGCCGCCGTTAAACGCGGGCACCAAGCGTTAGATTCCATCCACTAGATCGTGTAGGACGCCAGCGTCGAGTGTCCTGGCCAGTTCTTCGGCAAGTTTGGGTTCGCAGCCGCGGGCATGGGCCAGCGCTACGCAGGAGTGGACGTCAGTCTCCAGAGGCACCTAACTGCTTGAGAGAGAAGAATCGCCAGGTGGCATGGCGGGGAATGCGCAGACCCTCCTGTGGCGGCAGATATCTGGCCCGTCAGCACCCCCCCACGTTCCTCTCCCCTCGGCTGATGAGAACATCCGCCTTGGTTTGTCGAAGACCTTAGGAGAGCAGCGATGCAATATTACTTCGGATTGGACTTCAGCCTCAGGAGCACACACATTTGCGTTATGGATCAAGATCGCCGAGTGGTGTGGCGCGAGAGCGCGGATACGCAGCCGTCGATGATCGCCAAGCGACTGAAGAGATGGAAAGACCATTTGGCGAAGATCGGGCTTGAGACAGGGTCGCTAACGCCCTGGCTCTACCATGAACTGACGGATCTTGGCTTTCCTATCATCTGCATGGATGCGCGGCAGGCGGCCGATGCCCTGAAGGCGCGGCCTGAGAAGACCGACAAGGCGGACGCGCAGGCACTTGCCGAGATGCTGGCGAGCGGCTGGTATTCTGCGGGACATGTGAAGATCATGGAAACACATCGGCTAAAGGCGCTGTTGGGCGCGAGTGTGGAACTCGTCAACGTCAAGCGGCAGCTTTATGGACAAGTTCGTGGGCTGTTGCGGTCGTTCGGCATCAAAACTTCGGCTCGAGCCGGAGGTAAGCATCTCGATGAGGAGGTGCGATCTTCCTGCAACCGACATGATGCTCTTTATATCGGGATTGCGGCCCTTCTTGATACGCTTGCACGGGTTGAGGTGGAATTGGCCGGCCTGGATAATACGCGCCCTCGCTGAGTTCGACTCTTGGGCTTCCCAAAAGGCGATGAATCTGAATCTCTGGCACAAACTGGAGGTTTGCGATGGGAGCGGCGATTTCATTACGTGCAGATTTTGACGCGGAAGGTCTTCGGCGTCTGGCCCGCCAAAGCAAGCATGCGGCTCAAGCACGTCGTCTTTTGGCACTTGCCGCGATCTATGAGGGAGGCTCACGCTCGGATGCGGCGCGGCTGGGCAATGTGACGCTGCAGATCGTGCGCGATTGGGTCTTGCGGTTCAATGCCAATGGCCCCGAGGGGCTGATCGATGGCAAGGCTCCAGGACCCCGGTCACGGTTGAACGATGTTCAGCGGGCCGCACTGGCAAAGGCCATTGAGCGGGGTCCGACGCCCTATCTCGACGGGGTCGTGCGCTGGCGGCTGTGTGATCTGGCCCAATGGCTCTGGGAAGATTTTCGTGTCTCGGTGAGCCAACAGACGCTGAGCCGGGAGGTGCGTGCCCTTGGTTATCGCAAGCTGGCTGCGCGACCGAAACATCATGAGCAGGACCCTCAAGCCATTGAGGAGTTTAAAAAAACTTCCCCGCCGCAGTGGCAGAGATTGCGAGCGGAGTGGCACAAGGAAAACGAATAGAAATTTGGTACCAAGACGAGGCCCGGATAGGGCAAAAGAACAAGATCACCCGTCGCTGGGCAAAGCGAGGCTCAAGGCCGTTCGCGCCGCATGACCAGCGAACCCGCTCCGCCTACATCTTCGGTGCCATCTGCCCCAAGCTCGGCAAGGCCGCCGCTCTCGTCATGCCGTGGTGTGATACCCACGCAATGACCCAGCATCTGGCAGAAATATCCCGTCACATCGCCGATGGCGCACATGCCATCCTCATCATGGACCAGGCCGGTTGGCATATGTCCAACGCACTCGTTGTCCCCACCAACATCACTATTCTGCCGCTGCCGCCGAAATCGCCAGAGCTGAACCCGGTTGAAAATCTCTGGCTCTTCATGCGCGAGAACTGGCTTTCCAACCGCATCTTCAAATCCTACGACGATATCGTTGCCCATTGCTGCGACGCCTGGCGCAAACTCGAGAGCCAGCCTTGGCGGATCATGTCCATCGGACGCAGAGAATGGGCCGATGGGTTCTGATCAATGAGGACGCGTATAAATGATGCAGCGGGTTGTCTTCTGACAACGGTGACCGCGCCGTCCACTTTGCGAAGCTGGGGGGTTGAAGTTGGCGAACCGATTGGGCCCAAAGCGGGCGCGAACGGCGGCAGCACGCAAATTGGCCGTCCTGCTGCTTGGGCTTTGGAAGAGGGAAGATCATTTCCAAGCAGTGCCGAGCGGCAAAGCCTTTTAAAACCGTTTTTTGAAGTTCGTTCGCGGATAAAGTCCTCAATGTCCGTGAGGTGAAGCGACCGGACCGGGACGGACGAATGCGAGACAGTTGGATGCGAATCGAAGACCACGTTTAATACACTGCATCGGCCCCCTGGATATGAAGCGAAAAGCCCCGGATATTGGTGGCGGAAATGGATAGACCGCACACCGAAGAGAAGCATGGGACGCTCTTTATGCTTCAACCATATTGCACGGGCATGGTTGCGCCGCTCGTGATCGACGGGCCGAAACGGAGACTGGGTCGAGGCCTACGTCGCACATCTAGAGCGGTTCCCTGACTGATTGAATCTTTGGGGCTTTGCAAATCGGTCCGGGTCTGATTCAAGCTATCTGCCGATGGAGGTCGGCGGATATGTCAAAATTCCTTTCTGTCGATCTGCGCGTTCGTGTTGTTGCTGCGGTTTCTGCTGGTGCAACGCATCGAGAAGCCGCCGAACGTTTCGGTGTGAGTGCCGCAAGCGTCAGTCGCTGGCGAAATTTGCAACTGCGGCAGGGTGATGTGCGGCCTGGCCCGCTTGGCGGGGATCGCAATTCCCGCAAAACCGAGGCGCATGGGGAACAGATCATGACCTGGCTCGCCGAACATCGGGACGGAACCCTGTTTGAACTCCGCGACGCGTTGGCGGAGCAAGGCATCACGATCAGCAAGTCGGCCTTGCACCGCTTCCTTGTCCGGCACGGCCAGACGCGTAAAAAAAGACTGGCCACGCGATAGAGCAGAGCCGGCCCGATGTCTTGGAGCAGCGCCAGCGCTGGTTCGACGACCAATTGGATCTCGATCCCGCCAAGCTCGTCTTTATCGACGAAACCTGGACTGCGACGAACATGGCTCGCAGCCATGGACGCTGCAGGAAGGGAGAGCGCCTGCGAATGGGCTTTCCTCACGGCCACCGCAAGACGACGACGCTGGTGGCGGGTTTGCGCAGCACAGGCATGGTTGCGCCGCTCGTGATCGACGGGCCGATAAACGGAGACTGGTTCGAGGCCTATGTCGCACAGGTGCTGGTTCCGACATTGAAGCCTGGCGATGTTGTCATCCTCGACAATCTTTCCAGCCACAAAAGGCCCGCTGCCCGCGCGTTGATCGAGACTGCCGGTGCACGCATGCTGTTCTTGCCGCCCTACAGCCCCGACTTCAACCCTATAGAAAAGGCATTCTCAAAGCTGAAAGCACTCCTGCGCAAGGCGGCAGAACGCACTGTGGCAGGCCTTTGGGACAGGATTGGAAAACTGATCGACCTCATTGAACCTCAAGAAGCCCGAAACTTCTTCACCTCCTGCGGATATGATCCAGAATGAAAGGGAAACGCTCTAGTATTAGACGCAGCCCCATCTATGATGACGACCGGAGGCGGGATCTCCCGCTCGCCTTCTTCTTCAGTTTGACGATATTATAAAGGTCTGCCGACGGTGATGGTTCAAAGACTTCCCTCCCGGAAAAACTTAAAATGTACGGGCCTATTTAAACCGCTTGCGACAATCAGTTTTCTGACGAAGTTATGATGATTCCGCTTGCGATGAGAAATGCCGTGCGTTGCGGAGGTAGAAGTTGCTCTGCGGCCAATATGTAGGGGTTGATATCGGAGTTGGGCAATCCAAGGCGAACTGTGCGCATGTCCGGAGTGGCAGTTCCAAGGATATCTCTAATGTCTCCAGCCTTTCCGTAATTCAAGAGTGTTCGCAGATCGTGTCCCACGGCGTCATCCGACAGTGAGAGTGTCGCATTTGTTGCCTTCTTCCAGACCATAAAACGGGCCCGTATCGTGTGCATCTCCGCGGGCGACAGAAGAACGGACTGCCTCATGAGGTCTGATAGCTGCTGCGGGTTCTCGCCAATGGACTGGGTGACCAACGCCAGACGGACCCACATATCGCCGTCGGCCGGATTGCATGCTAGGCTATGGAGGACAAAACGGTTCGCTCGATCCGTTGCCGACGCCCACGCGTCGTAGCGATTGTTCGGGTCCTGCAGGTCAAGATCCCGCATGACGAACGCCATTCCTGACCTTATGATGTCTGAGCGGCATTCATTTAGACCAATGACTTCATCGGCTTTCTCCGCATAACTGTCGATGATCTTCGCATCGAACGAGTCTTCTTCCGTAAGTATCGTGTTGAGATGGAGCATATCCGCAAATCGCGCGGTCGCGCGGAACTCCGAAATTGCAATCAATAATGAGACGACTGCAAATAGCAAACAGAGAAGTAAATCTACCCTAAGATATTTTTTCTTCCAATAGCGATCAGTCTTCACGATAATAACTCGTGTAGCGGGAATGATAATACTCGCTAGATCCATAGGCTCGGTAAAGCTTCATCTTTTCGCTGTCGACCTTGTTTAAGATCACGCCGACGCATTTTTGCGAGATCTCGGTATCGGTTTGAAGGGTTGTCCGAACGACGTTTCGTGTCGTTTTACCCCATTCTACGACAACGATGAAGGCGTCGACGCGCTCCGCGATCGCCCGTGCGTCGATTACCGGCGCAAGGGGGGGCAGGTCAAGAATGATGTAGTCATAGTCGGTCTCGATACCCGCCAGGAGTTCTTCCATGGCAACGGACGCCAGCATCTCGGCCGAATGAGGTATGCGTCGTTTCACGACGGCTGGCAGCATCACCAAGCTCGATTTATCGCTCTTGAGAAGCAAATCGTTGATCGGCCTCCCCTCCGTCAACACCTCAACCAACCCCTCGTCAGCATGCCCGGCAAGCGCACGGGTTGAACCCGGATTGCGGAGGTCGCAATCGATCAGCAACGCCCGCGAACCTTGCATGGCCAGAAGTTCTGCTAAATTCATCGAAATTGTCGACTTCCCCTCGCCGGGAAGCGTCGAAACAACACCGATGATTTTTGCCTTGGAGCCCTTGCGCTCGAGATCGACCGCCATCTTGGCACTTCTCAGGGTCTCGGCGAATGCCGACATGGGATGTTCGAAGACGAAGCAAGAGAGATTGCCTCTTCGGTGAAAAAGGTGCTGGTCATCGCCTTCAATGGACGAAGGGGGCGTCGATGACGAACTGATGAGCGGTGCCAGGCCGAGAAACTCCAGTCCAAGCTCGTCCCGGACCTGCTCGGCTGTGCGGAAGAACCGATCTCTCAACTCTCTGAAGCCACCGATGGCGGATCCAAAAGCTGCTCCCAGAACGGCAAAAAAAGCAATGACGAGAGGCTTTTTCGGACGACTTGGTGTGTCCGGTGTCGCCGGTCGCGTTATGACGCGGGCTTGGGTTATGGGGAAGGATTGCTGCTGCACCGCTTCTTGATACCGTTGCAAGAAGGTCTGATAGAGGTTCTTGTAAGAGTCAGCAGCGCGCATTAGTTCGCGCAGCTGTACACCTGTTTCACTGGCCAAGGCGCTTTCGCCCTTTGATTTTGCCAGACTTTGCTCAAGAGAGGTCTGACGTGACTGTGCGACATCATACTCGCTCTTGTAGCTTTCCTCGTAACGGGAGAGTTCCGCAAACATCAGGCGGCGGTATTCCGCCATTTCTTGTCGAAGCTGAACTGCACGAACGTGGTTAGGTCCGAGCCTGTTGGAGATATCCGCCTCGAGTTTGGAGGCTAACAGATATTTTTGGCGCAAATCATTCGAAATCGAGCTTCCGAGCACGTCAGTGATAATCGCGTCCGACTGTCCGCTCTGGACGATTTGTTTAATACGCTCATACTTCGCTTTTGCTTGGTCAGTCACCGCTTGTGCAACGATAAGCGCGCTGTTGAGCTCCGTAAGCTGCTGATCGCTGATAAGCTGACCGCCAGCCGTGATGAGGCCGTGATCGGTTCTGAATTTCTGAACGGCGAGATCGGTCTCCACCGCTTTTTCTTTCAATTCATCGATACGCGCCTGCAGCCAGTCGCTGGCGCGTCGCGTTGCGGTGTATTTCGAATCGAGTTTGTCGTTTATGTAGGCGTCAGAGATTGCGTTGGCTATCTGTGCGGAGAGATCGCGAGAAGGAGATGTAAAGCTGACGTTCAAGACGTAGGTGCGACCGACCCGGACAATGTCCATATTGCCTTGCAGGCGCGCGAGGGCCCCACGGCGGTTCCTTTCGGTCAAGTTCTTGGCAGGATCGTCTGCGAACCAACTCCGGATGTTGAAAAGGCCAGTGATGGCAGATTTCGCTAGGCCAACAGGCGAGCTGGTCTCAGCCATGAAAGCGGGGTTTTCACCAAGTTTAAGAGTATCCACGACCGAAAGACCGATCGTGTCGGATTTAAGTACCTCGACCTGACTGAGAATGGTCGCTTCATCGGCGGCGCCCGTCGCGTCCATCGACAGCTGACTGACAAGTCCATTGTCGCCGCTGTCTATAAGCAAAGCCGCAGTTGCAGTGTAGAGTGGGACGGCGGTAACAGCATAAGCAATACCCAGCATCACCGAAACAAGGACAGATGCTGCAAGGATACGCCATTGGCGCCTTGCGACTGCCAACATCTTTTCGATGTCGATAGTTTCTTCGATACTGTTGTCTTCACTCCACTCTGGCCGAAGGGATGTAATTTTATCTGGAGACAGCAAATCGAGATCCTCTAAAAACCAAAATGAATAGGGTCGCACTATAATGCGACCCTATTAATACTTTCCTCCAACAACAAAATCGAAGGATCGTTAGCCTGGGCTTATGGAGCTTGTCTGCGTTACACTGCGCGTAAAGCTACCGCCGCTGCCGACGCTAAAGGTCCCGCTCTGAGTCGGAGTCGAATTGTTGCCACCGACGCCGCCAGACGATCCGCCGGTCGAACCACCACCGGCAATACCCGCAGCCCCGCCGCCGCCTGCATTGGCTCCACCAAGAGCCGCAGTCTGCAGATCAGACATTCCCGCGATAAAAGCGGCGGTCAGATCTCTGTCATTTGCTGCGGCAACTTTCTGCTGAATAAGCAGCGCGTAGTCCGGCGACGTTGCCTGACAAGATTTTGCCGCGCGAGCAAGGCCAGAACCGATCGATGTCTTCTGTGAAGGATTTGCCTGGGCTGCGAGGCCGACCAGAGCGTCCAATGATGTTGCGCTCGAGCCGGCGAGGCCACGGACCTGGGTGGTCATAGGTAGACCACCGACCGGGTAATTCGACAGCAACGACGCCGGCGAACCAGTGAACGATGCAATATCGCCATCCGACATTTTGGCAGGAGCAGCGAAGCAACCAACAGCTGCCTGCGCATAGGCATCGACGCTGACGCCACAAGACATGGATGCAACGAGCGCAAGGCCTTTAATAAAGCGAGACTTTATAATCGACTTCATCATCGAATTCCCGGATTCAAATAGTTAACATTTAGTTTATTGATACACATATGAGCCGACCAAAACAAGTAATTTCGGCGCTTATGGAAGAGGCAAAGCTTCCCACGCTCTGTTTTACTAGACATGGTTAAAACAGCTCGCGGTTTGCATCACGTGTAGTAATAACATCGGTAGAAACACCGGAAGCTGTCGATGTTACAGAGTTTACAATGTTCAGGAACTTGAGCAATTCGACCGAGTCGGAGTTTGTGACATAAATGGCGTCTTTGTCCTGCATTGCGAATTTTTGCGCTGCAAACAATGCCGAGGGATCACGCATGTTGGCCCTGAAAATCACCGGAATTGCTCCGGGGCCGAAATGCGATGTATTGACACCAAGGCCTTCGAGCGTTTTTCGGTCGACGGTTCTGTAGACGAGAACCTGTGCGGGATCGGCTCTGCCATCGAGGAGGCCGCCTGCTTTACCCAAGGCTTCGCCAAGACTGAGATCGGTTTCATCGAAATCGAAACGGCCATTTAGGCCGGATGCGCCAAACGCCGTGAATGTGCGGCGCTCTCTGTTGACCAGGATCGTGTCCCCAGGCGCAACATAGATATTCTCGGCAGGCGTGTTTTGCAGCTTGTCGTAGGATACTGTTCCAACCTTGCCCCGCCGCTGCAGTGTTACGGTCGTTTCCTTGCTATTGCTGCTGATACCGCCAGCGGCAGAGATCACGTCCAGAATTCTGTCGCCAGAAGACGTGACAGGGATCTTGCCGGCAGCGTTGACGTCGCCTGTAACGGCAACTTCGCTCGAACTGCTGGAAATCGTCGTGATAACGACTTGTGGTTCGATCGCTCTGTTCGAGAGCTTTTCGACGATATCGAGCTCCACCTCCTCTTTGCCCCGGCCGGCTGCCTGAATTCGTCCTGCATACGGAATGGTGAGCGTGCCACTGCTGTCGATGGTCTGGGAAGGTAGCGTGATATAGTTGCCTGGACGGCTGCCCGCGACCTCCGTGGGTATGAAGAGGCCGCCGGCCTGCGCTTCGAAAATGGAAACCTGAATGACGTCGCCGATGCCGAGCGGTATGCTTGGCGCACCGCCGCGCGCAGCGCCGAAGCCATCCTTGATCGAAGATGGGGCAGGCTTTTGGAAACTGGAGAGAATGTTTTTGCTGATATCGACCACAGCATAGTCGATGCCGATTTTTCGATTTGGCGTCGAGACCTTAACAAGAGCACCACTATCGATGGCTTTTGCTCCCGCCCCGGACGTAGGCAGCGATGTGCATCCCGATAGTGCGACTGTCATAGCTATCGCTGACGCCTGCAGCTTGAGCAACTTAAATACCATTCTTCACCCGCGAAATATCCCCTATTTTCTTGAATAGCGACACCAATGCAAAAAGCTAGCTGTTTTTTTCTGTTGTCTTGATGTTTTTGTTATTTGTGACGGTGTCGCAACAATATCTAGGTAGATTCAGTGTGATAACTTATTTATGAGCTAGGTTTTATGTTCAATATAGATTCTATATTGAAGAATCCTTACGAAATTGATTTACGGTTATACACGGCGGCAAGCGACGCGGACTCACCGTGGACCTGATTTCAGTTGGTTGCTCTGCTGATCTTGTTTTAATGCGAAGCAGCATATTGGAGAGACGAGTGCCATGATTCAGTCGAACATAAAAACGTCGGCAGGTAGACGCACATCCCAAGCGCTCCGCACACTTTACGTCATATCGGTATTTCTGCCGGTATTGGAATTCGGCGCTGTTCGCTTATTTCCTTTGACGATAGCAACCATGTTTTCGGTGGGCGTTGCACTCCTATCGCTGGTGATTTTTGGAAGCCCCAAGCGTGCGCGCTCACTCTTTCTGACATTTCTCCTATTGGGTCTGGCGACATTTTCTTGGGTGTGGATGCAGACTTTTCAATTTCTGCCGTCGAGCACAATAAATGAACTTTGGAATGATTTGCCGATGGCGTCAGTGGCAGCGCGGGGCTCTATATCGATCGTCCCGGCCGACTCAATCGCAACGTTGCTATTCGTTGCCTTACCGTTGCTTTCGTTTTTGACCGGGCTGCTCGTCATACGCACAGATGGCGATGCGCGTATGGTTATTAACAGCCTGGGTGTCGGAGGCGCCTTGTGCGCCATCTATGGGCTCATTCAGTTTTCATTCTTTCCGACGACAAATCTGTTTTTTCAAAAGGACAGCTACCTTGATAGCCTCACAGCAACATTCGTCAATCGCAATACCGCTGGGACATTTCTCGGTATCGTCACCCTCATTACACTAAGGTTCGCGTGGTCCTACGGACGAAAGATCTCCGTCGGACGCATAATCAAGCGTCGGTTTCAAAATCGAAATGTTGACAGCGCGGGCCTTGGGACCTTTCTTGTCAGCGTCTCCTGTGCTGCAAGTGCTGCAATGGCACTCATGCTTACAAAGTCACGTGGCGCAACGGCAAGCTCCCTCCTTGCCCTTGGCGTGATGCTCTATCTCACTCTCGAGGATCAAAATGCTGATGGAAAATCAGGCTTTTCGCGTCCTCGTACAAGCAGGAAGGGTGTCATCCGGTTCATAATAGTTGCTTTTGTCTTGATTGTCTGTTTTAGCATCTTTGGTGGCCGTGCGATCCTTCGCGCAGAAATTCAAGGCGGCGACGATGGAAGATATTGCGTCTTGCCAGGAATTATCGATCTCGCCCGTGGGGAGCCAATTTTCGGTTATGGATTTGGCTCATTCTTATATGCCTTCCCTCCGTTCAGAGATCCAGCATGCGGAATTATCAATGTTTGGGATAGGGCGCACAATGTCTTCCTCGAGGGATATATTGGGTTAGGCGTTCTGTTTCCAGCGCTGGTTCTTGTCGGTGGGGGGAGCTTAATTGCAGCGCACATCATCGGTCTTCGCGAGAGACGTCGAATGAGGTCCTACGCGGTTGTTGGGCTCGCCGTCATTGTGCTCGTCGGACTGCATAGTCTCGTCGACTTTTCCATTCAGATTCCAGGGATGGCAACCTATGCAGCTTCACTTCTGGCAGCGACGTCTTCGATCTGTCTTGCAAAGACATCGCGAGCGTCCACGCAGCGGGCCCGAGAGCCGTTGCCGACGGAAACCCAAGCAATGACTATATAGACTGCAAGGGTTTTCCGGTTCTTGGTGACAGACTGACTTAATGCAATGATAAGTGTGAGAATGAGCCTTCCCTAGATCCCTTCATGTCCGAAATCGGGTTCGCTATCTGATCGTGCAATTTACGTATTTGCTATCCAGATACTTGCCGTGTGACCCCATCAGTGTTGAGCCATTTATGTTCGCATTTTTTAAGAGCCTGTTTGAAAGTCCGGAGACTGCCGAAGAGCAACGTGGAAGGCCGCGTTTGGATGCCGCTGACTTCTCCGCCATCTACGCTGTTGGAGATGTTCACGGCTGCATGGGCTTGCTGAAGGAAGCTTATGCTCGCATCGTGGCGGACAACGAGGACCAATCCGGCCAAAAACTGGTTGTGTTCCTAGGAGACTACGTCGATAGAGGAATGTCTTCGCGAGCTGTTTTGGATTTCCTATCGAGGCAAAGTCCAGAGGGCCTTTACCACGTTTGTCTTTGCGGGAATCACGACTTGGAATTCCTGCGCTTTCTACGCGACCCTAAAAACAACATGGGGTGGTTAAACTTCGGCGGCCTGGAGACCCTGAGATCTTACGGAATCGATGCCGAGCACACTTTGAAAGGCGGGGGTGGACAGTCCGGCCTCCTCCGCATGGTGAAAGAAGCCGTTCCAGATCGACATGTTCGTTTTCTTGCAGATTTGCCGTCGATGCTCGTGGTCGGAAAGTTGGTGTTTGCCCACGCCGGCATCCGGCCCGGCGTTCCGCTCGAAAAGCAGACCGACGAAGATCTCATGTGGATCCGAGAACCGTTTCTGGCTCGAGGTCCAGAGATGCCTTTTGTCGTCGTGCACGGCCATACCGTTTGCTCGGAGCCAAGTTTCTCCTCAGGCCGTGTCGGCATAGACACGGGCGCTTATTCCACCGGTCGCCTCACCGTATTGAAGATCCGTCGCGGGAAAGCAAAAACGCTTCGATAGTTGAGGGACAGGTAAAAACCACGGAATTCAGAAATATGAGAAGTTTTCGGTATAACATAACGTTGGCACTCTATCCCTTGGGGTTCTTTTTAATTTTGGGCTTCGCTCAATATACGATTCTTGCGAGGGCCTACCAGGCCCAGCAAGCAAGGAATAGCCAACCCTATGTGGACGGCACTCCAATACCTGCGCTCGTCTCGAAAATCGATCGACGACCGCAGTCGATCAATCTACCTTAAGACCTATTGTGAGCCCAAACCCGGTGGCGCCTCCAAAACGCAATGGAGCCTACCCTGTTTCTTTAATGGAGTTCTCTTGCGAGGCGCCACTTCTGTGGAGCAATGAATTTATAATCATGGGCAGCTTAGTACGAAAGAAAGAATGCCAGCACCACGGGCCGGCGCTCTCGAACAGGCTATGACATTCTACGTGACACGGAAGCAGATCAAAAAGCCCACTAAATAAAATATGTGGTATGGCCAAAGTACGACGGTGCGATTGGTATGCTCCATCAGAGCCTATCGGCCTCGGGCAGCAAGTTGATCCTTCCCAGAGTCAGGCAAATATTGATGTCCCTAATCTCGATATTTTTTCTTGGACTAAAATATTTCTTCGGCTTTTTTTTATCAGCCGGATCGTTTGGGTTGGTTTCGAACGTATAGATACATGCTCCATAAGAGGTATCAACTTCGATATCCTCACTCGATCCAGGCGAAAGCGGGAAGCCGAGCAAGTTGAAGGTATGGGCAGCCAACTCCGAGGGCCACGCGTAAAGCGAATAAATCGTCGAGTCGGTGTGATTCGTCACTGTGATACTATCTGCCAGCGCATCGGACACGATCAATATCATTGCCGCGGCGGCAACTAGCAGTTTGAGCATCGACGGTAACTCCGTTGTAACAGTCAACTTCTCCAGCGACCGGCTCTCAATGCCAATCTGCGGTCGACTCTCGACAAAAGTTTGTGAGCGGCCTTGTCAATCGTGGTTTATGGAAAGTTAACATATACGACCTAAGCTATATAATGCGGATAGGCTTCAGCTCGCCGAATTTATTTCACTATATTGGTTGGACCCTCACCGCAACCTTACGTGCCCATAGGCTTACTAGCGGTCGCAGAATATCAGACGAAGGCGGTTTGTAAAGCTGCATTAGCCTGAGCGCAATTTATCATGGCCTGCGACACTGACCTGATGTGATGGACGGCCTCCGCTCCCGGCACCACGATGTGCCAAGATGTGGGGTGTCGAACTCACATCAGGAGATGTATCCATGGAGAAGGTTGCTACTATTGGCCTGGATATTGCCAAGCAGGTATTTCAGGTTCACGGGATCAATGAGGCTGGGGCGATCGTGTGCCGTCGCAGGCTTCGCCGCGATGATGTCGTTGCGTTCTTTAAAGTATTGCCGCCGTGCCTGATCGGGATCGAGGCTTGCGCGACCGGACACCACTGGGCTCGGGTTCTCATAGCACTGGGTCACGAGGCTCGGTTAATGCCGGCATCTTACGTCAAGCCCTACGTGAAGCGTCAGAAGAATGATGCGACCGACGCTGAAGCGATCTGCGAGGCGGTGACCCGGCCAACTATGCGCTTCGTTCCGGTCAAGAGCGAGGAGCAACAGAGCGTGCTGATGCTGCATCGGGTTCGCGAGCTTTTGATTCGGCAACGGACGATGCTTGTGAACGCCTTGCGCGGACACCTCGCAGAGTTCGGCATTGTTACGCGGCAGGGTGTTGCCGGCGTCGGAACGCTTATCGCGTTGGTCGCAGATGGTGACCAAGATGTCATTCCGCCGCTTGCGCGGTCCGCACTTCTTCGCTGGTAAAGCAGTAACGAGAGGTGCATGAGAAAGTCAGCGAAATGGACTGCCAAATTCATGCTTGGCATCGAGGGAACGAATTGAGCCGTCGCTTGGACACGATCCCTGGAATCGGCCCGATTAAAGCCAGTGCGATTGCCGCGACAGTGGTAGACGCGTCTCTCTTCAAATCCGGCCGACAATTGGCGGCGTGGACCGGTCTCGTACCACGGCAGAACTCATCGGGTGGCAAAGACCGTCTCGGGAGGATCACCAAACAAGGTGATCCCTATCTGCGACGTCTTCTCGTCGTTGGCGCGCACGCGGTCCTTCGCTTCAGTAAGAACCGCAAAACGGCACCGACGCGTTGGGCGGCCGATCTTCTGGCGAAGAAGCCTTAAAAGGTCGTCGCTGTTGCTTTGGCGAACAAAATGGCGCGGATCGTGTGGGCGTTGATGGCAACGGGAAAGCGCTTTGAAGCTGCCGGCACCATTTAACAGCTCGGGACAATGCAGAAATTGGTGAGGTGCTGATGGTGTGATGGCGTACGGTCGAGCCGGGATTGGAAAAACCCGATCAGTGGGTGTCGCTTGAAAGCGCGTTGACCTGTCTGGGATCCAATCAGCGGACTACATCAGGGCCAGCGGCATGAACGCGCCGCAATCAAAGGCCGAATACATGCCTGCACCCGACCAATCCGTCAGAAACGTCAAATTGCCCCCTGCCACGCGGAGGCCGTCCATACATGCCACTGAGAATTTCCTCCATAATGGATTAGAGTCCGGCCTATTAGCACTACTTTGGCAGATTATTTGATGCGGGCTCGGCGATGAGTTTATCGCAGTGGGGGGCATCTGTGGGGTGTCGGTCGCATGACGAGGTCGAGAATGGCTTTCCTGATGGCCGGCATGGTCGGCTGAGGCGGTGGCCCCCCGACTCTTTTTTTTCCGTCCCGCTGCTTTGAGGCGGCGGGATTGGAGAAATGCGAAGGCAGTCATCGCCATCAGACAATGTCGGTGCAATCCGGTCCATGATCTGCCTTCGAAGTGATCAAGCCCAAGCTCTTCCTTGAGTTGCTGGTGTGCCTGTTCGCAGATCCACCGTGCTTTGATAGCCGCGGCAAGCATCTTGAGTGTGGCGACGGCAGGCAGGTTTGATAGGTAGTATTTCTGCTCTCCAGTTGTGCGCCTTTCGCCGACGAGCCAGACTTCCTGTTCACCAGGCATGGCCTGGACACGGCCGTCACTCATTCGGTGCCTGTGGCCATCTGCAACCCGAACACGGCAAGCAGCAAACTGGCAGGTCAGCTTGCCTTTGGTCCCGCGTCGCCAACTGACCTTCTTCCATTTCGCATCAGCCAGCATCGTTTCGGCAGAGACGGCAACATCGTCAGGGACGTAGTATTTACGCCGCCTTCCGGTCGCAGCTTCCGGGAATATCAGTCCGACGTTCGCCTGATACACATTCTGGCGTCGTGATATGCCGACTGCCCACAGCAGGCCGCGCTCGCTCAGGGCTTGGCGGAACGGCCCGCTCGACCCATAACCGGCGTCGGCCAGCACGCAACCGAACCGGGCACCAGAAGCTATAACACGATCAATTTCCTCAATGGCAATCTCCGGCTTTGTCAGGGCGACCTGGCGTTCTTGCGGAACCCGGGCTCGATCCATACGCTCGGCATCATTGGTCCAACTCTCGGGCAAGAACAGGCGCAGCCCCACCATCACTGGCACTTCGCGCGATGCAAGCGTCACCGAAACAAGCGACTGACAGTTGGACGTCTTGCCAAGCGACGAAGCGTATTGCGCCGCCACCCCGACCGAATGGGTGCCTTTCTTCGGCAACGCTGTGTCGTCGATGACAAGATACCCGGACTTGTCCCCGACTAGGCGGTCAGCCTCCCTCAGGAGAATAGCCTCAAGCGGCGCGCTTTCCCACACGCCGTCAACGACAAAATGATGGAGTTGGTCATAGCCAAACTCAACATCACGGGCTGCCATCGGCTGGATACTCTTGCGGTCACCTGGGCCAATTAGGCCTGCAATATATGCAGGACACAGTCGCATCCGGGTTTTATGCCGAAATACCGAGAGGAATGGCACCAACCATTCCGCCAGATCGCCACGCCAATCTTCCGTCATCGCCAGCCTCCCAAAAAGCTGGCTCCCTATGAATCAGGGAAATCACCGCAAGGGAAAAATTAAATTTCTGCCAAAGTAGTGCTAAAAGCGCTGCAGTAGGCGAAGCATCGTAGGAGCAATGCCTTCTAAAGTTGACTGATCGAGGACGCGTCGCTTGGCTGCGTCACCTATGCGATTTCTCAATTCCCTATCATTCCACAGCATGAAGATAGCATCTCGCATTTCAGACGTCGTATTCGGAGCGACGAGCACTCCGTTTTCGCCACTAGTGACGTAGTCACGGGTACCCGCGCATTCGGTGAGCACCATCGCCTTTCCGAAAATCATAGTTTCCAAAAAGGTAACTTGACCTGAAGGTGAATCTTCATCCTTTATTGGCACAACATTTACTCTAGCTGCGCGCGAGAGCGCATGACATTGGTTTAAAGACAGGCCGCTCCTGAGGTCTACATTTTTCGGTATATCTAAGCCTTCAGTAGAATGCTCTCCAGCGACAACAATTGTTCTGTAGCCTAGTTCCCCGACTGCTCTGAATAAGCAATCGTAATCTCTATTCGCAGATCCCATCGACAGAACAAACGGCTCTTGGGTCTCCAACGAATCGACTTCCCCAGTTGGCACTGAGATACCCAGGGGAACGAAAACAAATCTACTTTTTGGAAGTCTAAGCCAACTACTATAGGCTTCAATCTCCGCCGTCGTGTGAACAACAAATAAGTCAACTGAGGAGAGAGCAAAGCGAGCAATACTTCCACGCAACCCACCGTAGGTTTGCCCCATATTAAATGTCCATGCAATAAGTGGGGCCTTTGAGAATGACAACTTTTTCAAAAGCGAGACTCCCAACGCTAATTGGGGAAAACATGTTATGTATCCAACATCTCTTGGAAGATTTTTTCGCGGCGAAAACCACGCTGTAATTGCGTGTGTAAGATAATCCGACCAGTCCTTACGCCCGGACCGCCTCCGGGATCGATCATGCGCATACCTAGCAGGTATCGCTTCGAACGTTTGATCAGCGCTCTCAATGTAGTTTGGTATCCAGCCCACCTCGTAAGAATGGGTAAATGGGGTAACTATTTTCCAATGCATTGCTCGGTCTCGCTTTGGCTTAGGAAGGCGGTCGCCTGGGAGGTGAAAACGTGGATCCCATTGAGTTGTGTACCTGATAGCTTAGAATGCCCCCGATTGCCTATTCAATAATGGCTTGCACGGGTTCGAATGAGATCGTGTCCCGCAGAGTCGCGTATCTTGTGACATCCACAGTGCCTCGCGGTGCTGGATGGAGGGAACATAAGCGTGCCACCGCTGGCATGTTGATGAGGGGATCATCACTCATTTGGGCGATTGTTTCCAGTGTCATATAGCGGGATCGCTGAACCGCCCATTCGTCGCTCTGTTCGAGTAGGAGAGCGCCGACGATACGGATGATACCTTCCTCGTTTGGAAAGATGCCAACCACCTCGGTGCGGCGCTTGATCTCACCTTTAGGCGTTCGATGGGGTCCCGGTAGGGACGATGGTTGCCCATCGCCCCCCCGGCCAGATCCGTACGTGCGGCATTACCGCATACGGCTCCTATCGGATGTTGTGACGGTGAACCGAGCATCTGGATGCGGGTGCAGCAGACGACATGGCGGCAGGTACTTGCGAAGCAGCCTTTGGAAACGATCCCAAGACAGCCGGTGTCGCTGGCTTCGACGCATCAAAGCGTGTCGCCAGGCGCGACCAACTTCCCAGCGGAACCCTCCCAATCTTCTCAGATTGTCGGGCACCGCATGGTAGTTCAAATACCCCTGTAACATTTGCCTTAGCCACCGACCTACTACAGCCACGGGTTCATGGCGCCGTCGCATTAGCGTTTCCCGAATGGCCGCCAGCGTCGTGCGCATTCGCTTCTTAATTGTCAGACGGACAATCTTGAAGCCTCCATCATTGCGCCGCCCTCCGCAGCAGTGCGTGAATCCCAGAAAGTCGAAAGTCTCTGGCTTGCGGATACCACGTTCCCGGCATTGTCGCGCAGCATACCGCCCAAAGCGTATCAGCCGCGTCTTTCCCGGGTGTAGTTGCAAGCCGAACTGAGCGAGACGTTCCCGCAATGCTTGCAGAAAGCGCTGCGCCTCTCCTTCGTACTGGAACCCAATCACGCTGTCGTCGGCATAACGTACAATGATCACGTCGCCTTTAGCGTATCGAGTACGTTACTGCTGGACCCATAAATCCAATGCGTAATGCAGTAGATATTCGATAGCACGGGGCTAATTACAGATCCTTGGGGAGTTCCTCGCGTCGATGCCACGCGGCGGCCATCCTCAATCGTGCCCGCTTTCACCCATTTGTAGATCAGACGTATCAGCCGGCGGTCACCAACTCGATGCGACAGGAAACGGAGCATCCACTCGTGATCGATTTCATCGTAAAACGAGCGAATATCCGCGTCCAATATCCAGTTGATCTTCCGCTTGTCGATCCCAACCCACAAGGCGTCCAGCGCGTCATGCTGTCCCCTTCCTTGTCGGAACCCGTATAAGAAGCCAAGGAAGTCTTGCTCATAGATCGCGTTCAGAACCGTGGACACGGCCGTCTGCACGACTTTTTCTTCCAACGCTGCAATACCGAGTGGACGGAGTCTTCCGTCATTCTTCGGAATGTAGACCCGTCGGGACGGTTGTGCACGATACGCACCAGACTGAATCTCCCGATGTAGTTCGTGCACGCGCCCTTCGAGTGTCTTCTCATAGTCGTACCACGTCACGCCGTTCACTCCACTCGCCGCCTGCTTGCGAAGCGCATGAAAGCTCTTCACCAATAGCGTCGGAGTGATGTGGTGCATCAGCGCCGTGAAACGCATCTTCGGGTTCCGTTTGGCGGCTTCCCGTACACCGTCGATCCCCATCGAAGCGTGTTTTATCCGGCTCTGCGTCCGGCACGCTGGAGTCTCGACGGCGTTCCCTCCGATTACACCCCTTCCCTCTATTGCCTCCGCGGGATCATCTCCTTTGTTCGGCAACTTCTGCAGTACTATGGGCGTATCCGACTTCTCATCAGCGTCGATGACTGGCTTGTGGTCAACGACCTTCCCAGTCCCGTCCAGTCCATTCGCACTGGACACTGATGAGATCTCGCTGCTTCCGTATGAAAGACTTACCGGCATGCACAGGGTCTCCGACCGCGCGGGATCGGGACATGGCTTGCGATTGACGCCATGCACCGTGTTGCCTTCCGCTTCGCTTAACAGCGTCGGCATCCCGAATTGATCATTTCGCGGCCCAATGGCCGGCCTGCCGGTTTCCCCTGTCAACGCTTCGACGCACACCTCGCGATGTGCCCCGCATGACTCGGGGTCAGAGTGATTCGCCACTTCTTCTCCGTGTTGAACTTTCATCAACTATCTTTCATCGGCTTTGCAGCCGCACTAAGCGCGAATTTCCATGCGCATTGACGCGAACCGTTTGAGCGGGGCGCTTGTCGGCCACTCGTATGGGATCAGACAGCAGCGGTCTTGGCGAAGTTTAATGGTAGCAGGTCGGTGATGTCGGCGTCGGTTGGACGCTGCGGCAATTCCGTGAGGAGGTGGCGTAGATACGCCAAGGGCTCCACGCCGCAGGCGCGACAGGTCAGCATGATACTGTAGACGACAGCACTGGCCCTGGCCCCGTCCACGGTGTCACTGAACAGCCAGGATTTTCTTCCAGTGGCAAAAATCCTGATATCGCGTTCGAGGAGGTTGTTGTCTATCGGCATCCTGCCGTCTTCGGTGTAGCGCGTCAGGTACTCCTATTGGTTCAGGATGTAGGACACGGCATCGCCAAGCTTGGTATCAGGTAGGACCTTCGGTGCTATGTCGTCGAGCCATGCCTTGAGAGCGTCCAGGATGGGGACGCTGTGCTGCTGGCGGAAACGGCGGATGCAGTCGGCCTTCGTCTCTCCGGGATCTGGAGTTTTGTCTCTAGCCTGACTTTCAATTCGGTAGAGCTGTTCGAAGAACTTCAACGCCTGCTCCGGCGGGCCACCACCTTTCTTCCTTGTCTTCAGCGCATCGACGAAGCGCCGCCGGGAATGCGCCATGCATCCTAGATGAGTGGCCCCTGTCAATGTCCGCCAGGCGGTGTAGCCATCGCTCATCAGGATGCCGCGGTAATCGCTGATGAAGGCCTGCGGATAAATCTGGCCGCGGCCCGGTTGATAATCGAGCAGCACGATCGGCTCATTGCTGTCCTCTCCACTCCGATAGGCCCACATGTATGATGTGCTGGTGGCCTCCCTGTTCTTTTCCTTCAGGACCTGGACCGTCGTCTCGTCGCCATGGATGAGCGGTTGGGACCGAAGCCGTAGTTTCAGTGCGTCATAGATGCGGGAGAGATGCCTCTCGCTCGATCCGATCACCCAATGCCCCAGCGCGCCGCGGCTGACGGGAACGCTGGCGCGTTCGAAGGCCTGGGCCAGACGATAGAGCGGCGTGCCATCGACCTATTTTTATGGACCAGAGCAAATGCCAGCGTCGAGGCGGTCGCGATACTTCCTGGTAAGGGCTGTGTGGGCATCGGTGCAAGGACAACAGGTGTATTGATGCCCGTGCGATCGCAATGGCGGCACGCATATTTGAACCGCACATTCTGCAGAACCTTGGCCTTCACCTCGATATGGAACTGCTCGGTGACCGCTTCACCCATGCGATGCATCTGATGACGGCAACAAGGGCAGGCCTTCTGGTCGTCGGCAAGGTCATATTCGACACGCTCGCGCGGCAGGTGTTCCGGCAGTGGCTTGCGGCCGCGCTTCTTGCCCTCCGGCTTCTCGGTCGACGCAAAGCCTGTGTCTGGCAGGTCGACGAGATCGCCGTCGTTGGCAGTCTCATCTTCAACGGTAACCTGCTCGGCTTCATTGAAGAGACGATCCACGTGCCTTTCGCTTTTCGGCGCAAAACGATGGAGCCGTGCCAGCGTCAGCTCTTCTTCCAGCTTGGCCACGCGGGCGCTGAGCGCTTCCTTTTCGACCTTCAGCGCGGCGATCTCGGCAGCATTGGCTGCCAACTGCGCCATTAGTTCTGCAATGCTAGGTTCGCCGGACTGATTCATCGTAGTTTTAAATCTGAACCGCACAGCCGCGTCAACTACAGACGTCGAGAGCCGTCAGCCGGCCACCACCGATACAATACGGCCGCCACGTCTCACCTTGAGGTAGGTCGGATGAGTAGGCGATGCGCGCCTCACCGCATTACGGCGGCAGGTCTCGCATCGCCTCTCGCCGAACCGGACTTGCGCCTTTCATTACGCATCCGGCTCTCCAGAAGACATGGCAAAGTCAGGCATGTCCATCCACGCAAGACGGTATCGCTCGACAGGTGTCCAGCAGAGCACATGTTTCTCAATGGACCCTTCTCTCCAGACACGTCTCGTTGCCCGGCGTCTGCTTGGCTGTTTCGAGCCCCACAGTTCGCTCGCCGTTGCTGCTGCATTCCTCCAAAAGGAGGTCAATCAGTACACAAAGTTGACCCCCTTATAGGCGCGAAATTTTGCCCCCTTATTCTGCAGATCAGCGCTTGCCCTGCCCGGCGTTGGCCGGAATTGCAGAGCTAGGCCAAGTTGCGTAGCGGCAATCACGATGAGATTCGTCCTGATCGCCGCGCTATAGCCAAGTGCCGGTGTGATGTCGTTCTTTAGCTTTGAGAGAGGTTCTTGAAGCGCCAGGACTCGTTTCCGGTCTCGACGGTCTCGCAATGATGGGTCAGGCGCTCGAGGAGCGCTGTCGTCATCTTGGCATCACCTAACATCGTCGGCCATTACCCGACGGCCAGGTTGGTCGTGACGATAATCGAGGTGCGCTTGTGGAGCCCACTAATCAGGTGGAACAGGGTGCTGATTACTCGCATGGACAAACGGCAGGTAGTCGAGTTCGTCGAGAATGATGAAGTCGAGGCGATTGAGATAGTCTGCTGTCCGACCCTGCTTGCTGCCGCGCGTCTCCGGTTCTAGCCGATTGACTAGATCGACGACCTTTGAGAAGCTGCCACGCGGCCATTGCTGATCAAGGCATGGGCAATCGTGATGGCGAGGCGGCTCTTGCCTGTTACTGTGCCGCCGACGAGAACGACACTACGCTGATCGGTGACGAAGGCGCCGGGGCCGGCTGCAAATTGGAATGGTGGCCACGCAATGATCGGAATGGCGGCCGGATTCAGACCGGATCTGAATGGTCCGACGCCTTATCTCAATGGCACTGTTCGCTGGCGTCTGTGCGACTTAGGACTGTATTGTGAAACGAGCAGCGCGAGGGTGGGATGGCACTGTAACTGCATTTGCACAAGCAGTCCGATTGCTGCCGATCTATCGCTTGTCAACAATAAGCCTCTCGCCAGGCCCCCCAGGTGTTGCGGATGAGTTGTTGCTTACAACCCTTAGCTGCGCCAAAATTTTCCTCTTGTCAGCCTGAAGATGAGTTACATAAGTATTTTCACAGCCCAATTCCAAGTTCGCTAATATCATAGTGTTATGCGCAGCGTCCGTGACGTATCCGCCATAAAGTTGATATGCCCTGGCAAGTGTTTTGCCATCAGGACTCAAGTCCAATTTATCTAAATCAACCGTTTTGGGAATAGCGACGAGGGCACCCATTGGGATCAAACCGGAATATGAATTGTGCCCGCTATTGTCAGTGCTGCTTGCCGGCCAAACAAGTTGGTCGTCCATTGTTTTTCCAGCCCTTAGTTGGCTAGGGCTGAGGAGCATTGCAATGCCATGCGGAATATTACGTTCCTCCATTTCCTTGCAGAGGATTAGGCCGCCTAACAGCGAGCCCCCAAATGCACGAATGCCTTCAGATCTACCCCGAAGCGCCGGAATCCCCGTCCCATCAAGCTTGTTCATTGCAACATATCGAACGTTAATCTGATGTCGGCTATCCTTCTCACCTTTCCATACCTCGTAAGCAAACTTGCCATCTTCTGTGATGACTATCGCATATTGATCAAAGCCGGTAAATTGTAGGTTTTCTGGCGCGCGGAGTTCGAATGTTCCGTTTGAATAGGGCCCGCCATTGATCCAAGGCCCTGTCGCCGATCGCCTTTCAAATTTCCACACGAATTGAGGGTCGGTTGACTTAGCTTGATAAACAGGCACGGAATCAGCTGCAATCCAAGCATAAGATTTCGCCCCTCCGCCGGCATTCTCGTTGTGGAGCATCATAGTCGCTGGTGAATTCACATCCTCGAACGTAGCGTCCGAACCTACTGGAATATTCCAAATACTCTTACTCGAAAACCAGCTGTTTACCGTTCGAGATTCCCACAATTCCGAACCGTGCGCAGAGCCTAAAGGGATGAGAAGAATGCTTAGAAGAACCATGCGAGCCAAGTCGCCAAATCTTACTGAAATCGACAACAACTCGCTCCCGTCAAGTAGCCCAAATGGTTGAATCTGTACGAAAAGGATGTTTTCCAACGTTTACTTTGTCCTAATGCATTGCAGCATAGTCTTACGCGGAAGGCAATCGACATAGTATTGTGACCCATATTTTTATAAAAGAGGGGCCATATTCTATCACCTCCTGCACCAGGACCGCACGACTATTGGTGCCAGCGCGAAAGTCGGTGGGCGCGGCGTAGGGAAACCTTGAGATCAGCGCGCAGTTTGAGCATGGCAAAGTGCTTCAAAGATCGTCGCAACGCATCCACATCACCGCCTCCCAGCTAAGGTTTCACTCCGTTCGGTAGCAACGCGCAGATTTTGCACCAATCTGGCAGTCCGGCCGTCCTCACGAGTGACTCCGCTTCATCTTCACCATGTGCAAACGCCATATCCAGCGAGCAGGTCCAGACAGGCCTCCTGAAGTCAGCTGCTACGACCGGGACTAATGCAGATCGTGAAGATACCGCCGGGGAACCCGATTAGCACCACCTGCCGCTCAACGGCTTGATAGACTACCACATGCCCGCAGCGCTATTGCTGAATGGGCGGACGACTACAACCATTTTCGGCCGTACTCATCGCTCGGATACCAGACCCCGGCAAGCCTATGCCGGAATCAACGTCGCAACCGGCTCCAACGCTACGCAATATGGAAGCTTCGCGTTTCCGCCGGTTGCTCACACCGCGCCATTTGGCGTATCAAAAATCGCCTAGGCTCTAATCGCTGCCGGATGAAAGTTCAGTGGCATGTCACTCTCTACTGGCATCTTCAATCATGCGCACGACTGAGTTAGGACAGGCAACCTTCCCAAGTCACAAGAACACTCATTCGGAGGATCTAACTCACAATTTCGACCGGAACATTAGCGTGTGGAACTTTACAGCATTTCGCGCACCGGTCGGCTTGAAGGTTTTAGCCGGGCTGGTTTTCAATAGTTCCCGTCTCTTCTCAAAGCAAATCCATGCGTGTTTATGGTGTCCCGGTTACGGGTCTTCCTCATCGAGCGTCGCGCGTCGATACCGGCGGTCGTAGTCGCCTCGTACCGCTCAGAGACAAGCATCGGATCTGGCGCGCGCTTCTGGAGGCTCACCCACTGGCTGGGGTTATTCTCGGATTGCATCATTACCCATTGCAAATCGGTTGAGCGCCAATCTTTGATCTTGTCGGTTCGATTGTCGAGAACGAGATCACCCTTTGAGGTCTTCGCCACCAGAACAGCATGGCCTTCGCCATAGGGCGTTCTTGCTACCGCGATGCGCAGTGCCCTAGATGGCCATCCGAGCGCAAGAAGGTGCTTTTGCTTCGTCAGTGCGTAATCTTCGCAGTCTCCAGCCGTTACATCCACGCTCCAGACGTCTGTACCAGATGCGTCATTCTGCGGCCGGATCGAATGATTGTAGGTGTTGTTGATGTCGACCAGCTGCGCTCTCTGACTTTCACCCAGCTGAACCACATCGGGCCCGCCCGTGTCAGCGCATTGCGCAGACTGCTGCATGCAGAACACGACGCTCGCGAATGGCGCTAAGGCGCGGTCGCCGTCGATCATTCGGGCAACTGTTTTGCCAAAGCCGTCCACAAGGCCTGCTGGGCCTGCCGCCGACGCCATCGCTGGCATCGCAACGATTGCAAGCATGGCACCCAAAGGCGCAATAAACCGAACTGCCAGTCTATTATTCCGTTGAACCGAACGCATGGGAGGACCCGTCTTTTTCGTTGTTGATGACACAACTTAAAGCGGCTCCGATGGACATTCCGTGCCATAAAAACATACAATTTTACGGATGTGCCAAAAAAAGCAAAACGTGTTTCAAAAAAATACATCGCCTTTCGAGAAGAGCGTTACGTAGTCTAACTTTGGTCAAGCCATACATTGCGGCAGAGCGGTTGCTTGCGTATCCTGGCTTGTGCAATGATTCTCGAGGTCTGCGACCACTTCGCTCTCGAAGGCGATAGGAAAAAAGTGTGAAATCTGTAAGGTTGCTCTTCCTTCTCATGCTCTTGCTGGAGGGCTGCGCAACAGAGACAGCTGGCTTGCCGCCGCCCAAGCCTTTGGGTCATGCCTTTCTGGTAGAAAGAGGTCGTGCCCTTGCCCCCTTTGCCCATGTCGCGTTTTGTATGAAGGCTCCGTTCGAATGCAAAAACAACGGCGGCAGCTCCGTTGTGACGATGACCGCGAGCAATACCGCCACCCTTGAAAGTGTGAACAACGCAGTGAACAGTGCAATTGTACCGCGGGAGGACCCGGCCAGAGTTGGGACTTGGCAAGTCAATCCCTTCGCCGGAGATTGCAATGACTATGCCGTGTCAAAGCGGAGCGAGTTGATCCAGGCCGGAATGCCGGCAAGGGCTCTGCGGCTCGCCGTGGCCAAAACCCCGAGCGGCATCGGTCACACCGTGCTGGTCGTAAGAACAACGTTAGGCGATGTGGTTCTCGACAACAGAAATTACCAACTCAAGCGTTGGGATCGGACTGACCTCACATGGTTAAAAATAGAATCCGGCGCCAATCCGCAACTCTGGTACAACCTCTAGTACTACAGTTGCGTTTACATTCAAATTGTGATTCACTTCCGATGTTTGATGGGAGGGATTTCGATGTCTGTCGCGGGTTGGTCCGGTTCAGTGTATCCATCCGAGGTGAACCGCAGGATTTTTGCTTTTGCTCGTGGTAAATTGGCGGGATGGAGATCGACGAAGGCAAAATCGACGATGCTGTGCTGGCGCTGCTATGGCTGACGCTTCACAACGAGCGTTGCGCCTGGAAGGGTTTTGACTGGGCTACGACGGATCGGTTGCATCAGAAAGGCTTGATTGGCGATCCGGTGAACAAGTCGAAGTCGCTGGTGCTGACGGATGAGGGTCTACGCCGATCGGAAGAGCTTTTCCGGCAGTTATTTACGCAGCAACCGCAATCTCCGCCGCCTTGATCCTCTTCCATTCCCATGGCAACAATTCGTGCAGGTGGGAGACGGGCAGATCGGCGATGCGAGCCAGCACGTCCGCCAGCCAGGCCTTCGGATCGATATCGTTGAGACGGGCCGTGGTGATAAGGGTCAGCATGATGGCAGCCCGGTCTGCGCCGCGATCGGACCCGGCGAAGTTCCAGTTTTTCCTTCCGCAAGCCACGCCGCGCAGAGCTCTTTCCGCCGCGTTGTTCGTCATGCAGATCCTGCCGTCATCGGCGTATCTGGCAAAGTCCTGCCAGCGCGACAGCATGTAGTTGATCGGCTCAAGCACCGGTGAGGATCGCGACAAACCTTCGCGCTCCTGCCGCAACCAGGTCTCCAGCTCTTCGAGCAGCGGTTTGCTCATTTCCTGGCGCACGGCAAGTCGCTCACCGGCGCTCTGGCCGTTAATGTCGCGCTCGATGTCAAACAGCGCATCGATACGCTTGACCGCCTCCAACGCCGTCGCAGAGACAGGCTTTGCCCCTTTGCCCCGCCGGGCACTTCGCGAGACATCTGCCAACTCGAAGAACTTTCGGCGCGCGTGGGCAAAACAGAAGGCCGGCGTCACCGGGATCTGTTTCTTGGTCCGATCGAAGAGCGGATTGAAGCCATTGTAGCAATCAGCCTGCAGGATACCGGTGAACTCGGCCAGGTGTCGTTGCGGATGCTCACCCCGCCTATCACTGGAGGCGTAGAAGACGGCCGCCGGCGGTGATAGCCCACCAAACGGCCTGTCGTCGCAAACGTAGGTCCATATGCGCCCCGTCGTGCACTGGCCCTTGGCGAGGATCGGGATGGTGGTGTCGTCGCCGTGCAACCGCTCGGCCGCAAACACATGGGTCTCAATGAGATCGAACAGCGGTGTGACGGCGGCGCTGACGTAGCCAACCTGGTCGGCAAGCGTCTGGGTGGACAGATCGATCCCTTCACTGCGAAAGCGACGGCTCTGGCGGTTGAGCGGCTGATGCTCAGAGAATTTGTCGAAGACGATGGTGGCGAGTAGCTTGGGGCCGAGAAAGCCACGTGGCGTTGCATGGAAGGGTGCGGGCGATTGGCTGATGCAGCCGCAGTCCCGGCACGTGAACTTCTCCCGCACGGTCTCGATGACCTTGAAGCGGCGCGGGATCTCCTCCAGCGTCTCGGTGGTGTCCTCACCGAGCTTCGACAGGCGTTCGCTGCCGCAGTGATCGCAGGCACTGGGCGCGTCGATGACGACGCGCTCGCGCTCGATAGTCTCTGGCCAAGGCTTGCGCACTGGCCGCTTGCGGGTGAAGGCACGCACGACTTGGGTTCTGGCCGCCGCCGCTTCTGAAGCGAGCTCGTCCTCGGTGGCATCGGCAACCAGCTCCTCGAGCTGCAATTCCATCTGGTCGATCAGCCGCTGGGTGCGCTCCCGGCTTGGACCATGTTTGTCGCGTTCCAGCTTGGCGATCAGCAATTGCAGATGGGCGTTGAGCGCCTCGATGCTGGAAAGTTTTGCCTTGGCGCTGGTGGCTTCCGCCTCGGCCCGCAACCGTGACTCGCGTTCTATCAGCAGCGCGGCGTGGGCGCTGGCAAGATCGTCAGGAAAGGAAAGCGGTGGTAACGACATGCCAGAATAAGAGCATATTTCTTCAACAAATTCAATGATGAAGAAACTCAAACGCGTGTTGGACGCCAAGTTTCCTGAGGAGCTCGCCAGTCAATTCCAGAGAGCAAATAGGAAAGCTGCGCCGGTGTGATCGCCACCGCGCCACCCTGCACATTCGGCCAGATAAACCGGCCGCGTTCTAATTTTTTCGTGAACAGCCATGCGCCCTGGCCATCATGCCAGATCAACTTTATCAGGTCACCGCGGCGGCCCCTGAAGCAGAACAAATGACCGCCCAGCGGATCATGCTTTAAAACTTCCTGCACCCGAAGGGCCAAGGATGGAAAGCCACACCGCATGTCGGTATGTCCGGTCGACAGCCACACCTTGATCTCCGCCCCCATCGGAAACGGATTCATCGCAATGTCTCCAAACCACGCATGATCCGTAGCAAAACGTCCACATCGATATCCTGGCCCATGATCACACGCCGGCCGTTCGCACTCACCACCTCTATGCGACCCCGGTCGGTGATGGGAGACGGCACCGCGACAGTTTCCGCAGGAGGCGTGCTCGCAAAAACAGGCTCGGCAGCAACGACAATCGCCGGAACAAACTCGTTCGTCGAGCGGTGGACAAGGCGTCCTTCCCGCACGGCCCTGCGCCAGGCATTCAACTGCCAACGCGTGATCCCGTGACGCTGCGCCGTAACTGTTACCTGCCGCGGGCCAGCATAACTCTCAGCCACGATCGCCAGCTTCGCTTCATCCGTGAAACGCCGCCGACGCCCGCTATCGACAATCTCCATCCGGCTGAAACGCCCCGAGTGATCGCTTGTGATGTCCATGAAAGCACCGTCTATATTGCCGTCTATATAGACAGAGCATCCACACGATCACTCAAATCCGCAATGCGGTTCAGCTCGGATGCGTACGGTTCAGTGGTGGCAGGAACTCGATACACTGAAGCAGCGGCTAGGCGCGGTCTTTGGTCGACGTGAACTTCGGGCATCGGCCAGTGCTTTCCTGGACGGTTTGTTGTCCGGAGTTGAGCGCAAGACCGGCTGGTTGATGGCTGAACAGGCAGGTCTGGAGAGCCCCTATCGAATGCAATCGCTGTTGGGGCGCAGCCAATGGGATGCCGACAAGTTGCGCGACGTCGTTCGCACGTATGCAACAGAGGCACTTGGCGATGAGGACGGCGTCCTTGTGGTCGATGAAACAGGATTCCTGAAAAAAGGCACACACTCGGTCGGCGTCGCACGACAATATTCGGGCACGGCTGGACGTATTGAGAACTGCCAGGTCGGCGTCTTTCTTGCCTATGCAAGCCGTTTTGGTCAAACCCTGATTGATCGGCAGCTTTATTTGCCCAAAGACTGGAGCGAAAGCGAAGCGCGTCGTGCTGCGGCTCATATCCCACAGCAGCAAGCCTTCGCGACCAAGCCGACCATTGCAGCCAAGCTCATTGCCGATGCGCTCGATGCTGGCGTGCCTTGCGCATGGGTGTTGGCTGATGCAATCTATGGATCGGATTCCAAGTTACGCCGTATGCTGGAAGGCCGCGGCCAGCCGTATTGTCTGGCAGTTCGTTCCAATCATCGCCTGCGCTTTGTCCGTGAGCAACACTTCGAGCAAACTGATCCGGAAACAATGGCTGCGGAACTAGACGCGGGAGCCTGGTCCAGTCATGCAGCCGGAGAAGGTGCCAAGGGCCTTCGGCTCTACGATTGGGCACGTATTCCTTTGAGCTCTCGTCCTGATGGGCAATGGGAACGTTGGCTTCTCATCCGTCGCAACCGGCGCGAACCCGACGCACACGCCTATTATTTTGTCTTTGCGCGTGCTGGTACAGAACTGAGCGAGTTGGCGGGTGCCGCCGGGCTGCGATGGACAGTGGAGGAGTGCTTTCAGCGCGCTAAGGATGACCTCGGCCTGGATCATTGCGAAGCACGCTCGTGGCATGGCTGGAACCGACACATGACACTTGTCATGGCTGCCGCAGCTTTCCTCGCCAAGCTCGGCGCTGATCTACGCCGCGCGGCTACTGGCAAACCGAACGAAAGGAGTCCAAATCCTCCAATCGCCGCCTGACCCGCACACTCGCGTTATTGCAGACCGTCGCAGAAATCCGCTATCTTATTACGCGACTACTGCTGCCGCCGCCCATCAGGGTTCGCCACATCCTTGCGTGGTCACTATGGCGACGAACCCATCAGGCTTCCGCAATGACATCACATTACAAAACACGCCATCAAACGCAACTGTAGTACTAATAGCGCAATGGCTTCCGCCGCGCCCTAGGGCGTTTGTGCATTTGACATCAAATCGAGGCTAAACCCCGCCAGCGATTTCGGCGACGAAGCCTTGGTCAAGACGGTCTTCGGGAGTTTTCATTTGTGGGATACCAGATGCGACTTGCCCATACTTAACTTTTCCAAGAGACTGGGCCTAGGGCCAAGAGTTCGAGACAAACGGCGGCCGAACCAAAGGTTTGACAGCGACTAACGCCATGAAGGTCGCGGATGTGCATCGGCAAATGGAAAAGTTCTCCATATGCCGAGAGCCGATCCCGGTGGTTCGGTGACCATGGCGTCCAAACGAAAGCCTTGATGACAGCCATTTACCCTTGATGTCAGAAACCACCAAGTGAAGCCAAAATTCGGATTCCGGTCCCGCGTCTTGTTTCGGTCACGGTCTTTGCCGTCGCCGGCGTGTCGAACCGAATAGAAAAATTCGACCTATACTCCCTGAAAAGATTATCCGAACCAGCAATCACACGCCTGATCTTGCTCGGAGAGATTTTATTTGGCGGGTTGGCTGCTGTTCACCCAATTGCCATAAATTAGTACACCCAGAAAAGGGCCTCTGGAAAATTAATTATTTATTCACTTTATTTTTGACGCTCGCACATCAATGAGTTAAAGAAATAAAACCAAGGCAAGCTTTATCAAGTCCCGTTTCATTTACAGTTGAGGATGCCTGTGTTTAACTATTACGCAGAAATCGATAACACTTCATCAGCCAGTGAAATGAATTCAATTCGGCTGCAGCTGTTTTTGAAGCGTCTACTTGACGTTATTATTTCTCTTCTGGCGCTGATTGTTTTGATCCCGTTGCTGATTGGCATAGCGCTTGCGATCTGTATCGAGGACAGAGGGCCTCCGTTATTCAGCCAGATACGGTGGGGTCGGAACGATACAAAGATACGGGTCTTCAAATTTCGCTCCATGAGTTGCGAGCTTGGAGATCCGACAGGCGTGAAGCAAACCGTCGCTGACGATCCTCGGGTAACCCGTGTGGGCAGATTGCTTCGCAAAACCAATTTGGACGAGCTTCCCCAGCTTTGGAACGTTTTGAAGGGTGACATGTCACTCGTGGGACCGCGCTGCCATGCCGTCGGTATGCTGGCCGCTGGTCTCCGGTATGAGGAACTCGTACCAAGATACCATGAGCGTCACTCCGTGCGCCCTGGTTTGACCGGCCTCGCCCAGATGCGCGGCCTGCGGGGCCCTACAGAACGCCCTTCCAAGGCACGCGCCCGGATCCATGCTGATCTTTTCTACGTCAAGAATTTTTCTCTCGGGCTCGATGCCCGGATCATTGTAGGCACCGTGTTATCCGAGCTGCGCGGAGGTTCCGGCTCATAATCCAAACTGCCTGATGTGGTGTAGCTCTGCGTGCCGGTGGTCTTCTCGCAATTCACTTTACTTTCCTATGGAACGCGGAACGAGCGACTTCGAGCCTCGAGTGGCCGCGATCGCGACGCGTTGTATTAATGGCAATACCTCTCACTCACTACCAAGGTAAAAGCTCAAAGACCGCTCGCGTGGAGGTTCCAGATTTACCTCTGCTGGAGAATGCTGAAAAAAGCGGTCTAATACGTTACTTTGATCGCCCAGAAAAATTGAATGTGCGACCTTCACACGTTCCTCAACATGAGGCATTAGTGTTCGATAACAGCGAAGCATTGCGTGGGTGGAATTCGGGTAATGCGTAAAAATCTGGATTTGCACCTTAAGGATGATTATGACAGTTCGAGCCCTCAGTCTTTTAATTGGCGTTTCTTTGGCGTTGATGTCGTGCCAAGCTCCCGTTCGACAGGTTAGCGGCAATTTCCATGTTGAAAATACCAGGGCTGCGGATGGCGATTACGTGGTACGCCTTACCGATACTGTTGGTTTTGGATCCCATTCAGACGATAAGCCCAATCGTAGTGCAACGGTATTGAGTTTGATGAAGCATGCTTGCCCGGCCGGCCGCGTCGTTCGCGAATCCGTCAACAAAGATGAAAAGTTGGAAACAGTCTATTCGATCTACGTAAAGTGCAAGGGATAGCGGTCAATCTTGCCAAGATTGCCAAGGTCGAAGCAGCCCCTCAGGAAGAGGCGGCGATCCGAGCAGAGATTGGCGCGCTCGACGCGAAGGAAGCCGCTGCAGCCCAGAAGTGGGCCCAAGACGGTGCTGATGGTGAGCCGCCGGCTGTCGATGTTAAAGCCCGTGCTGCCTTGAATGAGCGCCTGGCCGGAGCCGTGGCTAAGAGTGCCGCTAACCGCTCGGCGATTGGTGCCCTTAAGTCAAAGCATCTCGAATTGGCGCGGAAGGTGAGCGCTCTCGATCTGCCGATCGCGCTCGCCGCCAACGTCGTCCTGATGGACAAGCTCGAAGCAAAGACAGCGGAAGCTCGTGAACTGATCGTCAAGCTTATCCCGTTGATGGCATCGATGGACTGGGGGCGAAAGGTCATCGTCGAGGAAACCCATCGGATCAGCAATTCAGGCCTCGGTCACGGCGGCCACGACCTTTTTCATCGCCTGGAACGCCTTCCGGATTGCCGGGCGCTGATGATGGGTGATCCCGCACCGAACCTCTTCTCGGAATGGCTCACAGAGCTCGAATCCTTGAAGCAGGGGAAATGACATGAGCGTTTTCAATCAGGAAGAACTCAAGGTGTTCAATGCTGTCCGCGCTGCCGCCTCGAGTAGCTTGCGGAAGGGCGGGTCTGATCCCATGCGGAAATCTCTCGTCGACCAGGTGAACATCATTGATCGCCTCCAAGAGATGCTCGAGCTGGTCGCCACTCTCGAAAAAGCAGAGAGGGTTAGCGCCGCTTCGACGAGAGGCGTTCAAACTTTGAAGGATCAGATCAGAATCATTCAGGAAAACGATGCTGCTCATGCTCAGGCGATCGCCCGCCGCGGCGAACCAGGATAGGAGCTGCCATGTCCGCCCTCCGCTCCGCATTCATGGCCGGCACATCGGCGATCGGTCGCGCCATCGGCCGGCCGCCAGTGGCCGCACCGGTGGTGGCTTACGTCGTCGCTATCGTGGCGGGTGATCTTGTCGGCATCTACCGCAGCAGCAACCTCGCTCGAGACATCGCCTCGATTCAGCGCGAAGTCCCGGCCTCGAAGATCGGCTACATCTTGGCCGTGGCCGTCGACCCCAAGATGATTTCACGCTTGGCTGAAGGCAACCTTTCCGAATGGGCCGTTGGCGGTGGATGGTTCAGGACAACGCTCGAAGAGGCCGAAGCTGCCATTGATGCCGCAGCCAAGGCCTACACCGGGATATCGCCATTTCACTCGACCACCGATGCGGTGATCGCGACCAGCCGCAGGAGACGCTGACATGGACGTCTGGAAGATTGGGGTCCACATCGGCATGACGAACGGCATGTCACCGGTGCTGGCGTTGATTGGTGCTGACCTGCTGGGATTGAAAGGCAAAGTCGGCGACGTCGAGCACGCCTTCACAGCTTGGAAACCCGCGCTGGCCGGCGCCCTTGGGATCATCACCGGGGGAGCGATTCTCGAGGGAATGGCTAAGCTCGTCGATCATGGCCAGGAGCTTGTCCATGTCCAGCAGCAGCTTGCAGCCGCCGGGGTTGATCAAGTCGATGTTGCCAAGGCAACGGCTGACTCGTGGAAGGTAGCCTCGGAATATGGGTTGAAGGTCTCGGATGTCCTGGCCGATATCAAAGAAGCCCGCATGGTGTTCGGATCGACCGAGCACGCCATGGAATTCATCAAGCCCCTCGAGCAAATGCGGGTCGTTCTGAATGGCACGACTGAAGGTTCCGGCAACAATGCGGCTTCAGCAGTCTACGAAATGGCGCGTGCCGGCGAGTTGAAGGGTCTGCAGGGGCCGGATCAATTCGTGTCATACTTCGACCAAATGACGAAGGCGATCACGGCGTCTGGTGGCAAGGTCGAGCCGAAGTCGTTCCTTCAAGCCACCCAATATGGCCGCCTTGCTTCAAAGGGCTGGGATGAAGAGTTCTATACCAAAATCTTGCCGTCGATGATCCAGGAGATGGGGCCCAGCCAATCCGGTACCGCCCTCATGTCGCTGTTTGGCACCGTCGTGCAAGGCAAGGTCACAAAGCGCTCGCTGGGCCAGATGATAGACCTTGGCATGATCGAGGACCCGTCAAAAGTCATTTATGACGGCAAGGGCGACCCGGTCGGTTTTAATCCAGGCGCTGTCAAAGGCACCGATCTAATGACCAAGGATCCCTATCGTTGGGCCCAAGAGGTATTTAGGCCGCTAGTCGAAGCCAAGCTCGGGCACGAGGTGAAGGCCGGAGACGAGAGTGCCATCTCCTTAATCGGCGGCATGTTCGGCAACCGAACGTCTGCACAGGCTATCGCTACCCTGCTTCTCGAAAGCCAGCGCATCAACAAAGATGCCAGCATCATTGGCGGCTCCCATGGCCTTGATGCGGCACCGGGCCTGGTGGCCAACGATCCCAAGACTGTCCAGAAGAACTTCACCGACTCGTGGGACAATCTTCTTACGGCTCTCGGCTCTCCGCTCGTGCCGCTCTCCATCAGTGCCATGAATAGCATCGCTGACGTCGTCAAATCCGTGACAGGCGTTGCGGCTGCTCACCCAGAGGCCGTCAAAATTGTGGGAGAAGCCATTGTAGGGCTTGGGCTTGCTCTAGCCGGCCTTGGAGCTGTTGCTGTTCTCACGGCCGCGGCCGCCTTGCTACCTGGCGGCGCTGTCGTCGTCGCAATCGTCGCACTCGGCGGCATCATCGCTAGCATCGTCAAATTCAACTGGCAGGGCATCAAGGCCACTCTGACCGGCATCTATGACGCGATCGCGGACTTCATCAACAAGATGACCGGGCTCGTGACGAACATGTTCGGGACAGGGGCAATCCCTCGGCCAAAAGATGGTGCAGCCGCTCCGACATGGCAGCCTCCATCAATCGCTCCTCGTGGACAAAACGAAGCCCCGGTCTGGAGCGCACCCGCCGCTGGGGGCCGCGGCATTCATCCGACCAACTGGGTGCCGCCGGCGAACAACAACACGCCACAGGTCATCCACACTGCGTTGAACGTAGACGGCCGGCGTCTGGCTACAGCCGTCAGCCAGCATATGGCCTCGAACAGCCAGTGGAGCAATTCGTCCTCGTCGTTCGACGGCCGGGCGATGCCTTCGCCCACCGACGTCTCATTTATCTGAAGGAGATCCCAATGAATGTCTATCCACCCACTGAAGGTCCGAACAGCGTGAGCCCGATCACCGTGAACGGTCGCACCTACACGCCCGTCGTCGGCCGATCCCAGACGGTTCCTGATCAGGACGGCCTGGTGCTCACTGCCAATGGCTGGACGAAGCACACGGGCATCGCGACGGTTCAAATCACTCAGGCGCAGTACAATGCGCTGACGTCGCCAGATCCAAACACGCTGTATGCCATCGTGGGATGAGCGCTCCTATGCTCGCGATTGCAGAAGAGCTTTCAACCACTCACAGGCGGCACCTGAACAACTACCAGATTAGCATTGTGGCCCGTCAGCACGGTTTGACCAGGGACGAGGCAAGATCGGCGGCCATCATGGCCGATCGCATCAGGCGGCATCGTCAGGCGGAAGAGCAGCGCAACTGCTACCAAGTCGAGCTGGTGCCGGTAGATGCGCCAATCGTGCTGAAATCGGAAGGGAAGGCATCAAGCCCTCGATCGAATAAAGTCAGCCAACGTCATGCCTGAAGCGAGATAATCGTCCACGTAGAGAACTTTTCCGCCACGCTCGGCTGCGGTCTTCAATGGACCGTTCTTATTCGGTCGTTCCTTGGTAAAAACAATCGAACGCATAGATCGAACCGCTAGCGCCAAATCTCCCTCGTTTTTCGCCAATAGGGCCCTCGGTCTCGACGTTGGCTTCACGCGGTGCCTTTGCTCAGCGATATAAGCAATTTCCTCGGCTGACGCGAACCTGCCTTGGTTAAAGCCAGCCACGCGTTGCTCAGACTGGCTCAAGCCCGGATTGGAGAACCCAAAAAACGCATCTGTTTTGATCCCATTGTCAACAATCGTTCGCGCCACGAACTCTTGCTTTTCAAGCGGCATATTGACGATTTCAATTTCTCCCTCGCGAGTGATGAAAACATTGAATTCGCTGACAGGCAATTCGGCGGCCAGTTCAAGTCCCTCCGAGAGCAGGAAATCCCAAACGTTATTATCGATGTATACACCAATCGTCTTACTACTCTCCACGGCCGCCTATTGGACGAAGTTCAGTTTCTTCGCTACACGGCGTTGCTGGGCGCAGAACGCAAACTTACCGCTGTCCGACATTTGCTCGACCTGGGCTTGCTGGCCTCTGGACATAAGAGCCAGCGAGGATGCAAAATCGAGATCGTCGGCCGAGACTTTCTTGTCGATGAACTGTTGAATTGCGTTCTGGTCATAGGTCATGCCGCATTGACTTTCTGCGGCCAGAAGAGTGCTTAGTTGAAGCTGCACTGCCATACTGTCCTCGGCGTGCGAGAGGAGCGGGAAAGCGAAAACCGCCAGCGTGATCGAAAGAGATAAGACGGCGCGGCTTTGCTTCATGATTTCCTCCAGAGGAGTTCATCATTATCGGGGCTCGCGCGAAAGTCGAGTGGCCTTTTCCGTATTCGCTTAGCTAAAACCTTTGATGACCGGTCGCGCTACGCACCGGCACCAACCGGAGGGGCAGTGAGGCTCGCCAGGGAGAGACCCATTGGGAACGGCTTTGTAGGCAAACCGCTTGCCCTCGTTCCGGCGACAGTCGTCGCATACGTCTTCATCACCCACCTGAAATGGGTCACACCCAGCGCAACAGATCGTTCGCGGTCCCGCTCAGCAGACGCAGAAAACTTGGCTCTCATGGTTGCGGAATGGCGCTCGGCGGCATCCCTTCTCTCTTCTTCGCTTAGGCACTTTGTCGAAGGCTTCCGCACTCTCGCCGAAGGATTCACCGGTGGTGAGGCGGATTGCGCCGGATCATCGCGACTGGGGAGGGACTTCGTTCCCTTGCCGCCAAAGAGTTTGTCGAAAAATCCCATGCCCGCCTCCGCGAAGCATCCTTATCTGGAGTCGCGTCAAAGTCGAGAGGTGAGTTCAGCGGTGAGAGCTGTAGCCCCCGCATGCGAAGTTTCCTCCAATGGAGGGAACCTGATCGCTGATCACGTTGGATCGGGCGACAACCTTTTCTTTGTCTTTCCGGCCCCACGCTTCACCCGAATGTTTAACTCGTCAGAAAACTGGCGGTATCTTATCTGGTCGAATGAAGACATGTCCGATAGGGCGTCGCACTCGGTGGACACCAAGTACTCTTCTGGAACGCTACCCTTTCCGAAAATCTTCTCAAGGGATTGTCGACGCAATATCTCGGCGACCTCTGCAGTTTGATCTCGGTCGCGCGTGGAAGGTGGGGGCTTTCTCTGGGTCGCCACGGGCTCATCAATCCTAAGCTCGGCATCGACAGCGCGGTGGATGTCCGAGATTGGGTAGACGATTTTCCCGCTCTTCCCGTGCAGGTAGCGGATACGGCCGGCAGCCCGCCATTTATTGAGCATCTGTGCGCTAAGCCAGGGAAACCTCTCCAGCAGCTCGTCGTGGCCGACCATATCGTCAAGGGTGACACGGGCGGGCTCGGTCATAAGCGAGCGTCACCCTTAAGTAATAACTCATATGTCTTTTTAACGATGACGATCCTCTTTTTCCTCGGTCTTTGATATATGATTGGCTGAGCGAGCTGCCATGTCACGTTGAGCTCAATTGCATTATCGAACGAAATCTCATTAAAGTTTGTAGGATTAGACAGAGGTAGATCCGTCTCTGTGTTTCCCGAAACAATCATCGACATGTGACCAGGCATCAAAGAACTGATGATTGCTCTCGTCGAATTGTTTGTCCTCAATGTGAATTCATGTCGCCTTACGCCGACCGCCCACGATAAAACCATGGGTCTTCTACTCTGGTTGACAACTCTCAAGTACGGAAAAAGTGTGCCCTGAATGCTATAGGGCAAGCCAACAATGAACATAATCGGCGCGTCTTTGGATAGACGTTCTTGGAGGACGAAAGCCCCGGTGGCGAGGCCTACCAGTGCCCCGGTGCCTTTGATGAATTCCCAAAACTCGACCATCAGCGTCCATATTATTTTTGGAAGGCTTTTACGCAATGACTGACAGAGCTATTTCCATGTTGCAATCCATGTTGCGTGGATTCGCCGCGTGTCAGTGGAAATACCTGAAAACCAAGGGAAGCTGCTTGCAACAATAATGCAACATGGAGAGGCCCCGTAGGCCACCTCTTGGTCGCTAATGCTCTGAATTTAATAAGGAATTTTTGGTAGCGGGAGAGGGACAAGAACCTCCACTCACCCGCAAGCCATTGACCAAACATCGTTTTGATCGAGTCTCCGACATCTCACTACATGTCCGTTAGTACCTTTAAGACCGTCGGGAGGCAAGGTGTGCGGCCCCCAATACATTGCAAGTTGACAAAACTTGGTGGGACAACGAGGTTAAGACAGTTGCGGTTGCCTCGCTTACCTATCCACTATGATAGAGTGAAGGTCGTTCGCCGCGTTTCCTGCTCTGCCTGCGGTTGGTATCTGACTGTCATTCATCGTGGCGCTCCACCACCCATGAGGTGATCGCAGCCCCACCAGCTCGGACGTCTCTATAGGTCGAGCTAATCTTACTCAGCACCGCACTGTCGTCTGTATCGATCTCGTAAAACGTGCTGTCGACCGCTCGGATTATAACCCACGCCTTGTCTGACCGCGTGGGTCCGGAGCCATAGAATTCGCCCCAGATTACCTGCCGTGTTTTCTCCGCCAAGTCAGCTAGATCAGAGCCTGAGAGCCGGGCATTCTCCAGAGCCAATGCCTCCAATTGCTCGCCACCTTCACCTGTTGCCTCAAACCATTCGTGCCCAGACCTGGACGACTTGACTGTCGAAACAATCCAATCTGCCTGCAGAGACCGAGGTGTCAAAAGCCGCAGTAAGTCTCTGAGATCAAGCGCGAGGACATTCTGTTTAAGATCATAAATCCTAAGTATCGCCATGAAGTCCCCCTGGCCCAGGAAGTGCATTGGCAGCAGAACTTTGTCAACAGGGCCAAATGCGAACAACACTCTAGATAGAGGTTGAGACGACGGTAAATATAAGTCAACAAATTTATAGCCTTATTGTGGTTCCAAACCCAAGTCGCACAATTCTGTTGACGGGTCTGTGTTTTCAAAACACCATTCTTTCATCCCCACATGAAAGACGAAAATGGAAAAAATTCAGATTGAGCTTGATGATATTCAAGCCTTGGCCTTAGCCAACTTTTGCAAACGAGCATTTATTGAGCGGGTGCAACCATTTTCTCAATCTGAAAATGAAGCGTGGCAAATGGTTTATGCCATCGACGCGCTTCGTTTTGCCTTGGAAAAAGCTGGCTGGTTTCCACGATGAGTGCCCCCGCAGCCTCATCAAAAGATGCAATTGGGCTGCTAGAAAATAAATATTGCAATCTCTTGCGAAAATACGAATCCGCTTTATGTGCGAAAATCGTCTAGAAATACGTTTCTAACAATTGCCGTTTTATCGTTCGCATTAGGACATTTATACCACTATTCCCCCTTGGTGGCCTCTTTACCGCAGATTACTCCCATTTTCGCAAAAAAATCTACTTATTGGAGGGCTTGCGGAATGGCGACTGATGCTACACCTTTGTGTCATCGGCAGGGAAAACCCACCGTCATCGCGTAATCAGTTCGCAAATTGCGAGCTGTCAGAGGGCGTCCAAAAAACTCCCTGATTATCAACTGCAAAACTTTCGCTCGCGGAAGTCAGCGAAGCTTTGCCAAAAATCGAAGAAGGATTCTCGATGCCTACTTTTACTGATTTCAAATACGGCCCCGCCAACAAGATTTGCCGAAAGGCTGGCCTTAATATCGACCAATGCGCCACCTTCGGCGAGTATACGGAGGCATTTCAAGCGCTTGATCGTAAGATTGGCCACAAGCTGGGCGACTTCTTTTTGACACTGCCCGCATCGACCGGTGAGACGGCGGTCATTCAGGCCATACTGCACGCGGCAGATTACTCACGTTTCGCTGACCAGATGACGCCAGGCGACGTATGGCAGCGCTTCCAATATGTTAGCGGTGAACACGCTGAAACTGTCGCCGCCGCAATCCTTCGTCAAAACCGGTAACGGACTATTTTCCATCAGCGCTCAGGAGCTTGATGGTCACCATGGTTCGGCGCTTTAAACCCGCGCCGACCAATTCTGGATTGTCAGCGGCCGCTAATCTTGCGCGGACAGGCGGTTTCAAAAAGGTAGAGATGATGAATGAGATACTCAATTTGCAGGTTTATCAAAACCTCGTTCCTGCAACAGAAGCAAGACTGATCCGGCGCATATTGACAGATAAGTTGACACAAATGGTCTACCGAGGCGTCTACTTTGACGACACGTACGACTTCATCTCGTACATTGTACAACAAATACAAGCTTCCCCTGGATTTTACATTGTTCTAACTTCTCTCGAAGTCGACCGCATTGCGGCGCAACTTGAGTCTTCTTACGAAGACGTGAAAAATAAGGCTTTCTGGGAGAATAGGAGAACGGTAATTGCTGACCGCATTATATTTCACAGTTCTGATGCTGTCGACGGAGCCCGCTTTGCGGCTGAATTCGCGAAGGCAAGGTTCGTAAAGCAAATACCGTTGTGGATAGACCGAGAGGCGACCGTTTTCGTCCCCTTGAGACTGAGTAAACCTGATGCAGCTAATCTTGAAGAGTTTTGCCAAAAGGTAATCTATGAGACCCTTTCTCTCTCGGACCTTACCGACAGTCAGCTCGTCGGTACACTTGAGAAGCTAGCCGCAAATATTGTCACTGCTGGTGGCTAACTAAGCAAACATAGTGTGCGCTTTCCTTCGACATAAGGCGGCTTGACTGGATGTCCGCCAGAACGGAACCTCTATTAAACGCCAATAACGGGTAGTAACGCTCCGGTGTTCAATTGGGATATTTGAATGATCGACCTCGGCGACCTCGCTTTAAAGACCCCTCAACGGGATAGTTGAAGAGCGGGCTGGTAGCCAAGCCAGCCAATACCCCAGAAATCACGCCTTAGGCGGTCAACTGATTTTGACGGGTGACGCGGTCGCGATCCACATAGAAAAGGTATTACAGGCATGTTTGCATCAGCCGCGAACGTGAGCCCGGCTGCGCATTCGTTTTTCGATTACCGCAAATTCGGCGCTCGTCAACATATCGAAAATCTACATCCGTACAATCAACGTAACAGCGACGGGCAGAGGAACGGGGTAGTAAGCTTCGCGCAACGCGTTCACGGTCGAGAAAAGCAATGGCAGGAATGGACCGTCCCAACCGGTGGCGACGCTATTTTAGAAGCCGACCGCCTTAGTCGCCAGGATAACCGAGAGGACATTTACGTGTCCCAAGCGACCTTCACGAAATGGCGTTCGATTTCTCAAATCGCCACGATTGGTGCATGTTTTGTCGATCTCGATTATCATAATTCCCTACGTTGGAAAGGTCGAGAGGCGACGGACGTTGCCAGCGCTGTCTTGGTCCATTTGGACGACTTGATGATTCCGGCTCCGTCTTACATCTTGTCGACAGGGCGCGGCTTGGTGTGCGTCTGGCTTACTGAACTTTTACCGCGTGGTGCGCTTCCAAGATGGAACGCTGTGCAGAAGAGCCTTCTTGGGGCACTGGAACACTTTGGTGCAGACAGACGTGCCCTAGACGCCGCCCGGGTTTTCCGCCTCTGTGGAACCGAGAATTCGCGTTCGCAAGGGGATCAGCGAGTTGTAAGGCTCCTCTGGTGTCAAGGATCGCCTGAGGTTCCCACTCGACACGTTTTCTCAACACTTGCAGATGAGGTTTTGCCGCTGACTCAAGAGGAGTTGCGTGCCAAGCGGGCGACGCGAAGATTGGAGGTAAAAGACAGGACTGCTCCTGCAATCGCTCATTCTGCTGCATCCTATTGGGAATGCGTTCTTACCGACCTGCAGACGTTGCGGGCCCATCGCTATTCCGATTGCGCGTTAACCGAAGGTCAGCGGGACAGTTGGCTTTTCATAGCCAGTGTTGCGATTTCATGGATTTCGCCGCCCGAGGTTCTGGGGAGAGAAATAACCGCGCTAGCAAACGAAGCTGCTGGCTGGCACGAAAGTGAATCTCGATCTCGCATGGCGGCCGTTATAAAACGGGCTCGGCTTGCGGCGTCCGGCAAAAAGCTCATGTTCGGCGGAATCGAAGTTGACTGTCGCTATCGGATGAAGGCGAGCACCATTGTGGAATGGCTGCATATTGATCCAGCAGAACAGAGAGCAGCCGGACTGCGGGTTTTGGTCGACAGCACTCGTAGGCAAGAGCTTTCCGTTGAGAGAATGGAAGAATCCCGTCGTCGACATGGAGTAAAGTCGCGGAAGGATCAACAGGCCGCTCGAATTGGGATGGGTCAAGCAGCGCTCTACTTACAGGGCAAAGACGCGATGTCGAGAGACGAGCTTGCAACACACTTTGGTGTCTCGGCGGGGCAAATCTCAAAAGCAATGGCCGAAGCCAGACTACTGCGACCGCCTCCAGGATCATGACCGGTGATAAGGTCGAGAATGAAAGCCGAGCTGCCCAGACCCCGCTCCGGTAAACACCATACACCGCATCACTTCGTGACCACAACTTAGATCGCCTCCCCGACGACGAAGGGGTTTCCAAAAATGGTCCGCCAGAGGGCCCCTCGGAGAGCCGACACTTTGAGCGCAGTGAAAAGTGGTAGTCGGTCACTAAAGCTTATCAAAACTCATTCCATGTCGGCTGCAGTTATAAATGGGATCATCTAAATGGCATATGGCAGATATCTTGAAATGGAACGCAGGACGATCACAAAAAACTTCCGTTGAAACGATGAGAAGTAATGGCGAGTAAGAAGCGATATCTGCGACGAAACTTCATTTAGAAGCACACTACCCCACTCATCTGGCCTGTACCGCATAATATTTGAATAGGTGCTTGTTATTAAAAAATGTACAGCCACTTCAGGTAGTATAACAGGAAAGAATGGGTTATCTATACCAGAGGTTTCCACGTATATCGGTGTAAACGCATGCTGATATGGAGTGAGCCTGAGAAGCGGGTACGGTTATCACAATTTTTCCGTGCCGTTCAAAGCGTGAAAAGCCGTTAAAAGCACTTTCAATCCCATCCAAAGATGGGCGTCTCTCGCCATCCCCGATATGGAACTCCCAGGTCACACTTCTTGGGTCGTTGGCGCTTGCAATCTCCAGAGGGTAACATCGACTATCTCGCCCGGTGGTAAGTTTATAGTAATCTGTCATTTCCGGAACAAGGCTTAACAACGTGCCCAAGCTAACACTAAATCTCCTTTTGTAGAATTCGATCAGCGCATTTGTACAATCTATATTAAATTCTATACTTGATGTTTTTACCAGTTGCGTTGGGAACGCGGTCACAAGATCGCTAAACGTGCCTCTAGTGGTTACCGCCTGACATAAGAGTCCCGTATGGGATTCCATTTGCTGGGTTGGCATGCGAGTCTGGCGCATGCGCACAGGAATATCGTTCACCGTTTCGCCAACAGATCACCAACGCCTAATGGCCTTGACCAGGGATCGCAATGCGCCCCAAAAGCACGTCTGGCGGGCCGAGATCATCCTGCTGAGTGCCGATGGCGTCGGGACTGTCGAGATTATGCGCCAGACCGGCAAATCGAAGACCTGCGTATGGCGCTGGCAAGAGCGCTTCGCCACAGAAGGCGTCGAGGGTCTCCTGCGCGACAAGACGCGGCCGTCGCGTATTGTGCGGCTCGGACCCGATGTCGCCGAGCGTGTGGTGGCCCTGACGCTGGCTGATCCGCCGGGCGAGACGACGCACTGGACGGCCGACATGATGGCGACGGCCGCCGGCATCAGCGCCAGCGCAGTCAGGCGTATCTGGAAAGCGCATGGCCTCGCACCTCATCGGTGGCGGCAGTTCAAATTGTCCAACGACCCGAAATTCGTCGACAAGCTGCGAGACGTTGTCGGCCTCTATGTTGATCCGCCAGCCCACGCCGTCGTGTTGTCGGTCGATGAGAAAAGCCAAATCCAGGCGCTCGACCGCACCCAGCCGGGCCTGCCGATGAAGAAGGGTCGGCTCGGCACCATGACCCACGACTACAAGCGGCACGGCACAACCACGCTGTTTGCCGCCCTCAACGTGCTCGACGGCACCGTCATCGGCCGCAACATGCAGCGTCATCGTCATCAGGAGTTCATCCGCTTCCTCAACGCCATTAACGCCCAGGTGCCGGACGACAAGGCCGTCCACGTCATCCTCGACAACTATGCTGCCCACAAGCATCCCAAGGTGAGAGCCTGGCTCGACCGTCACGAGCGTTTCACCTTCCACTTCACTCCGACTTCAAGCTCATGGCTCAACGCGGTGGAGGGTTTCTTCGCCAGGCTGTCGAAGCGGCGTCTGAAACGCGGCGTTTTCCATTCCGTCGTCGATCTCCAGGCCGCCATCAACCGTTTCCTCGTTGAGCACAACAAAAAGCCAAAGCCCTTCACTTGGACCGCCGATCCCGACAAAATCATCGCCGCCGTTAAACGCGGGCACCAAGCGTTAGATTCCATCCACTAGGAGAGTCGCCGCCAAACTGGGCTTGCACAACATCTGGGAGATACGCCATCCCGTGTGAGCCCGGAAGCATATCTTTCCTGTACCGAAGTGGATTGTTAAGTACAATTGCGCCATATGTATATGCGGTTAACGCGTAGAAGAAATTGAGAGGCTTAACCATGAGCGAGCCTTGTTTGCCTGCTATGTACAGTTCTCTGCCCTGCGAGAAGCAATTCTTAATTCTCGCGGCCTCCTCAGCACTTATACCTGCGTTTTCTGATTCACCGGTCGCCAACTTCCTAAGCTTGTAGATGCTACGTATATCCGCAACGTTTTCCAGTGACTCAGACAATTCGAGAAGAGAGTCATCGAAATCGAGCGAGTCAATCGGTAGCAGTTGCAAAACGTTATTCGACTGTATTCGCTTTCCAACTTCCTTGCGGATCAAGGATAAATTTTTTGCTGGGGCAAGCTCAGGAGACTTGAGGTCAGCTGCACCCTCAATCTGCTCATAATCGCGCTGACTTTGGAATTGCTTCTTTTCGGCGGGCGAGAGGGCCTGCCACTTTCTGGCAATAGCCAACCGTTCTTCTACCAGCTGATCATAGTCGATATCGGTTCGAAAAATCGGTTGGTTGACGGCATCTACGAAAGAAAGCTTATCCTCGATTATTTCCTGCAACGTCGCCATTTAAAAACTCGCTCCCCAATCATCTTATACGTGCGCCAATCACGGCTTACTGACTTCGGTTGTCTCTTGCAATCTTTAGTACCACGATGACGGCAGGAGGACTGATGGGATATCAATTCATTCACATGGAGTCGTTTTCGCGGAAGGCTGACTCAAAGGGTCGGTCGGTCGAATTCATCCTTTCGGAGGCCAGCAGAAAGACTGCGTCGTCGATTCACGTTGCAAATCCACTGCCGCCAATTGTTATTTACGGGCTAGCCATTGATGCGCTGCGAGAGGTGCACGACGATGAGGTTGCGGCAGCGGTCATTCAAACTGCCGGTGGTAAGTCGAGGAAAATTCGGCGAGATCAAAAGACTTTGCATACCGTTGTCGCGTCACATCCTGCAACTATGGAAGAAACTCGCGCGTCTTCGGAGACGCGCCTTGAGGTAGAGGAATGGGAACGAAGAACAATCAAATGGCTTCATTCCCAGTATGGAGAAAATCTGAAAACTGTCATTCGCCACGAGGACGAATCGCATTGGCACGTTCATGCCTACGTTCTGCCCGATGCCAACGGTGATTGGAAAGCTACCAAGTTTCATCCGGGCGTCACCGCAAAACGGGAGGAAATGACCTTTCGCGCTCAAACGAGCGATGACGGTAAAGCACTCAACAAATTCGGCGATTCAGCTTACAAACGAGCGATGCGAATTTGGCAGGATAGCTACCATGAGACCGTCGGTATTCCTTCTGGCCTAACCCGCCTGGGTCCGCAACGCCGTCGTCTGAATAGGGACGAGTGGCAACGCGAGCAATCTCAAGCGCAAGCTCTAAAGAAGGCGATAGAGCGAGCATACAAAGTGAAGGAGTCAGGCGACGGCTTCGTTGCACGAACGAAAATTCAGGCGGAAAGGGTTCGCGTTGAAGCTTTGAAGCAATTAGAGGTTGCCAGATTAACAAATGCGGCTGCTCTAGCCTCCGAAAGCTCAGCGCAGAGAAAGCAAAGTGAGGCAGCCGTCATTTTATCTGACGTTCGCCATTTCTCCGGAGTGGGAGGACGCCTACGAGCCTTGTGGGATGGACTTAGTGAGTCGAAAATTGCCACCAGGATCAAGCGCGAATTTGCGGATGAGATCGACCGCGTTCAAACTGCTATCAAAAATATTCAGGATTCGTTGAAAGCCGAGCAGAAACGCCGCCGCGAAGCTGAACAGGAAGCTGTTGAAGCGCGAAAGGAGGCCAGAGCTGCAAGAGCAGTGGCCGTAATCGCTGTAAGAGAACGTGATCGTGCTTGGTCGCTGCTTCCAATCGATAAAAGACCAAAGCCTGTGATTGCAACACCGAGTATGGTTTTGACTCCAAAATTGGACAAACGAGATCGGTAGAGAAGGTGGAAACGATGTCATCACCTTCGCACGCTTGGCCGTTACCCGATCAACCAGGGATATTGCAGGCAGCGAAAACCTGTTGTTTTCCAGCGGATCAATCATTCCTCATGAAGGAAATAATCATATTGGAGACCTAGACCCATTTGGGTCGTCACTGTCCTTTGGATTCTGCTCATCTCGGGTTCTCTCTTCGGCTTCTCGCTTCAGGTCTTCGCGCCACCTCGCCGCTTCTAATGGCATGGTCGCAAGTGTTTCTTCTTTGGTTTTTTGACGAGAAAGTCGAAGCGCCTTCCACCCGTCGCCAATGGCCGCTTGGTCAAGCCAGTCGTGCACATGAGCCGGGGTGATCTTCTTGAGAGCAGCTATTGCGTCAGCTCTGAAAAAGTCGTGCTGCAGATGGTCTAGAAGTGTGTGGGGATGAGGCCATTCATCAGCATACCTATCCGGCATCCCAGGTATTTTTACTTTTGGGGGTTGATGCTGCCTGCGGATTTGAGCGACGTCATCGGCTGTCAGACCATCCATAATTTCGAGATTTTCCTCTCCGTATCTGGGCGCAAAATCCCGCTCTATGTGCAACGTATAGTCGAATTCGCTGGAATGGCGTTCGTTCTTTTTCAGCGAACGCGAAGGGGGTAGAGCTAGCGGGACTTGTGCGGAGTATATCCGAATAAATACCGGCTTGATCGGCGCGGAGAAGATGATTAGCAATATGATGAGGAGTAGCGCCAGACGCCTACGCTCGCGTTCGTATTGCTTTTTTCGTTGCTCAATGTCCTCAAGATATTGCAGCCATCGGTGCTCCGCGCGACGCTTCTTCCTCGCCTCTTCCTTGAGAATTTGCGCTGTTAAGATCGTTTTCATGACAATACTCCTTTTGACCATCACATGGTCGCGACGAAGCAAGCAAGGAACCAGACCCTAATGCGCGATTCTATCTTGCAACGGCGGTACTGCTGATGCAGCATAACCCTGCGAGACCAGGATGAGGTGACTATTAGGGTGACCTATTGTTTCAATCCATCCAGCAGCCAACTACGAAGCTCCTTCTCCTTCTCCTTCTCCTTCTCCTTTACCTCGCCTCGCTCTCATGTAAGTCTCAGACCGAGATTCAGTTCTGTGATGGGGTTGCCTATGCTTGCCAAAGTTATGCTTGCGCCAAATCCGAACCGCAACGATCAAATCGACCGCGTCCTTATCATTGAGGAAAGCTTGGATAAGCAGACTGTCCGCGTACTGAACGTGGATGCCCTCAATAAAAATCCGGCGCTCATGAAGCCATACGGCGGCAGCTACGCGGCGGCAACGAACACCTGGAAAGCGGTATCCGTTATCCTATTACTTGGCGGCATCGTTCTGGCGATGGTCTGGCATTGGTGGCTGTTCATTTTGGGCCTTATTCTGGCTTGGATAATCGCTCGTCACAATAAGCAAGACGCGGCGGAATTTGCTCAGGAAATCATAACTAAGTACCCGAGAGCGATTGATGAATTCGCAAAGCAGGGTCTCGTATGGGAGCTTCCTGCGGTGAAGGTTGTTCCTAGTTAAACTCGAAGGATGTTTTTCTGGTTGCATGACGCGCTGACAGACCGGCTTGATTCCTCAACCTTGCACTTCTCGTTGGGTACCGTCTCCCGGTGTGACCCGCCTTGGCGACTTTTGATTGCTGTTGTGAATCTAGGAGTAGGAAAGGGGCAAGCGCGGTTTACCGGAAGTCTTTGCCACCTTGCCTAGTCGCCAAGCTGGTTAGGCCGTTTTCGTCTTATTCCGAACTCGAAGATCAGTTCGCCCGTGCCGCGAAGACACACGTATCGCAGCCGCTCGGGCGGACGGGTGAAGCAAATGTCGTGTCGATCTGACTGGAAACAGCATCATTGCCACAATATATTTTGCGTACATCTGCCTACTTTACTGGAGCAAGCCGCTTGCGGAATGGAGGCCTATCATCCTTTTGCGCCAAAGCGCCTGCCCGTGGTATTATCGCCTGGCAGTTTGTAAAGGAAAATGCGATAAACGAGTGAGCGGCCTCGACACTCAAAGCGGTAACGATGAATATGCCCCCACGGTCACCGGTTTTTATTGACGTTTTTGCGGGTTGTGGCGGGCTTAGCTTGGGGTTGATGCAGTCTGGTTGGAAAGGACTGTTTGCAGTAGAGCATGACGCAAATGCCTTCCAGACCCTTGGCCATAATCTTTTAGAGGAGCGTGCAAAGCATCGCTATGATTGGCCGTTGTGGTTGCCAAAAACGCCGATAAGCGTCTTCGACTTGCTTACAAATTACTCTGAGAAGATCGCAGGACTCGCGGGCTCGGTCGACATGCTTGTTGGCGGGCCGCCTTGTCAGGGTTTTTCCAGCGCCGGGAAAAGGAATCCACAAGACCCACGAAATAGGTTGGTCGACGCCTATCTGGAAGTCGTGTCCATTTTGAAGCCACGGATCGTGCTGATAGAAAATGTTAGAGGAATCACCTCAGATTTCATGGAAGGCCCCGAAACCCGGGTCAATTACGCACAACGAATTATCGAAAAACTGGACCAAGACTATCACGTAGCGACACAACTCATTGATGTTTCAATGTTTGGCGTTCCCCAAAGACGGCATCGATTTTTTATAATCGCTGCTCGACGAGGTTGCGGCTTTGAAGATTTTTCCCCGTTTGAGAATTTAGAGTTGAATCGACAGCGATTTTTAAGTGACAAGGGGATCGCAGTGGCCCCGGTAACCGCTAAAATGGCGATTTCTGATCTAGAGGTCGCTCGCAATGGGAAAGCCGTAAGTCGCGACACCAAGGGTTTCGAAGAGATCACCTATTCCTCACCTATAACGTCGTACCAGCGGCTTATGCGTATGGGCACATTATCTGGTATAGAAGACACCCGCCTCGCGAACCATCGCGCTGACATCAAAATCCGGTTTGCCAAGTTTATCGAGCTTTGTCATTCGGAAGGGCGTCTGAACAAGTCACTTTCGGCCGAGTTGAAGGCCAGCTTCGGCCTGAAAAAATCGGCGATTCGCGTTTTGGACCCCGATCAACCCTCTCCAACAATCACCAGCATGCCAGATGACTTAATCCATTATTCGGAGCCGCGAACCTTAACTGTACGCGAAAATGCCAGACTACAGAGTTTTCCCGACTTCTTTGAATTCAAAGGCAAGTACACAAGCGGCGGTGAACGCAGAAAACACGAAGTTCCTCGTTTCACACAAGTAGCGAATGCTGTGCCACCACTGATTGCCGAAGCCATAGGTAGAATGCTTGCGTCAACTCTAGTAGATATACGTTCTACTTCTCAAACAATCCGTGAACAATCTCATGAAAGTCTAGTATTCCAACCCTGAGAGCCTTCATTGTATCGGCGGTAATCTCATTGCCGTTGCGATCAAACAGCTTTCTAGAGAAGCCCTCCCGCACTACAGTAATATGCGCAAGGTCATTTCTTCGCGGCATAATGGAGCTTCGATAGGTCTCAAAGCTGGCATTCTGATCTTGATGCAAGCCCGCTGCCTTCAGTAACTTTGTCAACAATCGAAAGCGTTCGTCGCTGGAATAAAGGAGATAGTGCTCTTCCAATTCACTAAGATGCTTAATTTGTTCAATAGCGTCCAATGCTTTGTTTAGATCATCTCTTTTTTTGGCTATTCTTTCCTTCACCGCTTGCAGCGCGTCGCTTTGAAGTTCTTGATTGGTGTCAAAGAGATCAGCCAAATTCACATTGACGATTTGATCGATATCACTTGTCGCGCCCATCACGATGCCGCGAGAGTGATCGATATCAAGAACTTTTCTCACCAGATTTTCGAAAACACCCTCAACAACATCAGGCAATTCAGGCCGATGTGCAGTGAATACGCCAGCGATCTGTTTCTGAGCAATCATAGCAGCAAGGTTCGTCGTCGCCTGACCAGAATAAAATATTATGTCTTTGTAGGCGAAGACGTCGCGGACTTCCGCCACTCCTTCATCACCTTTCTTGCCCGCGCCTAAATCGTAGTCCATCAACACAAGGTCGATGTGGTCGCCGTAAATAGAATTCGATAGGAATTCGGTAGCCGCCTCGACAGATGGTGCAAATTGCACCGCCAGCCTAAATCCTTCTTTGCGAATAATCGACGCGATCCTATCCTTTTGGGACTCGACAAGGACTTGATTATCCTCGACCCATAGGACATTGAAATCGAGCCTCATTATCGTGCGATCCTTATCAAGAAGGCTGCTCCGCGAGCGCCGTTGGGGCTAACTACTTCTATCGTGCCGTTCATTTCGCCCAGCACATGCTGAACGTGATATAGGCCAAGGCCTGAACCATCTGTCTTCGTAAAGCCCTTCTCAAATACCCGCGCTGTTTCTAAAATTGTGGGATCAAAACCCCTGCCATTATCCTCCACCCGGATGTGGATCGAGTCTTTTCCCGGGTGGGTGATTTCGAAATTGACCTTGGTAGCTCTCGCCTTGCGTGCATTCGATATCAGATTATCTACGACGACTGCGACATCTATTGGCTTAAATTGTTTCGCAAATGATTTCTCATCGGAAACGACGGAGAGGCTCATTGGCCCAGAAAGGAAGTCTTTTGCCACCTGATTTATGTACTGCTCGATATATTCGCCGATGTCAGCCTCTATCTTTTCCGATTCCAACCTAAAATTGGCTTTGGTAGCAAATTTTGTAACGCCCATGATGCGTCGGTTTAGTAAGGAAATACCATCTAAAGCTGCCAATACATCAGCTCTCGACACCGACTCTTTACCATCTATACTTACAACGAAATTTTCAATCCTTTGCTGAACGTCCACTGCATACATCGTAACTTGGTGATGTAGGTTTAATATGGTGTCGACGTCGAGAGATGAAACAGAAGTCAGAAAGAGATTTCTTTTCTTTTCTTCAGTGAGCTGAACAGTGACGGTTTCAACTATCTGCTCCGCGTGGGTAGCTCTTTTAAGAGCAGCCTCCTTAGCCCTCCGCTCTTCGTCAGCTTGCCGTCTGGCTCGTTCCTCGGAGAGCCTCATCTCCTCGAACCTGCGCTCAGCCTGTTCGATACTCGTGAAAAGTGATTGATCTTTGGTCTTTTCGGCGATGGACCTCAAGCTGGTTAGCGAACTTTCAAATTGGGATGATCTCTCGCTCAAAATCCCAATCAGTTTCGTGCTATATTCGAGAAGCTCTACTTCTTTATCGTCGACAAGTTTTGCAACAGCCGTCGCAACTCTTGCGCGACCAGGGTCTGTCATTAGCCGCGAGACATCCCCAAAATTCTTATCCTCAGAATCAACAAAGGTAACGGGAACGACATATTTCTCTAATCGGATGAGGCAATGGTCACGAAAACATCGCCGCAATTGTGCGACCGCAGGTGTCTCGATGAGGCCGGTGTTCCGACTTGAAGCCTCCTGAAAGTCCGCGTCTGCTCCGGACACGTCCAGCCGACCAATGACGTCACGGGTACCGAGAAATCGAGCATAACCTTGCTGCTTGCGGCGATCCATTTTGAACCAGTCGTCGCCCTCCTCACCAATCGGATAAACTCGGAAGCTATTTCTGAAGACGAAGACTGATCCAAACTGAACGGACGGAACGCCCATTCTCCGCGCAAAGGTCATTTTAGCAGAATGATTAAGAAAGAATACCTGACATCTGAACCCGGAAGGACTGAGCAAATTGTAAGGGTTAGGCTCTCTGATTCGGTAGATAAGCTCTCCCCGGTCGATCAGTGTCGTTTCTATCGTGTTTCGTGCCCCATCGATAACGACTTCGATGGATGTTGTCTTCTCCGACAGCGCTGAGAAAATGAAGTTACCCACCTCACCGTTCACGAGCCGGGCATCATTAGGTTCTTCGTTTCGTCGAAGTGAGTTGTTTCGTTCTTCCTGATCCGCTCCCCACTCATCAGGCGCGTGCAGATAAATCTTGAATCCATCGGTAGAAGCACCGAACGGATTTATCAGTTTCGCGAGAGCAGACTTCAATTGCAGAATTTTGTCGCGATCCCATACTTGCCGCGTCTGTTCAATTGCCACCACGGTCCCATGTTCAAGTGAAGGAACCAATTCAGGAATTTCAAATCCGCCCGAGTTTTCGGAATATGAAACATCTATAGAATCGAAATGCTCCCGATGATCCTGATCGAACCGAGCCCAATTTACGTACACCGAATGAACCCTGCCACCAGACTCTGATGTTGGCAGCGTCTGTAACCTTACAGCCGCGCCTAGTCTATCAGAGGAAAAGCGACCAATACCTTTACTGCCAGCAAAGTTTCTGCGCTCAGCAATAGTGTCGCGGAAGTCGGCCTGCCTGTTTACTTCCTTTTTTGCTGAGTATGCAACAAATAGCCATTTGCTCCGGATGTCGTCATACGACATACCAGACCCGTTGTCGGCGATGATGATTTTCCCATCGTCGAATACTAGATCGACCCGAGTGGCTTGAGCGTCGAAAGAGTTTTTTACCAATTCAAAAATAGCAACTTCGTCGTCTGTGATGAGGTCGCTACCTAAGACGCTTTTCAAGCCACTACTTACGTCAAAGTGCAGGTCGGTCAGGTGAGGGCCCTCGTCAGAAATAAGGTGGAGAATCTGTTAAGGTAGTTATGTATCGAAAAGATAGCGGTACACAACCATCGCGACAGCAGTTTTGCGCATCATCTAGCCGGAAGGCACAAATCATATGCCTATCCTAACTTGCCATGAGCTTTGAAAAGCAAGTCAGCAATATTTGGCTTATCAACGATGCCACCGCCGGAACTGACGCGGAACCGAAACTGATGGCCGTCATCACTCATGTATGCATTGAGACCATGGTGTACCTCACGGTGGTGATGCGGACAAAGAATTACAACATTGGCAGCACGCAAGACGCCTGGCTGAAGTGTCGAAACCAGAACTACGTGATGAGCTTCCACAAAGGGTCTCTCGTCCTTCCCGATAAACGTCTCACATTCGATGTTGAGTGCGTCGCCTATCTGGCACCTGTGACCAATCAGGCCCTTCATAATTTGACCGACTGGCCCACGCTCTATACGCGTACTAAGCCGCTCTTTTGCGTCGGGCGAAACAGTATTATATCGCTCCAACGCTAATTGAAGTCTATCGAGCGTAGCCTGTGCTTGATCTCGGCTACTTTCATCAGCGCCGGAGATGAATTGATCTAATTCCTGTTCGTCATCTAGGCTTCCTTCACGAATGTATGAAGCAAGGTCGCCGATCCCGATCTCTTCGGGAAATTTTATAGAGAGAGAAATGCTTTTCTCAGGATTTCCAGAACCTCCCGCATCAACCTCCCGAGCCATGTTGCGCACAGACTTCCGTATCTTCGCTACCAGATCGGCATGGTCGACCTCACTCAAGCGGACGCTATATTCCAGTGCTATTTTCAACTCTTCCCGGGAGAGTCTTGAGGCTTGCTCGCTGGTGCTCTTAAGCCAGGCGTCAGTAAGACGGCCTTGCAGTTCACCACAACGCTTTAGCAGGAGTAGCTGAGCGCTTTTATAGGCCCTGTTGCGACCGCCGCCCGCTGACTTAAGGAATATCTCATAGTCTCTACCCGCCCCCGTAATATCGAATTCAGCATCAAGCTCTTCTCCGCCGTAAAGTAATTTCAAAGCTATAACCCCTTAATTTAATCAATGACCGACTGGTCAATGTTATATAACCTATTTTTTATTTCCTGCTGCTATCGTGCTTACTTCGGTAATACGTTGACCAGCTGATTCTATTGATCCATGGCTTAATTATCTTCAACTCACCTCGGTCTGCTCGCTCTTTTGCGGCCAATAAAATATCCGACATCTTATCAATAGTCGGATTCTGGGCTTCAACCCAGGACTTAAGGTCTCGGGTGGTTAAGCGGGATTTCGATCCATAACGAGTTGGCATGTCGCTCTTGTTCGAGTGGCCCATCAACCTTTTCCTGGCCCTATGGGTCAGGTTTGAGTCATCGACTAAATCAGCGAAAAAATGTCTAGTCGAATAAACTGTGACATCCTTGCGTTGTATCGATGTTTTCGTTTTGAGGTATTGCCAACTCTTAGTAAGGGGTTGACCCCACCGCATCTCGCCATCTGGTTTTGGATAGGGTTCCCATTCGGGGAACACGACCGTGCATCCGACCTCTTCCAACGCTTCCAGCCTCTCCAGTAAGCCGAGGTCCAGGATGAGAGGGTGAAGGGGCACTATTCGAGCGGATTCTGCGGTCTTAAAGCGCACCACGTCCTTGAGTGGAACTCTCCCTTTGGAGGGGTCAAAACCGCGCAAATCGAGATACCAAATGCCGTCACGCTCCTCGAAATCGGCAATTTTAAGCCGTCCTAATTCGCCGGGCCTTAGTCCAGTAAGCAGCAACAAAATGTAAGCCCAATACAGATGGTTCTGCACGAAGAACTCACCTGGCCTCCAAATGCGGTCTTTCCCATCACAACCAACAAAGAGAGGCATGGAAACGATTTCCAATACCTCCTCTTGCCGAAAAGAATCTCGCGGTAGGGAAACTAGGTTTTCTCCACTTACATGGGTAAAAATTGGCTTCTTGCCAATGTAGTGGCCCTCTGAGATGAGCCAGCCAAAGAATTTTGATAAACTACTATGATAGCCTTTTTCGATACGCGCACCCGTAAGACGAACCAGATTATCCCAGCCATTTGCGGCGGCGTACCTATACCTGTTTGAAAGCGTGCTCGCCTCTTGTTTGGGAATATTTGGCCGATTTGGGATGTCGACCATCATTCGGTCGAGGCGAGTGAAGTCCGCTGGTCCTAACTGGCCCACTTTCGGATCATCAAATTCGTCTATTAGGAAATTTACAATTAACGCGTCAGCCGCAAGCCCGTCTCGGCTCTTTCCTGCAGAGTTTCCAGCCGCCAAATAGAGCTTCAGGGCATCAGACACCTTAATTCCGGCAGCAGGTGTGGGTTGGTTTTGTGCTACATCTGCGGGCGGTGCAGCGGAGGCTAAAGGAGTAGAAGGTTTAGGGTGCACAGCTCTTCCATGCTGCAACGCCAGACGATTGAGCACCTGTTCCATCTTCGCTTCGGTCCTACCTCGCGCATGTGCCGCACTGATGGAGGCATGCTCCGCAAGTTCGCTCGCGAATTTCCGCGCTTCGATGTTAAACAAGTCGATGCGCCTCAACTTTGAGAATAGCTCGACGTCGTGATCGCCGTACATCCACTTTTTAGTAACGTCTAATTTTCTGATCGTCTGTTGTGCGTATGCAGAGAAGCGGGTTCTCGCTAGTAAACGCTCTTCACTAGGAGGAAATGCGTCATGCAAATATTCCTCCGCTTGCTCGTTGAGAATTTCAACCATTTCGCTGAGGTTTTTTTTGTCATTCATTCGTTGCAGCCAAATCAAAATTTGAACGAGTCGGGATTTGGCTGAAATGTAGTCGGAGGTCTCTAAAGAAGTCCTATACAGAGGCTTTCCTAGAAGTTCCGCCGTCAGCTTCGACAGACGCAGCTGCAGGTAATACCGGCCTTCGCGTCGGGTGAGATAGGATGCAATTGCCATGAAAATCTCCGCGTACAAGAGCGAGAGATGTCACACACGAGCCGGAACCTCCGGAGCATGGCAAGCTACTGATCTATTTAACATTTGGAAGTTGGTAGCGGGAGAGGGACTCGAACCCCCGACACGCGGATTATGATTCCGCTGCTCTAACCACCTGAGCTACCCCGCCGCAAGACCTTTGCGACACTCTTGAATTCGAGGCGAAAGATCCGTTTGGCTGAGCGGCTTATAAAACCGCCTTCACCTTAGTGTCAAGCGCGGCAGAGACAAAAATCGACGCGCCGAGTAACAGGTCATGTTCCGGGCGCTTGGCAAGGCTCAGGCGGCGAAGGCCGGGCGCAGCAGGGCTGCGAGCGACGCCTCGGCCGATGGCTCACGCTCGGATCGTTCGATAAAGCCGCCGCCGTAGACCCGGGCATTGTCGCCCGGTGCAGAATAGAGCGCGCAGGCCTGTCCGGGTGCAACGCCGGCCTCGCCGATCGTAAGATCGACATAGATGCCCGACGCGTTGACGTGCAGCACGGCTGGCGTCGGCTGGCGGGTGGAGCGAACCTTGGCGTAGCAAGCAAACCCCTCGCCCGCAGCGGCCACTTCCAGCGCCTCGTCGCCGAGCCAGTTAACATCACGCAGGTGCACGCGGTGCGTCTCCAGAGCCTCCCTCGGGCCAACGATGACACGGCGCGAGCGGGCGTCGAGGAACACTACATAGAGCGGTTCGCCGGTGGCAACGCCGATGCCGCGCCGCTGGCCGATTGTGTAGTGCAGAATACCCTCGTGGCTGCCCAGCACGCGTCCGTCGAGATGGACGATCTCGCCGGCGAGCGCCGCATTCGGCTTCAGCTTGGTAATGATGTCGGAATACTTGCCCTGCGGCACGAAGCAGATGTCCTGGCTGTCGGCCTTCTTGGCAACGACAAGCCCCATCTCCTCGGCCAGCGCCCGGGTGTCGGCCTTCGGCAGGCCGCCGAGCGGAAAGCGCAGGTAATCGATCTGCTCCTGCGTGGTCGCAAACAGGAAATAGCTCTGGTCGCGATCGGCGTCGGCAGGCCGGTAGAGCGCCCGGCGCCCGGGATTGTCGGCAGAGGGGTTCGGACGCGAGCGGATGTAATGGCCAGTGGCCAGCGCGTCGGCGCCGAGCTCCCTTGCTGTTGCCAGCAGATCGGCAAACTTGACCGTCTGGTTGCAGGAGACGCAAGGGATCGGCGTCTCACCGGCCACATAGCTTTCCATGAAGGGATTGATCACGGTGTCGCGGAAGCGCTGCTCATAGTCGAGCACGTAATGGGGAATGCCGATCGTCTCGCAAACCCGGCGCGCGTCGTCGATATCCTGTCCGGCACAACAAGACCCGGCACGATGCACCGCAGCACCGTGGTCGTAGAGCTGCAGCGTGATGCCGAGCACGTCGTAGCCCTGGCGCTTCAGGATGCCGGCCACCACAGAGCTGTCGACGCCGCCGGACATGGCAACGACGATGCGGGTATCTTCCGGACGCTTGTCGAAATCGAGTGAATTCACGGTCTGCCTGCCGTTCCCTTGTCGCGCGTTCTGGTGACGTTCCGCGCCATGCCCGCAGATCGAAGACATCTGGCTTGCCGGACCAAAAGAGGCTCCGGAAACCTGCGGTTTCTGGCAGACGATATAGAAAGAATTGGCATTGCACGCAAGGCCCGGAGCGCAAACGCAGGCAGCCGCCCGATTGGCGGCCGGCTGACAGAGCATTTTGTCGTTCTCACAGCGTCTCGCCTCGCGCGCGAACGATGCAAAAGGTATAGATTGTCGCGTAGCTCGTCGAAACGATCAGCGGCAGGGTAATGGTCTGTGCGATCCGCGGTGTGCCGCCCAGACGATGCACCAGGATGAGAACGGCTGCAGAACCCAGGCCGGTAATCAGCGGTGGCGCCCAAAGAGCTACACTGCCAGGAAAGCGCTTTGCCAGCACGTCTATGGCCGACTTCTGAATCACCATGAGCAGCGCAAACAGCATTCCCTGCACGAGCCCGGCCGACAGGGGCTGCGGCATCGGATACCTGCGGTTTGCATAAAAGGCCCAACTGCCCATGGCAGCGGACGCAAGCAGGAGATGAACAAGCATGCTGGATGCAAAGCGACGCAACACTGCCCTCATAAAAGACCATCCAGTACCGAAAAAGACGTGCGAACAACGGCACCGAAAAGACGACGGAATAGAGGCGCCGGGCGACAAAACGCAATGCCCTCAATTCGATTTTGTCGTAGCGTTACCGTGAATGGTTCGAACTGCAGCTTTGAGCGACGCAATCGACTGTGTGTTTTATGGAAGACCACCGCCTGGATCTACCGCGAGCATCGACCGGAGACCTAGAAATCGCATCCGTCCACAACGGCGGCAATTCCTACGCCGCAGGGCTCGACTGGTTCGGCTCGCGCGGCATCAGTTCGCGCATGTCCATGCGCAACTGCGGCAGTGCCTTTGGGTACTCCGACTGAATGAACTCGATCAGTTTTTCACGGACCTCGCACCGAAGGTCGAACGTCCGGCCAGCGCTCGATGCGGACACGAGAATGCGGACTTCGAGCACAGTCTCGCGGAAATCCGTGACGGCGACATTGACCACGCGCCGATCCCACAAGGCCGATTCCGCCGCTATCGCCTCAACCTTCGCACGCAAAGCCGCCACCGGCACGCTGTAGTCGAGATAGATCATGACTGTGCCGATCAGCGACGAGCTTTCGCGTGTCCAGTTCTGGAACGGCTTCTCCATGAAATAGCTGAGCGGCAGTATCATCCGGCGCCAGTCCCAAAGCTTGACTACGACATAGGTCGAGGTAATCTCCTCGACATTGCCCCATTCGCCCTCGACAAGCAGTGCGTCGTCGATGCGGATCGGCTGGGTGATCGCAAGCTGTATGCCGGCAAACAGGTTCTTCAGGACCGGCTGGAGGGCAAGACCGAGGACGATGCCGGCGACACCGGCCGAGGCAAGCAGGCTGACACCGTATTGACGCACCGGCTCAAATGTCATCAGCGCTGCGGCGATCGCCACGATGACGATCATGAGGTCGCCGATGCGCTGCATGATCTTCGATTGCGTCACATGCTTGCGGGCAAGCAGATTGTCCTCCGCATCGAGCTTGAAACGCCGGAGGTAGACGATCATCCAGATGTGCAGGGCCGACTTGCTCATCCAGGCCACCTGCGCGATGAAGCAGATGAGCAGGACGTGGCGCAACAAAGACGCCTGCACCTCGATTAACGGGGCAACCGAGACCGCGAAAGCCAGCGCCGCGACGACGATGGCAAAACGCGCCGGGCGTTCCGTGCGCGAGATCAGCGACCGCCAGAACAGATCCCAAGTGGCGACCAGCCGCGTGAGCATGTTGAAAAGCAGCTTGTGGACCACGAGGCCAAACAGGATCGCCGCAATGATCAGCACGAAGCCGACGACCCAGCCGGGCAGCCAGTTCAATTGATCGTCAACTTTTGCCAGAAATTCCTTCATGCCCCCAAAATAGTGTGCAGTGCGGTATAGAAAAGGGTGCGCGGCAAAATTTGCATTCCGAGCCAACCTGCAGACAGCGGTTGCTTGCAGATATCACCTCAGTCACGTTCAGATTTCATAAACCATCCCCGTTCGGCGGTTCGGGAATAGTGGCGCGGCTACCCTCATCAGCACCAAATCTTAAAGACACGCCCTTAGAACTGTAGGCCCCGTGCTGCTCGTAAATTTTGGCACGGAAAGCCTCTGTGTCCTGGAGCTGCCGAATGCTGGAAGTCACCGAATTCAAACCATCGTCGGCAGCCTTCGGCAAGAAGCGGATCGCCGTGCTGCTTCCCTGCTACAACGAGGCCGTGACGATCGCCAAGGTGGTGGCCGATTTCCAGATGTCGCTGCCGGGTGCCGCCGTCTATGTCTACGACAACAATTCATCCGACGGCACCGGCGCCATCGCCCGTGCTGCCGGCGCCGTCGTCCGGGTGGAGAAGCGGCAGGGCAAGGGCAATGTCATTCGTCGCATGTTTGCAGATATCGATGCCGACATCTATGTTCTTGCCGATGGTGACGGCACCTACTCGGCGCTGTTTGCCCCGATGCTGATTGACGCTCTGATTTCAGACGAGCTGGATTTCGTCAACGGCTCGCGCGTCTCGACACTCAGCGGTGCCTATCGACCCGGCCACCAGTTCGGCAACAGGCTTTTGTCCGGTATCGTCCGCAGGATCTTCGGACCGCAATTTTCCGATATGCTGTCGGGCTACAAGGTCCTGTCGCGCCGGTTCGTCAAATCGTTTCCGGCCATGTCCAGCGGCTTCGAGACGGAGACCGAGCTTGCAGTACATGCGCTGGAACTGCGCATGCCTTGCGCAGAATTGCCGACACCCTACAGCGAACGGCCGGAAGGTTCGGTGAGCAAGCTGAACACTGTGCGTGACGGTGCGCGTATCATGTTGATGATCGTCAAGCTCATCAAGGAAGAGCGGCCGCTGATGTTCTTCGGCCTGTTTGGCCTGCTGTTCTTTACCATTGCAACCGTGCTGATGGTGCCTGTCCTGATGACCTTTTTCGAGACCGGACTGGTTCCACGCCTGCCAACGGCAATTCTCAGCCTCGGTATGGTGCTGCTCGGGTTTCTCAGCATCTTCACCGCCCTCATCCTTGACATGACCACCCGCGCCCGCCGAGAGATCAAACGCCTCATCTACCTGTCTGTCGGTCGGATTCTCTGATTAGCAACAAAAACGCATAAAGCCGGCGCGATCGCTCGCGCCGGCTTTATGTTTTGATAGATATGAAAATCAGTCGACGTTGAAGACCAGAGGCCGCGCCTGGCGGATGGCAGGATTCGCCGTCAGCTTCGCGAGCACTTCCGCGCTGATCGCACCATCGACGTAGAGCAGCGCAATGGCGTCTCCGCCCTGGCTGTCGCGGCCGAGCTGGAAGTTGGCGATATTGACATCGGCCTGCCCGAGCGTCGTCCCGATGAAGCCGATCATGCCGGGAACGTCGGTGTTCGTGATGTAGACCATGTGCTGCCCGACATCCGCGTCCAGATTGATGTTCTTGATCTGGATGAAGCGCGGCTTGCCATCCGAGAACACGGTGCCTGCAACCGAGCGCGTCATCTCGTCGGTCTTGACGGTCAACTTGATGTAGCCGTCATAGACGCCGGTCTTGTCGCGTTTGACCTCTGATAGCACGATTCCCTTTTCCTTGATCATGATCGGCGCCGAGACCATGTTCACGTCGGATACCTGGGTACGGATCAGGCCGGCCAGCAATGCCGATGTCAGTGCCTTGGTGTTCATGTTGGCCGTAACGCCGTCGTAGAGGATCTCGATTTCCTTGATCGGCTCGTCCGTCACCTGGCCGACAAAAGCGCCAAGCACGTCGGCAAGACGGATGAACGGCTTCAGCAGTGGTGCTTCCTCGGCAGTGATGGACGGCATGTTGATGGCGTTGGAAACGGCGCCCTTCATCAGGTAGTCCGACATCTGCTCGGCGACCTGCAGGGCGACATTTTCCTGCGCCTCTGTGGTGGCAGCGCCCAGATGCGGCGTGCAGACGACGTTCGGCAGACCGAACAACGGGCTTTCCTTGGCAGGCTCGACCTCGAAGACGTCGAAGGCCGCACCGGCGACATGGCCGGACTTTATGGCTTCGGCAAGGGCTGCCTCATCGACCAGCCCGCCGCGCGCGCAGTTGATGATGCGAACACCTGGCTTCGTCTTTGCAAGCGCCTCCTTGTTGAGGATGCCGCGCGTCTTGTCGGTCATCGGCACATGCAAGGTGATGAAGTCAGCCTGGGCAAGAAGCTCCTCCAGTTCGACCTTGGTGACGCCCATTTCCTCGGCCCGCTCCTTGGACAGGAAGGGATCGTAGGCGATGACGTGCATCTTCAGCCCGAGGGCGCGCGAAATGACGATAGAGCCGATGTTTCCGGCACCGATGACGCCGAGTGTCTTGCCCGTGATTTCGACACCCATGAATTTCGACTTTTCCCACTTGCCGGCCTGCGTCGAGGCATCGGCCTGCGGCAATTGACGGGCAACGGCAAACATCAGCGCAATAGCGTGTTCGGCCGTCGTGATCGAATTGCCGAACGGCGTGTTCATGACGATGATGCCGCGGCGGGACGCTGCCGGGATATCGACATTGTCAACGCCGATGCCGGCGCGGCCAATGACCTTGAGATTTGTGGCGGCAGAGATCAGCTTTTCCGTCGCCTTGGTCGCGGAGCGGATCGCGAGACCGTCATAATTGCCGATGATTTCGGCAAGTTTGTCCTTGTCCTTGCCGAGTTGCGGCTGGAAATCGACCTCGACGCCACGGTCGCGGAAAATCTGGACGGCAGTTTCCGACAATTCGTCGGATACGAGAACGCGAGGTGCCATGATGGCCTCCTGAGAATGGGTTCAGCGATGAAGTCAATGAAATGTTGTGGCTCCGCCCTCTCGGCGGAGCCTGAATCGCTCGGTCAGGCGGCGGTCTTGGAAAGCGTTGCCTTCTGCGTCTGGAAAGCCCAGGCGAGCCAGGGCATCAGCGCCTGCATGTCCGATGTCTCGATCGTCGCACCGGCCCAGATGCGCAGACCGGACGGCGCATCGCGGTAATGGCCGACGTCGAATGCCACAGCTTCCTTTTCGAGGAGCGCGACAAGGCCCTTGGCGAAGGCAGCCTGGCCATCCTCGTCGAGCGCCGAGACATCCCTGTCGACGATACGCAGGCAGACGGATGTGTTGGACGCTGTTTCCGGCTTTACCGCGAGATTGGCGATCCAATCGTTGGCAGCGACAAAGTCGGCAATGAGTTTGGCATTGGCATCTGCCCGGCCGATGAGCGCCTTCAGGCCTCCGAGAGACTTCCCCCAGAGCAGCGCATCGATGTAATCCTCGACGCAGAGCATCGATGGCGTGTTGATCGTCTCACCGGTGAAGATGCCTTCGATCAGCTTGCCGCCCGAAGTCATGCGGAAGATCTTCGGCAGTGGCCAGGCAGGGACATACGTCGTCAGCCGCTCGACGGCACGCGGCGAGAGGATGATAACCCCATGGGCCCCCTCCCCGCCCAGAACCTTCTGCCAGGAGAAGGTGGTCACGTCGAGCTTGGCAAAATCGAGGTCCTGCGCGAAGGCGGCCGAGGTGGCGTCGCAGATCGTCAGGCCCTTGCGGTCGCCCGGAATGAAGTCGGCGTTCGGCACACGGACGCCGGAGGTGGTGCCGTTCCAGGTGAAGACGACGTCGCGGTCGAAATCGATGGTCGACAAGTCCGGAAGCTCGCCATAGTCGGCTTCGATCTTGCGCGCATCCTTCAGCTTCAGCTGCTTGACGACATCGGTCACCCAGCCGGCGCCAAAGCTTTCCCAGGCCACCATATCGACGCCGCGCTCGCCGAGCAGCGACCACATCGCCATTTCAACGGCGCCGGTGTCGGAGGCGGGCACGATGCCGATACGGTAATCGGCCGGTACGTTCAGAATTTCACGGGTAAGGTCTATGGCTTGCTTGAGCTTGGTCTTTCCGACCTTTGCGCGGTGCGAGCGGCCAAGCGCCGCATCGGAAAGAGCATTGAGCGACCAACCGGGGCGCTTCGAGCAGGGGCCAGAAGAAAAATGGGTATTGTGCGGACGGATGTCCGGCTTTGCGGTCTCAATCATGAGGCTATCCTCTCAGATAGAAAGCCCTTCGTTGGGGAAGGGTGGCCCGCCGTCACCAATACTTGAGGCCTTGAAAAAGAGCAATAGCCAAGGCGTGTTGGCCCCTCGGAAGTCTACAGTTTCGTCCTCGATCTTTTTGACGACTACGGTCATTTCTTGGAAGATCACATCGAACGAGAAAAAAACGGCGGCGGCGTTGCGGTTGGCGGCGGCGGTTGATGGTCGTCGAATTCAGACGGAACTCCAAACGCCTTGAGAAGATGCGAGTCAATCCGCACGGCGACTGGAGCATCCAGGATGTTGAAGGGGTTTGCCGCGAGCATGATATCGCTTGCGAAAAGCCCACCAACGGGTCCCACTTCAAGGTCAAACACCATTCTCAGAATGAGATTTTGACCATACGTTTCAAACGGCCCGTAAAAGCTGTATACATCAAGAAACTCATCGCGTCATCGACGCTGTCAGGACTGCCAAATGGCAAGCTACGATTATAAAATCATCATCGAGCCGCTGTCCAAAGAAGATGGCGGCGGCTACATCGCTACCGTTCCAGATCTTCCCGGCTGCATGTCTGACGGCGAATCGGTCTTGGAAGCCGCTGCGAACGTTCAGGACGCGCTCGGTTGTTGGCTTGAAGCCGCTCACGACATGGGTCGCTCTACCCTTGTCGCATCTTCAGAATATCATCGTATGACTCCATAGCCGGCTTCGGCGGCTTAGTCGGCGCTTCTAAGAAGGCCGGCCCCATGAGACCCGAGGTTAACGCCTCGGGTTTTTCTTTGCCTCGAGCATCAGCCCGACGCCTGTGACCTGCAGCCAATTAATAAGCTCGGGATTCGAGATCGAAGCTCGCCCGAACCAGACCGAAGCCTCAGATAATCGGAGCTCCCAATAATAGTCCCAAGGGAGAAATCCGGCTTCTGGTATCTCCGGGTCCGGGCTTTCCGTCTCATAGCGCTTGTTTCTAACTCGGCGGGTCTTACCGTTGGCATCCTTCACGCAGTCGTAGCGAGCAACGATCGCCACGGCTTCGCTGAGGGTTTGAACGAGGTCTTGGTAGAATTTGCACGCTCCCGGACGCCGCGGCGATCCGGTCATAGATCCAGGCAGCCTGAGGCGAAAAGACGATACCAAAGTCTCTCTTTAGAACAGCGGCAACTACGGATAGCGCGTCGAAGGAGGCGAGCGCCTGCGCCACATAGGTTTGCTGCTCGCGGGTGCGTTTTGCTTTGCTCATGGGAATATCAAGACGCCATCCAGTTTCAGGCCACGCGCAGATTGCATGTGCCGCATGCGTGGTCGATATGGGCTCGGGCAATCTCAGGCGGCCGGTTGGTTGCATTGATTATCTCGCGAACGCCGGAAGCATCTGCTCCATAGCCGCCGAGAACGCCGATGAACTGTTCTGCGTCGTGGCCTCGAATGATGTAGACTGGGCGGCCTGTCTGCTTATTGAACTTTGGCTGGCCGAAGTCGTCCAAATCTTAAGCTGCAGGATAAAGCTCGTGCTCGACAAGCGCCATCAGTTTGGCGTCGCCACATTGGGCACAATAGCTGGCAGCAAGCGTGATGATGAAGTCTGGTATCTGCCCAAACCATTCCATGACCTGCTCGGCGCGAGCACGGGACCACTTGCCCATGACGCCCTGAGGCTTTCCCTCTTCGCATTGACCGATGACACGTTTCCCCTTTGCGTGAGTTCTCGACGGCGTCGGCCAGATGATCGTGATCCGGATTGTGGACGCGTGAGGCTTCGTTGAAGATTGGCGCCACTACCCATTCGGCAATATCAGGGGCCGGAATGAAGGTGACGCGATTGTCGACGGCAGCCAGGCTTTTGGGTGGATACGGGCTGACTGTCACAGTGTCTTCCATATAAAGCGGCCTAGCGGCTGGTAACGAGCGCGGCCCAGAAGCATCAACACGCCGAACGCCACTAACGCGATAGCAACTACTAAGCAAACACCGATCGAGGCCTTGTGCATTTTGTAAGTCTTCTGCTAGCTTTAGATTGACTGCCGATCGCATGCGTGTGTTACTGTGGATGCCGCGCAAACCCGCGCCGCGCCCAAATAAAAATAGAGGCCTGCGATGCCGCTTCGTTTTGTGCTGTTGCTCGCACTGATAATTTCAACAGGATCTTCGTTTGTCGCTAGAAATGCGCCAAGTACCGGTAACTTAAGGGCCGGTGAAGTCGTCTATACAGACGATGGCAAATGCCCGCATGGGCAGATTGCCAAGGTCACCGGTGGCAATCATCGGGAAGGTATACCTAGAAAGCACGAATGCGTTGTCCACAAGTAGGACGTCACCTAAAACATTTGCTTAAGCTGGCAGGACTTGAACCTGCGGCCTCCAAGTTATGGGCCTGACGAGCGACCAGGCTGCTCTACCCGACGTGAACGAGAATTTTGGATGGGATGTTGAACGGGGAGCCGTGAAGCTCTCTCCGCGGGGCCGGCGAAATCCGCAATGCACATCCCAAATCAAATCACCGCTGCCTATAATCCCTTCGGCACACATACCAAGCGATTCTTCGGTCTGCTGGAACTCGATTTCGAGAAGGCGCTTGTTCGGGTAGAAGTCTGGAATGAATGAGGTTCCACTGCCCAAAGCGATAAATTCGGAGAAAGGGAAAGGCGTCCAGCTGATAGGGTCTTTGCCAGGGTGCCAGTCGGGGTGACCGAACGCATATGGCTTTTTACATTCGACGCATGCCTTCATGCCAAAGGTCACAGTGCCGTTGATGGCTCCGCACCATGGGCAACAAGCTCCATTGGTGAAGCAGATACCGACTGTGGAAGCTTGCGCACAGCGAGAGCGAATTCTTCTTCGTCTTGCTTAGTCATACCCTGCGCTCCGAGCTCTACAGCCCCTCAGCTCACATGCCGCCAGCGTAAAGAAAAAGTTTTTACGTTTGCTAAAACAGATAGTTAGTATTTACAAAACGTTCCTTCGTTGGGGAAGGGTGGGCCGCCGCTGTGGGTCAAGGGGGACACGGCCGAAGTCAAGAAGGGTGTCGTGACGAGAGGATCTTTTGTCGCGGCGGCAATCTTATGAAGGCTACCAGGTGGTGACGCGCAATCCGACGCGGATTTCCTGGCGGGCCATGGTGCCAGTGGCACCGGCGGCCGTATTGGCGGCGGAAGAGCCGAACATGTCGCCTCCCGCCACATGGCTGTAGCGGTAGCCAAGATCGAGCTTGACGTTCGGTGAGAGCTGATAGGCAAGGCCTGCCATCAATGCATAGGTGAAGCGCCAGTCGGCATCGCTGGAGCTGCGCGCGCTCGAAGCGACATCGCTGGCACAGCCGACGCAGGCGCTCGTCGTTCGGACATCGCCCCAGCTTACCCGGGTTGCACCGACGCCTCCCCCGACATAGGGGGTGAAACCGGCCACCGTTCCGAGATCGACATAGGCATTGGCGAGCAGGCTGCCCGCCTTGAAGGATGCGGAGGTCTTGCCGGTACATCTGGCTCCCCCTGCCCCATCAGCACAAGGTGAAGCCGTCGAAAACCTGCCACTGAAATCGCCGCGGAACAGGTCGCCCGTGACATCGGCGCGCACGAGATCGTTGAACTGATAGCCAATGCCGAGACCACCGGAGAAATCGTTGCCGCCAAAGCGGCTCTTGTCGAAACGCTCGCTGTCGTAACCGCCGCTGCTGGCGTCATAGCTGCGCAGCCGCGCACCGTGCAGGCTGGTTTGCACCGCATAGCCGAGATCGACACGGCCGTAAAACCCTTGCGCTTCCTTGACGCTCACCTCGGGCACTGTGATCTCGGGGGGCATATCACCGCCAAAGGCGGCACCCGCCGCCGATGCAGTCATCACCACGGCCGCTGCCAAAGCATCGAAGCGGATCATCGCAAGCACTCCTCACCGGGCACAAGGCCCGCATTCCAGCCAGACGCGCGCCAAGGCGAATCTGCCAACCGTTTTGATTTCATTAACCATAGGGAATTCGTGGTTAATGAAGGTTTAATCGGCCTTGCTTCGTCGTCGCGAAGACAAGCCTGTTGCCGATTGGTATCAGTCGATGGTCGCCCGCGCCGACAACGCAAAAGCCGCCCGGAGCGACCGGGCGGCTTTTGCGTTCGACGATCAAGATAGTTGTTTACTTGTAGACAGCCGGGGCGACCGGGATTTCGGCCGGAGGCATGTAGCTGGCCGTCTGGCAGCCACCGAAGTTGTAGCGCGCACCGATGCGGGCTTCGTGCAGGTTCAGACCCTTGTCGTAACCGGGACCACCATTTTCGGCAAAGCCGAACATGTCGCCGCCTTCGATGTGGCGGAAGCGATAGCCGACGTCGGCCTTCAGATTGCAGGTCAGGTCGATCGCGGTACCGGCCATCAGCGCGTAGGTGAAGCGCCAGCTACCACGGCCGTTATGGGTTACGGTTTCGTCGCAAGAGGACGAATCGGCATCCGAGCAAGACGTGTTGTGGAGCTTGTCCCACTTGATATAGGTGCCACCGAGACCGCCGCCGACGTAAGGCGTGAAGGCGCCGTAGTGGCCGATGTCGACATAGGCGTTGGCAAGCAAGCTCACGGCAGTCAGAGAGGAGCGGTCACGTGACGTCGCGGCAACGGCCGAGAAATCCGGTCCGCAACCGCCGCAATCGCCCTTTGTCGAGCCCTTGAAGTCCGACTTGAACAGGTAGTCGACCGTCGCGTCTGTGCGCAGGTAATCGTTGATCTGGTAGCCGACGCCACCACCGAGCGTGAAGCTGTCATCGAGTTTGGCAGAATCGAAGTCCTGCATGTTGCTGTTCGAGCCCTGGAAATAGTTGGCTCCGCGCAGGTCGCTGAAGGCGTAGCCGACATCGCCGCGCAAATACCAGCCGCTCGATTGCGCAACGGCAACTTCTGGCGGCGGGGCCTGTTCCGGCTGATAGAGATCGGCAGAGAATGCCGTCGTCGCAGCCAGGGCCAAGGCAATAGCCCCAATCAAGCTTTTCATCATGTTCGGCTCCCAAATTTGTCTAGCCGTTGGCGTGTTTGCGCATACCAAAACGGAGTTCATGAAGCGGATCATGCAATTAAATGGTTAAGGGCCGATTAAAAGCCCTGTTGCCCGGCTACCAAGCTGAGTGAAGCGGACGCCTGTCACCGGAAATTTAAAACTTTTTCGATTGTCGAGAATATCTTCTCACCTTTTGCCGACGAACGACGAACGGTCGTTCGTCGGCTATTTTCATCGGGCTTGCCCGGTCGTGGAGATGAGGTTGGCAATCAGCGCCGTCCATCCGGTCTGGTGTGAGGCGCCCAGCCCCCGGCCCGTATCGCCATGGAAGTATTCGTAAAATAACTGATAGCCCAGGATAGAGTCGCCAACGGGTGTAGCGCCGCTCTCCCCTTGGGGTACGAACAATCGGGCAAGGCGCTTGCTCAGCTCGTCGGCGACCCCGTCCAAGCTCATGAAAACGCCTGACCCGGTTGGGCATTCCACCAGGAAGTCCGGCCCGAAATAGCTATGAAATTTACGCAGCGCGTCGATGAAGAGGAAATTGACCGGCATCCATACCGGGCCCCTCCAATTAGAATTGCCACCGAAAAGACCGCTCTCCGCCTCCCCCGGCGTATAGGGCACCTCGATGGAAATGCCTTTTGCCTGGAAACGGTAAGGGTTGGACCCATAGATTTTCGACAGGGATCGAACGCCGAAATCGGAAAGAAACTCTTTTTCATCGAGCATGTGCCTGAGCAGCCCCTTCAAGCGATGACCGCGCAGCAACGACAGAAGGTGGCTCTCCCCCTCGCCATGCTCTGTCCAGCGCGAGACAAGGGAGGCAAGTTTCGGCCTGTTTTGCAGCAGCCAGCGCGAGCGGGCAGCAAAGGACGGCAGCTTGTCGAAAATATCGTTGTCCAGCACTTCGACGGCAAAGATCGGAATGAGGCCGACCAGCGACTGGATGCGGATCGGGACAGAGGATCCGTCCGTGTGGCGCAGCATGTCATAGAAGAAGCCGTCCTCCTCGTTCCACAGCCCCTCGCCGGTTTCGCCGATATCCGCAACGGCGCCGGCGATCAGCAGGAAATGCTCGAAGTACTTGCTCGCCATGTCCTCATAGACAGGATCGCTCAACGCCAGCTCGATGGCGATCTTCATCAGGTTGAGCGCGTACATCGCCATCCAGGCGGTGCCGTCGGCCTGATCGAGGACCATATTGTCAGGCAGAGCCTCCGAGCGGTTGAACGGGCTGATGTTGTCGAGCCCGAGGAAACCGCCTTGAAAGAGGTTGCGGCCGTCCGAGTCCTTGCGGTTTACCCACCAGGTAAAATTGAGCATCAGCTTGTGCATGATGCGCTCGAGGAACGAGATATCGTCGATGCCAGTCAGCTTGCGGTCGATTTCATAGACCTGTAGGGCCGCCCAGGCCTGCACCGGCGGATTGACGTCGGAGAAATTCCACTCGTAGGCCGGCAACTGCCCGGACGGATGCATGAACCAGTCGCGGGTGAGCAGCAACAGCTGCTGCTTGGCAAAATCCGGATCGACCAGCGCCACGGGCAGACAATGGAAAGCCAGATCCCAGGCGGCATACCAGGGATATTCCCAGGCATCCGGCATCAGGATGATGTCGGCATTGTTAAGATGGCGCCAGTCAGCGTTGCGCGCCTTGCGACGCTCTGCGGGCGGCGGCGGAAGATTGGGATCGCCGTCGAGCCAGCAGGGAACATCGAGAAAATAAAACTGCTTCGACCACAGCAGTCCGGCAATGGCCTGGCGGTGCACCGCCCGGGCAGATTGCGGGGCAATATCCTTTTGCACCGCGTCGTAGAAGGCATCCGCCTCCTGCCGCCGGAGTTCGACGATTGCGTCAAAATCGCCGAAGGGCGCGGGTGAAAGCCCGTCTTCCCGCCAGCGAAGGCGCATGGAGACCCTGCCCTTTGCCGGCACCTCGAAGATCTGTCGTGCCGCGACCTTGCTGCCGCTCTGCCGATCGACGGCCGATTGAACACCGGAGACGACGAAATCGTTGATCCCATCCTTGAAACGCCCGCCGGCCTCAGAGCCGAAAAGGAACGGCGAATTGGTGTCGTTTTCGCAGAACAACAGTTCGCAGGGCTGGTCGACGCTGAGGCGCCACGTCTTCTTAGCCGTCCGGGTGGCAAGCACGTCGCCATTCGCCTGCGCCTCCAGCCGCGGACGCTTTGGATCGTCCGACCAGGACCAGGTGTTGCGCGCCCAGAGCTGTGGCAGCAGATGAAGCACAGCAGCCTCATCCGACGCATTTTCCACGACGATATGCATCAGGATGTCGTCTGGCCCCGCCTTCGCGTATTCGATGCTCACGTCGAAATAACGCCCCTCGGCAAAGATTCCGGTATCGGCAATTTCGAACTCCGGATCGAGCCGCGTTCGTTTGGCGTTCTCGGAGCGGAGTTGTCCGTAGGGGAAAGCCGCCTGTGGATAGCGATAGATCATCTTCTGGTAGGAATGGGTCGGCGTTGCGTCGACGTAGTGATAGACTTCCTTGACGTCCTCGCCGTGGTTGCCTTCGGCGTTTGCAAGCCCGAACAGCCTCTCCTTGAGGATCGAGTCCTTGCCGTTCCAGAGTGCCAGCCCCAGACACCAGCGCATGCTCTCGTCGCAGAAGCCCGCAAGCCCGTCCTCCCCCCAGCGGTAGGCGCGGCTTCGGGCGTGATCGAACGGAAAGAAATTCCAGGCATCGCCGTCGGCGCTGTAGTCTTCGCGAACCGTTCCCCACTGACGCTCGGACACATATGGGCCCCATCGCCGCCAGGCAACACCGCGCTTAATCTCCTGCAGTCGTTGGCCTTCAGCCGTTGCCAGCACCGCATTATCGACAGTCGTCATCACTTACACACCGCACAGGAAACGAGCCGCACTGGGGTCGTTGGTTTGCATCAAGGCCGGATCAGATCCGTAAGCCCTCTGTGGGATACGTCAAGCGAGCATGGGTGGTTGAGCCGATCTTCAACACACGGCGCAATGTCGGCAATCATGCGCCACCGAAGACCGATCATGAAAAAATCTGGTCCGCTCGGGACGGTCCGATAAACATGCCGGTCAGGGATTTGCCTACTGGGAACTGCCTGGTGAGACCGGCAACCGCCGCTCCTGCTCACCGGTCCGCTGGGAATCCAATCCACCGACAAGACCCGGGTCCTGGCAGCCCGTACCGGTCACGGAAGCCGACGCTTCGCCCGCAGCCGACTTCAGACCCCTTGGATTGGCCTGGTAGAATTTTTCAAGCCGGCACTGGTGCATGGGAGGCTCTATATGGGATGTCTCATACGAATGTTCGCATATTAACAAATAGCGTGCCACCTGCAAGGCGTTCTCCACAGCTTAATGGGAGTGAATGAGCACTGTCACGCCGTGTGTCACGCCTTTCTGCAATCTCAAGCAGCTAAAGCCGATTTTGCAGTGTGTACAGCGTCGTTGGCAGCGTTTCGGCGGCGGGTGTGACAAGTGCGCATAGCTGTGCTCGCGTTGGGAACTGTCTATCGGCCTGGGGTTCTCTGTTCAGGGCAAATTAGGGTTCGATCCCGTTATGAACAAACGGTTCCCCTCCCCGAGGATGCCGCGTTCTTGGGAATGCGCTGCACTGCCTTGCAACGGGTCTGCGGGAGCGGTCCCCTGCGGTGTGTCGGTCCGACAGGGGAAGGTGGCCGGCCGGCGAACAACTGCATCAGCGACGGTGTTCGCGATAACGCGGTGATGTTGTTTCTAAAACGCTATGCGGATTTCGGACCGAGCAGGTCATGCTGGAACAAAATGATGTGACGCGGGCAGTTCAAAGTGTCTCTCGACTGCATCATAAAGCGCAAAGGGGAAAGGCCTCGGTGGCCCTTCCCCTTCGTGGTAGACGAATACGCAGCTATTATTTCTTGAGATCGAAACGGTCTGCGTTCATGACCCGCGTCCAGGCGGCGACGAAGTCCCGCAGGAATTTTTCGGCGGAATCGGACTGCGCATAGACTTCGCAAATCGCCCGGAGCTGCGAATGAGAACCGAAAATCAGGTCCACACGCGTTCCCGTCCAACGCCGTGCGCCCGTCTTGCGGTCCCGACCTTCGTATACGCCTTCCGAACCCTCGACAGGTGACCACACCGTGTTCATGTCGAGAAGGTTGATGAAGAAGTCGTTGGTCAAGGTCTCCGGTCTGTCGGTGAACACGCCATGCTCCGGCTGTCCCACCTTGAGAACCCGAAGCCCGCCAACCAGAAGCGCCATCTCTGGTGCGGTCAGCGTCAGCAGTTGCGAACGATCGACCAGTGCTTCTTCCGGCCTCATATATTGCCTGCCGGCGATATAATTGCGGAAGCCGTCAGCGCGTGGTCGCAGCGCCGCGAAGGAGGCCGCATCCGTCTGTTCCTGCGATGCGTCCATGCGGCCGGGGGTAAAGGGGACTGTGATATCGTGACCACCTGCCTTGGCAGCCTTTTCGATACCGGCAGAGCCTGCAAGGACGATCAGATCCGCCAGAGAGATCTTTTTACCGCCCGACTGAGCCCTGTCGAAGTCGGCTTTGATGCCCTCCAAAATTGCCAAAACCTTCGCCAGCTGCGCCGGCTGGTTCACCTCCCAGTCTTTTTGCGGCGCAAGCCGGATGCGGGCGCCGTTGGCACCGCCGCGCTTGTCAGAGCCGCGGAATGTCGAGGCGGAAGCCCAGGCGGTCGATGCAAGTTCCTGAACAGTGAGACCAGAGGCAAGCACCTTGGCCTTCAGGCTGACGATGTCTGCGTCATCCACCAAAACGTGGTCCACGGCTGGAATAACGTCCTGCCAGATCAGATCTTCCGCCGGAACTTCCGGCCCGAGGTAGCGGATCTTCGGTCCCATATCACGATGGGTGAGCTTGAACCAGGCCCGGGCAAACGCATCGGCGAACTCAGCGGGGTTTTCCAGGAAGCGCCGGGAGATTTTCTCGTAGGCAGGATCGACACGCAGCGCCAGATCGCTGGTCAGCATGGTTGGAAGACGCTTTTTCGACGGATCGAACGGGTCCGGGATTGAGGCTTCGGCGTTCTTTGCGACCCATTGCTTGGCACCGGCCGGACTTGTGGTCAGCTCCCATTCGAAACCGAACAGGTTCTCGAAATAGTGGTTGCTCCACTGTGTCGGCGTCTGCGTCCAGATGACTTCGAGGCCGCTACCGATCGCGTCGGCACCGACGCCGGTGTTGAACTTGCTGGTCCAGCCAAGCCCCTGGGCCTCGAGTTCGCCGCCTTCCGGGTCGATGCCGACGAAGGAAGGATCGCCTGCACCGTGGGTTTTGCCAAAGGTATGGCCACCTGCGATCAGTGCGACGGTTTCCTCGTCATTCATTGCCATCCTGGCAAAGGTTTCGCGGATGTCACGGGCGGAGGCAAGGGCATCGGGATTGCCGTTCGGACCTTCGGGATTGACGTAGATCAGACCCATCTGTACCGCGCCCAGCGGCTCGGCCAGCTCCCGCTCTCCACTGTAGCGCTCGTCGCCGAGCCACGAGCCCTCCGGCCCCCAGAACAGTTCCTCAGGCTCCCACACATCGGCGCGGCCACCGGCAAAACCAAAGGTCTTGAAGCCCATGGATTCGAGCGCAACGTTTCCGGTCAGAATATAGAGGTCTGCCCAGGAAAGCTTGTTGCCGTACTTCTGCTTGATCGGCCAAATCAGACGTCGGGCCTTGTCGAGATTGACGTTGTCCGGCCAGCTGTTCAAAGGCGCAAAACGCTGCTGGCCGGCGCCGGCGCCGCCGCGGCCATCGGTAATCCGATAGGTGCCGGCGCTATGCCAGGCCAAGCGGATGAAAAGACCGCCATAGTGGCCGAAATCAGCGGGCCACCAATCCTGGCTGTCCGTCATCAATGCATGGAGATCGGCCTTCACGGAGGCAAGATCGAGTGTCTTGAATTCTTCGGCGTAGTTGAAATCCTTGCCGAGAGGATCGGCGCGGCCGGCACCGTGGTGAAGGATCTGGACGTCCAACTGGTTGGGCCACCAATCGCGGTTGGAGCGAGGTTTCGGCGCCGGTGTATGCGCAACGGGACATTTTGCGCCCTGAGCGCTGGCTGGTTCATGGTCCATGATTTTCTCCTCGAAAAAATGCGTCCGCGCTGGAGCATCGAATTTCAACAGTTCGGCCTCCTTTGAAGATTTCGCATGAAACCCGAAATTTTCAAAAGATCGTTCCCGCCTGTCGGGACGGAACTTAGCGCAGGACTGCGATAAATTTAAGTTGGATTTATTGATCGTCGCGATAGGCTGAGGTTATGATCAATGTCACACTTGCGCGCTTCGCGAAATGCCATTTTTTCACTCCGGATCTTCAAGGCTGAACATCTCATTGCGTTCGTCGTAGGCAAACAGCTCTGCATACCTTGCCCATGAAACGATGGTCCTGAGGGTTTCGTCTGCGCGAGAGGCCGTCATATAGTCTTCAAGCTCGTTTCGGAAACGGGCTGCCGGGGCTGTGTGGGTGGTGCGTTCGTCGAGCACGCGCCTGATGAGGCCCAGCAGCGGCACGTAGGTGACCAGATGTTCGGCGAAGAGCTTCTTGCGGGCGTCGGTGGCCAGATGGGCGAATTTGGTTCCGGCTTCGGTGAGCACGAGGTCGCCTTCGCTGAGGTGGGCAAAGCGCAAGAGTTGCAGGGCTTCGCCGAAATGAAAGAGCTCATCCGCCTCGAGCTGCAGGGTTTCTGCAAGAACGGGAAGGTCAGCCCGCCCGTGATAGGGAGCCCCTGCCAGCGCCTCTATCAGTCCTGACAGGATATTGGTCGATACCGGTTCGAGCACCATGCCCATTCCGGTTCCCGGAATGCCCTCCATCTCGGTTGCTCGCGGCTCGGCTCTCTGGGTCATCAGCGCATAGATACTGTCGACCAGCTGCCGGAACACCGGATCGACGCGGTTCCTCGGGTGCATCAGGTCGATTTTGACCTCGCGGGCGACCCGGCCGGGGTTCGACGAGAACACCAGGATGCGGTCGCACATGAGGACGGCCTCCTCGATATTGTGGGTCACCATCAGCACCGACTTGATGGGCAGCCGGCCCTCGATCCAGAGGTCGATCATGTCCGTGCGCAATGTCTCGGCGGTGAGGACGTCGAGTGCGGAGAACGGCTCGTCCATCAACAGCAGGTCCGGATGGACGACAAGCGCCCGCGCAAAGCCGACGCGCTGGCGCATGCCGCCGGACAACTCCTTCGGATAGGCATTCTCGAAGCCGTCGAGGCCGATCAGGTCGATGGCAGCCAAGGCCAGCGATCGCCGTTCCGCCCGGTCGACACCCTTGGCCTCGAGGCCAAGCTCGACATTCTGCAGCACAGTCAGCCAGGGAAAGAGCGCAAAGGACTGGAACACCATCGAGATACCCATGGGTGGCCCGGCGATCGGGTGGCCGCGATACGTGGCCTCGCCGGACGAGGGCGGAAGCAGCCCCGCGATGATGCGCAGCAGCGTCGATTTGCCGGAGCCGGAGCGGCCGAGCAGTCCGACGATCTCGCCTTGGGAGATGGTCACGTCGACATTGTCGAGAACGACGACATCATTGCCGTTGGCCTTTGGGAAGGAGCGGCAGACCTTGCGGATATCGATCAGCGACGCCTTGGCGGTTTGGTCGAGCATAGGATTTGTCCCTTACGATAGGAGGTGTATCAGCCGAGCCGCAGGTGGCGTTCGCCGAAGGCGTAGAGCGGCCTCCAGAGCAGGCGGTTGAACAGGGTGACAAAGGTGCACATCACGACAATGCCGAGGACGACACGCGGGAAATCGCCGTTCACGGTAGCATTGGCGATGTAGGAACCGAGGCCGGGGGTCGTCAGCTGCGTATCGCCCCAGCTGGCGACCTCGGCAACGATGCTGGCGTTCCAGGACCCGCCGGAGGCCGTAATGGCACCGGTGATGTAGTAGGGGAAGACACCGGGCAGGATGACTTTGATCCACCAGCGCCAGCCGGAAATGTGGAAGCTGCGGGCGGCCTCCTTGAGATCGCTCGGAAAGGCGCTGGCGCCGGCAATGACGTTGAACAGGATATACCACTGCGTGCCGAGGATCATCAGCGGGCTCAGCCAGATGTTGGCGTTGAGCCCGAACCGGACGATCACCACCACGAAGACGGGGAAAGCGATGTTGGCGGGGAAAGCTGCCAGAAACTGTGCCAGCGGCTGCACCTTTTCGGCAAGTTTAGGGCGGAGACCGATCCATACGCCGATCGGCACCCAGATGAGAGTAGCGATGGTCATCAGGACAACGACGCGCAGGAGCGTGATCGAACCATATAGAACTGCGGTCGCCACATCCGACCAACCGATGTTGGCGCGCAGATAGTCTAGGCTGAGAAAGCCTCCCCAGGCTGCTGCAGCGACGATGGTAGCGATCCAGATCCAGTCTACCGCACGCGATCGTACAACGCCCCTCGCCTTCGAGCCAACCGGCACCAGGTTGGGCAGGCGAAAATTCCACACCTGCCGCGACATCCAGCGAAAGGGAGCCATGGCAATGCGCGTGACGCGTGACTTGTTTAACAGGTCCAGCATCCAGGATGTCGGCGCGACGCCCGAGGTCGTCGTTTCGAAACGAAACTTGTCGGCCCAGGCCACCAGCGGCCGGAACATCAGCTGGTCATAGAGCACGATGACGCAAAGCATGGCGATGACGGCATAGAATATCGCCATGATGTTCTGCTGCTTGATGGCCAGCGCCACATAGGACCCTATCCCGGGCAGGGTTATCGTGGTGTTGCCGACCGTGATCGCCTCCGAGGCAACGACGAAAAACCAGCCGCCGGACATCGACATCATGGTGTTCCAGACGAGCCCCGGCATGGCAAATGGTACGTCGAGACGCCAGAAGCGCTGCCATCCGCTCAGGTGAAAACCGCGTGCCACCTCCTCCAGGTCCTTGGGCTGGCTGCGCATGGACTGGTAGAGGCTGAAGGTCATGTTCCAGGCCTGGCTGGTGAAGATCGCAAACACGCAGGCAAGTTCGGCGCCGAGCACGCTTCCGGGAAAGAGATTGAGGAAAAAGGTCACGGTGAAAGTCAGGAAGCCCAGGATCGGAACCGATTGCAGGATGTCGAGGATCGGGATCAGCACCATCTCTGCCCGTCGGCTTTTGGCCGCAAGTGCGGCATAGACGAAGGTGAAAGCCAGCGAGAACACGATTGCCAGTAGCATCCGCAAAACGGTGCGCAGGGCATAGATCGGCAGGTTGGCGGGATCGAGCGAGAGTGGCGCGACGTCGAGGGCCGAAAGCGGAACTGTCGTCACCCTTGCGCCATAGGCGAAGAGCACGATGGCACCAATGACGAGGAGCAGCGCCATGACATCCCAATGGCTGGGCATCAACGACCGGCGAATGGCGAGCGGCGCAAGTTTCTGCAATTTCATGGGTCGCTCCTGTTTCGAGAGCCAATGCGTTGAACGTCCATAAGCGGCAGTTGCAGCCACTGCGATCGCCAGACGGTCGAGCGACCATCCGAGGTTTGTTGCAGAAAGACGGCATGCTTGCCCGGAAGATCACATCGCTGTCATCCCCCGGGTCCGACGACCGCATACTGCGGGGAAAACGGCTCGAACCTTGTCTGCTGCACGAATGCAGGGCTTTCGACGCGCCCAACCGGGACGGATGACACATAGAATAGCTTGCCTGCCCGGGCCATCCGAATTGAGGTTAGCGGGGCGACGCTTAGGCATAGGAACCCTATACCATGGTATATCCGGCAGAATTGATCTGACCACTGGCTGTTCGATCGGACACAAGTGGTCTACTGAGCGTGAAAGGGCGCGCGCTTTTTCACACGCCTGGCATTCATGAGATTTTCTGAAGGCTTGAGCTTTAAGCGACGAAAAATGCCGCGAAAACAGAGCGAAGAATTGGGCATGGCTGCCGGACAATGATGCACGCTATATTTTTGAAACAGCAGAAAAGGCCACGGTTGAGGGCGGCGTTCATCGTCTTGCTGATGATATCGATCTTTATAGCCGACACGGTGACGGACTTCGAAATCGCCTTTGCGGTTTTTTATATTGCAGTCATCCTGATCGCCATTGGATTTCTCTCGACACGGGGGGTTATCGCGCTCGCAGTGCTGTGCATTTGCCTGACTGTCGTTAGCCTGCTCCTGACCCGGCATGGGTCTTTCGAGGCCGGACTGTTCAACTGTGGCATCAGCGCGTGCGCCATCGGCATCACCACCTATCTGGGCCTCAAGACTGTCGCTGCCCAGGCCGCAGTCTATGACGCGCAGGAGCAGTTCGGCCGGATGGCACGTCTGACACGGCTAGGAGAATTGACGGCCTCGATCGCCCACGAGATCAACCAGCCGCTCGCCGCAGTGACGACCAGCGCCGATGCGTGCCGCCGCTGGCTGGACCATTCGCCGCCCAATCTCGACAGAGCGCGGCAGGCGGCCGAGCGAATTGTCGGTGATGCCAAGCGCGCCAGCGACGTCATCGTGCGGGTGAGAGGGCTGGCGAAAAACGACGTGCCCCATCGGGAAAGCTTCGACCTCAACGCGGCCGCAGCGGAAGCAATCGAAATGGCCCGTCACGAGATGGAGCGCAACAGCGTCGTACTGCGGCTCGATCTTGCGCAAGACATGGCAATGGTCATGGCAGACAAAATCCAGATACAGCAAGTGATCAGCAATTTGCTGCTGAATGCCATCGAAGCGATGACCGATGTCCCGAGCTTCAAAAGGGAGCTGGCCATCTCCTCGTCCTATGACGATGCGACAGGCGCCACCTTTATCGTTGCCGATTCCGGCATCGGAATGAAGCAATCGACAATCGATCATCTGTTCGAGGCGTTCTGGACGACCAAGGAAAGCGGCATGGGCATCGGCCTCTCCATAAGTCGTTCCATCATCGAAGCGCATGGCGGACGCATCTCGGTGACATCAGCGCCGCGCATGGGCACCACCGTCCAGTTCAGCCTGCCGGCCAAGGAGGACGATCAATCATGATCGGGCTCGGCCAGTTCGATATTTTGGACGATCCGGTCGTCTATGTGGTCGACGATGACGTATCCGTGCGCACCGCACTGGAGGATCTGCTTGCATCCGTGGGGCTGGCGGTCTTGACCTATGGTTCCGTACACGAATTTCTGAGCGCACCGATAGCAGACGCGCCTGGCTGTCTCGTCCTCGACGTTCGAATGCCCGGGCAAAGCGGCCTTGAATTCCAGCAACGCATGACGGCCATGGGAATTACGCTGCCCGTCATTTTCATCACCGGACACGGCGATATCGCCATGTCGGTCAAGGCGATGAAGAACGGGGCCATCGAGTTCCTGACGAAACCCTTTCGCGATCAGGACCTCCTTGATGCGATCCAGCTGGGCATAGACAGACACCGCCTGCAGCGAAAAGAGGAAATCGTATCGGCAAAGCTGCGCGAGCTCTGGCAGAGCCTCACCACGTCGGAGCAGGCTGTCATGGAATTGGTCGTTAAGGGCTTGCTCAACAAACAGATCGCCGGGCAGCTCGGAGTCAGCGAAATCACCGTCAAGGTGCGACGTGGCCAGCTCATGCGCAAGATGAACGTCAAGTCCGTGACCGACCTCGTGAGGATCTGGGACAAACTGAACCTCCGCAGCTGACCTCTGGCGGATCGAAGCCCTGTCGAAACCATTGGCCTGAACAGCGGCGTCGATCGGCAGATTTGGCCGCAGCGGGCAAGCTTACGGCAAGACCTGCCGCCAGCCCGCCTTAAACTGCGACCTATGGAATTCCCGGTTGCGGGGGCGCCTTGATGCGGGAGCACGAGATGAAGAATACGGACAAATTCTATATCGGCGGTGCATGGGTGGACCCCGTCGGTAAGGCCACTATCGATGTCACCGACCCCGCAACGGAACAGGCATTCGCGACGATTGCAATGGGCAATGCAGCCGATGCCGAAAGGGCGATAGCGGCTGCGAGGCAGGCCTTCCCATCCTTCTCGCAAACTTCGAGAGAGCAGCGGCTTGCCCTGCTCAGGCGAGTGCTCGAGGTCCTCAAGCGTCGCAACGACGAGATCGGCGACGTCATCTCGCGGGAGATGGGCGCACCGACAGCACTTGCACGCCAGTCACAGGCAATCCTTGGGGCTGCCCATTTTGCAGAAACAATCCGCGCATTCGAAAGCTTCGATTGGGAATACATGCAAGGAGACACGCGCATTATCCACGAGCCGATCGGCGTCGTCGCGATGATCACGCCCTGGAACTGGCCGATCAACCAGATTGCCTCCAAGGTCGCGCCGGCGCTGGCCACCGGCTGCACCATGGTGCTGAAGCCCTCGGAGATCGCGCCGCTGAATGCGATCCTGTTTGCGGAGATCATGCACGAAGCAGGTGTTCCCGCCGGTGTTTTCAACCTCATCCACGGCGATGGCCCGACAGTCGGCACGATCCTTGCCAGCCACCCCGATGTCGACATGATATCGTTTACCGGCTCCACCCGAGCGGGCATATCGGTGGCGACGGCAGCTGCCCCCACCGTCAAGCGCGTGCATCAGGAACTCGGCGGAAAGTCACCGAACGTCGTTCTGCGAAGCGCTGACCTTGGCGCGGCGGTGACGATGGGCGTGCGCCGATGCTTCGATAATTCCGGCCAGTCCTGCAATGCGCCGACGCGCTTGCTCGTGCCGATGGAACGGATGGACGATGCCATCGCGGCAGCGGCAAAAGCCGCCGGTGAAATTGTCGTCGGGTCGCCGGCGGACCCGTCAACGACGATGGGGCCTGTGGTCAGCCAGCAGCAGTTCGACAAGATCTAGAACCTCATCCGCAAGGGGATCAACGAGGGCGCCGAGCTGATTGCCGGCGGCAATGATCGGCCGGATCACCTGGACGTCGGCTACTACATCAAGCCGACCGTCTTTGCGAAGGTCGCCAACGACATGACGATTGCGCGGGAGGAGATCTTTGGTCCTGTGCTGGTCATGATCGGCTATGAAACCGAGGATGAGGCAGTCGCCATTGCCAACGACACGCCGTACGGCCTTGCCGCCTACATCCAGGGGGACGCAAGCGAGGCACGCGCCCTGTCACGAAAGCTGCGAGCGGGAATTGTGCGTATCAATAATTCTGCCTGGGATGGCGCCGCACCGTTCGGCGGCTACAAGCAATCCGGCAATGGCCGTGAGTACGGCAAGTTCGGCATCCACGAGTTTACCGAGATCAAGGGTGTCGTCGGCTATGCCGGCACCTGAGAACCAGAGGCTTTAGACCTCGCCGGAGTTGGTCAGCCTAGGGCTTGGCTGACCAGTCCGTAGATCGTCGGGCGGGGTTCATCGCCCGGGCGATCCAGCAACCAGCGACCGCCAAGCGACATGCTGGTGACCGTATCGAAGACCGGCATCCCCGATTGCGTCAGGAACTCGGCAAAGTCACCCATCGCCTGGCGCGTATCGATGCGTAGGAAGGCGCCGGCATGTATTTCGACGTGCGGGGCCGTCACGGCGATCGCATCGGCGTCATCGACGGCCACGACCGGACCGATCACGGTGCCCCGTCCGAAATTGCGTGCGAGGGAAAATGCGGCGATCCGGCCGCCGCGTATCAGCGCCACGCCCTTGGAAGCATGCAGCAGACGGCCAAGCAGCGCTGCCCTGTCGGTGCCATAGGCGGCGCGGTCGAGCGCTGCAATCTCCGCCAGATCGTCCAGCGTCACAGCGCGCAGAATAGCCTGCTCTGGGAGCGGCGGCTCGCCAGATAGCACCGCGGTTCCCTGGCACTGATAGACGGTTTTTTCTGCGGTGAAGCCCATGGAAAGATAGAGCCGCCGCGCCGCCCGTGTCGCATTGAGGCGCAGCGGACGCGACCCGGTTTGTCTCAAGACATGGTCCATCAGCCAGCGGCCATGGCCATGCGCCTGCAGCCTCGGCGAGGTAATGACCATGCCGACCGTGACAAAATCGTCCGACAACGGAAACCACATGGCCGAGCCGATGGCACGGCCGATCTCGTCCTGCGCCACCACGCCGGACCCGATCTCGCGCAGCATCAGCCAATCCTTCACCCGGTGCGGCCAGCCGACGGCAAGCGACAACGCATGCAGCTTTTCGGGATCGGTTCCGGCGATGTCGCAAAGCTGCAGGTCAAAGGACTCCAGCCGCATCGTTTCTTCTGTGGTCAATTCCCCCTCCGTCGCCCGCACTCCACGATAGAGAGCCGGGCGGGCGACGACAATCGTCACCACCCCGTAACATCCATCTTGAACTGTCGATTTTCCGCCATTCGACACCGAAGATTTCGCTTCAAATACGGTCTTTTTCAGCAGTTTGCGCTGCAGCGGACGAACCTTCGGGAGACCCGTGCCGGAATGTCTCCCTATGCTGCGGTCGACACACGAGGGACGGTTGCGCGATGCATGAGCAGGACATTCTTGAACGGCTGGTCGCCTTCCCCTGTGTGGTCGGCACTGCCAACCATGACATCGTCGCGTGGATCCGTCGCCATGCAGAGAGCTGCGGCGCCAACGTGACGGTGGCGATGGGGCCGGAGGGCGACCGCGCCAATCTCTTTGCGACGATTGGCCCGAGAGACGTCCCGGGCATCCTTCTCTCCGGGCACATGGATGTGGTGGCGGCCGGTGAACAGGGTTGGACCTCCGATCCTTTCCGTCTGCGCGCAGACGGAGACAGGCTCTACGGACGTGGCACCAGCGACATGAAGGGGTTCCTCGCCTGCGCCCTCGCAGCCCTGCCGGCGCTGGCCGCCATGCCCCTGACGCAGCCCGTGCATCTGGCCTTCTCCTATGACGAAGAGGCCGGTTGCCGAGGCGTGCCGCATCTGCTTCGGTTGCTGCCCGACCTCTGCGCCAAACCTCAGGGCTGCATCATCGGCGAACCCAGCGGCCTGCGTGCGATCCGCGCCCACAAGGGCAAGGCTGCCGCCCGCATCGAGATCCGCGGCCTCACCGGCCATTCCTCGCGTCCGGATCTCGGCGCGAATTCCATCCATGCGATGGCATCGGTGCTCGGCGAGGCAGTCGCCTCCGCTAGACGCCTTCTAAATGGTCCTTTTGACAGCAACTTCGAGCCGCCCTACTCCTCGTTGCAGGTCGGCGTCGTCAGCGGTGGCCAGGCTGTCAACATCATCCCGGATTTCTGCACCGCCGACGTCGAGGCGCGCGCCATAGCGGGCGTTTCGCCCTCGACACTGTTGCAGCCGCTAAAGTCTGCCCTGCTCGCCCTGGAAACACAAGGCTTCACCACCCGCTGGGACCTGCTCAGCGAATATCCGGCCTTGTCGCTTGCAGCCGACGCCCCTCTGGTAGGCCTACTGGAAGCGTTGACGGGACAACCGCCGCTTGCCGCCGTCAGCTACGGCACCGAGGCCGGACTATACCAGGCCGCCGGCATGGATGCGATCATCTGCGGGCCGGGCGATATCGGTCGCGCCCACAAGGCCGACGAGTATATCGAAGTGGGCGAGCTCGCCGCATGCCGGAAGATGATCGAAGACCTCGGGCGGCGATCATGCGCCTGAGAGCGATCTCCACAGATTGCCTTGGCAGTTGATCGACACCTCCCACACCAACGAGCGGGACAATCGAATGGCCTTTCTATTCAACTCGGACGCAGCGCGCGCCCGGATATTTGCCGCAGAGTTCGCCCGCGAGCTGCCTCGTCTGCCGTTCGTGACCGATGCGAAGTCGGTTGCTCCAGAAGACGTGCGCTACCTGCTGACCTGGACCGCGCCCGACGACCTTAAGCGCTACACCAATCTCGAAGTGCTGTTTTCCATCGGCGCCGGGGTGGATCAGTTTGACGGTCTAGCCCTGCCGGACAGCGTCAAGCTGGTGCGGATGGTGGAGGACGGGATCGTGCGGATGATGCAGGAATATGTGACGCTAGCCGTACTGGCCTTGCACCGGGACCTGCCGGGCTATCTCGCACAGCAGCAACAGGGCGTTTGGAAATCCCGCCCAGTGCGTCAGGCGCCAGACCAGCGTGTCGGTGTGCTCGGTCTCGGACTGCTCGGAAAGGCTGTGCTGGAGCGCCTCGGGCCATTCGACTTTTCGCTGGCGGGGTGGAGCCGCTCGCCTCGTGAGATCGAAGGCGTCTCATGCTTCAACGGCGAAGACCAGCTCGATGCATTTCTGGCGCGCACCGACATCCTGATCTGCCTCCTGCCGCTAACGCCGCAGACCCGGGGCTTGCTCAATACGGACCTCTTTTCGAAGTTGCCGGCCGGCGCATCGCTGATCCATGCGGGTCGCGGGCCGCAACTCGATCAACAGGCATTGATCGACGCGCTGGACAGCGGGCACCTTTCCGGTGCGGTGCTCGACGTTACCGATCCTGAACCCCTCCCCGCCAGCGATCCCCTCTGGCAACACCCGAGAATCATCCTGACGCCGCATATCGCCAGCGTCACCCAACCCGAGACTGCCGCCAAGGCCGTCATCGCCAACATCCACCGTCACGAGGCCGGGAAGGACCCGATCGGCCTCGTCGACCGCAAGCGCGGCTACTGACACTAAAAAGGAAAGAAAACACATGTCCCTTCTCAAGCTTATCGACACCAACCCGACCACGGCTCCGCGCGAATCGAAGCCGACGGCCGAGCGCCTGATCTCCGGCGATCCGTCCTTCAAGACCTGGCCGCAGGACGCCTCGCGCGACGACAGCGTGCTGACCGGCGTATGGGAAGCGACCCCCGGCGAGACCCATTCGATCAAGGGGACGACCTACGAGTTCTGCCACCTCATCACCGGCGTTGTTGAAATCGTCGAGAAGGACGGCGAGACCTATACCTATCGCGCCGGCGACAGTTTTGTCATGAAGCCCGGCTTCGTCGGCATCTGGCGTACGATCGAGACCGTCCGCAAGATCTACGTCACCGTCAACTGAATTTTCCCCTGCGGGACAGCATCTCTCGCCAGTGCGCGCGGCACGATATCGCCGCGCTCAAAGCCGCCGAAGAATGCGCTGCGAACGCACCGGTAAACGGGAGATTCCATCGCCGCCCGGGCCACAGTCGACGCAAACTGCGCGGCAATGACCGCTAGTTTCGGTGGTCTGCCAACGCCCAGAGGAAATGCCATGTCGCTGAGCTTCAATCCCGATTCCGTGCAGCTTCCCCACGGACATTTCATCGGCGGGCGGATGATCGCGGCAAAGGGTGAAATTGCCATGCACCGCCCCTCCGACGGCGCCGCGTTCGCCGATTGCCCCATAGCAGGGGCTGATCTTGTCGACGAGGCCGTTCAGGGCGCAAAACGCGCCTTGAAGGAAAGCGGCTGGGCAGATGTGAGGCCGCGCGAACGCACGCGGATGATGCATCGCTGGGCCGACCTGATCGAGGCCGAGGCGGAAACACTTGCAAGGATTGAGGCAATCCCCTCGACGCGCCCCGTCGGCCACCTCATCCAGGGCGATATCGCCATCAGCGCCGAACAGATCCGCTTTTTTGCCGAGTTCGCCGACAAGGAGGGCAGCGACCTCGTGCCGACGAGCAAGGACAGCCTCGGCATGATCATGTCCGAACCCTATGGCGTGGTCGGCGCGATCACCCCCTGGAACTTTCCCCTGTCGATGGCCGCCTGGAAACTCGGGCCGGCGCTGGCTGCGGGCAATGCCGTGGTGCTCAAACCATCCGAACTCACGCCGTTTTCGACGCTCTATCTTGCCGAGCTCTCGGTGCGCGCCGGCCTGCCCGCTGGCCTTATCAACATCGTGCTCGGCGATGGCGCGACGACCGGGACTGCAATCACCGGCCACCCGGAGATCGGCAAGATCAGCTTCACCGGCTCGACAGCGGCCGGACGTGCCATCATGGCCAACATCGCTCAAACGGGCATCAAACCGATGACGCTCGAGCTCGGCGGCAAGAGCCCGCAGCTGGTCTTTGCCGATGCCGACATTGCCCGCACCGCAAAGGCCGTGGCGCAGGGCATCCTGTCAAATGCCGGGCAGGCCTGCGTCGCCGGATCGCGGCTGATCGTCCACCAGTCGGTGGCGGCTCAGCTGATCGATGCGCTTACATCAGCCATGGACGACATTACCCCAGGCCCGACATGGGACGAAAAGACGCAATATTCGCCGATCATTTCCGAGCGCCAGATCGGCCGCATCGACAGCATCGTCAGGGCATCGGTCGCCGAGGGTGCCGAATGCCTGCGTGGCGGCCAGATGCTGGAGCGCGACGGATATTTCTATGCACCGACACTGATCGCAGGCGTCACCCCATCCTCCCCTGCCGTGACCGAGGAAATCTTCGGCCCGGTGCTGACGATCCAGACATTCAAAGAAGAGGAAGAGGCCTTGGCGCTGGCCGACCACCCGACCTACGGGCTTGCGGCCGGCGTTTTCACGACCGACCTGTCGCGGGCAATCCGGGTGACGAAGCGACTGCAGGCCGGTACGATCTGGGTGAATCGCTACGGGCGTTCGCGCGACCACATCCTTCCGACAGGCGGCTACAAAAGCTCCGGCATCGGTAAGGATCTCGGCCGCGACGCTTATCTCGCCAATCGGAAATCCAAAAGCGTCCTGATCGACCTGTAAAGGAAAAATCCATGAAGACCTATTCCATAGCCCTGATCCCCGGCGACGGCATCGGCGTTCCCGTCATCGACGCCGCCTGGCAGGTGCTGGAGGCAGCCTCGAAGCAGGCGGGCTTCAAGCTGAACGGCACGACCTTCCCCTGGTCCTGCGCCTTTTACAAGGAAGCCGGCGCGATGATGCCCGCAGACGGTATCGAGACCCTTCGCAAACACGATGCCATCCTGCTAGGTGCCGTCGGCTGGCCGGCGGAGGTGCCCGATTCCGTATCGCTGCACGGCCTGCTGCTGCCGATCCGCAAGGCCTTCGTGCAATATGCCAACATCCGTCCGCATCGTCTTCTACCGGGCGTCGAAGGTCCGTTGAAGTCGACGGGCTTCGATATCCTCTGCATCCGCGAAAACACCGAGGGCGAATATTCCGGTGCCGGCGGCCGCGTGCATGTCGGCACGCCCGACGAAGTCGCCGTCGAGACGTCGATCTTCACCCGCAAGGGTGTGGAGCGCATCCTGCGCTTCGGCTTCGAGCAGGCCCGCCTGCGCCGCAAGATGCTGGCCTCCGTCACCAAGTCGAATGCGCAGAAATACTCGATGGTGTTCTGGGACGAAGTGACGGCGCAACTGTCCGCCGAGTATCCGGATGTCGAGGTGAAAAACTATCACATCGATGCGATGGCGGCGCGCATGGTGATGGCACCGGACAGTCTCGATGTCGTCGTTGCGTCCAACCTGTTCGGCGATATCCTGACCGATCTCGGCGCCGCCATCCAGGGCGGCCTCGGCTTTGCAGCCTCCGCCAACATCAATCCCGATCGCACCGCGCCATCGATGTTCGAGCCGGTGCATGGATCGGCGCCCGATATCGCCCATCTCGGCATTGCCAACCCGATTGCCACCATCTGGTCGGCAGCGATGATGCTGGAGCATCTCGGCGAGCCCGCCGCGGCAGCCGGGATCATCAAGGCCATCGAAACTGCGACCGCAAGCGGCATCGGCACAAGGCCGGGCCGCGACAAAACCGACGCGATCACTGCCGCTGTGCTTTCGACGCTTTGCTGACGAGAAGGAACGCCAAAATGGACACTCTGAAGGACAACAACCTCTTCCAGCAGCAATGCGTCATTGACGGCATCTGGCGCAACGCTGCCTCCGGTTCGTCGGTGCCGGTCACCAATCCGGCGACGCAAGGTATTATCGGGCACGTTCCCGATGTCAGCGGCGATGAAACACGCGAGGCAATCGCAGCAGCGCGGGCAGCCTTCGCCCCCTGGAAGGCCAAGACCCATGCGGCACGGGCAGCGCTCTTGGAAGCCTGGCACCGCTTGATCCTCGAAAACGAGCAGGATCTCGCCATGATCCTGACCCTCGAGCAGGGCAAGCCGCTGGCGGAAGCGCTGGGCGAAATCCGCTATGGCGCATCCTTCGTCAAGTGGTTTGCCGAGGAAGCCCGCCGCGTCGGCGGAACGACCGTCCCATCGCCCACGGCAGATCGCCGGATCATCGTGCTGAAGGAGGCCGTCGGCGTCTGCGCCATCATCACGCCGTGGAATTTCCCGAACGCCATGATTACCCGCAAGGTCGCTCCAGCGCTTGCGGCCGGCTGCACCGTGGTCGTCAAGCCTTCTGAATTCACGCCATTTTCCGCGCTGGCCCTTGGCGTGCTGGCCGAGCGTGCCGGCATCCCGGCAGGTGTCATCAATATCGTCACGGGCATGCCGGCCGAGATCGGCAATGAGATGATGGCGAACGAGATCGTGCGCAAGATATCCTTTACCGGATCGACCCGCGTCGGCTCGCTTTTGATGAGGGGCGCCGCCGACAGCATCAAGCGCCTCAGCCTGGAACTCGGCGGCAACGCGCCGTTCATCGTCTTTGACGATGCCGATATCGATCTGGCGATCGACGGCGCGCTCGCGTCCAAGTTCCGCAACGGCGGGCAGACCTGCGTCTGCTCCAACCGCATTCTTGTGCAATCCGGCATCTATGACACGTTTGCCGAAAAGCTGGCGGCCCGGGTCTCCGTCATGAAGGTCGGCCCGGGGGCCGGCGAACCCGTGGATATCGGACCGATGATCAACGCGGCGGCCATCGACAAGATCGATCGCCATATCGAGGATGCACTTGCCAAGGGCGCTCGCATCATTTCCGAGAGACCTGCAATGCCAGATGGCAAGCAATATGCCGTCCCTGTCGTGCTTGGTGGCGCCACAACGGACATGCTGCTGGCCAATGAAGAGACGTTCGGTCCGGTCGCTCCGCTGTTCCGGTTCGAGACCGAAGAGGAAGCCATCGAAATCGCCAACGCCACCCCGTTCGGCCTGGCGTCCTATTTCTACACCGAGAGCCTGCGACGCTCATGGCGGGTGGCGGAGGCGCTCGAATTCGGGATGGTTGGCCTCAACACCGGCTCCGTCTCGATGGAGGTCGCGCCCTTCGGCGGCGTCAAGCAATCCGGCATCGGCCGCGAGGGCGGACAATGCGGGATCGAGGAATATCTCGAAATTAAGAGCTTCCACATCGGTGGACTTGGCTGACACGGACGCGAACAGGGGCGGAGATCACTCTCCGCCCCTTGTTCGTGAGATCTTTGGTTTACTGGAACCGGTCGAGCGTCTTGTAGTAGAGCCCGACCATCGGCAGGAACCATGGCTTGCCGAAATGGCCGGCGATAGCGGGCCATTCAAGACCGGAGACTGGGTTACGGTCGGCTTTGCCCATGATCGCGTCGGCGATGACGATCCCCATGTGGCTTGCCATCTGCGCTCCGTGGCCGGAATAGCCCATGGCATACCAGACACCGTCGGCAAAGCCGGCGCGCGGGAAGCGATCCTTGGTCATGTCGACGAGGCCACCCCAGCAATAATCGATCTCGACCTGACCCAGCTGCGGAAAGATCTGGCGCAGGCTCGCCTTCAGGATGGCGCCGCTCTTGTCGTCTGAGCGTTGATCCGACGATGCAGAAAACCGGGCACGGCCGCCGAAGATCAGCCGCTGGTCCGGCGACAGGCGGAAGTAGTTGCCGATGTTGAGCGAGGTGACGCAGGTGCGGTTGCCCGGCATGACGTCGGCGACCTCGGCATCAGTCAGCGGCCGGGTGGCCAGCAGGAAGCTTCCGACCGAGACGATGCGGCGCCGGAAAAAGCCGAAGGGACCGGAGGTATAGGCACCCGTTGCCACAAAGACTGCATCGGCTGTGACACTGCCACGCGCTGTGGTCAGCGTATGCCTGGCGCCTGCCACACTGCGGTCCGTCACCGCGGCATTCTCGAAGATCACCGCGCCATGGCGCACGGCGGCGTTGGCAAGCCCCGCGACGTAGCGGCCCATGTGCATCATGGCGCTCTTTTTCGACAGCATGGCGCCGTGGAAGGCGTTCGAGCAGATCTCGTGCCGCAGGTCAGTCGCCGTCAACAGGGCCGTGTCGGGATCGACGTCCCGGTTGACGAGCTCGAAATTGGCGGCGATCGATTTGAAATGCTCCGGCTTCGAGGCGAGCTTCAGCTTGCCGGCACGGCGAAAATTGCAGTCGATGCTCTCCTCCGTAACGATGCGCTCAATGGTATCGATGGAAGCGTCGAAGGCGCGGTAGAGCGCCTTCGCCCGTTCCGCCCCGAGTTCCTTCCGGGCAGAGGCAAAACCGTGGGCGATGCCGTTGTTGAGGTGTCCACCGTTGCGACCCGATGCGCCCGCGCCGACATGGGCCGCCTCGAGAACGACGACCTTGACCCCGGCCTTCGCCAGGTGCCGGGCTGCCGACAGGCCACCGAAACCGCCGCCGATCACGGCCACATCGTAATGGCCTTCGACCGGGCCTTTGCTGGCCGCCGCGAAAGCGGGCGCTGTATCGTGCCAGTAGGACTTGAACTGCATCGCCATCCCCGTCAGAGCCCGACGACGCCGGGCAGGCCCGAAATGTCCTTGATCTCGGTATATTCATAATAAGGATTGGCCGGCTCATGGCCACGGTTGACCCAGACCTTGTTCTTGATGCCGAGATCGTGGGCCGACATCAGATCGTAGCGGAACGACGAGGAGCAATGCAGAACATCTTCCGGACCGCAGCCGAGCATGTCGAACATATATTCGAATGCCTGGAAGCGCGGCTTGTAGGCATTGGCTTGCTCAGCGGTGTAGACCGCATGGAATGGCGCGCCGAGCTTTTCGACGTTCGACATGATCTGCTCGTTCATGGCGTTCGACAGGATAACCAGCGGAATTTCCTTGGCGACCTTGGCAAGGCCAGCCGGAACGTCGGCGTGCGGGCCCCAGCTCGGCACTGTCTCGTAGATCGAGCGCGCATCCGCATCGTTGAAGGCGACGCCGTTCCTCTTGCAGGTGCGCTCGACGGCATTGTGGATGACTTCGTTGTAGGGCTTCCAGTCCCCGAGGATCTCGTCGAGGCGATAGGCGGCGAAATTCTTGATGAACTGCTTCATGGCGGCGGCTTCGAGTTGGCCGCCATAGATCTTCTCGGCCGCCTCCGCCATCTGGAAATGGGTCAGCGTTCCGTAGCAGTCGAAGGTGATGTATTTGGGCCGAAACTGGGACATCGCTCTCAAATTCCTTACTGGTTTTGGGCTGGTGACGGGATATTGGCGCCATGGCCGGGCGCCTTGTTGCCCCGATCATAGTCGCGTCCCGGATATGTCGTTGACCGCAATTGCTGTGACTGAAAGCAGATTGTTGCGTATCTCACTAGCCGTTTGGCAGAGAGTTGCGCCGGCTGTCCCGGCCGGTCGTCCCTGTCGCCCGGCATGGCTCGACCCACGGCATAAGATGCGGCGCCCCTCCGGAAAGACGATGCAAACATGTTGCCGCCAACCCCATGGTCAGGAGGTTCTACCTGCACGCCGGCGCTATCAATGAAGACAGGACAGGATTATCCGGAACAAGAGAATGCCGCCAGACCAGATCGACCCCAGCCACATCGACCCAAGCCACATCGACCCCAGCCACATCGACATCGTGAAGTTTTCTGCCGACCATCTCGAAGGCGCGCTGACGCTCTCGCGTCAGGCCGGCTGGCCGCACCGCCTGGAAGACTGGGCGATGGTGCTCTCGCTCAGCGTCGGCTTCGTGGCCATAGAGAACGGTCGCGTAGTCGGCACCACCTTCGTGACCCCCTACGGGACTGCGGCCGCCACCATCAACATGGTCATCGTTGACGAGGCGATGCGCGGCCGTGGCATCGGACGGCGGCTGATGGATATGGCGCTCGCCGAATGTGGCGATCGCGAGTGCCGCCTGAACGCCACAAAGGAAGGCCTGCCGCTCTACACCAAGCTTGGCTTCAAGGAGACCGGTCGGATCCTCCAGCATCAGGGCGCCCTGGGTGCTGGAAATGGTGAAGCCAGCCTCGACTGGGCAAGTGTCGAAGACCTTGCCGATTGCGCAACGCTGGACCAGTCAGCCTCCGGCCTCGAACGCTTCGACCTTATAGAGGCGCTGCACCAGGCCGGCCGGATCGCCGTCTTGCGCCCCGCCGGCAAGATCACCGCCTTTGCCGCCATGCGCGCGTTCGGTCGTGGCGAGGTCATCGGTCCAGTGGTGGCCGCGAATGCTGACGAGGCCAAGGCCCTCATCGCCGGTCTGATCGAAGCCCGCCACGGGGAATTCGTCCGCGTCGACACCACCGAGGCCTGCGGCCTTGCATCGTGGCTGGAGGCGCAGAGCCTTGCCAATGTCGGCAGCGGCATCGCCATGCAGCGCAATGCCAAGCCTTCCACCGGGACATCCGCGTTTCAAACCTTTGCCCTTGCAAGCCAGGCGCTTGGCTAAATCAGGAGACGACCATGCTGAGCAACTCTCTCATCGAACTCGACCGCGCCCACCTCGTCCATCCGGTCGCGTCCTACAGGACCCACGAGAAAATCGGCGTGCGGGTTTTGAAATCCGGCAAGGGTGCGACGGTCACGGATGCCTCTGGCCATCAGCTTATCGATGGTTTTGCCGGGCTCTGGTGCGTCAATGCTGGCTACGGCCAGGAAAGCATCGTCGAGGCCGCCGCACAGCAGATGCGCGAATTGCCCTACGCCACTGGCTATTTCAGCCTCGGTTCCGAGCCCGCCATCCGCCTTGCCGCTGAACTTGCCGATCGGACGCCCGGCGATCTCAACCATGTCTATTTCACGCTCGGCGGCTCCGATGCGGTCGACAGCACGGTTCGCTTCATCCGCTATTATTATCATGCCAAGGGCATGCCCGGGAAAGACCAGTTCATCTCCGTCGAACAGGGCTACCACGGCTCATCGACGGTTGGCGCCGGGCTGACGGCCCTGCCGGTGTTTCATGCAGGCTTCGGCATCCCGTTCGACTGGCAGCATAAAATCCCGTCTCATTACGCCTATCGCAACCCGGTCGGCAGCGACGATGCGGCGATCATTGCTGCATCGACTTCAGCGCTGCGTGCCAAGGTCGAGGCTCTCGGCGCGGACCGCGTCGCTGCATTCTATGTCGAGCCGATCCAGGGGTCCGGAGGCGTTATCGTGCCGCCGAAAGGCTGGATCAAGGCGATGCGCGATCTCTGCACCGAACTCGACATCCTGTTCATAGCCGACGAAGTCATCACCGGGTTCGGCCGCACCGGACCGCTGTTTGCCTGCAGCGAGGAAGACATCGTTCCGGATTTCATGACCGTCGCCAAGGGGCTGACCTCAGGCTATGTGCCGATGGGCGCCGTCTTCATGACGGACAAGATCTACCAGACCATCGCCGACGGTGCCGGCAGCGCTGCAGTCGGACACGGATATACCTATTCCGCCCATCCAGTCAGCGCCGCCGTCGGCCTCGAAGTGCTGCGCCTCTACGAAGGCGGGTTGCTGGAGAATGGCCGCAAGGTCGGTGCCCGACTGATGGAGGGCTTGCACAGCCTCGCCAGCCATCCGCTGGTCGGCGAGGTCCGTGGTCGCGGAATGCTGGCGGCGCTCGAACTCGTCACCGACAAGGAGCGCAAGACCCCGCTGCCGGCGGCGTCGGACCCATCTCGCCGCATCTTCGACCGCGCCTGGGACAACGGGCTGGTCGTGCGCGCCTTCGGCAACGGCATTCTCGGCTATGCGCCGCCGCTCTGCTGCACGGAGACCGAAATCGACGCCATCGTCGAGCGGACCCGCAAGACGCTGGACCAGACGCTGGAAGATCCGGATATCCGCGCCGCCATGGCATGATCACCGGTTCCCCATCAGAGAGAAATCATGTGGGCCGAAATACCGCGTCGGCTGAATATTCGGAATTTTCTGCCGTGGCACTTCCGTCTTTAAGCGCATTCGGTGCCCGTTAACTGAGACACTGTCCTCCAACCGGCGGTCAAAAGCCGCAAACAAAGCGATCAGGCGGTCTCAACATGGTCGTATCGCCTTAAATGCACACAGCATATCGTTCTGTTACGGCGCTGCAGAGGAGGACCAAGGGTCCACCGAGAAAGGACTAGAGGCTTGGAAAAGGCATTTGGAAGCTTCAAATATCTGACCTTCGACGTGGTCGGCACGCTGATCGATTTCGAGGGCGGTCTGGTCGGCTGCCTGCAGGAAATCGCTGCGGAAAACGGCAAGTCCGTCGATGGCGAGACCGCGCTCAGCCTCTATCGCAACGCCCGCTACATGCCGGATGTCGGCCTTTTTCCGGACGATCTCGTGCGTGTCTACATAGTCATTGCGCCGGCCCTCGGACTGCCGGCTGATGCCCGGTACGGTGAGCGACTGCGGGACTCGGCAAAGTCGTGGAAGGCATTTCCAGACAGCGCCGATGCAATGGCCCGGCTTGCCAAGCGCTTCAAGCTCATCGCCATGACAAATGCCCAGCGCTGGGCGTTCGAGTGCTTTTCGCAGGCGCTCGGCAATCCGTTCTACAAGGGTTTTACCGCCGACGACACCGGCACGGAAAAGCCGGACCCGGCCTTTTTCGAGCATGTGCTTGCCTTCGTAGCTTCAGAAGGCGGCTCCCGCGCAGACATCCTGCATGTCGCGCAGAGCCAGTATCACGACATCGGGATCTCCAGGCAGCTTGGCATAGCAAACTGCTGGATCGAGCGTCGCCATGCCCAGAAGGGCTATGGCGGCACGATCGAACCGGCAGCCTTCACCAAGCCGGATTTCCACTTTACCTCCATGGCGGCGCTTGCGGATGCCGTGGAACAGACGAACGCCGCCTGAGGCCTCAACGGGCCCCGGACGGATACGGCAATGCCTTCAAACAATCAATAAAAGGGGAATGCGCATGTCTGACAATAAACTCCTCAACTGGACATCTTCCGACGATGCCATGGTCGAGAACGCCATTCGCCGTGGTGCGAGCCGCCGCGATCTTCTGAAGATGATGATGGCCGGAGGCCTTGCCGCGACCGCCGGCAGCCTGATCCTCGGCCGCGCCAACAGTGCGATTGCCGCTACGCCCGTTTCCGGTGGATCGCTGAAGGCAGCCGGCTGGTCGGCCTCGACGGCCGATACGCTGGACCCGGCCAAGGCATCGCTATCGACTGACTACGTCCGTTGCTGTGCCTTCTACAACCGCCTGACTTTCCTCGACAAGGCCGGCGTAACGCAGATGGAACTTGCCGAAAGCGTCGAAAGCTCGGACGCAAAGGTCTGGACCGTGAAACTGCGCAAGGGCGTCACGTTCCATGACGGCAAGACGCTGAAGGCCGCCGACGTGGTCTACTCGCTGAAGCGCCACCTCGATCCGGCCGTCGGATCGAAGGTCAATTCGATCGCCAAGCAGATGACCGGTTTCAAGGCCGTCGACGACCTTACCGTCGAGATCACGCTCGCCAGCCCCAATGCCGACCTGCCGACCATTCTCGCCATGCATCACTTCATGATTCTGGCCGACGGCACGACAGATTTTTCCAAGGCGAACGGCACCGGCGCGTTTGTTTGCGAAGTGTTCGAGCCCGGCGTGCGTTCGCTTGCGACCAAGAACAAGAACTACTGGAAGCAGGGCGGCCCGCACCTCGACAGCTTCGAGTTCTTCGCCATCTCCGACGACAGCGCCCGTGTCAATGCGCTGATTTCCGGCGACATCCAGCTCGCAGCCTCGATCAATCCGCGCTCCATGCGCCTGCTCGAAACCCAGCCCTCCGTCGCCATCTCCAAGACGACATCGGGCAACTACACCAACCTCAACATGCGCCTCGATATGAGCCCTGGTAACAAGGCCGACTTCGTCACCGGCATGAAGTACCTGCTCAACAGGGAGCAGATCCAGAAATCAGTGCTGCGTGGCCTTGCCGAGATCGGCAACGACCAGCCGATTTCCCCGGCCAGCATCTATTATAATGCCGACCTGAAGCCCAAGGCCTTCGATCCCGAAAAAGCCAAGTTCCACTTCCAGAAAGCCGGCGTGCTCGGACAATCGATCCCCGTCGTGGCCTCGGACGCGGCCACCTCGTCCATCGACATGGCGATGGTCGCCCAGGCAGCCGGCGCCGAGATCGGCATGAAGCTCGACGTCCAGCGCGTTCCCTCAGATGGCTACTGGTCGAACTACTGGCTGAAGGCGCCGATCCACTTCGGCAACATCAATCCACGCCCGACGCCCGACATCCTGTTCTCGCTCCTCTATTCCTCCGATGCCCCCTGGAACGAGAGCCAGTACAAGTCGCCCAAGTTCGACAAGATGATGATCGAAGCGCGCGGCATGCTGGACCAGGCAAAGCGCAAGGAAATATACAACGCGATGCAGGTGATGATCGCGGAAGAGGCCGGCACGGCCATCCCCGCCTTCATTTCCAATGTCGACGCCATTTCCTCCAAGCTCAAGGGGCTGGAATCCAACCCGCTCGGCGGCATGATGGGATATGCGTTCGCGGAGTATGTCTGGCTCGAGGCCTAGCACCGCCATGAAGCCGGCCGGAGATCGATCGTGTCTCCGGCCTCCCTCCATGCTACAGTGCTTTGAAAGCACCGTCCCCCTGCGGAGCGCCCATGAACCTCCACGTCCTCGTGTTGGTGATCAACCGATTGCTCGTGGCTGTCGTCACCTTGCTGATCGTGTCCTTCACCGTGTTTTTCGCAACCGAGATGTTGCCGGGCGATGTCGCCCAGATCCTTCTCGGCCAGGCAGCGACACCGGAAGCCGTGGCCGGTCTGCGGACCGCGATGCATCTCGACGACCCTGCCTTCTACCGGTTCATCCACTGGCTCGGCGGTTTTGTCACCGGCGATCTCGGCATCTCCTATGCCAACAACATGGCCATCGCAAAGCTGATCGGTCCGCGCTTCCTGAGCACGCTGAAACTGGCAACTGCCACCGCCCTTTTCTCCGTGCCGCTGGCCCTGACGCTCGGCATCACCTCTGCAATAGCCAGGGGCTCGATCTTTGACCGGATCGTCACCACGGTGACCATCGCGGTGATCTCCGTGCCAGAATTCATGGTCGCGACATCAGCCGTTCTCGTCTTCGCAGTCTATCTGAAGTGGCTTCCGGCGCTCTCCTTCGCCAACGAGGTCCACAGCTTCGGCGAGCTTCTGCGGGTCTTTGCCATGCCGGTGATCACGCTGAGCTTCGTCATATCGGCGCAGATGATCCGCATGACGCGGGCAGCGGTGATCGAAACGCTGGGAACTCCCTACATCGAAATGGCGCTTCTGAAGGGAGCATCGCGAACGCGGATCGTCTTGAAGCATGCGCTTCCCAACGCCCTCGGACCGATCGTCAATGCCGTCGCCCTGTCGCTTTCCTACCTTCTCGGCGGCGTCATCATCGTCGAGACGATCTTCAACTATCCCGGCATCGCCAAGATGATGGTAGATGCGGTGGCGACGCGCGATCTTCCGCTCATCCAGACCTGTTCGATGATCTTCTGTTTCGGTTACCTGATCCTGATCACGATCGCCGACATCATCGCCATCATGTCCAATCCGAGGCTGCGCTGACCATGGCAAATTACTCCGTATCCCCGGCACGTTTCGGCTACCGCTTCAACATCGTCGGCATCCTCGGGCTGACCATCATCCTTACCTGGGCACTGGTGGCCATTTTCGCGCCCCTGCTGATCCCCTATTCCATCGGCGATATCGTCGACTACGACTACTTCGGACCGATCTCGGCAAAATTCCTGCTCGGCACCGACTATCTCGGCCGAGACATCCTGTCCCGTATCCTGATGGGCGCGCGCTACACCGTGGGAATCTCGCTTGCCGCCGTGGCTGTCGCCTGTTTCACCGGGGTCGCGCTCGGCATGAGCGCTGCCGTCGCCGGCGGATGGTTCGACACCTGCCTCTCCCGTTTCCTCGACGCCCTGAGCTCCATTCCGAGCAAGCTCTTCGGGCTCGTCGTCGTGGCCGCCGTCGGGTCCTCCATACCAGTGCTTATCGTCACGCTGGCGGTGATCTACACGCCGGGCGCCTATCGCTTCAGCCGGGCGCTCGCCGTCAACATCAATACGATGGACTATGTCACTGTCGCCCGGGCGCGCGGCGAGAAGACCATCTATTTGATCGGCTCGGAAATCCTGCCGAACATCCTCGGCCCGGTACTGGCCGATCTCGGCCTGCGCTTCGTCTTCATCGTCCTGCTGCTGTCCGGCCTGTCCTTCCTCGGCCTCGGCGTTCAGCCGCCGAACGCCGACTGGGGCGCTCTTGTGCGCGAAAACATCGGCGGCCTGCCTTTTGCAGCTCCTGCGGTGATCTTTCCATCGATCGCCATCGCCAGCCTCACCATCAGCGTCAATCTCCTGATCGACAACCTGCCGCATAAAATCAGAGACCGGAGCATGTGATGGCAAACCTTGTCGAAGTCCGCAATCTAGAGGTCGAGGCGAAAACCGATGCCAACCGCACCGTGGCAATCATCCGCGATGTCAGTTTCGATATCGCTGAGGGCGAGATCGTTGCGCTGATCGGCGAAAGCGGCTCGGGCAAGACGACCATTGCCCTGACGATGATGGGCCATACGCGCCCGGGCTGTCGCATCAGCGGCGGTTCGGTCATATTGTCCGGCAACGACATGGCCGCCCTGCCCGAAAAGCGCCTCGCCAGCCTGCGCGGCACGGAAGTTGCATACGTGCCGCAAAGTGCTGCCGCAGCCTTCAATCCGGCGCAGACAATCATGGATCAGGTGATCGAGGTCGTGCGCATCCACAAGCTGATGCCCATCGACCAGGCCCGCTCGCGGGCGGTCGAACTGTTCAAGGCGCTGGCCCTGCCCGAAGCCGAGACCATCGGCGCGCGCTATCCGCACCAGGTCTCAGGCGGCCAGTTGCAGCGGCTCTCAGCCGCCATGGCGCTGATCGGCAATCCGAAGCTGGTGATCTTCGACGAACCGACAACGGCGCTCGATGTGACCACCCAGATCGACGTGCTCAGGGCCTTCAAGTCGGTGATGAAAAAGGGCGGTCTTGCCGGCGTCTATGTTTCCCACGACCTCGCCGTCGTTGCCCAGATTGCCGATCGCATCGTCGTTCTGAAGGAAGGTGAAATCCAGGAAATCGGCAAAACGGCGCAAATCCTGGCATCTCCGCAGCACCCCTACACTCGCCAACTCGTGGCAGCCTTCAAGCCGACGCTGCGGATCCCGCCGGCCCCTGTAGAGCAGGCGGCGCGACAGCCGCTGCTGGAGGTGGATGCATTGTCCGCCGGCTATGGCCCGATCCAGTCGAATGGATTGCCGCTCGCACTGGCGCTGAAATCCGTCAGCCTGAAACTCGATTACGGCCAGAACCTCGGCATCGTTGGGGAATCCGGCTGCGGAAAGTCGACACTGGCCCGGGCAATAGCCGGCATCCTATCGCCGGCGTCCGGCCATATCATTTTCGACGGCAAGGAACTGGCGCCAAACGCTGCCAGCCGCCGTCGCGACGAATTGCGCAAGCTACAGATCGTCTTCCAGTTCGCAGATACCGCGCTCAACCCGTCCAAATCGATCTCGGACATTCTGGAGCGACCGCTTGCCTTCTATCACGGCATGGCGAAGGGCCAGCGGCAAGCCCGCATCGACCAGCTGCTCGATATGGTGCATCTGCCGCGCAGCGTGAAATACCGGCGACCTGCCGAATTGTCGGGCGGGCAGAAACAGCGCATCAATCTGGCAAGAGCGCTTGCGGCCGAGCCCAAACTCATTCTTTGCGACGAGATCACCTCGGCCCTCGACACGGTCGTGGCTGCGGCGATCATCGATCTGCTGAAAGAGCTGCAGACCGAGCTCGGGCTTTCCTACATCTTCATCAGCCATGATCTCTCGGTCGTGCAGGCGATCTGCGACGAGATCGCAGTGATGTATGCCGGCGAAAAGATCGAACAGATGGCACCGTCCGACTTCGGCAATCCCGACGGACATCCCTATTCGCGGCTCCTCTATTCCTCAGTGCCGAAGCTCGATCCCACCTGGCTCGACGGCCTCGAGCGGGACCCTGAACTTGTTGCGGCCTTTGCAAAGCGCTGAGGTTTACATCGGGAAAAGGCTGGTCAGCGGCATATGCGACCGGGTGATCGGCGACTTCAGCACGACGAAGCTGAAATATTTGTCGATGCCGATATCCATGTCGATGAGGCGTTCCATGATCGTCTGGTATTCGGTGATGCTGCCGGTGACGAACTTGATGAGATAATCGTATCCGCCCGAGACCAGATGGCACTCGATGACGGAATCGACCTTCTCGATGGCCGCCAGAAACCGGGCGAAATCGATCTGCCGGTGGTTCTTCAACGTCACTTCCGTGAAGACCGTCAGGGTCTGCCCGAGCTTGGCAACGTTGATCTGCGCCGAGTAGCTGACAATATAGCCTTCCGCCTGCAGCTTCTTGACCCGCATCAGGCAGGGACTGGGCGACAGGTTGACCAGATCCGCCAACTCCACATTGGTGATGCGGCCGTTCTTCTGCAGTTCGGAGAGAATCTTGATGTCGATCCGGTCGAGTTTCATCAGCACTCCATGACGTCCGGTGTTCATTCACCGCGCTTGCTGCAGCATATTATGCGGAATGAAAAATGCATCAAGCCGGGCAAGGCCGCTCTCGCCATGCAAATCGCGCAATTGACAAGTTAAGCAGAATAATCTTCCAGCGACGGCAGTCTCGCCATGAAATGCTGATTGGGCATGCTCTGCGGCAAACGCTAGCGCAGGCCTCTGGCTATAATTATGTCTTCATTGGAGAAATCGTATGCCCGCCCCGCTTTTGAAGATCGAGACAACACCGGATTTGCCTGCGGAAGCGGATGTCGTCGTTATCGGCGGAGGCGTCGTCGGCGTCTTCTCGGCATATTATCTCGCCCGTCGCGGCTTTCGCGTCGCACTTGTCGAAAAGGGCTACGTCGGCGCGGAGCAATCCAGCCGAAACTGGGGTTGGTGCCGCCAGCAAAATCGAGATGCCCGCGAATTGCCGATGGCGACGAAAAGTCTCGCCCTGTGGGACAAGCTTGCCGGCGACCTCGGCGAGGACGTCGGCTTTACCAGGTGCGGGCTGCTTTATCTGAGCGTCAACGAAGCCGAGATAGCCGGCTGGGCCCGCTGGCGCGATTTTGCGGCAACCGTCGGGGTCACGACGCACGTGCTCACTGCCGATGAGGCCACTCAGCGCGGACAGGCAACCGGCAAGCGCTGGAAAGGCGGCGTATTTTCGCCGACCGACGGCATCGCCGACCCGGCCCGTGCGGCACCGATCGTGGCACGCGGCATCATCGCGGCCGGCGGTTCCGTCCACCAGCTCTGTGCTGCGCGGGGCGTTGAAACCGAGGCTGGGCGCGTCAGCGGCGTGATCACCGAGGCCGGCACCATCCGAACAAAGACCGTGGTGCTGGCCGGTGGCGCCTGGGCCTCCTCCTTCTGCCGCCAGCTGGGCATCCGCTTTCCGCAAGCCTCGGTCCGGTCGTCGATCCTGTCGGTGGGACCGGGCGCCGAAGGCATTCCAGATGCGCTTCACACTGCCGAGGTTTCGGTGACGCGTCGGGGCAATGGCGGTTACACCCTGGCCATCAGCGGCCGGGCGCGTGTCGATCCAACGGCGCAACAGGTGCGCTTTGCCCGGGAGTTCGTTCCGATGTTTGCCAAGCGCCGCCGCAGCCTGGCGCTGGGCGGGGCCGAGGGATGGCGATCGGGACACGAGAGCGTCACGAGATGGCGGCTCGACGCCCCGACCCCGATGGAGCGCAATCGCGTCCTCGACCCGACGCCGGATCAATCGCAGATCGATGAGACGCTGCGGCGGGCCCGAAAACTGCTGCCGGGACTAAGAGATATCGGGCAAGAGAGCGCCTGGGCCGGCTATATCGACAGCACGCCGGACGGGGTTCCAGCCATCGGCGAGATTGCGAGCCTACCCGGGCTGATCCTCGCGGCCGGCCTCAGCGGCCATGGCTTCGGCATCGGACCGGGTGCCGGCCATCTGGTGGCTGACATCATTGCCGGAACGCCGCCGCTGGTAGACCCGGTGCCTTACGATCCCGCGCGGCTGAGCAAGTCGGTCTGGGGCAAGGTCGCCGACTTCTGAGCCTGCCGACGCCACGGGGCGCCGGTGACGCTCAGCGCGACGCGACCCAGTTCTGCCACTCGCCGCCGCTGCCGTGGAACACGTTGAGGTCGATCTTGCCACGCACGCCGTCCGTCAGGCCGGAGCCGGAATATTGCCAGAACAGCCATTTCCGCCCGGGATAGAGTTCCGACGGATGAGCGGCAACGGAGCGCAGCCAGAAGGGATAATCCAGCAGTTCGCCCTGCAGGTTGTCGCGGTAGAAATCCGGCGCCGTGTAGATGATCGGCCGGCGGCCATAATGGCGCTCCAGCTTCTCGGCGAAGACCTGGATCTTTTCGAGCACTTTTGCCCGTGAAATCCGCTGCTTGCAGGCCGATTGGCCGTTCCATTCGACATCGATGACGGGCGGCAGCGCATTGGCCTCGCGTGGTACGTTGCGGATGAACCAGTCGGCCTGCTCGCCGGCTGTGCGGCACCAGTAGAAGAAGTGGTAGGCGCCGCGGCGCACGCCAGCTTCCTTGGCCTTGCGCCAGTTGGTCTTGAACATCGGATCGAGATGGTCGCCACCATCGGTAGCCTTGATATAAGCGAAGTTCGCTCCTTGCGTCCGCAGGCGGTCCCAGTCGATATCGCCCTGCCAGCGCGAAACGTCGACGCCGTGGACCTCGAGCTTGCGCGGGTTGGATCGCCCGAAATTCATCGGCTTGGCATCCCTGAACCGATGGCCGTAGATCTGCCCGGCCGAGCGTGCGGCGGAAGGCATCTCCGGCATCGCCATCGCCACCTGGAGCGCGGGCCGCGAGCCCGGCACTGGCAGGCCGATGTTGCCGGAAGGAGAGGCAAAGCCCAATGGTTCCGGCATTGCCCCTGCCAAATTCGACTGGCCGCGCGCGGCCACGACTTTCGGCGCGGACTGCCCGACATTGGCCGGCGGCACCACGGCCGATGGTCGGGTGATCGAACCCGTCGTCTCCTGTGAGGGGACAGCGGCGGCGGCAGCCTCGGGCGCCGAACGCGATGTGCAGCCGGACAAAAGCACGCAGGCCGAGACGATTGCTGACAAAATGAATGAACGCATGAGAACCCGTACGCAAGACAATCGCCCATGGAGACGGGCGAATGACCGCGCCGGCGCCAATTACTAACGCCAGATTAGCAAAAAAGACTGAATGCGATCTTTACGCAGCAGACATTTGCATTTTTCCTCGCACCGCAAAGCGAGGTATCTCGTTCAACATTCCGTCATCCGCCGGACAATGCCCTCCGTTTCGATATTCGTGCCCGAAAGTCTGCAGGTCGTTACTTCCTGAACAGCCTCTCCAGGAACGTGACGAACGACGGCCGCCACACATCCATCTCGTGCTGCAGGCCAGGATATTCGTGGTATTCATAAGCGATCTTGTTCTTGTCCAATGTCGCTTTGAGGCCGGCGATGTCCTTGCCGGTCACCTGATCCTTGGTGCCGACCGTCACGGTGAAATTGCGCAGGTTCCTGTTGATCCTGGCAGCATCGTTCAAGGCATCGTCAACGGCCTTGTTGGGGACAGTCGTGGTCGACACGCCGCTGAAGGTCGCCACCCAGCCGAATGTGCCGAGATGCGAAAGGCCGGAGACAAGCGCCTGGTATCCGCCCTGCGACAGACCGGCCACGGCCCGGCCGTCGGCGTCGTTGCGAACCCGGTAGTGGCTTTTCATATAGGGAATGAGGTCTTCCATCAGCTCGCGGTCCGCTGCCTCAGCATTGACGGGATAGAATGTCTTGCGCCGGTCTGCGGCGGGGAAATTCTCGGCGATGGCCTCATCCACATCGGTCTCCGTGTCCGGAATAACGACGATCATCGGCCGGATCTTGTTTTCCGCCATGAGATTGTCGAGGATCTGCGGCGCCCTGCCCTGGCTAATCCAGGACGCGGCGGTGTCGCCGAAGCCGTGATAAAGATAGAGCACGGGGAGCCGCTTGGAGGCGTCGCTGTAGCCGGGCGGCGTATAGACATACATCTGCCGCTCGGATTTCAGAGCCTTCGAATGCAGCGTTACGAGCCTTAGATCGCCGTGTGCGACATTGCGGGTGTCGAGAATACTTCCGGGCACCAGAATGAGGCTGCTATTGACTTGCCGCTGCGGTTTGGGCGCATTGCTGCCGGTATCGATGCTGCGGAACCCGTCGACGTTAAAGTAGTATTCATAGAGATTGGGCTTCAGCGGTTCGCTTTGCATAGACCACACGCCGGTGTCGCTACGCTGCATTGGCATTGGATCGCCGGTCCCCAGCACCACAGACACGGATTTGGCCGACGGCGCATACAAGCGGAAGATGATCGATCCGTCTTTCTCGACCGAGGTCACGAACTCTTTCAACGGACGGTCCGAGGGCGCCGCCGCCGGCAGATCGACAGCAGACGCGGGTATGCCGATCAGGCATCCGGCAATCGAGAGAACAGGCAAAAGCAACCGCATGAAAACCTCCTCCAAAAAATTTCAAAACAGACGACTCGGCTGGTCAGCCTAAGGATGGCCCATAAACTTTCAACATAATTACACTGGGGAGCAGAAAAGGGTACCGACCGAGAGGCAGATAGCGGGTTGGAAAGGAAGCAGCGCGTTTGAGCCTCTCCTCGCCGGACAATGGCCATAGGCACGCCCTGCCCTTCACGGCACGGGTTACCTTTTCTGACATACCCCCTCCTTTGACCCTCGGTTTTGCAATGACAGGATCTTTATAGTAATGGTTCGGTCTGAGCCTGGAACTTGCCCGTTGCGGGCGACATGGTGCGCGCCCTCGTGAGCCTGGCGGAGCACGCCTTGGGGGGTCTGGACGGCATAACCATGCTGCTCCTGCGCCAGGAGCTGTTCATCTATATGTATGTGAGGAAGGACGCGGCCCTCTCGTCCCAGATCGAGCGCACGCAATCGACCCTTTCGGACCTGCTGTGCTTCGAGACCGGGGCGCAGACCGGCTGCCCTTCGGCAGGACCTCCTTTAGCGACCTGGTGAGCTCCTGAACGCGGCCGAGGCGGATGTCCTCGTCTCGCATGTGCTTTTCGAAAGCCGCCTACCGGGCTACTCGAACTTGTCGATCATGAGCTTGCTGATCTCGCTTCCGGAGAAGCGCTGCGGGCCAGTGTCCGTGCTCGTGCGGAGGCTTTCTTAACCGGTCGAACCTATCGTTCTGCAACGCTGTGTATTTCACTGATATAGCCTCCTGGAAACTCCACCATCGCTGCCTCCCGTCCGTTGGCTGCGAATGGCGGGACGAGGATTCGCGCACCCGATGCCGTCGCTTTCCCGAGCGTTGCCTCAAGGTCGGTCACCTCGTAGCCTGTCGTCTCCCGGCCGAAGGGGTAAGGCAGATGACCATCGGTCACCAGCACCGTCACTGTTCCAAAGGCCGATTCCAGCTGGATGCGGCGATACGTGTCGGCGCGATCACGGCCGATGTCGGTACCCGCCGCGTCACTGGTATCGGACACTACCCTGCCTTGCGAGAATTTTACGAAATCCGCGACAAAGACATCCGCAACGTCTGGAGACAGGTAGACGCGATTTTCGGGAACGGTTTGAAGCGGCGCATAGGCCGGTGCCTTGGTATGCCAGTAAAGCTGCATGTTGACGCCACCCGGCCATTGAACGATGGCATCCCGGCCAATCGGATCGGGATAACTGTCGACAACGACGGCGGCGCCTGCTTTCCGGGCCGCGGCAATGGCGCTGTCGAGATCCTTGACCAGATAGCCGGTCCGCTCGGTGCCGAATGGATAGGGTATCGGCGTCTTGAAGCCGAAAAGAGAAACCAGCCCTGCCGGTGTCTGGATCAACTGCGATGTCGTGGAGCTCGGCGTGGGCGTCACCGTCGCGACCACCTGCTTCGTCGATGTGCCGCCAAATGTCGCCGTGAAGCTGGCAATGAAACGATCGACGTCACCAACGTCGAGATAGACGTGGGTCGTGTCGTATTGCGGACCCACGGCAACGCCGGCGTCGGCAGCAAAAGCCGCTATGGGAGGCAAGGCAAGCATTGCCACAGCCACAGTCAGTCGCAGGCCCCGTTCTCTTGTCGTTTGCATGCACATGGGGAAAATTCCTCGAATAGGATTGGAATGCCATCGTGGCTCAGAAGGACCCAAGATGGCATCGGGGATCAGCTCCGGACGAAGGCCAGCAGATCGGCATTGATGACATCGGCATGGGTCGTTGGCATGCCGTGCGGATAACCGGCATAGGATTTGAGGACGGCGCCCCGAACGATCGAAGCCGAGATCTTGCCGGTCGTTGCAAACGGCACGACCTGGTCGTCCTCGCCATGCATCACCAACGTCGGCACTGCCATCTTCTTTAGGTCTTCGGTGAAATCGGTCTCCGAGAAGGCCGCAATGCCCTGGTAATGGGCGAGCACGCTTCCCATCATGCCCTGCCGCCACCAGTTGCGACGGACGCCTTCCTTCACATCGGCACCCTCGCGATTGTAGCCGAAAAACTGCATCGTGAAATCGTAGAAGAACTGCGAACGATTGGTGGCCGTCTGGTCGCGAACGAAGTCGAAGACATCCATGGGCACGCCATCCGGATTGCGGTCCGTCTTGACCATGATCGGCGCAACAGCGCTGACAAGGACAGCCTTGGAGACGCGCCCGGCCTTGGCATTGGCCACATAGCGGGCAACCTCGCCGCCACCCGTGGAATGGCCGACATGGATGGCATCTTGTAGGTCGAGGGCATCGGTGAGCGCCATGACGTCGGCAACATAGGTGTCCATAGTGTGGCCGGTGCCGATCTGCGAGGAGCGTCCATGGCCGCGGCGGTCGTGGGCGATGACCCGGTATCCCTTGTCGAGGAAGAACATCATCTGCCCATCCCAGTCGTCTGAGGAGAGCGGCCAGCCGTGGTGGAACATGATGACTTGGGCATCCCGAGAACCCCAGTCCTTGTAGAAGATTTCGGTTCCGTCCTGTGTGGTGATCGTGGGCATGGTCGTCTCCAATGTTGGGGTTTCAGATGATGATGAGCTCGGGTCGTTGACGGCCGGGCGGCTGGTTAGGAACCGCGTTTTCCGACACCCTGAAGATAACCTTGATTTCCACTTGACGAAATAGAAACATTGTAAACATATTGTTTCCTGAAATGACAATGAAAACGCGACTCCCCGATCTTGAAGCCTGGGCCATCTTCGCCAAAGTCGCCGAACTCGGTTCATTCTCGCGGGCGGCGGAAGAGCTGGGCCTGTCGAACCCGACCGTCTCAAAGGCGATTTCCCGGCTGGAACAGCGGCTGGGTTTCTCGCTGTTCGCCCGCACGTCCAGGCGCCTTTCGGTCACCCAGGCCGGGCGGTCGTCGCTTGAGCGTGCGACCCGCATCCTTCATGAGGCCCGGGCGCTGGAAGAAGAGGCGTCGGAGCAGACGGATATGCCGCGCGGCCTCGTGCGGGTCAGCGCACCGCTGTCGTTCGGCACGGCGTATCTCGGGGCGACCTTGCCGCCCCTTCTGAAAGCCTATCCGGAGATCACGCTGGAATTCTCGCTGAGCGACCGAAAGGTCGATCTGATTGCCGAGGGCTACGATCTCGCACTCCGCATCGCCAGCCTGGAGGATTCGTCGCTGCTTGCCAGACGCCTTGCCACTGTGCGGATCCTTTTGGTGGGGTCGCCGGACTATTTCGACAGATACGGACGCCCCAAAACTCCCGGCGAGCTTGCAGGCCATCGGGCGCTTGCCTATACGGGCGGCCCCTCCAGAGGGGTTTGGAAATTCACGCATCCCGTCCTTGGCGAGCAGATCGTCGCGCCGCCGGTCTCCATGTGGACGGATAATGTCGACATCTTGAACCCCGCCTTGCTGGCCGGCCAAGGGCTCGCCCTGCAGCCGGATTTCATGGTGTGGCGCGACCTCGAGGCGGGCAAGCTCGAAACAGGCCTGCCGGAGTGGTCGGCGACATCGCTGGGTCTCTACCTCGTCACTCCGCCCAGCCCCTTGCGGCCTCTCAGGGTCAAGGCCGTGATCGAGCATTTCACGCGCGAGTTTTCCCGCGCGCAGTGGACTGGGCCCACAGTTAGATCCTGAGGCTGCGGCCTGGACGACGGGACGTTACACCAGAATTTACTTCGTCGAAGCAAGCACCGCCTCGATCTCGCTGCGCGTCGGCATGGCGGGCGCTGTTCCGCGTCGCGTCACCGCGATGCCGGCGGTGGCGCAGCCGAAGCTGACGGCATCGAGCGGCGCCGAACCGCGCGATATCGCGGCAGCAAAACCGCCGACGAACGCATCGCCTGCGCCCGTGGTGTCGATCACCGGTCCGTAGTTCATGGCCGGAACATGCACGGATGTGCCTGCGTCATGGTAATAGACGCCACGCCCGCCGAGCGTGATGACGGCGGCACCGACACCGCGCGCGACCAGCGCTTCGCCGGCCCGCTTCGCATCCGCGATCGTGTCGAGGGGAAAGCCTACGAGGGCTGCAGCCTCCGTCTCGTTCGGGATGATATAGTCGCACAGGTCGAGCATCGCCTCGGGAAAAGTTTCGGCGGGTGCCGGATTGAAGATCGTTGTGACGCGGGCCGCGCGTGCAATGGCAAGGGCATGCAGTGCGGCGACGGCCGGCTGCTCGAGCTGCGTGACGAAGACTGCCGACTGGCGGATCGCCTCGCGGGCTGCCTCGACATCATCGACCCCGATCGTGCCGGCGGCGCCCGGATAGACGATGATGGCGTTGTCGCCGGTGCTATCGTTGACATAGATGAAGGCCGCGCCCGTCGGCTCGTCGTCCATGATCACCAGCAGCGGCTTAACCCCGGCATCGGCATAGGTTTTCTGCGCAAGATCGCCGAATGTATCGCGGCCGATCTTGGAGATGAACGAGACCTCGGCGCCGGCCTTGGCGGCAGCGACCGCCTGGTTCGAGCCTTTTCCGCCGGGGCCAACGGCAAAGCCGCTGCCCTTAATGGTCTCGCCGACAACCGGCATCCGGTGTGCCAGATAAGCTGTGTCGGCCACGAAGATGCCGAGGATCGTAACGCCTGTTCCCACCATGACCACCCCTTGTCGACGTTCAGTGTCTGCGCCGGATCATATCCGTCCTATCGACCGTCTCGCAACTGCCAGCTTCTACGCAAGCCGGTTACTTGACCGCACCTGCCGTCAGGCCCTTGACGATGTAGCGCTCGAGGAAAATACCGATGAGGATCAGCGGCAGGATCGCGGCGGTCGAGATGGCGGCCATCGACCACCAGTTGATCCCCTGCGACCCCGTTTGGCTCGCCACCATGACCGGCAGGGTCTTGGCGCTGGAACTGGTCAGCAGGGCTGCAAAGAAATATTCGTTCCAGCAGAGAATGACGGAGAGGATGAACGCCGCCACCATGCCTGGCAACGCAATCGGCAGGACGATGCGCACGAAGGCGCCCCAGATGGAGCAGCCATCGACCAGGGCTGCCTGTTCCAGCTCGACCGGGATCGTGTCAAACTGGTCGCGCATGATCCAGATGACGATCGGCAGCACCATCAGCGTGTAGATGAGGATGAGGCCGACGAGCGTGTCGAGCAGCATCAGGTGCTTGTAGAGCACGAGGAAAGGCATGGCGAGAACCACCGGCGGCAGGATCAACTGCGACAGGAAGAAGAAGGAGATATCCTTGTTGCGCATCCAGAGAAACCGGTAGGAGAACCGGCTGAGCCCATAGGCGGCGAGCGAGCCGATGATGACCGCAAGCAGTGCCCCGCCGGACGATGCGATGATGCTGTTCAGGAACCGCATCATGAACTCGTCGCGCACGGTCGACTGCACAAAGATCGTGTCCGGCGACAGGCCGAGAGAGCGCCAGCCTTTCCAGTCCGGGGTGAAGTCGACGAACGGGATCATATTGCCCTGCGTCACATTCACAGCCGTCTTGAACGACGTGGTGATGGTCCAGTAGATCGGAAAGAGTGAGATGAACGCCCAGAACACCAGTGCGGCATAGATCAGAAGGCTGCTGGTAAGAAACGCCGGACGCCGGGCCCAGAGGCCGGGCTGGCTTTCGGTGGGCGCGTGAAGGGGTTGGCTTGTCGACATCGGTCTGCCCTCAATTTGCACGTTGCATCCACCGGCTCGCCAATTTCAGGATCAGCGAGACGAAGATGATGATGACGACGAGGTAGAATTCCGCGAGCATCGTGCCGTATCCGACATTCGAGCGATCCCGATATTCGCGGAAGATAAAACTCGACACCGTATCGGTGGCGCCGCCCGGCCCGCCCGCGGTGACATTGATGACGATATCGGCAAGCTTGAGCTCGAAGATGACGCGCAGGATGACGACGGTCAGGCTGACTGGCAGCATCAGCGGAAAAGTGATTTCCTTGAAGCTCTGCCAGCCCGAGGCACCATCCACCTTGGCTGCTTCCTTGACCTCGGATGGCAGGGCCTGGAGGCCCGCCAAAAGCAGGATCATCATGAAGGGGATGGACACCCATCCATCCATCGCCATGATGGACGCGCGGGCCAGCGCCGGCGTCGAGAAGAAGGCGGGATTTTCCCAGCCGAGATGACGCGCCAGCGTTGCCGCCGGGCCAAAGCGATATTCCATCAGCGATTTGCCGATCATCCAGCTGACGGCAACAGGGCTCAGCATCAGCGGCAACAGGAACGCGACGCGGAAAAACTTACGAGCCCGGATCTCAGCATTGAGAAGCAGCGCCAGTCCGAATGCGATCGTGTACTGCACCAGCACGGACAGAACATAATAGACCATGTTCAGCAGCGCGTTCCAGAAATACACATCCGCAAACAGGCTGCGGAGATTGTCGAGGCCGTTGAACTGCCGACCGTTTGCAGCGCTGAGGTTCCAGTCGGTGAAGGCGATGTAGAGGCCGAAGACCGTCGGGAAGATGACCATCGCCACGGTAAAGAGAACGGCCGGAAGCACGAACGCGGCGCGCTGACCGGCTTCGCCACGGATCATCACCTGGGCTGCACAGAGCGCCACCGACCAGACAACATAGGCATAGACCAGCGGTCGCCAGCTGACGAGCCCAATGGCCGTCACGCCGGATGCATCGAGGATCTGCAGGATGAGCACGGCCACAAGCAGGACGGTCGCCCCGATCAGCAGAACGCGGCCCTGCCGCGCGGACGGGCTTGGCGCCCCCACCGGCTCGATCGTGCCGATAACCGGCATATTCGCATGCGACATAAGCACATCCCTGGCTAACCCGGACAAAATCTGCAGACGGCCGGACTTCGGTCCCGCGGTCCGTCAGGCAACGCACGCAGCGGCGCCTGACGGGGTAGGCTTCTTCGGCGTGATCAGACGCCGAGCGAGGCCTTGTAGAGCGCGACCTGTTTTTCGCGCCCGAGCTGGTCGGTGATCTTCTCCCACGCCGCCGCGATAGCATCGGCGCCGTCCTGAGGCTTAACCTGACCGGCGAACACCTTGGCCAGCTCATCTTCCGCAACGCTGTAGTATTGGAAGATGCCGGGAATGCGGGGTTCGATTGCCGCATTCGGATGGTTGTAGGAGTTCGACTGCGAGGCGAGATAGTTGGAGATGTAGGCCTCCTCGTAGCCGGCCGCGACCCATTCCTTGATGTCGAACTGGCTCTTGCGATAGCATTGGAAGCCTGAAGGATAGGCGGCAGTCCAGAGTGCCAGGTCCTTGCCGCCGAGATGGGCGGCAGCGCTCCAGGCAGCCTTCTTCTTCTTCTCGTCGCTGTCGACCCGCGCCATCACGTAGACGCCCCAGCCGAGATACGCCATGTTCGGCGCATAGTTCGGCCCACTGGCGAGCTTGTCCCATTTGCCGGTCTTCGCGTTGTAGACATCGTCCGATCCGGGCAGGATGTCGAAGGCGACCGTCGTGCCGACCACGGAACTGTCGCTGGTCTGGGCGCTCTGGCCGACGTCGCCCCACCAGGAGATCATCGAGCCGGTGCCTGCAAGGAACTGCTGGAATGCCGTCGTGCCTGGATCGGCGTTCAGCTGGTCGCCCGCCTCCGATGGCAGCGCGTCGACCACGTCCTGGATTGCGCGCACCCAGGCCGGGTTGTTAATGCGTGGCTTCATCGTGTCGATGTCGAACAGCCAGGCCTTGTCGTCCGGGTGCTTGGCATAGGCGGTGGCGCGGCTGCCGAGGAAGTAGAAGCCGAAACCGCCCCAGGCCTTGGGCGCATCGAGGTAGCCGATGGCATCGGCGCCGGCGATCTTCTTGCCCTTCAGGAACTTGGTGACTTCCTGGACCTTCTGCCAGGTCTTCGGCACGCCCCACTCCCCTCCATGGCCTTCGCTCTTCCAGGCCTTGGCAAGGTCGGCGTCGGTGAAATAGTCGGTGCGGTAGTTGAAGTTGTGGCAGTCGCCGTCGACGGAGACGCGGTAGGTCTTGCCATCCCAGGTGCCAACCGGCGCCTTTAGATAGTCGACGTAATCGTCCATGTCGATCTGCGCCTTGACCCAGTCGGGCATGACTGAGGCAAGGCCCTTGCCGCAGACGTCACCCTCGAACGGTGCGCCCATTTCGAGAATGTCGAAGTCGACGGTGCCGGTGGCAATCGCCTGCTGCAGGCGCGGATTATAGTCGGCCTGCGCAAGGTCGATCCAGGTGATCTTGGCGCCGGTATAGTCTTCCCAGGGCTTCAGGAAGCCGCGGAAGAGGAGGTTGTGGAGGTTCTGGTTGTTCAGCCCCATGAAGGAGAGCTGGACACCGGCGAACTCACCCTGCTTGACGTTGGCCTTGGTCGCATCGAGGCACATCTGGCCGACCTTCTGCCAGTCTGCATCGGTCGGCGACCCCTTGCCGACACCCGGCACCTGAAGGATCTGCGAGCGCAGCGACGCGTCGGCCGCAAAGGCATTGCCGAATGGTGCAAGCACGCTGCCAGCGGCCGCAAGCGCACCAAGGCCTGCGCTCGTCTTCAAAATGGCGCGGCGGCTGAGCGCCATGGCCATCATTCGTTCGTAATCGCCAACTTTCATTTCTCTCTCCTCCCTTGAAGTTGCCACGCATCGTGGCGTCTGGCGCTCCCCCCTCGGAGCGCATTCCTGAAAACTCAGTCGAGACGCAAGCCGCTCTGCGCATCGAAAAGATGCACCATCGCCGGATTGGGCGTCATCGCAAAGGGCTGGCCGTGTGCAGCCTCGACGCGGTCGCGAAAGACGCCGATGATCTTCTGCTGTCCGAGCCGGGCAAAGACCTGCGTTTCGGAGCCGGTCGATTCAACAATGGTGAGATCAGCCCTGACGTCGCCGCCGAGCACGAAATGCTCCGGTCGGATCCCGTAATAGGCAGGCGTTCGATCGGACCCTGCCGGTGCCCCGGAGAGCGGAAGCCGGATGCCCTCGTCGGTTTCGAAGAACGGCTCTTCGCCCGCAAGGATATGGCCCTTGACAAGGTTCATCGACGGCGAGCCGATGAAGCCGGCGACAAAAGTGTTGGCCGGCTTGTCGTAGAGCGTCAGCGGCGAGCCGATCTGCTCGACCCGGCCATCCCGGAGGACGACGATACGGTCGGCCATGGTCATGGCCTCCACTTGATCGTGGGTCACGTAGATCATCGTCGTCGCAAGGCGGCGCTGCAGTTCCTTGATCTCGGCGCGCATCTGGACGCGCAGCTTGGCATCGAGGTTGGAGAGCGGCTCGTCGAACAAAAACACCTTGGGGTCCCGCACGATGGCGCGTCCCATGGCCACACGCTGACGCTGGCCGCCGGAAAGCTGGCGCGGCTAGCGGGAAAGATAGGGCACGAGATCGAGGATCTCGGCTGCCTTGCGGACACGGGCGTCAATATCGGCCTTGCGCTCGCCGCGCATCTTCAGCGCAAAACCCATATTGTCGGCCACGGTCTTGTGGGGATAAAGCGCGTAGCTCTGGAACACCATGGCGATGTCGCGATCCTTGGGCGGCAGGTTGTTCACCACCTTCCCATCGATCTCGATGTCACCGAAGCTGATGGGCTCAAGGCCAGCGACCATGCGCAGCAAGGTCGATTTTCCGCAGCCAGACGGCCCGACCAGAACGACGAATTCGCCGTCCGGGATTTCAACGGAAACGCCGTGGATAACCGTCAGGCTACCGTAGGCCTTACCGACATTGACGATATTCATCGATGCCAAAAACAAATCTCCTGCCCATTACGCCGCGCTCTCCCCGCAGCATGCGATCGGTCTCGGCTACCTGCGGTGGCGAGCGCCGGATCACCGACACCCGCCCCGTGCAGTCTGCCCTGGGAGGCTCAATCACATGACCAAAACTTCACATGTAAAATTCGAACTGTAAAGTGTAAAGTTTTGGTGAATTGACATTATTGCCTAAATGTCTCTATTGAAAAGGTTCTTTTTTCGATCTTAACCTCATTGCAGGTTAAGGAAAATGGATAACCGGGATTTCACTGCGGTGCACTCTAGGTCCGGATTGCATGCATCACGATTATTGTGTATTTCGTGAAGTCATGGAAAGCTTTTTCGGGAGGAAACAGCCATGCTCAAAGGCATAGATCCGGTCATCAGCGCGGAACTCATCCACGTTTTGATGCTGATGGGTCACGGCGATACGCTTGTCGTCTGCGATATCAACCATCCGGCCCAGACGATCGCACGGCAGACGACCCATGGCCAGTTGCTGAACGTATCGGGATGCGGTCTGCCGCGGGCGACTGAAGCAATTTTGACGCTGATGCCGCTGGATACTTTCGTCGATGCCCCCGTCAAGCGCATGCAGGTGGTCGGCGATCCCGACGGTCAGATGCCGATCTTTCCGGCGATGCAGGCAGTCTTCGATGCGGCGGAAGGCCGACCCATCACCGTAGAGGCGCTGGAGCGATTTGCGTTCTACGATGCCGCCAAGCGCGCCTTTACCATCGTCAGGACGTCCGATCCCGGACCTTACGGCTGCTTTATCCTGACCAAGGGCGTCATCTAGCCCCGTTCGCGCTCGGGCGTCGAGACCAGCAATGCGGCCGCCTCGTTGGCGTGACGCAGAGCGATCTCGATGTCATCGCCCGAGGCCATGCCTGCGGCCAGCACGCCGATGAATTCGTCGCCCGCACCGTGGGTGCTCTCGACCTTGATCGGCAGGGCGGCCATGAAAGCCTCCTTGCCATCGGCATCCGCATAGGCAACCCCTGCTCCGCCGGCGGTAACCACCGCCTGCCGGTAGCTTTTCGACAAGAGCCGCGCTGCGGCGAGAGCGCCTTCCAGTGTCTCGACCACCGGCACGCCTGCCAGCATTTCCGCCTCGATCCCGTTGACGACGATCACATCGACAAGAGACTGGAGCTCGTCCGACAGCGCGCGCGCCGGGGCTGCATTGAGAAGCACCAGACCGCCGGCATTCCTCACTGCCCGCGCTGCAGCGACGTTGGCCGCATCTGGCACCTCATTCTGCAGGACGAGGACCGTGGTCTTTTGCAGCACATCCGCAGCAGCGGCGATATCGTCGTGGCCGAGCGTCAGATTGCTGCCGGAGACGATGACGGCACCGTAGTCGCCGTCGGCGTCGAAGATGGCGACGCTCATGCCGGTGGACAGCGACGCGTTGCGCCGTACGAACCGGGCGTCGACCTTCTTGCGCTCGAGGTTGGCAAGCAGCGCATGGCCGAAATCATCATCGGCGACAGCGCCTATTATGGCGGTCGCAATGCCGGTGCGGGCGGCAGACACCGCCTGGTTACCCCCTTTGCCGCCGCTCTTCGGGTGCCACGACACGCCTGTAATGGTTTCGCCCTTGCGCGGTCGCGCAGGTCCATTGACGGCGATATCGTAATGCAGGCTTCAGAACACGGTAACGAGGGGCGAAGACGTCATAAAGGTCGTTCTTTCCGTTTGGATGTAACTGCGGACATGGTCCGGTCGAGGTTTCGTTCGGCAGCCTGATAATCGCGTTGGGCGACCGACACGAAGATGGCGTCGAGGATATTCAGCTGCGCTATGCGGGCTGCAGCATTTTCGCCCATCAGGGGCGAACCTTGCGCAGTCGAACACAGCACCACGTCTGCGGATTGCGCCAGGGCAGAAGAATTGTAATTGGTGATGGCAATCGTCCGGGCGCCGTTGCGGCGCGCAAGCTGGATCGCCTCGATCACTGCCGTCGTATTTCCCGAATGGGAAAACCCGATGGCGATATCGCCGTCGCCGAGCAACGATGCCGACATCAGCATCATGTGGCTGTCGTCAAACATATTCGCCCGCACGCCGATCCGCAGGAATTTGTGCGCAACATCCCGGGCAATCTGTGCCGATCCGCCGACGCCGTAAAAATCGCGCTGCCTTGCGCGGTGTATGAGGTCGGAGGCCCGGTCGAACGCCTCCATGTCGAGGATCGACAGCGTTTCCTCAAGCGCATTGATGGATGTGCGGAACACCTTCTGAACAATTTCCTGAGACGTATCGTCTGCCGACAGTTCCTGATGCATCTCCGCCGTCGGCTGGCGGTTGTACTGGCTAACAGCGGTGCGGAAATCGCGGTATCCTGCAAATCCGAGCTTCTTGGTGATTTTCACCACCATGGCCTCCGAGACGCCGGCATCGTCGGCGATCTGCTTCAGCGACGTGCTGTCGCTGAAGTCACGGAGGGCGAAGACGGTATCGACGACCTTTGCTTCGAGTGGTGTCAGCAGCGGCATCATCATCCGGATGCGTGGGCCAACAGCCTTAGTATCGAAGCTTTCGGTATTCATCCTCGTCCCCTTGTGGCGCGATCGATCATCATTGCGACAAGGATTATAAGGCCAGTGGCGAGCAGTTGATAGAAGGCCTGCACATTCATCAGGGTAAGCCCGTTGCGCATCGCGCCGAGGATGATCGCCCCGAGGATCGTCCCGAGCACGCTCCCCTTGCCGCCCATCAGCGAAGCGCCGCCAATGGCAGAGGCCGCAATCGCGTCGAGTTCCCAGAGATTGCCGAGGATAGGTTCCGCAGCACCGAGGCGGCCGACGAGGATCAGGGCAGCCAGTGCCGCCAGTGCGCCGGAGATGACGTAGGCGGTGATCTTGGTGCGGGCGATGGGGACGCCGGCGACGTAGGCTGCCTCCTCATTGCCGCCGACGGCCAAGAGATATTCGCCGATCGGCGTCTTTTTCAACAGGATCCATGCCGCAACTGCCACGGCTGCGACGATCCAGACGGGCGTCGGCAAGCCAAGCAGGTTACCGTTGAACAGGCTGCGGAAGCCGACAGGAATGCCGAGCACGGGATTGCCGCCGGTGTAGATCAGCGCAATCGCCCTGTAGGTGCTGAGCGTACCCAGCGTGACGATAAACGGCTGAAGCCCGACATAGGCGACAAGCACGCCGTTGATGAAACCGCAGACGGCGCCGATGCCGATGCCGGCAAGGATCGCCAGCGGTATCGGAACGCCCGAAAGCAGCATTGTTGCCGATATCACAGCCGCGATGGCAGCCGTCGGGCCCACCGAAAGATCGATACCGCCGGAAATGATGACCAGGGTCATGCCGAGCGCGAGGCAGGCATTGATGCTGGACTGCTGCAGGATATTGACGAGGTTGCGTTCGGAGATGAAGCCCGGGACGATCGCTGCAAACACCGCCAGAATAACGATCAGTCCGATCAGGGTGCCGGCGTCACGCAGCGAAAAGGAGAAGCGGCCGAAACCGGAGGAAAGCTTTGTCGCATCGGCGGGTGACGTATGACTCATGATGAGCTCCTATACTTTTCAGCGCTCACGCAGCCGGAGCTGACATGGGGGATTGACTGACGCCGGGAATGGCATGGGCGACGATGGCGCTTTCGGACAGATCGGCGCGCTCGATCTCGGCGGCAATCCGCCCCTCGCGCATGACAAGCACCCGGTCGGAGAGACGAATGACTTCCGGCAGCTCGGAGGAGACAACGATGATCGAGTGACCGTCGGCGGCCAGGGCCTCGATCAGCTGGTAGATTTCCGACTTCGCTCCGACATCGATGCCGCGCGTGGGTTCGTCGAACAACAATATCTGCGATTTGGCGGCCAGCCAGCGCGCAATGATCGCCTTCTGCTGGTTACCGCCGCTGAAGAGCCGGATGGGCCGGTCCAACTGGAAAGGCCGCAGGTTGACGCGGCGCAGCAGGTCGGTCGCGGTCGCCCGAAGTTTGCCATTGCGGATGATGCCCGCCTTGGAAAAGCTGCCCAAGGACGCAAGCGCCATGTTGTTGGTCACGGAGCGACCGGGAATGATGCCTTCGCGTTTGCGCTCTTCCGGCACAAGGCCGATGCCGGCAGCGATTGCATCGCGCGGGCTGCGGAGAGGAAGCGGCTTCCCGTCGATTTCAACCGAGCCCGAAGTGATGCGGTCAACGCCGGCGAGCAGGCGCAGCAGTTCCGTGCGTCCGGAGCCGACGAGCCCGGCCACGCCGAGTACTTCACCCCGGTGTAGCCGAAACGAGGCATCGCGGATCTTGGTCGCCGAAGACAGGTTCTTGGCCTCGAGCTTCACCGTGGTCGTTGCATGCGACACCTGCTTTTCCTGCATCAGCTGGCGGCCGACCATCATGGTTATGACATCCTGGTGGGATGCCGTGCGGATATCGACGCGACCAACCAACTTGCCGTCGCGCATGACGCTGGCGCCCTGGCAGATCTGGAACACTTCGTTCATCTTGTGCGAGACGTAGATGATCGAGACGCCGGTCGCGGAAAGATTGGCGATGACCTCGGCGAGCTTTTCGAATTCACTGGGTGTCAGGCTCGAGGTCGGTTCGTCCATCGCGATGATCTTGGCGCGGTCGAGCAGCGCACGGCCGATCTCGACGATCTGGCGCTGGGCGACCTTCAGCGTCGAAATCGGCGCGGCCGGATCGATGGTCGGGTCGATCATCGCCAGCGCTTCCGCGGCCCTGCGCTCCTGCTCGTGCCGTGCGACGAAAATGCCGCCGCCCGTGGTCAGGGGATGGCCGAGGAACATGTTCTGGGCGACGCTGAGATGCGGCACCTGCTGCAGTTCCTGGTGGATCATGGCAATGCCGGCCAGGCGGGCGTCGGAAGGGTTGCGGAAGGAGACCGCCTCGCCATCAACGAACACGCTGCCGCTGGTTGGCCGGAACACGCCGGACAGGATGCGAAGTAGCGTGGATTTTCCGGCGCCGTTTTCCCCGAGAAGCCCGTGGATTTCGCCCGGCGGAACATCGAAGGATATGTCCGACAGGGCAAGGACGCCGGGGAACGACTTGGATATGGATTCAAATCTTAGTCTGGGCGTCTGCGTCATGTCTCGGCACCTCTTGTACTCGGAGACGCCGGCCATTGCTGGCCGGCGTCGGATAACTGGCCGCTGAATGTCAGGGAGCCTTGGCCGCGTCTTCCATCAGGACGGCGCGGATGGCGGTGTCGTCACCCTGGTAGCGTGCGATGTTGTCCTTGGTGATCAGCGCCTGGGGCGTTGCGACGACGCGCGGAACCTTCTGGCCGGCAACGAGCCGCAGGGCGGTTTCCAGAGCGACTTCGCCGGTCAGAACCGGGAAGCTGTCGACGGTGCCGGTGAGTTCGCCGGCCTTGATCGACTTGTAGGCGTCCGAAATGCCGTCGGTGCCAAAGACTGCGACCTTGCCCTGGAGACCAGCCGACTTGACGGCCTCGACGATGCCGAGCGCCATGCCGTCGTTGTTGGCATAAAAACCGATCAGATCGGGATGCTGCTGCAGGATGTTGGTGGCAGCGTCGTAGGACGTCTGGCGATCCCAGTTGCCGGGAACGCTGGCAACCACCTGGAACTTGCCGTTCTGGGTGATCGTCGACTTGAAGCCGTCGGTGCGCTGCATGGCGGCGTAGACGCCGGCCTGGCCTTCGACGATGGCAACCTTGCCACCTTCAGGGCGGTTCTCGATAAACCACTTGGCGACACGGGCGCCGTTATCGCGCTGGACGTTGCCGACATAGTGTTCCGCCTGCGGAATGACGGCATCGTTGACGTTGACGACAGGAACATTGGCTGCTTTTGCCTGCTCCATCACCGGCTGCAGATTGGCATCGGTCTGGGGCGATACCAGCAGCACGTTGAAGCCCTGCGTAATCAAGCCTTCGGCAATCGTCAGCTGGCCGAGCTGGTCACCCTCGCTCTGGGCTGCTTGGTAGGCGACGGAAACGCCCATCTTTTCGCCGAACTTCTTGTAGCCATCGCCGAGCGAGCGCCAGTATTCATTGGTCAGTGTCTTGGAGACAGCGCCAGCCTTGGTGCCAGCGGCTGGCTTGGGAAGAGGTCCGAGCTTCGCATCGAGCTGCGACCAGTCGATGCGGTCCTTCTCGGTGTCCGAATTCAAGGGCGCCAGTTCCTGTGCCATGGCGGCGCTGAACAGCAAGGTCGCCGCCAAACCGCCGGCAAGCGTGGTCTTCAGAAAAGTCTTCATCGGTTCCTCCCGAATATGAAATGGAAACAGCAGCGTCTGCGCTGCGGAGATTGCGTTATGCTCCCGCGCCGAACATCAGTTCCTGGATGACGGCTTGAGCGGAAACAGCATCCTGTCGGTCAATCGCGCCGGACAGGCGATTGTCCTGCTCGAGGCGATCCACGACCTTCAGCATCCGCTGCACGGTCTGGATATTCACCTCGCATTCGTGAACCGGATCGAGCCCGGTCATGTCTGGGAACGTGTCGAAATAGATGGCGCCGTCATAGCCGTCCTTGCGGATCTGGCGCAGCAGCTCGATGGTCTGCAGCGTATGAACCGCGCCCACCATCAGGCCGTCGTCGCGCTTGGCGTAGCCATCGTTGAGGTGCACACCGAGCACGCGGCTGTAGCGGGCGATCAATGCTGCCGCGAAGGCCGGCTGCTCGTCGGCATAGAGCACATGGGCGAAGTCGAGCGTGACGCCAAGGTTTGGCATGTCGACGTCCTTGATCGCCAGCAGCGTCGTCGCGCAGTCGGGCATCAGGCTATAGGAACGGGGCTCGTTCGGCTTGTACTCGATGCTGATCAGGCAATCCTTGTCATGCTCGCAGACTTCACGAATGCCGTCCAGTTCGTATTTCCACAGCGTGGCGTAGTCGGCCTGGAACGCGTAGTCGAAACCGTCCTGGCCAAGCCAGATGGTCATCAGGTTGCTACCGGCTTCACGCGTTGCGTCGATACCTTTTTTGGTCAGTTCGACCGCTTCACGACGGACCGCAGCGTCAGGATTGGTGAAGGCACCGATCTTGAAAGCCGGGTTGGTATAGTAGCGCATGGCAAAGCCATTGATGGAAAGGCCGAGATCGTTGATCTTTTTGGCCAGCTCGCGGGGATTTTCCGAAACGTGGTCGGGGTAGTTGAGATCCAGATCCGTCAGGCCCTTCACCTTCGCGGCCCGGGCGACCATCTGCGAAACGGTTGGCTTGCCGGAAAGGTCCGGCCATTCCGCCTGCGGCCGGGAAGCAAATGAATTGAGGCGGGTGGCGAATTTCAACTGGGTCACTGGACTACGCTCGCATCGTTATCGACCGCGCCTACTTCACATCTTTATATTTTTTTGTAAAGTTATGAAATGTTGTGCTGCGCAACAAATCGCTCTTGCGCCGCCGTAGGGCGTGCTTCTTCTCAATAGGCGTTCACAAATGTCATCCTGCACGCGGAGCATTTGGCCCTTAGCTGAAGTCTTCTGTCGAAGGGCTTGCCCGGTCCTGTGTGGTCGCTGGGGACGTTTTGACAATCGGCGCCCTTCCAAGTCTTCGACTTCTGGACGGGAACGTGGCACCCCGCATGCCGATCGGCTTCTGCGCCGGGAACCACGCGTCCTGCCGCGCCTTCCTGCGGGGTTAGCATCGAGGTTGCCGTCACGACAAGGGAAGCGAAAACTTGCGTACTCTGGAGGACAAGGCGGCGGAGCTTGACGAGTACACGCTGCCTAAGGATTCCAAGCTGCCGTTAAATCCCTTGCATCCGGTTCACACGGCCCAGAAGCACGGTGTCAGCCGACGGTTCCTCGAAGACAGCGTTTGCGAGGGCGGCGACGGCAGCCTCGTGCTCCTGCCTCTCAACGCGCCGAGCCAGCGTTCGGGCGAGGACCGGCAGCGGGGAGACCCGCTATCGGCGGCTGACGCCTGGAACTTGGGATACATAAAGGCAGCCTGCCGCGACCCGAAATTTAGCTCCACGTCGCCTGCATAGCAGGCCGGACCACGTCGTGGGATCGACGCGGGTTCTGGTTACCTCGGCCAGGAATGCTACCAGACCTTCGATCCTGGGTTCGGTATCGACATCTGACTTCCAGACGGGGCGCCTCAGACAGGTGATCGCCTTCTCATGCCGAGGGTGACGCTGAGCATGAAGATGGAAACGTTCTTGAATCTCAGATTCGTCGACACAAACACCTCATTCGCTTCAGATCGATGCTGGAGAGGTGACACGCACTGAACCGAAGGAGGATGATCCACCTGAAAGGCCGTGTTGAATTTTCTTATCACCAGGACAGAAATCGGGCACGATCGCTGTTTGGATGGCGCCCATAGTGCTAGCCGACCCGAAAGCTCGGTGTTTTGGCTACCTCTACGGCCGGGCTTGTTTTTGTATTTAAGCCGGAACCCATCAGACCTTCGCCCGTTGGGCTTAGCGCGTTCTAGACGTTGAGCCGAGCGCGATGCACTCGCCGAACGACCTTCATCACTCTACCACGTGCCGAGCGTTCGCTCGACAAGGCGGAAATTCCATCATTGCGGAGCAGATTCAGATGTCCGAAGAACGAGACCTAGAAATTGCAAAAGAATACAGATCGCGAGGCGGCGTAGGCCGATTAATGGAAGATGGTGAAACAATAAGCAGAGACGAGGGCTTGGACCCACCGGAAGCAGACCAATATTGGGAGGAATTTATCACGCCCCGCGTGGATGCGGGGGATCACCATGGCATTTTCCAGCACTTGCGCTGACGGGCGTCGCTGAGGCGCGAACCCACACCCACATTCGTTGCGATCGTGTCCCCCACCGTGGTGTCGCTGACGAGGCGCCAGTGTTTTCCGTTAGGGTCGGGTTGCTTAGAGCCAACCTGAAGGATACCACTGATGGGCCTGCGGGGCGTGAAGCTGGCCGTCTGCCGATGCGCACGAGGGTATCAAGGCAGCCGCGTCGAAGGTGCTCTCCGCCGCTTGGCAGAGGTGCCGTCTTCCACTTCGTGCGTAACGCCCTGGCCAATGCCGGAAAGAGCGGACGGCGTGTCGTGTCCGCCTTCATCGCAACGGCCCTTGCCCATGACACTCCCGAAGCTGCAAGCACCAGTGGCGCAATGTCGCCGACCAGATCAGGTCGAAGGTGTCGAAAATGTCCAATATCATCGATAGCGCTGAGCATGACGTGCTCGCCTACATGACCTTTCCCAGACAGCATTGGGCAAAGCTTCATTCGACAAACCCGATCGAGCGCCTCAATGGTGAGATCAAACGGCGCACTGAGGTCGTCGGCATCTTCCCCAACACGATGCCATCGTCAGATTGGTCGGTGCCCTTACTGCTTGAGCAGAATGACGAGTGGGTCGTTCAGCGATCCCGATACATGACACTTGAGACCATCGCCACAATGAGCGATGATCCGCTCATTAGCCTGCCAGACGCAAGCTGATCCGTTCCCGGCTCTGTCCGGAAGGCACGGCGACAGCCGGAGCTACACCACAACATGGGACACGATGTTCGTAGTGGCACGTCGCAGCTGTTTGCTGCGTTGGACGTTGCCACTAGCGCTGTGATTGGCCAGTGTTACAAACACCACCGAGCGAGCAAACTCCTCGACTTTCTGAATGCGGATTGATGCTGACGGATAGAAGGGATGCCGACTGTTCCCATTGCTTCTGATGTTTAAAAAAACTCTGGTGCTGCGGTCGCTCGATAATCCCTCTGACGCACGCAGCCACACCGTTATGGCGGGCATAGCTCAACGTCGGCCTGCAAATTTGCTTAATGAATTAAAGCTATGATGCATATATCCTTGCCGAATAAATGCCGCCTTGCCGAAATTGTACTAGGACTTCTGAATGAAACTGGACTGGACGCCAACCGGCTGGACGCGGGTCATCGCTGGCACGATCTCCATCACACTGGCGTGCGTAGGCATTTCGGTGTTCGTTGACTCGTTCAATTTCGTGAACTTGACGGACGAGGCAATAAACCGCTCGCTTGTCGTGGATATCCTTCTGCCCGTATGCTTGGCTGGCCCATTGCTTTTTCTCTTGTTGAGGAAAGTTCAGCAACTCGCAATCTCCCACCGCGAACTGACCATCACAGCATCGACAGACAGCTTAACAGCGGTCCTAAACCGAGGCGCATTCACTCTTCTGGTCGAAAGCTATCTGGCAAGAGCCGAGGAGCAGGTTACGCTGCGTTCCGGTTCACTCCTCTTGATAGACGCCGACCATTTCAAAGCTATCAACGATACTTTCGGGCATCAAAAGGGCGACGAAGCTCTGAAGATCATCTCGCAGAGCATTAAGCTTTGCCTCGGACCAGCGGACCTTGTCGGCAGGGTTGGCGGCGAGGAGTTCGGCGTTTTTCTGCCAGGTGCGGCGGTGACGGAGGCATCCAAGATCGCCGAGCGTATTCGGTCGACAATCCGAAACGCCCAGTTTCCCGCCGGAAACGACACAAACCCGCTTTCGGTGAGCGTCGGAGGCGTCACCTTCCAACGCCCCGCTTCGTACGACGAACTGTTTTCCATTGCGGACCAACACTTGTACCTCGCCAAGGCTAGCGGCCGAAACCGGGTCAATATTGTAACCGGGTGAATACCAGTGTGCGCAATCGAACGCATCGCTGCCTCCGTCCGGTCCGGGCAACTTGGCGAATGCAAGCGCCCCAAACCCAGCCGTTAACCCCTGAACTTACCTTCGTTCATGTCGGCGGGGTCATAGTTCAGCTCCCAGTCTTTCTTCGGCTCCTTGCCATCGGGTGCCTTGTTGACCGTGGCGTCGTCCGAGCCCGTGAGGACACGCGGCTTGGCACTTGCGACACCATTATTGTCACTTGATTTGATGAGCTTGCCGTATTGGCCGGCGGCGTCTTTTTCGACATCGGCAGCCTTAGCTTTGCTTGGGTTGTCCGGGTTGGCCATCTCTTTCCTCCATCGTGTCCACAGCAATTACACAGCTCCAACCTGTGTTCTGCCCAATGGTTCCCCAGTCCTCCGGGAACCGAAACCACAGTTGCTGGTTGATTCTGGCCAAGGAGGAGGAGAGGATGAATATCGACAGGGACGGATGGATCAGCAAACGCTCTTACGCCCTCTGGGAGGAGGCCGGCAGACCGAACGGCAGGGATCACGAAACGTGGTGCAAGGCTGTTGCGGAATACGAAATGATGATGAAAACGCGGGCATCAGTTGACGGAGCAGAGGTTCTGCAGTTTCGCGCGCGCGCCAGGAACGGACATTCGGGAACCCGGTTCAGACCGCAGCTGGGTGCAACCGGACAATAATGCGACGTCCCAGCCCCATGCTGCTTCCGCGCGCCCATTCACTGGGGGCTTGTGTCTGTCAACGTCAGTGCATCATAAAGCTCGGCTCATTGTCCTTTCGGACCATGTCGGAGTAGAGAAGCGAGCGGATACGTTCGAGCTCTCGCACCTTGATGCGTTCCTTGTGCAAGACATCGGCCGTGACATCGCGCCAGCCGCTGCTGTCCTCCCCCGTCATCACCCGTCCCCCCGCGTCAAGGAATTCGCAAAATTTCGCTGCCGACACGATGCGGCCGGACAGTTCGGCATAATGATTTGCACGGCGGCTCATGGAGACCTCGATGCTGTTGGAAACGCGCTGGCGTCCCGGTGATCACTTCCTATAATGCCCTATGGTATCCATGGGACTTAGCCAAAACTTTGTTCATCATCAATTAAGGTTAATTTTAACGGGCAGCGCATTCTACCCCGTACGCGACAAGGAATATGACTGATGGAACTGAAGCCGCCGCTACCGCCTGGCTACTCGACCGTATCGCCTGGCCAGATTGCAAGCGTCGTCACGTGTCTGGAGATGCGCCAGCGCCCGGAAATCAGCCTCCCGGAGCAAGACGGCATGTCATTTCAGCGCTGGAAATCGCCGGACCTCGGCGAATATCGTGCACTATATCGAGCGGTCGGCGAAAACTGGCTGTGGGTATCGCGTCTCGAGATGCCGGACGACGAACTCACCGCAACCCTCGCGGATCGCGATGTCGAGACCTACTATCTCGAAGCCGGTTCGCAGAAGATCGGCTTCCTTGAACTCGACTTTCGAGAAGCGGGCCAGTGCGAAATCGTCTATTGCGGGCTTGTGGCCAGCGCTATCGGCCGAGGTGGCGGACGATACCTGATGGCCAGTGCGCTGAACGCCGCCTGGTCGAGGGACATCGATCGCCTATGGTTGCATACCTGCCACTTCGATCATCCATCAGCTTACGCATTTTACTGTAGGTCTGGTTTTAAGCCGTTTCAATTTATGGTCGAAATCATCGCCGATCCGCGGCTTTCAGGCTCGATACCGAAAACTGCCGCTCCGCATGTCGCGCTGCTTGAAGCATAGGCGGCCTCGCAATCGCGTTTTCGGATTTGCGGCCCTAGAAAGCATCCAGCTCCTTGCGACACGCGGCAGCGAACTCTTCGAGGACGTTCATATGACCGCTGCGAGCAAGAAGACGGAGCTCTGACAGGCTCCGGTTCGGCGTCATGTACTCGCCGACGATGGCGTCCATGACCCGCTCGCCGGCGTCGGTGACAGCCTTTGACGCCACTAGGTGCATTCGGGCGAGGATCGCATAGATCATGACGATATCGCCTATATCGTCCTTCTCGTGACTGAGAGCATCACCATATAATCTGGCAGCCTCCGACAGGAACCCTTCGAAAAGCGCCTCACGACGGGTGCGATTGGCCTCGCGCCGTTTCTCTTTCACCTGTGACGACAGGGTGATCCAGGACGTGGTGAATGACGTGACAGAACCCACCAATGCACCAGCCAGGCCGAAAAAGGCCGAAACATAAGCAGCGTCCACAAGGACCTCCTATTCAAATGAGGTGCCCGCCCGCAGCGACGTTACCGCGGCGTCACGACGCTCGAGGCCAGTTTGAACGGGCTCGATACCGCAAAGCCTGCCGCGTCGAAGACGAATGCGCCAACCCGCGCAGCCGATGGCTTTCTGTCCAGCATTTCAAGCTGCCGACCGAATCGGGCAAGCGATGCAAACCTGTCATGTCCCACGCCGTCGGTGGCCTTCAGGGAGCTCAGGTCGACAACCCGGATGTGGTTCTTGACGGCCTCCTGCTGAATAATCGGATCGCTGATATCCAGCCGTCCGATCCGCGGTCGCTCAGCACCCAGAAGGCTGGATACCGCAAGGGCGCGGTCGTCCTTGGAGATCAGCAGGGTGAGCGGAGAAGGCAGTTTGCCGATCTCCTTCATCTGCGACTTGAAGACGTCGAGGTCGATGTCGGGCGAGGCAAGCACCACCTGCAACTTGGCGATGACGTCCTCACGATGCTCGAGCCTCAATTGGCGCACAACCTCCATGACGAGAAAGCCGCCCATGCTGTGGCCGAAAAGAACGATGCGCTTGACTTTGTCTGCCGATGAAAGGGCTTTGACGACAGTTTCAAGATCATGCCGGGAATAGAGCACAGCGTCCTTGTCAGCCACATATCCGACGACCGATGCCTGCGACGGCCAAGAAAACATGATGGGACTGTCGAGCCCTGAATCGGTAATCATTTGTGCTTCCCGATAAAGCGCTTCCTGAAAAGAATTATTGTAGCCATGAACATAGACTTCGACGCTTCCGTCGCTGCCGACAGAACGAGCCGCAGCGGCGGTGAAATCGCCCTCGGACAGGTCTTGACGTTTCGTCACCACGAATTGCTTCTGCGGATCCGGGCGATCCGTGGGGTACTCGATCGCCGAGACCTTATGGGCTGGCGGCACCGACATCTCATAGCTCTGATAGGCGACGGTCTCGGACCAGTTGACCCCGTAACCCTTTGAAGGCCCGAGCGCGTTGCGGTTTGTCGCAGTCAAGAGAACGATGCGTTTCTGCGGAAGATTGGTCAGCCGGGCTGGGTCGAGAACGGCGGCGGACGGCCGGGACGCACAGCCGGAAAGGCCTATAGCCATTACGACCGTCAATTGTACCGCGCGGCGGTACGATCTGTCTGGAAACATCATGAAGGCACGGCCCTTGTTGGCGCGACACCGTTCTCAACGGCATCATTCGTGAGATAGGTGAGCGCCGACGATAACACCGGCGCTCGCAGACAAGTCGGTTATCCGGCGGCGGGCTCGTGCCTGGCCGGCTCTTCTTCCCGACGGATGCGGAACCAGGCCACATAGAGTGCCGGCAGGAACAGCAGCGTCAGGACGGTGCCGACGACGATGCCGCCCATCATGGCGTAAGCCATCGGTCCCCAGAAGATCTCGCGGGAGATCGGGATGAGAGCTAGGGTGGCCGCCGCCGCCGTCAACATGATCGGCCGCATACGATGTTCGGTCGCCTCGATGACGGCAAACCATGGAGGCCGCCCCTCGCTTCTGAGGTGCTCGATCTGGACCACCAGGATGACCGAGTTGCGGATCAGGATGCCGATCAGCGCCAGGATGCCAAGGATCGCCACGAAGCCCATGGGCGAGTTGCTGATGAGCAGTGCCGATGCCACGCCGATCAATGCGGTCGGAGCGACAGCAAACACCAGGAACAGCCGGCTGAAGCTTTGCAACTGGAGCATCAAGATGGTTGCCATGGCAAACAGCATGAGCGGTCCAACGGCAACGATCGGCCCTTGAGATTTTGCGCTCTGCTCGACGGCGCCGCCATCGACGATGTTGTAGCCGGGAGGGAGCGTCTTGCGGAATTCGTCGACCTTCCCCTTCAGATCCTGGACGATGGTCGCAGGTTGCGTCGGACCGACCACCGCTGCCTTGATGATGATTGTCGGCACACGGTCGCGCCTCCATATCTCCGGCTGTTCCAGCTCATAGTGGAAGTTGGCAACCGCCGACAGTGGAACGGAGTTGCCGCTGGTACCGGGGAGCTGAAGATTTTTCAACGTCTCGATCGAGCCGCGATCAGCACCCTGAGCCCTGCCGATGACGTCGATCAGGTAGATATCGTCCCTGATCTGCGTGGCCGAAGACCCCTGCACGACGCTGTTCAGCGCAGTGGCGATATCGGCGGATGTCACGCCCAACTGGCGGGCCTTGTCCTGGAGAACGTCAACCTTCACCACGCGCGAGGGTTCGTTCCAGTCAAAGGTCATGTTGCTCAGCAGCGGGTGGTTGCCGACGATGCTGGCAAACCGTTGGGTGATGTCGCGCAGCTGCTGGATGTCCGGGCCGCTGACACGATACTGGACAGGCTTTCCGACGGGAGGCCCGATGTCGAGCAGCTTGACGAATGCGTCGGTGCCTGGGAACGTCTTGTTCAGATAGGCCTGCAGCTTGGTGCGCACCTGGTCGCGCACCTCGACGCTCTTGGTCACGATCACCATCTGGCCGAACGACACGTCGGGGTCTGGACGTCAAAGGACAGGATGAAGCGCGGTGCGCCCTGGCCGACGTAGCTGGTCCAGTGCGAGATATCGGTGTTGCCGACAAGCGCTTCCTTCTCGAACTGCGCCATCTGCCTGTTGGTCTCGGAGATCGAGCTGTTATGCGGCAGGTTCCAGTCGACGACGAGTTCCGGGCGGTCTGACGACGGAAAGAATTGCTGCTGCACGATGCCCATGCCGCCGACGGAGAGTGCAAAGGCAATCACGGTCAGGCCGATGGTGATCCAGCGGAAGCGCATGGCGAGCCGCAGCAACCAGGAAAACGTGCGTGCGACGCGACCTTTGTTGTCGTGGTGGGACTTCAAGGTCTTTGGCAGGAATGTGACGCCGAGGAGCGGCGTGAACACCACGGCGACGATCCAAGAGACCACCAGGGAAACTGCAATGACGACAAACAGGGTGAAGGTGAATTCGCCGGCAGCACTGCTGTTCAAGCCCACCGGAATGAATCCGGACACAGTCACCAATGTCCCGGTCAGCATCGGGAAAGCCGTCGAAGTGTAGACATAGGTCGCGGCCGTCTTCAGGTCGTCGCCCTCCTCGAGGCGGGCAACCATCATTTCCACCGCGATCATCGCATCGTCCACCAGCAATCCGAGGGCGATGATCAGCGCGCCGAGCGAAATTCGCTGTAGCGAGATGCCGCTGTAGGACATGACGAGGAAGGTGATCGCCAGCACCAGAGGGATCGAGATCGCCACCACCAGGCCCGCGCGGGCGCCAAGGCTGATGAAGCTGATGGCAAGAACGATGACGATGGCTTCAAACAGCGCACGTGTGAAGCCCGATACCGCTTCGTCGACGACTGCCGGCTGATCGGAAACGCGTGCCACGTCCACGCCGATTGGCAAGTCGGCGATGATGGCATCCATCTTCTGATCGAGACCCTTGCCGAACTCCAGGAGGTTGGAGCCGGCGCGCATGCCGATCGAGAGGCCGATTGCCGGCTGTCCGTTGTAGCGGAACAGGGCCGAGGGTGGGTCGACATAGCCGCGCTTGATCGTGGCAACGTCCGAGAGTGGGAAGAAGCGGTTGTTGACACGAAGATTGATGGATTTCAGACTCTCTTCAGACGTGAACTGGCCACCGACGCGCAAGGCGATCCGCTCCGGCCCGGCATCAACGAAGCCGGACTGGGTGACAGCGTTCTGGTTGGAAAGCGTATCGATGATTGACTGGCGATCGATCCCCAATGCTGCGATCTTGCGGGTCGAGAACTCCAGGTAGACGACTTCGTCCTGCGCCCCGATGACATCGACCTTTCCGACGTTCGGGACAGTCAGGATACTGGAGCGGGCGGTCTCGACGAGATCGCGCAGCTGCCTCTGGGTCAGGCCGTCGCCCATGAAGGCGTACATGTTGCCGTAAACGTCGCCAAATGTATCGTTGAAGGTCGGTCCCGTGACACCGGAAGGGAAATCGCCCTTGATGTCGGCGATCATGTTGCGAACCTTGACCCAGATCCCCGCAACATCCTTGGCCTTGGTGGTATCGAGCAGATCCACGAAGACGGTGCTTTGCCCGGCTGTGGTCTCGCTACGCGTGACGTCGAGCGCATCCAGTTCTTCGAGTTTCTTCTCGATGCGGTCGGTGACCTGCCGGCTCATCTCGTCGGCCGATGCACCCGGCCACTGGGCCTGGATGATCATCGTCTTGATCGTGAAATTCGGATCTTCCTCGCGGCCGAGATTGATGTAGGAAAACACACCGGCGATCAGGAAGACGATCATGAAATACCAGACGAGCGAACGGTGCTCGAGCGCCCAGTCGGAAAGATTGAATTTTTTCACGGATTTTCACCTTGATCGATCCGGACAGCCTGGCCGTCGCTCAGTTTATGAACTCCGGCGACGACAACGCGTGCGCCAGGATTGATGCCGCCCGTGACCTTCACGGAGCCGCCGTCGACGACAGGTCCGTCAAGCGTCACCGGATGAAGGGAGACCTTGGCCGCAGCCGTATCGACGAGCCAGACATTCGGCTTGTCGTCATTCAGCAGAATGGCCGAGGACGGCAGCACGATGAACGGCTGGGAAGGAATGGTCGCCGACGCCGTGATCACCGAGCCGATGCGAAATGCGTCGGGCGGGTCGATGAGCGTGATTTTCGTTCGGCTTGTGCGGGTCAGCGACTCGGCCTCCGGGGCGACCTCGCGGATCACGCCTTTGGCGACCACGGTCGGATCGAGCTGCAGCGCCACTTGGAACGGGGCTCCCACGGTGAGCTTGCCGAAGCTTGCTTCCGGGATATCGATCACCGCATCGCGCTGGTCGGGGCGAGCGATCGTCACGACACTCGATCCGGCGGAAACCACCTGGCCGACTTCGGCCGAGGTTGCCGTCACGACGCCATCGAACTCGGCATGCAGCTTGGCGTAGCCGAGTTGTTCCTGCGCCTTGTCAAGACTGGCCTGCGATTTACCGACACCGGCAATGGCGCTCTTATAGGCCTGAACCGCCTCGTCGAGCGATTCCTGGCTTCCCGACTTGCTGGCCGCTAGAGCGCGCTGGCGCTCCTGGCTGGACGCGGCATTGGCAAGCGTTGCCTGGCTGTTTGCCAGATCGGACTGGGCGCTCCTGACCGCAAGTTCGAGCGAAATCGGATCGATCGCGGCGACGACATCACCCTTTTTGACGAGGTCGCCGACGCTGACGTTGCGGGCGATGACCCGGCCGAGCACGCGAAAGGCGAGCTGCGTCTCGATCCTGGCTTCCACCGTGCCCGGCAGCGAAAGCGTGGACGCCTCCGAGGACTTGGCGACGATGGAGAGCACCGGACGGATGGGCTCCTGGTGGGCTTCCTGCTTTTCGCAGGAGGTCAGCATGGCCAGCCCGAGAATGGGTAAGATGTAATGACGGAAATTCATTGGGCGGCGCCTTTACCGTAGGAAACGACCTGGTCGGGACGCAGGAACTTGGTGCCATCGACGACGATGATGTCGCCGGGCGCGACGCCCTTGATGACGCCGAATTTCCCCGTTCCATAAGTGGAGACATCGACGGGACGGATGGAAACTTTCGAGGATGCGGGGTCGACCACCCAGACAGCCGTATGCCCGGCCTTGGAGGCCATTGCAGACCATGGAAGCTCGATCATCGGCTCGGCCTGTGAGCGGAACGTTCCTGCAACCGGTGCTCCCAGTGGCATCGTCGGAGCATTTTCGAGGCCAACCTTGACCTTGATGGTCCCCGTCGTGGAATCGATCGTCGGCGAGATCTCGCGTATCGATGCCTCGACATGGCGGGTCGGGTCGGAGAGCAGCGTGATGGTGACCTTGTCGACGGGCTTGTTCTTCAGGAAAAGCGACTCGTAGACGTTGAACACGGCATCGCGCGGCCCGTCATGCGCAAGCGTGAAGACCGCGGATGCTGCCTGGGCGACCTGACCAACTTCGGCATTCCTTGCGGTGATCACGCCATCGGAGTCAGCCCGCAACTCTGTATAGGAGAGAGCGTCCTGCGCTGTCTCGAGCGAGGCCTGGTCGGACTTGGTGGTCCCCTGTGCCGTCAGTAGCGTCTCCTGCGCCTGGTCGAGCGAGGCCTTGGTGGTCACCTGCGTCTTGAAGAGGTTGAGCTGGCGCTGGTAGGCGAGCTGAGCTTGCGTCTCTACGGCCTGCGCCGATTCAAGGGTGGCCTTTGCCACCGCCAGATCGGCCTTCTGCTCGGCGGGATCGATCCTTGCCAAAACCTGTCCAGCCTTGACGGCCGAACCGACGTCGACGAGCCGCTCGATAATCTGTCCGCTCACCCGGAACGAAAGGTCGCTCTGGACGCGTGCGTCTATCTCGCCGGTAATGGAATTGCTCGCGGCAATTGGCGCGGTTGAAGCGACGACCGTCTCCACCAGCTTCGGTTTGGCCTCGCTGCTCTGCTGCTTGTCGCAGGAGCACAGCACGGCGGCAGCCGAAGCCAGCAGCGCGATGCTAAAAACGCTTTTCATGAAGTGGCCTCTTGTTATGAGTTTCCGCTTGATATAATTGACTAACTCAACAGTCAATGGATTTTTGCACCAAATCTCCACAGACAGTTAAGCAGAGAGACATACAAATGACTAATGAAGTAAAAATCACCCGTGCCGAGCAAAAAGCACGGCGGCCAAAGCAAATTCTCGATGCTGCTTTCGAAGAGTTTGTCGAGCGCGGCTACGTTGCCACGCGGGTTGAAGACATTGCGGAACGCGTCGGCGTCACGAAGGGGACGATATACGTCTATTTCGAAACGAAGGAGGAGTTGTTCTCAGCCATGATCAACCACATCTCCACGCCTTTTGAAGATATACTGACAAGCGGCAGGAAGCTCGAGGGAAACTGTGAAAATCGCCTGCGGACGCTGATCGAGATCCTCTACGACAATTTTCTCGGGAGCCGGCGGATGCGGGAACTCCTGCGCTTTGTGATTGCAGAAGGCACGCGCTTTCCCCACGTGATCGACGAGAATCACAGGCGGTTCATCGAACCGCTGATAAGCTTTGCCCAGTCCATCATCGATGAAGGCCAGCGCAACGGCGAGTTCAAGACCGGACCTGCCTCGACGGCCGAAGTCGTGATGTCTCCCATCATGCTGGCCATGGTTTTCAGGCTGATCTTCGACGATCGTCGCGCATTCGACAGGGAGACCTCTCTCGCGGCGCATTTCGACATGATATTCAACGGATTGCTGCCCCGCTAACCCAGACACCAGACGCATGGGCGAAAAATGCCAACGCGCCGACCTTGTCGGATCAAGCCAAACTCTATACTCGAGAGTCGAACCGAACGGTTCGGTTCGATCAATTCGTGAGATAGCTTCATGATTTTTCCTCGCGCGGCCTCCCCCGCCATCCTCCTTCTTCTCGCCGGCTGCGTGAGCGGTCCTGATCACAAGCCGCCGGTGATGCCGCTGCCTCCTACTTTCTCGGAAGGGACCACGAAGGCCAACGAAGACATCGCTGGCCGCCAGTGGTGGACGGCCTATCACGACAAGAAGCTCGAGAGCCTCGTCGCCACCGGCCTCGCCCAGAACGTATCGATCCTGTCGTCGATCGAGGCCACGGTCGCCGCCCAGGGTGACGTCACGGTTGCCGGTGCCGGCGCCCTTCCCAGCCTTTCGGCCGATGGGTCGAACACCACCAGCGGCGAAAAAGGCAAGCTACGCACCCAGCTGGCCACCACGAACTCGACTGCCGGCGACCTGACGGCATCCTGGTTGCTCGATCTTTTCGGCCAGTATCGCCGCGCCCGCGAAGGGGCACTCGACTCGCTCGACGCCGCCTACGCCACGGTCGACGTCACGCGGCTGACCTATCTCCAGGATCTGGTGACAAGCTATATCAATGCCCGCTATTATCAGGCGCGCATTTCCATCGCTGCCGATAGTCTCGCCTCCCGCCGCAAGACGCTGGAGCTGACAAAGTTCCAGATGGTTGCGGGAGCGGCCTCGCGCCTGGACGTAGTACAGGCCGAAGGTCTCGTCAATTCGACGCTTTCCGAAGCGCCGGGCCTCGAAATCAGCTACCGACAGCAGGTCCATCACATCGCGACATTGCTGAACATGCCCCCGACAACCGTCATTGCCGACATGCGCAGTGGAGGCAGGCAACCTGTCTTCCGCGGCAATGTCGCCACCGGCGTTCCCGCCGACCTCATCCGCAACCGCCCGGACATCCGCAAGGCAGAACGGGACCTCGCAGCAGCAACGGCCCAGATCGGCGTCGCCGAAGCCAAGCTCTATCCGAGCATCTCGCTCAGCGGCTCGATTTCGCCCTCCTATGTCACATCCAGCGGATCGCATGGCAGTTTGACCTCATGGTCGTTCGGGCCGACGCTCAATCTTCCGATCCTCGACGGAGGTTCGCTACGCGCCAACGTCAAGATCGCCGAATCCAACGCTCGGGCCGACTATTTGACATGGAAGTCCACGGTGCTGACTGCCGTCGAAGACGTGGAGAATGCACTTTCGGCTGTCCGTCGCGATGCACAGACGATCTCCGCCCTGCGTGCCCAGGTCAATTCCTACCAGGAGGCCCTGCAGCTCTCGACCGATAGCTATAAGGACGGCGCGTCGTCTCTGTTGAACGTCATCGACGCCCAGCTTTCGCTTGCGACCGCAAAGGAAAGCCTGGCTGCCGCAATCCAGCAGAGCGCCACCGATTACGTGTCTTTGAACGTTGCGATCGGCGCGGGATATGCGGGTACCGACAAGGGCCCGCGGACATAGACGACCGCTTTTGCAGGAGCCAACCATGACTGAACTGGACCAAGGAACCGTGCTTGACGTCGCCATCGGCCTTGACCGGATAACCGCGTTGGTTGCCGGCGTTGTCTGCGACACCATCCCGTCGGCCTTCTCGGACGACAAATTCACATTTGTCGAACTCAGCGTGCTCCGCCATCTCGTCATCTCTGGCCCCACGACCTTTGATGCGCTGAAGAGAACGGCGTCGGTCACGGACGAGTTGTTGACTGAAGTCATGTGGTCGCTGTGCGACGGCGGCAGCATTGCCGATGAGAACGGCCGGGTTTCGCTCACCGAAAAGGGCGCTGAAAACCTGCGGCATCTGCAGGCCTCCACCACCAGCGCCTATGTCGATGCCCTCCAGGATGTCCCGCCCGATATCTTGAAGGGCTTGGCGAAATCGCTCGGCGAAGTGCTGAGGCATGTCCCTCCCCACCCGACGGCCAACGCCTCTGCCAGCGACAGACCCGGCTGTTAAGACCTGCAAAGGACCAACCGATGGCAATGACCAAGTGCGGTCTGCGGCGCAACAACGGGGCAGCGCCGCGTAACCGCAAGCGCAGTTCGGCGAGGATCCTGTTGAGCACCGTGATTGTCGCTGCCGTGGCCGGCGCTGTCTTGTTCCCGGCACCGATGTTGCTTGACGTCCTCAAGAAAGCTGCGGCACTGACGGATGTTCTCTTGACGAAAGTGATGTGGTCGCTATGGGTCGGCGGCAGCATAGCCTCAGGCGACCACAGCTCTTTCGTCAGTGATAAAGGCATCGATGAACGCCCCTTATTGCGGGTATCCGTCGAAGCGCTCAGCGGGCGCAATCAGCCGCTGGCAAGCAGCCCCGTTATCATCAGCATCTAAATTCTGGAAAGGACGACCCCATGGACACCGGCAAGGGCGCAAAGCCCGAAAACGATAGGCGAAAATCGAAATGGTTGGTTGCGGGCACCTTGATGGTGGCATCAGCCGCCATCGGATGGTGGCTCGCAGGACCGACATCGGACGACAACAATGCCTCGCAGATCCTCGCCACCGCGCCGCCCGCCGACACCGCTGCATCAGGCACGCACGCCGCGACCAATCCGTGAATTCGTCACGGGATTGCTGCGAGAGTCTCTACCGGGCACGAGAGAAGCATCTTCCTCTCAGCCACCGGCCCTAGTTGTGCCAGTCCGCCGCCTTGCCGAATTCATTAACGGGCAGCGTGGCGCCGAACGTCCAGATGCGTGGGCATTCCACTTCTGAAAGCCGCTGCCTGCACCACGTCTCGAGATCGGATGAAAGTTCCTCTTCGGCACAGCTCGAAACGGGGACGACGAACGCCTTCAGGCGAGCGCCGGCCGGCATCTGCGCGACGCGCACCGACGCCGCCTGTACCTTGGGATGCTGCTCCAGCACGGCCGCGATACGCTGCGGCCAGACATTTATTCCACCGATCTGAAAGCCGCCATCGCGCCTGCTGCCGACGGTAAACGCCCGGTCGGTTATCCTCTCCAAGGCATCTGGAACATCATGGATCGCTCCATCCCAACGACGCAGCCTCACGCCCGAAGCCGTATTCCCGCGACCGTTTTCGAAACTCCAGAGCGGCATCAAGGTGTATCGGTCGGATGGATGCCGGCGCCAGCCGATCCCCGCCGTCTCGCTCGATCCGTAGAGTTCGGTCATGCCGCCAAGCCCGCGATCGATCAGGGACGTCATCAGCGGAGCGGGGCATGGCGCGGTAGACACGACACCTTCGACGTCGGCGACCCAGGTGGAGACAGTGCGATCGATTGCCGCCCACCTGTCTGGGAAGGAGACGACAAGGTCTCCCGGCAACAGCCCGTTGTTCAGAAATCGTGGAGATGAGGTCGCGCCGGAGATGACATCCACAGAAAGCCGGTCGGCGAGGAAGGCAGTCAGCAGGCAACCGTAGATGTGATGCGCCGGTGCGAGCGCAATGATGCGGCGGCGCGAGGTAAAAAGGCCGGCAAGAAATCCAGCCTCCCCGTTCAGCACAGCAGCGCCATGCACGCATCTCTTCGGCAGGCCTGTCGAGCCCGACGTCAGGAAGGTCATCTTCGAAACACCGTCCGCCCAGGCGGCCTCGATAGCATCGAGCCAATCGCCAAACGTGTCCATTGCGGTCGGATCGAGATCCTGCTCGCCTTCGTAGAGGTGAAACATCTCGTTGATGGCAGACCCGACCATCATCATTTCCAGCGAATCCAAGCCAAGGCCTGCGTTGTCGTCGCGCCCCATGGACAGGTCCTCGGACCATGACCCCGCAGTGGAGGCTCTCACGCTGCGGGCTCCGCTTGACCGGTTTCTCGCGCTCTTCACCTCCGCCTCGATCAGGCTTTGCAGAACGCGGGCAGTCGCAGCGCGGCTGAGCATGAGGATCAGGCCAACACGGTTTTCATAGGTGCGGATTCCGTCCGGTTGCGGCCCGCGCGCTTGGCCCTGTAGAGCGCTCCGTCGGCAGCGGCAAGCAGTGCTGCCGCACTTCCGACTGACAAGGGACCGGCTGCACAGCCGAAGCTTGCCGTAACCTTCAGCAGCGAATCTCCGACACTCACGGGCACGGAGGCAATGGCGATCCGGACGCGCTCGGCGATTTCGACCGATTCCTCCAGAGACGTGTCGGGCAGGAGGATTGTGAATTCCTCGCCGCCGATGCGCGCAAACGTGTCGCCGGGCCGCATCATTGTCTGGCATGCGTTGGCCACCGAACGCAGCACATCGTCGCCGACGCTGTGGCCGTAGCTGTCGTTGATCAGCTTGAAGTGGTCTATGTCGAACATGAGGATGGCGAAGGATCGTCCGGAGCCGCGACTTAGCACATACTCTTTTTCGGCAGCTTCGAAGAACGCACCGCGGTTGTAGGCGCCGGTCAGGTGGTCGGTTCGCAACAGCCGCTTGAGTTCCAGCATATCCGTGTCACGCCGCTCCACCTTGCGCATGATGACGGTGTATCCCTGGATCGACGTGTCGCTGCCAGCCGTTTTGTCGGCGCATACGGCGATGAGGCTCTGGCACCAGTAACGCTCGCCGTCGCGTCGCAGGCCCCAGCCTTCGTCGATATGCCAGCCGTCCCTTCGTGCGTGTTCGAGGCGACGGTCCATATAGGCCCCCTGCCCGCCCGGCTGCGGCTCGACCAGATCGCCAATCGGCATCCCCTCCAACTCGAACGCGTCGAAGCCGGTCTGCTCCAGAAGGGTGGAATTTACCGCATCGATCACGCCATCCGTACCAAGCGATGCGACGCCGAAATCCTTGACACCCTCCAGCAGCGACCCGAACCACGTCTCGGCTTCCCTCAGCCGTCGCTCCTGGCGGACCTGAAGCGACACATCGGTCAGCGTCACCACGTAACGCTCGTCCTTCAGCTTGACGATGGTGCAGTTCAGGATGCGCTGCTCGTCGGGCTTGTCGGCGGCTATCGGCCCGGCGTAAATGCGGTGGTTATCGCAAATCGTTCCCCGCCTGCCGGCAAAATCCTGGATCAGCGAGCGCAATTCGGGAGCCGTGTTTTCAAACACCGTCAGCAAGTTTGTCATGATGCCGTCTGTCGCCAGCGGTATGACGAGTTTCATGGCAAGCGGGTTCATCAGGTTTATCGCGCCGTCGCGCGCCATGTCGACAAGGCCGACGGGACATGCGTAGACGAATTGCAGAAGCTTTTCGTATTCGATCTCTTGCGACTGTTCCATGACGGTGCCCGATCAGCGCAGTATCAGAATGTATCTCAGCGCCAAATCCGACCCTTTCAGCAGGCGAAGCCGAACAGGGGTGGGACGCATACGCAATGTCAGGACATAAGGAATGATGTCGTCGATCTGATCTTCGTCCTCGAACCGTTGCGCGACCAGAAAATTATTCATGCACTGGGCAATTTCATCGAAAAAGTCCGAACCCAGGACGGTTTCCCGACGAAGTCCGGCAAGAGATGATTCCGTCGCATTATAGCGTTCGACGATACCGTCTGCATTGAGGCCGACCACCCCGAATGCGAGGCTGTCGAACGTCGTGTCATCCATCTTTTCCAGAGCCAGCCCAGAAATACCTTCGAACGAAGCCGTCACCCTTGATCCCCACTCTGTCACATGGCCCCGTCGGAGCCAGCCCTGCAGAAATTAGCAGAACCTCCAAAGTGGTGGAATATCGTAAATTGACAAGAAGTGAAAACACAAACACTTAGCGGCCTCCGTGACGATCCGGGCGCCCTTAGGGATCGCGTCACAACCATGGCAGAAACACCGGCGCGGCGCCGCGCCATCCAAGGGTGCAATTGACATCAGGGACTTGCCTCAAGCCGACCGATAAGTGTCGCCGGTGGCAGCCAGACTCTTCTGCTGCGAATCATGCCAGCGTTCGAACTCGCGAGGCTTCAGCGGCTTTGCAAAGAGATAGCCCTGCGCCTCGTCGCAATGGATGCCGGCAAGAATGTCCCGGGCTTTCCTGGTTTCCACACCCTCGGCGACGACGCGGTAGCCGAGGTCGTGGCTGAGGGAAATCATCGATCGCACGAGGTTGCGCTCGCGCGTTCCGTCCTCCAGGTTTCTGATGAAGGACCGGTCGATCTTGACGACGGTTGCCGGCAGCAGCTGGAGATAGGACAAGCTGCTGTAGCCGGTGCCGAAATCATCGATGGAGAGACGGATGCCGGCCTCCGCCAGAGAGCGCAGCTTTTCCATTGCCTTTGCCGCGTCCTTCATGATCGAGCTTTCCGTCACCTCCAGCTCCAGCATCTCAACCGAAATTTCGTGACGACGCAAAGCAAGACCGACCTGCTCGGCAAAGTCTTCCTCTTCCAGATTGGCTGCAGAGACGTTGACGGACAGCGGCATATGCAGGCCGGTGTCCTTCCAGGCCCTTGTCTGGCGAAGGGCGGCATCCAGAACCCAGGCTGTCATTTTCCGCACATGCGGCGAATGCTCGACGATCGCCACAAACTCGCCGGGCGAGACGGCGCCAAAGTCCGGGTGGCGCCAGCGCAACAGCACTTCGGCCGCCACGCAGCGACCACTTGCAAGATCTATGCGCGGCTGGAACACGACCGACAATTGATTGTCTGAATCGAGAGCCGTGCCGAAATCCTCCAGCAACCGGAAGGCGCGTTCGTGCTTGGCGTGGCTGGAGGCCGAAAAAAGGCTGACCCGGGCCTCGGTGCTACGTGCATCCTGGGCGGCACTGTTCAATTGCTGCAAAAGTTCCGCCGGGATGATTTTTCTGGCGATAAACGGCGCAACACCCATCACCGGCGTCATCACGAACCTGAGGCTCAATCCAGCTTCGATCTGCGCCAGCATAACGCCAAGTCTGGCAAGATATTTTTGTTTTCGGACCGCTTTCGGAGCGATGAAAGCGAATTGCGTCGATGACACGTGATAGGTGGTTCTTGCGTGGCCGAGGGACAACCGGATGATCCGTCCGGCCTCCCGAATGCAGGTGTCGACATGGGCCGGACCCATCACCCGCGCGAGCGTATCGATCTGCGCGCTATCGGCAAGATCGACCAGAACGGCAAAACGTTGAAGCCCGCTGGCATCGTCCAGTACGAGGTCGGAAAGGTCGTCGAAGAACTGCACCCGGTTTGGCAGACCGCTGATCGGGTCGATCCGGCCGATGGAATGCTGCAGTTCGATTTGCGACATTACCATCGCGGCGAGGTCCCGCAAGCCCGAAAGCTCTTCCTCCGTCGCGGTGCGCGGCTCCGTTCCAAGGACGCAGAGGGCGCCGAGGCCGTGCCCCTCGCGCGTTATCAAAGGGGCGCCGGCATAGAAGCGAATGCCGCTTTTGCCAAGAACGCTTTCCCGGTAGCAACTGTCCCCTGCCATATCCGGAATGACCAACAGGTCCTTGGATTCCGCCACTTGCGCGCACGGCGCGCGATCCCGAGGAATGGAGTCGTGATCGACGCCGACGCGGGATTTGAACCATTGCCGATCGACGTCTGTCAGTGACACGGCAGCGATCGGCAGGTTGAAAATTTTGCTTGCCATTCGCGTTATGCGATCAAAATTTTCACTGGCTGGCGTATCGAGAAGCCCGAGATTGTATAGCGCCTCGAGGCGCTCTTGCTCTGTTGAGTTTGTCATGGGAAATCTGTTCAAGCTGACGCTCCAATGCGTCTGATCACAAGCTAACACCTGTCGATTATCGATTACAGAAGAAAGCATATCTTATTTTAACAATGTGCCAGATGAGGCGCTTCACCGGCAATTCCAAGCATTTCATCGCCTATTGGCCTTGCTCCGGCCTGTCGGCGCCGGAGCCGCCGTTCCCTAAATGCCCCAGACAAACGCTTTTGCTTTGGCGACAAGGCTGCTAGAGGGCGGCGTTTTGAAGCAAGGAAAAGATTATGAAAATGCTGGTTCGCCTGATCCTCGTCATCGTCATCGCACTGGTCGCGACGGTCGGTTTTCGCTGGTATCGCTACGTCACCAACACCGACAGCCCCTATGATGAAGTCGGCATCACGCTCAATTCCTCCATGCCCGCCCCGATCAACGCCTGGGGCTGCGCGCGCCTGAAGACGACGTTTTCCAACAACCTGCCCCCATACGGCTGCGCCGCTGCCGACGGCAAGAGCTGGAAGTAGGCTCGGTCTTTTAAAACAAATAGTCATTTGCACCGTGCGCCCATCCAAGCGCGCTGCAGCATCTGCCGGGGCAGCCGATCCCGGCAGCACGCTTGAGCCGACCCGGCTCGGGCACATTTGCGGCCTAAGCGCTTAGCCCAATAATTATGCAATTTCATGGATGCACAAAAAAGCGCTTGACGCCTCGCTGCAACGTGGCTTGAATGGAACCAATCAAACATTGGTTCGCCTTGAGCTGGAATATGACCGTGAGCAACCTGCCGGAAAATTCGACCTATGCTCTGGAACGGCTGAGAGGCCTGCTGCACTCGGGCGAGCTCGATGCAGACGGCAAGCTGCCCACCGAGCGGGCGCTGTCGGAACAGTTCGACGTCAGCCGTCGCGCCCTGCGCAGGGCTCTCGAGGTGCTGGAGGCAGAGGGTTTGATCTGGCGCAAGCAGGGATCCGGCACCTATGCCGGACCGCGCCCCGATGGCTGGAGCGAGCACGTCGGCTCGATCGTCGCCAGCACCGATATTACGGAAATCATGGAAGTCCGCTTGCGGATCGAACCGCAATTGGCCCAGCTTGCCGCGATCCGCGCCAAGGACATTTCGATCAGGCGCATGTACGAACTGGCGCAAAAGATCTACCGCAGCGACGATGCGGACGGTCGGGAATTGTGGGACGGCGCCCTGCACCGGCTGATCGCCCAGAGCGCCGGTAACCAGTTCTTCCTGACAATTTTCGACTTTATCAATCACGTTCGCCAGGACGAAGCGTGGCAAACCATTCGCGAATTGGCCCGCAGCAACAGCCGCACGCGGGAGCGGACCCACGATCAGCATCGGGCCATCATCGACGCGATCGCGGCACGCGACCCGATGGGCGCTGCCGAAGCGATGCGACAGCACCTTCTGCTGCTGCAGGAAAGCCTGATCCGCGTCACCTCCTTCGACGCCCAACTGCCGGCACTGCGGCAAGAGGATGCCTGAGGCAGCATTGAGAATACCACAGATGGATCCGGCCTTGACCGGACCGCGCCATAAACAGGGGAAACAAAAATGAAAATCGCCAAATTTCTATCGCTACTCTCCATCGGCACCCTCTGCGCCCTGCCGGCGCTCGGTGCCGAGCTAAAAATCGGGCTGCAGGACGACGCCGATGTGCTCGACCCCGCCCAATCCCGTACCTTCGTCGGCCGCATCGTCTATACGGCCTTGTGCGACAAGCTGGTCGATGTGACGGCGAAGCTCGAGTTCGTTCCGCAGCTGGCGACAGCCTGGAAGTGGTCGGCTGATGGCAAGGAGCTGACGATGACGCTACGCCAGGGCGTCAAGTTCCACGACGGCACACCCTTCAACGCCCAGGCTGTCGTAGACGATATCCAGCGCAACAAGACGATGCCGGAATCGCGACGTAAGAGCGAACTCTCCTCCGTCACCAACATCGAGGCAACCAGCGAATACGAGGTGAAGTTCACGCTGAAAGCGCCGGACGTGACACTGCTTGCCCAGCTCTCCGACCGCGCCGGCATGATGGTGTCGCCCACAGCCGCCAAGGCCGCCGGTGCAAAATTCGGAGATCATCCCGTCTGCTCCGGCCCGTTCAAGTTCGTCGAGCGGGTGCAACAGGACCGCATCGTGCTTGAGAAGTTCCAGGACTACTGGAACAAGGACAATATCTTCATCGACAAGATCACCTATCTTCCGATCCCGGACACGACAGTGCGCCTCGCCAATCTGCGCTCGGGCGATCTCGACATGATCGAGCGCGTTTCAGCCACCGATGTGGCGACGGTCAAGGGCGACCCCAAGCTCGCCTATGCCGACGCCGTCGGCACGGGCTGGCTCGGCATCTACGCCAACATCGGCAACGGTCCGCGCGCCAAGAACCCGATGGGTGAGGACAAGCGGTTGCGCCAGGCATTCTCGCTTGCCATCGACCGGGAGGCGGCAATGCAGATCGTCTTTGACGGCACGGCGCTGGCCGGAAACCAGCCGTTTTCGCCCAATAGCCCCTGGTTCGACAAGGATATCCCGGTGCCCGCCCGCGATGTGGACAAGGCCAAAGCCCTGATCAAGGCGGCCGGCTTTGAGCGCGTGCCCGTAGAAATCGCCGTCACCAACGATCCCGTCACCCTGCAGATGATGCAAATCATCCAGTCGATGGTCGCCGAAGCCGGCTTCGACGTAACGCTGAAGCCGACGGAATTCGCCACCCTGCTCGATGCCCAGACGGCCGGAAACTATCAGCTCAGCCGCTCCGACTGGTCGGGACGGGCCGATCCGGATGGTAACATCCAGCAGTTCGTTACCACCGGCGCCGGACTGAACGATTCCAAGTACAGCAACCCCGAGGTCGACAAGCTGCTGGTCGAAGCTCGCCAGTCGCAAGACGCCGCAGTCCGCAAGCAAAAATACAATGCGGCGCTCGCCATCCTCAACGATGAATTGCCGATCATCTATCTCGGCCATTCCGCTCGGATCTGGGCCTACAACAAGGCCGTCACCGGCTTTGTCCCCTCGCCTGATGGCATGATCCGCATGGTCGGCGTCAAGAAGAGCGGCTAATCGAGCCAGCCGCGCGGGGAACTCTCGCGCGGCCGATGCAAAAGGTTGGGATCGGCCATGTACACCTACATCGGAAAGAGACTGCTCGTCGCCATACCGACGCTCATCATCATCTCGATCTTCGTCTTTTCGCTGCAGAAGCTTTTGCCCGGCGATCCAGTCCTTGCCATGGCGGGCGAAGAGCGGGACCCGCAGGTCATAGAATTCCTGCGTGAGAAATACCGGCTGAACGATCCCGTCGTCTATCAATACGGGTACTGGCTGGGCGCGGTGCTCAAGGGCGACCTTGGCATCTCGCTGCGCACCAACCAGCCCGTCCTCACCCTGGTCGCCCAGAAACTGCCGGTGACCTTGCAGCTGGCCATCATGTCGATGATTTTTGCCGTCGTCATCGGCATTCCGATGGGCATCCTCGCGGCCGTCAAGCGCAACACGATCATCGACTTTTTCGCCAACATCGTCGCGTTGTGCGGCCTGTCGATCCCGAATTTCTGGCTCGGCATCATGTTGATCCTGCTGATTTCGGTAAAGCTCGGCTGGCTGCCGGCCTCCGGCTACCAGCCCTTCTTCGACGATCCGCTGCAATCGATCAAGACGATGCTGATGCCCGCCTTCGTGCTGGGCAATGCGCTGGCGGCAACCCTGATGCGCCACACACGATCCTCCATGCTGAGCGTGCTCAGCGCCGATTACATCCGAACGGCGCGCGCCAAGGGTCTCAAGGAATCTGCCGTGGTATTGCAGCATACGTTTCGCAATGCGCTGCTGCCGATCATCACCATCAGTGCCCTGCTGTTCGGCGAACTGCTGGCGGGCGCGGTGCTGACCGAGCAGATCTTCACCATTCCCGGCTTCGGCAAGCTGATCGTCGATGCCGTCTTCAACCGCGACTATGCGGTCGTCCAGGGCGTGGTGCTCTGCACCGCCGTGGGCTTCATTTTCATGAACCTCGTTGCCGACGTGTTTTCCGTCCTTCTCAATCCGAGACTAAGGGCCGCCCTATGAGCACGATCAACCCCGTCGCTTCCATCCCGGTTTCAACCGCCAGCCCGCGCTTGACCAACCGCGCATGGCGCAAGCTCAAAGCCAACAAGGGCGCGCTCATTGGGCTTGTCATCATCCTGTTCTTTGTCGTCATGGCGATTGCAGCACCCCTGCTGCCCATCCCCAATCCTATCGCCACCAGCTGGTCTTCCATCCGCAAGGCACCCTCAGCGGCCCATTGGCTGGGCACCGACGACATCGGTCGCGACATCCTTTCGCGCATGATCTGGGGCGCGCGGGCGTCGCTGATGGCCGGCATCTTCTCGGTGGCCATCGCAGTCGTCATCGGCGTGCCGCTCGGCCTTGTCTCCGGCTATTTCGGCGGCTGGATCGACATGATCATCTCGCGTGTGACGGAAGCGTTTCTCGCCATGCCTTTCCTGATCATGGCCATCGCGCTTGCCGCCTTCCTCGGACCAAGCCTCACCAACGCCATGATTGCCATCGGCCTCTCCGCCATGCCCGTCTTCATCCGCCTGACGCGCGGCCAGGTGATGGCCGTCAAGACCGAGGAATATGTCGAAGGCGCCCGCTCGATCGGTCTTCGTCACTTCAGCATCATCACCCGCTACATCCTGCCCAACGTGCTCGCCCCGATCCTCGTACAGGCCACCCTAACCATCGCGACTGCAATCATTGCCGAGGCGAGCCTCTCATTCCTCGGCCTCGGCCAGCAGCCGCCGGCACCGAGCTGGGGCTCCATGCTCAACGTCGCCAAGAACTTTCTCGGCCAGGCGCCGTGGATGGCCATGTGGCCTGGAGCGGCGATCTTCCTCGTCGTTATCGGTTTCAATCTTCTCGGCGACGGACGCGATGCCCTCGACCCGCGCGACGCCTGATTACTCTCAAAGGACTTTGCCATGAACGCTTTTACCACGCGCCCCGAGATCCTCGGCACCTTCGGTGTTGTCACATCCACCCACTGGATCGCCTCGGCGGTCGGTATGAGCATCCTGGAAAAGGGTGGCAATGCATTCGACGCCGCTGTTGCTACCGGTTTCGTCCTGCAGATCATAGAACCGCATCTGTGCGGTCCAGGCGGCGATCTGCCGGCGCTGATCTATTCGAAGAAGAAGGGCAAGGTGGAGGTGATCTGCGCCCAGGGTCCCGCCCCGGCCGGCGCCACCATCGAGCACTACACGAGTGAAGGCCTGACGCTCATCCCCGGCGATGGGCTGCTATCGACCGTCATTCCGGGCGCCTTCGACGGCTGGATGCTAATGCTGCGCGACTATGGCACGATGACCGTCCGCGATGTTCTTGAGCCGGCTATCTATTACGCCGAAAATGGCCATCCAGTCCTTCCCCGGGTTTCGGCAACCATCAAGGGCCTTTCCCAATTCTTCGAAACGGAGTGGCCTACATCCCATGCCCACTGGCTTCCCGGCGGTTCTCATCCGGAGCCACATTCGAATTTTCGACAGCCGGCACTGGCCGAAACATGGCGCCGGGTTATCGCCGAGGCGGAAAGCAAGCGCGGCCGCGAGGCGCAGGTCGATGCTGCCCGAGACGCATTCTACAAAGGGTTCATTGCCGAGGCGATCGATGGCTACGTGCGCAACAATGCGGTGATGGACGCGAGCGGAACAAGGCACAAGGGCGTACTGACCGGCGAAGACATGGCCGGCTGGTCGGCGACCGTCGAGGCGCCGCAGACGTTCGACTATCATGGCTGGACGGTGGCAAAGACCGACACCTGGGGTCAGGGACCCGTCTTCCTGCAGGCGCTGTCGCTGTTGAAAGGCTTCGATATCGCCGCGATGGACCCGGCGGGCGCCGATTTCGTCCACACCGTCACCGAGGCGATGAAGCTCGCCTTTGCCGACCGCGAAATCTACTACGGCGATCCCGATTTCTGCGACGTACCGCTCGACCACCTCCTGTCGGAAGCCTATGCTGCGGAACGTCGCAAGCTGATCGCACCCGAAGCCTCGATCGACCTGCGCCCCGGCAAGCTTGTGGGTTTCGAGGCCCAGTGGGACGCGACGATGGCCATGCTGGATAACTCGGCTGCCAAGTCGGGCGCCGTCTACGAGCCGACCATGTCGCATCTGACCGAAAAGCGCGGCGACACCGTGCATATCGACGTGATCGACCGCGAGGGCAACATGGTGTCCGTGACACCCTCGGGCGGCTGGCTGCAATCGTCTCCGACCATTCCGGGCCTCGGCTTCTGCCTCAATTCCCGGGCCCAGATGTTCTGGCTGAAGCCTGGGCTGCCCTCGTCGCTTGCACCCGGCAAGCGGCCGAGGACCACCCTGACGCCGTCGATAGCACTCAACGAGGGCCGCCCGGCTCTGTCTTTCGGAACGCCCGGTGGCGACCAGCAAGACCAGTGGCAGCTGGTGTTCTTCCTGCACTACGTCCACCACAAGATGAACCTGCAGCAGGCGATCGACACGCCGCTGTTCCACACGACCCATTTTCCGAGCTCGTTCTATCCCCGCACCCGCGAGCCAGGCGGTTTGACGGTGGAGGCGAATTTCGGGTCGGAGGTGCTGGAAGCCCTGCGCGCCAAGGGTCACCGGTTGACGGTTGCGGACGAGTGGACCGTTGGCCGGCTGACTGCGGCCGGACGCGACGCCTGCGGCTTGCTCCGGGCAGCGGCCACACCGCGGCTGATGCAAGCCTATGCAGTGGGGCGTTGATATGACCTGGTCCATCGTTACCCGCGATCCCGAAACCGGCCACCTCGCCATCGCCGTCGCCACGCGTTTTTTCGCGGTCGGCAGCATCGTGCCTCATATACGCGGGGGTGTCGGCGCCATCGCGACGCAGGCTTTCTCGAGCCCGCTCTATGGAACGGACGGCCTGATCATGCTGGCCGAGGGCAAGACGCCGCAGCAGACCATTGCTGCGCTCACAAATCGCGACGACGGCCACGAGCAGCGTCAATTGCACCTGATCGACGGCAAGGGCCGCAACGCCGCCTTTACCGGGGGAAAATGCATCGATTGGGCCGGCCATCTCGTCGACGAGAACGTCTCCGTTGCCGGCAACATGCTGTCCGGCCCGCAGGTGATCGCCAAAACGCTCGAGACATTCAAAAAGACGTCCGGAGCGCCGTTGGCCGAACGGCTGCTGGAAGCGATGCAGGCCGGCGAAGACGCCGGCGGCGACAAGCGCGGGCAGCAATCTGCAGCGCTCGTGATTTACCGCGACCAGGACTATGCCTGGCTCAACATCCGCGTCGACGACCACGCCGAACCGCTCGCCGAACTGCGGCGTCTCTACGCCGTGGCAAAGGAGCGCTACCTGCCCGTCGCCGAAACCGCGCCAACCCGGGAAAACCCGAGCGGCATGATCGACCGCAGCGCAATCGATGCGGAAATTGCGCGGATGGAGACCGAGCGCAAGGCCGCCGGGCTATCGTCGGCCTCCTTTGCCACCTCGCCGAAATCCGTTTGAAACTCGGCCGCCCATAGCAGATATCGAGGTACTCCATGACCGATACAGCCGCTGAGAAGACCATGACCGGTGCAGTGCCGGTGCTGTCAGTCTCCCATCTGACGACCTCTTTTCGCGTCGATGGCCAGTGGCGTTCGGTCGTCCGCGACATCTCCTTCGATGTCATGCCCGGTGAAACCGTGGCGATCGTCGGGGAAAGCGGGTCGGGCAAGAGTGTGACCTCGCTGTCGATCATGCGCCTGCTTGCTGCCAACAGCAGCCGGATCGAGGGCGGCATCCTGCTTGGCGGCCGCGATATCCTTTCGCTGTCGGACAAGGAAATGAGAGGCGTTCGCGGCAAGGACGTCGCGATGATCTTCCAGGAGCCGATGACCTCACTCAATCCGATCTTCACCATCGGCCGCCAGATCTCGGAGGCACTCACCTGCCACGGCGATATTTCGAAGGCCGAGGCAAAGGCAGAGACCATTCGCCTCCTTGAGAAGGTGCGCATTCCCAACGCCGCCTCGCGCTTCAATGAGTATCCGCACCAGTTCTCTGGTGGCATGCGCCAGCGAGTGATGATTGCCATGGCGCTAGCCTCGAGGCCGAAGCTGTTGATCGCCGACGAGCCGACCACCGCGCTCGACGTGACGATCCAGGGGCAGATCCTAGACCTCATCAAGATCCTGCAGGAGGAGGAAGGCATGTCCGTCCTCTTCATCACCCACGACATGGGCGTCGTCGCCGAAATTTCCGACCGCACCATCGTCATGTATCGCGGCGAAGCGGTCGAGAGCGGCGCCACCGACGATATCTTCCATCGCGGCAAGCATCCCTATACCCGGGCTCTCCTCTCCGCCGTCCCCCGCCTCGGTTCGATGACGGACAAGGCCTGGCCGCTGCATTTCCCCGTCGTCGATGCTGCCACCGGTGTCCTCCAGCAACCGGGCGAGGTGGCAGACACCGTCGATCGCCGCCAGACGCCGATCCTCGACGTCAAGAACCTCACCACCCGCTTCGATATCCATGGCGGCCTGCTGGGGCGAAAGACCGGCGCCATCCATGCGGTGGAAAACGTCTCGTTCGATCTCTTCCAAGGCGAAACGCTGTCGCTTGTCGGCGAAAGCGGTTGCGGCAAGTCGACCACCGGGCGCTCCATCATGCGCCTCATAGAGCCCGATGGCGGAGAGGTGCATCTCGACGGCTACGACGTGATGAAGCTGGATTCACTTTCCCTTCGCCAGATGCGCCGCAGCATCCAGATGATCTTCCAAGACCCGTTCGCCAGCCTCAATCCCCGGCTGACCGTCGGCTTTGCCGTCGCTGAGCCCGTGATCGAGCACGGCCTCGCTACCCGCGCCCAGGCGCGCGACAAGGCGGCCGACCTGCTGGAACGCGTCGGCCTGAAGGCCGACATGATGAGCCGCTACCCGCACGAGTTTTCCGGCGGCCAGCGCCAGCGCATCTGCATCGCCCGTGCCCTGGCGCTCGATCCGAAGGTCATCGTCGCCGACGAGAGCGTCTCGGCGCTCGATGTCTCCATCAAGGCGCAGGTCTGCAATCTGCTGATGGACCTGCAGCAGAGCCTGCACCTCGCCTTCCTGTTCATCTCCCACGACATGGCGGTTGTCGAGCGCGTCAGTCACCGTGTCGCCGTGATGTATCTGGGTGAGATCGTCGAGATCGGACCGCGCGCGGCGGTGTTCGAAAACCCGCAGCATCCCTATACGAAGAAACTCATCGCGGCGGTTCCAGTCCCCGATCCCTCGCGCCGGGGCATCAAGCGGGATATGTCGACGGATGAGCTCAGAAGCCCGATCCGTGCCATCGGCTATGAGCCGCCTGTACGCCGCTACCGCGAAGTATCTGCCGGTCACCTCGTGCGGCTCGACGAGCCCGCCTGACCGGCAGTTTGCGCAGACCCTATCCGGGGTCTGATGTCGTGATCATCATGCGTCCTGCAGATAGGGCGCGATCAGGCTGAGGTCGGCTTCGCTCAGGCGATCGGTGGCGGTGTTTTTCTGGTGCCAGTAGGGGTATTGCAGCCAGGGTTGGCTGACCTTGTCGAGCCCTGCCCGCTCCTCGTCGGTAAGCTTGAGTTCGGCAGCAGCAAGGTTGTCCCTGAACTGCACTTCCGTGCGGCCGCCGATGATGACGGAGGTCACGCCCTTGCGGCCGATCAACCAGGCAAGAGCCACCTGGGCGGCAGACACGCCACGGCTGTCGCCGATTTCGACCAGCGCGTCGACGATATTCCAGAGGCGGTCTTCGTCGCGGATCGGCGGTTCGGTCCAGCCGGCAAACTGGCGCGTACCTTCCGGAGCTGCCTGATTGCGGCGATGCTTGCCTGACAGAAGACCGCCGGAAATCGGGCTCCAGATCAGGATACCGAGACCCTGGTCGATGCTGATCGGGATGAGTTCGTTTTCAGCGTCTCGGCTTTCCAGCGTGTAGTGGATCTGCTGGCTGACAAAGCGCTGGTAACGATCACGCTCGGCAACGCCAAGCGCCTTCATGATGTGCCAGCCGGAAAAGTTGGAGCAGCCGATATAGCGGACCTTGCCCTGACGCACGAGCGTATCCAGCGCCTCCATGGTTTCCTCGACCGGCGTCGTCCCGTCCCATTCGTGGACCTGATAGAGGTCGATGACATCGGTCTTCATGCGCTTGAGGCTGGCTTCGCAACCGGCGATCAGGTGCTGGCGGGAGAGGCCGCTGCTGTTCGGGCCGTCGCCCATCGGGAAGCGCACTTTGGTGGCGACCAGAACATCGTTCTTGCGGGGCCCACCGATGATCTCGCCGAGAATTTCCTCGCAGACACCTTGCGAATAGGCGTCGGCCGTGTCGATCAGGTTGACGCCGGCATCGACGCAGATATCGACGAGGCGCCGCGCCTCGTTGACGCCGAGATCACCGACGGTCTTCGCCCAGCCGACACCGCCGAAGGTCATGGTGCCCATCGTGATCGTCGAGACTTTCAGGCCCGAACGGCCGAGTTGCCGATATTCCATTTCTCTCTCCCATTTTCGCGCCGGCAGCACTAGCCGGTCAATTCCGCACCAACTGAACCAATGACAACGCCGACAGTTGCATCCTTGTCGATGACACACGCGACGGAATGCAAAGGACACCGGCCTGCTGGCGACGATGCGTGCATACCCTATCGCCAACGTCCGAGCGCCGCCATCGCTGCAAAAATGAGAGCCCCGATCAAAACTCGGTGATACGGCGCCAAAACAATCTAGGGCGGCGAAAGAGATCACCGCCACCTTGCCAGAAATGACTTCGGACGAACTGGAGGCGTGCCAAAAGTGAACATTACGACTGCCTATCGATGCAAAAATACATCAGAAATACAGTGGATAGCCCGAAATGTATCATGTCGGGAAAAAATTTTGGCATTAACCATCAATGACTTAAGCGGTCGACAAGCGATCTGAGAAGGTTAATGATTAGATAAGGCTTCTATTACGTTATCCTCAATAAAGCGTTGACAAACGACAGGCACCACCACACCCATGACCTTCGAGATTGTCCAGATCATCCAGGAATTCAACACCGTGGGGGGTGCAGAACGGGTCGCTTGGGACCTGTCGATCGCCTTTGGCCAGCTCGGCCAGGTAAACTCGGTCGTGGCATCGACGACGCCGCAATTTCCCCCTGCCAATGTCAAGCTCCGGCCGATTGTGCCCTGGCTCGCACGCCTCCCGAAGCGGGGGCTGTTTCGCCATGCCGGGCGGATGGTGGTCGTGCCGATCTTCACGATCGCGGCCAATTTTGCGAACCTGCCCAAAAGAGAAAGCGTGCTGATCAGCCATGGCGATACGTTTTATGGCGACATCCTGGTGGTGCACGCCGTCAATGCCGAGAACCTGAAGGAAAAGCGACGTGCCGGGCAGTGGAGCTGGCTCCTCAACCCGATCCATGCCTGGGTTGCCGTCCGCGACAGGCTGATGATCGGCGGCCTCAGGTATCGCCGCTATGTGGCCGTGTCGGGCCGCGTCAAGCACGAGCTGATGGACAATTACAGGGTTCCATCGGACCGTATCGCCATCATTCCGAACGGGATAGACCTGTCCAAGTTCAGGGCGGAACCGAGAGGCGGCCATGCGCTGCGTGCCGAGTTCGGAATTCCGGATAACGCCAGACTGTTGCTGTTCGTCGGCCACGAATTCAGCCGCAAGGGCCTCGCCTACGTCATACAGGCCATGCAGACGCTGAACGATCCGACCCTGTGGCTCCTCGTTGTCGGCTCTGACAATCGCAAACCCTATGTCGCCATGGCAGGGTCCCTCGCATCCCGTATCGTTTTTGCCGGCGAACGCCGTGATATGGAGCGCATCTACCCCGCTGCCGACGCCTTCGTCCTGCCCACGGCCTACGAGACTTTCTCGTTGGTCTGCATGGAGGCAATGGCCTGTGGCGTGCCCGTATTGGCAACCCGTGTCGGTGGTATCGAGGAGTATCTGAAGGACGGTGTCAACGGATACGGCATCGACCGCGACCGGGACGACATCGCCAGGAAGCTTGCCCTCGTTTTTTCCGGCGAAAGCGGCCTCCAGACACTCAAGGCAGGTGCAATTGCCACGGCAGACAGCTACAGCTGGAATGAGATAAGCCGGCGCTATGTGAGCCTTGCCGAAGACGTGCTCCGGGAGAAATATGCATGAGCCGATTGCCTCGGGCTTTCCTCTGCTGGGCAGGCTGCGTCAGCCTCGTCCTGGCGTCTATCGCCGGGCAAGCTTTTGCCGCCGAGGGAACGCTGCGGTGGCGAACGGGAAGCGGCAACATTGTCACGCATCTGACAGGAGAGGCGACGGCTCCGCTTTACGAGGGCCTGCATGCGATCGGTGCCCGCCTTGGGCGGATGAACTCCTACGGCTGGCGGGATCTTAAGCGCATTCCCACGCCGCACGACTTCGACGCCGCCATGATGGAAGCCTTTCACAAGGGCATAACGCCGGTGATGCTTCTGGAATACGAGGGCAGTTACCAGTACATCGATCCGCCGCAGCCGGTCGGCGCCTACAGCGACTGGTTCCGTTCCGGCGCCGAGTATGCCCGGCGGTTCCGTCCGAACGGCGATTGGGGCCGCGAAAACGGCATCAAGGATTTCGGCGCAACGATCTTTGCCGCCATTAACGAACCGGATGTGCAGAACACCATCCCGAAGAAGGACTATCACGACGCGCTCGCAGGACTGGCCGACGGCATCCATTCGATCGACAAGACGCTCAAAGTCGTTCCCGGAGGATTTGCCGCCTGCAATATCGACGGCGATGCCACGCTCAGGGGCTACGGTCCGGCCATCGCCGACCTGCTGGAGAACGGCAAGCTGGATGGCCTCGACCTGCACACCTATTACAACGACCGCTGGTACCCCCTGACGGAAGGCCGCCAATTTTCCGCGCAGACCTGCTTCGACAAGATCAAGTCCAACATGGGCCTGAAGCGCGATATCAATTTCTACGCTACGGAATTCAACATCTCCCGCAGTGAAGGCTGGGGGGATGAGAAACTCTCGGCCAAACTCTTCCTGACGGCTTTCTGGGACAATTTTGGGGTCGTCGGCGCGAAGGGCCAGCCCGTCACCGTCTTCGCATTCCCGTGGAATATCGGCGATACCGCGCGCGTCGATGGGCCAGGCTACGCGATGGCGGCAAGCGAGTCACCCTGGCGGCCGGAGGAGCGCTCCAAGGTGATGCAGCGTGTTCTCGGCATTGCCGGCGACATGACCATCGATGCCTCCGATCCCTACCACAGCGGAACGATGCATCTGACCGGACCGAAGTCGGATCTGTTCGTATGGCACAACCTGCGCGGATGGACGGATATCTCGGGTGGTCGCTGGACCATCGACCTGCCACAAGGCGCGCGCCGGATCGAGCTTTGGGGCTGGGACGGTCTTCGGGAGACCCACGAAGTCTCCGGTGACCGCTACGTCTTCGAAGCCCTTCCCGGTGGCGAGACATACATGGCACTTGTCACGCGCTGAAGGCTTCAGCGATGGCGGCGGGCTGCCGCTGCAGCTTTCCAGGCGGAATGGAGCTGGTCGGCGATTGCCTCGTAGGTGAAGGAGTTGCGCACATTTTCGAGCCCCGCAACCGCCTTGTCGAACCTGGCCTGCGGGTTTTGATGGATATGCGTCAAAAGCTCGGCAATCGCACCGGGATCCCGCTCAGGCACGATCCATCCGCCTTTGCCGACAACATCCGGAATGGCTCCCGAGCGCGCGCCGATCACCGGAACCCCGCAGCTCTGCGCCTCGATGATGACTCGCCCGAACTGTTCCTTCACCGCCGGGGTCATATGCGTCATGAGCACAAGTGCATCCAGCGAACGGATGAAGTCGGCAACGCCTTCGGGATTGTCCCATGGGCGGATAGTCAGGCGGTCGCTGAGACCGAGCCGCTCTGCCCGTGCGCGCAATTCGCCTTCGAAGGGCCCCTCGCCCATCAGTTTCAGTAAAACCGGCGCTTTCGTCAGGGCCATGGCATCAAGAACATCGTGAATGCCTTTTTCCTCGATCAGGCGGCCGACATAGCCGAGGACCAGCCGCGACGATCCGGAGGCATCGCCTGTTGCGGGCATCGGCCTGAAGACCTGCTGGTCGACACCGTAGCCGATCGTGCTCACCGGCCCGCGATAGCCCCTTGCCTGGGCCACCATGGTGGCGTCGCTGCTGCGGGACAGGAGATGGGCGGTGTGGCCAAGCACATCCTTGCGGATCGCCTCGAAGGGCGGCGGCAGCCGCTTGAGGATGTTCTGGTCAACCTCAAGTACGAGCGCGGCATCGCCCTTCAGCATGCGGGCCTGTAGCGCGATGAAACTCCAGGGCTCCTCCCAGAGGTGGATGACGTGAGGCTGCGTTTCCCGGATGAGACGACCGAGGCCGCGATAGACGTGCAGGTACCAGCTGAACGGCCCGGCATGAGGGAACAGGATCGGCAGGACATGCGTGGTCACGCCGGGGTCGCCACCGGGATCGGCAGACAGGCTGCGACCGAACTGCTTCCAGCGGCTCGGCACGACCAGGTGGACGTCGAGATCGCTTCGACCTTCGAACGGTGCATAACGCAAGCGGCCGGCCGCGCGCGAAACGCCGGTATGGGCGATAGAGATGACCCTCAGTTTCTCCTCAGACACGACCGAGCATCCTCGCGGCAGCTGCCGACGCGCCGGCGATATGAAGCTCCGGTATCAACAGGTTGCGGTGAGCGCCATTCAGGGTGACGCGCGGATAGGCATATGGAACGTCGCCAGCCTTGAGCACGCCCTTCGTGGTCGTCGCGACGCTCTCGTAGCCTGACATGCGGGCAATCTCGAAATCGCGCGGACCGCAGTCGTTCACGCGCCCATAGGGGAATGCGAAATGGGCAACGGGAACGCCGAGCTTTTCGCGCAGGCGCGTGCGGCTTTCCGCCAGTTCGCGCCGTGCATCCTCTGGCGAAAGTCCGGAAACCCGGGGATGGGACAGAGTGTGCGAGCCGATTTCCACCAGCGGATCCTTCGCCAGCTCCGACAGCATGTCCCAGGTGATCGCATGCCGCCGATGCACCGCCGCGACGTCGACATCGTTCTCATGGCAGAACGTCTCGTAGCGGGTGTTGGCCTCGCGGCCACTCCAGCTGTTCTGCAAGTCCTCGAACACCGAGACTTTGCACTGTGCCGTCTCCGTCGCAACACGGCTGCCGTCTACGATGATGTAATCCCTCTGCTGGATCGTCTCCTCGAGACCGATCCACCACATCGGGAGGGTCCCGTCCGGAATTCCGGTCGTCACGAACAGCGTTATCGGCACGCCGTGCCGGCGAAACAGCGGGACAACCGTCTCGTAGGTGTCGCGGTAGCAATCGTCGATGGAGAAATTGACGAAGCTATTGCGTGTCAGAGGGTCTCTCGCCAGCGTCAACCCTTCCTCGATCGTCACCACCTTGCGTCGGCTGGCTGCCAGATAGCTCAGCAACGCATCGAGAAAATCGAGATCGAGATAGAAGTTGCGGTTTGGCAGGGTTGGCCACATCGCGGCGGGCGCGCCCCGGTGAAAGGTGAAGAAACAGCCCCGCGCACTGCGCATGGCATCGATCCACCGCGCCATGGCAGCCAGCATGGACGAGGAAAACGATGGAGGCGACAAAGCGCTGTCAGGCATCAGGCGGCGTTCCTTTCCTTGACATTATCGAACGGTAGAGCTTCCCGAATATTTCCGGGGCGAGCAAGGCGGCAGCAAACACGACCGAGACGAGATAGACCCCGATACCGCAGGCAAGTCGCGCAAGTCCGCCGTCGAAAAAGCCGATGATCTCCTTGCCCGCAAAGGCCATCAGCGCGACCGGCAGGAGCCCCCGTGCCAGCAGCTTGAACAGCGACATCGGCGTGCCGAGTGCGATGATGACGGCAGTGCACATGACGAGGCTGCGGACAGTCTCGCCGAGCCCCAGGAAGAAGGTCCCGTAGGTATGCGTGTGCTGCAGCGCCGCCGAGGTGGCATTGATGCCGATATTGGCAAGGTAGGAGGCGACGAGGATGCCGGCGGCAAGCGTGCTGCGGTTGGCCCGGTTCAACAGCCGCAGCAGGATCCATCCAAGCGTCGATGCCCAGAGGCCGATGGAAATGCCGCGCAACGCCTCGCTGGTCAATTCGACGCCAAGCGCATTGAAGGCGCCGCGCTGGAAGATCATGCGGACGATATCGGGCGCAAAGATGAAGATGAATGCCGAGGCCGGCATCATCACGATGGCGACGAAACGCGTAATCGCCGCAGCCTGCTCCTTCAGCTTGCCGTCTCCACCGTGGGAAAGGACCGCGAGCCCTATGGGCTGGCTGACGAGCAGCAGCGCGCTGTCGGTCAGTGTACGCGCATAATCCATGGATGCGATGGCGCCAGTCGTCAGCCTTGAGGCAAGCAGCCGCTCGAGCCAGATGCTCGTCTGTTCGGCGGCCGGCAGCGGCAGGAACGGCACGAGGCGGCCGAGGAAGATGTTTGTCTCGGTCCGGATGTCAGCGACGCTGAGCTCGCGAAGGGCAAGGTTCCCCTCGCGCCACAAAGCCCAGATCGCCCAGATCGCAAGGCCGTTGAACGACAAGGTGAAGGCGATGGCAAGCATCTGGCCCTTGCCGGTAAGCACCAGCATGCAGAGGCCGAGCATCACGCCGATGTTGAGCATGGCGGCACGCGCATTGGTCACGCGTGTCTTGCCAAAGGCGATTTCGCCCGCTGCCAGGCAATTGATCGCCACGGAGGCCGGCATCGAGAACGCCATGATCCGCACGAAATAGATCGTCTCCTGCTGATCTGCAGCCGAAACGCCTGCCATCATCGTATCCACCAGGAAATCGGCGATAACGATGGTGAGCACCATCAGCAGTGCACCGATGGCGGAGAGAGCGACGGTCATCGCTGCCAGGCGGCGGGCGGCTTCGCCATTGCGCCCCGCCTCCTGCATGCGTGGAATGAGGATTGCGGGAACGCTCTCGTTCTGCAGGAAGGCGAGCGGCAGCAGAATGATCGTCATCGAGCTTCGGAAGCTGTCGGCGAGTGCTGCGACACCGACCACATGCGCCATGAAGACTTCGCGTACGAAGCCGAGGGTCTTGCTGAACAAGGCACCGCTCGAGAGCCTCGCTGCGACCTTCTTGATCGAAGGCTCTGCCGCCGGTGCTGGCTCGTTTTCCTGTTCTGTTTTCGTCATGAAGCTGGGCCACTGCGCGTTTCGCCGGGGCGCGGATCGAGCGGCATCAGGACGACGAAGCTCCAGAACAGGAACCCCGCCTCGGCCGCCGTGATATTGGCCAAAGGGATCTGCAGCAGGCTGCCCATCGCCATTGCCCCGATCATGACCGCCTGGCGCGAGCGCTGCACGAGGGACCGCACGACGGCGTTCGATATCGCCCAGCCGAAGCTGCAGAGGCACAGAATGCCGACGACGATCCCCATCGTTATCCAGCAGGCAATGATCATGCCGTCGATCGGCATCTGGCCGGCCGAGCCGACATCGGTGACGGTAAAGCCGTTGCCGATCACCGAACTGTCCGGCTGCATCCACAGGGTATAGTATTGCATCAGGCGCTCCTGGAACGAGCCGTCCTGGCTGCCTTGACCGAGTGTTGCCAGGCGCTCTCCGATGACATCCGAAAAGGGCGGAATGGTCACGGCAATGGCGCCGGCCAGAACCAGGAAGATGGCGATCGCCTGCGCCTTCAGGCGCGTGCTGGTAAAGGCCAGGCAGAAGATCAGGGCCAGGATCAGCGACAGCCAAGCGGTGCGGTAGAGCGTCAACAACAAGGCGAGGATCGACGGCGCGGCGACGAACAACGAAATCCACCCTGTGCGCAGGAAGGCAACGAGCAGGAGGCCTGCCGCCGTAAAACTTGCAAAACTCGCCGGGCTGTTCATCGTCGAGAATACCCGGACGCCATAGGGCACGGGATCGCCGATGGACAAGATGGGCGCGAACTGCATCCAGTAGCGGTCCCACGGCTGGGGATCGACATATTGGAGAATGCCGTAGAGGCCGGTGATCGGCAGGATGACGAAAAAGGCGCGCACGGCGGCATCCAGGATCTCGTCGCGGTCTGCGCGGATTGTCAGCACGGCTGCGTAAAGCACCGGTGTCATCCATTTCAGCAGGCCGCTCGCCGCATCGTTCATCTTGCCCTGCAGGAGGGACAGCACGCCGGCATAGACGATGCAGCCACAGACAAGCACGAGAGGACCGAGACGGCTGTCGAAGCTTTCCTTGCGGTTGACGATATGGCGCAGTTCGACGACGGGCACGAGAAGCGCCATCAGTGGTCCGATCAGCACCAAGCCGAGTTCATCGTAGCCGGCGCCGTTGTCGATGACCCGCCTGACGAACGGCGCAAAGGCAAACAGCACGAGGCTTGCCTGGAAATGCGAGGCAATGCCGTTGCGCCAGGCAAGGATTGCCACGCCGATGCAACCGGCAACGAACAGCGGCCTGCCAAGCCCGCCGGTAAAATTGCCGATGACCGCGAATAGGCCGATCAACGCCAGCGCGGTGAGCCAGCCAGGAATTCTGCCCCAGTTTTTTCCATGCAGCCCGCCGGACACATCCATCCTCATGGCCGTCATGCCGCCGCAACCTTTGCCACGATGCGGGACACGGTATGCCGCATGGTGACGATGTCGTAGACGGCGTTGACGCGCTGCTTTCCGACCGTCGCCTTTTCGCCAAAGGGCTTACGGTTTTCAAGGAAGCGTAACAGGGCGGCTGCGAGCGCTCTGGCGTCGCCTGCAGCAACGAGCGTTCCCGCCTTGCCGCCATCCAGAATTTCAGCGGAGGCGCCGGTGTCGGTGGCAATGACCGGAGTCCCCGCGCGCATTGCCTCGACGAGCGTCAGCCCGAATGGTTCCGGATCGACGGACGGATGAACAACGACATCCACCGCCTGCATCAGGCAGGGCACATCGGCACGCTGGCCGAGAAAGTGGACGCGATCCGCCAGTCCGGCTCTGCCAACCATATCGATCAAGCGACTGCGGTATTCATCCTCGCCAAACAGCGCACTGCCGACGATAATACACTGAACACCGGGAAGAGCTTCCAGGGCCTCAAGCACCACATGCTGGCCTTTCCAAGGCGCCAGCCGGCTGAAGACGCCAATGAGTGGGCCCTGCGGAAGCCCGAGCGCGGCGCGGTCGAGCGTCGGCGGCTGGTCGAGCGCGATCCCGTTTGGGACGATGTGTACAGAGCCGGCACGGCCTCCGGCAGCGACAAACGCGTCTGCGGCAGCTTGCGACGGCACGATGACGCAGGCTGCCCGCATAGTCGCCAGCATGACCTGCATCCGGCGCTGCATTGACCCGAAATGGCGACCGTCCATGATGTCGTGGAGATGCCAGATAAGCGGACGCCGGAGCAAAAACGAGGCGAGAGCAGACAGCAGGAACGCCTTTTGCGAATTGGCGTAGACCACGTCGTTTTGGCGAGCGGCAGCGGCGATCGCGCGGACCAGTCTCAAAAGCCGCGCCACGAGCGGCAAGGCTGCAAACAGGGACTGGTCGCGCTTGATCGTGCCGAGTTTCGCGCCGGAAGCGACCGAGACATCGATGCCTTGCCGGCGAAGGACATCTTCGAGCGGCCCACCCTCGAGCAGAAATGCGGAAGCATCCTTCCAGCCGACAGTCAGGCTGGCAAGTACGTATTCTGCGCCCGACATCACCCCTGCCTGGTTCACGAAAAGAACGCGCGGTGCGCCCATCAGGCGCTCCTTCTCTGCAGCCGGGCTGGAATATCCGCCGAGTGTCTGTCCGGGCCAATTGGCGGCAAGAGCAGCGCCCCGACGCTGAGCAGACCGAGTTCCGCCATCACTGCGCTCGCCTCATCCAGCTCCTTGTCGGTCTCGCCACCGCTGTCTGCGCAAACGACGGCACGGATTTGCAGCTGGGCTGCGAGCATGGCAAGGACATGGTTAGAGCGGGAATCGAACAACGCCGGGCCGCTAAGCAGCACAAAGTCATAGTGGCCGGCCCAGTCCATCATCGCCGTCAGCCCCTGCCGCTTGGCGGTGGCAAAAAGGTCGAGATCGGCTGGCCTGCCGGGGATGACATCGAGACCGGGCGTTTGCGTCCGGGAGACAGAGGCCGCAGGTTCGACCTTTCCAGCCAGCACGTCGCCAAGGGTCGGGTGATCTGCGGGGAGTTCGAACGCAGCTGCAAACTCCAGAGACGAGGGCGCGCATTCGATCATCAGGACCCTGAGCCCGCCCTTCACCAACGCCTGTCCCGCCAGCAGACAGGCAAACGGCGCATTGCGCGAGTCATTGCCGACGGGCAGGAACACCAGCGGCCGTCCGCCCGAGGTTTCGACGAGGTCGGCCGCCATCTGCCGCACGCTCTGTCGGAACCCGGCGGACAGCATACTCCACCACGCCATGGTCAAAAGCGTCTCGTCGGGCTTTTCTGCCAGACCCGACGCCGGCAGTGCGGCGATGACCGGAAGCTTCTCAGCGACAACGACCGCATCGGGTGCTGCAGCCACGGCAGCGGGATCTGGCGCCGGCTCCTTCCGCGTCCTGGCAAACGGACGAACGATTTTTCCCCGTGGTTGCAGATCTGCACGGAAGCGGTCCCAGAACACGCAGCCTGCGCCAGCGAAGAACAGCCCAAGGGCCAGTCCCGCAGCCACCATGGGCATCTTTTTCGGGAAATAGGGTGTGGTCGGCATTTCGGCGAGGCTGACGAGGCGGGCACCGCCGTTTAGCGACCTGCGCTCCGACTCCAGTTCGCTGGCGCGCTGATAGAGCTGCGTATAAAGCTGCCGCTTGGCCTCCACATCCCGAACCATACCTTCGATGGAAGCCTCATGCGAGCGTGCATCGGCAGCGTTGTCCTTGGCCTTGGCGGTTTGTGCCTTGAGCGCTGTCGCCAGGCTGGAGGCTGTTTCGTAATCCTTGCGGGCATTGGCCGATATGCGGTCGATCTCGGCGGTCAGTTGCTTCTGCAGCAGCTCCATCGAGGCTTCGAGCATGCGACGCTGCGGGTGTCGCGGTCCGAGCACTGTGTTGCTGGCAGCCAGCTGGTTGCCGATCGTCGCCATCTGCTGCCTGAGATCGGCAACCGTGCGGTTTTCCAGCGCCATGGTCGAGGCATCCTGCCCGTTGCGCGTGTCCTTGATGGCATCGAGGCGGGCCTGTGCCTGCGCCTTGGCCTGTTCGGCGGCGGCAAGCTGCTGGCTGACGCTGGTCAGGCCTTCGGAGCTGATCGCTGCAGTCGATCCCTGCACCAGTCCGTTCTGCTGCCGAAAGGCCTCGATCTTGGCAAGGCTGTCGCGAATTTCGGTGTCGAGATTGGCGATCTCCTGCCACAGATACTTTGCGGCAACTTCACGGCTGTTGGACTGAGAGCTGCGCTGGTCGTCCAGATAGGCCGTGACCAGAGCATTCGCCAACGTCATCGCGGTGGCCGGAAGTGCGGAATTGTACGAGATGGACAGAACACGGGACCGGCCGACGGCGGCGACGGCGTAATGTTGCGCTACCGTGTCGGCCAGCAGCTGGGAATCGGCCGGAAGAGTTGCGCAGCGGGCGCCGGCATTGCGGCATTCGGCGATCACCTCGTCATAGACGCCGGGTTGCGCCAACGCGATCTTCAGCAGCCGCGAGGAGCGCACGATCATGATCTGGCTTTCCAGATCGGCCGGGTCGCCCTGTTTCTGGGCCCAGACATCCGACGTGCGCGTGGCCGGATCGTCTTCGGCAACGATGACCGAGCCGGTTGCAAGGTAACGCGGCGGAATGACGATGGTCGCGACGACGGAGAGCAGCACCACTGTCGCAAGGATGGCGAGCGCCAGCAGGCGGTGGCGCCATATCGTCGCGACGATACCGCTGCGCTCAACGCTAGCCGGTGCGTCGATCGACCGATCCTCCGCCATGTCACGCCTGTCGATCATTGCGTCATCCGTCTTCCATCGTAAATCTATCGCGGGGAACGTATCCGACTACAGACGACTTATACGCTGAAATGGTTTCGTTAACATGTGCGCGCAGACCCGAGCGGAATTGCTCGGCGGAGAAACGCGCGGCCTGCGCCTTGCAGTTTTCCGGCGAAAATTCACCCTCGCGGCCAAGAAACAAGCGGACGCTGGCAGCGATGGCGGATGGCTCGGGCCGATCGAAGAACAGGCCGGTCCGGCCGTCGACGACGGTCTCGCAGGAGCCGCCGCGCCCAAGAGCAATCACCGGCGTTCCCTCAGACTGGGCTTCGACCGAAATGATGCCGAAATCCTCTTCTGCGGCAAAGATGAAGGCACGCGCAGTGGCCATCAGGTCACGCAGCGCGGTGTCGCTGACAAAGCCGGAAAACGTGACGTTGGCTCCAGCGATTTTCTGAAGATGCGCCGCCTCGGGGCCGTCGCCGGCCACGATCAGCCGCTGGTCGGGCAACTCGCCGAACGCACGGACAATCGCCTCGATGTTCTTGTAAGGCACAAGCCGGCTGGCGGCGAGAAAGTGGTCGCCCTTCGCCGCCTCTTGCTGGCGCGTCGAAAGATTGGCCGGCGGATAGAGCACCTTCGCCTCGCGACCATAGACCTTGCGGATGCGCCGCGCGACGAAGTGCGAATTTGCCAGCAGCAGATCCGGTCCGTTGGCGGTGCGGGTATCCCAGATGCGCAGCTTGTGCAGGAGCGGCCGCGCCAAAAGCCGCGTCACGGGATTTCGATTGCGGGCGAGATAGGCATGCTGCAGATCCCAGGCGTAGCGGATCGGCGAATGCACGTAGGCAACATGCAGCTGGTCCGGCCCGGCCAGCACGCCCTTGGCCACCGCATAGCTGCTGGAAATGATGAGGTCGTAGGACGACAGATCGAGCTGCTCGATGGCAAGCGGCATCAGCGGCAGGAAGGCCCGGTGCGCCCGCTGCATGAAGGGCATTTTTTGCAGGAAGCTTGTTCTGGTCTGCTTGAGACCGATGCGGTCACGGTCTTCCTGCGTCAGGAAATCGAAGAGGCAAAAGACATCGGCCTGTGGGAAGCATCGCAGCATCTCCTGCAATACCCGCTCGGCACCGCCGATCGTGTAAAGCCAATCATGTACAATCGCCACGCGCATCGGGAAAATCCTTTGATCCACTTTCCTCATACAATCCGACAGCTTAAAATTATGTTAGTCCGTACATCCTTAGGTTAAGCCTTTGTTAGCCATATCAGCCGGCGGCAGCACGAGAGCTGCCTTGCCGAGGCGCTCAATCGCCTCGACACATGCCAGCAGCTCCTTGAGGATTTCGTCGCGAGCGTACCGGGCGGTCATGTTGTGCTCCGCACCGGCTGCGATACGGATCGTCGCATGGTCATATTCGGAGGCATGGCGCTTGCCGAAATGGCGAGCCAGCTCGTCCAGGCCGCCATCGTTCTCGGCATAAAGCAAAAACACCGCAACCCCGCGGTCTTGTAGTTGCTGTGCCTGTTGGCGGATGGAAGCCGTCAGCCTCCCGGCACTCGAAAGAGCGCCTGCGAAAGGCGGGAGGCGCGCCGAGAGCTGTCTCCTGGCGATACGCAGGCCTTTTGCACTGACTGCCAGTAGCGACTTGCGGCCGCTGAGAACATCCCTTGCGATCTGCGTCGAAAATGCACGCCGGCGATAGTTTGCGACGGAAGATGTTCCGCCGCTCATGATCTGCTCGAACGTCTCTGATGGCGAAAGTCCGAGCCGTACGGTGTTGACGGCGACCAGTCCTCGGATGCGCGGATCTGCCACCGCCGTCTGGATCGCCGCATATCCTCCACTGCATCTGCCCGATACGAGGACGGGACCGAGACCGAGCGCCTCGACCGTCGTGACGGCCTCGATCACGTCGCGGGTTTGCCCATCGACGTAGTAGGCGTGCCCATCGATATCCTCAGCGTCGCCGATACCGCCGGTGTCGATCCGGAAACTGGCAATGCCTTGCCGCGCCAGCTTCCGCGCGAACTCGACATGCATGCGCGCCCAGCCGATGTGGTAGTTGTCGCCTGAATTGATCATTATGACGGTTGCTCGCGGCGGCGATGTATCCGGCAGGCACAGGATGGCGAACAGGCGTCCCCCGTGCCCGAAGAGCACCGGCCTCTCGCTGTATCCGTCCCCTCGCAGAGCCTCCGCCAATGGCCGTTGCCCGGGGACCTCCCGTGTGCCCGGCGGCACCGTCTGCACCAGCCACGCGCAAACATTTTCGAAACATTCGAGCGGCGAAACCGACGCCTGGTTATAGGCGAGAAAGCCTTCCGACCCCGTATATGTCGCAGCCGTGACTGTAAATCCTGCAGTGGCAAGCCGCTTCGGCCAGTCTGCCGCGCCTGGAATGCCCGGCCTCAACACGGATAGAAGCGGAATTGCCGAACGGAGATGGGTGCTCTCATCGAGCCGTAGCGCAGCGATCTCCTTGGCCAGGGCCATGGAGATGGAGTGGCCGGCGATCTCTATCGTATCCTTCGAGGGGGCATTGGGCAGGCCGAGGAAAGAGCCGATCAGACGACCGAGGATTTCCTGTTCGCGCAGCCCAGTCCTGCCTTCGCTTTGAGGCGCCATCTGAACGACGGCGGCGGCAGACACGAGATCGGCGCAGTGGGGTGCCAGCAGCCCCCCGACGCCATGGCCGACGAGGACGACCCTTTCCAACGAATAACGTTCGGTCAGGACGTTCGCCGCTGCCTTGACGGCATCCAGCCAGTCGGCCAAGGAGATACCGGCTTTAGTATCTCCGATACTGTCGCCGGCGCCGGGCCAATCGAAGCGCAGACAGCAATAACCGGCTTTCGCCAGTCTCTCCGCAAACCCGGCCCAGCCGCGCCGGATCGTCAGTTCCTCGAACCCCCAGGCGGGAAGCATGACTACTCCGGTGCTGCCGCTGCCATCATGGATGAACCCGGCGCATCCCTGGAATGTGACTGGTACTCCCAACGCGCGATCCAAGGTATTTTCCCCACGATGTCTTCACGGATCGGCCCACCAGGCAGTCGTTCAAAATCTGCATGGTGCGCCAGTGAAGGACATTAGCGTCGAGCAATATAAATATTTCGTATGCAGACGCGATCTAGTTCAGACATAGCCGCCGAGGCCTGCCCTCATCGCGTGAGCGCCGATACGTTCCTTCGGCCTGAAGCTAATGCTTCAGTCTGGCGCCCGCAGCCGGTAGCCCACGCCCGTTTCCGTGGTGATATAAACCGGCTGGTCGGGCGATGCCTCGATCTTCTGCCTGAGTTGGCGGACATAGACGCGCAGATACTGCACATCGGCGGCAGGTCCCCAGACCTGTTTCAGGACGAACTGGTGCGTCAGCACCTTGCCGGCATATTGCGCCATGACGCGGAGGATGTCGTACTCCTTTGGCGACAGCTTGACCTCGACGCCATCCACCCGCACGATCCGCTTGACGAGATCGACGGATAGTCCTCCGGTCTGGAAAATGGCCTTCTCGCCCTGTTGCTGCAACCGGTGTCTCAAAGCGACGCGTATGCGGGCGGCAAGTTCGTTGACGCCGAAGGGCTTGGTCACATAGTCGTCAGCGCCGATTTCCAGCGCTTGGACGATGCCGCCCTCGTCCGTCCGGCTGGAGAGTATGACGACAGGGATGATGACCCCCTCGTCGCGCCATTGCTGCAGCAATTCGTGACCGGGTTTGTCCGGCAGTCCGAGATCGAGGATGATGAGGTCAGGCGGCTCGTTCTTGACAAGCCGGGCCGCCGAGAGGGCATCGGCAGCCTCGATGACATCGTAGCCCTGCGCCGTCAGCCCGACGCGCAAGAGCCGACGGATCGGTGGTTCGTCGTCGACGATGAGGATCTTGATCGCTGCGCCTGTCATCTGAGATCTTCCATTGGGTGAGCGTCGATTGCGCGCGGCAGGCGGATGGTGAAGGCGGCGCCTGCCCGGTCGATACGGTTTGCTGCCGTGACGGTGCCACCCATCGCCTCGACAAAGCCGCGGCAGATCGACAATCCGAGGCCTGTCCCGGCGCGCACCTGGTCTCCCTTGCGGACGCGGTAGAACGTATCGAACACGCGTTCGAGGTCATCGCCCGGAATGCCCGGTCCCTCGTCGGCCACCTCGACGAAGACGTTGTAGGGATTGGCCCAGCTGCGGATACTGATGGTCGACCCCTCCGGGGCATATTTTGCGGCGTTGTCGAGGAGGTTGAAGAACACCTGCTCGAGAAGCACCGGATCGACGCGCACCATCGGCAGGTCTGCGGCGATCTGCAGCTGCGTCTGGTGATGGGCGAGGATTTTGGCGCTTCGCCGAAGCGCGCTGCCGGCGATATCCTCGATGAAGTACAGCGCACTGTTCGGCTCCATCGCGCCCGACCCGATGCGCGTCATGTCGAGAAGGTTGGCAATGAAGCGGTTCAGCCGTTCGGACTCGTCAACGATGGTCGACAGCAGGTCGGCGCGGTCCTCGGCAGTCATCGAATCCAGATAGTCGCGCAACGTCCCGGCAGCACCGAGGATGGCCGCCAGCGGCGTCTTCAGATCATGGGAAATGGAGGTCAGCAATGCCGATCGCAACCGATCCGCCTCGACCGCAAGCCTGGCGCGGTCGACGTCGCCGACGAGCTGAATGCGCTCGATGGCGAGTGCGGCCTGATCCGCCAGCGCGTCCAGCAGGCGCTGCTGCTCCGGCGTCAGCAGCGGGCCGTCGCGCCGATCGCTGTCGAGGCCGATCACGCCGACGGCCGAGCGGCCGGTGCGCAGCGGAACATAGAGGCGCTTGGCGCCTGGCAGCGTATCGGCGCCGCGACCGGCGGCGTGGTTATGATCCCAGGCCCAGCGCGCAGCCGCGATGTCGGCGTCGTCCAGCGTGTCGTCCGGCGGATAGCCCGCCTTGACGGCAATCGTGCCGTCTTCCGGCAACAGCAGCACGACGCGAACCTTGAGCATGGAGGCCAGCTGGAAGGCCGTTGCCCACAGCACGTCGTCCAGCGTGCCGGTGCCGGCGAGCTTCTTCGAAAACAGATACAGGTCTTCGGTGGTCCGGGCTCGATGGCGGGCCGCAGCGGCTTGCCGTTGCACCGTTGCGGTCAGGTTGCTGGCGATGATCGCCACGCCAAAGAAGAAGAACAGCGCCAGCACGCTTTCGGGATCGCTGATCGTGAAGGTGTAGCGTGGCGGCAGGAAGAAGAAGTTGAAGGCCAGAGAACCGAGCACCGACGAATAGAGCGCCGGCCGCAGCCCGTGCATGACAGCCGAGGTCAGCACCGCCATCAGGAAGACGAGTGCCAGGTTGCGGACATCGAGGAACTGGTCGAGGAGTGCGCCGACCATCAGCGCGATGACGACATAACCGGTGGCAAGGAGATAGGCTTTCAAGTCGAACGACGGAACGGCTGTGGCGCTGGCGACACCCCGCCCTGCCACCGGCGCATCCTTGTCGTTGCCGGAAATGACGTGGACGCTAATATCGCCGGCGCGCCGGATCAGCGCGTCCGATGCCGACCCCATGAAGGTGTCCCGCCAGCGCCGCTTGCGCGGTGCGCTGGTGACGATATGGGTGACGTTCTGGCTGGCAGCGTGCTGCAGCAGTTCCTCGGCGACGTCCCGCCCCGGAATGGTGATCGCCTCGCCGCCCAGCTGTTCGGCAAGCCTCAGGGTGGCCGCGATCGTGTCGCGCTCCGTCTCCGAGAGATTGATCGAACGGTTTGTCTCCACATAGACCGCCGCCCACCGCGCCCGCAGGCGCGATGCCATCCGCGCCCCGTAGCGCACCAGCGATGCCGAGCGCGGATCTTCATCGACGGAGACGAGAATGCGCTCGCCGGCAGCCCAGGGCCCGGCAATCGCATTGGCCTGCATGTGCGTCAAAAGCTGGTCGTCGACGCGCTGGGCAGTGCGGCGCAAGGCCAGTTCACGCAGGGCCGTGAGGTTGCCCGGCGTAAAATAGTTCGTCAGCGCCCGCTCCGCCGTCTTGGCGACATAGACCTTGCCGTCGTGCAGGCGCTTGATAAGATCGTCCGGCGTCAAGTCGATGATCTCGACGTCGTCGGCCATGTCGATGATTGAGTCCGGAACGGTCTCGCGAACGCGGATGCGGGTGATCTGCGATACGACGTCGTTGAGGCTTTCGACGTGCTGGATGTTCAGGGTCGTGTAGACGTTGATCCCGCGGTCAAGCAGCTCCTTGACATCGAGGTAGCGTTTCGGGTGGCGGCTGCCCTCGGCGTTGGTGTGGGCCAGCTCGTCGACCAGCACCCAGTCCGGTCGCCGGGCGAGGATAGCGTCGAGATCCATCTCCTCGAGCAGCTGCCCCTTGTAGGGCAGCTTGACGCGCGGGACAATCTCGAAGCCGGAAAGCAGGGCCTGCGTTTCCGTGCGCCCATGGGTCTCGACGACGCCGATGACGACGTCGAAACCGTCGGCGATCTTGGCTCGCCCGGAGACAAGCATCTCGTAGGTCTTGCCGACCCCCGGAGCAGCACCCAGAAAGATCTTCAGGCGACCGCGTGTTTCCGCCCGGGCCTTCTCCAACAGGGCGTCGGGTGAAGGTCTCAGCAATTGATCGCGGTCGCCTGCAGACATCAAGTCATTCTTTCGCAATTGGCCCATGCCCGGGGGCGGGCCAAGGCCTGTTAGGTGGCCATGGCGTCAAGAGCCTGGTTGAGAGCCAGAACGTTGACCGTGGCCTCGCCCAGAATGCCGAGTTCGCGGCCTTGGACGACAGTGTCAATCAACGTCTTTACCTTGGCTTCGTCCAAGTTGCGAGCCTTGGCAATCCGGGGTACCTGAAAGTATGCCGCCTCCGGAGAAATGGCCGGATCGAGGCCGCTGCCGGAAGCGGTCACGAGATCGGCGGGCACCTCTGCATTCGGATTAGTAGCCTTGGCGGCCTCATAGTCGGCCTTCACGCGGTCGATCAGCTTCTTCGACGTCGGGCCGAGGTTGGAGCCCCCGGAACTGGCAGCATTATAGCCATCGCCGGCAGCAGACGGACGTCCGTGGAAATATCGGTCGCTGGCAAACGCCTGTCCGATCAGCCTGGAGCCGATGACCTTGCCGTCCTTGACGACAAGACTGCCGGCGGCCTGTGTCGGAAACAGCGCCTGGGCGGCGCCGGTCATTGCCAGCGGATAAAGAAGGCCGGTGAGAGCCGTGGTCACGACGATCATCACAATGGCGGGGCGGAGCTGGTTCAGCATTTATGAGTACTCCCTGGTTGGGGTGAAAGCGAGAATGCGGCGGTGGCGACGCGGGTTATGCAAGGCCAAGCGCCGTGACGATCATGTCGATTGCCTTGATGCCGATGAAAGGCACGATGACGCCGCCGAGACCGTAGATGAGCAGATTGCGGCTGAGCAGCGCGCCGGCACCGATAGGCCGGTATTTGACACCCTTCAGCGACAGCGGGATCAGGGCGATGATGATCAATGCGTTGAAGATGATCGCTGACAGGATAGCGCTCTGCGTCGAGGCCAGCCCCATGATGTTGAGCGCCTTCAGCTGCGGGTAGAAGGCGATGAACATGGCCGGGATGATCGCAAAATACTTGGCGATGTCGTTGGCGATCGAGAAGGTGGTGAGCGCGCCGCGGGTCATGAGCAACTGCTTGCCGATCTCGACGATCTCGATCAACTTGGTCGGATCGCTGTCAAGATCGACCATGTTGCCCGCTTCTCGTGCCGCAACCGTGCCGGTGTTCATAGCCACGCCGACATCGGCCTGGGCCAGCGCCGGAGCGTCGTTGGTGCCGTCGCCGCACATGGCGACGAGCTTGCCCTTAGCCTGTTCCTCGCGCATCAGCGCCAGCTTCATTTCAGGCGTCGCCTGGGCGAGGAAGTCGTCGACACCGGCTTCGGCAGCGATGGCCGCTGCGGTCATCGGATTGTCGCCCGTGATCATCACGGTGCGGATGCCCATGCGGCGCAGTTCGGCAAAGCGTTCGCGGATGCCGCCCTTGACAATGTCCTTGAGCTGGATGACGCCGAGCAGGCGCCCGTCGCGGGCAACGGCCAGCGGTGTCGCACCCGATTTTGCGATCTCGTCGGCAATAGCCTGCAACTCTCGCACGACGTCATGATCGGCACTGCCGGAAGACGCACCGGCGCCGGTGACATAGGCAAGCACGGAGTCGACGGCACCCTTGCGGATCGACGATCCATCGACATCGACGCCGCTCATGCGGGTCTGCGCCGTGAATGGCACGAAGGTGGCCGACAGCGCCGTCATGTCGCGGCCACGGATCGCGTACTTCTCCTTGGCGAGCACGACGATCGAGCGGCCTTCCGGCGTTTCGTCGGCAAGCGAGGCCAGCTGCGCAGCGTCGGCGAGATCCTGCTCGGTAACACCCCGCACAGGCCTAAAGGATGTTGCCTGGCGATTGCCGAGCGTGATCGTGCCGGTCTTGTCGAGCAGCAGCGTATCGACGTCACCGGCAGCTTCCACGGCGCGGCCCGACATGGCGAGCACGTTGAAGCGGACCAGACGGTCCATGCCGGCAATGCCGATGGCCGACAGTAGCGCGCCGATGGTGGTCGGGATGAGCGTGACGAACAGCGCGACCAGGATGATGATCGGGATCGAGCCGCCGGCGTAGGAGGCAAAGCTCGGGATCGTGGCGGTAGCGAGAACGAAGATCAGCGTCATCCCGGCGAGCAGGATGTTGAGGGCGATCTCGTTCGGGGTCTTTTGACGTTCGGCGCCTTCCACCAGGGCGATCATGCGGTCGATGAAGGTCGAGCCGGCAGCCGCGGTGATGCGGACCCGGATCTGGTCGGAGAGCACCTGCGTGCCGCCGGTCACAGCCGAACGGTCGCCGCCGGACTCGCGGATGACAGGGGCGGATTCGCCGGTGATTGCCGCCTCGTTGACGGAGGCAACGCCTTCGATCACTTCGCCGTCCGACGGGATGATGTCACCGGCCTCGACCAGCACGACATCGCCGACCTTGAGGCTCGTGCCAGACACCATGGTGAAGGCATCCCGGCTTCCCGACTGCAGCAGCTTGGCCTGGGTTTCCGTGCGCGATTTGCGCAGCGAGGCCGCCTGCGCCTTGCCGCGCCCTTCCGCAACAGCTTCGGCGAAATTGGCAAACAGGACCGTGAACCAGAGCCAAATATTGACCTGCAGCGAAAAGCCGAGATTGCTTCCGCCGGTGGCCAGATCACGGATGAACAGCACCGTCGTCAGCAGGGAAACTGTCGCAACGACAAACATGACCGGGTTCTTGGAAAGCGTACGCGGGTTAAGCTTTGCGAATGCACCGCCGATGGCGGGTATGAGAATGCGACTATCGAGGATACTCGCAGATTTTGCCTGGCTCATTGAGAGACTCCAGCGAAAGAGGAAGCGTGATCGGATGGGCCGGTCAGCCGTGAAGGATTTTGAAAGCGGCAAGCACGACCAGCAGGATGGCCATCATCATCAGGATGACGTCCGAGGCGCGGGTCGTGGCTGCCGGCCCTCGTGCCGGCGAACCGGCGCGAGGGCGTGTACGTTTGCGCAGCATGTGTCGCAGGATCATCTGGAAGACCTCAGAATGTCTGTCCGGCGATCATCATCAGATGCTCGACCACCGGTCCGAGCGCCAGCGCCGGGAAGAAGGTCAGGCCACCGACGATGACGATCGTGCCGACAAGTAGGCCGACGAACAGCGGACCATCGGTCGGGAACGTCCCGGCGGACGACGGGACCCGCTTCTTGGTGACCAGCGATCCGGCAATCGCCAGAGCCGGGATGATCACCAGGAAGCGACCCATCAGCATCGAGATGCCAAGCGTGATGTTGTACCAGGGCGTATTGCCCGAGAGGCCGCCGAAGGCAGAACCGTTATTGGCAGCCGTCGAGGTGTAGGCATAGAGGATCTCCGAGAAGCCATGTGGCCCGGCCGTGCCGATGGAGGCAACGGCGCTCGGAAGCACGGAGGCAATCGCCGTGAAGATCAGCATCGCGGTCGGCAGGCAAAGAATGGCAAGGATCGCCATCTTCATTTCCTTGGCCTCGATCTTCTTGCCGAGATATTCCGGCGTGCGGCCGACCATCAGGCCGGCAACAAAGATGGCGATGATCACGAACAGCACGATGCCGTAGAAGCCTGCGCCGACGCCGCCGACGATGACTTCGCCGAGCTGCATGTTGATCAGCGGAATAAGGCCTCCGAGCGCCGTGAAGCTACCATGCATGGCGTTGACCGCGCCGCATGAGGCCGCCGTGGTGATGACGGCGAAGAGCGAGGAAAGCACTACGCCGAAGCGGACTTCCTTGCCTTCCATGTTGCCGCCCTGCAGACCGAAGGCATGCATCAAGGGATTACCGGCAGCCTCGGCCCAGTAGGTGACACCGACACCGACGACAAACAGGATGCCCATCGTTGCGAGGATTGCCCAGCCCTGCCGCTGATTGCCGACCATCCGGCCGAAGACATTGGTGAGGGCCGCGCCGATGGCAAAGATCGACACCATCTGGATGAGATTGGAAATCGCATCCGGATTTTCGAACGGGTGGGCTGAGTTGGCATTGAAGAAGCCGCCACCATTAGTGCCGAGCATCTTGATCGCCAGCTGCGAGGCGACCGGGCCGACAGCGATGGTCTGCTGCGCGCCTTCGAGCGTCGTTGCCGTGACATAGGCGCCCAGCGTTTGCGGCACGCCGAGATAGACGAAGACCAGCGTCATGACGATGCAGATCGGCAGCAAGATGTAGAATGTGGCGCGGGTCATATCGACCCAGAAATTGCCGATCGCCTTGCCGGAGGCGCGCGAAAAGCCCCTGATGAGGCCCATCGCGATGGCCATGCCGGTCGCTGCCGACAGGAAGTTCTGGACCGTGAAGCCTGCCATCTGCGTCAGGTACGACATCGTGCTTTCGCCGCCGTAGTTCTGCCAGTTGGTGTTGGTGACAAAGCTCACGGCGGTGTTGAACGACAGGTCGGTCGGCACGGCAGCCATGCCGGCGGGGTTGTAGGGGAGAACGGCCTGCAGGCGCTGCAGGGCATAGAGCACGGCGACGCCCAAGAGGTTGAACATCAGCAAGGAGAATGCATAGGAGGTCCAGTGCTGCTCCTCGCGCTCACTGGTGCCAGCAAGGCGGTAAAGGCCGCGCTCGACAGGGCCGAGCACGATCGAAAGGTAGGTGCGCTCGCCCGCAAACACGCGGGTCATGTAACCGCCGAGCGGTTTGACGAGCACTATGACGATCCCGCAAAAAAGCAGGATCTGAAGCCATCCGTTGAGGGTCATGGGGTTATCTTTCAGGTCCCGGCGCCGGGCGGATCAGAAGCGCTCTGGGCGAATGAGGGCATAGGTGAGATAGACCGTCAGGAAGACGGTCACCGCACCGCTCAAAATGTAGTCGAACAGCATGGGTGTTATTCCTCTTCAGAGACGGTCGCAGGCTTTGGTGTAGGCAAAACAAAGCCCGAAAAAGATGATGACGATGCCAAGCATGGCGATATCCATCGCGCGCATGTCCTTTCAGATTGTCGAGAAACAGGGAGCCACAGGGCTTACGCCCGGCGAGAAAGCACGCGCTTCCCGCACCAATGATATGCACCCGATCCGCATAAACGTTCGAGACGTGATCGCGGCGGCCCATATAAAAAAGCTATAAAGATTTGGAGGTTTTGCAGTCTGCGTGGGCTCGGGGCAGAGAGCGCTCGCAAAAAAAATGCGGCATGCGTGTGACACAGCCGCGAGCAGAGGCCGCGACTGCGGGCTGTCTCGAGGAGGCAGCCGGGTTTAGCGGGTGGGCAGAGTTGCCTCAATCCTCGACGAAGATCGGATCCTGCGTGAACTGCCCGCCCTGGTAGACGGCCATGGGCGAACGGGGATCGGGGCGAACGACGGCCGCGTCCAGCTCGGCACGAAAGCGCTCGGCATTGTCCTTCGGATGCCAACCCAGGAAGGAGGCGGCGGAATTGTCCCACCAGCGGCTGTCATTGTCCGAAACGCCCCAGATGATCGGGCATCCCAGCATCGGCGCGCGAAAGACGCAGCCGATCAGGCTGGCAAAATCGTCAAAGGACATCCAAGTCGACAGCATCCGATGATTGGATGGCTTTTCCATGCAGCTGCCGATCCGCACGATGGCAGTCTCCTGCTGGAACTTGTCGAAGTACATGTGCGCGAGGGCCTCGCCGAAACATTTCGACACGCCATAAAGCCCGTCGGGGCGCATCGGCGCGACTGTGTCGAGGTGCTGGTCCTGCCTGTAGAAACCGACGGTGTGGTTCGAGCTCGCAAACAGGATGCGCGGCTTTCCGTGGGCACGGGCCGCCTCGTAGAGATTGTAGAGGCCGAGCAGGTTGGCATTCAGGATCTTGGAAAACTTGTCTTCGACGGAGATGCCGCCCAGATGCAGGATACCTTCACAACCCTCCACGAGCCGATCGACGGCCTCGGCATCGCTGAGGTCGCAGGTCACCACTTCCTCGTGGGCTTCAGCCTTACCGAGCTCGACGATATCCGACAGCCGGATGACATCCGCCATCGACGCCAGACGTGTGCGCATTGCCCGGCCCAAACCGCCGGCAGCGCCGGTCACCAGCAATCTCTTCATATCCAACTCCTCCAAACCCATTCCAACTCATCATACATGTTGGCGGATTTGCGTCAACGATGCAGCTTCGTCATGGCTTATGTCGCCGATATGATATAGGCATTTCCACGATAGAAGTCTTGCAGATCGAAGGAACCGACGGCGTGGCCCTACAGCCTAAGTCACAAACCGAAGCAAAGTCGCAGACCCTGGTGGCCCGTCTCAGCGACACATTGCGCCGCGCCATCGCCGCCGGCCAGTTCCCCCCGGGCAGCAAGCTGCCGAGCGAAGCGCAACTGACCGAAACCCACGGGGTCAGCCGAACGGTGGTGCGCGAAGCCATCGCTGCTCTTCGCGCCGACCGCTTGGTCGAGGCGCAACAGGGTGCGGGTGTCTTCGTGCTGGACCCGCCTGCCCAGATCCAGGCCTTCGGCAGCCTCGATCACGCCCGTGTTTCCTCGGTTATCGAGCTTCTGGAGTTAAGAACAGCCGTCGAAGTCGAGGCGGCGGGCCTTGCTGCCCTGCGCCGATCGCCGGCCCAGGAAGAGGCTATCTTCGAGCGCCACCACGCCGTGCGCGACTGTCTCGACGCCGGGGTGCCGACCAGCGAGGCCGACTTCGCGCTGCATCTGGCCATCGCCGAAGCGACCAATAACGGTCGGTTTCGCGAATTCCTGTCGATGATCGGACCGCGCATCATTCCCCGTGCTGCCATCCGTGACGGAGAGAACGAAGCCGACCAGTCGACCTACATCCTCCTCATCGACGACGAGCATCAACAGATCGTCGCCGCCATTTCTGCCGGCGACGAGGAAGCCGCCCGGGCCGCCATGCGCCGCCACCTCAGGGGCAGCCAGGACCGCTACCGCACACTGTTGCGCGGGCAACGCAAACCTGTATGATGAGTTGTTGACAATAGGCTCTGCTGCCTATACGACAAATGCAGCTGGAGGAGCCTGGAGGGGAACCCGATGACACCACAAGAAATCAAGACCGCGCTTGGTGCCGGCCTTCTATCCTTTCCCGTCACCCATTTCGGGGCGGACGAAAAATTCCAGCCGGAAAGCTATCAGCGCCACATCGAATGGCTTTCCAGCTACGATGCGCCGGTGCTTTTTGCAGCTGGCGGCACTGGCGAGTTCTTCTCGCTGTCGCCCGATGAAATTCCGGCAATCGTCAAGGCCGCCAAGGAAGCGGCCGGCTCGACCGCCATCGTCTCCGGCTGTGGCTTCGGCGCCCATGTCGGCGTCGAACTGGCGCAGGCCGTAGAGAAGGCAGGCGCCGATGGCATCCTGCTGCTGCCGCATTACCTGATCGATGCGCCGCAGGAAGGTCTTTTCACCCACATCAAGCGCATCTGCCAGTCGGTCGATATCGGCGTCATGGTCTACAACCGCGACAATTCGGTGCTGTCGGTCGACACCCTGCAGCGTCTTTGCGATGCTTGCCCTAATCTGGTGGGCTTCAAGGATGGCACCGGCGAGATCGGCAACGTCCGCCAGATCACCGCGACCCTCGGCGATCGTCTCACCTATCTCGGCGGGATGCCGACGGCCGAGCTTTTCGCCGAAGCCTATCTCGGCGCCGGCTTTACCACCTACTCGTCGGCCGTCTTCAACTTCGTGCCGGATCTTGCCGTCGACTTTTACAAAGCACTCCGTTCCGGCGATCGCGCCCGTTGCGAGACGATCCTCAAGGACTTCTTCTATCCGTTCATGGCGATCCGCAATCGCCGCAAGGGCTATGCCGTCGCTGCCATCAAGGCCGGCGTGCGGCTGCAGGGTTTCGATGCCGGCAAGGTCAGGCCGCCGCTGGAAGACCTGACGCGGGACGAAGAGGCCATGCTCGAGAAGCTCATTTCGCCCTGGAAGCGCTAGGCCGATGAAGATCGCTGCCGTCAACACGCACCTGCTCGAATACCGCCTGCCGGTGCCCTTCGAAAGTGCATCGATGCGCTTCGACCGCCGCGCGCATATGCTCGTCGAGATCGTTTGCGACGACGGCACGATCGGATGGGGCGAATGCCTCGGCCCCGCGCGACCGAATGCGGCAGTTGTGGCTGCCTATACAAGCCGGCTGATCGGTGCCGATCCACTGGAGACCGAAAAGATCTGGGCGGTCCTCTACAACGCGCTGCGCGACCAGGGCCAACGAGGCCTTTCCATTACCGCCCTGTCCGGCATCGACATTGCGCTCTGGGATATCAAGGGTAAGCATTTCGGCGTGCCGATCTCCACCCTTCTGGGCGGTCGTTTCCGCAAGAGCGTCCGCGCTTATGCCACCGGCAGCTTCAAACGCGATGGCGTCGACCGGATTGAGGACAATGCCAACGAGATGGGAACCCATGCCAAGGCAGGGTTTCATGCGGTCAAGATCAAGATCGGTTTCGATGTCGAGGAGGACCTGCGCGTCATCCGCGCCGTGCGCGAAGCCATCGGACCGCACACCCGGCTGATGATCGACGCCAACCACGGCTACGATGTCATCGAGGCAGTGTCGCTCGGCAAGCGCGCCGCCGAACACGGCATCGACTGGTTCGAGGAGCCCGTCGTGCCGGAACAACTGGGCGCCTATCGCGCGGTGCGCGCAGGCCAGCCTATCCCGGTGGCGGGAGGCGAGACCTGGCACACGCGCTGGGGCATGCAGGAGCCCATCGAGAGCCGCGCCATCGACATCATCCAGCCGGACCTTTGCGGCGTAGGCGGTTTCACCGAAGCCCGCCGCATCGCCGACATGGCGGCGCTGCATGGCGTGCGCGTCGTGCCGCATGTCTGGGGCACTGCGGTCCATATCGCCGCAGCACTGCAGTTCATGGCGTCGATGATCCCCAACCCGGTGCGGGTCAATCCTATCGAGCCGATCCTCGAATTCGACCGCACCGACAATCCTTTCCGCCAGGCCGTCATCACGACGCCCATCGAACACGTCGACGGCGTCGTGGCGATACCGGATGGTCCGGGGCTCGGCATCGAGATCGACCGCGCGGCACTCGCCGAGTTCCGCATGGGAGACGACTGACATGCTCGTCCGTCCCCTCTCCGGCCGCAAGCCGCGCATCGCCCTTCCCGCCGGTGCGATCGACAGCCAGACGCATATGTACCTGCCCGGCTTCCCGGCACTTCCCGGCGGACCGCCTCTGCCCGCCGACGACCTGCCGACACCATCGCAATATCGTCAGCTGATGGGGTGGCTCGGCATCGAGCGCGTGGTGATCACGCAGGGCAATTCCCACCAGCGCGCCAATGGCAACCTGATGGCCTGCCTGGCCGAAATGGGCAGCAGCGCTCGCGGCGTTGCGGTCATCGATGCAGACACGACCGACGCCGAACTCGACGCGCTCGCTAAGGCCGGCGTCGTGGGAGCGCGGATCATGGATCTGCCTGGCGGGGGGATCGGGCTGGAGGCTCTCGAGGATATTGACGCAAAGGCAAGTGTCCGGGGCTGGATGCTGGCGATACAGTTCGACGGCAGCGACATCATCAGCCATGAACCGCGGCTCGCGACGCTGAAATCACGGTGGGTTCTCGATCATCACGGCAAGTTTTTTGCGGGCGCGGCGCCTGACGGACCAGAGGTCGCAGCGCTGAAGCGGCTCATCGATGGCGGCCGTTGCTGGTTTAAGTTTGCCGGCTGCTATGAATCGTCGAAATCCGGCGGTCCTGACTTTGCCGATATCGCGGCGGTCGCCCGTGCAATCGCAACCCATGCGCCGGAGCGGATCGTCTGGGGCACCAACTGGCCGCACAATCTGGCGCGGGAGCAGGAGCAATATCCTGACGATGCTGCGCTGGCGGATACCGTGCTTGGCTGGCTTTCGGATGACCATGCCCGAAAGCTGGCATTGGTCGATAATCCGCAGCAGCTTTTTGGATTTCCGCCTGCCAACGGCACGGTGGCTTGAGGTTTTGCCGGAACGGGGAGGTTTCGGCATCGGCATGGGAGGACAGCGGGGCGTAGAGTAGCGTTTGAACGTCCCGATCCCCTGCAACATCGATTTCTACGCCTAACCGGCGCCTCGCTCTCTGACAGAGCCAAAGCGCACGGCCATTTTGTTTCGTACTGGGAGAGAGAGAAACAATGACGCACAGCAAGATCATCACTGCTGCCTTTGCCGGCCTGCTGGCACTCGGCACGTTCGCGCCGGCACAGGCGCGCCAGTTCCGCTCGGCCGACGTCCAGGCACCGGACTACCCGACCGTCAAAGCCGTGCAGTTCATGAGCGACGCGCTCAGCAAGGCGTCGGACGGAAAATATACCATCAAGGTGTTCCCGAACTCGCAGCTCGGCAGCGAGAAGGACACGATCGAGCAGGTCAAGCTCGGCGCGCTGGACTTCATCCGCGTCAATGCCGGAACGCTGAACACCATTTGCCCGGCGATGATGGTGCCGGTCCTGCCCTTCATGTTCCACGACAAGGCGCAGATGCGCACAGTGCTCGACGGGCCGATCGGCGACAAGATCCTCGCCGATTGCGATGCCCACGGACTGGTCGGCCTTGCCTTCTACGATTCCGGCTCGCGTTCCTTCTACACCACCAAGCCGGTGCGCAAGATGGAAGACCTGAAGGGCATGAAGATCCGCGTCCAGCAGTCGGATGTCTGGGTGGCGATGATGAAGGCGCTCGGCGCCAACGCCACGCCTATGCCGACGGGTGAAGTCTATACCGGCCTGAAGACGGGGCTGATCGACGGTGCCGAAAACAACTGGCCGAGCTACTACAACTTCCACCACTATGAGCTGGCGAAGTATTACTCGCTCACCGAACACTCGATGTCCCCGGATGTCCTGTTGATGTCGAAGCGCGTCTACGACAGCTTCACACCGGCCGAACAGACGCAGGTCCGCCAGCTCGCCAAACAGTCGGTCACCTATATGCGCCAGCTCTGGGACGCCATGGAAACGACGTCCGAAGAGAAGGTCAAGGCATCCGGCGTCGAGGTCATCACCATCGACAAGACACCGTTCGAGGCCGCGATGAAGCCGATCTACGATCAGTTCGTCACCGATCCCGCCCTGAAGGACATGATCACCGCCATCAAGGCCACGAAATAACGTCTCCGCCGGCGCGTGACAGCGCGTCGGCCCTGACCACTGCGTGGCGGTGACGGCTATCCACTCCGCCTGACGATCATCATCCGAGGAGACCGCCCATGGCTGCGCATCCGCATGCACCGCCCATCGACCCCGCGCGTGCCGAGACGATCCGGACGACCGTCAATACGACGGGCCCGCTTGGCCACTTCTTCGCCTTCAACGCCTGGCTCTCGCGGATCTGCCTGAAATTTGCGGTGCTCGGTACGCTGCTGATCGTTGCGGCCGTCCTCTACCAGATCTTCGGGCGCTACGTGCTGAACGACTCGTCGGCCTGGACGGAAATCTTCGCGCTGGTCGTCATTCTCTATGTCACCTGCTTTGCGGCGGCCGTCGGCGTGCGCGACGGGCGGCATATCGGCATGGATTCGCTGCTCAATCTGGCGCCCGAGCCATTTCGGATGGCTGCAGAGATCATCGTCTACCTCGGCATGATCGTCTTCGGATTGTCGATGGCCTACAGCGGCGCCGAGCTTGCGGTGGAGATGGCACCCTACCTCAATGCCGGCCTGCCGATTTCACAGGCTTGGAGTTACGTGCCGCTGGCCGCCGGAGGCCTTTTGATCGCCCTATTCGCCGTCGAACGCATCATCGCCGCCATCCTGAAAATCAAGGTAATCCCCTCATGGCATTGATCATTCTCTGCGCGACCTTCGTCGTAGGCCTGATACTCGGCATGCCGGTGGTCTTTGCCATCGGCCTCTCCTCCATTGCCACCGTGCTTTACGAGGGCCTGCCACTGGCGGTCGTCTTCCAGCGCATGGCGTCTGGCATGGGGACATTCTCCTTCCTGACGATCCCGTTCTTTATCTTCACTGGTGAGCTGATGATGTATGGCGGCATTGCCGACCGCATCATCCGCGCCTCTAAGGCGATGGTCGGCCATGTCAGGGGCGGTCTCGGCATGACCAATGTCGTAGCCTGCACGATGTTCGGGGGCGTTTCCGGATCGCCTGTCGCCGACGTCTCCGCCATGGGCTCGGCGCTCATTCCGCTGATGAAGCGCGAAGGCATCGATGCCGATTATGCGGTCAACGTCACCACCTATTCCTCTCTCGTCGGCGCTCTCATGCCGACAAGCCACAACATGATCATCTATTCGCTGGCGGCCGGCGGCCTCGTCTCGATGAATTCGCTGATCATGGCCGGCGCGATTCCCGCCCTGATTCTCACCATCGCCAACCTGATGACCGCCTACTTCGTGGCGCGGTCGCGCGGCTATGCCAAGGGCGTCTTCCCCGGCTGGACCGAAGTCTGGCGAAGCCTTGCGGCAGCCGTGCCCGGCCTCTTCATCATCGTCATCATCGTCGGCGGCATCCTTTCGGGCGTCTTTACCGCCGCAGAAGCTGGCGCCGTCGCCGTACTCTATGCCCTTTTGTTGACGGTGTTCGTCTATCGCACGTTATCCTTTGAGAGCTTCCTGAAGGCGGTGGCCAAGGCGACGAAAACCACGGGCGTGGTGCTGCTTCTGATCGGCATTTCCACCATGTTCGGCTACCTCATGAGCATCTACGGCGTTGCCGACATGGCCGGCGATGCGCTCAGCCATATCAGCACGCAGCCCTGGGTGATCTTCATCCTCGTCAACATCGCGCTGTTCATCTTCGGCATCTTCCTCGATATGGCCGCCCATATCCTGGTGTGCACGCCGATCTTCCTGCCGATCGTCACCCATTACGGCATGGATCCCGTCCAGTTCGGCATCATTGTACTCTTGAACTCGACCATCGGCCTCAACACACCACCGGTTGGAGCAGCATTCTACCTCGGCTGCGCCATCGGCGAAGTACCGGTCAGCGCGGTGGTAAAGTCGATCTGGCCGTTCATGCTCGCACTCTGGGTGACGCTGATGATCGTAACGCTGGTTCCGGAAACGTCCATGCTGGTGCAGGATATCTTCCGATAAGCTGGGCCGCCGGAACCACCGGATCCCCTGATCGGGAGGCCACTGTATGACCGGCCGAGTGGCGATAGACGGTCGCCCTGACAGGCGAGGGAATTTGCGACCGACCGCTGTCACCACCCGAAAAAAAGCCGAGAATTATGAACATTCGCTCTTGCAGATTTTTTTCGCAAAGACTAGAAAGCGGCCACCGAACGCAGCTGGAAGTTTCCCAGCGAATGCGACGGGCGATTAGCTCAGTTGGTAGAGCGCCTCGTTTACACCGAGGATGTCGGCGGTTCGAGTCCGTCATCGCCCACCATCTCACCAAAATCATATTTTTTATGACTTTTATGTGGCTTTTCCACCGCCAAAAGTGGGACAATTTCCGTCTTTTCGTACTCTGCCCGACGATGTCGGCGCCCGCTATTCTGCCCCTACGAAATCCCGCATGAGGCCTGGCTGGTCGAACACATCAAAGTTCTGCATCCCGGGTAACGGAGTTCTGCCTGCGCGTCTGAGCGATTAGCTGAGAGCTGCGTGGCTTGCCAAAGGCTCTTGTTGGCCAGTGTCGAAACGACGCTACTTCACCGCCGCCGTCGTCAAGGCTATGCCGCCGCAATCAACTTAACAGCGATCCGCCACCTCTGCCGATAAAGGCATCGCGATCCCTCGCTTTCTCTGGAACCTCCAGTCCGAACGCATCGAAAAGCGTCCTGATGTTCGATGCGATGAGATCCGCAAGCCGTTTCAGGCCGCGTTGTCCAAGATCGTCTAGATGGTCGGCAAGCTCGCCGCCAATGGATGTGGTGTAGCTGACGCGGATGCGCCGGCGCGCGGCGGCACCATCGACACCAAGCGTCTTGAGGAATAGGTCGAAATTGTCGGTCGTTATCTCGTCGAGCGTCTCCGCTTCGCCGATCCGATAGGCGAGCTCATCCGTTAAAGCCTCATCCAGTCGAATTGGCAGGATGTCATAGCGTGGCGCCATGCGTATGCGACCTCCCCGCTCGTAAAGCAGGGCGAAGTTCTTGGCATGACCGTCGGCGTTGCCGACCAGGAGATCAAACAGTGTCGCCCGGATGAAAATCTCCTTGGCGCCGGCCGGATCAATCGTCGCTTCGAGGACTCGTCGGATCGCAGACACGTTGAAGCGGCGGTTGCCTGCCCCACGTCGTTCGTATTTCAGGGACGCAGGCAAGCCCAAGGCCTGGGCAAAGTCCTCTTGATGGATTCGGACGATGCGGTTTTGCTGGTCGAGCGCCCGGTCAAATCGGGTCACAAGCAGCGTATTAAGCCCGCCGAGTGGCAAAACCACCGTGTCGGCGGTATCGGAACCGAGCGACTGCGACAGGCGCATTGCCTCGTTCTCAAGAGGGGCGTCTTGCAGGTGGTCTTGGTCCGGCACCTTGAGGATATGTGTGGTCGGTGCGCCTGAGCCTGGAACAGGCTCGGCAAGTGATCCGTCCGGCAGGACTGTCAGAGCGATCTTGCTCTGCATGCCTGCCAGGGGCGACGGGTCTTCCATTCCAGCAGGCAAGCGTTTGCGCTTGTGTAGCGCATCGACGATCGCCTCAAGGCGCTTGAGGTCGAGCGGAAGGTAATCTTTTCCGTATTCGCCGGGCACCTTTGTCGGTGCCGCGCCGGCCGGCAGGATGGAGATCGCACCGGCGCAATCCTTGCCGAGATGGTACAGAAGCCCCACAACATCGTCACGCGACAGTCCCTCGCGCGCCATGATGTCCGACAAGGCGCTGTCCCGCTCTTGCAGCAGATTGTCGAAGAATGGCCGAGCAACCAAATCTTCAAATGGATTTGTCCCAAGCGGTAAGGATAGCGACAACGGCGTGGCATCGCTCCGGGAAAGATAGTCGCTGCGATAGGCGAATGCGATTGCGCCGTTTGGATCGCGTACCAGAATGCCGACAGGGTGGTCGTAGCCGTCGAGGCGAACATCAAGAGCCAGAACATCCATCGACGTCATCGGTTTCTTGCAAACATCGAGATGCCGGCGGCCCGCAGCACCGTCAGCACCTTGTCGAATTCAAGCGTTGCCTTGCCGTTTTCAAGTTCGGAAATGAACCGTCGACCAACGCCGGCTAGGTCCGCAAACGCTTGCTGGGAAAGCCTGCGCGTTTCTCGGGCACGGCGTATCATTTGACCGAGATCGCCCGGCGTGTTGATCTGCGTGGCTTTCTTGGACGCGCTTGAAAGGTTTGAGTGAGGCACGTCCGGGCAGGCGTCCGTCATAGTTGGCGGGATATACGACGGCAAGTCGTCGAGAGGCCGCGGTAGCGAGGCCTGTATCCTTTGCGAAGGATCGGGGAGCTTAAGATCGACCTTTGGGAGCGAGACCTTGAACCTCTCCATGATCTTCCCGGTCTCGCTGATCTGCGATAATACCTTGGCGATCTCTCCGGCCGAAGATATCGTTTTGATGATGCTGCTATGGGCGGCCATACTTTCGTTGATGCGTTTGATCACATCGGCAGAAGCTTCGCCGGCCGCCAGCCGTCGCGCCAAATCCTGGACATTATCAGTGCCAACAAGAGCGTGCTGTTTCTTGGGAAATTTAGGGTTATTTGCCATATTTCGCTCCCGAGCGGGAACATAGCAGCGGAGGTCCGCCAAATCAATGGACATTGATCCCGTATGGGAGCAACTCAGTCATTGATCCTGTACGGGATCATAAGTCGCACAATTGAATAATACCGTAGTGGTCTGCACCCGATCGGGAGCAGCTTGATAAACTCGAACAACGTATCTGGTGTGTGTGATGCCATCCTCGTCGTGTGAGAAAGGCAGGCTTTCACAGCCTATTCTTCGCCTCACTGTTTATCACGCGATAGACCATTAGTTGGCTCGAAGACGAGCCGTGGCGAGGCTTTCAGCTGGTCAAACTGACCACCATGCTACACCCGTCAACGAGGATGGCATGACGCAACGGGCGATGGTGGCAAAATCAGCCACCGCCCCCCCAATGACAGAACAGCACAATATGGTCACGTCACGGGGCTATTGGTCGTCTTTGAAGAGCAACCGTACCTGGATTTCATTTTGGAAAAATTACGTTCTGTACAGAGCCTGAGGGCAATTGCAGCCCTTCTTGTCCTTTTCTATCATTTAAGCGACGGCGCTTTTGATGCTGGTGGAGCTGGCATCGACATATTCTTTTTGATCTCGGGCTTCATCATGGGCACCGTCGGGACGCGCGAGACGCCGCGTGTTTTCCTGGCCAGAAGATTGCTGAGGATAGCCCCGCTCTACTGGCTCGTCACCTTTGCCGTCTGCGGCGCATCGGCCCTCGGCCTACTGTCAAACTTCTCGTTCGATGCCCGGCGGATCATCCTGTCGATGCTGTTCATTCCGCATTTCGACCCCGGCGGTCACATCTGGCCGCTGTTCGTGCCGGGCTGGACGCTGAACCTCGAAATGCTGTTTTATGCCGTCTTTGCGGCAGCGCTTTTCACCACCCGTCCGATTGTCGTCGCCTCGCTGCTGCTCTGCGCACTGGTCGCCCTCGGCCTCTACGGCTGGCAGGCGCCCGCCGTGATCCAGTGGACCACGCCAATGCTGCTGGAGTTTGTCCTCGGTCTCGGCATTTCACAGTTGCGCAAACCCATCCCCGCTGGCGTCGCACTGATAGGCCTGGCCGGCAGCGTCGTCCTCCTGGCCGCAACAGCCGTTGCCCACATCGACATGACGCCCTACCGCATTATCGTCTGGGGGCTACCCGCCGGGCTGCTGCTTGCAAGCTGCATTGCGCTCGAGGATTGCGGGCGCTGGCCCACGCGCCTGCTGTCGCCTCTGGAGAAACTCGGCGATGCGTCCTATTCGCTCTATCTCACCCACGGCATCGTGCTCGCCGCCGTCCTCAAGTTCGACCGGTTGGGCCACATGAACGCCATCGTTTCAATCGTCGCTGCCCTTGCCATCGCAGAAGTCTGTTACCTGCTGGTGGAACGCCCGATCAACCGCCTTGCCTCGAAGTCCAGCTGGACGAAGCTCGAACGACCAAAATCGCAGGATTTGTAGCGAAACGGCCCCTGCCGCATCACCGCCATGCAAGAGGGTTCATTGCGAAACCGTAGGCAGATCCGGCGTGCTGATGTTCTCGTCCCAGGAGCGGTCAACGACGAGCGTACGGCTTTCGTGCTCTGATGTGGAGAAAGAGTGGGGCAATGCGCGTGTCCGCCACAGATGGCTGAGATTTGGCGACTTGTTTGGTTGCGCGAGGTTCGCCAAACGCTTCAATTTGCAGCCCGGCTTCGACGATCATCGATACCCAAGTGGTCAACGTTCGATGAAATCTCGGTACCTCGAAGGGCTTCTCCGTCACCCGCTGTTCTGCGGGTATCGCGGAGAAGGTCCATCGCTCAATCTGGCCGTCCGGTTCTTCAAAATAGTCCGCGACCTGCACAGCGATGGGTTCGCCTGCTTCGTTGCGAATATTCTTCCGGGTTGGCGGTACAAAGCATGGGTGTAAAATCGAGAACTGGAAGAATCCACCCGGCTTCAATACCCTTTGCACCTCGGAGAAGACCGCTCGTTGATCTGCCATATCCATCATCGACATGAAGGCGACGACAAAATCGAAGCTCGCATCCGGAAAATCGATCGTCAGGCCATCGCCAAGCACGTAGTCGATACCGATGGGATCCTGCTGCTCCGCCTCGCGGGCATGTCGGATGAAAGTTGGCGCGATATCGAGCCCGGTAAGGTGTGCACCGAGACGTGCGACCGCACGCGTGTTCGTCCCTTCGCCACAGCCCAGGTCCAGCCCCTTCAGGTTAGCCACCGGAGGGAGCATATCCAGGAAAGCCGGCGTATTGAGAACGTCGCGATAGACATCATAGCCAGCACGGGTCAGCCGGGTCCAGGCTTCGGCGTTGGCCTCCCAGCAGTTGGCGACTTCATTTGATTTCATTTTGCATCTCCGCTCAGGTGAGCCATCAGGAACAGAGGATGTAGGCATCTCTGCGCGCCGAGAGCAGTTTTACCATTCCATCTCGGCACTCGTATGAAAGTCGTAAGCGGCACATCGAGCGCTGTTGGTCAGAACAACAAAGTTGCAGACTTCGGCTCGAAGCGTGTTGGAGAAGCCGGGCGAAATGCCAGGCTTCTCCTGTTTGTCTCAGAGTAATTGTCGTCGCACTAGAAGCTGCGTTGCAGGCGCAGGATGCCAGCCCATTGCTCCTGATTTACCGAGTCGAACTTGGTATAGGTAACTTCCGGCTCGACCAGCATGTTTTTAACCGGGCTCCACCGAATATTGGTTGTCACCTGAAGGATTTTCGAGTCGGTGAAGGCTACCTGGCCATTTGCCTGCAGTTTCTCGTCGATCGGCAGAGTGACGCCGGTCCACAATGCCCAGTCGCCCCAGCCGCACAGTTCGGCATGGCCAGCCGGGCAAGCCGACGGATCAAGGTTCGAGCCGGCATATTTGTTGAGCTTGTTGCCGTCCGTGTTCCAACCGCCCATCAGAAACGCTTTAAAGATGCCGAAATCTGCATCGACGCGCGCTTTGACGGCTCCTTCTTCAACGATAGCATCGTAACCACCGACAAAGCGGATCTGCCAGGCACCGGATTTAAAACCAATACCGGCAACGGCGTTCGGAATATATTCGTTGGTCTTGGACTGGACCCAGGCGCCGTTATAGGCGGACAGGTCAGCGCCAGAGTTCGTATCTTCCAGCGAAACGACAGCCGTGATGCCGTTTCCGGCATCGTAGTTGTAGGTAATCTGGTTGATTTCGGGCGGGCCGTCATAGACGATATCGTCGTTCATGACGTTTCCGGCGTAACCCATGTAAAGGTTATATGCCGAATCTATCTTGCCAATGGTAAAGCCAGCCAGACTGATATTGGCCCAGACCAGTTTATCGGTTGTCACGCCTTCCTGCCAGTCGAAGCGGTAGATGCTGTCTGTCTTCAGCGCGCCGTATTCGGTATCCGATGCGGTATCGACAGCGATCTGGGCGCGCGAGTGCCAAAGCGTGCCGTAGTCGCCACCCGTTCCCGGGTTATACGGATTATGCCATTTTCCCTCGGTTCGCACCGTGCCACTGATCTTGAGGCAGGTTTCAGTGCCTGGAATGAAGAAATAGCCTGCGCCATAGGCGTCGCAGAGACGAACATATTCAAGCTGCTCGGGCTCTGCAGCAATTGCTGCATCGGCTGCATTGGCAGCGTGGGCAAGGGAGATTGCAAAGAGCGCGGACCCAAAGCCCAGAAGCGGTTTTACCATATTCACGTATCAACCCCCATAAATGTAGCAGGCTAATAATGAGCCTGCCGACAAGTGAAAATGCGCGTCAAACAGATTTGCGCGGGGGAGTGATTACAAACCGGGTCGCGAGCGCCAACGCATATCGGATGCATTTGGGCATTGGACGATCTGCTGAAACGCCAGCCGTTACACAGAAAATACGCCGACTTACTCGGTGATGCAATTTAGGTACAAAGCGATGTTGGGACATTGCTCATTTGCAACGTGCGACCCGGCAGGCAACGAGAAACCGGGTGAGCGGACTACAATTTATGGCCGCAGGAGGCCGATCCATCATCAGATGGCTTCGAGTCTGGCCTGCCGTCGAACGCTGATTGGCTCGCGCCGGCGGTCCTTTATGCGTTCGCAAGCGACTATCCGTCCATGCAGCGCTGACGGGCTAGATACGTGGCGCGGGTCGGGATGCTCGAGGCTTTGAGATAGTCTCTAAAGGAAATATCGGACTTTGAGCGGCAATAGGGTGGCGCCGAGAGCTGCTGCATCGCCATCGGTCTGGCTAAGGAGAAGTTTGGCCTCCTGCGGTCCAATGTCGTAGCGGTGCTTGCGCGTCGAAGGCATGACGGCGCGTTCGATCATCATGTTTCCGAGTGCGCGAGGCAACTGGCCGCCGAGCACGATCGCCTGGGGGTCGATGACCGCAATCAAGCTTGCGATGAGCCGATTGAGTTGCGGCATTACTTCCGTCAGCCAGTCGCTGACGCCCGGCCACGCCGGATCGAACGTTTCGCAGAGCATCTCCACCGACGAGACATCAACGCCGTTCTCCAGCAGCCTTTGCATGAGATACTGAAGCGCCGGCCTTCGCGCTGCCTCATCCGCGTTGTAAATGCCGCTCAATTCGCCAGCGTTTCCATAGAAACCATGGAATGGCTTGCCATCGAGGATGAGGCCGCCGCCGAATCCGTAATTGAACGAGAGATAGGCAAATGTCTGGCACCACAGACCGACGCCGCGAAGGCTCTCGCCGATCGCGCCCGTGGTTCCATTATTCTCCAACCAGACAGGCAATCGGAATGCACTTTCCATGATGGGCTGAAGATCGATCAGGGACCATTGCCGCAATGGTTCCGGTGCATTGAAAATGTGGTTTTTCGAAACGAAAAAGCCGGACATGGAAAAGCCGAGGCCAATCAGCCGTTCGCGCGCAATTGCGTGCTTCACAAGCAACGCATCCAGTGTCCGGCTCAGGGCGACCAGTGTTTCCGTCCGGTCATGCGGTGCGATTGAAAGCTTCTCCTGGGCAACGACGCCACAGCCGAAGTCCGAGATGCACAATACCGCCGAATCGGTATTGATGGATATCCCGATCGAAAAGACTGCGGTCTTGACCAGTTCAATCGTCGGGCTTGGCTGGCCCCGGCTGCCTCGTAGCGGTTTGCCGGTCTGGAGCAACCCGCGCTCAATCAGCCCCTCGACCAGCCGGTGAACCGATTGCTGGGCCAGGTTTGTGTGCGAAGTAATTGTCGCACGCGCGATCGGCCCGTGCCGTCTGACGATATCAAGTATCAATCGCTCATTATCGCTGGCGAGAGGGCGGCGATCGAGCTCAAAAGAGGCGTCTGTTGCTGAAACCATGGCGTCTGGATTAACCGGTAGGCTTATTATCTGCAACGGTGAGTATCGCTCTCAAGCAGACTTCACGAAACTGTCATAAATATTACACCTAATGTGTAGTATTTAGCCCCATCTTCCAATGCGGCTGAGGGGAACCCATGTCATTGAAGTCCTGTGCGATTGCCTTACTGGCGATGTTTGCTTCGCCTTGTATGGCAGCAGATACGAATATGAAAAATCTCGACTTCGATCTGGCAAAGGTGAACCGCGACAATTTCTACGACATCGTTGTTCCCGCCGCGAAGGCCGAGGGTACGGTAACGATGTACAATTTCGCTGGCAGCTTCAGCGATACGTGGCAGGAACTGATCACCCGCTTCAAAGCCAAATATGGCATCAACGTCGAATATCACGACGTCAATGGCGAGCAGGCCAACCAGCAACTCATTGTCGTTCAGCAGGCCGGGCAGGATGCGCCTGTGGATGCCTATTTCACAGGAGGGGGAAGCTTTCCGCTTCTCTTTTCGAAAGGCGTGATAGGCAATATTGCGCTGACCAAGATCTTGCCGAATATGAGTAGCTACGATCCGACGCTTGCCGACACTGTTTTCGGCAAACCGCACGGCGGCAGCTTTCCGTTGGTTCACCTCAATCAGACGGCGATCGGCTATGACGCTGCTTTCGTCAAGCCGGAGGAAGTCCCGAAGAATTTCGACGAACTGCTCGTGTGGGCCGAGAAGCATCCAAAACGTCTTGGCGTCACCCTTCCGTCCAAGGGTGGATCCGGCAGCGGGTTCATCTACTCCGTGGCGCTCAGCTACCTCACCGGTGATTGCCGCAAGCAATTGACCAACTATGCCCAGACCGCTCAGGAAGCCGAAGATTGGGCTATGAAATCGGATTGTCTCGATCCGGTGTGGAGCTACTACCGCCGCCTGCTGTCCGTCGCCGAACTCACCAATGGCAATGCCGACACACTCAACCTGATCAATAATCAACAGTTGTACATGGGCACGGTCTGGGAAGACCAGGTGATGACCTTCCTCTCGACGAAACAACTGCCTGATACCTTTCGCCTCACCTTGCTGGAAAAAGGCCAGGTCGGTTCGGGCGACGCCATGATCGTGCCAGCCAACGCCAAGCATGTTGCGGCAGCACTCCTGCTGGTCGACATGGCGATGAGCAAGGAATTCCAGCTTTGGAAGTTGGAAAACAAGGCCTCGCGGTCCCCTCGCACCGACGTGACGGACAACCTGATCTCCGCATCCGCCCAAACCCACATGCTGCCGGCCAGCGTCTATCCGCGCCTCTCGGTGCCAGCCTTCTGGGATATGTCGACCGCGCTCGGCGAGGCACTGGACGAAAAAGTGCTCAACCAGTAGCGGCCAACCGACCGGAGACATCTCAGATCGGCCCATCAGCCGTGCTGTGATCTCCGTCGATCAAGGACCATCAGCGCGCCCGCCCGGAGTAGATAGCCATGAGCGAACTCGAAATCACCGATATATCCAAGGCCTACGGCCTGAGCCGGGCGTTGCATCCGGTTTCAATCACCGTTGAGCGGGGCGAATTCGTAACCATTCTCGGACCGTCTGGATGCGGGAAGTCGACGCTCCTTCGCATTCTGGCGGGCATCACGACACCGAGCAGCGGAAAAGTTCACCTGGCCGGGCGGCGGATCGATACGGCGCCGTCGGAAGCGCGTGACATAGCGATGGTCTTTCAGTCCTACGCACTGTTTCCCCACATGTCCGTGGCGAAAAATCTCGGTTTCGGGCTCAGGATGAAAAAGGTACCCCCAGGGGAGCGCGAGCGCCGCATTGCCCATGCGCTTGAGATCTGCAACCTGACCGGACTTGTCGATCGCATGCCGCGTCAGCTTTCGGGCGGGCAGCAGCAGCGCGTTGCCCTGGCACGGGCCATTGTCATGCAGCCCGGCTTGCTGCTGTTCGATGAGCCACTGTCGAACCTCGACGCCAAGCTGCGCGAAATACTGCGCCAAGAACTGGTCGAACTGCACAGGCGCATCGGCACCACCAGCCTCTATGTCACCCACGACCAGGCCGAAGCGATGGCGATGTCGGACCGCATCGTCGTCATGAACGAAGGCCGGGTGGTGGAGATTGGCACGCCGCTCGATCTCTACCGCTCGCCGAGGCACGCATTCACGGCAGGCTTCCTCGGTCAGACCAACATCATCGCCGTCCATGCCGATGGCAGACATGCGCGGCTTCCCTGGGGGCAGTCGGTGTTGCTCGATTCCGGGTCTGCGGGCGCGGCCCAGATTTCCGTGCGACCGGAAAATATCAAAATCATTGTCGACGCCGAGGGACCCGGCACTGTCACCGCCCTTTCCTTCCTGGGTGCCAGCGCGCTCTACACCATCTCGATTGCCGGCCATGTGATCAAGGTCAGCAAGGCCGGGGCCGACAACCTGATCGAGGTCGGCAACAGGGTCGCGCTCGCTCTTCCCGACGTCGCCCATCGTCTCGATGACCGGCCAGCAAGGGAAGCGGCATGATGGGCGTTCTTCTTCGAGACCGGCGCTTCTTTGTGCCGCTGTTGCTGGCGCCGGGCGTTGGCTATTTGCTGCTCTTCTTTGGCGGGCCGCTGTTTTCCACCTTGGTTGGCAGCTTTCTCAATGACGACGGAGTGTTGACGCTGCAGTGGTATGTTCGGATATTTACCAGGCCGTCCATGCTGCGCGGCCTCAAGACGTCGATCTATTACGGCGTCGCACCCGTTATCGTTTCCATTCTCGTGTCGGTGCCACTCGCTCTTTTGATCCGCAGGAGCTTTCTCGGACGCAAGCTTTTCAGCGGCCTGTACAAACTTCCCATGGCGGTGCCCGGCATTATCGTCGGCTTGATGGTCATCGTGATGTTCGAACGCGGCGGATTTGTCGATCGTATCATCGCACCTTTTGGCCTCGGCCTTCCCAAGCTGGTGCGCGACGACTGGGGCGTTGGCGTCATTCTGGCCAGCGTCTGGAAACAGATCCCGTTCATGACCTTGATCATCACCAGCGCTTTCGCGGCCATTCCCGACGACATCCGTTTTGCATCGCGAACCCTCGGCGCATCGCAGATCAAGACGTTCCTGTTCGTCGAGGTGCCGCTTGCCATGCCCGGTATCACCGCTGCAATTCTTCTGACCTTCATCGGCTCGATGGGCTCATATGCCATTCCCGATATCGTCGGTCCGCCCGTTGCCCGGCCGATGTCGGTCCTGATGGTCAACGAGTTCAATCAGGGACATTTTCCGCAGGTCTATGCGATGGGCATGTTGCTGAGCCTCTTCGCGGTTCTGGTCCTGATGGCCTATTACGCGCTGACCGATCGTATCGGCGCCGGAAATGCGAAGGGAGGCCATCAATGACGCTCTCCATTGCCGCGGCACCACCGCGCCGTCGCCGCTACTTCACACAGGAAGATCGTCTCCCGGTGGCGATCGGCCTTTACGGCGCCCTTTTTCTTGCCATTGCGCTGCCACTGGCACTGATGTTCCTCTGGAGCATTGCGGACGGATGGCAGCCGCCGCTTGTCGTGCCGCGGAACTATACCGCAAGCCGCTGGAGGATCATCCTGTCAGATCCGGGCCTTCTGCGGGCCGCCATCAACAGTATCCTGATTGCCGTGGTGGTGACATCGGCAACGGCCTTCCTGGCGCTCCCCACGGCTTGGGCGATGGCCCGCTTTCCATTCCGCCTCAAGCGGTTGGTGGAGATCTTCATTCTTGCGCCGATCATCATTCCGGGCCTCGTTGTGGCGATCGGCATCGGGAAGCTCTTCATGACGCTCGGGCTCTCTTACTCCATCTTAGGCGTGGTCCTCGTGCAGATCGTCGGCACCTTGCCGCTGATGATCCGGCTGATGAGCGCAACGCTCGAAACCATTCCTGACGACGTGATCCATGCCGCACGCTCGCTTGGCGCGGGCACTGCCGGCATCGTTGCCCACATCATACTGCCACTTGCCGTCCCCGGGCTTCTCGCCGGTGGACTGATGTCGTTCATCGGCAGTTTCGAGGAATTCGACAAGTCCTTCATCGTCGGCGCGCCGGTCGTCGAGACGCTGCCGATCAAGCTCTACATGTATCTTGATCCCTATTCGATACAGCTCCCGCTGGCCTCTATCATCTCCTTCATCCTCCTCCTGCCTGCGCTCATCGTTTTCATCATTGCCGGCCGCATCCTGCGCGACGACCTGATGGCAGCGGGCATAGGCAAGATCTGATGCGTCCAACCTGTCGAAAGTCGAAAACTATGCAACACGCGCCTGCCACTGACCGTATTCCTGCTTTCCACGGCGACGTCCTCGAGATGACGACGCGCAGCAACCCCGCGATCCTGACCATCGCCCATCGCGGCGTCTGGAAGTCGACGGCGGAAAATTCGCTTGCCTCCATTCGTGCTGCAATCGCGCTCGGTGTCGAGATGGTGGAAATCGACACCCAGTCGTCCGCCGACGGTGTGCTTGTGGTCATTCATGACGAAACTCTCGATCGAACGACAACGGCAACGGGGAAAGTTGGCAACATGCCGTTTTCCTCCCTCCGTCGCGCCATGCTGCGCGCTGGCGCCGGTGGAGCGCATGCAACCGCCACCGAAGAGTGCGTGCCAACCCTTGCAGAAATGCTCGAAGAAGCGCGCGGACGCATTGCCATCAATATCGATACGAAGTTCATCCGTGATCTGCCGCTCGTCATGAATACGGTGCTGAGGCTCGGAATGGAGAGACAGGTTCTGGTAAAGACGGATATTGATCCGACGGCGGACCGTTTCGCGCTCATCGACCAGGACTGGTTCGGACGTATTCCACATATGCCGATGTTCCAGGTGCGTCCGAACGGCAAATTTGCGGAGGATCTCCGCCGTATCGAACGGCTTCGCGCGCCGATGATCGAAGTAAAATTTTCCGACATCGCCGATCTCGCCGCAGGCCGCGAAGAACTGGAGCGCCAGAACATCCGGCTATGGATCAACACGCTCGATGTCTCCCATTGCCTCGCCTACAACGACACACGGGCGTTAAGCGAACCAAGTCAGGTTTGGGGCGCGCTGAAGGAAGCCGGGGTCGGCGCAATCCAGACAGACGAAGTTGAGGCATTCAAGGCCTGGTTGACAAGCGATGCCGCGCAAGGCCCCGCATGATGGCAATCGTGGACGGAGGCATGGTCGGTGCATTGACCCTTTTTGTTCAAGCAATCGCTTTTAAGCGCAGGCACCGTGACTTCGTCCCAACCGGCAATCCGATGCTTGCCGATAAGGTCTTTCTCGTTGAGTTCCCGGACCAATGCTGAATGAGAAGAAAAAACGCCGACGATGCGCGCAGCGATCGTCGCCTACCGACAAGCAATATGCTGCCCTTTGCTTCAGGCTCGTGCCCGGCTGGGAAGAGCCCATTCAGGTCCTGCTGATTACGAGCCGTAATTCTGGCCGCTGGATCATCCCGAAAGGCTGGGGCTTTGCCAAGAAAAAACCTCACGAAGTCGCCCAGCGTGAGGCATGGCACGAAGCCGGGGTACGAGGGCGCGTTCGCAAGAAGCCTTGCGGCTACTACACCTACAAGAAAAAGCTGAGTGAGGAGGAGAGCGTCCTGACCGTTGTTCAGGTCCATCTTCTCAACGTTCTCGAACTGGACAGCCAGTTCCCTCAGAAGGATGAGCGGGAACTTCGCTGGTTTTCCCCCGGCGCAGCCGCGGCAGTCGTCCACGAGCCCGATTTGAGGTGCCTGATTTCAAGCGTGCGGGAATTGGCAAACCAGTTCATGTGCCCCAAGCCCGATACCTGGTAACTGGTTGAACAACTTTCTGACCTGCGCCGACGTTTGGCACCCGCAGTTGGACTGCAAGCGATGTCCACGCGGCTCCTGATGTGCTCGGGGCCGGCGATTGTTTGCGGATCACAGCCGTCGGCGCCTGAGGGGCGCAAGCCGGATCCGACATTCGGTAAAAGCCGTCAGCATCCACCGGTTTCTGTTGTCGATTACCTATCTCGAGCGACATCCCGCTAGCGGAGTAGACGGGTTTGCATTTTTACGGCCGCCGCCTCGATGGAGGCAAGGCGCTCCGGCGCCAGCGCTGAAACGTAAGACCAGGTGATCGAAGCCATGCCGGTGCCAAAGAACGCGATTGCCAAAAAGAGGATAATCAACGGCGGGCTATCATCGAACTGAGCACCAATGATCAGTATGGACAAAGCGATGCCGGTGAGGACCGGAATTTTGCGCGATGCACTGAGGCTGAATTTTGCCCGAAGCAGCGCATCTGACAGGAAGCCCGACACCAACACGCCAGCAAACCCTGCAAGAAACGGTACTGATGCGTAAAATCCCGCCTTGATAAAATCCAGGTGGCGATATTGAACAAGGTAGGTCGGAAACCACGTCAAGAAAAAATTGGCCGATGCCAGATAGCTGAATTGTCCGATGTAGATCCCCCACAGCTTCTTCTTGCTCAGGACAAATTTCAGGTCGTGCCACGAAAATGCACTCTTTCCTGCCTGCTCGCTTTGTAGTCGGTCGCTCAGTTCCGGCACCCCTCCCCTCTCTTTGATGAGATTGAGTTCGGCTTGATTGGTGCCTTTGAAGTGTCGAGGATCCCTGTAGATCGTCGCCCAAAGAACGGCTGCGACCAGTCCGAGCATGCCGGTCATGACAAAGACCGGAGGGAGCGCCAACATCTCACTTAAATTCAACAGACGGGGACGATGTTTATCGGTGACTTCGTCGCTGGGGCCCAGCTTCCCGTTTCATGTCCTCATCTAGTTGCTTTACCGCTTGGGAAAATCGAACATTGTCCGATTGTGACCAAAGGCTGGGCTGCGGGGATAGGTCCAATCCAAAATTTGTAGAGGCTTTGCGCAAATTCTCGTTCTCGTGACGACCTCCCCCGGCTCTCCCGTTCCGGAGCCTTCACCGTCTCGGTCACGTCGTTTGGCAGGCCTGCCCGCTTGCCTCCCTCGACCTGTGCCTTCTTCGTCCACGCCTTAAGCGTCTGTGCCGAGCGGCCGATCTATTCTGCGATAGTGGAAACGGCAGCGCACTGCGACGGATGCCGGGCGTCATGTGACCTGCTCTGGCACCGTTCGCACGGCACGGGCAGAGACTTCAGGAGAAAATTTGTTCGCCGTCTTGCGGGGACATAGACCCTGCGTCTCTCGAGGTGGGTCCTGCGACAAACCCGGGCGGTCCATGCGCGTGGATCGAATGGCGATTGCAGCATTTCAGTTCAAACAGTTAGGCATCAAAATAGGCTGATGCTGCGACATGATCTCCCGCTCGGCCAGAACGCAGTGGTCTTGGGTTTTCGTGACGAGGATTGCCGTTAGAGCAGATCGTAAACTCTCAGAATCCAGCTGATCTGGTAGAGCGTTCCGACGATGAGAAACAGTGCCTGGAAACCTTTGCCAGGCACGAACATCGCGGCTACGGCGCAGAACGCAAATATGGACTGGCGAAAAAGATATTCGGTTCCGAGGGCTGCAAAATAGTCTGACCCCTTTATCAGGCTGTCGCCGAGGTCGATGATGAACGTCAGGGCGAAAACGCCATAGAACCAGCGTTTGCGAGCTTCAAAATATTGCTCGTAGCCGCTGTATTCACTCATCTGATCGGGGAAAAGCAGGGCTGTCAACGCCGCGTAGAGCATCGCATAGACAATCAGGAAGAAGTAAATCGGGAAGGTCCATATCGGGACCAGCCTGAGATTGAATTCGTACCACCAGAAATGAATGATGGTGATGAGAAGGAAAACGACCCAGCCCAAATGGATCGGGTAGATCTTGATACTTCCAGGGTGCTGCACGAAGCGCGTCAGGCCATTGACCAATCTCGCCAGACTTAAGCCAAGAACCATCCCGACTATGACACGCACATGTGAGAAGCCTTCGGCGCTCATACCAGCCGCATCCAATGCCATATACGCTTCCTCTCGTTGCGCCGCACGACTGCCCGGCTATCGTCCATGCGGGTGTGTTTACCATAGCGCACCTGGCATCGCTGAAAAGGCCATGCCAGAGCTAGGGTGCGTCTCAACTTCTTGAGGAATATAAATCGTTGCAAAGCCGTTGACATTGGAAGCGCTGCCGACCCGCCTAAATGGATTGGTCGGGGTTGATGATCCCGGCCACGGACACCAAGAGCGTGGTGGTGGTGGAAAAAGCCGTCATCGTGCCGTCCCCAACCGTTCGTTAATAGCAGACTGTATAAAACGAAGCCTACTCGATTGACGCTAAGGACACGTGATGTCGTCTGTGCCTGATTCCGAACTTTTCAACCTCGCCCCAATCGCCATGTGGATCGAAGATTTCAGCGAGGTGAAAAAGCTATTCGATGACTGGCGATTGGAAGGCGTAACCGATATTCGAGGATTCTTGCAAGAGGATCTGTCCCGTGTCGCCGAATGCTCCAGGCGCATTCGCCTCCTCGACGTCAACAGGTGGACGCTCGATCTGGTCGAGGCCAGAGACGTCGAACATCTCCGGGCGAATATGGCCACCGTGTTTCGTGACGACATGCTCGAGACGCATGTGAACGAGCTTGCAGCGCTTTTTGACGGCAAGCCATCGTTTTCAAGCGCGACGGTGAATTACACCCTGACTGGCCGAAGGCTTGATATTCAGCTTCGCGGCATGATTATGCCGGGCGCCGAAGAGACGCTCTCAAGGGTGTTGCTGACGACTGAAGACGTCACGGACCGTGAGACGGCCCGCCGCGCAGAGATTGCGCAACGCAGCTACGCCGAAGGGATTTTTGAACATTCTCCCGTATCTCTCTGGATTGAAGACTTCAGCCAGATCAGGACATTGCTGGAAACCATACGGGATCGCGGGATAACGGATTTCCGCACTTTCATGGACGTCCATCCGGAATTCGTCAGGCAATGCATGAGCGAGATCCGCGTGCTGGACGTCAATCAGGCGACACTCGATCTCTTCTGCGCGGCGGATCGGTCGCAACTTCTTCAGCGGATCACCGAGATTTTCCGGGACGATATGGAAAAGCCGTTTCGGGAGCAACTGATGGAGTTGTGGAATGGCAACCTGCATCACCATCGCGAGGTCGTCAATTATGCGCTCGATGGGTCGCCCCGTCACATCCTGCTGCACTTTTCCGTCTTCCCCGGTTACGAACGCGATTGGTCGAGGGTGCAGGTCGCACTCGCTGACATTACTGCCCGCAAGAAGGCGGAAGCCTATCTCGAATATCTCGGCAAACACGATGTCCTGACAAAGCTCTACAATCGCGCTTTTTACAGCGAAGAATTGAGCCGTCTGGAGCGGAAATCGCTTCAACCCGTCTCGGCCATCATCATCGACCTCAACGGCCTGAAACGCGCCAATGACGAGTACGGGCATGACGTGGGTGACGCTCTGCTGAGGCGGTTCGGCGAAATTCTGAGCGGCGCGATTTCACCCCCCAACCATGCCTGTCGCATCGGCGGCGACGAGTTCGCAGTTCTGATGCCAGGCGCAGACGCCAAGGCCGCAAGCATAGCCGTTGAAACCATCAACGAACTGCTATCGATCAACAACCAGTTTTATTCCAGCATGCCCCTCAGCATCTCATGCGGTGTCGCAACCAGTCTCGCCGACGACTCCATGGAAGACGTCGTTAAACGCGCAGACCTCAAGATGTACGAAGCAAAACGCGCACATTACGAAAGGCTTCGGAGCCAACTGGGCGTGGCTGACGGGCGACAGAGCCGTGATAGCTGAGATAAGCAGGTTGCCGGCCAACCAGCCGTGAAGCTACAGGCGCATCTGGTTCAGCAGAACCAGCAGCTGCGAGAAATGCTTGAGCGCTTTGGCGAGCGCTAGGCTCAGGACCTATTAAATAGCTTGCGGGGTTTCCTCGGTTTTGATTCACTGGGATCGAACGGAGGGACCGCCATGAGTGATTTGATGTTTTTGTCAGACGCGCAAATGCGCCGTATCGAGCCTTATTTTCCACTATCGCATGGCGTTCCGCGCGTGGATGACAGGCGTGTCTTGAGCGGCATTATCTTCGTTCTGCGCAATGGGTTGCGATGGCGTGACGCTCCCAAAGAGTATGGGCCGCACAAGACGATCTATAACCGCTTCATCCGGTGGAGCAGGCTCGGGGTGTTCAATCGCATACTGGCCGAACTGACAGCAAAAGGGGGCAAGCCTGAGTAATTGATGATCGACGCGACCCATTTGAAAGCCCATCGCACCGCAGCCAGCCTGCTAAAAAAGGGGATGTTCCCCGACGTATCGGACGCACCAAAGGCGGGTTGAACTCCAAGCTGCATGCTGTTTGCGATGGTCACGGTCGGCCACTGATCCTGCTCTTGAGCGAAGGGCAGATGAGCGACTACAAAGGTGCCGCGCGGATGCTGCATGCTTTTCCCAAGGCAAAGACGCTTCTTGCCGACAAGGGATATGACGCCGACTGGTTTCGAGACGCCTTGGCGCAACGCAAGATAACGGCCTGCATTCCATCACGGGCAAACCGCAAGGTGCCGATCCCGCACGATCCAGCGCTCTACAAAAAGCGGCACAAGATCGAAAACATGTTCGGCAGGCTCAAGGACTGGAGGCGAATTCACACCCGATACGACCGTTGCGCTCACACCTTCTTCTCAAGCATATGCATCGCCGCCGCCGTCATCTTCTGGATCTGATTTAACGAGTCCTGAGCCTAGCTGTAACTATCGCATATTCGATAGCGCTTTCCCCAATAGTCGTCCGAAATTTGTTAACCATCGCAAGTTACAGTGCCGATGTCACAATTTGTAGCGCGTCTGTGCCAAAGAGGGCCCGCCATCCACTGCCCGGCGGGCCCTTTTCAATCTACTAATTTCCACCCTTCTATGTTGGCTGACTGTTCCACTGGGGAAGGCCGTTAATTGGCTGCGAATTTATCAAATAGTGTAGCTATCGAGTCCGCCCCGAATAAATCCGCGCATATCATTCGACATGTACGACCGCAGCCATACTGTGTAAGAGCAGATTTCGACAGGTGAGCAATGCCGTATTTTCTGGTCACACATACCTCGTTGATCGAGGCGGATGACGAAGCGACCGCTGCGGCAAAAGTTTACGGGGAAATGTGCAAAAGTGAAACGCTGACCTTCAACGTGAAGGCCGATGAGAACACCGGCACGAAAGTAATTGTTCCGACCTGCGGTGGGACCGATCCGAGTTTCGTCCGTCCGGGTATTTCTACGTCATCGTCAACCGCAACGCAGACCCTTGCGATCACATCCCCTGCTCCCGCCAAGGGACCGATAAATATCCCCGTTGGTCAGAGCGGGGCGGCATTTCGATCGACAAGCACATTGCTATGCGCCGGTACTGGCATTGCCGCGGCTCTACCTTGTCGTTCACTATTTGACCTGACCGGGGGAGCGACGCACCGACAAGCTTAAGCGGCAATAAACTCGATCGAATAGTGTGAGTTTATCGCTTGAAGCGACCCCAATCCCGTGGGAGCTCCCCCCACGGAACTCTTTGGGCCGTGATGAGGACGTAAACTACATCGTACTTCCCTATTTGACTTCCGACGATGAAGCGGGAAGCAGAGCTTTGGAAATCGGCTCGATCCAACGGTCATTGACGATGTGGTAGTCGTAGGCGCTGAAACTGCTTTCGAACTGCCAGTAGCTCCAAGCAAAGTGATCGGCTTCCGCCGTGCGGGCAACCGTGGAAGACTAAGAGCACCATCGTCACCATCAATCGCAATGGAATGGCGTCTGCAGCGCGACACTGCGGGTTTCACGAAGTCCCGGACAGGGATTTCAGTCAGTCGCGGACAGAAGCGACAGTGGATTCTAGATTGAATCTCGTGAGCGCCGATCTGGCAATTTGTTCTTAACACCTAGGCCGCCATACCCATCCACTCTCATGTTCGCGAACGAATACCCGACCTGTGCGTTCCAGGATGATGAGACCGAACGTCTTCATTGAGCCGCGGATCTGATTGCTGAGTTGGGTCGAGATGCTGAGGCGCTGATTGCGAGCGGCCACCAGATAACTTAGAGTTGGACGCGTTTCTTCCATAGGCTTCAATTGTTGATGGCTAACATCGTCTTCTGCGGCATCAGGCGCAAGGACAAAGCCCTTTGAACACACCGACCATATCGTCAATTTGTCAAAACAATCATCGGTACGATATTCTGTCGTTGGTTAGAAAAATAGAATTTTATTGCGCTTTAGCGGGCTGAAGCATCGATTGTCGATCCTTGACAGAGAGCCCCGTCTTTCGCATGCTTGGCGAAGGCTCTGAACCGACAGATTTGGATCGAAATATGCTTTACCCCTCAAACGATCCAACGAAAATGATCGAAGATCTATTGCAGCCGCTCGAGCCGCGGTTGATTGAGATCCGGCGCGACATCCATGCGCATCCGGAAATCGGCTTCGACACATTCAGGACGGCGCAGCTCGTCGCGGACGAGTTACGGGCCCTCGGACTTGATCCCAAGACAGGTGTTGGCCGAACAGGTGTGGTTGCGACCATTACCGGCGGTCGTCCCGGACCGTGCGTCATCCTGCGCGCCGACATGGATGCCCTGCCGATAGCAGAGCAGACCGGGCTTGCCTTCGCCTCAACGATCCCCGGCGCCATGCATGCGTGCGGACACGATATTCATACGGCGGCGCTGCTTGGCGCTGCGAGCGCGCTTTTAAGGATTTCGTCCGAGCTTGCCGGATCGATAAGGCTGATTTTTCAACCGGCCGAGGAAACGCAGGAGAGCGGCGCTGCCGCCATGATCGCCGATGGCGCTGCCGACGGTGCCGACCTGGCGGTGGCTTTTCACAATCGTCCGGAAACTCCAGCTGGCAAGATCGTCCTCAACAGAGGCGCCAGCACCGCATCCAGCGACGAGTTCAAGGTGATTGTCCACGGCAAGTCCGGCCATGCGGCTCGCCCGCATGCCGCCATCGACCCCATCGTCGCTGCCGCACACATGATCACCCAGTTGCAGACCCTGATTTCCCGCGAGATGGATCCTTCGACGTCGGCGGTACTGACGATCGGCCATATCCAAGGCGGCGCGACACAGAACATCATTCCCGACAGCTGCATGTTCGAGGGCACGGTTCGATGCCGGTCGCCGGAATCCCGTGACCTGGCAGAGGCCTCCTTCAGCCGGATCTGCCAGGGTGCTGCTGCCGCACTCAACGTATCCGTCGATATCGACTATGTGCGCGGCGCACCGCCGCTGATGAACGACGACCGCCTGGTGGATCGTGCCACGGAAGCGCTCGGAATGCAGTTTGGCGTTCTGCCACTTGTAGAGCAGGGTTCCAGCTTCGGCGCAGAGGACTTTTCCTACTTTTCGGAACGCCTTCCGTCCATCCAGATCTTCATCGGTTCCGGCCAGCCCGGCCGTGACGACCGTGTTCACAATTCCGATTATCAGCCCGACGAATCCTGCATCAAGCAGAGCGCCATCGCCTTGACGCGCGTGGCTGTCGAGCTACTCACCTGACACCCATTCCATACCCTCCTACATATCCGGGATCACACTCATGACCATCACACGCAGCCATTTCCTGCGCCTTGGCCTTGCTGCCATCGCCGCAATCGCCATGACACCTGCAGCCACATTCGCGCAGACCAAAACATCCTACGTGTTCGCGACCGAGGGTGCGTTTCCACCTTTCAACATGACCTCTCCCACGGGCGAATTGAAGGGCTTCGAGATCGACATGATCAACGAGATCGGCAAACGCGCCGGCTTCGATGTGAAGATCATTCCCCAGGCTTGGGACGGAATGATCCAGGGCGTGATCGACGGCAAGTATGACGGCGTGATTGATTCCGTTTCGGTCACCGACAAAAGGCGCGAGGTCATCGACTTCTCGCTGCCCTACACGACCGGAGGCTCGACCTTCTTCGTCGCCAAGGACAGCGGTCTCGAACTGCCCGGCAACGGAACGTCCGTCGACCTTGCCGACGATGCCGCGACGCAGCCAGCGATCGCCGACATTGCCAAGGTCCTGGCCGGCAAGACTGTCGGCGTACAGGTGTCGACGATCCAGAGCACGTTTCTCACCAAATATCTCGCCGACAAGGGCGTGACGGTCCGCACGTACCCGAACGGGCCTGATGTCTACCACGACCTTCTCAATGGACGGATCGACGCGGGCATGGCGGCGGAGACCAATGTAGCTGCCTTTCTCGAAAAGAATGCTGCCGAAGCCGTCAAGACCGGCCCGTCGATCAAGGGCGGCGTCATGGGGACAGGGTCGGCCGTCGCTATCCGCAAGGGCAACAAGGATTTGCAGCAGAAGCTCGACAAGGGCCTGAAATCCATGTCCGATGACGGCTCTTTGGCTGAGCTTTCGAAGAAATGGTTCGGTATGGTCATCACGCCAAAGCTCTGAGGCCGACATGCAGGCAGACCTGGCGCTTCTTGGATTTGGGCCCGATGGATGGGGCATGGCGCTGTTTCGCGCCGGCCTTACCACGCTTGCCGTTTCCATCTGCGCCTTTGTCGTCGGCATGCTGCTGGGGACGCTGGTCGCTTGGGCCCGCATCGCCGGAGGCTGGCCGATGCGCAAGATCGCGGTTGCCTACACCGTCGTAATGCGCGGCGTGCCGGACATTCTGGTGATCTATCTCTTCTACTTCGGAGGCCGCCAGATCGTCGCGCTTGTCGGACAGGCGCTCGGCTTTGCCGGCCCTTTCGAGATCAGCGGGTTCGTCGCCGGCATGCTGGCCATCGGTCTGATATCGGCTGCGTACCAGTCGGAGGTGCTGCGCGGCGCCTATCAATCGGTCCCGAAGGGAACGATAGAAGCGGGGCGCGTCGTGGGCATGGGTAACTGGCTGCTGTTTCGTCGCGTCATTGCACCGCAGGCGATGACCACGGCCATTCCCGGCCTTGGCAACCAGTGGCAGTCGGTCATCAAGGAGTCCGCGCTCGTTTCGGTGACCGGGCTGGTGGAGGTCATGCGCCAAGTCTCGGCAGCAGCCGGCTCGACGCAGGAGGATTTCCTGTTCTATTCCGCCGGCGCCGGCGTCTACCTCGTCATTACTACGATCTCCGGCCAGGTCTTTCGCCTCATCGAACGTCGCAGCCTGCACGGCCAATCGGCAGGAGGCTTCTGATGGACATCCAGTTCCTCGCCGATATCGAGAAGCAACTGCTGGTCGGCCTGCCGCTGACGCTCAATCTCGGCATCCTGTCGCTGCTGGGTGGCGGTTGCCTGGCGCTGTTCTTCAATCTCATTCGCGTCAACCCCATCGGTGAAGCCTTCGTCTCGGCCTATGTCTTCCTGTTCAGGGGCACGCCGCTACTTATCCAGATCTTCCTGATCTACTACGGGCTCGCCCATTTCTGGGTGATCCGGCACACATTCCTCTGGCCGTTCTTTCGCGAACCCTATTGGTGTGGCCTGCTGGCGCTGGTGCTGAACGACGCGGCCTACACGACGGAGATTATTCGTGGCGGCCTGCGCGCCGTGCCAAAGGGCCTCGTCGAGGCCGGTAGGGTCTCCGGGATGACACGGCTTACGGTCACCCGACGCATCGTGCTGCCCATCGCCTTCCGCCAGGCCCTGCCTTCCTATTCAAGCGAGGTCATTTCAATGCTGAAATCGACCGCGCTGGTCAGCACCATCACGTTGATGGAGGTCACCGGCATCGCCCGTGCGCTGGTGTCTGAAACCTGGCGCGCGATCGAGATATTTCTCTGCGCGGCGGTGATCTACCTCGCCCTGTCCCTCCTCGTGACGCGGGCCGCCGACTGGATCGAGCGCCGCCTCTCTCCTTGGCAGTTTGGAGCATACCGATGACCGCCCTCCCGGCAATTTCCATCAGCGGTCTGCGAAAGCGCTTCGGTGATAACGAGGTGCTGCGCGGTATCGATCTTACGGCTGATGACGGGGACGTCATTTCCCTGATTGGTGCCAGCGGCTCTGGAAAGAGCACACTACTCCGTTGCATTCCGATGCTCGAGATCCCCCATGAGGGCTCGGTGTCCGTCGGGGCAGACCGCATCTCCCCCAGAGCGGGAAGGCTGTCGCGCAATGAGGAGGCGGCTGCCCGGCGCATGCGCAGCCATCTCGGCTTCGTCTTCCAGGGCTTCAACCTCTGGCCGCACCGGACCGTGCTCGAAAATGTCATCGAGGCGCCGATCCATGTCCAGAAACGCCCTCGGGCCGATTGTATCGCGGAGGCATTGGCACTCCTCGAGCGGGTCGGGTTGGCGGAAAAGCGCGATGCTTGGCCGGCTCACCTCTCCGGCGGGCAGCAGCAGCGCGTCGCCATTGCCCGTGCCTTGGCGCAGCATCCTCGCGCCATCCTCTTCGACGAGCCTACCTCGGCGCTCGATCCGGAACTGGTCGGCGAAGTGCTGAAGGTCATTCGCAGCCTTGCCGAGGACGGCATGACCATGCTGATCGTCACCCACGAAATGGGCTTTGCCCGCGAGGTGTCGTCGCGCACGATCTTCCTCGACATGGGCCTGATCGCCGAGGACGGTACGCCGGAAGAGGTTTTCGCCAACCCCAAGTCCGATCGCTGTCGCTCGTTCCTCAGCGGCCACTTCGACCGCAATCGCTGAGGGTACGTGATGCGCGAACCGATCGACAAGAAGAGCCTGCAGGACAATACGGTGGATTGGCTGCGCGATGCCATCGTTCGCGGCGAGTTTCTTCCAGGCGCCACTCTAACCGAGCAGGGACTGGCGCAGCAAGTCGGCGTCGGCCGCGGAACAGTACGCTCGGCTCTCTTTGCACTCGAGGAGAAGGAACTCGTGATGCGAACGCCCTATTCGAGCTGGCATGTCGCCCATCTCGACGCCCGCGAGATCTCTGAAATCTATTCGATGCGGGCTGCCTTCGAAGGCTTGGCAGCCCGCATCGTATCAGAAAGGTGGTGCGCGATCGACACGACGAGGATCACGGAGGCCTTCGACAATCTCGGTGGCGCGGAGGACGGTGGCACCGATGCAAGGCTGGAAGCAGATCTCGGCTTTCACGCCAGCATCGTCGAGGCCGCCAACCACCGGCTTTTGATGCGCCGCCACGCCCAGCTCGCCGACAAGATGGAATGGCTCTATCGTTGGTCGGAGCTGCACTGGCCGCGTCGGCGGCCGCTCGTTGCGGAACACCAGCGTCTCTTCGAGACCCTGATGCAGGAGAACCCGGAGGATGCCGAGAAGGCCGTTCGCGATCATATCGCGGATTCGATAGCGGACGACATCGCCGGCTTTCATGAACTTCAGAGAGCCAACGCCCAAAAACAGAAAGTACATCATGGCTGATATCTTGATCCTCGACGGTGGAATGGGGCGCGAACTGGAACGCATCGGCGCTCCCTTCCGTCAGCCTGAATGGTCTGCCCTCGCGCTGATGGAGGCACCTGATATGGTCCGAAAGGTCCACGACAGCTACATCCGCGCCGGTGCCAAGGTCATCACCACCAACAGCTATGCCATCGTCCCCTTTCACATCGGCGAAGCGCGCTTTCGCGAGCGCGGCGAGGAGCTTGCCGCGTTGGCGGGGCGCCTGGCACGCGATGCGGCGGGCGCCACAAATGTCAAGGTGGCAGGCTCTCTGCCGCCCGTCTTCGGATCCTATCAGCCTGAGCTCTTCAACGCCGAACTAGCGGCCGATTATCTCGGCGTCCTCGTTCGCGGGATGTCCCCATACGTCGATTTCTGGCTTGCAGAAACGCAAAGCAGCCTGGAAGAGGCCACCGCGGCCGCGACTTCAATTCGCCAGACCGGCAAGCCGCTCTGGCTTTCGTTCACGCTGCGTGACGATATTCCGTCCGAAGAGATGACTGAACCGCAACTCCGGTCGCATCAGACTGTCGCGGACGCGGCTCGGCTCGCCGCCGCGCTCGGCGCCGAGGCTCTCTTATTCAATTGCTCGATGCCGGAAGTAATGGCTGCCGCACTCAGGGCCGCGCGGGCCGCAGTGCCTTTGCTTCCCCTCGGCGTCTATGCAAACGCCTTCGGCTCTCAGGATGAAGACGGTGCTGCCAACGAGGTCGTCTCTGCGGTGAGGACTGACCTTGACGCACAATCCTATTGCAATTGGGGCAACCATTGGATCGAAGCCGGCGCGACGATCATCGGTGGCTGCTGCGGCATAGGAACAGATCATATCCATCACCTGACAAACCATTTGGTCTGTGAAGCAACGCGGTAGACGTACCGATGGCGCTGAACGTGGAAGCAGTTGGAGCGGCGCAATGCAAAGCTGCGGGCCGACAGTTGCTTGTCCAACGACGTCCATGATCTGCGTCACGCGGCGATATTGCGCTGCTTGCACAGGATGTGCATTGCTATTTTCATCGCTGGAAAGCGCCATTGCCCGGTACAGAGATGGCTTGTGCAATTGCAAGCGGCGGCCGATTGCTCCGCGCTTCAACATAGTTAGCGTGACTGGTCGGAAGATCTCCAATATCCTGCCCCCTTTAAAGAACGCCAACCCGCGCCTGCACCGCGCCTCAGGAGATTTGTTTGTCGAACGATAGCGAGAACGGGACTGCCAGTGAGGGCGCGCCTTCCAGAGAAATTTCAGAAGATGACAAGCGGGCGGTGTCGGAGCGGACGTCGGGATCGGCCAAGGTCGTCCACGAGGTGATCCGGCTGCAGGGCGACGAAGAGCTCGCCCGGCCGATCATCTCGCTGCTGTTCTCCGGTTTTGCAGCGGGCGTGGCGATCAGCATCTCGCCTCTGGCGGAAGCGTTCATTGGCTTGCGTCTGCCGGATGCACCGTGGCGGGAACTGGTCGTTGCGCTCGGCTACACCGTGGGCTTCGTCATCGTCATCCTCGGCAAGCTCCAGCTGTTCACGGAAACGACGGTGACTGCGGTCCTGCCGCTGGCCACCCACCCGACAGTTCGCAATCTCGGCCGACTGCTCCGGCTGTGGGCGGCGGTATTCCTTGCCAACATGATGGGCACATTTTTCGTGGCAGCCCTTGTCGCGTCGCAGATCATTGTCGGCCCCGAGCAATTGGCAGCGGCCCTGGAGATTTCGAAAACGGCTCTTGAACATGACTTCGTCACGACACTTCTCCTCGCCACCCCTGCCGGGTTCCTGGTGGCGTCGATTGCATGGATCTTGCCCAATGCAAGGGGCAGCGAGTTCTGGGTGATCCTGCTCATCACCTATGTCATTGCGATTGGCGGGTTCAGCCATGTCGTTGCTGGCTCGGGCGAAGCATGGCTGCTGTTCTTGAGCGGTCAGACGACGCTCTGGGAGGCTGCCGGCGGGTTTATCCTGCCGGCGCTGATCGGCAACATCATTGGGGGTACAGGCCTCTTTGCGGTGGTGGCCCACGGCCAAGTTCGCGACGAAATCACGTAAGCGCTATCATCGGCGTGCACAGCGGGCGGGCTAACCGTGCCGGACCTATTGCAATCCGGCCACGCGAAATTTCGATCCGCGTGCAGCATGAGCGCGCAGATCGCGCCTTGCCTATTTCCTCCCGAAGAAAAGTGCCTACATGCCCAGACTTCCAACGAGGAGGTTGATATGGCCGAAGTTGCGGCGCCCAGGGTAAATCGCTCCATTCTCCAGGAACTCATCGCCGGGCTGAGCGACGGCATCATCCTTGTCGATCCCGACGGCTCGATCGCCTGGGCCAATTTAGCAGCGTTGAAGATGCACCGGGTCGAGGCGGTTAAGGATCTCGGCGAGGACGCAAAGGGCTACCGCCGCAATTTCACGCTGCGGTACCGGAACAACCATCCCCTGGAAGAGGGACAATATCCGATCGAGCGCCTGCTGGCGGGCGAGACGGTCGACGACGTGACGGTGGAGCTCTCACCGTCTTCGGATCTCGACCTCGTCTGGGTGCACACTGTGCGCAGCCTCGCGATCTCGGATGGTGGCGACAAGCCAGATGTCCTCGTGCTGATCATGCGGGACGAGACACCGCGCTTCGAAGCCGAGGAAAGGTTCGAGCGGGCTTTCAACGCCAACCCGGCACCCGGCCTGATCTGCCGTCTCGACGATCACCGCTTCATCCGCGTCAACCAGGGCTTCCTGGAGATGACCGGCTTTGCCAAGGAAGATGTCGTCGGCAAGAGCGTCGAGGCCCTCGGTCTGTTTTCCAACTGCGAAACCGGCGAAGATGCATTGACGAAGCTGAATGAGGGCCGCGTCATTCGCCACCGCGAGGCCCTGGTGCCGTTGCCCGACGGTGGCGACCGGCTGGTAATCGTCGCCGGCGAGCCGATCTCGGTGGTCGAAGAACCCTGCATGCTTTTCACCTTTGCCGATCTGGATGGTCGCAGGAAGGCCCAGAATGCCCTGCGGCAAAGCGAGGAGCGGTTCTCGAAATCCTTCCGGCTGTCGCCTGCGCCAGCGGCCATTTCCCGGCTCGACGACTTCGTCTTCATGGAAGCAAACGACGCCTTCCTGCAGATCTCCGGATATGCTGCCGGCGAGGTCGTCGGGCGGACGGCCGGCGAACTCCATCTCTGGGAGGACGTCGCCGCGCGCCGGACAATCGAGCAGAAGCTACGCGACAACACCATTATTCGAAACGAGCCGATGCAGATGAAGCAGAAGGCCGGGGGCGCTGCTGAATGCCTCGTCTCCGCCGAGCGGGTGGAAATCAACGACCAGCAATGCGTCATCTGGGCCCTGCAGGACGTGACCGAGCGACGGCGCAGCGAGGCCGAGCTCGTCGAGGCCATTGAAAGCGTCATGGCGGATACCTCCTGGTTCAGCCGTTCGATCGTTGACCGTCTTGCGACCCTCAAGCACAGTTCGACCGGCCGCGCGCCGACGGCGCAACTGTTCGAGCTGAGTGACCGCGAGCGGGAGATCCTGGGGCTGATCTGCAGCGGCCACAGCGATCAGGAGATGGGAGAACGCCTGCACCTGTCGAAGAATACTATCCGAAACCACGTTGCCTCGCTCTACGCCAAGATCGGCGTCAACCGCCGGGCGGCAGCGGTCATCTGGGCAAGGGAACGGGGCTTTACGGGTTTGCCCGAGGGCCAGGGTAAATCTCCAAAGTCTAACGTTGCTACCCCAGCCAAAAAAAGTACCAAATTGACGAAAAAAGGTCACTAGCTACTAGCGGGATTGGTATTTTCCAATCTGCAAGACGCCTGTTCGGAGCGCTATCTCCATTTGCATGACGCCGGCCAGACCGGGGTCAGGATAAACAACGCGAATGAAAGGATAGTACAATGGACAAGAACCGTATCGAAGGCGCCGCAAAGGAACTCAAGGGCACGATCAAGGAAACTGTTGGAAAGCTGACCGGCAACGAGCGGCTGGAAGCAGAAGGCAAGGTCGACAAGGCTGCCGGCGAAGTGCAGAGCACCGTTGGCAAGGGCAAGGATGCCGTCAAGGACGCGCTTAAGTAACCGACCGCCACTCCACCGAACCGAGACGATCATTTGGCTCGCCAGACCTGGCGAGCCGAAAATCCCATGGAGCCGAGTTCAAGATGATGTTTTTGCCCTACCCCGCCTTGGCCACCAGTGCATCCAGCGACTGCTCCACCCGGATCGCAATCGAGTGCCTGCTTGCCTATACCTTCGGTCACGAAGACTGCGAGATCGAGGTCGAGGTTGCCAACGGATGCGTGACCCTCAGCGGCCGTGCCCATTCTCAGACTGCGGCAGCCAGAGCAGTCGAGGTTGCGGGCGAGTTCACACACATGGCGGTGCACAGCATCATCGAGATCGCCCCGGGCGAATCTTTGCCCTGAACATCTTATCCTCAGCAAACAACAGGAAATCTCAGCATCGCGTCTCGTGATGCTGAACGAGACCTGAAAAAGGATCAATCACATGAAAAAAGCATTCATCCTCGCCATGGCGGGTAGCCTGGCCCTGTGCTCTGCGGCCTCGGCCACCAGCCCGCACCACCATCGCAAGCACCCGACAAAGCAGGTGGTAACGCAACCGAAGGAACGTCTCGGCACCCTGTCGTGCGAAGTGGCAGGCGGAATCGGCTTGCTGATCGGCTCAAGCAAGGCAGTCACCTGCCAGTTCAAGCAGCGCACCGGTGAGGTCGAACGCTACACCGGGACGATCGGCAAGCTCGGTCTCGATGTCGGCATCACAGGCAAGTCCTACCTCAGCTGGGTCGTCGTCAATACGGCACCGACGAGCGTCGGACAGGGTAGCCTCGCCGGCACCTATGTCGGAGCTTCGGCAGGTGCTTCAGTCGGCCTTGGCCTCGGCGCCAATGCACTGGTCGGCGGCAACTCCAAGAACTTCGGCCTGCAGCCGCTCAGCGCAGAAGTGGGAACCGGCCTGAACGTCGCCGCCGGCGTCTCGCGACTGCAGCTGCGCCCTGCAAGCTAAGGCCCACTAGCCTTCACCAAATCCGAAAACAGGGCTTGGCGGCCCTGTTTTCCAATTCGTTCATGTCACAGGTCCTCGCAACCGGCGCGATTTTGACCGTCGTCGGATTTTCCATGCCCGTACGGACGACTTAAACCGCCTCAGGAAATTTAGGCGAGCCGTGCAAATTCCCGACCTCGCTGTTAGCGTGGCAGCTGTCGTGGTCACTCAAAAGCGGTGAGCGGTTCGGGGCAAATTACAGGCGATGTTGTGCTTTTATCCGCCACAAAAATCGCGTCAATCTTGTAAAGCTGGGCGAAGGGTTTGTCGCCTATCAACTTCAAGCCGCCTGGAAGTGCATATCCCACATATTTGTCCGGCTGGTTTGCGTTCATGACAAGAACATAGTCAAAACGCTTTCGCCAATTAGACAGATACGGCGCCAGGACGGATTCCCTTTCGAGCCAAGAAGGGCAACTCAGTACCCCGGTCGATGATAAATTACCTTCTGGCACCGCAATGGAAGACCATGGCGGCAACACCATGAGAGGCTGCTTGCCGCGTGCCGTGAAGACTGCAGGAACGAAGGCTTGTGCGAAGGGTATCGCCAATGTCGGTAGGTGTCGGAACGTGTCTTCGCCCCAGGCATAGTGTCTCTGCCATCCGCCTAGGGGATCGGCGAGCACAAGATGAGCGAGAGGTAGGATGGCCGAACCCGGTGGGACTGATTCCAGTACCGATATGACGTCGTTGGCGTCGTTTTCGCCTTGCCACCAATTGTAGCTTATCCATGCGGTGCGCCCGAAGACAACGAGGGTCAAGGCGAGCATTATGACACGTGCCTCGTGTCGCGCCAGTTTCGGCAGCGGACAGAACATCACCATGCCCGTGAGTGCGGCCATTATGGGAAAGCGCCAGCTTATCCAGCCGGTCCCCACCATGCTGCGGGGGGAAAGGCAGGCGACGATGGTGAGACCGAGTGCAGCTATCGCAAGTCCCGTGTGCATCCTGAACCGGCCAGTGCGGGCGGCGTTGGTGCAGACCAGGACTACAGGGATAAGCAGCATCACATCGACCACGGAGACGTACGTCCAAATCGCCGAGAAAAGGTTCATCATCTGCCGGGTCGGCGTGGCGTTCCACATCGTCTCCAATCCCAGCGCATTCCCAAGTAAGACCGGCGACCGCAGAAACAACAGAAGCGGGAAAATCGCGCAAGCCAGGAATGCAAGCGCTATCCGAATGGCCAATCTGCTCCAATCGGCCAGTGAACGGCGCAGTTCTAACCGGGGGGAGATTTCGAGACCGCAGATCAGCGCAAGGTAGAACCCCAGTGAGAATAGATGCATTATCGTTAAAAGCAGGGAAGCCAGAAGTCGCCAGACGAATAACGCCCGTCTGTTCCTGACCTGTAAATGCAGATCGACCGATGCAAACAGCAATGCTAAGCCGAGGCCGATCTGGAAGTTGATGAAGCCGCCGATAAGCGTCGCGCACCATGCAAGGTAGAGCATTGCGATCTGCCAGTAGTAAGATCCGCCGAACACCTTACGATGCAGTATTATGGCGCCTATTGGCGGCAGCACGATCGCTGCAAAGAGAATAGCGCGTGCCAGCATACTGACACCGATCAACGGTCCAAGATAACGGGCCATAAGATCTATGCCGAGATTTGTGAAGGTGCCGTGCCAGTCGAGCGCATAGATTTGCGCGAGATGGACTTCCGTAATGCCGCCTGCGATCAGCCACATGCGTGTATAGTGGTTCGCATAATCGAGGAGCGGCGGGAACTTGAACGCCGTCACCATCAGTCCCACAATGCCGAGGAAGGCGAAAATCGAGGTGTTGGTGTTCTGCAGGACCGAATCCGCGATTCCTTTCGGTGCGGGTTCGGACTGTGGATCTGAGGGCATATCCACAACGAGGTCGACGGGCCTCATCGGACGGCCCTTGCCCTTGCATTCTCCGGCTGTTCGCCTCCATCCTGCAAGGCTGACGCGATTGCCCTGCGTCTTCCTGCGGCGTCTAAATCTGAGAAATCGCTGGTTAACGTCAGATCTCGTCCATTTTGCAGCAGGCTCTCGATCATGAACATTGGACGTCGTTTGCTTTCCTGCACCAATCGCCCCAAATATTCGCCAATAATTCCAATGCATATCAACTGGATGGCGCTGAAAGCTGTGACGGCACACATGATACTGGACCAGCCAACGATCGTGTCACCAGAGAGCCACCGTGCGATCGAAAAGATGAGCAGCAAAAATGCAATGCCCGCAGTCGCAAGCCCGAGGATAGTACTGACACGCAACGGAGTTGTCGAAAAACTCGTCACGGCGTCCAACGCGAAGCCGATCATTTTGCGCAGAGGATATTTGGTTTCGCCGGCAAAACGTGCGTCGCGTTCGTAGGGCAAGGCAACTTGTCGCCCGCCGATCCAGCTGACCATGCCTCGTATGAACCGATCACGCTCCGGCATAGCCATCAGGATATCAACAACCCGGCGGCGCATCAGCCGGAAGTCGCCCGTGTCGCGCGGTATCGTGACCGATGCCAGCCGGGAAAGAAGACGGTAAAAAAGCGAAGCCGAGGCACGCTTGAACCACGTTTCGCCCTGACGTTGACAACGCTGGCCGTAGACCACATCGGCGCCACCATCCATGATCGGCATCATCATCAACAACAGTTCCGGCGGATCCTGCAGATCTGCATCGATCAAGAGGATACGCTCGCCGCAGCATGCAGCGAGCCCAGCGGTAGCCGCCAGCTGGTGGCCATGATTACGCATCAGGCGTACCCCAAGGATCTGGGGCACGAGTGCTGTCATTGCAGCAATTATATTCCAAGTTTCGTCGCTGGAGCCGTCATCGACCAAAACAATCTCGAAATCCTCACCGGCTACCGATCGAGCCGCCGCTACGCAGCGACGGCAGAATTCCGATATCCCCTCCTGCTCGTTGTAGCAGGGTGCAACAATTGAGAGGATGAGTGGTGAAATATTGGTCATATGCGCTCGTCAATGTTCAGCGCGTAGCCTAACCTTCAAAGGTCAAGACTTTCTTGCAAAGCAGCAGAAATGCTCAATCACGGCTACCGCTATCCTTCGACATTCGGATGTTGCGCAGTGTATTGGCCGTGATGGCCCCACACACACATTTGCCACGCCGCCCGAGGCCTAGGCCAGCAGGTACTGGATGTGGCAGCGGCCGTGGATCGCGGACTTTTCTACGTGCGCTTTTACTCCGAAGACCGTGCGAATGAGGTGTTCGGTGAGGACGTCTTCCGGTGATCCGGCGGCGACGACCTTGCCGTCTCGCAGGACGACGAGACTGTCGCAGAACATGGCCGCAAGATTGAGGTCGTGAAGGGCGACGATACAGGTGATATCCAGTTTGGCGACAAGCGACAGGATATCCAGCTGGTGCTGGATATCGAGATGGTTGGTCGGCTCGTCGAGTAGTAACTCCGTCGGAGCCTGCGCCAGCGCGCGGGCAATGTGCACCCTTTGACGCTCGCCGCCCGACAGCGTCTGCCATAGTTGGGCTGCCCGGGCCTGCATGTCGACCCGGGCGAGCGCGATCTCGACGGCGGCATCGTCGTCGCTGCTCCAGGTGGAGAGCAATCCTCTGTGGGGCGTGCGACCGAGGCGGACGACGTCGGCGACGGTCAATGGCGTGTCGGTCGTCGATTGCTGCTCAACGAAGCCTATGCGTCGCGAGATCTCGCTGCGCGACAGGCTAGCCACATCATGTTCTCCAAGTCGTATAATGCCGCTGCGGACCTTCCTCAACCGGCAGATCAGGCGCAGCAGGCTGGATTTCCCCGATCCGTTCGGCCCAAGCAGACCGAGAACCTTGCCTTGCTCGATCGCCAGGCTGATGCCGTTAACGATGAGCGTGTTACCGGCTGCATAGGTGACGTCGTCGACGGATATGCTCATGGGGTCCTCCGGACACGATAGAGGATGACGGCAAAAGCGGGCGCTCCAAAGAGAGCCGTGACGACGCCGATCGGCAGGATCTGCTGGGGGATGATGATGCGCGAAGCAATATCGGCTCCGACCATGAAGATCGCGCCGCCAAGGGCGGTCGCCGGCAGCAGGCGGCCGTGCGACGGCCCGACCAGGAAGCGCGCGGCGTGCGGAATGACAAGCCCGACGAAGCCGATCGAGCCGACCATGCTGACGACGCTCGCCGTCATGACGGCGGTCGTGCCAAGGAGTACGATCTGTACGCGGCGCACCGGGATGCCGAGGGAGGTCGCCGCGTCGGCGCCAAAGACGAAGGCGTCGAGCGCCCTGACATGGCAGAGGCAGACGATGAAGCCCGCCAAGGTCACGGGGGCGGAGAGATAGACGTCTGGCCAGCGCACGCCGCTCATCGAACCGAGCAGCCAGAACAGCACGCCGCGCGCCTGCTCTGCATTGGCAGACGTTGTGACGATGTAGGAGGTCAGGGCATTGAACAGCTGCGATCCGGCAACGCCGCAGAGAATGATCCGCTCGCCCGACCCGCCTGCCCCTGAGGCCAGAATGCCCACCAGCGTAAAGGCGACGACGGCCCCGATGAATGCTCCGCCGGACAGCCCGAGAACGTTTGCGCCGAGCCCGAGGATCGTGATGCAAACTGCCCCTGTCGAGGCGCCTGCCGAAATGCCAAGCACATAGGGTTCGGCCAGCGGGTTGCGCAGCAGGGCCTGGAGCACGGCGCCGCAGAGCGCCAGCGAGGCTCCGGCACTGGCTGCAACCAGTGCCCGGCTGAGACGGTAATCCCAGACGATGCCTTGGTGAATACGGTCGATTGCAAAGCCCGTGCCGAAGATGCGGTTCGACACAGCCTCTGCCGTCGTCTGCAGCGGGATGGAGATTTCCCCGATGGAAACGGCAAGGCTGATCGAAAATCCGAGGACGACGATGGCGGCAACGGCGAGCGCTGCAAGCGCCCACCATCTACGCCGTGTTACGACTGCGCTGTTGCTCACCGGGCCAGACCGAAGGACCTGATGCCATTTGCAAGAACCTCGATGCCGTCGATCGTCCGGATCGTCGGGTTCATGGACTGCGCATCCATCATCACAAATCGTTTGTTCCTGACGGCGTCCACTTCGCTGGTGACGGGATCGTTCTGCAGGAAGTCCAGCTTCACCTTGGGATCGTCTGCCGCATAGCGGCGGCGATCCATGGTGGCGATGACGATGACGGCCGGGTTCGCCTGGGATATTGTTTCCCAGCCGACAAGCGGCCATTCCTCCTCGGTGGTCACGACGTTGCGCGCATCGAGGGCCTGCATCATATAAGCGGGGGCACCGTTCTTGCCGGCTATGAAGGCATCGCCCCTGACCTCTTTGCTCGAGAACCAGAAGACGATCGGCAGGTGCTTGGCGGCCGCACCCTCCACGGATGCCACAGCGGTGGCCTCGCGTTTCCTAAGGTCGGCGATCAGGGCATCGCCGCGGTCCTTGATATCGAAGACTTCGGAGAGCTGGGCGATCTCCTGATAGACTAGATCCATGCTGAACATCTGCTTGCGGACCCCGTCTCCGCCGTCGGAATTGACTTTGGCGACACAATCAGCCGGCGAGATATAGGTATTTATTCCGAGGTCGGAGAATTGCTCCCGCTTACCGACGGAACCCTGCGGTCCGACATGCCACTCGAATTCCGCAGCCACCAAGTCTGGTTGGCGTCCGACGACGGATTCGAAGCTCGGATCGTTGTCGGCCAGCCTTTTGATCTTGCTGTTGGCCTGTGCATATTGAGGAAGCACGGGACCCACCCAGACCGCCGTGCCGACGATCTTGTCGGCAAGGCCGAGAGACAGGAGAACTTCCGTCATCCCCTGGCCGATGGACACTATCTTCGAAGGCGCCCTGGCAAAGGTCACCTGTTGACCGCAATTGGTTATGGACAGCGGATAGACCGTTGCCGCGAATGCGGGGGCGGCCATGCCGAGAAGCCCGCAGGCAAGCGTAATGCTGGACAGAAACTGACGCATGAAAAATATCTCGATTTTATGGGAAGGCGAGTGCCCTGGTGCTGCAGGTATGCGGCAGCGAGGCAAGCTGCGGTTGCCACGTCAGCTGTCGGAAGCCCAATCGAGCCGGAGATGCGCCAGGCTATGGCGAAAATTCAAATGAGACATATCTGTTCCTTTCCGGGCATCCCCGCCCGGGTTCATGGGATAGCGCTTGACGGCAGGTCTCCTGACTTGCGGATATGCGCCGATCATCTGTCTTCCCGCGAAACCTTCGCAGTGACATGGCCCTGAGGCCCTGGGATGAGCAGCAATCCGCTTACAGTTGCGGGGGCAGTCACGGTCTTGGTCCCATTCGGGTGGCCCTCACCGTGTTCCCTATTAATCCCCTTGGAGTCATCCTAAGGGAACCGTCGATGGCATCTATGACAGGCCTGCAACGGCGGTCAAGGTGGGCGGGTCTCGCAAAATCTCGCACAGGTCGGAAATCCATCATTGCTTTATATTATGTTATAACGTTACATTATTGGTAAAATGCAGGCAGTCAAGTGTCTTGTCGCGTTAGCCAACAAACAGACTGCTTACGCAAACCTGTTGCAAACGACGTGCAGGGTCTGGAATGTACGTACCGGAAAGGTGCCCGACGAAAGGCATTCCGGGAATCGCAGGCAGGAGTAGCGCATGAGCAAAATTATTATATTCACCGACCTGCACATGGTCCTGGAGGGAGAGACGATCATCGGCCTCGATCCCTATCAGCGCCTTTCAAGAGGGATAGATCATGTCAACCTGCATCACCGCGATGCTGAGTTTGCGGTGATGACGGGTGACCTCTCGCACCGCGGCAGTCGCCAATCCTATGCGAGACTGCGCGAACTGCTCGACACGCTCGAAATTCCCGTCCACCTGCTGGTCGGAAACCACGACAACCGCGAAAACTTCATTGCCGCCTATCCCGAAAGCCCGCGTGACGAGCACGGTTTTATCCAGCAGCGGATCGAGACCGAAAACGGTGTCATGCTTTTGCTCGATACGCTTTGCGGACCGCCCTACGTCTCGCCGGACGTTCATGCCGGGGTGCTGTGCGACAATCGGCTTGCCTGGTTGAAGCAGAACCTCACTGGTGCCGGCGACCGGCCCGTCTACATCTTCATGCATCACCCACCGCTCGACACCGGGTTTCCCGGGATGGACAAGATCAAGCTCCGGAACGGCGAGGAGTTTTACGATATCCTTGCCGAATACGGCAATGTCCGCCACATCTTCGCCGGCCATGTTCACCGTACGATTGGCGGCTCCCATCGCGGTATACCTTTCTCGGTATTCAAGAGCCCGGTCCATCAGCAGCCGATGGTATTCGATACGGAAGATACTTCCCTCTCCGTCGATGAACCGGGCGCCTACGGCATCGTTTTCCTGAAACCGCAGGGATGCCTCGTTCATGTCGAGGATTACGAACTGTCCAACCATTCGATATCGGGCAGCGACGCACTCGGTAACTGAGACATATGCCCTGACGTCGGACTATGCCGCGTCGCCGCCTCGTCTTTAGGCCGCTTCCATGACACCGACGCTGACCGGCAGGTCAGCGTTGGTGTTTTCACGTGCGCATCCTCCGGTTGCCGCGCGCGCCTCGGCAAGACCGGTGGAAAGATCGGAAAATTTGTAGGCAATAGTTGACATCGGGAGTCAACAAACAATACAGGAGTTAACCAGTCAACTTATTGATCATGGTCGTTGGTCGGTATTCCGTAGACTTTTCAGGTATTTGATAGATTGATTGCAGGGGGCTGCCGTGATGTTTCGCGAGGCTAGGACGACTGTATCGCCGGTGGGCACATCCTTTACGACGACAGTCGGACGTCTGATGATCGCGTTTCTGTCGAGTTCGACGCTGCTTGCCGCAACCCCGGTTTTCGCTCAGTCAGGCGACGCGGAAGCAACCACGCTCGCCAAGATCACCATTGCGGGCCAAGGCGACCGATCTGGCACCATTGACAAGACGATTGTCGCAAAGAGTTCCCGCTCCAGCAGCAAGACCGACACCCCGCTTCTCGACGCGCCGGCCTCGGTTTCCGTCGTCACCGCCAAGGAAATGAAGGAGCGCGGTGTCACCAACCTCGACCAGGCGCTGGCCTACACGCCCGGCGTCTCCACCGATATCTACGGCTCCGACGACCGCTACGACCACTTTTTGATCCGCGGTTTCTACCAGACGACCGACGGCTCTTTCCGTGACGGGCTGCCGATGCGTGTCGGCGGCTCCTTTACCGCCAGCCGCCTCGAGCCCTATGGCATGGAACGGATCGATGTGCTGAAGGGGTCCAACTCCACGCTGTTCGGCCTTTCCGGCCCCGGCGGTATCGTCAATGCGCTCACCAAGGTGCCGCAGGACAAAGACTTCGGCGAGATCTATACAACGGTTGGGAACGGACATGTCGAAACCGGCACCGACTTCGGCGGAGCGCTCGACAAGGATGGCATCTGGACCTACCGCATGACTGGCAAATGGCAGAATGCCAATGCCGGCATCGACCATACCAACGACGATCGCGTCTATGTCGCGCCGGCGCTGACCTGGTCGCCGGATGCCGACACCTCCGTCACCATCCTGACGGATTACAACAAGCGCGACGGCAACCCTGGCCATGCCATTCCCTACAAGTCTGGGATCGATTCCGAGACCTATCTCGGTGAGCCCGATTTCGACAGGGTCGACACCATCGAGCGCAATGTCGGCTATCAGCTGCGCCACGATTTCGGCAACGGTTTCGAGTTCCGGCAGAATGCCCGCTACACCAATCTCGACATGACCTATCAGCAGATCTATCTCGGAGCTGCCGATCCTGCTTCGAGCCGCGCTGCATTGGCAATTTATGGCCATAGCAAGCGGTTCCAGATCGACAACCAGCTCCAATATGACGGCAGCTACGGCCCATTCGAAAGCCGCACACTGCTGGGCGCCGATTATGGCCGCGACAGCAATAGCGAACGTCGCCTCGACGGGACGGCCGGTGGCGTGCTCGATGACAGCAAACCCGTCTATTGCGGCACACGCTGCATCTCGTTCGGCGCACCGGTGGACACCAGGACAAGGCTGACAACGGCGGGCACATACCTCCAGGAACAGCTGACGATCGACGACCGCTGGATCCTGACGCTGGGTGGCCGATACGATCACGCCGACACGATGTCGGAGAGCTCAGGCATCCGCGACGACGCGGTCGATACGAATTTCTCCAAGCGCGCCGGGCTTACCTTCAAGGCGACCTCCGAGCTCTCGGTCTACGCCAATTACTCGGAATCCTTCCAGCCACTGGCAGCCAGCCGCTCGACCTTCCTCGGCACGCCCAAGCCTCAGGAGGGCACACAGTACGAAATCGGTGCAAAATATCGGCCCGAGGGTATGGATGCGCTGTTTACCCTGGCACTGTTCGACCTGACCCAGAAAAACGTGGCGCAGTGGGCGTCGGACTATTCCTACCAGTACCAGGTGGGCAAGGTGAACGTGAAGGGCATCGAGTTCGAGAGCAAGGTCGCGCTCACCGACCGGCTGAACCTGACTGCCGGTTATTCGTACTGGGACGCGCGGATCAAGGACGACGCGACCACCGGGCTGATTGGCAATCGGCCGGAACTCGTTCCCAACCACATGGCAACGCTCTGGGCCGACTATACCATTCCCGGCAAAGGCGCGATCGGTGACATCAACGTCGGGATGGGCGCCCGCTTTGTCGGCAATACTTTCGGCGACAATGCCAACACGCTGCCGCTTGCCTCAAGAACGGTCTTCGACGCGGCTTTCAATTACAAGTTCAAGAACGGCGTTGCCCTCGCCGTCAACGCCACCAACATCTTCGACAAGGAATATGTGGCCAGCATCGACGACTACAGTCTGGCCGCCTACTACGGCGACCGCCGCGCGGTGCGGGCGACCCTGCGCTACACCTGGTAGCGCCTGCGCGACGATCTCTCGGCGCAACCACAAAACACAGGAATGGATGTCATGGCTCTCGTTACCCGTCGTCGCGACCTGCTGTGCGGGCTGGCAACCGCTCTCTTGGCGCCGGAGCTGATGCACACACCCGCCATCGCTGCCGACGGGCCGCTGCAATTCGATCATGCCTTCGGCGTGACCGTCCTGCCGAAGCCCGCTACCCGTGTCGTATCGCTGGGCTACCTCACCCAGGATCCCCTGCTCGCGCTCGATGTCATCCCGCTTGCGATCCGCGATTGGTTCGGCGACCAGCCGTTTGCCGTCTGGCCATGGGCGCAGCCTTTTCTGAAGGACGCCCGCCCCGTTGTCATCAAGGGCAATGTCGGGTTGGAACTCGTCGCTACCTTGCAGCCGGATCTGATCGTCGGCATCGGGTCAGGCATATCGGAAGCAGAGTACGCCGGGCTTTCCCGCATTGCGCCCGTGCTGATGCAGCCGAAGGCGTTTCCGGCCTATGGCATGCCTTGGGATGAGATGACACGGCTGATCGGTCGCGCCGTCGGCAAGGATCGCCTAGCCGACGAACTGGTTGCCAAGACCCGCCAGGACTTTGCGGCAGCGCGCCTGCGACATCCGGATTGGGGCGGACGCACGGCTGTCGCCGCCTATCACTATGGCAGCGAGACCGGATTTTTCGCATCTTCGGACACGCGCGGCCATTTCCTGACCGAGCTCGGATTTGCCCCCACAGCCGCCAGCCGCCTGCTCGATGGGTCCAAAAGCTTCTATCAAAAACTTTCACCGGAAGACCTGTCCGCTCTCGAAGCGGATATCGTCCTTTGGGTATCGTCCTCCGAAACCGCTACCGATCTCGCCGCCCTGCCGATGCGCCGTGTCCTGAAGGCCCATGCCGAGGGTCGCGAAGTCTTTGCGGGCGGTACGGTCGCAGCCGCGCTGTCTTTCGGCAGCGTCCTGTCGTTGCCCTTCGTGCTGTCTGCACTCGAGGCCGATATTGCAGCAGCACTCGATGGCGACCCCAGGACATCGGTAGCCTCGGCGGTCCGTGCCGGACTTGCCCCGTGATGCCGTCTGCCACAGTCCCCTCGCAGCCCACAGCGGGAAAGCACCATACAGCACGGCAACGGCTGGCAGTTGCCGTTGCGGGCTTTCTGCTGCTGGTGGTCCTGTGCCTGGTCAGCCTGGCCGTCGGCGCGCGTTCTGTTTCTCTCTCCACCGTCTTCGATGCGTTGACGGCCTATGACGCTCGCCTGCCAGATCACATTGCGGTCCGCGACTATCGCTTGCCGCGCACGTTGCTGGGGCTTTTATGCGGAGCGGGTTTCGGTGTGTCCGGTGCCATCATCCAGGCCATCACGCGCAATGCGCTCGCCGATCCCGGTCTACTCGGCGTCAATGCCGGCGCTGCCTTTTTCGTGACGATTGCTGCCGGCGTATTCGGCCTGCAGGCGGTGAGCAATTATCTCTGGTTTGCCTTTCTCGGCGCCATCGTTGTCACTGTGATCGTCTATGTGCTCGGCTCGCTCAGTCGCGCCGGAGCGACCCCGGTCCGGCTGCTGCTTGCAGGCGTCGCGATCAATGCGTTGCTTGGCGGCCTCGGATCAGCCATCGTACTGCTCGATCCGGTCGGCTTCGACAGCATGCGTCTCTGGTCGATCGGCGCTCTCGGCGGCCGCGACATGGCGGTGGTGTCTGCGGTGGCGCCGTTCCTTATCGTCGGGCTTGGCATCGCGGGCCTCATCGCACCGGCGATGAATTCGATAGCGCTCGGCAATGACACCGCCCGGGCGCTGGGCACCCATGTTGTCCGCAGCCGCATCCTGGCGGCTGTGTCCTTGACCCTTCTTGCCGGTGGTGGCACGGCGGCGGTCGGACCGATCGGCTTCATCGGCCTGATGACGCCGCATGTCGTGCGCTGGCTGTTCGGCCCCGATCAGCGGCTGATTTTCGCCGGCACGATGATCTTTGCCCCGATCCTGCTGCTGTCGGCCGACATTATCGGGCGTCTTCTCCTCCCGGGTGAACTGGAAGCCGGCATCGTCACCGCCTTCATCGGCGCGCCCGTCCTGATCCTCCTGGTGCAGCGGCAGAAAGTGAGCGGGCTGTGACGCGGGCGGCGGATCCAGGCGTCATCGTTCTGCGCTCGCCCCGTGGGCGGCTTTCGCTGCGGTTGCGCAGCCGGAGTGTTATCACCTGCGCCTTCATGCTGGCTGTCTGCCTCATGCTCGTGCTGCTGTCGCTGGTTTCCGGCGACTATGCGGTTTCAATGTCGGGTGTCGCGCGGACCCTTTCGGGGCGGGGCGACCAGATGCAGGAGATGATCGTTCTCGAATGGCGCCTGCCCCGCGCCCTGCTTGCGCTGCTGATCGGCGCCGCGCTCGGCATCAGCGGTGCTATTTTCCAGTCGCTGACGCGTAATCCGCTCGGTTCGCCGGATATCATCGGCTTTTCTGCCGGCGCCCACACCGGCGCGCTGGTGGCGATGCTGCTGTTGTCGGAGGGCTATTTAGGGACAGCCACGGGCGCACTGATCGGCGGTCTGGCAACGGCGATCGCAGTCTACATGCTGACCTACCGAGGGGGTATCGACGGATTTCGGCTGATCGTCGTCGGCGTCGCCATCGCCGCCATGCTGTCTGCCGCCAATGTCTGGATGATCCGCAAGGCGGACCTGCAGGTCGCGATGTCGGCTGCCATGTGGGCGGCGGGCTCGCTGAACGGCCTCGGCCTTGATCGCCTGCTGGCGGTATCGGTGGCGCTGGCAGTGCTCGTGCCGATCTCCCTTGCCCTGGCAAGGCCCCTCCGTCAGCTCGAACTCGGCGACGAGGCGGCGCTTTCGTCTGGTGTGTCGCCGGATCGCGTCCGGCTGGCGCTGGCCGTCATCGGCGTGGCCCTGATCGCGGTGGCAACGGCTGCGGCAGGCCCCATCGCATTCATCGCGCTGGCAGCGCCGCAGCTTGCGCGGCGCGTGACCCGGTCGGCCGGGGTGGCGCTGGTACCATCGGCGCTGATGGGCGGGGTATTGCTCGTCGCCTCGGATTGGGCAGCCCAGCACGCGCTCGGCCTCCAGCTGCCGGTCGGCGTGATGACGTTTAATATCGGCGGCCTGTATTTCATATGGGTGCTAGTCAGCGAGGGACGCAAATGACGACGGCCAGACTGCGCGCGGAAGCAGTGACTTTGCGCTACCGGGAGTTGACGGTCGCCCGCGAGCTCTCGGTGACCATTCCGGATAACGCATTTACCGTTATCGTCGGCCCGAATGCCTGTGGCAAGTCGACATTGCTGCGGGCCTTGTCGCGCCTGCTTCGGCCGACGCAGGGGGAGATCATCCTCGACGGTGCCAGCATTGGAAGTCTGCCGGCCAGGGACGTGGCGCGCCGGCTCGGGCTTTTGCCGCAGAGTTCTATCGCACCCGACGGCATTACCGTCGAAGACCTCGTGTCGCGCGGCCGTTATCCGCACCAGTCGATCTTTCGCCAATGGTCGGCCGCCGATCAGCAGGCCGTCGCGTCTGCGATGTCAGCCACAGGGGTCGCCGACCTTGCCACCCGGCTCGTCGACGAACTGTCCGGCGGGCAACGCCAGAGGGTCTGGCTAGCCATGGTTCTGGCCCAGCAGACACCGATCCTGCTCCTCGACGAGCCAACCACCTTTCTCGATATCACCCACCAGATCGACCTGCTCGACCTGTTGGCCGAAATCAACGCCGACGGACGCACCGTCGTTGCGGTGCTGCATGATCTCAACCATGCCTGCCGCTATGCCACGCACCTGATCGCGATGCGCGACGGCGCCATCGTTGCCGAAGGCACGCCGGCAGCGATCGTCACCGAACAACTGATAGAAAGCGTCTTCGGCCTTGCCTGCGTCATCGTTCCGGATCCGGTGACGGGAACCCCAATGATCGTGCCGCGCGGGCGCCACTCGGCAGCGCAAGCCCGGCCGGTCGCCGACATCCCCGGCCCCGCTGCAGACAACGAGCATATCGCATGAGCATTGCGCGGGAGTTCAAGTTGAACGGCGTCGCAATTCCGCACGATGCCGCAAGCATGCTGGATGAGATCTGCGAGCATTTCGTCGAGCATTCGAGCGTCGAGCGGACGGGCAATCTGGCGCTGCTGAGAAGCGAAACGGCACTTGTCGCCATCCGCCTAAAGGACAGCCGCCTGCTCATAGAACTCGCTTGCGCAACGGAACAGGCGCTGCAGCTGACCTGCAACAACATTGCCGAGCATCTGGTCTACTTCGCCGGCGAAGAACCTTTAGAGCTTAGCTGGTCGACGCCACCGGCGCCCGGCATCCTGCCCGATCTGCGCGAGGTAACCGTGGTGTCCGCCGCGGACGTCACGCCACATATGCGGCGGGTCAAGTTCAGCTGCGAGGATCTCACACCGTTCATCGGCGGCGGCATGCATGTGCGTGTCCTGCTGCCGCCCGACGGACGCATACCGGTCTGGCCGACCCTGCTGGCGGACGGCAGGACCGGCTGGCCCGAGGGGGAAGACGAACTCGCGGTACGGGTCTATACGATCCGTGCTGTCGATGTCGCACGCCGTGAATTATGGATCGATTTCCTGCAGCATGCCACGCACGATGTCGCGGCGCCCGGTGCCGAATTCGCGCGCAAGGCGAGACCGGGGCAAAAGTTGGCGTTTCTTGGGCCCGGCGGCGGTGGAATTCCGCAGGCGTCGTCCATGCTCCTCGCAGGCGACGCAACGGCGCTTCCAGCCATCGCCCGGATCGCGGCAGAAGTGCCGGCCCATATCCGGATGCAGGCCATCATCTTGGTGGAGGATGCAGGCGAGGAGCAACCCTTGCCAACATCGGGAACTCTGGATGTGCGCTGGCTCCACCGGAAGGATGACAAGAGTGATACCGGTTATCGGTTCGGCGACGCGGTCAGGACCGCGATCAGCGCGGCGGATGCGCAGACCTATGTCTGGGTGGCCTGCGAAAGAGACGAGATGCGCCCCATTCGCGCGCTCCTGAAGCAAAAGGGCCATGATCGCAAGTTGACTTATGCGGCGTGGTACTGGGAGAAGCCAAAGCCTGACGCGGTAAATCAGCCGTGATGGATTTGCGCTCGGTTTCGTGTCCGTGACGACAGATCGCCTTTGAGTTTTCTCTTTCATTGCGGTTAAGTTCGCTTTCGCGCAAACGCGATGCCAGCGAAGGATGAATCGATGTTTTTGACAGATCGCCAGACCGAGATCGTTGCTCTTGCCAAATCGACGGGCCGCGTTCTCGTCGACGATCTCGCGACGCGGTTCAATGTGACGCCGCAGACCATACGCAAGGATCTCAACGATCTCTGCGACGGGCAAATGCTGACACGCATGCACGGCGGCGCCAGCCTGCCCAGCGGCACTGCGAATGTGCGCTACGAGCAGCGCCGTCAGATAGCCTCCGCCGAGAAGCAGGCGATCGGCGCCGCAGCTGCCCAACTCATTCCCAACAACGCATCGCTTTTCATCAATATCGGCACGACGACCGAGGCGGTAAGCGAGGCCCTGATCGCCCACCATGAGCTGATGGTGATCACCAACAACATCAATGTGGCCAATCGGTTACGCCTCTATTCGGCAATCGAGGTCGTGGTTGCGGGTGGTGTTGTGCGCGCTTCGGACGGCGGCATCGTCGGCGAAGCGGCCGTCGATTTCATCCGGCAATTCAAGGTCGATTACGCAGTCATCGGCGCCTCCGCCATCGATTCCGACGGCGCCCTGCTCGACTACGATTTTCGCGAGGTGAAGGTGGCACAGGCGATCATCGCCAATGCCCGGCATGTCATTCTGGTGGCGGATTCCACCAAATTCGAGCGCACGGCACCGGTGCGGATCGGACAGCTGTCGCAGGTCCAGACATTGATCACCGACCACTGTTCCGTCGAGGCCATCCGGACGATCTGCCACGACAGCAACGTCGCGCTGATCGAGACATCAAAAGCGAGCTGACCCGCGAAACTTTCGTTTGACATTCGTTATGTTTTCGTTTCAGATGTATCTCGTACCGCAAGCGCAATAAATTTGTGCATTGCGAAGGTCTGGCTCTTGGGGGAGAGGCAGTGGGGGATAGAATGTTCGATCTTTTTGTCATTGGCGGCGGCATCAACGGCTGCGGCATTGCGCGCGACGCGGCCGGCCGTGGCTACAAGGTAGCGCTGGCCGAAATGAACGATTTCGCCTCCGGCACATCTTCCGGATCGACCAAGCTTATCCATGGCGGCCTGCGCTATCTCGAGCATTACGAATTCCGGCTGGTTCGCGAATCGCTGATGGAGCGCGAGGTCCTATGGGCCATGGCGCCGCATATTATCTGGCCGATGCGCTTCGTCCTGCCCTACCAGAAGGGCGGCATCCGCCCGGCCTGGCTCATTCGCCTCGGGCTTTTCCTCTACGACCATATCGGCGGCAGAAAGCTGCTTCCGGCGACGTCCGTTGTCGACATGCGCAAGGATCCGGCAGGCAAGCCATTGAAATCCCTGTTCACCAAGGCCTTTGAATATTCCGACGGATGGGTCGACGATGCGCGGCTTGTCGTCCTCAACGCCCGGGATGCTGCCGATCGCGGAGCCCAGATCATGCCGCGGACCCGCGTGCGGTCGGCGCGTTGGGAAAAAAATGCCTGGTCTGTCGAGACGCAGGATATGGCAACAGGCAGGATCGACAGCTTTCAGGCGCGCATGCTTGTCAATGCGGCAGGCCCCTGGGTAGATCAGGTGCTGTCCAGTGCATTCGGCAAGAACCAGGTTCACAATGTACGGCTCGTCCAGGGCAGCCACATCGTCGTCAGGAAGAAGTTCGACGATCCACGCGCCTATTTCTTCCAGAACCCTGACAATCGCATCATCTTCGCTATCCCCTACGAGCAGGATTTTACCCTGATCGGCACGACCGACCAGGATTTCGAGGGCGATCCGAAGGATATCCGAATCACGCAGCGCGAGGTCAACTATCTCTGCAGCGCCGCCAGCGAATATTTTGCCGAACCGGTAAAGCCTGATGACATCGTCTGGTCCTATTCCGGCGTTCGTCCGCTGTTCGACGACGGCGCCTCGAAGGCGCAGGAAGCGACGCGGGACTATGTGCTGAAGCGCGAGGAACTGCCCGGTGGCGGTGAACTGCTCAACATCTTCGGTGGCAAGCTGACCACCTACAGGCGCCTTGCAGAGCACGCGCTGGAGAAGATCGGCGATGCGATCGGTGTCAAGGGCAAGGTCTGGACGGCCGGCAGCAGCCTGCCCGGCGGTGCCTTTGCCGCGACGGGCTATGGGAGCGAAGTTGCCAAGCTCAAGGGCTCCTACCCGTTTCTGGCCGACCGCCATGCCCGACGGCTTGTCCGGCTCTACGGCACGAACGCGGCGCTCCTGCTCGGCAAGGCAGCAAACGCGTCCGATCTCGGCCGTAATTTCGGCGACGACCTTTTCGAATGCGAGGTCCGGTGGCTGATCGACATGGAATGGGCAAGGCACGCGGAGGACGTGCTTTGGCGCCGGACCAAGAAGGGACTGTATCTGTCGAAGGATCAGGCCGCAGAACTTGAGACTTTTATCGCCGGGGTGATCACGCACTAGGAGCGTTTGCCGCTCGAGGACAATATCACCGCTGGTTTGGAGGAGGCACGGGGATTTAATGCTGGAATTGCGAAATGTGGCCAAGATGGCGGGCAGTGAATATCACATTCACCCCTCCAGCCTTGTCCTTCAGGGAGGAACACTGAACGTCCTGCTGGGTCCGACCTTGTCCGGCAAGACGTCTCTGATGCGGCTGATGGCCGGGCTGGACAAGCCAACCTCGGGAACGGTTCACTTCGATGGCGTCGATGTTACCGGCCTGCCGGTGCAGAAGCGCTCGGTCGCCATGGTCTATCAGCAGTTCATCAATTATCCGGCGATGACGGTCTACGAGAATATCGCGTCGCCGATGCGGATTGCCGGCAAGGATAAGCAGACGGTGGACCGCGAAGTGCGCAAGGCCGCCGAGCTCATGAAGCTGACGCCCTATCTCGACCGCCTGCCGCTCAACCTCTCCGGTGGCCAGCAGCAGCGCACGGCGCTGGCGCGTGCCATCGTCAAGAACGCCCGCCTCGTGCTGCTCGACGAGCCACTCGCCAATCTCGACTACAAACTGCGCGAGGAATTGCGCGAGGAACTGCCTCGCCTGTTTGCCGCCTCGGGATCGATCTTCGTTTATGCCACGACCGAACCGTCCGAGGCCCTGCTGCTTGGCGGCAACACCGCGTCGCTCAGCGAAGGGCGCATAAGCCAGTTCGGTCCAACCATCGACGTCTATCGCAACCCTGCCGACCTCGTCACCGCCCGGACCTTCGCCGATCCGCCACTGAATACGATCGCACTGGTGCGCGCCGGTAATGCGCTGCAGCGCGACGGAGAAACGATCCTGCAGCTGCCGGACCACCTCGCCGGCGTGCCGGAAGGTCCATGCGTCATAGCCTTCCAGCCTCACCATCTGTCTGTCGCGAGGCGGCATGAAACTTCGGCAGCCCTCAAGGCGCGGGTGATCATCTCCGAAATCGCCGGCTCCGAAAGCTTTATCCACGTGGAGGCGGCAGGCTCGCGCTGGGTGATGCTGGAACATGGCATCCACGATATCGATCCCGACACCATCGTCGACCTGTTCGTCGATACCCGCCACCTGATGGCCTTCGATACCGCAGGGCAGTCGATTGCCCGCGCGGCGAACGGATAGGAGACCGGAAATGGCACGCATCACGCTCGATCACATCCGCCATGCCTATGCGCCGAACCCGGCGACAGACAAGGATTATGCGCTGCGCGAAGTCCACCACGAGTGGCGGGACGGTGGCGCCTATGCGCTGCTGGGACCCTCCGGCTGCGGCAAGACGACCTTGCTCAACATCATTTCGGGCCTTCTGCGCCCGTCCCATGGCCGCATCCTGTTCGACGGCAGGGACGTCACCGATCTGCCGACGCAGGAGCGCAACATTGCCCAGGTTTTCCAGTTTCCGGTCGTCTACGACACCATGACGGTCTACGACAACCTGGCATTTCCGCTGCGCAACAGGGGCGTGGCTGAAGCCGACGTCGATCTTCGGGTCCGCGAGACGCTCGACATGATCGATCTATCGAGCTGGGCGAACCGCAAGGCCAGCGGCCTCACCGCCGACCAGAAGCAGAAGATTTCGCTCGGACGTGGCCTTGTGCGCAACGATGTCAGCGCGATCCTGTTCGACGAGCCGCTGACTGTCATCGACCCGCACATGAAATGGCAGCTGCGCTCGCAACTGAAACTGCTGCACAAGCAGTTCGGCTACACCATGGTCTATGTGACCCATGACCAGACGGAGGCGCTCACCTTCGCAGACAAGGTCGTGGTCATGTACGACGGACAGATCGTCCAGATCGGTACGCCGGCCGAGCTGTTCGAGCGACCAAGTCACACCTTCGTCGGCTATTTCATCGGCTCGCCCGGCATGAACGTCATGGCGGCACGCGTCGAAGGCAGCTCAGTGCATGTCGGCGACCAGACCCTGGCGCTCGGCTATGCGCCGGACACCGGAAAGGCGGCCAAGACCGAGCTTGGCATTCGCCCCGAATTCATCCGCATCGACCGCGACGGCATGCCGGTGACGATCAGCAAGGTCGAGGATATCGGCCGTCAGAAAATCGTCCGCGCCGAGTTTGCGGGCCAGCCAATTGCCATCATCGTTCCCGAAGACGGCGAGATCCCATCGGAGCCACGGATCACCTTTGATCCCACCGCCATCAGTATCTACGCCGATTCCTGGCGTGTCGGCCGGGAGGATCGGGCATGAACAAGCCATGGAACAACAAGGCCTGGTTCCTCGTCATGCCGGTGCTGGTGCTGGTGGCCTTTTCGGCGGTGATCCCGCTGATGACGGTGGTCAATTATTCGGTCCAGGATACGTTCGGCAACAACCAGTTCTTCTGGGCCGGTACCGACTGGTTCGTCCAGACGTTGAAGTCCGACCGCTTCTGGTCCGCGCTCGAGCGCAACCTGGTGTTCTCTTTCATCATCCTCGCGCTCGAAATTCCGCTCGGCATCTTCATCGCGCTGAACATGCCGAAGAAGGGTCTCGGGGTCCCCGTCTGCCTGGTACTAATGGCGCTGCCGCTGCTCATTCCCTGGAACGTCGTCGGCACGATCTGGCAGGTGTTTGGGCGTGGCGATATCGGGTTGCTTGGGCATACGCTCAATTCCATGGGTATCGACTATAACTACGTCCGCAATCCCCTCGATGCCTGGCTGACCGTTATCGTCATGGATGTCTGGCACTGGACGAGCCTCGTTGTGCTTCTGTGCTATGCCGGTCTGGTGTCCATTCCGGATGCTTTCTACCAGGCCGCCAAGATCGATGGCGCGTCCCGCATGGCCGTGTTCCGTTACATTCAGCTGCCGAAGATGAAGCGGGTGCTGACCATCGCCATCCTGCTGCGCTTCATGGACAGCTTCATGATCTACACCGAGCCTTTCGTCGTCACCGGCGGCGGACCTGGCAACTCGACCACGTTCCTGTCAATCGATCTGGTGAAGACCGCGCTCGGACAGTTCGATCTTGGCCCGGCTGCGGCCATGTCGATCATCTACTTCCTGATCATCCTGCTGCTCTCATGGGTGTTCTACACCGTGATGACCAGCTACGACGCGGAGACCTGATATGGCTATCGCTCACGCTCCATCCGCCAATCCGGTCCTCAAGGCAGAGGGATCGCGCTTCGGCTTCCTGATCCCGACGATCTACATCCTCTGCCTGCTGCTGCCGATCTACTGGCTGGTCAATATGAGCTTCAAGACCAACGAGGAAATCGTTTCCTCGATGACGCTCTATCCCCACGCCCCGACGCTGCACAACTACGTCATCATCTTTACCGACAGCGCCTGGTATTCCGGCTACATCAACTCGATCATCTATGTGGTAATGAACATGGTGATCTCGGTTGCCGCTGCCCTGCCGGCCGCCTATGCCTTCTCGCGCTACCGTTTCCTTGGCGACAAGCACCTGTTCTTCTGGCTGCTGACCAACCGCATGGCACCGCCGGCGGTCTTTGCCCTGCCGTTCTTCCAGCTCTACTCGGCCTTTGGCCTGATCGATACGCATATCGCCGTCGCTCTCGCCCATTGCCTCTTCAACGTGCCGCTGGCGGTTTGGATTCTCGAGGGTTTCATGTCCGGCGTGCCGAAGGAGATCGATGAGATGTCTTATATCGACGGCTATTCCTTCCCGCGCTTCTTCGTGAAGATCTTCATTCCGCTGATCGCCAGCGGCATCGGGGTCGCTGCGTTCTTCTGCTTCATGTTCTCCTGGGTCGAGTTGCTCCTCGCCCGGACGCTGACGACGACCGACGCCAAGCCGATCGCCGCGACGATGACCAGAACCGTCTCGGCAGCCGGTATGGACTGGGGATTGCTGGCGGCGGCCGGCGTGCTGACGCTAATCCCAGGGGCGCTCGTCATCTATTTCGTTCGAAATTACATCGCCAAGGGCTTTGCCCTCGGGAGGGTATGATCATGAATCTCGATTTCAGCTGGATGGCATGGACGCCGCCGACGATCATTTTCTTCGTGGTGATACTCGTCCTGCTGCTGGGCATGGGGCTTTGGGAATATGTCTCGCCGGGCGGAAATCCGCGCGTCGGCATTCTTCATTTCGAAACCACCCGCGGCGACCGGTTCTTCGTGTCGCTGCTCGGTTCCGCATTCATTCATCTCGCATGGCTGGGTCTTGTCGGACCCAACCTGTGGTGGGCTCTTGCTCTCTCCGTTGCCTACGCCGTCGGCGTATTCCGCTTCGTCTGAGGCAAGTCGATACGGGTCGCCGATATCCGGCGCTCCGGGACTGACACAACTGCAATCGCAATTCGGGAGGATATCATGCGAACGCATCTACTGACGACAACGGCAGCCTTGTTGCTGGCCGTAACTGGGACTGCCTATGCGGGAATGGAGGAGGCAAAGACCTTTCTCGGCAAGGAAATCGGCGACATGTCGACGCTGTCGCCGGCAGAGCAGGAAAAGGAAATGCAGTGGTTCATCGACGCCGCCAAGCCCTTCAAAGGCATGGAAATTAAGGTCGTCTCGGAATCCCTGACCACCCACCAGTATGAATCGCAGGTGCTGGCACCGGCCTTTACCGCCATCACCGGCATCAAGGTCACCCACGACGTCATCCAGGAAGGCGACGTCGTCGAGAAGATCCAGACGCAGATGCAGACCGGCCAGAACCTTTATGACGGCTGGGTAAACGACTCCGACCTGATCGGCACCCACTGGCGCTACCAGCAGGTCCGCAACCTGACCGACTGGATGGCCGGCGAAGGAAAGGACGTGACCAATCCCGGTCTCGACCTCAAGGACTTCATCGGTACATCCTTCACCACCGCTCCTGACAAGAAGCTCTACCAGCTTCCCGACCAGCAGTTCGCCAACCTCTACTGGTTCCGCTACGATTGGTTCAACGATCCGAAGAACAAGGCCGATTTCAAGGCCAAGTACGGCTACGAGCTCGGGGTGCCCGTCAACTGGTCTGCCTATGAGGATATTGCCGAATTCTTCACCGGCCGCGATGTCGGTGGCAAGAAGGTCTTCGGCCATATGGACTATGGCAAGAAGGACCCGTCGCTCGGCTGGCGCTTCACCGACGCCTGGCTTTCCATGGCCGGCAACGGTGACAAGGGATTGCCGAACGGCCTTCCCGTCGACGAATGGGGCATCAAGGTCGACGAGAAGTCCCGTCCGGTCGGCTCCTGCGTTGCGCGCGGTGGCGATACCAATGGTCCTGCCGCCGTCTACTCGATCCAGAAATATCTCGACTGGATCAAGGCCTATGCCCCGCAGGAATCGCAAGGCATGACCTTCTCCGAATCCGGACCCGTGCCGGCACAGGGCAATATCGCCCAGCAGATCTTCTGGTACACGGCGTTCACAGCCGACATGGTCAAACCCGGCCTGCCGGTCATGAACGACGACGGCACGCCGAAATGGCGCATGGCTCCAAGCCCGCATGGCGTCTACTGGAAGAACGGCATGAAGCTCGGCTACCAAGACGTCGGATCTTGGACGCTGATGAAATCGACACCGACCGACCGCGCCAAGGCTGCCTGGCTCTACGCCCAGTTCGTCACTTCGAAGACGGTCGACGTCAAGAAGAGCCATGTCGGCCTGACCTTCATCCGCGAGTCGACCATCCGCGACAAGAGCTTCACCGAGCGCGCTCCCAAGCTTGGCGGCCTGATCGAGTTCTATCGCTCGCCGGCCCGCGTGCAATGGTCGCCAACAGGCACCAACGTTCCGGATTATCCGAAACTTGCCCAGCTCTGGTGGCAGGCAGTCGGCGATGCGGCATCCGGTGCCAAGACGGCCCAGGCGGCGATGGATTCGCTTTGCGAAGCCCAGGAAAAGGTCATGGAGCGCATCGAGCGGTCCAAGGTCCAGGGCGATATCGGCCCCAAACTCGCCGAAGAGCATGATCTGGCCTACTGGAACAAGGATGCCGTCTCCAAGGGCAACCTTGCGCCTCAGCTGAAGATTGCCGAGGAGAAGGAAAAGCCGCAGACCGTCAACTACGACGAACTGGTGAAGAGCTGGCAGTCCAAGTAGCCGGATCTACAGGCTCGGGCCCGATGGCCTGAGCCACCCCTTGGCCGCCGGTTCACCCGGCGGCCTTTGCCCGCAAAACCATCCCACTAACAGCCTGCCGACCGGCGGGATCGCAGCTTTCTGCCTTATCGGAGCGCATGAATGAGTAGCTATGTTCTCGCAATCGACCAGGGAACGACATCGTCTCGGGCTATCGTTTTCGATGGAGAGATGAAAATGGTCGCCTCGGCGCAGCGGGAAATTACCCAGTCTTATCCGCAGCCGCGCTGGGTCGAACACGATTCGCAGGAGATCTGGCAAACCGTGGTCGACGTTGTTCGCGAGGCTTTGGAGAAGGCGAAGCTTGGAGCCGCCGACATCGCCGCCATCGGTATCACCAACCAGCGCGAGACGACGGTCGTCTGGGACCGCGACACGGGTGCACCACTGCACCCGGCCATTGTCTGGCAGGACCGTCGCACGGCCGAGATCTGCGAAAGCCTCAGGGCGGACGGGTACGAGAAGTTGTTTTCCGCCAAGACCGGACTTCTGCTCGATCCCTATTTTTCCGGCACGAAATTGCGCTGGCTGCTCGAGAATGTCGATGGGTTAAGAGACAAGGCGGAGGCCGGCTCTGTCTGCTTCGGCACCATCGATACATGGCTGATCTACAAACTGACCGGCGGCAAGAGGCATTTGACCGATGCGACCAACGCATGCCGGACCTTGCTTTACAATATTACCGATAATCGTTGGGACGAAGAACTTCTCGCCATCCTGGGGATACCCCCTTCTCTGCTGCCGGACGTCAGGGATTGCGCCGACGATTTCGGTGAAACGACGCCAGATCTGTTCGGCGCAGCGATCCCGATCCTTGGCGTTGCCGGCGACCAGCAGGCGGCGACCATCGGCAACGCGTGTTTTGTACCGGGCATGATGAAATCGACCTATGGCACCGGCTGTTTCGCGCTGTTGAATACAGGCGTGGAAAGGGTCAATTCGTCCCACCGCATGCTGACGACGATCGCCTATCGTCTCGACGGCGTGACCACCTATGCCCTTGAGGGCTCGATCTTCATCGCCGGCGCTGCCGTGCAGTGGTTGAGGGACGGGTTGGGGATCATCGGCAAGGCATCCGAGGCTGGCGAGCTTGCCGATGCTGCCGATGAAGAGCAGCAAGTCTACATCGTGCCGGCCTTCACCGGTCTTGGCGCGCCCTACTGGGATGCCGAGGCGCGCGGCGCGATCTTCGGCCTTACACGCAACAGCGGCCCCGCCGAAATCGCCCGCGCCGTGCTGGAAGCGGTTGCCTACCAGACGATGGACCTGCTTTTCGCGATGAAACGCGACTGGGGCAGCCACGATGTCGAGACAGTGCTGCGCGTCGATGGGGGCATGGCAGCCTCCGACTGGACGATGCAGCGCCTTGCCGACATCATTTCGACGTCAGTCGACCGCGCCGCCATACTGGAAACAACCGCACTCGGTGCCGCCTGGCTTGCCGGCCACAGGGCCAAGGTCTGGCCAGACCAGAAGGAGTTCGCCGAACGCTGGAATTGCGACCGGCGTTTCGAGCCATCGATGAGCGAAAGCAATCGCCAGGCAAAGATCGCCGGCTGGCGCGATGCGGTGTCACGCACGCTAACGGGTGGGTAGACTTCACATAGAGCCCAGTCTCAGTGCGGTACGCCCAAAAAAATACACCGGCCGCGACGGGCCGGTGCAACTCAAACATTCGTTTTGCTCCAGTTAAGCTGCAGCCAAGGCCTTTTCGATGTCCTGCATCGAATGACCCGTAAGGTCCTTGGCGAGTTCGCCGATCAGCACGTCGGATACCGTCTTGTGGTAGCCCTTGCGCAGTTCGCCGAGCGTACGAGGCGCTGCAATCACGACGAGGTTCTTGATCTTGCCCGCCAGCACCTTTCTGTTGAGAAGATCGGCGACACCGGCTCCAAAACCGTCTTCGTCCTGCTGGCTGTCGTCGGGGTTGGCAGAACTGCTCGAGTGGCGGCTGCCGGAGCCTATCTTAGAGCTGTCGACGGCCTCGTCAGGAATTGCCTTCAGCTTGACGTTGGCCGCGTCGCCTTCATTCTGGAAGAGGTTGAGCTTTTCGCCGTCGGCGACGGCAATGACGGTGTGCTGAGGAATTTGCATATCTGATTTCCATTCACAAAGTGGCATTTCGCCGGTTTGGCCGACTGATATCAGCTGCTCTAATAACCCCTCGAGCGCTTATCTGTTCCGCCCGGGCGTGGCTTCGGATGGTGCTTGTCTCTGTGTTTTCAATGCGCCGGACTGTCGGCGCCGGCCCGCAGCTCAGGTCTTCCGGCCAAATGCCATCATGACCAGCATTGCCAGCCATGTGAGCACGAAGCTGATCATCGAAAGGGCGGCGGCCTGGGTCGGCGAGCTTTTGCCGACCTCATTGATCGCCACCGGAAAGGTTGGAAACAGCAGTATGTTGGCGACCGTGAATTCTCCGATGACGACAGTGAATGTCAGCAGCGCACAGTTGACGATTGCCGCGCCTATGCCGGGAACCACGACCAGCCGGATCGTCGTCAGCCCGCCGGCCCCAAGGCTTTCCGCAGCTTCCTTCAAGGTCCGGATATCGAGCGCCGCAAGGCCGACATCGAGCGCACGGAATGCGAAAGGCAACGCCAGGAAGAAGTAGGGAATGACAAGATAGAACGGCGAGCCGATTAGCCACATCGGCCCCGTAACCAGCATCGAAAGACCGCCGACAAGAGCAATGGCCGGCACCACGAAGGGTAGGATCGCCACGAACTCTATAACCCCGCGCATGCGCGGCATGTAGAGATGTGCGGCGATGACTGCGGGTGCAAGGATGATGTAGATCGCTGCTATCGTTGCCACCCCCAGTTCCAGCGACAGGATCAACGGTTGCAGCAGGGCCTTGTGGCTGAAGACGGCGGCATAGGCGGATACACCATAGGCGGTGCCGCCTTCCCAAAGGCTGAAGATCGCAGTCATCGCCAACGGCAGCACGAAATATGTCGCCGCGAGAACGAGGATAAGCCGACGCAGCATCTTACCGGCGTTCATCTCACATTCCCCGGCGCCGGGCGCGGCGCATCAGCAGGTTACTCGTCGCAACGACGACCGCCATCGTCACGATCATGGCGACGGAGAGCGCCGCTCCGGTCTGGGGCGAATTCATGACATCGCCGGACAGCACATTACCGATTTCCGTGGTCAGCAGCACGAGATTGCCGGAGGTCAGAGCATAGGCGGTGGCATAGCCGGAGAAGGCTGATCCAAACAGCAGGATAAATGCCGATATCAGCGACGGGGCGAGGATTGGCAGGACGACCAGGCGCCCATATTGCCAAGGCGTTGCGCCAAGGCTTTCTGCCGCCTCCGCCCATTCGCGGCGAAGGGCTTGCAAGGCCGGCATGATGATGATGATCATAAGAGGGATCTGGAAATAGGCATAGACGATCGTCAATCCGGTCAACGAGAACAGGCTAAAGCCGGCGGCATAGATATCGATGCCTAAGACCTTCAGCGCCCGGGTGAGAAGGCCGAACATGCCAAGGCTGGAAATGAATGCGAAGGCGAGCGGGACGCCGGCGAAGTTTGCCGCAACTGCGCTGAAACTCGAGGCGATGGCACCGAGCGCCGGGTGGGCATCGCGATGAATGACGGTCGCCGCAATGGCGCCGCCACAAGTGACGCCAACCGCTGCTGACGCAACGGAGAGCACGATCGAATTATAGGTGGCGAGACGAAATGTCTCGCCACCCAAAGCAACGATGTATTCCAGCGTGAAGCCGGTGCGGGTGCTGACTGACTGGACGACAAGCATGAGCGTGGGCGCCACCATGAATGCCAGTGAGAACAGCAGGAATGGTGCCACCAGCAGGACCGGTAGGCCCCACTGCCTGAGCATCGCACCGACGCCGTGCCCGGAGCGTGACCGTCTCTTGGCGGGGTCGGAGGGCTGCACCATGCCTGGCTTAATTGGTCTTCACGGTCTTGGGCCACATGTCGGCGACAACCTTCTTTGCGGCATCGATCTGCGCCTGGCTCGCAAAACGCACGCTCTTGTAGGCTTCCGGAGATGGCAGCTTGGCCAGCAGCGCGGCGGGCAGCACTCCGGCGTCGAGCATCTTGGCAAAGCGGATCGGATGGGCGTGGCCCGCAAGAAAGCCCAGTTGGCCTTCATCGCTGTACAGATATTCCTGCCACAGTTTGGCGGCGTTCGGGTGCGGCGCATAGGCGCTGATCGCCTCGCAATAATAGTTGCCGAACGGCGCGCCATCATTGGGAACGACGACTTCGAAATCGACCTTGCCGGCTTCGTCGTCGCGAATCGTCAGGTTGAGGTAGTCCCAGCGCAGCGCGATCGGCGTCTGGCCGCTCATCATGGTGCCCTTGTCGCTCTGTATCGGATTGTAGTTGCCGGCAGCGGCAAGCTTGCCAAAAAACTCCACGCCGGGCGCGATATCGTCGAAGCTGCCACCGTTGGCAAGAGCCGCCGCCATCACGGCCGCGAAGGAATCGCCAGCCCGGACGGGGCTGCCGCCCATGGACACCATGCCCTTGTATTCCGGCTTCAGGAGGTCAGCCCAGCTACGCGGCACGGTCTTGACGACGCTCTTGTTCACGGCAAAGGAGATGATGCCGTAGTAGCAGCCCTGCCAGAGGCCATCGGGGTTTTTAACCTCCGAGGGAATATCGTTCCAGGTGGCGACCTTGTAGGGCTGCAGCAGATTGTCGGTGACGGCTTGCAACGCGAAGGACGGCGCCAGATCGAGCGTGTCCGGCCCGCGATCCTGGCCTTTCAGGCTGCGAACGGCCTGCAGTTCCTCGGCCGACGAACCCTCCGGGTTGGCGGCATTCACCTCGATCCCGTAGAGCTTTGAGAAGTCGGTCATCATCTTGCCGAAGACCCAGTTCGGCGACAGGGCTACGACGTTCAGCGCGCCTTCTTTCTTGGCGGCAGCAACGAGGCCGTCCGGCATGGTCGCAGCTTCGGCACGCAGCGGGCCGAGGTTGAGCAGCGATGCGCCGAGCGCCGCCGAGCCCGCCTGCAATAAAGTCCTGCGATTGATGTGAAACGAATTCATCGAAAAATCCTTCGGGTTGCGTATCGCCTGATGGCCGTTTGGGAGAGCCGTCGAAAGCTTGTGGCGATTTGCCAATAGGCATCGTCAGTGACAGGCAATTGACAGATTTAAGAAGTTTCAAAAGCGTGACGGGCGATATCGCGCCTCGGTATCCGATTGAAATATTTTCGCTTTCTGCGTGCGTCTTATGGCGGGCAGCTGTCACCGGACTGTCGCGTCGATCCGTTACGGGAATGCGGCCCTTGCGTCGGAGGGCCGACAAACCGCGCCACCGGACAGAACCAGAGAGGCCATCATGCAGATTGCGATCATCGCAGATCCCCATATCGGCGCGAAGACCGATGATTTCGTTGCCAACTGGAATGCGGCGGTGGCGCACGTCAACGATCTCGATGTGGCATTCACGATTGTGCTCGGAGACCTGACGCTCGATGGCGCCAATCTGGAAGCGGATCTTGCTTTCGCGCGGCAATCTCTCGACACACTCCGCCGGCCGGTTCTCGTGCTGCCCGGCAACCACGACGTGGGCGATATCTCGCGCGCCAGCCGTCAGCCGGCAAGCCGCGAAAGACTGGAGCGCTGGAACCGGCATCTCGGCGCGGACCGCTGGATTTGCGACGATATTCCGGGATGGCGGCTGATCGGCATCGACAGCCAGGTTCTTGCGACCGGATTGGCTGAAGAAGCCGAGCAGTGGCATTGGCTTGACGAGGCGTTTGGCGGACGGGGCGAGCGCGCCCCTGTCCTGCTCACCCACATGCCGCTGTTTCTAGAGAACTGGGACGAAGCCGATCGACCCTACTGGGCCATCCCGACTGCGGCGCGGCAACGGTTGCGGATGCTGGTGGAGAGCACCGGAACGGCTGCCATCGTCAGCGCCCATATCCACCGGACCCTCGATCTTCCAGGCGCCGATGGTCCCCGCCAGATCTGGGCAGCGGCGACGAGCTTCCTGTCGCGCGATGCGTCGATGCCGTCACAGCCGGGCGCGGCAAACCTCGGTATCACGATACTCGACTTTACCGACGGCGCGCTCAAGGTCCGCTTCGACAGTGTTGCGGGCATCTCGGAAACCTACATCGAGGATTCTAACGGCTCGATTTATCCGAAACCGGAATAGCGGTCCTCGTTGCGGGCATAGCAGTTGCCGATTTTGATCGTGGCTGGCTAACGATGTCGTTTTATGGCAAACGTGGGGGCATCAGTTCAATGCAGTCAACGACGTCAATCGGAACGCGAGAATGATCGAAAGTCAAACCAGGCAGGCAGATTGGCGCCGCGCCAACCCGATGAAGTACAATGCTCATCTCGCGGTGCAGCGTGCCATCGTCGCCGGCGATCTCGAAAAGCTCGGCTGTGAAGTCTGTGGTCACGATGCCGTCGACGCCCATCACGACGAGTATGACGAACCCCTGAGGGTTCGCTGGCTTTGCCGCAGACATCACACGCGTCTTCATCGCTACGGCGAAGACATGTTTCCACTGCGGTCGAATACAGACCAGCGCTGATCGGTTTGGGATTTTGCCGTCCTGTCGTCTCTGACAGTTTTGGGGCCACCGGCAGTGTCGTTTGCCGGCGGCCTTTTCGTTTTACTTCGAGTTCGCCGCCTTTATGCCGGCGTCGTCGGCCATGATGGATGCCGCCTCGTTCAAGAGGACATCCTTGGCGTTCTTGCGGGCGGTTTCGATGGCGATATCGGCACTCAGGCTGCGTTCGTTTGCCTGCAGGCCATCGTCTTCCCCGGGGTCGACGCCATCGTTTATCTTCTCGCGTGATTTGTCACGGGTCGCCTGAGCTGCCAGTTCCTTGCGACGCTCTGCCTCGTTGAGAGAAACGATGCCCTTCTCGCGCTGCGCCTTCAACTCTGCGATGTCTTCGACCAGACGCTTGAAATCCGGATCGTTGGCAACGCGTGCGTCGTGGCGGCTCTGCAGCTGCGGTATCTTTGCCGCCACATCGCCTTCCGGCTTGTAGTTGGCCGGCTTGATCTGCGTCCATGGAAGAGCATTGTCGTAGCTGGCCTCGCCGAAGGTCTTCGGGTCCGACAGGCTCGGCAGCCCGATGTCCGGCGTCACGCCGCGCAACTGGGTAGTGCCCCCATTGATGCGGAAGAACTGCGCTATCGTCATTTTCAGTTCGCCGAATTTCGGTTTGGCGTTGTGCGCGACCTGATCGAGATTGACCACTGTCTGCACGGTACCCTTGCCGAAGCTGGGTTCACCGATGATCACGCCGCGGCTGTAGTCCTGGATTGCGGCCGCGAAAATCTCCGAGGCGGATGCGGAACCGCGGTTAATGAGCACGCCGACCGGACCTGTCCAGGCAGCAGGCGAGCGGTCGTCGCCCTCAATGGCAACCTTGCCGCCAGCATCGCGCTGCTGGACGACGGGACCCTTGCCCGTAAACAGACCGGTGAGATCAATCGCTTCGGCCAGCGACCCGCCGCCATTGTTGCGCAGGTCGATAAGAACGCCGTCTGCCTTGTCCTGTTTCAATTCGTCGATGAGCTTGGCCACATCACGGCTGGCGCTACGGTAATCCTTGTCGCCCTTGCGGCGAGCGTCGAAGTCTTCGTAGAAGGCCGGCAGGGTAATCACGCCAATCTTGCGCGTCGCATCGCCGTCCTTGATGGAGAGCAGCGTTTTCTTGGCGGCCTGCTTTTCGAGGCTGATCTTGTCGCGCGTCAGGCTGACGATGTGATGGGCGCCATCGGCACCTGCTTCCGCTGGCAAGATATCGAGGCGAACAATGGAGTCCTTGGCGCCGCGGATCATCTGGACGATCTCGTCGAGGCGAGTGCCGACCACTTCCTTCACCGGACCATCGGCGCCCTGGCCAACGCCGATAATACGATCGCCGACGGCAAGCTTGCCCGACACCTGCGCCGGGCCGCCGGGAACAAGCTCGCGGATCGTGGTGTAATCGTCGCGTTCTTGCAGCACTGCGCCGATGCCGACCAGCGACAGCTTCATCGAGATATCGAATTCAGCCGAAGCGGTGGCGCCGAAATAGTCCGTGTGCGGGTCTATGGATGTGGTGTAGGCATCCATGAACGATTGGAACACGTCTTCGCTCTTGTATTTGTAGGCCCGCTCCAGCGAATTTTCATAGCGCTTGTCGAGCGTATCGCGAATGGCTGCGTCGTCCTTGCCTGCAAGTTTGAGGCGGAGCCAGTCACCTTTGACGCGCTTGCGCCAGAGATCGTCGATCTCGGCTTCCGACTTCGGCCAAGGCGCATCTTCGCGCAGGAAGGAATAGCTCTCGTCCTTGCTGAAATCGAAACTCGTCTTCAGCAAGTCGCGCGCATAATTCATACGGTCGACGACACGCTGCTCATAGAGATTGAACATCGAGAACGGAATCTGCAGGTCTTCCTTGTTGACGGCATCGTCCAGCTTGGTGTCCTGAGCCTTGAACTTGTCGATATCGGCCTGCAGGAACAGCATCCTGTCCGGATCCAGCGACTTGATGAACCTGTCCATTATCTTCACCGACAACGCATCGTCGAGCGGAACCGGCTTGTAGCTGAAGCGGGTGAGAAACTGGGCGCTGAGATGTGCAGCCTGTCCCTGTTGCGGCAGCGGCGCCAATACGGGCAGCGGTCCCATTTCCAGAGCATAAGCCGAAGATGAAAGCGCCAGAAAGATGCCGAGGAAACCAGAAAGTCTACGCATTCAGCTTTGATCCAATTCGTAATGCCGAGTCTCGATGCTTAGCGTTGGTGGAACAATTTTAGACTTTTGGCAACCAAGGGGATGAGCAAAGCGTATGGCGTTTCTCAAACGTCGTTACCCCTATCTTCTGAAGGCGGGCCTGGAATTCGGCTAAAGATGCCACTCGAGCGCGGCCTTGTGCGCATTTCAGCGAATTTATAACGGGAATTCCGGCATGAAAGCGGCAGCCAGTGGCTGCCGCCGTCACCAAAGCGTGAATGCCAATTTTGCGCGATTGTTATTGTGGGGCAGCGTTCTTCGTCTGCACCACCATTGCCTCGATATGATCGACGAGACCATCGGCAAGGCCGAGGCGTCCTGCGAGAAGATCCAGATAGCCTCGCTCTGAGCGAGTATCCGGCTCGATCGTCAGCCTCGAGGCTGTGTAGAGTTCGACCTTCTGTTCCTCACTGACGGCCGCTGCGATCAGGGCGTCGAGGTCCGTTGGCACGGTCAATTCTCGCTGAATGAAATTCGCAGCCTCACCCGTCACGTCGGCCGCTGCAATCTTGTCCATGATCAGCGCCCGTTCGGCATCGTCGACATGGCCGTCGGCCTTGGCAGCGGCAATCATGGCGCGGATAAGCACCAGCACGAACTCGTTGCTGTTGGCAGGCGAAGACGGTGCGAAGGGGGAATTATCCGGCGGCGGCAGCACAGGCTGTTGTCCCTGCGAAGAAACCTGCGGCGATGTCACCGGCGCGGAGCCCGACTGGTAATTCTTGTAGGCCTGGTAGCCAAGCCCTGCGATGGCGGCAAGGCCGCCGACGGCAAGCGTATTTCCAGCGATGCTGCGCCCGGTCTTGGTGCCAAGCAACACGCCGAGGATCGCGCTTGTTGCCAACGGGTTTTCCCGGGCTTTGCCGATCGCATCTCCCGCCCGGTCCCGCACTGTCCCTCCGAGCCCGGGAACCTGCGACGTCAGGAACTGGTCGAGAAGTTTCTTCGCATCGAACATAGTCAACTGCCTCCTTGATGATGATTGATAGATAGGAGCAGTCCGCACGAATACAAATTTCGCCAGATCGGAAAGGACCCGGATGGGAGGGTGATGGCCCTATCAGCGGTCGTGAGGCGAGGTGGCCTCATTGTATGTAGATAGAAAGATGTATAAAGATGTATATCTTCTGGTGTGAGGATCTACAAGGAGATACCGATGGCCATCAACGTCAACAACCCGCAGGCCGATGCTCTGACCCGCAAGTTTGCAAGCGTCGCCGGTGTGAGCATAACCGATGCTATCGTCATCGCCATGAAGGAGGCGCTGGAGCGACGTCTTAATCTGGAGAGCGCAACGGAAACGGCTGCGCGGCTGCGCGCCAAGCACGGCCTCGTTTTGTCCGCCCGGGGCAAGGAGCCTCTTCCCAGGTCGGTTTTTGACGAGATGTGGGACGGGAAATAATGTACGTTGACGCGTGCGCCATCATTGCTCTTGCATCTGACGAACCTGAAGCCAAGCGTGTTGCAGATGCCCTTTTGTCCGCAAAGACGCGGATCACATCCGCCGTCGCTGTCCTCGAAGCAGCAATGGCCTTGGCAAGGCCCGATAAGTTCGACCGGTCGATTGCTGACATCGAGCCATTCTTGATGGAATTCCTGGAGGCGCGCGGCATCGAATTATACGACCTGCCGCCCGGCAAGAGCGCCACGACCCTATCACTGATGGCGGCCGACAAATACGGTAGCGGTCGCAACAGACTAAACCTTGGCGATTGCCTCCATTATGCATGCGCCAAATATTACCAAGTGCCGATGCTCGCGACGCATGACGAGTTTCGTCAAACCGATCTCCAGACAATTCCCTGACGCCTCTGCGCGCCTATGACACGCGCGCGAGCAGCTCGGCGGCAAATCGCGCGCTGGCTGCAGTCAAAAAGCAGCCGTGTGTCATTCGCAAAATGCTGCAACGCACACTATCTGATTTGACGTCGCTTCGATTTTCACAACGGGAACCGCTGCATGGTTTTGCCCCAGTCAGCTCGTCTACACCGGATGCTCGGCTATATCGGCTGGCCTCTTGCCCTGCTCTTCCTCTGGGATATCGCCATCACTCTGGCCTATGTCTATCTTCCCCACCCTTGGCTGGATCTGCCAGCGCTGCCGATGAGCCTGCTCGGATCGGCACTGGCCCTGTTTCTGGGTTTCCGGAACAACAACGCCTATAATCGTTGGTGGGAGGCGCGGACGCTTTGGGGGGCGATGGTGAACGCGTCGCGCTCCTATGGGCGAGAGGTGTTCCACCTGATCGACAAAAACGGCGAAAGCTTCGATCTGCGCCACGACCTCGTTCGACGCCAGATCGCCTACGTGAACGCCCTGCGCTGTCATCTGCGTCGGCAGCCGAACGAGGACGAGATCCGAGCCTTCCTCTGCGACAACGAACTCGAGTCGTTGAAGGGGGTGACAAATGTGCCGAACGCAATCCTCAACGAGACTGCCGCGCTACTGGCCGACGCACGCCAGCAAGGCTGGATCGATTCGATGCGCAGTATCCAGATCGAAAGCGTCCTTGTCGACATGAGCAATGCCCAGGGCGGAATGGAGCGGATCAAGAATACGCCTCTGCCGCGTGAATATGGCTACTACCCGACGCTGTTCGTTCACATTTTCTGCATTCTGCTGCCAATCGGTCTTGTCGATAGCCTAACGATCTATACACCGCTTGCATCGACCATCGTCGGTTTCATGCTGCTGGCCATGGATCGCATCGGCTCCGATCTGCAGGATCCGTTCGAAAATCGTGCCCACGACGTGCCCCTGACCTCGCTTTGCCGGACAATACAGATCGACCTCGAGCAACTGGTCGGCGGAGGCAATGCCACGAAGCCGATCCGACCAGTCGAAAATGTCCTCTGGTAGACCGCCAGACGGCCGCGCCTCAAATATCGTAGGTGTTGGCGGCGTTGATGGTCGAGATGAACTGCCTGGTGCGCTCGCGCTGTGGCGCAGTGAACAGGAGCCTTGCATCGCCGGTCTCGACGACGCTGCCTGCCTCCAGAAACACCACGTTGTTGGCGATCTTCGACGCCAGCCGGAGGTCGTGCGTCGCCATCACCATGGTCGTCCCCTCAGACGCAAGCTTGCTTAAGACATCGACAACCTCGGCGGCAAGTTCAGGATCGAGCGCCGATGTCGGTTCGTCGCAAAGCAGGACGCGGGGCGACGGAGCGAGCGCACGGGCGATTGCTATCCGCTGCTGCTGGCCGCCGGACAGGGTCGCGGGCCACGCATCTGCCTTGTGCTCCATACCGACCTTCTTCAGAAGATCCATAGCGCTGGCACGCGCTTTGTCACGCGGCCATTTCAGCACGGTGACCAGGCTTTCCATGACGTTTTCAATGGCGGTCTGATGCGGAAAGAGCTGGAAATTCTGGAAGACCATGCCGGTCTGCCGGCGGATTTTCTGGATCGCCTGCCAGCTGGTTTTTTTGCCCGGTGCGAAGGTCAGCGTCTCCCCGCCGAGGCGGATCGCGCCGGAGGTCGGGATTTCCAGCAGGTTGATGCACCGCAGCAGCGTGCTCTTGCCGCCCCCGGAAGGGCCGACAAGCGCAGTCACGCTGCCTTCCGGGATGGTGATGTTGATATCCTTGAGGACGACTATGTCGCCGAAACGCTTTTCGATGTTTGTAAGCTCGATCATGCGTTGGCCTCCATCATGCCACCATACCGGGCGAAGCGTCGCTCCAGTCGCACTTGCAGCGTCGACAAGACCGAGCTCAGTGCAAGGTAGATCAGGGCAGCCTCGATATAGAGAATGAGCGGCTCGTAGGTGGTGGCGACGACACGCTGTGCGGCCTGGAACAGTTCCGGCACCGTGATCGCTGCGGCGAGCGACGTGTCTTTCACCAACGAGATGAAGGTATTCGACAAGGGCGGGACCGCGACGCGGGCAGCCTGGGGCAGGATCGTCCGGATCATCGCCTGGCGCCAGCTCATGCCGATCGAATAGGCCGCCTCCCACTGTCCCTTCGGAACCGATGAAATGACGGCACGGATGATCTCGGAGCTGTAAGCGCCGATGTTCAGCGTGAAGCCGATCAGGGCTGCCGGAAACGCATCGAGCAGGATCCCGACGCTCGGCAGGCCGTAGAAGATCACGAAGAGCTGCACCAATAGTGGCGTCCCACGGATGATCCAGACGTAGAAGCGGGCGATCGCTGCCACAGGAGCCGGGCCGAACAGGCGCGCTATTGCCGTGACAAGTCCGAGAATAAGCCCAAAGGCAAAGGACATCAGGGTCAGCGGTATCGTAAAGATTAGCCCTGCCCAGAGCAGAGGCGCGAGCGAATCCGCCATCAATTGAAGCCAGTGCGGCAAGGGTATCTCCCTTAAAAAGCGATGCGCCCAGCGAAAGATCACTGAGCGCCCGTTCGTTCACTATCGTGGTTTTCAGGATTTGGAAACGGCTTTCGCCTTCCGTTACTTGGAGACGTCCTGGCCAAAATATTTTTCGGAGATCGTCTTGTAGGTACCGTCGGCCTTGATCTCGGCCAACGCCTTGTTGATGGCAGCCAGCAACTCGGGCTCCTGCTTGCGGATGATGACGCCCGAATAGTTGGCGTCGGCCTCCTCTGCGACGACCTTCACAGGCGCGTCCGGCTTGTGCTTCTTGAAATCGAGGAAGGACAGGCTGTCATTGATCGTCGCATCGGCGCGGCGGGTGAGGACCAGCTGGATAGACTGGTCGAAGCCATCCGTGCCAACGAGCTCGGCACCGGATTGCTCGGCCAGCTTGCCATAATTGCTCGTCAAAGACTGCGCTGCCTTCTTTCCCTTCAGATCGGCAAAGCCCTTGATGCTGTCGTCGTTGTCACGGACGATGAGTGCGGCTTTCGATGCGATGTATGGGTCCGAGAAATCATATTTCTGCTTGCGAGCATCGGTGATGCCGACTTCGTTGATGACGCTGTCATAGCGCTTGGCATCGAGGCCGGCGATCAGCCCATCCCACTTGCCTTCGACGAATTCGGCTTTGACACCCAGCTTGGCGGCGATCGCCTCGGCAATCTCGACATCGAAGCCGGCGAGCTTGCCGCTGGCATCATGAAAGGTGAAAGGCGCGTAGGTGCCTTCGGTCCCGACCTTGAAGACACCGGCGGATTTGATGGCAGCGAGGTTTTCGCCAGCATGGGCCGGCAACAGCAATGCGGCCTGAACGAGTGCGATGGCGGCGATGGATTTCAGCAGTGTCATGTCGGTACCGATCCCGGTGTTGATGTTCGAGTGCGAAAGATCGCAGAAACTGTCTCTCAAATATGCACAGGAAACTGCGAAGGAAATGAGCAATTGCAAATAATTTTCTCAATTCCGCGTCATTCAGTGATGATCTGTCTCCAAGAGCCCGCATCACCCTCCAGGGGCCAAGAGCGTGGGTGTTTCCGGGCGCATCATTGGGGGCGACGCCCTGCAGCCCGTTGGCATTTCCGGCAAGGCGCATCGTTGTCTTCAAAACCGTCCGCGACACTTCGAAATTCCTGTTTACGTTCATATGTTTGCGATCTAATGCTTTAAGCGTGTCATGCAAAGGCGCTATCAAGATCCAAGGCGGGGCTGCAAGCCTCGACCCGATTTCAATCTAGTGTGTCACCCGTAGATAAGATCGATGAACAACCTGCCTGCGCTGCTGCCGGTCATTCGCGCCTTCACAAGAAGCTGGCCGGCCTTGGCGTTAATGACGGGTCTGCTCGTCGCCTGGGAACTCTACGCCCGCTATTCCGGCATCCGGGCGACGACCCTGCCTGCGCCGTCGCGGGTGTTCGAGCAGATCGTCGTCAACTGGCAGGTGCTTCTCGAAAATGCCATCCCGACCGTTGCGGCCACGTTTACCGGCTTTGGCTTCTCGCTGACCGTGGCATTCCTGATGTCTGTCGTGGTCGATTTCTTCCAGCCGGCGCGCCGCGCGCTGGTCCCGGTCTTCATCGTCAGCCAGACGTTGCCGCTGGTCGCCATTGCGCCGCTGGTGGTGCTGTGGTTCGGTTTCGGGCTGCTGCCGAAAATACTGCTGGTGGCGCTCGTGACGTTTTTCCCGATGATGGTGGCCCTCGTTCAGGGGTATGAGTCCACCGACCGCGAAATGGAATGGCTGCTGTCGTCCATGGGTGCCTCCCGATGGCGGGTCTTCGTTTTGGCGCGCCTGCCGTCGGCCATTCCCTACTTCTTTACCGGGTTACGAATTTCCATCACCTATGCCGTCGTCGGCGCCATCTTTGCGGAATATGCCGGCGCGGCAAAAGGGCTCGGCATCTACATGCTATCGGCGAAGAACAATTTTCGGCCGGACCTGGTGCTGGCGGCGGTGACTGTCAGTTCCTGCCTGACACTATTGCTTTTCGCATTGGCGGTTGGCGCAGAGCGTCTCGCCACACCCTGGAATACGGATCGCAAGGATCGCCAGCCATGAGCCAACCGGCCCGCCTGTCGCTTGCCGGCATCCGCAAATCTTTCGGTCCGCTCGACGTGCTCGCAGACGTGACGCTGCATGTCGGGCTCGGCGAATTCGTGTCGATGCTCGGGCCCTCCGGCGCCGGCAAATCCACGCTGTTCCAGGTGCTGACCGGGGCCATTGTCGCCGATGCCGGCCAAATCGTCTTCGACGGCGCGCCGTTGGACCAGGCGAGCGACACGTTCGCCTTCATGCCGCAGCGCGATGCCCTGATGCCGTGGCGCCGGATCATCGACAACGCGACGCTCGGACTGGAGGTGCAGGGACTATCGAAAAGGATGGCCCGTGCGCAGGTCGAGCCTCTGCTGGAAACCTTCGGGCTTGCGGGATTCGAGCGGCATTACCCCAACCAGTTATCCGGCGGCATGCGACAGCGCGTGGCGCTGCTTCGCACCGTCGTCCAGCAACGAAAGATGCTACTGCTCGACGAACCCTTCGGCGCGCTCGACGCGCTCACGCGGATTTCCATGCAGCGTTGGCTCGAGCAGATGTGGGACCAGAACCGGTGGACCGCGCTGCTGATCACCCATGACATCAGGGAGGCGATTTTCCTCTCTGACCGGATCTACGTCCTCTCGGCCCGACCCGCCCGGGTGCTTGCCGAAATCGAGGTGCCGCTGCCGCGTCCGAGGACCTTGGCGGACCTCGCCTCCCCCGTTGCCTCCCGTATCGAGGCAGCGCTGCTGGAGGCGCTGATCGGTCCGGAAAATGCGCCCTTTTTGCCACCCAAATCCATCTCTTAATATCACAGCAGGAGTTCCCATGCCCTCGTTCCCTCGCCGCAGCGCCTTCGGGCTTGCGCTGTCCGTTTTCACCGCCCTCGCCTCGATTGGCCCCGTTGCGGCGGCGGATCTGAAAACCGTCAATATCGCGCTGGACTGGACGCCGAACACCAACCATGTCGGGTTGTTCGTGGCCGAGCAAAAAGGCTACTTCCGGGATGCCGGGCTCGACGTCAAGATCCTGCCCTACACCGATACGGCGGCTGGCACGCTGGTCAGCAACCACGTTGCGGATTTCGGCATTGCGGGCATCGGCTTCTATTCGCAGAGGGCCGCCGGAGCCGACCTCAAGGGGGTCTATGCTGTCGTCCAGAAGGAAACCGGTCGGCTGATCGTCGATGCCAAGCGCACCGACATCCAGTCGCCGAAAAATCTCGACGGCCTCACCTATGGCGGTTTCGGCAGTGCCTGGGAAAATGCGCTGATCACCGACATCATCAAGCATGATGGTGGCAAGGGCGATATCAAGACGGTGACGCTGGGCACATCGGCCTATGAGGCGCTCGCCAACGGTTCCGTCGACTTCACCCTGGAAGTGGCCACCTGGGAAGGCGTCGAGGCCGAACTGCGCGGTGCCAAGCTCAAGGAATTCACCTACAGCGATTATGGCGTGCCTGACGAGTACACCACGTTCATCGTCTCCAGCGACGGCTACCTGAAGGCCAATGGCGACACCGCCAAGGGGTTTCTTGCCGCCGTTCAGAAAGGATACGCCTTTGCCGCAGATCATCCCGAGGAAGCCGGGGACATCCTGATCGCCGCCAATCCGGACACGCTCACCAACCACGCCCTTGTGGCGCAGTCGATGAAGGCACTGGTGTCCGGCCATTACCTGCGCAGCGCCGATGGTGTCATCGGCAATATGGATCTCGTCAAGATCGATGCTTTTGGCCAATATCTGGTGAAGGCCAAGATCCTCGTCGATGGCGACGGCAAGGTCCTGACCTCGGCGCCGGACTTTTCGACCTTCGTCACCAACGATTATCTTCCGAAGAAGTGAGCACCGCGTCGCCGGCCGGAGAGACGCCCGACACTCCCGCTGACGCGCGCTCAGACCACGGCGCAGACCGTCTTGGTTTCGAGATAGTTCTCGAGGCCCGGCGCTCCGTTTTCATATCCCCAGCCGGATTGCTTGTGGCCGCCCTTCGGCAATTCGGGTGAGAAATACGAATGGCAGTTGATCCAGACGGTGCCTGAACGAATACGGGCGGAAAGCCGATGGGCAGAACTAAGGTCCTGTGTCCAGACGCTGGCCGCAAGCCCATAGGGCGAATCATTGGCAAACAAAATGGCCTCGTCGGCATCATCGAACGGTGTGACAGCCACCACGGGGCCGAAGATCTCCTCCCGCATCATTCGCATGTCCTGACGGACGCCGGTCATGACTGTTGGCCGATAGAAGGTCTTTAGCTCCCCGTCCTGCGCGCCACCTGTGACGATCTCGGCGCCTTCTTTGGCGCCCTCTGCCACGTAGCGCGCGACATGATCGGCCTGCCGGCGATCGACGAGGGGGCCGAGGTCCACATCCGGATCGAGCCCATGGCCGAGCCGCAGCTTGGCCGCCTCTTGCGCCAGTCCTTCGACCAGCCGCTGATAGATCGACCGATGGGCATAGACACGCGACCCGGCGACGCAGACCTGGCCGCCATTGGCAAAGATGCCGCGCGCGATGCCGGGGATGGCAAGCATCATGTCGGCATCCGGCATGACAATGGCCGGCGACTTGCCGCCGAGCTCCAGCGTCAGCTTCTTGAGGTTGCCGCGTGCAGCGCCGACGATCAGCTTGCCCACCTCGGTCGAGCCCGTAAAGGCGACCTTGTCGACCCCGGGATGGGCGGTCAAGGCCGCACCGACGGTCTCGCCCATCCCGGTGACGATATTGACGACACCGCGCGGAAGCCCGGCCTCGAGCATCAGTTCTGCAAGCCGCAGTGTCGTCAGCGACGTCTCCTCGGCTGGCTTCAACACGACCGTGCAGCCAGCCGCCAGCGCCGGCGCCAGCTTCATGGCTGCCATTAGCATCGGCGAGTTCCACGGCGTGATGGCAGCGACGACCCCGATCGGCTCGCGCGTCGTGTAGGCGAATATCTTCTTGCCCGGCGGCTGGTAGCCGATGGAGGTCGGGATCGTCGTGCCGAGGATCTTGGTGGTAAAGCCGGCGTAATAGCGAAACTGCTCGGCCGAGGCGGGGATCTCGCCGAAGCGTCCGGTCTTGAGAGATTTTCCCTGGTCGAGAGTCTCGAGTTCGGCAAGTTCATCGACATGGGCATCGATGAGATCGGCGATGCGCCACAGCAATTTGCCCCGCGCCGAAGGCGTCATGCCGCGCCAGGCATCTCCCTCGAATGCTTGCCGTGCCGACGAGACGGCGGCATCGATATCCGCTGCTCCTGCCGCCGCCAGTTCGGCGAGAGACTTGCCGGTGGCTGGGTCGAACGTCGTGAACGTGGCGCCGGAGGCGGCCGCGACCCACGCGCCATCGATCAGCAGTTTCTTGTCTGTTTGTGCCAGAAAGCGTCGCGCGCCTTCGCTGGCGGGCTCGAAGATGCGGATTGGGATGGTCATGGGTGTGGATCTCCCGGCCCGCAGGCCAATTGAGCAGCTTCAAGCCGCGCCGATGCGTTGAGCGCACCGCGAATGATCGAATGATAGCCGGTGCAGCGGCAAATATTGCCTTCGAGCGCAGAAAGAATCTCCGCTTCGCCAGCGGCCGGCAGGTCGATGAACAGCGCCGTCAGGGCCATCAGGAAGCCGGGCGCGCAGTAGCCGCACTGGAAGGCGTTTTCTTCGGCCAGCGCTGCCTTCACGACCCGCGCGATCTCGAAGGCATCGATCCCCTCCGGCGTGACGATGTCTGCATCCGGCAACTGCCATGCCATGACCAAGCAACCATTGACGGCAAGGCCGTTCATCAAAACGGTGCAGGCGCCACATCGGCCGATGCCGCAGGCGATCTTGGTGGCGGTGAGACCGAGTTCGTCGCGCAACAGTTCGGCCAGCCGCATATCCGGCGGCACTTCAAGGGCGACCGTTTCGCCGTTGAGGCGGAAGTTGACGTGCGTCGTCGCCACGGTGCTCATGCCCGCCCCGCCATCGCATCGAGGATTGCCTCCGGGGAAAGCGGCAGGCTGAGCGGCCGGTGGCCGATGGCACCGGCAACGGCATTGGCAATCGCCGGCGCGATGGCGCCGATGCCGAGTTCGCCGGCCCCGCGCGGCCCAAGCTCGTCGCCCGCGTCCAGATCTTCCAGGGCATAGACCGACATTGCTGAAGCACTGTCCCTGATGCCGGGCATCATGTAGCTGTCAAAATTGCCGTTCATGTTGGTGGCGTCGTGCATCATGGCGTCTTCCGTCAGCGTAAACCCGAGCCCCTGGATGGCGCCACCCTCCATCTGACCGAGATAGGCGGCGACGTCGATGACCGGGCCTGCCGCCGTGTGCTGCCTGATGTCCATGACGCGCACGCTGCCGGTCACGCGGTTGACGGCAACCCGCACCAGACATGCCCCGAAGGCGAAGATGTAGCGGGCGTTGCCTGCCTCATAGTCCGTCTTCGGAAAGTCGAAGGCGACCGTCGCGCTGGGCAGCGCGTCCGGCCCCAGCGAGCGGGCCAGCTCGCGGTAGGTGAGGAGAAGGTCCCCGCTGTTGCTGCCGGCGTCGGCAAAGCCACCGGGTGCAAGCCGCAAACTCATTGCCGGACGTCCGATTTTTAGTCCGGCGGCCTCGAGCAACTGTGGCGCCAGCAGCGCGCCGGCGGACTTGGCCACCTGCCAGACGACATAGCCGCCGCGCGATGCCGTGGTCGAGCCGGAATCGGGCGCAAGGTGGGTATCCCCCGTCACCGGCAGGACATCGTCACGCCCGCAGCCAAGCCGGTCGGCAACGGCTGCCTTGATCGATGTCAGCAGGCCCTGCCCCATTTCATCGAGGCCATAGGCCGCTTCGATAAAGCCGTCTTTGGAGAGAGCAAGCCTGCCGCCGGCCGGGTCGGGAACCAGCGAGCCGAGACCATTGCCCTGATAGTTCAACGCCATGCCGACCCCAACGATCTCCTCGGGCCCTGTCCCGTCCGCCTCCTGCCACAGAGAACTTGCGGCAGCGGCATCCAGCATCTCGGACAACCGCTCTGAGGTAGACACAATCTGCCCGAGATAGCCGGGCGCGCCGGGCTGGCGCAGATTGCGGCGACGAATCTCGACCGGCGTCAGGCCGCAGAGGTCTGCTAGCAGATCCATCTGACACTCGATCGCATAGGTCATCTGGTTGGCGCCAAAACCTCGGAATGCGCCGCAAACACCATTGTTCGTATAGGCAAGGCGACCCCGGGTCTCGACGTTCTCTAAGATGTAGGGTCCGGCCACATGTTCGAGCGCGGTCTCAAGAACGCCGGGACCGAGCGATGCGTAGGCACCGGCGTCGGAGAGGACATCGACCTCCTGGGCGAGCAGCCGGCCATCGGCATCACAGGCGGTGCGCATGCGGATCGTCATCGGATTGCGCTTGATGCCGGCAACGACCGATTCTGCGCGCGACAGCTGGATGCGAACCGGCTTCCCTGTTTTCTCGGCAAGAAGCGCCAGTGCCGGCTGCACCGTCAGTTCGTCCTTGCCACCGAACGCGCCGCCCGTCGGGCTGGTGACGACGCGGATCGTCTCCTCCGGCCGCCCCAGAATTCGCGCAAGTTGCTGCCGGTCGCGGGCACCGTGCTGGCCGCCGGCGAAGATCGACAGAACGCCGCCCGCCTCCACCTGCGCATAGCCGCCTTCTGTTTCCATGAATCCATGCATCTGCCGTGGCGTCGTATAGACGCGCTCGACGATGTGGGCCGCAGTGGCAAAGCCTTGCACCACGTTGCCGCGTGAAAAATGCAAGCTTCGCTGGAGATTGCCGCCCTCGTGCACGGCGGCCGCATCATCGGCTAGAGCCTGCAGCGGATCGGTGACGAGTGGAAGTGCGGCATATTCGACCTTGATGAGATCGAGCGCTGCCTGTGCCGTCCTTTCGTCGACGGCGGCGACAGCCGCGACCGCATCGCCCTTGTACCGCACCTTGTCGAAACATAGTGCCGGTTGATCCTGCACGACGATACCGAAGGCGTTGACACCATTGATGTCGCGATGGGTGACGACGGCAGCAACCCCCGGCAGAGCCTGCGCATCGCGCGTGTCGATCGAGACGATCCGGGCGTGGCCGACGCCAGCGCGCAAGATCCGCCCGACCAGCATGCCGGACATTCTTCGGTCGGTAAGGTAGGCCAGCTGGCCAGCGATCTTGGCCTCCACGTCCGGGCGCGTGTGCCAGCGCTGCGGCTGGTCCCTCCGGCTCAGCCGAATTTCTGCTGCGAGCGGCGGCGCTTCCAGCCGGCACCTGCGGGATCGTGCGGGCAATTCGGGCAGCCCGGCTAGGCCATGGACCAAGGCATTGGCAGCGACGTGGCGGCGGTAGCGGCCAGATCGAAACATATCATCGGGAGCAGATATTTCGTCTATCAACCGGGCGTGCAGCGCGTCCCAGTCGACATCGGCCCAAGCGAGACCCCCGAGGCTCGCCTCTGTTGCAACCAGGCGTGTCGCTGCCACGATGCCACCGCCGACAGCAAGCCGCACGGTTTCGATCCTGCCATCCGTTAGTCCGATGAGGCCGGAAATGCCGATGACACTCGGAGTGAAGGCGGCGCGCAATCCGATTTTTCGCGTGGTCCAGCGAAAGACAGGGAACGTCTTGGGAAGGATGACAGCCTTGATTACTTCATGCGGAGTGGCGGGCTGCGATAGCCAATGGCGGAGGCTTTCGCGCCCGGTGCCGCCTGTGCGGGCGATTTCCAGGCAAGCATCAAGCGCCAGCAGGGCCGGCAGCAGGCAGCCACTGCGGCCGGCGATATTGCCACCGATTGTGCCGATATTGCGCACTGCGGGGCCCGCCACCGATGCTGCCGATACCGCGAGCATCGCCAATCGCTCGGCAACCAGCGGATCCCTCAAGAGCGCCGACAGCGGCGTAAGGGCTCCGATGCGGATGATCTTGTCGTCGAGCGAGATACCGGTCATCTCGCCTATGCCCCCGAGATCGATCAGTCTTACCGGTTTCGCCGCACCTTTTGCCCACTCGAGTTGCAGGGCCGTTCCGCCGGCGACGAGACGCGCATCCTCGATATCCCGCATCATGCCGAGGGCATTCCCGACGGACGACGGATGGAGCACGGTGAAGGCGGCGCGGGTCATCGTCAGCCGGCCTCCATCGTTGTGCCGAAACGGATACCCTTTTCCTTTAGCCAGCGGCGGTAGGCTACGGAGGAGCTGTCTGCGCGGGTCGGGATTTCCTGGCGCGGTTCCAGTGGCAACAGAAGCGGCCGCTGGTTCTCGACGACGATGCGGTCCTGCAGGAAAATGATCTGCTCGAAGTGTAGCAGCGAGGTATGCGTCGAGGCGTTGTCGACCAGATACATGACGGGCTGTGCCCGACAGAGACCCTCTTCTATCGGCTGGATGAACAGCGCAATGGCGTCGAGCCGATCCGGCGCTGTCGGGCAGACGCGATAGAGCATGACGCAGAAAGGCGTGGGCACGCGGTAGGTCAGTTGTACGAAGGCGCCTTCGCTCTCGGTGGCAGCAATGCGCGGCTGGAAGAAGGTACAGTTGGTCGCCCAGACCTCGTCGACATCGCGGCGGACCTCACTCAGATAGCCCGGCACTTCGGTGTGCGGCTCCGAGCCGAGGATGTCCGTGTGAACGAACGGGAAATGTGCCATGTCGAGGAAATTTTCGACGACGCGAAGGCCTGATGCCCGCATCCTCACCCAGCCGCAGGGTACAAACCGGCGATCGGTCTCCGAGGCTTGCGAGATGTTGAAGATGTCCCTGTTCGGATGGCCGAGCGTCGTCCAGACGCAACCGTATTTCTCCTGCGCAGGCAAGGGTGCGCCAGACGCCACGCCGGAATGCACTTCGCAAATGACAATCCGCCCGCCTTGCTGGCGCACGATCTCGATGTCCTGTCCGAGCAACCGTGTCCGCACGGGCACTCCGGTGACGTCCGCTGCGGTCTCGACAGCGTACCATTCGTCCAGTGCAGCCCTGTCGGATGTCTTTGCCATGGAGGCTCCTATTCAGCCTTCGTCCACTGCGCCGTGCCGCCGGCGTTCTCTGCCAGCCATTCCGCACGGCGAGCAAAATGCGGCGGTGCGATGCGGTGGATCTCGGCGATGATTGCCTTCATGTCGCCGGTCTTCAGCATGCCGTCCTCGACTAGGATCTTCCCGTCGACCATCGTCATGCTGACATCGCCGCCGCGAACGGCGTGGACGAGGTTGTGCTGGAGGTTGAAATAGGGGCCCTCGCCGAAAACCGGCGTCATGCGCGGCGTATCGGTGCGCACGGCGATCAGATCCGCCCGCTTGCCCGCTTCCAGCGAGCCGATCTCGTGATCGAGCCCGATGGCGCTTGCACCTGATATCGTCGCCATGCGCAGGACGTCCCAGCTATCCATCGCGGCCGCATCGAGATCCTTCAGCTTGCCGAGCAGGGAGGCGACCTTCATTTCCTCGAACATGTCGAAGTTGTTGTTTTCCTTCTCGCCATCCGTGCCGATCCCCACCGGTACGCCGGCTGCCAGCATCTCGCCAACGAGGGCGATGCCGCTTGCAAGCTTCATGTTGCTCACCGGGTTATGGGCGATGGAGACATTGTACCTCGAGATGAGCTCGATCTCTGCCGAATCGAGCCAGACCCCGTGGGCGATCATGGTGCGCGGTGCTTCGAAGAAACCGAGCTCTTCGAGCGCAAACATCGGCCGCTTGCCATAGCGCTTGCCGAACTCCGCCAGCTCGATCTCTGCTTCGCTGCAATGGGTGTGAAAGCCGGTGTCATATTTTTTGGCAAGGGCGATGGCGCGTTGCTGGCCTGCCTCGTCGGCATAAAAGAGGTGTTCAAGCCCGACCCAGACGTTGATGCGGCCATCCGCCTTGCGATGCCAGGTCTCGATCATCGCCTCGTTCATGTCGAGCGTGTCGAAATAATTATATTCCGGGTGCTCGCCAACATAGGGCACGGCCACCAGCCGGTTGCCGATGGCGGCCGCAGCCTTTGCGCTGCCGTCCATGTATCGCCACATGTCGACGACAGTCGTCGTGCCGCCGAGGACAGATTCCGCGTAACAGAGCCAAGACGCCGCCTCCGCCTCGTGCGGCTGCAGCATGCGGTGCATCGGGTTGATATGCAGGGTCAGCCAGTCCCAGACGGGCAGGTGCTCCGCTGTGCCGCGCAGGAAACCGGAATGGGCGTGGGCATTGATGAGCCCGGGCATCAGGACGGAATTCTCGATCTTTCTGACGGACACCTCCGGATGTTCGGCCACGAGTTCGGCAAGCGGCACCACCGCCTCGATGCGTCCGCCGTCGATCAGTACGGCACCACCCGTCACGACGCGATTTGCCGGATCCATGGTCAGGAGATGGTCGCCGGCGATGATCTGTCTTGCACTTGCCATGATGGGTTCCAATTTCGTTTATCCGGTCCCGCGCCGAGGGCTCAGGTCCCGGTTGCGGTGAGCAGGAAGTCGGCCGCCCGCTCGCCGATCATCGTTACCGGCGCGTGGGTATTGCATGTCGGAATGATCGGGATCACGGAGGCGTCGGCAATCGTCAGCCCGGCGACGCCCGTGACCCTCAGCCTGCTGTCGACCACAGCCATTTCCCCGCTGCCCATCGCGCAGGTTCCGCAGACATGGAAAAAGGTCGAGCAGGCGTTGCGGATGTAGGCGATGATGTCCTTTCGGCCGAGCATCGCCGGCGGGGCTGCGTATCCGCCGAACCAGTCCGCATAGGCGGGCGTTGCCGCGAGCGCCATTATCATTTCCACCGAGGTGACGAGGGCGTCGAGATCGCTCGGTTCAGCAAGGTAATTGGGCTGGATTTCCAGCGCGCCGCCCGGCTCCGGGCTCAGCAGCCTCAAATAGCCGACGCTCTTCGAGCGCATCAGCCCGCAGCCGATCGAAAAGACGTCACTGGGAAGATCATAGAGTTCACGAATGCGCGGCTCGGCGCTGTTGCCCTGGACGGGAAAGGCATGCAGGTCGGCTTGCGGCAGATGAGTGCTCGACTTCCAGTTCATCATCGTGCCGCCGCCATTGCCGATCGTCGGCCCAAGCGGCTGCCTGGCGCGAAAGACGCAGGCCTGCACCAGCGGATGATCCTGGAGATTGCGGCCGACGCCTGCAAGTGCGGCACGGACGTCTATCCCAAGCCGCCTCAACTCGGCGGGATCGCCGATGCCGGACATCATCAGCAGGCGCGGCGTGTCGATCGCTCCAAGGGCGAGAACGATGCCGGTCGTTGCTTCGGTCTCGTGCGGACGGCCGTCGACCAGATGGGTAACGGAAACGCACCGGCCGTTTGCGATCCCGAGGCGGATCGCGAACGAATTTGTCGCCACCGTCAGCCGCTCGTTGTCGAGCACCGGCTCGAGATAGCCTTTCGCCGAACTCCAACGCTTGCCACCGGATATGTTGAAATTGGAAACGGCAGCACCCTCGTTGTCGGGGCCGTTGGGATCGTCGATGACGGGAATGCCGAGCGCCCGGGCGCCGTCGAGCATCGCCGCGGCTGTCGGGTGCAGTGTCGCACATCGCTCGATGCGCAACGGGCCGCCTGCACCGCGCAGGTCCGATGCACCGTCCTCCCAGTCTTCCGAACGCTTGAAGAACGGGAGCATGTCCTTGAAAGACCAGCCCTTTGCGCCGGCAGCTTCCCAGGCATCGTAGTCCATCGGATGGCCGCGATACCACATCATCGCATTGATGCTGCTGGAGCCGCCGAGCACCTTGCCGCGCGGAATGCCGATGACGCGATTGTTGACGGCAGGCGTCGGCGCATAGTCGTAGCCCCAGTCGTAGCGGCTGCGGCCGAGCGGCACCCAGGCCGCCGGGTCTTCGATTTCGGGAATGCCGAAGCCCGAGCTTCCGGCTTCGATCAAGAGCACGCTCGCGTTGCTGCCGTCGATCAGACGCCGTGCCACCGCGCAGCCGCCCGACCCCGATCCGACGACGATATAGTCGTAGGCCCTGGAAAGCGGCTTCTGGGGAATGGCGACGGCGGACATCGAACGATAGTTCCTGTTCAGTTGTGCTCGCTGGGGCCCATGATGACGATGCCTTCGCTCGCCTCGACATGGCGGACGAAGATGTATTTGTCTTCCCGGCCATCGCTGTGCTTGCGTTTGATGTCCGGCTGCACCGTGCCGGCAACCTTGGCGACGATGACATAGGGGACGTCGGCTGCAATCCCTGCGGCGCAATGGGCGTCGAACTCTTCCACGTTGCGTGCCGTGAAGGCATTTTCGATGCCGCAGCCGCGCGCGATGGCAGCGATATCGACACGTCCGAAGGCCGTATGCGTCGGCGGGCCGCCGATCGACTGGTAGATCTCGTTGTCCCAGACGACGACAAGGAGGTTCTTCGGTTGCTCGTTGCCGAGCGTCGCGAGAATGCCGAGGTTGAACATCATGCCGCCGTCCGTATCCAGCGAGACGATGCGCCTGTGTGGCAGGCCGGCGGCGAGTCCGAAGGCCTGGGGGGTGACGCAGCCGAGTTGCTGCTGGAAAAGGCTCGCTTCCCGCATATGCGGCGCCGCGTTGTACCATTCGTCGACGCTGCCACCGAGGGAGAGGATGACGAGCTCATCCTTCAGCCGGGCCGAAAGGGCTTTCATGCAATCGAAGCGTTTCATCGGACGATCTCCCCGCCAAGCGCGATTGCCGAATGGTAATAGGCCGCATAGGACCACTTGAAGGCGTCGGTGATGGCCCGCTCGATCGCCTCTTCCTCGCGCACGATCCGGTACGGAATGCGCAGCGCGTCGAGCACCGGCTCCATGGTTATGCCATGGGGGATCGCCCACCAGTTGTTCTCGCCGAGCTCGCCGCGATAGCTCATCAGCATGACGACCGGGATGCCGGCACCAAGGCCCATGCGCGCCAGGGGTTCGACAGACGCCCTGAGCCCGGAATTTTCCATCACCAATGCTGCCCGTTTGCCGGACAAAAAAACCCCGCCACAGATCGCGGCGCCCTCTCCCTCGTTCGTGACGCGGATCGTGCGGATATCGGGATCGGCATCAAGCGCTGGGTAGAGCTCCTTGAACAGCGAGTCCGGCAGGTAGCAAACGACGCTCACGCCGGCCTTTTTCAGGCCACGGATGACAGCGTCAACAGCAGATTTTTTCATCGGGCATCCTCTCTTCCCGGTCAGGGTGACAAATGCCGGATGTTCCGAATAGGGTCTTATTTTCGATCCATGCAATGCGCCAAAAGCAACATGTCATCATGTTCGATCTTCCGATCCATCAAGCGACTGCGCCAGAAGCCTGCCCATCGCCGAGGCGGCGTCCGACATTTCCTTCTCCGAGCGCGAGAGAAGCATCAGCTTGCGCGGATTGACCTTGGCGTCGTGCAAGGGGACGAACGTCAGCGTCCCATCGGCAATCTCCTGTTCGATGCCGACACGGGTCTGCAGCACCGTGCCGAGGTCGCGCTTGGCAAGATCGATCATGAGCCCGATGGAGTTGGTGCGCGCGCGGGGCGTGAGGTCGACGAAAGATCGGCTGAAGGCATCCTCGACCCAGGCGCCGAGCGTCAGGCTGGCGTCAGACAGGATGACCCGTTCGCCGGCAAGGTCGAACAGCTTCAGTTCCTTCTTCTGCGCATGACGGCTATCCGGGAGCGCCAGTACGCCGAGCGGCAACAGCACAGTCGAAATGCGCCGCACATTGCGCGCCACTTTGACGTCGAACACGACAGCAAGATCGCATTCGCCAGCGGCCACGGCATCGGCGGCCTGCTGCGATCCCATCACCCTGACATCGACGGAGATCTCCGGGTGCCGCTTCCAGAATTCCTGCAGGGCGTCCGGCATCAATCCCCGCGAGACGCTTTCGATGATGGCGACGGAGACGGTACCGCGATGCAGTCCGTTGAGATCGTTGATCTCGGTGCAGGCGCGCTTCAGTTCCGACAGGCTGAGACGGGCGTGATAGAGCATCAGTTCACCGGCGCTGGTGAGCTTCAGCCGCTGGCGGACACGCTCGAAGAGAGGCGTGCCGAGCTCTTCCTCGAGCTGCTTCAGGATAGGGCTGATCGAGGACGGTGCGACGTTCAGGGCCTGGGCTGCCTGGCGAATGGAGCCAAGACGCGCCACGAGCTGAAAGTAGTGGAGACGGGTGGCCACAAGCCCGAGCCGAAACGGATCCATCATGCCAACATGCCCATAAGCCGCGCCTTTCCGCTCTCAGTGATAATCGGGAATGCCGGGCATGGTCAGGAAGCCCTTGAGCGAGCGGAAATGCCGGATCCAGCGTCGCAGCGCCGGGAACTCCGCGTGATCGATGCCGAAATCGCGGCTGAGGGCGAAGGATGGGAAAAGCATGAGGTCGCCAAGCGTCGGACCGCTGCCGCAAAACCACTCCAGCCCATCGAAATGGCGGATTGTCATGTGGTCGTCCATGATCCGGAAGGCTTTGCGGGCCGAGGCGCGAAGCGTTGTTTCGTCACCGGGCGTATCGAACAGCGCCTGCAGCCGGGCCGCCACCGCCGGGCCAAGGGCAGTGTCGCCAAAGCCGACCCATCGGACGACGTCGGCGAAGGCCTTCGGGTCGTGCGGCAGCCACTGTTGCGCCGCGTCGTGCGCCCGGGCAAGATAAAGAAGAACGGGCGCCATGCCGTAAACGACGAGATCGCCATCCTTGACGACGGGAAGCGTCCCGAGCGGATTGAGAGCCAGCATGGCCGGCTTCCCGTGCTCCTGCCCCGGAAACATGTCGATGGCCACGGTCTGCCAATCCAGCCCGAGCATGGATAGCAAAAGGCGAGCGCGGTAGCTGTTTTCGTCGAGTTCGTAGCCGTAGAGGGTGATTTCCGGCATCAGGCCATCTCCGCCGTTTGCTCGAGTTCGAACCGCATCTTTTCCATCAGGCGGGCGTGGTGCGCCTGCCTGCCGCTTGCCTGCGGGGAATGAGGGCCGAGAATGACACCGTGAATGGCGGTCTTGTCGGGGGAGACTTGCTGGACGGCCATGAGCAGCCGGTCGCCATCCGCCGCCAGCAGTCCGGTGTTGGCATCCAGATGTTTCATTCCTGCCTGATCGAGCGCCGCGAGCACATCGCTGATCGGACAATCGACATAGAGGCTGCGGACGGGCGCGAATTCTGCGGCACCCACGGCATCTGGCAAAACGGCCTCGCTGGATGCCGTCGCCCAGATGATCCCGTAGTCCTCCCGCGCAAGATATGTCGGCACCTTGATCGTCGAAGGCACGTCCAGCGCAGGATGGGCCGGGATGTAGCGGCACTGACCGGCAGCATCATACTGCCAGCCGTGGTAGAGGCAGGCAATATGGTCGCCGCGCACGAAGCCGAAGCTCATCCGCATGCCGCGATGCGGACAGCGATCCTCCCAGACATGGACGATGCCGCTGCTGTCGCGCCAGACGACGATCTCCTGCTCGTCGACGACGGCACCCGCCGAGGTTCCGGGCTCGATCGAGGACGAAAGCCCGACCGGCACCCACCCTGCTTCCAGTCTCATGATCCGCTCCTCTTCATGCCGCAGCACGCCGCTCGATATCCAGGATGATACAATCGTAAGGGCCCAGGCTGCAGGCCATCTCGAACGCATCGACGAGATCGCCATGACCGCGCACCGAAAGGCTGGCAGCTGCACTGTCGCAGGCGCCGAAGTCGATTTGCAGATCCAGCTTGCGGGCGCGATGCGTGGCAAACTCCGTGAAGCTGTCGCAGATCATCTGACCGCGAAAGGTAAAGCTAGCCGCTTCGATCATCGCTCAACCTCGCTCGGGCAAGTGCCGTTCTGCGGTCTCCCAGTAGCCTTGACCTGCATGAAAATGACCCGTTTTGCATAAATTTTAATCGCGCCTTAGTTTTGTGCATCCTATCCGGTTTTTGCCGGAGAGTTCAAGCCAGTTTGGTGACGGAGTTGTTGCCTTTTGCGCCTGAGTGCCTTCGAAAAATTGGCACTATTCCGAACAAATGCCGTCTGACACTGTGATTGCCGATAGCTTCTTGCAAGCTTGAGATGGACGAAACCGCGCAGATCTACGCCGCTCCAGAGCCGTTTTCGACCGGGAAATTGGTCCTCGTCATCTGGCACAGTTGTTGCGTCGCATAAATCAACGCTGGCCGAAGCCGGCTATAAAGGGGGATACCATGCTGGACTTGCGTACGCTTTCAAGGCGCGGATTTTTGAACATGAGTGCCGCTGGCGCCGCCTCGGTGATGCTGCCGACAGGCTTTGCCCGCCAGGCATTGGCCGCCTCGGCATTTCCCCCGATCAAGGAAGAAGACGCTGTCGTCGGTTTCGGCCATGTCGGCCCGATCTCCGACGAGGGATGGACCTGGTCCCACCATCAGGGTCTGCTGGCCGTCAAGAAGGCCTATCCCAAACTCAAGAAGGTTCTCGAGGTCGAGAACATTCCCTACTCGGCCGACGCCACACGCACCTATCGCCAGTTCGTCAGCGAGGGCGCCAACATCATCTTCGATACGTCGTCCAACGGCGATTTCCTGCATGAGGTGGTCAAGCGCGCCACCGACGTCGCCTTCATGGAATGCGACGGCCGCGTGACGATGGACAATCTCGGCTGGTATTACCTCGCTCACTGGTATCCGACTTATGTGATCGGTGTGGCCGCCGGCCATCTGTCTAAAACCGGCAAGCTCGGCTACATCGCCTCTTTCCCGGTCGCTTCCGTCTATGCATCGACCAACGCGTTCCTGATGGGCGCTCGCAGCGTCAACCCGAACGCCGTGTTGCAGACCATCGTCATCAACTCGTGGTTCGACCCGCAGGCAGCGACGCAGGCCGGCACGGCATTGATCGACAACGGCTGCGACTTCCTCTTCGGCATCATGGACGAAGCCGGATATCTCCAGGTCGCGGAAAAGCGTGGCGTCTGGGCGGCGATGTGGAACACCGACATCCGCCGCTACGGCCCGAACTCCTATGTCTCGTCCGTGCTGATCGACTTCACCAAATTCTATGTCGACCAGGTCGGCAAGCGTCTCGCCGGCACCTGGACGCCGACCGAGCAGCTGTTTGCTATGGGTGCTGGCGTCGATCGCGACAAATGGGGCGAAAAGGTTCCGACCGACGTCGCGGCGGCGGCCGACGCAGTCCGCCAGAAGATGGTTGGCGGCTGGTCGCCGTTTACCGGAGAGATCAAGGATGCAAGCGGAAAGGTACGGGTTGCTGCCGGCCAGACGATGACCGACCTGGAACTCTACAACTGGGACTGGTCGGTCGAGGGCGTCTCGGGCCTTTCCGGCTGATCCCGGTCGACGACCGCCAATCCGGGACCCGGCCTTGCGGCCGGGTTCGCTGCTTCCCTTCCGGTGCATAATTGATGACTGAAAACGCGATCCGTTTCAAAGCTCCTGCCGGTGCGCCGCCTTTGGTCCAGCTGAAGGGTATCGCCAAGTATTTTCCAGGCGTCGTCGCCAACGAGAATGTCGACCTCGATGTCATGCCCGGTGAGATCCACGCCCTCTTGGGCGAAAACGGCGCCGGCAAGTCGACCCTGATGAACATCCTGACCGGTATCTACCAGCCAGACGCGGGCGAAATTATTATCGACGGCTACGCCAAGCAGTTCGCCACCCCGCTGCAGGCCATCGCTGCGGGCATCGGCATGGTGCATCAGCATTTCAAGCTCGTGCAGGCGTTCACTGTTGCCGAAAACATCCATCTCGGCTGGTCTGAGACACCCCGCCGTGCCTCGGCGCCTGTTCTGGAAGCCCGGACTGAGGCGCTTGCCGAAAAATTCAATCTCCAGACCCGACCGGGCGCGCGGGTGAGCGACCTGTCGACGGGTGAGCAGCAGCGCGTCGAAATCCTGCGCGTGCTTGCCCGCCAGGCGCGCGTGCTGATCCTCGACGAGCCGACGGCCGTGCTGACTCCTGCCGAAGCCCGCGAGCTCTTCAAGGCCTTGCGCAACTTCGTCGCCAGCGGCAATGCCGTCATCTTCATCAGCCATAAGCTCGACGAGGTGCTGGAAATCTCCGATCGCATCAGCATCCTGCGCGGCGGCCGCAAGATGGCGACGGTCGAGGCGGCCGAGTGCAATCCGCGCATGCTTGCAAAGCTCATGGTCGGTCGCGATATCGTGCTTGCCGACATGCGCCAGCGCTCGCCGACCGCGGCTGCCATGTCGGCGACACCGGCGCTCAGCCTTGAGCACGTCTCGGCTTCGGGCGACAACGGCAATCAGGCATTGTTCGATGTCTCGCTCGACGTCCGGGCCGGCGAGATCGTCGGCATTGCGGGCGTCGCTGGCAATGGGCAGCGCGAGTTTAGCCAGGTGCTGACAGGCATTCGCCCGCTCAGCGCAGGCCGCATCCTGATCGATGGCAGCACGGTGGAGAATGGCAATGCGGCATTTTTTGCAGATAGCGGCATCGGCCACATTCCGGAAGACCGACTGCACAGCGGCCTGGCGCCGGCGCTGAGCATCACCGTCAATGCCGTCATGCGCGAATACAAGACACCGCGGATCTCGGCAGGAGGCATCTACCGCCCGGCCTCGGCAGCGGCACTGGCCAAGGAAATTGCCGCCGCTGCCGAGGTGGCCATTCCGGATTTCGCCATGCCGGTCCGCAACCTGTCGGGCGGCAACCAGCAGCGGCTGGTGGCGCGTCGCGAAATGCGGATCGCCCACCGCGTGCTAGTGGCCGCCTATCCCAGCCGCGGCCTTGACGTCGGCGCCATCAACACGATGCTGCGCTATATCGTCGAGCTGCGCGACGCCGGCGCCGGTATCATCCTCATTTCCGAAGAACTTGAGGAACTGTTGAACGTCTCAGACCGGATCGCCGTTCTCTATGAAGGCCGGATCATGGGCATCGTCGATACCGACAACGCCGACCTCGACGAGATCGGCCTGCTCATGGGCGGCCGCGCACCAACCCACGAGGCCGCCTGAGATGGCTGCATCACTTCGCCTTCAGCGTCTGCCGTCCGCGTCGCCCGTCATAGCCTTTGCGGCGCGCGCCGCAGCCATTGTCATTGCCCTCGTCTTTGCCGGTATCGTCCTGTCGCTCACCGGGGCCGATCCTCTCAATCTCGGCCTGCAGGTGCTGAGCGCCAGCTTCGGATCGAGTTTTGGATTGGAGGATCTGGCGCTGCTGCTCATTCCCCTGATCCTCACCGGGCTGTCGGTCGCTGTCGCTCAGCAGATCGGCGCCTGGAATATCGGGGCGGAAGGCCAGTTCTACGCGGGGGCCTTCGGTGCCGCCGCTGTCGGTCTCTTCGTGCCAGGACCGCCGGTCATCATCCTGCCGATGATGTTCGTCGCCGGACTTGTCGGCGGCGCCGCCTGGATCCTCGTGCCGACGCTTGCGCGCGCCTATGCCGGTGTCAACGAGCTGATCACGACGCTACTGCTCAATTTCGTCGCGATCCTGCTCGTCTACTATGTCTCGACGAACGCCTGGCGCGACAAGATGGCGAATTCCGCCACCAAACGACTTTCCGCTGAAATCCCGGACTTCTGGGGCTCAGTCCACTGGGGCCTGCCGATTGCCGTGATCGTCGCGCTGGCCGTCGCGGCCTTGCTGGCGTTCTCGCGCTGGGGCTATGAAGTGCGCCTCGTCGGCTCGAACCCATCGGCGGCGCGCTATGCGGGCATGCCGGTCCGCAGGCACCTGATTACCGTCATGCTGCTCTCCGGTGCCATCGCCGGTCTCGCCGGCATGTTGGAGATCGCTGGCACGGTTCATCGCCTGCAAGGCGGCATCTCCAACAATTACGGCTATCTCGGTATCATGGTCGCGGTTCTCGCCCGCAGTTCGGCCATCGGCGTCATTTTTTCCGCAGCGCTGATGGCCTTCATCCTCAATTCCGGAATCATCCTGCAGACGCAGGGGCTGACGACGTCGACCGTGCTGGCAATCACCGGATTGATCCTGTTTCTGACCGCGATCGGCGACGAACTCGCCCATCACCGCATCGCCCGCGACAAGGCTTGAGGAGACAGAGCATGGACCTTCTGACCGGGCTTTTCACCACGGCGTTTCTTGCCGGCGGCGTGCTGGCGCTAGCCGCCCTCGGCGAGGTGCTGGCGGAACGCGTCGGCGTCGTCAATCTCGGTGTCGAAGGCCTGATGGCCATGGGGGCGCTGACGGCAATTGCCACCGTCGCGTCATTCCCGTCGCCAACGGTCGGTTTTCTCGCGGCGCTCGGCGTCGGCGCTGTCTTCGGCATGATGTTCGCGTTTGCCACTGTGATCCTCAGGGCAAATCAGGTGCTCTGCGGCCTTGCCTTGACACTGATGGGCAATGGTCTCGCCTCCACGATCGGCCGCGCCTATTCCGGCATGCCCGCCCGTGCGGTGTTTGCCGGTATCGAGGTACCGCTTCTCAGTAGCATCCCGATCTTCGGGAAGGCCTTCTTTTCGCAGAACATCCTCGTCTATCTCATCTATATCATCCTGCCGGTCGGGCTCAGCTACCTTATGTTCCGGACCCGCCACGGCCTCAACATGCGGGCTGTCGGCGAAAATCCGGCTGCGGCAGATGCTGCGGGCATTTCCGTCAATCTCATCCGCTTCGTCTACGTGACGGCCGGCTCTGCACTGGCGGCCGGTTCCGGTGCCTATCTGACGCTGACCTTCGTGCCCTCGTGGTCAGATGGCGTCGTCGCCGGTCGCGGCTGGATTGCCGTCGCACTGGTAATCTTTGCCGGCTACCGGCCGATCCCAGCCGTCCTGTCCGGGCTCCTGTTCGGCTTCATCACGGCACTCGGCTTCGTCGGCCAGGCGCGTGGCTGGCCGATTGCGCCGGCCTTTCTGTCGATGCTGCCCTATCTCGGCACCATGGCCTTCATCATCGTGCCGGTGCTCACCTGGCAGCGGATGCGCCGGATCATGGCGGCACCGGCGGCTATCGGCGTGCCCTATTACAGGGATGTGCGCTGATGCAGGAGGCATGCGCCACGCGGGTATTTGTCGATTTAGCGATGGACCAATGGCACGGAGATCATCAAGATGAGGCGGCAGGCAGTCGATCGAGAAACGGGAGCGCTCCATGAGCAGATGTTCGGACCAGGCAGCCCTTGATCAATGGTATCCGCTCGATACGGAGACGGAGATTCCCTTCGGGTCATCGTCGAGCCGCCTGCTTGGCAGCGATCTTGTGGTAACGAGAGAGACGGACGGTTCAATCGCGGTTACGGCAGAAGAGGGTGCTCTTCAGATCATCAAACGCTTCGGCCTTGTCTGGACGACGTTGGGGCAACCGGCCGGCGGCCTCTTTGCGCTGCCGGAGGCTGACGAGGAAGACCGTCGTGTCGTCAACTGCGGTTCCGTGATGGTTCGCGCATCCGGGCTACGGATTGTCGAGAACTTTCTCGACATGGCGCATTTTCCGTTCGTGCACACCGACATTCTGGGCGCCGAGCCCCACACCGAAGTCATGCACTACAATGCCGAGATCCGCCGGGATGTCGACGAGGTCTGGGCAACGAACTGCCAATTCTTCCAGCCGCAGGCCGCCCTATCCGCTACTGGCGGCATCATGACCGACTATATCTACCGCGTCATGACCCCGTTTGCGACGCTGCTCTACAAGACATGCCCGAACGCGGCCAACCGATGGGATGTCATATGCCTGTTTGTCCAGCCGCTCGATCCCGGCCGCTGCCGCGCCCATCCCGTCATGTTCCTAATCGACAATGTCTCGACGACCACCGAGCTGGTGCATTTCCAGCAGCTGATCTTCCTGCAGGACCGCATCATTCTCGAAAACCAGCGCCCGGTGCTGTTGCCGATGGAGGCGCGCTCGGAGATCCCGACGCGGGCCGATGCCAGCTCCATCGCCTATCGTCGCTGGCTGAAGGAGAAGGGCATCACCTACGGCACTTCCGCGATGGCAGCGTAGCGGATACCCCATGGATCTTTGCAACCGGACACTGAGCGCCAGCGGCTTTCACACGCCGGAACGCGGCACCATCGATATCCTGCAGGACGTCTTGATCGACATCGACGGTGACGGCCGGATCGAAGCCATAGTCCGGCCAGGCGAACCCAGTTATGACGAAATTCGCCGGGTCCGCGAGACCGACGGGCGGCTCGTCACCCTTTCCCGCACCGCCTACCTCCTGCCGGGCTTCGTCGACCTGCACGTACATGCGCCGCAATACCCGCAACTGGGAAGCGCGCTCGACGTGCCGCTCGAGGTCTGGTTGCAGACCTATACCTTCCCGCTCGAGGCCCGCTACCAGAACCTGGCCTTCGCAAGGCGTAGCTACGGACTGCTGGTCGACGACCTGCTGGCGAACGGCACGACCACCGCCCTCTATTTCGCGACAGTCCACCAGGAGGCGACGCGCCTGCTGGTGGATCTCTGCCTCGAGAAAGGCCAGCGGGCATTGATCGGCAAAGTCGCAATGGACAATGCCGACGAGTGCCCGGACTATTATCGCGACGCATCGACCGAGGCGGCTTTGGAGGGCACGCGGGCGCTGGTGGACCATATCCGCAGCCATCCGGACAATGGCGCCGATCGCGTTCTGCCGGTGGTGACGCCACGCTTCATTCCGTCCTGCACGGATGCGACGCTCGAGGGGCTCGGTGCCATCGCCAGTGAATGCAGTTGCCATGTCCAGACCCATTGTTCGGAGAGCGACTGGGCGCATGGCTACGTGCTCGACCGCTACGGGTCTACCGACACCGACATGCTCGACCGGTTCGGCCTGCTCGGGCGCAAGACGGTTCTCGCCCATGCCAATTTCCTGACGGCCGACGACATCGAAACAATCCGCGTCCGCAAGGCCGCCATCGCCCATTGCCCTCTGTCCAACGCCTATTTCGCCAACGCCGTCTTCCCACTCCTGGCAGCGCTCGAAAAAGGCGTTCATGTTGGCTTGGGCACCGATATTTCCGGCGGTCCGAGCGCGTCGATGCTTGAAAATTGCCGAGGCGCCGTCCTTGCCTCGCGCATGTTGCAGAGCGGTGTGGATCCGACACTGGCTGCGGGTGTCCGATCGACCTTCGGTCCCGCACAGATCGATTTTCGCGATGCATTCTACATCGCGACCACAGGGGGTGGGGTGGCCCTCGACCTGCCCATCGGCCAGTTCACGCCCGGCTACAAATTCGACGCCGTCGTCATCGATGTCGAGGCCGAAGGCGGGACGGTGCGCCTTTGGGACGAGTTCGACCACGGTGAGCAGATCCTCCAGAAGATCATCTACACGGCCTCACGGGCAAACGTCTCGGCCGTGTGGGTCGACGGGTTGGACAGGCTGACCGCTGGGTGATCAGCCAGCGGCTCGCCCTACGGGCGCTGCGCGCCGTCTGTCGTGAGATAGACGGCGTAGACAGAGGTCGTCGCTGTTATGAAGAGGCGGTTGCGGCGTGGTCCGCCGAAGGTGAGGTTGGCAACGGTTTGCGGCACCTTGATCTTGCCGAACAAGACACCCTCTGGCGAGAAGCAATGCACACCGTCCGCAGCACTCGACCAAAGGTTGCCCTGGTTATCGAACCGGATGCCATCCGGTATGCCTGCATCGATGTGGCAGAACACCTTCGGGTTCGCAAGGCTGCGGCCGTCGACGACGTCGAAGACCCGGATGTGGCGTGGCGCTGACGGCTCGTGGCTGGCCCCGCTATCGGCAATGTAGAGCTTTGTCTCATCCGGCGAAAAGGCGAGCCCATTTGGCTGCAGGAAGTCGCTGACGACAGCGGTGAGATCGCTGGTTTCGGGATCCAGCCGAAAGACGTTGCGCTGGCCCTGCTCTGGATCGGACTTGTAGCCCTCGTAGTCCGACAGGATCCCGTAGGTCGGGTCGGTGAACCAGATCGTCCCGTCCGAGCGGACGATCACATCGTTGGGGGAGTTCAGGCGTCTGCCTTCGAAGCTGTGGGCAAGAACAGTGATGCAGCCATCCACCTCCGTGCGAGTGACGCGGCGTGTGCCGTGCTCGCAGGAGATCAGCCGGCCCTCTCGGTCGCGCGTATTTCCGTTGCTGAAGTTCGAAGCGTGACGGAAAACCGAGACGCCGCCATCCGGCACCCAGCGCATCATCTTCTGGTTCGGAATATCGCTCCACAGAAGATGTTGCGCATCGTCGAACCAGACCGGGCCTTCCGCCCAGCGGCAACCACTGTAGAGCTCTTCCAGCCGGGCACTGCCGACAAACAGCGCCGTAAAGCGTGGGTCGTGAACTTCGAATGGGGATGCGTCGGTCATGAGGATATTCCGCGTTCAGTGATTTCGAAGACTGCGTCCACCGGCGACGACGATGACGCCGATGATGATGAGACCGGTCATGACGAGGCGGATGCCCGCGCCAAAGCCGTAGGTGTTGAGCATGGAGACGACGAGGAACATGAACAGCGACGCGCCCCATATGCCGGCGACATTGCTGTCCCCACCGGCAACCGCCGTGCCGCCAATGACGACGACGGCAATCGACATCAAAAGATATTCCTGGCCCATGTTGAGCGCGGCACCGCCGGAGAAGCTCGCCAGCAGATAGCCGCAGACGGCGGCGAGCACGGCACAGAGCACGTAGGTTGTCAGCCGGACGCCATCGACCGGTATGCCGGCCATGCGCGCAGCATTGATGCTCTGGCCGATTGCGGCGGCCCAGCGCCCATAAACGGTTCTTTGCAGCAGCACATAAGCGAGGAGCGATAGAACGAGCGCGAGGAGCGCGACGTTCGGCAGGCCCAGCGTCGTTCCTGTCGAAAAGCTTGCCAGCGCCTCCGGCGGTTTGATCCGCAGGCCGCGGTTCGTCCAGATGGCGGTCGACTGCACGATGAAGCTCATTGACAGGGTGGCGATGATTGGCGGGATCCTTAGGAGCTTGATCAGCGCGTAATTGCCGAGCCCCACTGCTAGGCCGACGGCGACAGCCACCAGCAGGCCCATGGCGATCAGCGCGTTTTCGCCCGCCATGAATTTCAGCGCGACTGTGCCCGACAGCGTCATCGTTGCGGGCACGCACAGATCGATATTGCCCGGGCCGAGGGTGATGACGAACATCTGACCGACGCCGACCACGATCGAGAACGCGGCGAAGGTCAGCGCTGCCTGGCTGAGACCCAATGTGCTGGCGCCGCCGGTAAACAGGATGGTGACGAACCAGACGACGAAGGCAGCGACGAAGGACCAGATCCATGGCTTGCGCATGAGCGAGGTGAGGATTGTCATGCGCGCTTCTCCCTTTTTTCCATGCGGTTGAGCAGCAGTCGCAGCCCGAGCACGACGATAAGGATCGCCCCCTGCGCGCCGATCTGCCAATCCGACGAAATGCGCAGGAACGACAGGAACGAGCCCGCAAGTGTCAAGGTCAGCGCGCCGATGACTGCACCGATGGGCGAAACGCGGCCGCCGACGAACTCGCCGCCGCCGAGGATGACACCGGCAATCGACAACAGCGTGTAGCGCAACGCAATGTTGGCATCGGCCGACGTCGTCAGGCCGACAAGGGCAATTCCGGCCAGAATGGCGAAAAAGGCGGCCAGCGCATAGGTCGCTGCCCTTGCCGCTAGGATCGACCAGCCGGCGCGCTCGACAGAACGTGCGTTGCCGCCGACGCCGCGCAGGATGACGCCGAACGAGGAGCGCATAATGAGGAAATGCGAGAACAGCGCGATGATGACGCTGGCGACGATGGCCATCGGCACCAGCGGCGGCTTTGACGTCATAACCGCCCTCGCCCAGTCCGGCGCATGCCCTCCCGGTGCCGGCAGCAGCAGGATGGCCAGTCCGCTCCAGACGAAGCTCATGCCGAGCGTGACGACGATGGATGGCAGGTCGCGGATGTGGATGAGCACGCCGAGACCGGCATAGACAGCGACGGCGGCCAGCAGAATGGCGATGCCCAGTGCCGGATCGGATTGCAGGAAGGTCGCCGTGACGCAGGCGATGAAGCTGACGAACGAGCCCATGGAGAGATCGAGATCGTTGACGGTCATGACCAGCATCTGGGCGATTGTCGCGAGTGCAATCGGAACCGCCAGATTGAACAGCAGGTTCAGGCCGATGTAGCTCATCGCACGTGGCTGCAGATAGAAGACTGAAATGAGCAGGATTGTCAGCGACAGGGCGGGAATGACGAGGCGGATGGTATCCGAAGACAGGCGAAGCTTCATGCCGCCACTCCCGTGAAGGAGGCTGATAGAATGTTTTCCTCGGTCACTTCGGGGCCGACGAGTTCGCGGACGATGACGCCTTTGTTAAAAACGAAAACGCGGTCGCAAAGACTGACCTCTTCCATCTCCGTCGAATACCACACGAAGGTCCGTCCCTTGGCCGCTTCAGCCCTGATGATGGCGTAGACTTCCTGCTTGGTGCCGACATCGACACCGCGCATCGGATCGTCCATGAGCACGACGGGCGCAGTCGTTGCCAGCGCGCGGGCGAAAAGCACCTTCTGCTGGTTGCCGCCTGAGAGCGACAGAATGCGATTGTCCATGTCCTTGGTGCGGATCTCGATCCTTTCCTTCCACGACATGCCGAGCGTCTCTTCCTTAGCGTCTCGCAGCATTCCGCCCGGAGACAGGTCGTTGAGATTGGCAATGGTGAGGTTCTTCAGAATGCTCCATAGCGGAAAGACACCGTTGAGAGCGCGGTCGCCGGCAACGAAGGTCACCTCGGCATCGCGCCGCCGCATCCAGTTGCCGGTGCGCGCCAGATAAAGCTCGAGGAGGATATCCGTCTGTCCATGGCCCCCGAGCCCTGCCAGTCCAACGAGTTCGCCCGGGAACGCGCTGAACGGCAATCCCTTGCCTTTGCGTGGGGGAGCTGACAGCAGAGGCGGGGCTTGGTGTGCCCGGGCGCGCGCCGGCGCGGCGTCGCGTGCCTTGACGACACTGCCCATGACGGCCACCAGGCTGTGATGATCGAATGCAGCGGACGGTTTCTCGGCGACGACCTTGCCGTCCTTCATGACGATGACCCGGTCGGTTGCCGACAGGATTTCACCGAGGATATGGGAGATCAGGATGATCGACCCGCCGTTTTTCACGAAGACACGCACATAGGCGAGCAATTGCGCCGCAAGGCTTGCGTCCAGTGACGAGGTGGGCTCATCGAGGATCACCAGCTTGACCGGAGTGGAGATAGTGGAGAATGCCGTGGCGATCTCGACCATCTGCCGTTCGGCAATCGAGAGGTCGCCGATGGTGGCTTCCGGCTTGATGCCATGGCCTGGGAAAATCGCATCCAGAGACTGGCTGATGATGGCGGCGGCACGCCTGCGCCAACCCCAGCCGGTCAAGCCGCGATGCATGACGCGGGTGTTCTCGATGACGGTCAGGTTGGGACAAAGCGACAATTCCTGGAAAACGCATCGCACGCCGTGGCTTCGCGCGGCAGCGATACCGTAGCGCTCGATCTTCTCGCCACCGCAACTGACGCTACCGGAATGCAGTGTCAGCCCGCCGTTGATGATGTTGACGATTGTCGATTTCCCCGCGCCGTTGTGACCGACGAGGCCGACGCATTCGCCGGCGGCAATACGGATGGTTACGCCGTCCAGCGCCTTGACTGCGCCGAAATGCACCTTGGCGTCGCTCACCTCAACGACGGCCGGGCCGTGCGTTTTCACGTCCATGACTGGATCTCCCTCTGAAGGACCGGCCGCCCGAGGTCAATCGGGCGGCGCAAGGCGGTGGGAGGATGGGTTTTACTTGCTGTCGGCGATGACTTTCTGCGTATCGGCCAGCGAGTACTCGACATTGGCGACACCCCCCGAGGGGGTGGTCGCAAGGTTGGCCTCGAGATTGTCCTGGTTGATTGTCAGGAACGGCACCACCAGGTCCTTCTTCACGGTCTTTCCGTCGAGGATCTGTTGCGCGACCCAGAAGGCCAGCGTCGAAACGCCGGGAGCGATGGACACCGACATGGTTTCGTACTTGGTGGCGTCCTTCTGCTTCTTCCACCAGACGAGTTCATCCTGGCGATTGCCCATGACGATGGTCGGGATGGGACGTTTTGCCGCCTCGAAGGCCTGGGCCGCGCCATAACCGTCGCCACCCTGTGTCACGACGGCTGCCACTTCCGGCAGGCTCGGCAGGATGCCGGCAACGGCCTTCTGCGCAACATCCTGCGCCCAGTCGCCGTGAACCGAGCCGACGATCTTGAACTGCGGAAATTTGGCGACGCCCGCATGGATACCGGCGGAGATTTCATCGTCGACGGAGACGCCGGCAAGGCCGCGGATCTCAAGCAGGTTACCACCGGCGGGGATCTTCTTGGCGAGGTAGTCGACCTGGCTTTCGCCCATGCCCTTGAAGTCGACGGCGATGCGCCAGGCACAGGGTTCGGTCACGATGCCGTCGAACGAGACGACGACGATGCCGGCATCGCAGGCCTCCTTGATGGCGCCATTCAGCGCCGTCGGCGACGCCGCATCGATGACGATGGCGTTGTAACCCTGAAGGATCATGTTCTGGATCTGGGCTGCCTGCTCGGTCGCCTGGTTTTCAGACGTGGTGAATGGGTCTGCGGCAGCGACGACGCCGGACTTGACGGCTTCGCCGGTGACCTTTTCCCAGCTGGTCAGCATGGCCTGGCGCCACGAGTTTCCGGCGTAATTGTTGGACAGCGCAATCTTCTTGGCGGACGTGTCGGCCATGGCAGCTGCGGGCAGCGCCACGCAGGCAAGCGTTACCGACGTCAGAAGCAGATTTCTGAAATTCATTGTCTCTCTCCCTGTTGACCCGAAATCCCCTCCCGGGCGGATAGTTTGTGTCAAACGTCGAGTTCCTCCTCTCGACCCCATCAGAATGTTATAGATTGGCGGGGTTGTATAGTAACAATGCGGCATTGCATTTGCGGCAATTCCTGTAATTGCTGCGGGATCCTGCAGGACGGGGTGCCACCACCTGGCGCTTACTGGGCAGAACGGACTGAGCCGCGACCTGGGAGGGAACGGCTGGAGGAGGAACCATGCTCAAGTTGGCGCCCTCGGCGCTTCTCGACCATTATCTCGGAATTTCCCGCGTGCTGGCGGGACAGCTGGAGTTCCGCTCTGCCATTCGCGCGGTGGCAGCGGAGATCTCCCATATCATTCCCCACGATCATCTGGACGTCTGCATCATCATGCATGGCGGCAAGTATCACACCGCCTACGAGACCGGCATTGAAACCGCATGGGGCAACAACCCGCCGGCGCTGGTGTCGGGAAGCCCCATCCGCAGCCTTCTCTGGGGCGAGGTCGGCTACCTCCTGACCGACGATGCCTGCGTCGATCCGCGCTTCAACTTCGACGGTGCCTTCGTGCGCCCAATCTTCGACCAAGCCCTGCGCAGCCGCCTGCATGTTCCGCTCAAGGTCGAGGGTGACGTGATCGGCGCGCTCAGCTGCTCGGCGCACGCCGTTGCACTTTATGGCCTCGACGACGTGGCCAATGCACGGTCGATCGCAGACCTGCTGTCGCCCTATTTCTTCGCCTTGCGCGCCGCCGAGCAGGCCCAGCAATGGGCGATCGTCGAGGCGGAAGCGCGAGCCCGCGAAGAGGGCCTGCGGCTCGGCGCGCTCAAGTTGACCGAGGCGCTGGAACTGGAGCGCCAGCGGATCGGCATGGATCTTCACGACCAGACATTGGCGGACCTGACCCGACTGTCGCGGCGCCTGGAGAGGTTGACCCACGAGCAGAAGATCTCCGGCGAGGCGCTGGAGCCGCTGGCCCGCAGTCTGCAGCATTGCATGCAGGACCTTCGCCAGATCATCGAGGAGGCCAAGCCCTCCGTGCTGCAGCTGTTCGGTTTTGCGCAGGCAGTCGAAAACGAGCTGGATCGTTCGATCCGGGATAGCGGGTTGTCAATAGCCCAAAAGCTCGTCGACAACACCGGCGGGGTAATCGACAGACTGGAGCCGACGGTTAGCATAGCGCTGTTCAGGATCGTGCAGGAAGCCATCAACAATGCTGTGCGTCACGCGCAGGCCGACCACATCACCGTAACGCTGACGGGCCGGGCGGACGGCATTTCCATCGAGGTACGCGATGACGGCATCGGTATCGACAGGCCGGGCCGCCGCCGTGGCGCCGGCATCGACAATATGCAGACGCGCGCGCAGCTGATTTCCGCTGGATTTTCCGTCGGCGACGGGCGCCAAGCCCGCGGCTCCGTCGTGTCCATCCACCTGCCCATCGCAGAACAGCCGTCCCCTCGTGACGGCAAATCGAGGCTGCACGCATGAAAGTTCTGATTGTCGAGGACGATCCCCTGCATCGCTCCTATCTCCACGAGGCAATCGGCGCCTCCCTGCCGGAATGCGAAACAATCCTGGAGGCGCAGAACGGCAAGGAGGGCGAGAAGCTGGCGCGGGAAAACAAATCCGCCCATGTCGTCATGGATCTGCAAATGAACAACCGCAACGGCATCGAAGCCGCGCGAACGATCTGGAACGAGCGGCCGGACACGCGCATCCTCTTTTGGTCGAACTATTCCGACGAGGCCTATGTGCGCGGCGTATCGCGTATCGTGCCGGATGGAGCCGCCTATGGCTACGTTCTCAAGTCGGCCTCCGACGAACGTCTGAGGCTGGCGTTGCGCAGCATCTTCATCGAGGCGCAATGCGTCATCGACCGCGAGGTTCGCGGCATGCAGCAGAAGAGCCTCGGCCAAGCAAAGGGGTTCAGCGATACGGAATACGAGATCCTGGTGGACATAGCTTTGGGGCTGACCGACCGCACGATCGCCCGTCGGCGAAACCTATCGCTGCGCAGCGTCCAGAACAGGCTGCAGCAACTCTACGAAAAGCTTGAGGTTTACCAAAATTCCGCCGAGGATCATGAGGACGGTCGCTTCAATCTGAGGGCCAGGGCGGTGACCGTCGCAATGTTGCGCAAATTGTTGAACTACAGTGCCCTGGAGCGCGCAGAGACGGAACTCTCCGAATGGCTTGCCTCCCTGTGAGCCGCGCCGGAGTGAACATCTGAGCGACTGGCAATTCCCGATGGCCTCGCGCCGTAAAAGTCTGAAGACAAGGAGTTATAAAATGGCAAAGGAAATTTTCTGCAGCTTCGGCATCGATGTCGATGCGGTCGCCGGCTGGCTCGGCTCCTACGGGGGCGAGGATTCGCCGGACGATATTTCGCGCGGGCTTTTCGCCGGTGAAGTTGGCAGCCCACGGCTTGTGAAGCTGTTCGACCGGTTCGGCATCAAGACGACCTGGTTCATTCCCGGCCATTCCATCGAAACCTTTCCAGAGCAGATGAAGGCCGTCGCGGATGCCGGCCACGAGATCGGCATCCACGGCTACACCCATGAAAATCCGATCGCCATGACGCGCGAGCAGGAGGTCGAGGTGCTCGACCACTGCATCGATCTCGTTACCAAGCTCTCCGGCAAGCGACCGACCGGCTATGTCGCACCATGGTGGGAATTCTCCAACGTCACCAACGAATTGCTGCTGGAGCGCGGTATCAAGTATGACCACTCCCTGATGCACAACGACTTTACACCCTATCGCGTCCGCGTCGGCGACAGCTGGACGAAGATCGATTACTCGAAGAAGCCGTCGGAGTGGATGGTACCATTGAAGCGCGGCCAGGAAACCGACCTCATCGAGATCCCCGCCTCCTGGTATCTCGACGACCTGCCGCCGATGATGTTCATCAAGAAGTCGCCCAACAGCCACGGCTTCGTCAACCCGCACGACATCGAGCAAATGTGGCGCGACCAGTTCGACTGGGTCTACCGCGAGATGGACTATGCGGTCTTTCCGATCACCATTCACCCCGATGTCGCCGGGCGCCCTCAGGTGCTGATGATGCTGGAGCGCCTGTTTGCCCATATGAGCAAGCACCCCGGCGTCAAATTCGTCACCATGAACGAGATCGCCGACGATTTCGCGGCCCGCTTTCCGCGCAAATCCTAGAAGGCGGACAGATCGATGTGCTCGCTTTGCGGCATTCTCGGGGGCAACGAGCATTGGGCCGATGCCATTGCCCGTCCCGGCGTCTACACGCGCAACACCGAGCGCATCGATCGGCGGCGGGAAAGGGCGGCGCGCGTGCGCATCGCCAACCGCGTGCTGGCGGCCTTCGGCCTTTCCCTCTCGGACTGGCAGGGCACATCGTTTCTGCTGTCCACCCGGACCGGCAAAACCGAGATCATCGAGGATCTCGGCCATTTGTGGCCGGCAGCCGAGACGCTGGCGGGCAGGCCGCTCGATCCGCTGGCGCTACCGTTGCTCGACAGGCTGGAGGCGGAGGCGAATGGCTGATGATTACCCCGCCTTCACACCGGTCAATCTCCTGACCGGCTTTCTGGGCTCGGGCAAGACCACACTGCTTCGCCGTATGCTGGGGGATCCGGCCATGGCCAACACCGCCGTTTTGATCAACGAATTCGGCGAAATCGGCCTTGATCATCACCTGCTCGAGCGGATCGACGAGACCATGGTGCTGCTGCAATCGGGCTGTCTCTGCTGCACCGTGCGCGGCGAACTGGCCGAGGCACTGCGCGACCTCCACGCCAAGCGAGACGAGGGTCTCGTGCCCGCCTTCGACCGCGTCGTCATCGAAAGCACCGGCCTTGCCGATCCCTTTCCCGTATTGTCGACTCTGAAGGCCGACCCGGTTCTGCGCCATCACTTCAAGGCAGCGACCACCATCGCAACGGTCGATGCCGTTAACGCGACTGTGCAGCGCAGCCGTGCGGAATTCGCGCGCCAAGTGTCGGTTGCCGACCGTATCGTGCTCACCAAGACCGACCTTTCATCACTGTCACAGGAAGACAGTGCGGTTGCGGCCATCCGCGCGCTCAATCCGGATGCGACGATCCTGCGCGGCGCTGGTGACGATCTCGATCTACGACGTCTGCTGGTCGATGATGCCAGCGGAGAGATGAGCCTGTTCCGCTGCGACGAGCCGCTGGTCGGCGATGGTTCGATCCACACGGGAAAGATCCAATCCTTCGTTCTTAAGGCAGAGACCGCAGTCGATTGGACCGCCTTCGGCATATGGCTGACGATGCTGCTCAATCGCCATGGGGACAGGATCCTCCGGGTAAAAGGCATCCTCAATGTCGCCGGCGAGCCCCGGCCCGTCGCCATCCACGGCGTCCAGTATCTCGTGCATCCGCCAACACATATGCAGGCCTGGCCCTCGCAGGACCGTCATTCGGCCGTTGTCTTCATCGTCGACGGCATCGACCCTTCTCTGATCGTTCGATCCTTCCAAGCCTTCAATGCCCTCGGCTGACGCCTGATCGTCTCGCCTGCCCATATAATCGTCATCTGCCACCGATACTGTGTGCAGTTTTGAGTGCTGATCCAAATAACCCTGAGATTTCAACCCCAAAAAACTGGCACGGGGTTTGCTTGTCTTATTTCAGAGTTGGTGGCTAGGGTTCCGGCGCTATCATGGCGTGCTGGTCCGAGAGCTACCACCGGTCGGGAGAGAAATCCCGCCGGGTGCACGGCGGGAGAAAAGCCCGGGAGACCTCGTTAGCCAAGGGATTGGCTGCGTGAGTCTGTGCCAATCCCTTTTTGAGTTACAGCAAAAGGGGAATTGTCATGCAGAGCATTTCGAAAGCATTTTCCGTCGCGGCCTTGGCTGCCTCTCTGGCCATCGGCCTTGCACAGGGTGCGGCTGCCGCTCCGAAAACAGAATTCAAGGTCGCCTGGTCGATCTATGTCGGCTGGATGCCGTGGGGCTATGCGGCAGATCACGGCATTGTCAAGAAATGGGCCGACAAATACCGCATCAAGATCGATGTCACGCAGTTCAACGACTATGTCGAATCGATGAACCAGTACACCGCAGGCGCCTTCGATGCGGTCACCCTCACCAATATGGACGGCCTGTCGATCCCGGCCGCCGGCGGCGTGGACACTACGGCTGTCATCGTCGGCGACTTCTCCAACGGCAATGACGCGGTTATCCTCAAAAGCAAGGACAAGCTCGCCGACATCAAGGGGCAGCCCGTCAATCTCGTCCAGTACTCGGTCTCCGAATATCTGCTGGCTCGCGCATTGCAGAGCCTCAACCTGACGGAAGCGGACATCAAGGTCGTCAACACCTCCGACGCCGATATGGTTGCCGCCTACAAGACAGCCGACGTCTCGGCAGTTGTCACCTGGAACCCACTGGTCTCGACCATTCTCGAAGACCCGACGGCCAAGAAGGTTTTCGACAGCTCGCAGATCCCGGGCGAGATCATGGATCTCATGGTCGCCAACTCCACCGTGCTGAAGGAAAACCCGAATTTCGGCAAGGCTCTTGCTGGCATCTGGTACGAAACGGCAGCCTTGATGACGGCCGAAAGCGACGAAGGAAAGGCAGCCCGTCTCGCGATGGGAACAGCGTCCGGCACCGATCTCAAGGGCTTCGAATCGCAACTTTCCGCCACCAAGCTCTTTTCCAAGCCTTCCGACGCGGTGACCTTTACGGCTTCGGCCACCCTGCCGAAGACCATGGATCTCGTCCGCAACTTCCTCTTCACCAAGGGCCTGCTGGGCAGCGGTGCGGCATCCGCCGATGTTATCGGCATTGAAATGCCGGACGGCAAGGTGCTCGGCGACAAGGGCAACGTCAAGCTCCGCTTCACCGAAACCTACATGAAGGCCGCGGCCGACGGCGCGCTCTGACCGCCATGCAGGAGCGGCGCGCCCGTGCCGCTCCCGTCCACTCGAAACGCGGAGCCAACGCCTTGCGATGGATCAACACCAAGCCCAGCCCGGGTGCCCGGCTGGCATTGACACTGCTGCCATTCGCCCTGCTTGCGGTCGCCTATACCGTAGGGTCGGTTGCGCGGCTCGCCGAGAATGCCAATGACAAGCTCTTGCCCGGCCTTACGCAATTTGCCGATGCGATAAACCGGATCGCCTTTCTGCCGGATACGCGCACCGGCGACTATCTCTTCTGGGGCGATACCGCCGCAAGCCTTGAGCGTCTTCTGGCCGGCCTGGGGATTGCGACGGCGATTGCGCTGGCAATCGGCATGGCGATCGGCATGCTGCCTTATCTCCGCGCATTGCTTTCGCCCTTCGTCGCCGTCATCTCCATGGTGCCGCCATTGGCGCTGCTTCCGATCCTATTTATTGTGCTGGGGCTTGGCGAAACGTCGAAGATTGCCCTCATCGTGATCGGGATCGCGCCGACGATGATCCGTGACCTCGCCCTCCATGCGCTCGAGCTGCCCCGCGAGCAGATCGTCAAGGCGGAGACGCTCGGGGGCTCGTCCTGGCAGATCGCCCTGCGCGTCGTGCTGCCGCAGATCCTGCCACGCCTGATCATCAGCATCAGGCTGCAGCTCGGCCCGGCCTGGCTGTTCCTCATCGCTGCCGAGGCGATTTCGTCCGATGCCGGGCTCGGCTACCGGATATTTCTGGTGCGCCGTTATCTCTCGATGGACGTGATCTTTCCCTATGTCGTGTGGATCACGCTTTTGGCCGTCATCGCCAATGTCCTGCTCGATCAGATCCGCATCGCCGTCTTTCCCTGGTCCGCACTGGAGAAACAGGGATGAGCGCACTGGTCATCGAAAACGTCTGGAAAGAATACGGCGATCAGATCGTCCTGGAGAACGTCTCGCTGACGGTCGAGCCGCGCGCCTTCGTGGCCCTTGTCGGCCCGTCCGGCTGCGGCAAGAGCACGTTCCTGCGCATGCTGCTCGGACAGGAGCAGCCGACGCGCGGACGCATCTTGCTGGATGGAACGCCGCTGCCGTCTGAACCCGGACGCGATCGCGGCGTCGTCTTCCAGCGCTATTCGGTCTTCCCGCATCTAACCGTGCTCGGAAACGTGCTCCTCGGCAAGGAAATGACCGCCTCGCCGCTCACGGCAAAGCTCAGGGGCGCCTCGCGCCGGCGGGCGATAGAGGAGGCACGGGCGCTGATCGCGGAAGTCGGGCTTTCCACATCGGAAACCAAATATCCAGCCCAGCTGTCCGGCGGCATGCAGCAACGCCTCGCCCTTGCGCAGGCGCTGATCATGACACCGAAGGTGCTGCTTCTCGACGAGCCCTTCGGCGCGCTCGATCCCGGCATCCGCGCGGAAATCCACACGCTGATGAAGCGCCTCTGGCATGAGACGCAGATGACCGTCGTCATGGTGACCCACGACATGCGGGAGGCCTTCACGCTCGCCACGCGAGTCATTGCCTTCGAGCGGCCGCGCGATCGGCCGGAGGAGAAAATCCGCTACGGCGCGACGATCACCAACGACATCTCGATCTGGCCGCCGCGGCGCGCCGGATCATCGATAGCGTCCAGCCCTGACCGGGACGGCCCGGTTCCCTCTCTGGGCCCTCGCCAGGACGACCTGGCAATCCGTGAGACAGAGGAGAAATAGCCATGCACATCCATCGCACGACTGACGAGATAGCAGCAGACCGGGCGCGCTACGAAGAGCACCAGCGCCGCGGCCTCGACTTTGCGCCAAAGACCCTGCCGGCGCCAAGCCCGGTGCCGGCCCCGGAAATTCCCGCTAACACGATCATCCATCAGGAGGTCATTCCGGGCGGATGGTACTGGTCCACGTTGCTCAAGCGTGGTGAGGGGCTGAGGATCGACCAGAAGGAGGGCACGTCGACAGTCGCCCTCGTTGCCTGGAATGCTGCCGACACCAGCGAGCGCCTGAACCTTGTCGACACAGCCAAAATCCAGTGGACGACGGCGCTTAGCAAAGGCCGCGTGCTGTTTTCCGACATGGGCCGTGTGATGTTTTCGATCACCGAAGATAGCGCCGGTACCCATGATTGCCTGATGGGCGGCTCGAACGCCGCCTCGAATGCGATGAAATATTCGGGCGTCAAGACACGCAACACCAGAGACAACCTCGTTCTGCTGGCTGGCAAGCTCGGCCTCCAGCGCCGCGACATTCCCGGCATGCTGAACCTGTTCGCACCGGTCAGGCTCGACGAGGACGGGGGGGTCCATTGGCAGAAGAAGCTTCCAAACAGCGGCGACTATGCCGAGTTGCGGGCGGAAATGGACCTTCTCGTCGGCTTTTCCAACTGCCCCCATCCGCTCGACCCAAACCCCACCTATGCGCCCACACCCGTGACCATCACCCGGTTTCGCGCCCCCGCACCGACCGGTGAGGATCTGGCAAGAACGGCAACTGCCGAGGCCATCCGTGGCTTCGAGAACAACGCCATGATGCAGGCTTGAGGGAGCGCGACCATGACAGACTTTATCCAGACCTCCATCGCCCGCACGATCGACAACGCCGTCGCCGATCATCGCATCCCCGCCGAGGCACCCTGGTCGGGCATCGTGCGCAAGGGACAGACAATTCGCATCGAGGACAGCTACGGGCAGCAGGCCATCGACACCCTGTTCTATCGTGCCGATGATTTTTCTGAGCGCTATTCCAACCAGGATACGATGCGCACCCAGGGTGCCGCCTATGTCAGCGTCGGAACCCGGATCGTTTCCAGCGAAGGCAACGTGATGCTGACGATGACGGCTGACAGCTGTGGTCGTCACGATACGTCCGCCGGTGCGTGTTCCTGCGAAAGCAATACGGTCCGCTTCGGTCACGGCACCAAATACCTCCACGCCTGCCGCGACAACTTTATTCTGGAGGTGACGAAGCATGGCATGGACAAGCGCGACATCGTCCCGAACATCAACTTCTTCATGAACGTGCCGATATCGCCCGATGGCAAGATGACCATCGTCGACGGCATTTCGGCGCCAGGGGATTATGTCGAGCTAGTGGCCGAGATGGACGTCCTTTGCGTCATCTCAAACTGCCCTCAGGTCAACAATCCCTGCAACGGCTTCGACCCGACGCCCATCCGTGTCCTCGTCTGGGATCCCGAGGTCTGACGCATGTTCAAGAAAGTCCTGATCGCCAACAGGGGCGAAATCGCCGTCCGGATCATCCGGACACTCAAGCAAATGGGAATAGCATCCGTCGCCGTTTATTCCGATGCGGACAGGTTCTCCCTGGCCGCGCGTGTCGCCGACGAAGCCGTCAGGCTCGGGCCGGCCGTGGCCACGGACAGCCACCTCAACATCGACGCCGTCATTGCGGCCTGCAGGCAGACCGGTGCTGAGGCTGTCCACCCGGGCTACGGCTTTCTCTCGGAGAATATCGGCTTTGCCGAGCGCTTGGCAGCAGAAGGCATCGCGTTTATCGGGCCGAGGCCGGAGCACCTGTCGGCTTTTGGCCTGAAACACACGGCAAGAGCGCTCGCGCAGGCAAGCGGGGTCCCGCTGCTGCCCGGCAGCGGATTGCTGGAAAGCCTGCAAGAGGCATGCGCCAAGGCAGCCGAGATCGGCTATCCCGTCATGCTGAAAAGCACGGCGGGTGGCGGCGGTATCGGCATGCAGCTCTGCCACGACGAGGCCGCACTGAAGGCAGCCTTCGAAGGGGTGCGTCGTACCGCCAATGCCAGCTTTGGCGATGCCCGCGTCTATATCGAACGCTTCGTTGCCAACGCTCGACATATCGAGGTGCAGATCTTCGGCGACGGCAAGGGGAACGTCGTCGCTCTCGGTGAGCGCGATTGCTCTTTGCAGCGGCGAAACCAGAAGGTCGTCGAGGAGACCCCTGCCCCCGGCATTTCCGCAGATGTCCGCGCGCGCCTCCACAAGGCCGCTGTCGACCTCGGTGCTTCCATTTCCTATTCTTCCGCCGGCACCGTGGAGTTCATCTACGATCCACGCCGCCAGGAATTCTATTTTCTCGAGGTGAACACCCGCCTGCAGGTGGAACATCCCGTGACCGAAGCCGTCTTCGGCATCGACCTCGTCGAATGGATGATCCGGCAGGCAGCCGGCGAAGATGTTCTGTCAAAGGCGATGGATCTGCGCCCGAAGGGGGCGGCCATCGAGGTGCGGATCTACGCCGAAATGCCGCATGCGGATTTCCGCCCGAGCGCCGGCCTTTTGACCGAGGTGGCATTCCCCGCCAATGCGCGCGTTGACAGCTGGATCGAAACCGGAACGGACGTCACCCCCTTCTACGACCCAATGCTGGCAAAACTCATCATTGCCGCCGATGACAGGGAGACGGCCATCGAAAAGCTCAAGGCCGCGCTTTCGGAAACCGCGATTTGGGGCATCGAGACCAATCTCGACTATCTGCGAAAAATCGCCGCCTCCGAATTGCTGGCCAGCGGCAATGTCGCGACAACCGCATTGCGTGACTTCGCCTTCATCCCCGATATCATCGAGGTGCTGGTGCCCGGCGCCCAGTCCAGTATTCAAGAATTGCCGGGCCGCCTTGGCCTCTGGCATGTCGGGGTGCCGCCGAGCGGACCGATGGACGAGCGCTCGTTCCGGCATGCAAACCGGCTTGTCGGCAACCATGACGACACGGCCGCGCTGGAGTTGACGGTCTCGGGACCGACATTGCGCTTTTTTACGCAGACGTCGATAGCCCTGGCCGGTGCAGAAATGGCCATGAGCTGCGACGGCACGCCCTTGCCGCATGGTGAGCGGGTCGTCATTCCTGCAGGCGCCGTCCTGACCGTCGGCAACATCAGCGGCCCCGGTCAGCGCGCCTACCTGGCCGTCGCCGGAGGCTTTGCGGCGCCCACAGTGCTTGGCTCGCGCGCAACCTTCACGCTCGGCCAGTTCGGTGGCAATGCGACCGGCGCGCTGAAGACCGGGCATGTCCTGCATCTCGCCCGCCATGAAAAGACGCAGGCGCCCAAGCGTGCGGAGGCGCCGGCGGAGCTGACGAACGCCTGGAATGTCGGGGTGGTCTACGGCCCGCACGGGGCGCCGGATTTCTTCCAGCCGGGCGATATCGACGCGCTCTTTTCCCTGCCCTACGAGGTGCATTTCAACAGCGCCAGAACGGGGGTCCGGCTCCTCGGCCCCACGCCAAAATGGGCACGGACCGATGGCGGACAGGCAGGGTTGCATCCCTCCAACCTGCATGACAACGCCTATGCTATCGGCGCCATAGACTTTACCGGCGACATGCCGATCATCCTTGGTCCGGATGGACCAAGCCTCGGCGGCTTCGTATGCCCCGCCGTGATCGCGCGCGACGAACAATGGAAGATGGGCCAGTTCAAGCCGGGCGACACCATCCGTTTCCATCCGGTGGTGCGTCCTGACGATCCCCTGACCGCACCGGCCGCGCTGGCCGGCGCGACCGAAAGGGGATCGGCCATCGTCGGTACGTTCGACAAAGCGCCGGTGACGGTCGTCTATCGCCGGCAGGGGGACGACAATCTCCTTGTCGAATACGGGCCCATGGAGCTGGACATCGCGCTTCGCCTGCGCGTCCATCTGTTGATGAACGCCGTCAGGGACGCGCGCCTTCCCGGCCTGATCGATCTCACGCCGGGCATTCGATCCCTGCAGATCCATTATGACGGCTCGACGCTGACGCGTCGACGATTGCTGGGCCTGCTGGCGAATCTCGAAGCCGGGCTTCTTCCGGCCGAACAGGTCACGGTTCCAAGCCGGATCGTCCATCTGCCACTTTCGTGGAATGACCCGGACGCCGAGCTGGCGATGCGCAAATATCAGGAGCTCGTGCGGCCGGATGCGCCCTGGTGCCCCTCCAACATCGAGTTCATTCGCCGGATAAATGGGCTGGCGGACGAGCAGGCGGTCAAGGACATCGTCTTCGATGCCAGCTATCTCGTACTGGGGCTGGGCGATGTCTATCTCGGCGCGCCGGTGGCAACGCCGGTCGATCCAAGGCACCGCCTCGTGACCACAAAGTACAATCCGGCGCGCACCTGGACGCCGGAAAATGCCGTCGGCATCGGCGGCGCCTACATGTGCATCTACGGCATGGAGGGGCCGGGCGGCTACCAGCTCTTCGGCCGCACGATACAGGTCTGGAATACCTGGCGGCAGACGCCTGTCTTTGACACGGGCAAGCCATGGCTTCTGAACTTCTTCGACCAGATCCGCTTCTTCCCCGTCAGCCACGAGGAACTGGCCGAGGCGAGAGCCGCCTTCCCTCACGGCGGCTACCCGATCCGCATTGAGGAGACCGAATTCTCCTATGCCGACTACGCGCTCGAACTGAGCAAGAACGCCCAGTCCATCGAAGCATTCAAGCACCGGCAGCAGGCGGCATTCGAGACCGAGAGGCAGCGCTGGAAAGCCGAAGGTCTCGACAGCTTCGTGACAGACGATGGCGGCAGAGAGAGCTTCGATGGAGATGTGCCCGAGGGCTGCTTCGGCGTTGCCAGCAGTGTACCCGGCAATATCTGGAAACTGCTGGTAGAGCCCGGTTCCCATGTGTCGGCGGGCGATACCGTTGCTATCATCGAGTCGATGAAGATGGAGATCAACGTCACGTCCCACGTGGCTGGGCGGGTGCGTGAACTCCGGGCCGCTCCGGGGCGTACGGTGAAGGCCGGAGACCTCCTGATTGTGCTGGAGGAGCCCTGACCAAGGCTGCCTGCACCGGGGACGGGGACCGCCGAGACCGAGACGTCGCGGCAGTCTGATGCTGGCGTCCCCCCAAGGTGGATCGACTGAGTGTGCGCCGGCATGCGAGGGCGCGCGCGCCATCGGTCGTAAAAAGAGGTGCAAGAACGCAATGCCACGCCCTTGAAGCTTGGTGAGCACTGCCTCATATGAGGATCAACCCATGGTCCGGGCCCCTCTGGCAGTCGCTTCCGGCGCGTCTGTGATGTCGGACCCTCCCGACAGACGATGCCGGACTAGGACCGAGGGACATGTCTCTTTTCCCACCGCACCCTGCAGGCCGGTCTCATGACGGACCGATGGTCTCTGCCGACTATCCGCCGTCCCAAACCGGCATCGGCTGGAAAACATCCGTTCGACCGATCGAGACGTAAGGCTAGACGGGGTCTCCTGGCGCGACAGAGATTGGTGGGGCATGTCATGAACAAGTTTGCAGCAGCAGCATTGGGGGTTGTCGCCGTCGCCGCAGTCGGTGTGGCGGCGATAAACTGGCGGTGGATTGATGCACCACCCGGTCTGGCTTTTATCCAACGATCCGAAAACAAACCCGTTGCCCGCGCGGCAGGGCCTGTAGCCGTGGAAGTGGCGAAGGCCAAACAGGTCCTGTCGACCAGCGACATCAACGCGATTGGCACGCTGCAATCCGACGAGTCCGTCCAGCTTGCCCCCGAAATTGCAGGGCGCATCGTCGAAATCAAATTCGAGGAAGGCAGGCCGGTCAAGGCTGGCGAGGTCCTCGTCCGGCTTGACGATACACTGGCCAGAGCAGCCGAAGAGGAAATGAGGGTTCGCCTCGACCTTGCGACAACCAGCTACGATCGTGCGAAACGTCTCGCCGGAACGGGAAGCGGCACCGGCCGCGAACTCGACGTCGCGCTTGCCGAGCGGAGCACGGCCGAGGCGTTGTTGAATTCCCAGCGCGCCCAGCTTGCCAAGCTCGATATCCTGGCACCCTTTACCGGTACGGTCGGCCTTCGCCGCATCTCGACCGGCAGCTATGTCGGTGCCGGTACGACGCTGGTCAATCTCGAAAAGATCGACGTGCTCAAGGTCGACTTCAAAATCCCTGAGGCAAACCTGCAGAAGGTCCGCGTCGGACAGAATATCGAGGTTGTCGTCGATGCCATCCCCGGCCGGCAATTCACGGGCACGATCTATGCGATCGATCCGATGCTCGACGTCAACGGGCGGGCGATCAGTATCCGGGCCACGCTTCCGAACGCCGATCTTGTGTTGCGGCCGGGCCTTTTTGCCCGCGTCGTCGTCAAGGGTCTAAAGGAGCGCCAGGTTGTCACCGTGCCGGAGGCTGCGATCGTGGCGCGCGGCCAGGAGCGGTTTGTTTGGACCGTGGTCGACGGCAAGGCCCAGGAAACCAAGGTGAGCCTTGGAGCGCGCAAGGCCGGCATGGCCGAACTCGAAGGAATCTCCGGCGACATGACGGTGGTGACCGCCGGACACAATCGCCTGCGAAACGGATCTGTCGTCGATATCGTTGAAAGCGCGGCAGCCGAGCCGGCGATATGAGGAGAGGCTGATGGGTTTTTCGGAACTGTGCATCCGCCGGCCGGTGTTTGCGACCGTCCTCAGCCTGCTGATGCTGCTGGTCGGTATCGTCTCCTATGACCGACTGGCGGTGCGCGAGTATCCCAGTATCGACGAGCCCGTGGTTTCCGTCGTCACGACCTATCCGGGTGCTTCCGCCAGCATCATTGAAAGCCAGGTCACCCAGATTCTCGAAGGATCGATCGCCGGCATTGAAGGCATCGACGTGCTGGAATCGACCAGCCGCTCGGAATCGAGCCGCATCACCGTCCGCTTCCGCCTGGAGATCCAGCCGGACGTGGCCGCAAGCGATGTGCGCGACCGGGTAAGCCGGGTGCGTCAGCGTCTGCCGGACGAAATCACCGAGCCGGTTATTTCCAAGGTCGAGGCCGATGCCCAGCCGGTGGTCTTCGTTGTCTTTCGCAACGACCGGATGAGCCCCCTCGAACTCACCGATTATGTCGATCGCAATGTCGTCGACCGCTTCAAGAATGTGACCGGCGTTGCCGACGTGCAGATATACGGCGAGCGGCGATACGCCATGCGGATCTGGATCGATCGCCAGAGGCTTGCTGCCCTGAACCTCACGGTGCAGGAAATCGAGGATTCGCTGCGGGCTCAGAACGTCGAGATCCCCGCCGGCCGACTGGAGAGCAACGACCGCGAGTTTACGGTCCTTTCCAAGTCGGCGATCGGCACGGTCAGCGAGTTCGAAAACATCATCGTCAAGCGTGGCAATGGCGTGCTGGTGCGCCTGAGCGAGGTTGCCCGGGTTGAGCTCGGCGCTGCCGACGAGCGTCGCGCCGGTCGCTTCAACGGCGAAAACGCCATCGTGGTCGGCATTATCAAGCAGGCGGTCGCCAATCCGCTCGATGTCTCCGCCGGCATCAATGCCATCCTACCAGACATCAACGCCAATCTGCCGGAAGGCATGACGGGTGCTGTCGGCAACGACAACTCGGTATTCATCGACAGGGCGCTGGGGGCCGTCTACGCGACAATCGTCGAGGCCATCGTCCTCGTGCTGATCGTCATCGTCGTCTTTCTGCGCTCGTGGCGGGCCTCCATCATTCCGATCGTTACCATCCCGATTTCGCTGATCGCCACCTTCGCGATCATGTATGCGCTCGGTTTCAGCGTGAACACCCTGACCTTGCTCGCCATCGTTCTCGCCATCGGTCTGGTGGTCGATGATGCCATCGTCGTGCTCGAGAACATTTTCCGCCACATCGAGGACGGCATGGCGCCGATACCGGCGGCCATCAAGGGAACGCGGGAAATCGGCTTTGCGGTGATCGCCATGACGCTGACGCTCGCCGCCGTCTATGCGCCCGTGGCCTTTGCCACCGGCAGAACGGGCAAGCTGTTCCTCGAATTCTCGCTGACGCTTGCAAGCGCGGTGATCGTGTCGGGCTTCGTCGCCCTGACGCTGACGCCGATGATGTGCTCCAGGCTCCTGAAACACGAGAAGGAACCGGGGCGAATATCGGCGTTCATCGAGCGGGGGCTGAGCGGCCTTGAGAACGGCTATCGTCGCCTGCTGGCGACCTCGCTCGGCATGCGCCGCCTTGTCGCGCTGGCGGCTGTCGTCGTCGCCGCCTGCAGCGCCTTCCTCTATGTCGGCTTGCCGCAGGAGCTGGCACCCGTTGAGGACCGCGGCATCATACGCGTGGTCGGCACGGCGCCGGAGGGCTCGACGCTTGCCTATACCGAACGCTATTCCAAGCAGGTGGAAGCCCTTCTCAAGCCGATCTCTGAAGTCGGCAGCGTCCAGACGATCAACGGCATGCCCGAGGTGAACCGCTTCCAGGTTATCGGCCGCCTCAGCGATTGGGATGCCCGCGACCGTCGCCAGCAAGAGCTGGTGGCAGAGTTGCTCCCGGCCCTGCGCCGCATCGCCGGCGTCACTGCTTTTGCCAGCAATCCCCCCTCGCTCGGCACCTCCAACAATGCCCGCCCGATCGAATTCGTGTTGCAGAGTTCAGGCACCTATGAGGAGCTCGACCAGGTGACCCGTCGTTTCATGGAGCGAATCTCTGAATTTCCCGGTCTCACCAACATCGATAGCGACCTGAAGCTCAACAAGCCGGAAATGACCATTAATATCGATCGCGAAAAGGCGTCCGACCTAGGTATCGACATATCTGTGATCGGCAGGACCCTCGAGACGTTGCTCGGCGGCAGGCAGGTTACCCGTTTCGAAAATGACGGTGAGCAGTACGATGTCTATGTCCAGCTGGCAGCGGAGGACCGCACTGCACCATCGACCCTCTCGACGATCTTCCTGAAGTCGCCGACCGACCAGATGGTGCAATTGTCGAACCTCGTGGGCGTCAAGGAAACCGTCGCGCCGCAGGAGCTGAAGCGTTTCAACCAGCTGCGGTCGGTGACGGTGTCGGCAAACCTTGCCGCTGGCGTATCCACCGGCGAAGCGCTTTTCTTCATGGAGACGGCAGCCAGGGAGGTCCTGCCGGACACAGTACAGACCGACGTATCCGGCCCAAGCCGCGAATTCCGCGCTTCCGGCCAGAGCCTGCTCGTGGTGTTCGTCCACGCGCTCGGCTTCATCTACCTAGTGCTTGCCGCACAGTTCGAAAGCTTCCGCGATCCGCTGATCATCATGGTGACGGTACCGCTGTCGATGACCGGCGCGCTGGCCGCGCTTTCGCTCGGCGGCGGCTCGTTGAACGTTTATTCGCAGATCGGACTTGTCACGCTGGTCGGCCTCATCACCAAGCACGGCATTCTCATCGTCGAATTTGCAAACCAGCGGCAGGAGGCAGGGCACGACCGGCTTTCGGCAGTGATCGATGCCGCTGTCATGCGCCTGCGGCCGATCCTGATGACGACAGGTGCCATGGTGCTGGGTGCCGTGCCGCTCGCCATCGCCCAGGGCGCCGGTGCCGAAAGTCGCCACCAAATCGGCTATGTCATCGTCGGCGGCATGACGCTGGGTACGTTGCTGACGCTTTTCGTCGTACCGATGGTGTATACGTTTGCGGGTCGCAGGATGTCTCACCAGGAAGTCACGCCGCTCAAAGCAGAGGTTAGTGCTGCGACACTCACATAGCCGCCTTGGTGGCTCGTGCATTGCCATTAAGGTGACGGCAGTCGCTTTCAGGGCCGTCTGTCACACTTGCGCAATGAGCAAGGAAAGCAGCGCTGCCGGGCAAAAAGGAGAATCATCGGTTCGAATTCGTTTGCTACCACTTGTCGACATCGGTTTAGCGACAATGGACCCGGTGTGCGTCCCATTGATGGGACGGTATTATCCATGAATTGGCTTGAGCCTTGGGGAACCGCTAGAGGAAATTGAAGACGGCACGGCTTCTTTTTGGCAAGGCTGGGAGGTGGAGTTCCACAAGGAGCCGGTACCGGCCCCTGAGCTATATGGTCTGAGAGTGAGGCTCATCGCCCGCCGCTATGACTGCGACGATGCTCTTATTCAGCTGTCTGACGAAGCATGGCAAAAGTTCATCTCACGTGGACGCAAGCGGAGGAAGGTGATGCACGATGGCCTGAGACTGCCGTTTACGCATCCCTGGATAGGTGGGCGTCAATCGGACTGCGTGATGATCATGCCGAATGGACCGGCGACTTTACCGAATGAACAGGGTCAATCGCTGCAATTGGCGCAAACCAGTCGTATCAATTGAACACCGACTTGAGGTCGGCCTAGAGCTGCTGGCGCTAGAGAAGACGGAAGAGGGAAACGACGCCGTCTAAAAGCGTCGAGCCACAAAACGGCGCGAACAGCGCCATTACGAGATTGAAGGCAATGGCCATGAGGAGGATACGCTCCTGCTTCGGCGTGAGCTGCTTGTATTTTCTTTCGGGCGGAGGCTCTCGTCTCGGCTGATAGGCATTGAGGTCGCGAAACATCTGCTCATCCTTTAGATCCGGGAAGAACGAAGATAGGGCGGAAGGAATGATGTCCAGGCACTGTTGTAAATCTACGCCATCTGTCATGGGTTGCAAGCGATGCTTCGATGCCAAAAGAGCGCAGGCGCCACGCCGTCGGCAATGCACAGTGCAGTGGCAAAAGGCGAGATCGAGATGCGGGTGATTTTTGCGGGCCCTACGGTCCACGGTGCAGATCTGCGAACGGACGGTGCTTACAAGCTTCGGCCACCTGCCGGCCAAGGCGATGTCCACAGGGCTGTGGAAGACGGCGCCACGGTGATCGGGCTGATCGACGGTGTCTATGATGCCGTCCCCGCAGTATGGCATAAAGAAATCCTGTATGGCCTGTCTCAGGGCGTTCACATGTTCGGTGCCGCAAGCATCGGCGCGCTGAGGGCGGCCGAGTGTGCGCCATTCGGCATGGTCGGCATCGGCAAAATCTACGAGGGATATGCCAGCGGCCTGCTGGAGGAGGATGCTGACGTGGCGCAATCGCACGCGCCGGCCGATCTCGGTTACCTGCCGCTCAGTGTCCCACTCGTCAATGCCAGGGCGACACTTGCGCAGTGCCGGCATCTGGCCCTCGTCACGCTCGAGGAGGAAGCCCGCCTGCAAAGGACTGCCGAGGAGACCTTCTTCAAAAACAGGACCTATCGGCAGCTGGTGCGGGACGCCATTTCGGATGTCGAAAGAGCGTCAACGGTCTTGGCGCATTTGCGTGCCAATGCCGTCAATCCCAAGCTTCAGGATGCCCTGCGCCTCATCGACAGGGTGATCGGGACGCCGGATCGTCGTTTGTCCCCGCAGTTCGACTGGAGGTTTCACGCCACCTCCTTCTGGGAAACCCAGTTTTGCGGTGACGTGAAATCGATGCCACCCGTCAAGCCTGCCGGAGATTAGGCAAGCAGCCGGAAGGACGGCAATTTTTCAAGTCGTCGTCGATCTGTTGACGAAAGCCCGCCATCCGCCGAAGGAGGATATATCCTCTGCGCCTTCGAGACCCACCGACTCGGCCAGAAAGCCCTTCGCCTGGCTGCCGTCGCTGAGCATGATGGTTCCGATGCCGAGCGGTGGAGAAATGGCGGCGACGAACTTTCCGAAGCCGGCTGCCGAAAGCCGCCAGACCTCGACTTCGATCTTCGTGCCGGTGTTTTCAGCGCATCGGATGAGGCCGGGCTTGGCCGGCGTCTGATTGGCAAGGCTGAAAAGCTTGTAGTCGGCGGCGGTCGTAGTCGTGCGGACAAAACGGGCTTCGAGATCGCGGAGCTGGATGTTGAGCGGCATGCCGGAAAGGTGCGCGCCGACGACCACGACGTCGATCTGGCCAGGTTCTTCAATCTGCGGGAGCTCGGGTCGGGGCGGCTGCGCCCAGCCGGTGGCACCGAGGGTCACCCCGCTTCGTGCATGGATATCGGCCGCCAGCGCTGCGGTCAGGCCATCCCGGCCTGCAGGCGCAAGCAGTGTGACGCTTGCCGGCAGTCCGTCGCTCCGGGTGCCTGTGGGCACCGCGATGCCGCACATGTCGAGCAGATTGACGAAGTTGGTGTAGGTTCCTAGCCGGCTGTTCTCGCGGATCGGCTCGGCTTCAAGCTCAGCGCGGGTGTAGTGTCGCGGCGCTGTCGGGACACAGAAAAGATCGACCAATGCGATCAGCGGTGCGACCGATCTCTTCAGAGCCTGCAATGCGTAGAGCCCGTTGAAGGCATCCGCCGCCGACAGCGATTTGGCGCCACCGTAGATCTTGGCAGTCACGGGGTGGAAACTCTCCGGGCGGGCATCGAAGAAATCCTTCACGGCAGCATAGCGTTCCGCCACCCAGGCACCCTCGTAGAGAAGATCGGCCGTCTTGTAGAAGTCTGCAAACGGCACTTGGACAAGCTTGTGCCCGAGCGTTGACAGCATCGAAAGCGCATCCTCATAGGATGCCTCCATTGCCGCATCGCCGAAGAATTTTCTGTCTTCCGGTGCAAGCACACCGATGGTGAGCACCGGCGGCAGTGGGCCGTATCCTGTTACCTGGATCGCTCGCGAATAGGCGTCCGCTGCATCGTATCTGGCGGCGACCGAGAATACCTTGAAGGCGTCGTCAGCCGTCAGGGCGAAGATCGAAACACAGTCGAGCGTACGGCAGGCCGGCAGTACGCCCGATGTCGAAAGCGCACCGACACTCGGCTTTAGGCCGACGATGTTGTTGAGGCCGGCGGGGATGCGGCCGGAACCAGCGGTATCGGTCCCGAGTGCAAAGCTAACGATGCCGTGTGACGTAACAACGGCCGAACCGGAGCTCGATCCGCCCGGCACGAGTGTCGGATCGATGGCATTACGGGGCACTGGAAAGGGTGTGCGGACGCCGACGAGGCCGGTGGCGAACTGGTCGAGATTGGTCTTGCCGATAACCAGTGCGCCGGCCTCCTTTAACAGGCGAACGACGGTTGCGTCTACATCCGGGTGGAAGGCAAAATCCGGGCAGGCCGCCGTGGTCGGCATGCCGGCGACATCGATGTTGTCCTTGACGGCGAAGGGGATGCCCCAGAGCGGCTTTGCCACCGGGTCGAATGGCCCGAGGGTTGCCGCCTGCGCCAGCAGCGCATTACGGTCCGCCAGATGCAGGAAAATGCCGGGGTCGTCGACATCGGCAATGCGGGCAAAAACCGTGTCGACCATCTCGGCGACGGTCCAGCCGCCAGCGTAGGCCCGGTGCAGGGAGGCGATGTCGAATGTTTGTCCGTCAGTCATTGTTACTCTCTTCCAAAATCATTACCGGCCGGTCCCACTGGATGAGAACGACACACCCTGTTTTTGTCCAGACGGAGTGCTCGGACCCTATCCTGTTGATCACCACGGTGCCCGGACCATAGTCTCCGGCCTCGTCCGACTGGACGCCATCGAGCACGAGGATGGTTTCGAGCCCCATATGCCGATGGCGGGGCACGGCGGCGCCGGGTTCGTATTTCAGCAGGGCGACGCCCGGCTGGTCGTCTTCGAAATTCTGGAGCCAGTGTAGGGTGACGCCGGGCCGGAAAGGGCCGAATTCGAGGCTTTTCCAGCCGCCCGATGTCAGGTTTTCGCGCGTCGTCTCAGGCATCGGCCAGTCCCTCCAGAATATCGTCGAGATGCGCGGTCCAGCCGACGATCGCCCCTTGCGCGCGGATCATGGCAATGGCAGCGCGCTTGAAGTCCTCGAAATAGCTTTCCGTCGCTTCTTCGCAGAGAAGACACTCGTAGCCGCGATCGTTTGCCTCGCGCATCGTCGTCTGGACGCAAACCTCTGTCGTTACGCCGGCAAACACCAGCTGCTCGATGCCCCTGCTCTTCAGGATGTCGCCGAGGGGCGTGGCGTAAAAAGCGCCTTTGCCGGGCTTTTCGATCACCACCTCACCGCCCACCGGCGCGACCGCCTCGAGGATCGCAGTGCCGGGTTCGCCCGATATAAGAACCCGTCCCATCGGTCCTTCGTCGCCGATACGCAGTGCCGGATTACCGCGATTGCGCTTGGCAGCCGGCAGATCGGAGAGATCAGGCCGATGACATTCCATGGTGTGAACGACAGGCAGCCCGGCCGCGCGGAAGCCCGCGATCAGCCTTGCGACATCGGGGACGATGCGGGTGATGCGGCCGACATCGTTGCCAAGGCTCTCGCCGAAGCCGCCGGGCTCTGCAAAATCACGCTGCATGTCGATGACGACGAGCGCAATCCTGTCTCGTTTGAGTGGAAAGGCGAATGGCTGTGCTTTGATCCCGGCCATCACTGGTGTCCCGCCATATGCGCGCCGATGACGCCGACATCCGCGTTGCGGATCGGTGTTTCGTAGACGAGCTTGCCGTCTGACATCACCATGATGCGGTCCGACATCTCCAGGAGTTCGTCGAGATCCTCGGACAGCAGCAACACGGCGGTGCCAGCGTTGCGCGCCCTCATGATCCGTGCCCGGATTTCGGCGACAGCCGAGAAGTCGAGGCCAAAGCAGGGATTGGAGACGATCAGCAGATCGACCTCGCCCGTCAGTTCGCGGGCGAGCACCGCGCGCTGGATATTTCCACCGGAGAGCGAGGCGATCGGCGAGGAAGCAGAGGCGGTTTTCACCTTGAAATCGGCAATCAGCGCCTCAGCGCGCCGGCGCATCGATGTCTTGTCGAGCCAAGAGACCTTGCGCCCGGTCTTCTGCTTGACGTCGAACGTGCGGAACGCGAGGTTTTCCGTCACTGTCATTCTGGGCGCGCAGGCATTCGTCAGCGGTTCCTCGGGAATGAAGCGGACATTGTTGGCGCGCGTTTCCTTCCGCGTGGCACCGTATGGCCTCCCCTTGACTGTAATCGTGCCGGCCTCGAGCGGTCTTTGTCCGGCGAGCACTTCGGCCAGTTCCTTCTGTCCGTTCCCTGAGATGCCAGCGATGCCGACAATCTCGCCGGCGCGAACGTCGAGATTTTCGATATCGATGCTCTTCAACCCGGAGCGATCCCGTGCCCGGATGCCGCTGACGGCCAGAACCGGGTCTGCCGTATTGGCGACCGGCAATCGCGAGTCGAGTTCAGCCAGCTTGACGTCGCCGATCATCATCGCAGCCATTTCCTGTGTGGTAAGATCTGCCACCTTGCCGCCGCCTGCCATCTTGCCGCGCCTGAGGACGGTGACGGAATCGGCAAACTTGGTTACCTCGTGAAATTTGTGGCTGATCATCAGCACGGTGAGTTCGCCGCGCTCCGTCATGCCGCGCACGACGGCGAGCATCTCATCGGCTTCTGCCGGTGTCAGCACCGATGTCGGTTCATCGAGCACCAGGAAGGACCGGCCGAGATAGAGTTGCTTGACGATTTCCAGCTTCTGCTTCTCGCCGGCGGCCAGTTCCTGAACCGGACGGTCGAGGGGGATCTTGAAAGGCATTGTCTCCATGAACTCTGCCAGATCCCGGTTCTCCCTGGCCCAATTGATCACGGCCGGCACGTGGGCGCGGCTGATCACCAGATTTTCCGCCCCCGTCAGCGATGGCACCAGCGTGAAGTGCTGGTAGACCATGCCGAGCCCGTAGCTTGCCGCATCCTTGGGCGAGCCAATGGCGACCTCCCTGTCCCCGACGGACAGCGAGCCGGATGTCTGGTGGTAAAAGCCCATGATGCATTTCACGAGTGTCGATTTGCCGGCGCCGTTTTCGCCGAGCAGCGCGTGAAAGGAGCCGGCAGGAACGTCGATGGAGACGTGGTCGAGCGCGGTAAAGCTGCCGAAGCGCATGGTCATGTCGTGCGTCTGGATGCCGACGGCCTTGCCACGAGCCGGAAGTGGTGTGTCGCGGATCTGGATCATGTCAGTTCCTGCCTTTCAACGATGACGGCAACGGGTCCGCCGCCGGGAGGCCCCTGGTGTTCAGCGCCGCCGGAGACATAGAGGTCCGTAGCCCCGAACAGGCCGGCAAGGACGCCGCCGACGAAGGCGCGGGCATGCCGGGTGGAGGAGATATCGCTGTCGTCAAGCATGGTATGCCGGCGACCGCGGACAGAACCGGAAGGGTCCGCTTCGGCCTTGGCGAGTACCGCCACGAGAGTGGCGTCGCCGAGGCGGTCGCGTGCTTCCTTTACACCGGCTGTGTCGATCGCATCGCCCATGATGGCGTGGTCGATGGCGAGCGGGCCGGACCAGCGGGGACTCATGCCGAGCACGATGATCTCGTGGTCCTCAAGTTCGACGCCGGCGGATGTGGAGGCACGGCCGGAGAAGAGGTCGAGCCGGGTGCAGACATCACTGTCCGAAATCGTGTCCGGATCCAGTTCGCCGAGGGCCACCGCCACACCCAGCGCCGATGCGCCACGGGAATAGGCCATGGATTTCAATGCGTCGCGGGTGACTGTCGTGCCGCCGGCGTGCTCGACTTCGAGGACCCGTCGCTGGGTCAGAAGGGGGCACTTGATCTGCACGAAATGCACGTCTTCCAACGTGTCGATCCCGGCATCGGTAATCGCCGCGCGTACCGCCTCTGCCACGCTCAGCACCTGTTGCCTGCGGCCGAGATGCTGCCACGGCAATACAGACGTGCGGGCAACGCCGATTGCAAGTGCGCCGGTTCCCTCATCCGCCACCTGCTGCCGACCAAAAACTGTCCAGTGCGGCGACAGCGCGCCTTCGGTGCCGCCGGACATCACGATCGAGGCGCCGGATATGCCGTGCTTTGCAAACAGCGTTTCGAAGCTCGTCGTGGCGAAGGCGCGCGTGAAATCGTTGACGCAGCCATTGCCCTCGGTCTTGCCGAGAATGGCAACGAGATCGCCAGGTGGCAGGGCAGCATCGAACAAGGCCTCGACGCCGGCAATATCATTGGGGCCATCTGCTGCGATGCGAGCGACGAAGGCGCGGCGGGAGGACATCAGCCGATCCCCTCGATGATCGCCTGCGATGTCGAGACGGCGCCGAAGACGCCGCCCTGCATCTTGATCATCTTGATGGCGGCGAGGTGGTTGCCGTAGTCGGTGGCGCCGCAGCAATCCTCCAGCATGACGCATTCGAACCCGCGGTCGTTCGCCTCGCGCATCGTCGTGTGGACGCAGACGTCCGTCGTAATACCGGTAAGGATGATGTTCTCGATGCGCTTCTGGTGAAGAATGAGCTCAAGGTCGGTCGCGCAGAACGAGCCCTTGCCGGGCTTGTCGATGATCGTCTCGCCGGCGATGGGGTAGAGTTCATCGATGATATCCCAGCCGGGCTCGCCCCGTACCAGGATGCGGCCGCAGGGGCCCACATCGCCGATGCCAGCGCCGATGCGCTGCGAACGCCAGCGCTTATTGGCCGGCAGGTCTGCAAGGTCAGGCCGGTGGCCTTCGCGGGTATGGATGATGTGATAGCCGTTCGCGCGCATGGCTGTCAGCACCGCCTTGATCGGGGCGATCGGCGCTCGCACCAGCGAGAGGTCATAGCCCATATGATCGACATAGCCGCCGGCGCCGCAGAAGTCGGTCTGCATGTCGATGATGATAAGCGCCGTATTATCGGGGCGCAGCGCGCCGTTATAGGGCCAGGGATAGGGATCGGACGTGATGAAGCGTCCCTTGGTTTCCGTCTGCAAATCCATATCAGGCCTCCTATTCGCCGGCTATCTTGCGTGTTTCGCGATAGGACCTCGTCGGCTTCTCAAAGCCGCAAGTCGTTCCATCCTTGACCTTGATCTCATCCTCCCAAGGCAGCTTGTACTGCCCTGCCATCAGATCGTGCATGTAGGTGTAGGGCGCATCGCCGGCGCCGCTGGCAACGGCCACATAGCCGCGATGGCCGAACTGGTAGATGTTGTTTTCAACGCCCCAGCCGCGCCGTGCCTCGCGGACGAGATCAGGCCGCACCTCGGCGGTGATGATCTCGTTGACGCGGCCGGATGTTCCGTGGGCGATGATCGACCCGTCGAAATTGCAGATCATCCCCTCCCCCATGGAATCGAAGCTGCCGTCGGAGCCGGACATGCAGACACTGACTGTCACCATCAGGTTGCAGAAGGCATTCGACTGGTTGGTAAAGCGCCAGCTTTCGCGGATCGGGGCGGTGTAGCCGGCCGTGCGGATCATGATCTCGGCGCCCTTGTAGGCGCATTCGCGAGACATTTCCGGGAACATGCCGTCATGGCAGATGATCAGTGCCAGCTTTGCGCCCTTGGGGCCGTCGATGACCGGAATGCCGAGATCGCCGGGTTCCCACGGCTCGACCGGCACCCACGGATGCATCTTGCGATAATAGAGTTTGAGTTCACCCTGGTCGTCGATGATGATGCCGGAGTTGTAGGGCATGCCACCGGGATTGAATTCCATGAGCGAGAAGCATCCCCAGATATGGTTGTCGCGACAGGCCTGCTTGAATGCGGCCACTTCCGGACCGTCCATCCGGCACATGATGTCCGGGTTGATGTCCATCGACAGTCCGTGCAGCGCATATTCCGGGAAGACGACGAGATCCATGCCGGACTGGTTGCGCCGCGCTTTGCCGACGAGGTCGACGATCACCTGCGTCTGGCGGGCCAGGTCGTCCTTCGTCACCGTCACCGGCAACTGGAGCTGAACCAGGCCGATGCCGACGCCGTTTTCCGAGATGTTCAGTCCTCCGAGACCGTTCATGGCGTGTCCTTTACTTGGTTATCGATAGCGAGGCGGGCGCGCCTGAGAGCGACCGGGTGGGCGAGGATGTGGCGATCAGGATGACGAGCGTCAGTACATACGGCGCCGCATAAAACAGGTAGTAGCCCTGCGTCACGCCGACAGATTGCAGCGAAGGACCGAGCGCACCGGCGCCGCCGAACAGCAATGCGGCGAGAAAGCAGCCGATCGGGTTCCAGCGCGCAAAGATCACCAGTGCGACCGCCATCAGCCCCTGTCCCGATGAAATGCCCTCGTTCCAGGAGCCGGGATAAAACAGCGACAGATAGGCGCCGCCGATGGCTGCAAGCGACCCTCCGGCGGCAGTTGCCAGCAGGCGGACGGTATCGGGGTTAAGACCCATGGCGCGGGCGGCATCCGAGCTATCGCCGACCACCCGCAGGATCAGGCCGAGGCGCGTGTTGCGGAAGCCCCACCACAGCACCACCGCCAAAAGCGCGCCGATGACGAACAGCACGTTGATGTTCAGCGCCGCCTGGATCTGCGGCAGGCGCGACCAGCCGCCGAGCGGGATCGATGGCAGGTGCGGTGCCGCAGGCTTGATGAAAGACTTGCCAAGGAAGAAGGCAAGGCCCAGGCCGAACTGCATCATCGCGATGCCGATCGCGATATCGTTGATCTTGGGGAATTTGCAGATGAAGCCGTGCACGAGGCCGAAGACTGCCCCGGTCGCCATCGCCGCGAGCACGCCGAGCCAGGGCGAACCGCTCATGACGGCAACAGCGTAGGCGGTCATTGCGCCGAACACCAGCGTCCCCTCGAGGCCAAGATTGATGCGGCCGGAGCGCTCGGTGATCGATTCGCCGAGGCTGACGAAGATGAATGGCGTCGAGACACGGATCGCGCCAGCGAAAATGGCCAGCGGTACGCCCCAAAGACCGATTGCGGTGTCGTCCATCAGGCGCTCCTCTTCCAGAGGTCGGGGTTGAAGATCTTGAAGCGGCCGTAAAAGGTCTCGCAGAACAGGATGAAGAGAAAGAGCGTGCCTTGCAGCACAAGTACGGTCGCGTCCGGCAGGCCCATGCGTCGCTGGATCAACCCGCCCGACGCATCGATGCCGCCGAGAAGGATGGCGACGGGTATGATTGCCAGCGGATTGTGGCGCGCGAGAAATGCGACAAGGATGCCAGTATAGCCATAGCCGGAGGCGAGCGACGCATTGGCCGTGCCCTGCACCGCCGAGACCTGCACCATGCCGGCCAGACCGGCAAAGCTTCCAGCCAGGGCCGTAAAGCCGACCATCAGGCGGCCCACGGGCAATCCTTGGACTTGCGCCGCGCGGACATTGCCGCCGGCGATGCGGGCGGCAAAGCCGATGCTGGTGGCCTCGATCAGAACGAAGCAAAGGATGCATGCGATGACGCCGATGGCAAGACCCCAGTTGACGTCCATGCCAGGGATATGACCAAGCATGAAATTTGCCGGCAGAGGCGCGGTCGAGGGCTTGTTGAGGCTGGCGGGGTCCCGGAGCGGTCCCTCGATAAGGTGGTTCATCAAGGCAATGGCGATATAGGCAAGCAGGAGACTGGAAATTGTCTCGTTGACACCCCTGTAGTGACGCAGAAATCCGGCAAAGCCGATCCAGATGGCGCCGGTCAGCATGCCGGCAAGCGCCATCAGAGGAACGACAACGACCGGCGACAGGGTTGCGGTGAGCGGCAGGGCGATCGCAGCCGCCGCAACGCCACCAAGAACAACCGCGCCCTCGCCGCCAATAATGACCAGCCCCAGCCGCGCCGGCAGCGCCACGCAGAGCGCGGTCAACAGGAGCGGTGCTCCCCGGCTGAGCGCATTCTGCATTGAAAACCAGCTGCCGAAGCCACCGGCATACATCAACTGGAAAAGGACGGCCGGCGATTTGCCGACCGCCAGAATGAACAGGGAGAAGAGAGCCAGGCCTGCAAAAACCGCTCCGAACGAAATCGCAACCGGCTCGGCGCGACGCGCCAACCACCCCAGTGCCGGCCTGAATGACGCGGCTCGCGCTGCCGGCGACGATATCGTGGACGTTTCGATCTCGGCGGCCATGACCTGCCCTCCCCTCTTCACGCTCAAGCCGTCGAGCCGACGACGCCCTCGACAAGGTAGCCCATGCTTTCGAGCTCAATGGCGTCCTCGGCAAGAGACTGCCCTGCGGTCACGACGACATTGCCCTTGTTGTCCTTCAGCGGCCCCTTGAATACCGAGAAGCCACCGGCCTTCATCGATGCCAGCGTTGCTTCGAACTTAGTGCGGGATTCTGCCGACACGCCGGGTCCAAGAGGGCTCATCTTGACGAAGCCATCCTTCAGGCCGCCGCGCACGAAGTTTCCAAGCGGCTTGCCGGCCTGGGCTTCCGTGACGAAGTTTGTGTAGACATTCCCCCAGGCCCACTCGGCGCCGGTCAGATATTTTTCGGGCGAAAGCGGGCTCTGGTTGGCGTGGTATCCACAGACAAACGCGCCTCTCCCGGCGGCCGTCTCGACCACGACTTTGGGGCTGTCCACGTGGCAGGTGATGACGTCGGCGCCCTGGTCGATCAGAGCATTGGTGGCCTCGGCCTCCTTGACGGCAAGCGACCATTCTCCGGTGAAGATGACCTGGCAGGTGATGGCTGGATCAACCGAGCGGGCGCCGAGCAGGAAGGAATTGATGTTCTGCAACACCTGCGGGATCGGCTTTGCAGCGACGAATCCGATTTTCTTGCTCTTCGACGCGTAGGCTGCCGTGATGCCGTTCAGATACTGCCCCTGGCCGATATAGCCGAAGTACGACCCGGTGTTCATCGGGTTCTTGTCCTTCTGCCAGAGACCGCCGCAGTGGCGGAATTGAATGTTTGGATACTTTGCTGCAACTGCCAGCATATGGGGGTCGAAATAGCCGAAAGAGGTCGGGAAGATCAGCGTTGCACCATCGAGATTGATCATCGATTCCATGGTTTTCTGGACGTCGACGGTTTCCGGTACATTCTCCTCCTCGATGACAGTGACGCCGGGCATCGCCTTGACGACAGCAGCGCCTTCCGCGTGCGCCTGATTGTAGCCGTAGTCGTCCTTGGGGCCGACATAGATGAAGCCCACAGTCAGCGCGGTTTGCGCCGCGGCCCCGGTCGCGAAAAGGGAAGACGAGAGGCCGAGGGCCGCGCCGGCCCCCGCGGTCGTCTGGAGAAATGTACGGCGGTTCATTGGCAGGAGTTTGGTCATGGTGATCTCCTCGCGGCATTGCCGGGTCAACAGGTTACGAAAGTCTTGAAGCAACTGCCATGCCACTTTGAAAGTATCATGATATCAATGCTTTATGAGATGCCGACATGAGATAAGCACAAACTGTATGCACTTTTTCTGAGCTGATGAATATATTATCGGCTTTTCGGATTTCTGCGAGCTCCCGAATGGGTCGATCGCCAAACTCTAAAAAATAATGTTTCATAACAATGGCTTGTGCTAACATTGACATCCTGTTGTTCTCGATGCATCTGTATGCAGTACGTCTTAGATGTAGAGACAACGTGTGAAATCGCCCTCGAAAAAAGCAGTCGTGCGCGCCGGGACCACCGTCGAGCAAATGGTCCGCGCTATCGCCGACATGATCATCACCGGCGCCATGCAACCCGGCGACAAGCTTGACGAAGTGTCTCTCGCGGGACGTTTCGAGGTTTCGCGGACACCGGTGCGCGAAGCGCTGGGCCAGCTTTGCGCCATTGGCCTTGTTGGCCGCCAGCCAAACCGCAGCGCCGTGGTCACGAGGGTGACACAACAGCATCTCGTATCGATGTTCGAGGCCATGGCCGAACTGGAAGGCATCTGCGCCCGGCTATCCGCCGAGCGCATGACCGTCGATGAACGACGCCAGCTGGAGCTCGAGCACCGCGCATCGGCGCGGCTTGTACATCTCGGCGGGGAAGAGGAATATGCGGCGCATAATACCGAATTTCATACGCGCCTCTATCGCGGTGCGCACAACGACCACGTTTACGAGCTCGTAACCCAGACCCGCGCGCGACTTGCGCCGTTTCGAAGGGCGCAGTTCAGGCTCTCCGGGCGCATGGTGAGGTCCTTTGAGGAACACGAGACCATCGTCATGGCCATCCTGCGCGGCGAGGCGGCGCTCGCCGGCCGCGCTGCCCACGCGCACGTCGCCACGGTCAGCGACGCCAGTCTGGTGTTTGCCCGCGATAGCGATAACCAGGCGTCGAGCAAGGAGTAGGCTTCCTACACGACCACAGGATACTGGGCGCCATCCATGGTAATGGTGATGCCGGTGATATAGCGTGCCTTGTCCGAGGCCAGAAAGAGCGCGAGGTCGGCCACTTCTTCCGGCAGCGCCATACGCCCGATCGGGATCTTTTTAACGCTGTTCTCGATGGCGGCTTCGATGGTGATGCCGGCAAGGCGCGCATCCGCTGCAACTCCCTCCGCCACTCTCCCGGTTTGCGTCAGACCGGGACTGATGCCGACGATACGCACTCCGGATGCGGCATAGGCATTGCCGAGACCAGCAGTCGCCAACATCAGCGCCGCATTCGCCGAACCGCCCGCAAGATGGATGGGGCTCGCCACCTTGCCGCCAGCGCCGATGATATTGATAATGACGCCATGACCCCGCGCAGCCATCGCCTTGACGATGGGATCGACAACGTTGATGGTCGAGAAGAACTTTGCATCCATGGCTGCGCGCCAGAAGGCGGGCGTCAGGTCCTCCGGTGGCGATCGCTTGGCTGCACCGGCCGAGTTGACGAGGACGTCGACAGGACCGACATCCAGTCCTACCCGTTTGACCAACGCCGCTGCAGCCGCACCATCGGAGAGATCGGCGGCAAAGCCGACTGCACCCGGCAGCATTTTCAGCGCTTCGTCGATATTGGCTTGCGAGCGAGAACTGATGACGACACGGGCCCCCTCCCCGACAAATTGCTTGGCACATGCCAAGCCGATACCCTTCGAGCCGCCGGTAACGAGAACGATCTTGTCGTTGAAGCTTTTCGTATGCACATCCATCTCCTGTCTATATCCCCCGACCGGTCGCAGAGCCTGTTCGCCAGGCAGCGCAACCAGAGCGCGGCGGCCAGACTAGTGGTTACCGCCTGACATAAGAGTCCTGTATGGGATTCCATTTGCTGGGTTGGCATGCGAGTCTGGCGCATGCGCACAGGAATATCGTTCACCGTTTCGCCAACAGATCACCAACGCCTGATGGCCTTGACCAGGGATCGCAATGCGCCCCAAAAGCACGTCTGGCGGGCCGAGATCATCCTGCTGAGTGCCGATGGCGTCGGGACTGTCGAGATTATGCGCCAGACCGGCAAATCGAAGACCTGCGTATGGCGCTGGCAAGAGCGCTTCGCCACAGAAGGCGTCGAGGGTCTCCTGCGCGACAAGACGCGGCCGTCGCGTATTGTGCGGCTCGGACCCGATGTCGCCGAGCGTGTGGTGGCCCTGACGCTGGCTGATCCGCCGGGCGAGACGACGCACTGGACGGCCGACATGATGGCGACGGCCGCCGGCATCAGCGCCAGCGCAGTCAGGCGTATCTGGAAAGCGCATGGCCTCGCACCTCATCGGTGGCGGCAGTTCAAATTGTCCAACGACCCGAAATTCGTCGACAAGCTGCGAGACGTTGTCGGCCTCTATGTTGATCCGCCAGCCCACGCCGTCGTGTTGTCGGTCGATGAGAAAAGCCAAATCCAGGCGCTCGACCGCACCCAGCCGGGCCTGCCGATGAAGAAGGGTCGGCTCGGCACCATGACCCACGACTACAAGCGGCACGGCACAACCACGCTGTTTGCCGCCCTCAACGTGCTCGACGGCACCGTCATCGGCCGCAACATGCAGCGTCATCGTCATCAGGAGTTCATCCGCTTCCTCAACGCCATTAACGCCCAGGTGCCGGACGACAAGGCCGTCCACGTCATCCTCGACAACTATGCTGCCCACAAGCATCCCAAGGTGAGAGCCTGGCTCGACCGTCACGAGCGTTTCACCTTCCACTTCACTCCGACTTCAAGCTCATGGCTCAACGCGGTGGAGGGTTTCTTCGCCAGGCTGTCGAAGCGGCGTCTGAAACGCGGCGTTTTCCATTCCGTCGTCGATCTCCAGGCCGCCATCAACCGTTTCCTCGTTGAGCACAACAAAAAGCCAAAGCCCTTCACTTGGACCGCCGATCCCGACAAAATCATCGCCGCCGTTAAACGCGGGCACCAAGCGTTAGATTCCATCCACTAGCAGGCCACCATCTCGAGCATTACGCCTGAAGCGACGAGAAACCATTCACGTTTTCATGATGGTTGCTTCCATCCCCGGTAAAAGCCTCCGTCGATACGAGATGCGCGCGCCCCAGCACCTTTTACCCTTTGCCAGACTTCTAAATTGCTTGTCAGAATCAAAGAAAAGGAGATAATGGCGGCAATTCATCGATACACCGAAAAATATCGCCAGAATGGTCCTTTGACATGAATGCTTTCACCCCGCTGCCGTCGTTTGAGTTCGACGATAAAATCCTGCAGCAGGGAGCAGAAATCTCGCGCAAGCTGGATCAGCTCCGCTTCGAGAAATTTCCGCCCAATGCACGCAAGACGCTGCGCAAGTTTTCGATGGCGGAGGTGGCGCATTATCTCGGTGTAAGCCCCAACAATCTGAAGCGATTGCATCTGGAAGGCAAGGGCCCGGTCCCCGAGACCTCGTCCGGAGGTCGGCGTCTCTATACTGCGGAACAGATGTCGGAACTTCGCCTGCTGCTGGATAAGACCGGAAAGGCCGAAGCCAAGAAGTATGTGCCGCATCGCAAGGCAGGCGACAAACTGCAAGTGGTGGCCGTCGTCAATTTCAAGGGCGGGTCAGGCAAGACTACGACGGCCGCCCATCTGGCCCAGCATCTTGCCCTGACCGGCCACCGGGTCCTTGCAATCGATCTCGACCCGCAGGCCTCGCTCTCGGCGCTTCACGGATTTCAGCCGGAGCTGGACAAGAACCCGTCGCTCTACGACACGATCCGTTATGATGACGAACGCAAGCCGATCAGCGACGTGATCCTGCAGACCAACTTCCCGGGCCTCGACATCATTCCGGCAAATCTTGAGCTGCAGGAATACGAATACGACACGCCGTTGGCGATGCAGGTCGGCACCGAGGGGAAGCGTTTCTTCACGCGTCTGGGCAAGGGCCTGCTGGAAGTCGACGACAGGTACGATGTCGTGGTGATCGATTGCCCACCGCAACTCGGCTATCTGACTCTGACCGCTTTGACTGCTGCGACATCCGTTCTCATCACCGTTCACCCGCAAATGCTCGACCTGATGTCAATGAGCCAATTCCTGCTGATGCTCGGCAATATCACCCGGACGATCAAGAAGGCGGGTGCGGACGTGCGGATGGACTGGCTGCGTTATCTCATCACCCGATACGAGCCGACAGACGTGCCGCAGGTCCAGATGCTCGGATTCATGCAATCGATGCTCGCAGAGGAGATCTTGAAAAGCCCGATGGTCAAGACCACGGCGATCTCAGATGCGGGTCTTACGAAGCAGACCTTGTACGAAGTTGAGCGCTCGAATTTCACGCGTGGGACTTATGACCGCGCCATCGAATGCATGGATGCCGTCAATTTCGAGATCCAGGGTTTGATTCACCGTGCGTGGGGGCGGATGTGACGATGTTGACTGCCGTCAAAAGCAAGGATTTCTCAATATTATTCAAGGGTCTAGTGCAATTGGAGGGTAACACAGATGGCGCGTAAGAACCCATTTGCCCATGTCATGGACGACCATGTTTCGGATGAAACCCGGCCGCTGCTCGACTATACCGTCAAGGGCGCTTCAAGGTCGATTTTGAATTCCATCGATGAGCTCGCCAGCCGTGCAGACAAATTGCTCGAAGGACAAACGATTGTCGAACTCGATCCCGATGTCGTAGATGCTTCCTTCATCAGGGATCGCCTCGAAGACGATGCCAAGGAATTCGAGGAGCTGGTGAACGGCATCAGGGACAGGGGACAGGATAGTCCCATTCTGGTCCGTCCGCATCCCAAGACCGACGGTCGCTACATGGTGGTTTTCGGCCACCGGCGGCTAAGGGCGGCCAAGACGTTGGGGCGTAAGGTCCGTGCCGTCGTCAAGGATATGGAAGATCGGGAGCATGTCGTTGCGCAGGGACAGGAGAACTCTGCCCGTGCCAACCTCTCTTTCATCGAACGCGCAGTCTTTGCCGGTGAGCTGTCGCGTCTTCACTACGACAATGACAACCACATCATCATGACGGCGCTGTCGCTTGATCGTGCGACGCTCTCAAAAATGCTGGCGGTCACAAGCATTCCACCGGAGATACTGGAAGCTATCGGGACTGCGAAGTCGATCGGCCGAGATCGCTGGTACGAATTGAAGATCTTACTGGAGAAGCCATCCAGTCTGGACAAGGCGATGACGTTCATTGTCAGCCCTGAATTTGCGGAGGGGACCAGTGACGAGCGCTTTCAAAGGCTCATGTCACACCTCAAGCAGAGCAAGCGCGTCGCGCGCAAGGTTCAGGAAAAATCATGGTCGCTGGCGAACAAAAGTGTCAGCGTCACAGCAAAGCATGATGGTAAGATATTCTCGCTGGCGCTGAAATCCAAGGATGCTGCGGCGTTCGGAGAGTATCTGTCGGAAAATCTGGAACAGCTTTACCACTCATTTTCCAGCCGTGACGCGAATAAAGCAAAAGACTGAACCGCACCAGAGAAAGGCCCGCAAAACGTTGTGGATGTGGAAGCGCTTCTCGAAATTATAGCCGACTATGAATCGGCATTTTCCGGAAACACCATCAAGAATGTTGGCTCCGTTTGGTGAGCAGATTTCTATTGCCCTATTGAAGGTGACGAGAGAATGCAGACAGGAAGTGTGACGACGCCCTTTGGTCGACGGGATATGACGCGTGGCCTGCTGGCAAGCCAATGCTCGGTCTTTCCGACAGGGCGCTGGCGGTGCTTAACGCGCTGCTGAGCTTCTATCCGGGCAATGAGCTCAGTGCAAAGCACGGCCTCGCTGTCTTTCCCTCCAACGCCCAGCTGTCGATCCGCGCCCACGGCATTGCGCCAGCGACGCTGCGCCGCCATCTGGCAGCGCTGATGGACGCCGGATTGCTGGTGCGCAAGGATAGCCCGAACGGCAAGCGCTTTGCGCGCCGGGACGGGGAGGGGGAGGTCGACCAGGCCTATGGCTTCAATATCGCCCCGCTGATTGCCCGCTCTGATGAATCCAGACACTGGCAGCGCAGGTCACCGTCGACCAGCCCGCTCAGGGCGATGCGCGAGCGCCTGTCGCTCTGCCGGCGTGACATTGCCAAGCTGATCGCGACGGCGCTGGAAGAGGGCGTGCCGGGTGACTGGCCTATGGTACAAGGGCATTTCCGCGATCTCGTAGCCCGGATCCCACGCTCGCCCGACATCCATGACATCACGCCTATTGTCGAAGAGATCGATGAGGCCCCTGCGGCGGATGAGGCTTTCGAGCGCATAAGCCTAACGGATGGCCGTTTGGTGAAACCACGACGGCGAGCAGAGATCAACCGGGCCTAAAGGCGTTTCCGCTCGGGCTTGTGTTGCAGGCCTGCCCGGAAATCCTGTCCTACGGCCCGGGCGGCAGTATCGGCAATAGGCGAGACCTGATGGGGGTCAGCCCCCGCGCCTACGAGGAGGCTTGCGCTATAATGGGGCCCGAGAATGCGGCGACCGTCACGGCCTGCGTGCTGGAACGGGCCGGCAGCATCACGTCGGCCGTCAGATATCTGCGCGACCTCACCTGCAGGACGGAGCGCGGCGAGTTCGCCATCGGCCCGATGCTGATGTCGCTCGCAAGGGCCAATGCCGGTAGACGCGAAGAGACAGGGTGCGGGAGTGGTAGATGCAGCGGAAATTTGGCTCCCTTTGGGTGCCGTTATGAGTACAAAATGCAAATAAAATATAGAGTTAATCGTTAGAAATTCGTCGAAGTCTTGAGCTGTAAAATGGGTATATGGGCAGATTTTATCGCGGCTCCGGTTTGTCAGGCAATTGTGTCGGTGTGCAGCTTACATCATAATCGAGATGGTCCTTGAAGAAAACTGTCATTGAGGGATGAAGCTGCGCCATGACCGATATCGATATCCACACGCTCGATGAGGCCGAACTGCTGGCATTGAACGAGCGTATCGTCGAGCGGCTTCATCTTCTCCATCGGCAAAAAACAGATCAAGCGTTGCGGCAGATTAAGATTGGCAGTGCCGTCATGTTCGAGGCGACCGACGGCAAAACGATTACGGGGATCGTCATCCGTCGAAATCGTAAAACCGTCACGATCCATACCGATGACGAAAAGCACTGGAACGTCTCACCCACTCTTGTCAAGCTGATCGGTCGGCATGCTCTGGATGAGGGGGAGTCCAAGGACGGTCGCGTGGTGCCCTTCACGAAGCCCGGCAGCCGATAACAGGTCGGAACAGGAACGCTCATCTTCGCCGTCCTTGCCGTAAGCTTCGCCAGCAGGAAGGCCCACGCTTGACGTGACGCTGTCCGTCTGAGCACGCGATGCCGAGGTGACCACATCCTTCCAGCGCCGTCAAAAGCCAGCCGTACGCATTCAGATCAGGCATGTGGCGGTAAGGCGACGCCTCAATCCACGCCGTCTCGACGCCAGCGCCAAATGCCGGATAAGCATGGCATATGGCGCTGGCATAGTCTAGACTCACACCCTCATGTGCAAGCAGAGCTCGAACCTCATTGCGCCGAAGTCACTACAAAGGCAGGGGACAGGATAGTCAGCAGTTCGGCAGACGCCGTGATCAACAGCCTTGAGGGGCAAGCGAATTCGTCACCGACGCCACTAATCGCTTCCCTGTATCCACGCCGCTCGCCTTCTTGGAAGTCTCCGTTTCGCTTCAATCATGTCTAGCATCAGGTACGCTGATCCGCGCTATCAGACCGTGGGGCTGATTGGAGGACAAGGAGATGCTGCCGCCGTGGGAGCGGGCGATGTCGGCCACAATAGACAGGCCGAGACCGAAGCCTGCTTGGCCGCGTCGTGACGGATCTCCTTTGAAGAACGGTTGGAGCACCTTTTCGCGGAGTTCCTCGGATACTCCCGGCCCGTCGTCGGCGACCGAGATGGAAAAGCCGGTTGCGGTTTGCCGGAGTTCAACACAGGCGGAGTTGGAAAACTTCGAGGCATTGTCACAGAGGTTTGTAACAGCGCGCATCATGGAAAGCGGACGGCAATTGGCGATCATTTTATTGGGCCCGCGATAGGTCATGTTGAACCCAACGTCTGAGAAATCACTGCACACGGTCTGCAGGATGCTGGCGACGTCGACCCGTTCCACCTCCTCGGTGGCGTAGTCATCGCGAAGATAGTTCAGACTTTCTGTGAGCAACCTGTCCATATGGTCGATATCGGTCAGCAGCGCGTCTCGCGTAGAGCCGTCGCCCATACGCTCGATCCGCAATCTGAGCCGCGTCAGCGGCGTGCGCACATCGTGGCTGATGCCTCTCAGCATCTGCGTGCGGCCCTCGACCATGAGATGGATCCGGTTTCGCATGCCATTGAGCGCGCGCGCCAGAGAGACAATCTCGACGCTGCCGCGCTCTTCGAAAATACGCGAGCCGCTGCTGATGTCCGAAAGCGTTGCTGCTTCGGAGATTTTCTTGATGGGTTCTGTCACCGTCCGAATCGCGAAGATGAAGAAGAAGACGATGAGCACGATGACCGCCATGAAATAATACGTGCTTTGGCTGAGGAATGAGCTCGTTATGATCGTGTCCGGAAAACCGAAGGACACGACGATGTTTTCCTCGTCGACCCGCTCCGCAATGACCCGTCGCCCATCTAGCAGCGCTCGCCATCCGCCGAGAGGCGGCTCGCCGTCCGGAGGAAACAGCAAGTCTGCAAACGTCTCGGCAACGCTCTGGAGTTCGGACGAGCCCTTGAATTGCGAAACCATCGAAATCGGTGCGAGCGAGACGTCCAGTCCTGCACGTCGGGCAGTTGCAACAATGGCGGGACGATCCGCTGAAGGGGTCTGCGACAGAAGCATCGCCAGGGTCTTCACCTGCTCGACAGCCCTTTCGAGGTTGGGTGCGGTAAAGTCTCGTTTGGCAAGGTTTTCCAGCGCCCGCCCACAGACAATGACCGTCACCAAAGCCACCAGAATGATGAGCGTGATCTGACCACGAAGGGTTTTGGGGATGCTGGTGGCAGTCTTAGGCATCGACCTCCTCCACCGCCGCCGTGAAGACGTAGCCACCCATCCGGACCGTTTTGACAATCAAGGGATCGCGAGGGTCGCGTTCGATCTTTTGCCGCAGGCGACTTATATGAACGTCGATGCTGCGTTCGATCGGGCCGGCCAGACCCGCGTGGGTGAGAGCCAGCAGCTGTTCCCTGGTCAGCACTTGACCGGGGTTCTGACAAAAAGCGATCAGGAGGTCAAACTCATGTGTTGTCATGGCGACGCGCGCATGGCTCGGGTCGTGTACCTGCCGCCGGATCGGATCAATACGCCAGTTGTCGAAACGGAAAATGCGTTTTCGCCGAACCTCGATCGGGGGAGAGGCGAGTCTCGATCGGCGGAGTAGCCCTTTGATGCGGGCAACGAGTTCCCTGAGGACAAAGGGCTTGGTGACGTAGTCGTCCGCACCGATCTCGAGCCCGACAACCCTGTCGATATCGCTACTGACGGATGTCAGCATCAGGATGGGAATATCGCCGGCCCCGCGAAGCCTCCGGCATATGCTGAACCCGTCCTCACCAGGAAGCATCACATCGAGAACGACGAGATCGAAGTCATCCGCTCTCATCCTTGCATCCATGGCCGCACCGTCTGCCGCAATATCGACCACCATTCCCTGCTCCACGAGACTGTCCCGAACGAGACCTGCAATCTGGGCATCATCTTCGACAATGAGGATTTTCGGCGCATTGGACATGGGGGTGCAGGCTGGCTCCATGAGCAATTGTCTCCCGTATTTGGTCTCTCATACCACGGTACTGCGCGCACCTGGGGATGCGAAAGATTAAGTTTTGTTGCTGGCGGGCAAGGTCGGTTCCTCGGCTGAAACAAAACTTAACACAATGCAATGCGCGCCCCGAAACCCATGTGGCAGAGATCAGGCACTGAATTTGCGTCGCTTTGTCGAGCGGCATGCAGCCCTACTGGAGTGCCTATGCTCAGCCGTATCCTTGCCTGCTGCGCCACCCTGTGCGCAACAGGACTAACTGCCTGCTCGGACGATGCGGCGCCTCCACCGAGGGCGCGCACTGTCAGGGTCGTGACAGTTCAATCGCAGCTTATTGGCCAAGCCTTCAGTCAAACCGGCGAGGTTCAGCCACGCTATCAGATCCCGATGAGCTTCCGGCTGGAGGGCAAGATTGTCTTTCGGATCGAGAACGGCACCTCCGTCAAAGCGGGCGATGTCCTCGCAAGTGTCGACAAGATCCCGTCATCTATCAACGTCTCGTCCGCGTCGGCGCAAGTCGATGTAGCAAAGTCCGACGTAGGGCTCGCCGAGCTCACCGCAGCGCGCAATTGGGAACTGTTTTCAAAAGATGCCATTTCGCGCGCCCAGCTTCAGCAAGGCGACGCCAATCTGCACGCAGCAAAATCAAAGCTGGAAGCCGCGAGCGCGGCTTTGGATAGCGCCAGACAGTCTCTCTCCTACACAGACCTGAGAGCTGATCGCGATGGCATAGTCTCCGGCGTCTCTGCCAGTGTGGGCCAGGTCGTTACCTCCGGCCAGACTATAATGACGCTGAGCTCGAACGCGGAACTGGATGCGGTTTTCGATATCCCCGAGCAACTGTGGAACGAGAACCTGAACGACCCCGAGATCCAGATCAGGCTCCTATCCGACCCGACCAAGACCGCAACGGGAAAGGTGCGGGAGGTCACGCCATCGGCTGATGCAACAACCCGAACCTATCGCGTCAGGGTGACCTTGCAAAACCCGGTCCAGGGCTTCCCGATGGGGGCTGCCGTCAGCGGCAAGGTGATCCTTTCGCCAAAGCGCCTGTTCGAGGTTCCATCTTCAGCACTTGTCCGTCTCGGACAGGATCAGGCAGTCTTTGTCTACGTGCCTCCGAGCAAAACCGTTCATGCGCGGGCCATCAAGATAGAGCGGTACGCGGGCAGGAGCATGTTTGTTTCTGACGGCCTTGGCGACGGCGATCTTGTCGCGACAGCCGGTGTCACCAAGCTGCGTGACGGCGAAGCCGTCACCGTCGAGAAAGACGACCGTCTATGAGCCCTCACCCAAGCACTTCCGGCAACCGCTTCAATCTGTCCAGATGGGCGATCACCCATAGCTCACTGGTGATTTTCCTGATGCTCGCGACGATCACAGGCGGCGTGTTGAGCTATCTGAACCTGTCTCGTAACGAGGACCCTCCGTTTACCATCAAGACGATGGTCGTCAGCGCGAGCTGGCCCGGCGCGAACGTCGACGAAACTGTTAGTCTGCTGACCGACAAGCTTGAAAAGAAACTCTCCGAAACGCCACACCTCGATTATACGCAGAGCTATACGCGTCCCGGCCAAGCCGTGATCATGGTGAACTTGCGCGACGACACCCCGCCCGCAGAGGTCGATGGAATCTGGTACACAGTTCGCAAGAAGGTGTCGGATATCTCATCGACATTACCGGAAGGCGTCTCCGGGCCTTTCTTCGACGACGAATTCGGCGACACCTATGGAAGCATCTATGCCTTCCATGGCGATGGATTTAGCCCAAGAGAACTGCGCGATCGCGTCGAGGCAATCCGCGAGGCAATTCTCTCGCTACCCAATATCGGCAAGGTAAATCTTCTCGGCACCCAGGAAGAACAGGTTCTGATCGAGTTCTCGCCGGGCAAGCTTGCCAGTCTCGGGATCGATCCGGCTGCCGCAATCGAAGCGATCCGCGCCCAAAACGCCGTCAGTCCCGCCGGATTGATCCAGACGACGGAAGAAAAGATTTCTGTCCGGGTCAGCGGGGCTTTCGCTTCCGAGGACACTCTCAAGGACATGACGCTGAAGCTCGGCGGTCGCTATTTCAGGCTCGATTCGATAGCGACCATCTCGAGACGCAGCGTTGACCCGCCCGCACCAACCGTGCGCGTCAACGGCAAGGAAGTGATCGCACTTGCGATTTCCATGGCGAAGGACGGCAACCTCCTGACCTTTGGCCAGACCCTGAAAACGCAGATGAAAGCCATTGCGTCCCAGCTGCCAGCCGGCATCGAAATGAGCGAGGTCGCGGATCAGTCTACAGTGGTCGAGGATGCAGTCGACGGCTTCACGAAAGTCCTGGTCGAAGCGATCATTATCGTCCTTGCCGTTTCTTTTGTGTCGCTGGGCACAAGGGCCGGCCTGGTGGTGACGATCTCCATACCTCTCGTCCTGGCCCTGACATTTTTCGGCATGGAAATCGCCGGCGTCGGTCTTCAGCGGATCTCCTTGGGGGCTCTCATCATTGCCCTGGGTCTGCTGGTCGACGATGCCATGATCACCGTCGAAAGCATGGTCTCCTGCCTGGAGAATGGCAAGTCGCGCTCCGTTGCCGCGACATACGCCTACGAGACAACCGCCTTCCCCATGCTGACCGGCACAGCGGTCATGATCGCCGGTTTCATTCCCGTCGGCTTTGCGGCGTCCAGTGCCGGAGAATATACATTCTCGCTGTTCATGGTGATCTTCATCGCACTGTCGTCGTCCTGGATCGTGGCGGTTCTCTTTTCGCCCCTTCTCGGCACGTGGATATTGCCGAAGGCACTGGCTCACTCTCACGGCGAAGCGGGCCGGATATCGACCCTCTATCGCAGGAGCGTGGCCTGGACGCTGCGGCATCGCTGGCTGACGATCATCTGCTCGCTTGTGGCATTCGGCCTGTCGGTTGCGGGCTTCGGTCGCCTCGAGCAGCAGTTCTTCCCGGCATCCGACAGGCCGGAGCTGTTAATTGGCCTGACCCTGCCCCAGAACGCGTCGCGGGCAGCAACAGAGATCCGCGCCAAGCAGTTGGAGGATGTTCTCGCCAAGGACCCGGACATCGATCACTACACCACCTATGTAGGATCGGGGTCTGTCCGCTTCTACCTTCCGATGGACCTTCAACTCGAAAACGACAACGTGACCGAAACCGTTGTGGTCGCCAAGAGCGTCGAGGCCAGGGACGCCGTCCGCCAGAGAATTGAAACTGCGCTGGACGACAAGTTCTCGGATCTGGTGACGCGCGTCTCGCCGCTCGAACTTGGGCCTCCCGTCGGTTGGCCTCTGAAATTTCGGGTGTCCGGGCCCGATTATCAGCAGGTTCGCGTCCTGTCGGCAAGAGTCGCATCCATCATCGGCAGCAATCCGGATGCCTGCGACGTCAATATGACCGCCGGAGAGCCGCAAAAGAGCGTGACCATTCAGGTGAACCAGACCGAGGCCCGGGCGCTCGGCATGAGTTCGGAATCGATCGCCAACCAGATCACAGCGATCTTTTCCGGATCGACCGTCACCACGATCCGCGACAGGAACAGGCTGGTGGATGTCGTCGTCAAGGGCACCGAGGCTGACCGCACGTCCGTTGCCGAGGTGAGCAATCTTGAGCTTCGTACCGGCGACGGAAGCCATGTGCCGCTTCGTCAGGTGGCGACCGTTGCCTACGGCATGGAAGACCCGATCATCTGGAGGCGGCAAGGCAAACCGATGATCATCGTGCAGTCGGACGTCCAGAATGGCGCCCTCGCCGCAACGGTCGCTGGAAAGGTCGACGAACAGCTCAACGCGCTGCGTCAGGATCTTCCCTTCGGCTACACCATCACCGCAGGCGGTATCACGGAAGAATCCGACAAGGGCAATTCCTCCATCTTCGCGGTCGTTCCCGTCATGATATTCGTCATCGTCGCCCTCCTCATGATCCAATTGCAGAGTTTCACGCGCATGGCGCTTGCTCTCCTGATGGCTCCGTTCGGGCTTGTCGGTGTGGTTCTTGCGATGCTGCCGACCGGCACGCCAATGGGCTTTGTTGCGCAACTCGGTGTGATTGCCCTTGCCGGCATGATTATTCGCAACGCGGTCATCCTCATTCAGGAGATCGACCAGAATGTTGCGCGGGGACAACTGCCCGACGAGGCGATCATCGCGGCATCCCTCCACCGTGCACGACCGATCGTCCTGACAGCCTGCGCTGCCATCCTTGGCATGATCCCGATCGCCTCCGAGATCTTCTGGGGCCCGATGGCCTCGGCGATCATCGGCGGGCTCGCGGTTGCCACGCTCCTGACCCTGACCCTCCTGCCCTCAGCGATGTCGCTTTTGCTTGCGGCAGAAGCCAGGCGGGCCGTTCCCGCGCGATCGCAGCAGAGCGCTGTAGACCTGGGTTGACGGAGGCGAGCCGCAACGGCAACCCGATTCCACGACAATGTGTATCTCCCTGAAAATTGGACTTTAATGGCTATGACGATCAAAGGCTTGCACCAGACCTTTTTCAAAACCCATCTCGTCATCTGGAAGGCGGCCGGACTTTGTGTCGCGCTCAGTCTTGCAAGTTGCAGCTCGGTTCCGCTGACCGAGTCCGGGGCGCTGACGTCATACGGCAGTCTGGGAGCGAGCGAAGGGCGCTTTAGCAAGTCCCGCTCCTACGTAGATACACCAGCATTGCTGGCTGCGACTACAGTTGCAATTTCTTCGACACGCTTGTCGCCTCAGGCCTCCTCGAGCATTCACAATACTGGCGACGGGCGTCTGGTCTCCAATGCCCTTGATCGAGCGCTCTGCATCGGCCTCAGCGATCGATACAACATCGTTGGTCCCGGCGAGCCCGCCGACATCACCGTCAAGGCCGTCATCACGGACATCGTGCCAACCGGCAAGTTCGCGGCCGGATTATCGACGGCCGTCAGTCTGGGAAGCTCGGTCGTCCTGCCCGTTGGCGTGCCTCGCCTCCCCATTGGCCTTGGAGGACTAGCGGTGGAAGCGGAAGCCCTCGACAAGGACGGCATGCAGAGGGCAGCCATCGTCTGGTCCCGCGGCGCGAACTCGATCACCAATCAAGCGAGGGTCTCCGAAGTCGGAGACGCCTACGGCCTTGCCTCTGCCTTTGCCGGTCAATTCGCAGAAATGCTTGTGAAAGGAAAGAACACCTCTGGTTTACACGTGTCGCTCCCATCCCGGCAGAAATTGCGGTCACAACTCGGTGGGGCACCAAAGAACGCTGCCTGTGAAGCCTACGGTCGTGCACCCGGTGTCTCCGGATTGGCCCTGAGCCTTCTTGGCACGCCACCATCCTGGAGCGATTCTGGCCCTAAGCTTTAGCGCTTGGCCACGACATCTTTCAAAGAGGCAGCGCCCTTTCCTGACGCGCTGCAGCCAAGCTGCGTCCCAATACCGAGAGCAAGACCATTGATATTTCAACCAGTTGATAAAAGGCAGCTACCTGAGACCTCGCCTCTTCCTTCGTTCGCGCCAACGTTCGATCTTGCAATCGTCGTTTCGCCGACCGACATCGATGAGCAGGGGCACGTCAACAATTCCATCTATCTTCAGTGGGTGCAGAAAGCCGTCCTCGGCTACTGGCACCACATCGCACCAACCGATGCCCGGAGCGATCTGGTTTGGGTCGCACTAGCTCATCACATCCGATATAGAAAGCCGGTGCTCCTGGGCGATCCCATCCGTGCGTTGGTGACCGCGACCCACGCGTCTGGACCTCGGGCATCCTTCACAACGCTGGTGAAGCGTCGCGATGAGCTTTGCGCGGAAATAGAAAGCTCCTGGTGCTGCATCGACGCCTCGACAAGGCGTCCCCATCGACTGGCAAGGGAAATCATAAGGGCCTTCCTGCCTGCGTGACAGAGGGAGTAAATCTCACGACTGGCGTTATCAATCGAGCGATCTGGCGCGGTCCGGCCAAATTACCCCAAATCTTAAAGCGCGTTTTTTCAATTCCTTCGCTTTTCAAAGCAGTTACTTGGCCGTGACAACATTGGCGGCGGCCTCTGAGAGTGAACGCTGACTGAATAGTGTCTTCAGCTTCCATTCCAAAGCTGGCGTCTAGAAAAGGGGTGTTCAACCGCGGTCCTATCCGCCTGAGGAGACAAAGTCATGATCCGCACGTCTTTCATTGCAACCGCACTCGTCGCTCTCGTTGGTCTTACCGCCGCAGCCCCTGCCATGGCCAACGATGTGCGTATCGAACAATATGGCTGGTCGAATTCTGCCGGTGGCGCGCAGGAAGGGTTCGAAAATAGGATCAGGACCTATCAGAACGGTGGCTACAACCGGATTGTCGGCCATCAATACGGTCGTCATAACCTTTCGGCTGTCGGTCAGGAGGGCAATGGCAATTACGGCGCCACCTATCAGAACGGTAACCGCAACGTAGCTGGTATTGGCCAGTTTGGCTCCAATCACACGACTATCCTTACCCAGGATGGCAACGGCAATATCGCAGCCGGCGTCCAGGTCGGTAGCGGCTGCAGCGCAAATGTCAGCCAGGGCGGCAACGGCAACGTCGCAGCCTTCGTCCAGACCTGCCCGTAAGCTGCGGCTCGATGACGTCGAAGAGGTCAAGTTCGCAACCGCAGACAATAGGGGATGACCCATGCCAAATAGCGTTGAATATCCGCGCCGTCTGATGACAATTCTTGCGCTGGCCCTGCTTCCCGTGACCGCCGTCGCGGCGATGATGACGGCTGGGCAACCTGACGCGGCGCAGCTTTGCCAAATCGAAGTATCGCCCGGAGCAGGTGTGGTGAAACTGGACGCGCGTGTCGACGTCGATAAGCATGTCAGCGGAACCTACACATTCCGTGTCGAGAAGACGGGGAACGGCGGTATCTCTACGACTAATCAGAGTGGCGATTTTGATGCGACAGTCGGACATCCGACAATCCTCAGCTCCGTCTCCCTCGAAACTGGAGGCATCAAATACAAAGCCACATTGGATGTTCTGATCGGGGACAAGAGTTTCAGCTGCTCGAAACAGATCCCCGGCAGCTAAAGGCTCAGCACTCTGCAATCCCTGAAAAAGGGCGCCGTTTTGGCGCCCTTTTTGCTTTCGACCAACACCACACCACTGAACGACAAGTGAACGGGCAATTCCAATCTGGTTCAGCGACAGGATGCGAAAGTTGATCAACGGCCGAGGTAGCCGATGAATGGAGACGAGGATGACCCGCAACGTGATTAAAATCCTTACCGTCGCTCTTCTTGCTGGGAGCATCGGGCAAGTAGCCTTGTCTGTGCCAGCCTATGCCGGCGGCCAGATCTCTTTCAATCTCGCGCCGGACAATGCTGAGGATAGCGGTCTTTTCTCAACAGGACTGCGCGTCTATTCGCTCTTCCGCGGCCTGAAAGGTGCTGACATCCGCCAGCTGGGCCGGGGGAATGTGGCTGGCATCGCTCAGGCGGGTCGCGGCAATCTTGGATTCATCCAGCAACACGGCAACGGTCATTCCGCAACCTTGCGGCAGAATGGCGACAACAACGCCTACGGTATATTTCAATATGGGCGCAATGCTCGAACCGACGTGGTCCAGGACGGGAACAACGGCAGCGGTGCTACCTTTAGCTACGGCTGGTAACGCAGTTCATCAATGTAAAGAGGTCGGTCGAGGTCGGTCATACGCGTCACCTTACTCAGGACAACGCGGCGCTTGCGTGCATCGGTCAGCAGGTCGATAGAAAGCCTGGTGCGCAAGGAGAACGGCGATGCGGCCACGCATACGTTGGCGACCGGGAACGACGCGGCATTTGCCGTTGACTAATTGCTGCGCTAAGAGAGCTGACACGCACAGAAAGCGCGCCGTTGTGTAACTTGAAGTTCGGATGCGGCTGGCACCAAAATGGGCTCACTCAATTGTCCAACTGGGCGCCTGATCCAGTCCAAACAATTGAGGAAAGTGCATGCCATCAACCGACCGAATCGTCCTTGAACCCTGGTACGACAAAGCATTGTTTTATCTGTTGGTTGACAGTTACCGGCGCATTGTCGGCAAGGCGCTGGTGCCCGATGACAGCGATGCGCATTGGCTCTATCATCACGCCCCATTCGCTGTGGTCGCTCACAACACCGATCCAGATCCGCTCTTCATCTATGCGAATATGTCAGCTCAACGTTGTTTTGAATATGACTGGCAAGAGTTTACGTCCTTACCATCCCGTCTTTCCGCCGAAGTTCCCAATCGTGCTGACCGACAACTGCTTTTGGAGACAGTTGCACGCGACGGGCATGCTTCCGGGTACAGGGGCGCTCGGATAGCAAAGTCTGGGCGTCACTTTTGGATCGAGGATGGCTGTGTCTGGCAGTTGACCGAGCAAGACGGTCTGACGTACGGGCAAGCTGCAACATTTTCGATCACAGACTAGGCGGTCTGCTAATTTACGCGCACGAAAGTGGGGCTGGTCGTTGAGCACCGCTCGCCCGGCGAACGCCTACGCCTGACGCCCTATCGCTTCCGTCTTTTCTGCTTATCGACGATCCTGTCGATCCAGCGCTGCTTATGCAGGTTCACGGTACAGCTCAGTCGAGGCGGCATGCCCATCAATCATATTGCGGACCTTGGCTGCTATCGGCAGGTGGCCTTTCTCCGCGTCCCACACTGCGCGGAAACGTTCGACTGTCTTGCGTGCGGTGTCGAGCACCAGCTTTTCGGACAATTCCACCTTGGCGGCGAGACGCGCCAGTTCGTCCATTGACAACGCGGCCATGTTCTTCGTCCTCGAGAAGTTTAGTGCCGCCGTATCCTCACCTTCGATATGGGTATCGTCGATAGCAGGTCGTAAGCGGGTGAAAGCGCCGGTGTTCGTCTGTCGGGATAGATCAGCGACCAGTTCTTCAGATGCATGTCGCCATTGCATATCAGCGTACTAAATACGAGCCGCCGTATGAACTCGGCGACGAGATTCCCAGCATGCGCGTGATGCTGGGGTAATTGCCTTTGCTGTACCTATCGTCGGGTTTTACGCCGAACACCTGTGCGAAATTCTCGATATGGACCGGCCCGTGCGTTGTGCGATCAAAGCGCCTTATCGCCAGCGCCTACCCTTGCAACTCACTGAGACCTTGCGGTAGGCCGCTGACGGCTTCCAGATCGACCAGCTGAATCTCGGGTACGTTCATCCCCGTCATACCGGCGATCGTCATCATCGCGAACTCGTTCTCGGGAACGCCGCTATATTGTTGCGACGGCAGTTCACGATCCATAAACCGCCAGCCCGTCCGCCGGTATGGTCAGGCCACCTGCCTTTCCCGTGTTCCAGAATCCCGAGAATTTCAGCTGCACGCCGGCCAGCGAAAACCGCAAGGCTGCCTAGAGAGGCTGCTCGCGATCGGCGAGCTCATCTCGTACCATGTCTGCGCGCGCGCAGTTGCCTGGCCGTCCCTCAAGGTGGCAACCGCATCTATATTTTCACCCCAACCGGCAGACGTAACGCATCCAATGTAAGCGTGATCGACGACGACGGAAGGAGGCTACAGAGGCCTCAACTGCAACGCTGAGTCGGTGGGTCGCATCTCGCGGGCCTGTTTTAGGGTCCTATAACGTAGATAAATGACCGAGTTTCACCTGAGCGCTGTAAATTATCTACAGGCACTAAGGCTATGAAAGATAACACCATTTGAGATTAACGCGAGTGATGTTAACGTCTCGTTACCCAAAATGCGGTTGCAGCACGTCCAGAATCGCTGCTTAGTGCAAGCATCGGAGCAACGCCATATTTCCGCTTGGCAACGCTATTTAGGATAATCGGCTTCTGAAATGGCTCAACTCATTGGTAACATCCCGCCCGCAGACGAAAGTCTCATGGGGCTTATCGAGCGGCATTCCGATACGCTGTCAAGTCAGCTTCAGGCCCATCATCTAAGCGTCTTTCCGCCCCATGCGGATAAAACGATCCGCTATTTTCAGCCGGCTGAAGCCGCAAGGTTTATCGGTGTGAAAGAGGTGTACCTGAGAACTCTTGCGAACGACTTAGCCGACGATCTCGACGTTAGCACCGGCCCAGCAGGCCGGCGATCATATTCAGCGATGGATATGCATAAAATCCGCAATCATTTGGACAAGGTCGGCCGCGGAAGTCGGCGTTATCTTCCACACCGTCGCAACGGAGAAGATCTACAGGTCATTTCCGTTATGAATTTCAAGGGTGGCTCCGGCAAGACCACGACCGCCGCACATCTCGCACAATATCTGGCGTTGCGGGGCTATCGCGTTCTTGCGATCGATCTCGATCCGCAGGCAAGCTTGTCCACCCTCCTAGGGGTTCAGCCCGAGACGGATGTCGGCGAGGGAGAGACGCTCTACGGTGCGCTGCGCTACGAGGCCCCTCGGCCCATGCACGAAATCGTCAGGGGGACGTATATTCCCGATCTTCATCTCGTACCCGGCAACCTCGAACTCATGGAATTCGAGCATGACACCCCGCGTGCGCTGATGAAGCGAAAGCCCGGCGATGTTATGTTCTTCCAGCGGATGAAGGCAGCCCTCGCCTCGGTCAAAGACAACTATGATGTTGTCGTCGTGGATTGTCCGCCGCAACTTGGCTATCTCACACTGTCTGCAATCGCCGCCGCGACCTCATTATTGGTGACCGTTCACCCGCAAATGCTGGACGTGATGTCGATGAACCAGTTCTTATCGATGATGTCCGATCTTTTGCGCGAGATCGCAGGACACGGCGCGGAGTTCGACTACAAATGGATGCGTTACCTCATCACGCGCTTCGAACCGAGCGATGGGCCGCAAAACCAAATGGTCGGCTATCTTCGCGCCATGTTCGGCGACAACGTGCTGATCCACCCCATGCTCAAGACCACAGCTGTCTCTGATGCTGGCCTCACCAATCAAACGCTGTTTGAGGTTGAGCGTGCTGCGTTTACGCGGGCGACGTATGATCGGGCCATGGAGGCGATGAACAATGTAAACGGAGAGATTGAATCTCTCATCAGGAAAGCATGGGGACGGGCAGCATGAGCCGTAAAGACATCTTGCCAATTCCGCAGAACATTGGCCGCGTCGAAACAACGCGCCAGGCCAAACCGCGCACTTTGCCACTCATGCCCGAGCCGCAAGATAGGCTGTCTCTCGTTGAGCAGCCGAAAGCAGAAAACAAGATCGTCAAACAGGTCGGCTCGACATTTGAACTGGAACGCGAGCGTCAGGCGCGTGCCGACGATATCGAGAAGCGCCTGCTCGCCGGCCAATCGGTCATTGATATAGATCCCAGTACAATTGACGCATCGTTTCTACAAGACCGAATGCCCGGCGACATAGATGGGCTAGTGGTCTCAATTCGTGAGCAAGGGCAACAAGTACCCATTCTTGTGCGCCCTCACCCCGATGTCCCAGGCCGATACCAGGTCGCGTTTGGCCATCGGCGCCTTCGTGCCGTTGCAGAACTCGGACTGAAGGTCAAGGCAATCGTCCGCGATCTCAGCGACGATCAGCTTGTGGTTGCGCAGGGACAAGAAAACAATGAGCGCCAGGATCTCACCTACATTGAAAAAGCTAGGTTTGCTGATCGCTTGAAGGCGCGCTTTGCCCGGGACGTGATCATGTCAGCCCTCTCTGTTCAGAAGGGGGATCTGTCGGTCATGCTGTCCGTGGTCGCCAAAATACCAGGAGAGCTGATAGATGCGATCGGTCCCGCTCCGGGCATAGGTCGTCGTAGTTGGATGGAATTTGCCGACTATTTGACCGTAGGAAACAACCTCGACAGGGCAATCGATATCAGCGAAAGCGAAGATGTGCGGGGTCTGCCATCGGACGAGCGGTTCAAGGCTCTTTTGAAACAATTGAGGCCCAACGCGGAGCGGCAAACAGCAGAGCCTTGGACAAGCCCCCGGCAGCATCGTCTTGGGCTAATTAAACACGGCAAAGCCACGCTGGATATCTCAATAAGCACGAAAGACGCGCCCGATTTCGCCGCGTTCTTGCTGAACCAAGTACCTGCACTCTACGATGAATTTAAATCGAAAAGTGCCGAACATCAACGCAACGGAGAGTAGACCGGAAAAGAAAAAGGCCCCCAAAACGTTGCCGTCATGGAAGCCCCTTCTGTAGTCCGCAAACACAGAATCGCACTTCCCTGAAAAACAGTCAAGAGTCTCGGCACCGTTTTGGTGAGCGGATTTCTTTTGCCTATCGAAAGGTAAGAGATAATGCACACAGAAAGCGTAACGACGCCCTTTGGGCGGCGGCCAGTGACGCTTGCCTTGATCAAACGGCAGATGGCGGCTGTGGAAATCAAACCAGGAAAATCAGCAAACAAATGGAAGGTGTTTCGCGACATTGCGGCAGGAAAATCACTGCTTGGCCTTCAATCTAGCAGCCTTACAGTTCTGAACGCGCTGCTGAGCTTCCATCCTGACGCAGAGTTGCGTCAGGATGGAGCGCTCGTTGTGTTCCCTTCGAACGTTCAACTTGCCCTGCGCGCCCATCAGATGTCCGATGCAACCATCCGCCGACATATTGCCGCCTTGGTCCAGAAGGGTCTGATTATCCGCAAGGACAGCGCCAACGGCAAGCGCTACGCCCGCAAGGACAGATCCGGCGCCATAGAATCTGCGTTCGGCTTCGATCTCTCCCCATTGCTCGCCAGAGCCGATGAGTTTCTGTGTTTGGCCGAGGAAGTGGCCGCCAAACGAGACGCATTGCGAAAGGCAAAGGCCGACTTGACGATATGCCGTCGTAACGTCCGTAAGATCCTCACAGCCGCGATCGAAGAAGGCGCAGAAGGGAATTGGTATGAGATGGAAAACACCTATCTGGGTATTGTCCGCCGCATGTCCCGTTCACCCACGATTACAGAAATAGAGGCTTCTCTAGCTAAGATGGAAATGCTCCAGGCCGATCTTATCAACCGTCTGCATTTGTTGGTTAATCCTGGAAAAATGAACGGCAATGACAGTCAAAATGACCGGCATATACAGAATTCAGATCCTGACTCTACTATTGAATTTGAACCGCCTGTGAAACAAACCGCACAACGGCGTCCCATTGGAAGCGAAAGCACGCCAAGAGATGCACGGGCGATGTATCCTTTGGAAACAATTTTGCGAGCGTGCCCACTTATCTCGGACTATGGCCCAGGAGGGACCATCAACAATTGGCGTGAGCTTATGAATGCGGCCGTCGTCGTCAAGTCTATGCTGGGAGTCAGCCCGTCTGCTTATCGGGACGCATGCGAACTTATGGGACCAGAAAACGCAGCTGCAACGATTTCATGCATTTTACAGCGCACAAATTTTATTACTTCTGCGGGCGGATACCTTCGAAGTCTAACCGGGCGGGCGAGAGAGGGGCGATTTTCCCTCGGTCCCATGATTATGGCGCTTCTTAAATCCAGCATTGGCGAGGAACACTCGTTTGGTTAGCAAAGTTTGCCGCGGCAAACTTTCCCCTCTTAGGAGTTTGCCGCGGCAAACTGCGCATTTCATCAGCCCAAGGGACAGTCAACCGCGATTTAAACGGTCCCGTGACTTCTCAAAACCCCCTCGTCCCACGAAACAAAGAGGGTCACAGGCACGATCGGAATGCCAAGACGAGCTTATCCCGTGCCCACAGCATGGGTAACCAATGTGAACGCCGGAACATCGCACGGCGACATGACTGGACCCCAACGAGGCTCCGAAAGGCCGACAACGCAATAGAAACCAGACTGGTCCTACACAGTGTGCAGTCAGCCGAAAGAATAGGATTTCCCGATCGGTTGAGAGAGTTACAGGCAGAACCCCAAGCATGTGCCCACTGAACCTCCATAAGACGTGCGAAAGAAGCGCTCCGCGCAGTTTCGGAACTCCATATTGCAGCACCTATTGGCCAGCAACACGCCCTTGGTCAGACGGCGCCGTTCGACGACAGGCCTTAGACTAGCGGCCAGCAAGAAGCCTAAATTCATTCTACTCAGCGGCTAAGCCGGAGACTGTTCGACATTGCATCGCAATTCTTCACCCATACCTTTGCAGCCGCCTCGCGGTAAGCGACATTCCCCCCTGTGGGCAAATTCTCGGGAGGAGACATGTGTGCTTCACGCATTGGCGTGTGGACGCCGTGTTAAGTTGGGACTGCGCTGCTCCGCGGGCCATAAAATGCAGACAACGACATCGTCGTCCAACGCAAGGATTTTTTCATCCCCACGACGGCGAGAGAGTTCCTGCGCAATTTCATGTTCCTACGAAACAAGCAACGCTCTCAGCCAGCTGGCAAGGCCGGGGAAGTTGAAAGCGCAAGGCACCAAAAAAGTGTTGCCTTGCAGTCGCACACGCTAGGAGCAATGAGCGCCAGGGAAAATGATAAGCGCCAGACGTTTCCTTGTTTCGGCCGAAAGACGGTAGCTAGTGCCAAGCAGGTCATGTTGGGTGGCGACGCCTCGGGATTGTGACGCAGACTAGACAAGTGTGGGTGACGCTATGAGCGTTACGTTACTGCTCTCACGTGCGCCGCCACGTTCACATGACGGTTGAAGTCGATACGCAACCGAGGGTAAAACGGCCAAAGCGCGGAGCCGGTGCCCGACAGATCGGTCCTCTCAGGATGCTGGACGCTCTTTTGACTGCTCCTTCCCGCCAGCATTCATTACGTTCGTGCGGCGCTTCTGTCGGTCTCCGCTTTTCCAGAGCACTGTCCTTGTCAAGCGGACGGTTGCATGACGAACAGAGAGGACGTAACTCCCAAGGAAAGGCGGCATTCAACTTGATGACCAGAAACGAGCGCCCCAGCATTTGGCTTGTCTGCCAGATGGAGGGGAATTTTCATTGGCAGAAATGACACGAAGCCGAAGAACACAAGCCCCCGACGGGAGTTTGCGAATGGGTTGCTGGCGGCCGTGGTCTGACCTCTTGAAATAATCCCGCGGCGTTAGTGTGAGGTTTCCCGGCCTATTTCGCGCGGGTAGCAGCAGTGGACGCCGTAGATCGCCGCTTGGGGAATTAAACAATCTGCTTGAGGAGGCACCCGATCGGGTTGTTTCGTTCCAAGTAACGCCACTGCAATGGGACTAGTTCTGGCATTCTCCAGTCGTGGAAGTTCGAGATTTGAAATTACACCGGCTCTCACTGTCATCGAACGCCTTGAAACGCCGGCATTGGGTAAAAGTACCGGTGTTGCTCACAGCCTGTGAGGGCTTCGAAATAAGGTTTTAAATAGCTTCCAGTTGTTTGAGTCAATAAACAAGGGATGGAGCGTTAAAGTCGATAATTGCCATAAATAAAGAAACTATTTTCCCAGTGAAGGCAGAGTAAAGCGCGGTGAGACCCCTGCTTTTTCCCGCGGGCCCATTGGATTCGAGCGCACCGAGCCCTTGGCGTCATTTCATGACACTTGAACTTTCTGTGTTGCAGTGCATTATAAGTCGATACTAGGGGGTTTATCCAATGGACGCAGAAATCCTGACAGTTAACTTTAAGTCGAGAGCGGTACGGACGGTTCACTATGAATTCGCGAGCAACCGACTTGTAGTTATCACGGCGCACGGCAAGACCCGCGTTTACGGCAGCATACCATTTGAGCTTGTGAAGGCCTTTGCGGAGCATCCGACGCCTGGCGTGTTCTATGAGAAATATCTAAGGGCGGCGCTCAGGCCGCAACTCTTGTCCAACTTGCTCGTCAAATTCGTGTTGCTCAGGCGTATCAAGCGTGTTGAAACGACCTCGCCTGCTGATGTTAACCTGACGGTCTATTCCTAGCTGGCGATGTGCATTGATGTAAAAGACAGGCTGGCCACATGTCTTTTCGATGCATCCCGCGAAATGTCAGATCGTGTCCCGCCGGGTGGTGTAGGTTGTGGAGGGTAGCAAAGGCGAGTGCCCGCGCGCTTCCATAGCGCTGTAGCGGGTGATCGGCTTTGCGGGCGGCCACCAGTGTTTTCCGTTAGGGTCGGGTTGTTGAAGACCAACCTGACGGAAAGATCACCGATGACCAAAGACATGATGGACGTGCGCTCGCTTGTTGAGAAGAGCGCGGATGCAGATTTATTGCGTGAGATGATCGGTTTTGCCGCCGAGCGGCTCATGGAGCTGGAGGTCGGCTCAGCCACAGGTGCCGATTTCGGCGACAAGAACCCGTTGCGGCTTGCTCAGCGCAACGGCTACCGTGACCGTGATTGGGAAACCCGAGCTGGGACCGTGGAGCTTCGCATTCCGAAGCTGCGCAAGGGCAGCTACTTTCCGAGCTTCCTCGAACCCCGCCGCATGGCAGAGAAGGCTCTGACGGCGGTCATCCAGGAAGCTTATATCCAGGGCATCTCGACCCGTTCAGTTGACGACCTGGTCAAGGCCATGGGGATGAGTGGCATATCCAAAAGCCAGGTGAGCCGTCTCTGCGAAGAAATCGACGTTAAGGTGAAAGCGTTCCTCGACAGACCGATCGAAGGCGACTGGCCATATCTATGGGTCGATGCGACCTACCTCAAAGTCCGACGCGGCGGACGGGTTGTCTCTGTCGCTGTCATCATCGCCGTCGGCGTCAACAGTGATGGCCGGCGCGAGGTCCTGGGTATGGAGGTTGGCACGTCAGAAGCCGAACCGATCTGGACGGAATTTCTGCGCAAGTTGAAACGCCGAGGATTGCGCGGCGTCAAGCTTGTCATCTCCGATGCCCATGAAGGTCTCAAAGCGGCCGTGACCAAGGTTCTCAATGCCACCTGGCAGAGGTGCCGGGTTCACTTTATGCGGAACGTCTTGGCGCATGCCGGAAAGAGCGGTCGGCGGGTCGTCTCCGCCTTCATCGCAACGGCCTTTGCCCAGGAAACACCGGAGGCGGCCAGCGCTCAATGGCGTAGTGTCGCCGACCAGATCAGGCCGAAAGTGCCAAAACTTGCCACCATCATGGACGATGCCGAAGACGATGTTCTGGCCTACATGACCTTCCCGAGAGAGCACCGGGCAAAGCTACACTCGACCAATCCGATCGAGCGTCTCAACGGCGAAATCAAGCGCCGCACTGATGTGGTCGGTATCTTTCCCAACGACGAGGCAATCGTCCGTCTTGTCGGGGCGCTGCTGCTCGAACAGAACGATGAATGGGCCGTGCAGCGCGCCCGGTACATGACCCTTGAGACCATGGCCCAAATGAGCGATGATCCCCAAATCAGTTTGCCAGCAGTGGCTCGCTGATATCCCCTCCGACCTCAGTCGGAAAGCACGGCAATCAGCCGCGACCTACACCACGTCCAGGGGCACGATCAAATGTCAGGCCGGCACGTCCACGTGTTGCGCTGAACCATCCAATGTACCTCGAGGTATATCGCTCTTATACTCGACCATGGTGATGTCGCCTCGGTAACCCCACCCACTTGTTGCCCAGTGGCAATGCTGGTGGGCAACCCTCCCTCATATCCACCAACCTTGAGTTCGACGCCAATCCGCTTCCGGCGGCGTTATCCAGATTGTCCATCTTCCGACAAGTTGACTGCTGGCAGTATGCTGCATCAAGCATCATCTGCGCGTATTGCATTTTAGTTGTTGTAGTCCCGCGGAAATTCCTTTGGTACTTCCTGTTTAAAAAAAATGGGAAAATACCGCCGCATTAAAAATCAATGCATCACAAGTAAATGGCGCCAACGTCGCGCAGTCAAATTGAAATGTTTTCTCGATTCCAATAGTCGGTGCGATTATCGGCAACCGCCGATAAATTTTGAATGCCAGTTGATGTTACTATTAATTCTTGCCAATTGGTTTGGATTAGGGAAGATGATGCCAACACATTCCGACCCGGACGATGATCTTCGTTGAGTTGAGAATGTACCAGCGGGTGCCGACGGATGTTAAGAACAGAATTTCGTACTGCCTGTATGATTCTGGTAGTGAGCCTTTCTGCTTTGAGCGCAAATGCCGATACGACCGTTACTCCAAAATCAACACGGAGTGGCGGCCTACAGATCGAAAATCAATGTCGCATCAGAGCAGATATTTGCTTCGATATATGCGACTCCGAGAAAGATGACGACCAGCATATGAGATGTCTGGGAACTTGCGTGGATGAATTTGATACCTGCAAGAAGGCGGGTGCGACAAAGTGAAAATTCTTTTTTCTCGATGCTGAGGTAAGGGCGAAGGTGCTTATCCGGTATCTCCTTTTTGCTCTCAGTCGCGTATCAGCCCGAACCTGCGGGCCTCGTCGAGAAAATGACGAACCGAGGATGGTTGCCACTTTCGGCCACCGCGGGGCGGTGTCTCGCCGAGCAATTCCAATTGAGCCCCAATCCCTCGAAGCGATAAGGTCGGATCGGCAATCGCTATTGCAGCAATGAGCGTCATGAGGCGATCGTCCGGCGTGCGGCGTGGTGACCGGGTGAGCAAGGCCGAATCGGCGAGATTGGCCCGGGCCATCCTGTGGACAGCGCGCCGGAGGCGCTCGACAGTCCAGTCCATGCCACGACGGTTGAGCACGCGAACGACATTATCCCAACTGTGATCCGGTCGAAGCTTCTTGACTGTCGGCAGCCAGACATCTGCCGAGCCAACCAACTGGGAAAGATAGTTTTTATCGCGTGCTTTCGATGCAGCTTGGATCGCCTCCGGCCGCCGATCCCGTAGACCCGGATTTCCAGCTAGCTTTCCTCGGCTCTTTGCGGCCCTTATGCCAGCTTTGGTCTTTTCGCTGCCACGCCGTTTCTCAAGCTGGACCAACGCCCGAACAATTGAAAGACACGCAATGCCATGGGGAGGAGAAGTGTCAATCATATCTATCATTGAGCGCAGATGAACGCCACGCTTCTCGAAGTCCTCCATCAGTAGCAGCAAGGAGCTTGGCGAGAGGTCCAGTCGGTCGAGGCGCACGACGACGAGGGTGTCGCCAGCCCGAAGCTCGCCGAGCAGTCTCGTCAGGACGGGGTGACCGTGAGAGGGATGAGACGGACGCTCATCAAAGATCCGGTCGCAACCCGCTGCAAGCAGTTCCGCCTGCTGTGTGTCCTCAAATTGCTCATCGCTCGCAGTGCGGGCATAGCCGATGATCCGTTGCCGCTTTAACAGGTCGCTGGATGCACGTTGGATCACAGTCGTGCGTCCTCCCAATTGGCTCGATGCGTTACTGTACAAACAATGTGGATCAGTAACCGCCCCATTACAAGTAAGTTTTTGATACTCGTATACGGCCTCCTGAGCGGCAAAACGCCTTTGTCGTGAAGCGTGGAGAAGCACAGGGCATAAAATCGCCTGGTGACGGCTTGTGAGGAAACTCGCGCCTAAGACTTTGCGAACGCATCAGGGTGATACCAAGTCAGCAATGCTGCTTTAACCACAGGAATGACGGCAGCTTGGTAAATGGTGACCCGGTCTAATTGTTCACAGGCGGCGCAGCGCCGTCATCTTGCTTTGACGCAGAAGTCGACGCAGTGCGCGGGGTCGTTGCGGGAAAACATTGCGAGCGCCGCCTGGGACATACAAGCGTCATTCGACGCTTGGCGATGTGCAAAGGGAGATCAAGGCACGAAGGGCGCCTCAGACGGCTCTCTACCGAGAGCGTCTCGATGCCCGTTCCCTCTGGCCAAGCGCCGGCCGGTCCCGTGGTTACGGGTCGGCCATCAGGCTATTGCTCACGCCGCCACCGACGATCGCAAAATATTTCTATCAGGTGCGGCCGAATTCGTCGTTAAGGCGGATGATGTCGTCCTCGCCGAAATAGGAGCCGGTCTGTACCTCGATCAGCTCCAGCAGGATCTTGCCCGGATTGGCCATGCGGTGGACTTCGCCGAGCGGGATGTAGACGGACTCGTTCTCGCGCACGACCTGCACCTTGTCGCCGATGGTGACTTCGGCCGTACCCTTGACGACGATCCAGTGCTCGGAGCGGTGATGGTGTTTCTGCAGCGACAGCTTCTTGCCAGGCGTCACGAAGATGCGCTTCACCTGGAAGCGGTCGCTCTTGATCAGCGACGTGTAACCGCCCCAGGGGCGGTAGGACGTGGGATGGGTTTCGGTGAGCGTCGCGGTCTTCTTGTGGCCGGCCAGCAGCTTGACCAGCTTGCCGACATCCTGGCTGTCCTTCAGATGTCCCACATAGACGGCATCTTCGGATGCGATGACGGCGACGTTCTCGAGACCCTGCACGGCAAGATGAGTACCGTGGGTCATGACGAGAGAGTTCCGGGTGTTCACCAGCGTCGTGTTGCCGGCCGAGACGTTGCCGTTCTCGTCCTGCTTGCCGACCTTCCACACCGAATCCCAGCTGCCGAGGTCCGACCACAGGAAGGACGAGGGGACAACGGCGGCGTTCGACGTCTTTTCCATGACGGCATAGTCGATGGATATGTCGGGGCTCTTGGAAAACGCCTCGCTGTCCAGACGGGTGAAGTCGAGGTCGCGAACGCCCTTGGCAAGGGCTTCCTTGGCCGCCTTGACCACGGCCGGTGCAAATTCGTTCAGCTCCGCCAGCAACGGCGTCACCGGGAAAACGAAGATGCCGGAGTTCCAGTAAAAGCCACCGGCAGCGAGCATCGCCTCGGCCTTGTCGACAGGTGGCTTCTCGATGAAGCGCTTGACCGCATGGGCGCCAGAGGCCAGCGACTTTCCGACTTCGATATAACCGTAGCCGGTGGCAGGCTCGGTCGGGGTGATGCCGAAGGTGACCAGCTTGCCTTCTGCCGCCGTGGCACGGGCGATACGGATGCAATCGAAATAGGTGGCGTCTGCCGTGATCTCGTGGTCGGAGGCCAGAACCTGGATGATGGTGTCCTTGCCGAAAAGGTCGCTCGCCACAACGGCCGCGGCTGCGACGGCGGGGGCCGTGTTGCGGGCAACCGGCTCGAGCAGCACGGCTGCAAGTTCGATGCCGAGCTCGCGGGCTTGCTCGGCCACGAGGAAACGGAACTCCTCATTGGTGACGACGACGGCCGCTTCGTAAAGATCCCTGTCGGAAACGCGCGACAGGGTGTTCTGAAACAGTGTCTGGTCTCCCACGAACTGGATAAACTGCTTTGGCGCCGTGGCGCGCGACAGCGGCCACAATCGAGTTCCCTTGCCACCGGCCATGATGACCGGGACGATTTTTGCTGCCATGAATTCGATCCTCTTTAAAACTTGTCGTCGATGAATTTCTGCAGGCGAGGCCGCCCTGGCCGCTGTCTGGCTCCGGCATCTACGAACGCTGATTTGTGTCGCTCGTCAAAAGCATGGGAGCACGACGACTGTATCGTGTCTTGCGCTTTCTCCAATCGTTCATTGTCTATTTGTCGATCAAATGAGACACAAGGTTAAGGCTGCAGTCCGGTCTTGTGGAGCTTACGCTATCTATGTCATCCCGCTGAACCCAATGGGCAGCCGGCACAATGAAGTCAGAATTTCTCCACTACGTCTATAAAATAGGTGGTTTTAACTTTTAAGGCGAATGGCTGGTCCGTACCTTTGCACGCAGATGCGACGGGAGGAAAGCTTATGGGCGAACTACGGCTGCTTAATCGAGACAATGGGGACCCGGTGCCTGCGCTGAAGAGCGAGGAAGACGCGATCTCGACTGCGCGAACGCTTGCAAAGGTGTTTGCCCAAACGGCATCCGCGCGAGATCTGGAGCGGACGATGCCTTTCGCCGAGATGGATGCCTTGTCGCGCTCTGGACTGCTCGCGATCACCGTGCCATCCGAGTATGGCGGTCTCGATGTCTCGAATGCAGTCTTGGCCGAGGTCACCGCCATCCTTGCAGAAGCGGATGCGTCGATCGGGCAGATCCCCCAGAACCATTTTTATATTCTTGAAGCGCTGCGCGTCGACGGCAGCGAAGAGCAGAAACGCTTTTTCTTCGGTCGGGCGCTGTCAGGCGACCGGTTCGGCAATGCATTATCGGAAAAGGGCACCAAAACGGTCGGCCATTACAATACCCGCATCACCAGGGACGGCATCGGCCATCGTATCAACGGTCGCAAGTTCTATTCGACAGGCGTCCTTTTTGCCGACTGGGTTACGATTTTTGCACTTGATGCCGACGACAGGCTGACGATGTCATTCGTGGCGAGGGGCACGGAAGGCATCGAGATTATCGATGACTGGGATGGCTTTGGCCAGCGAACCACCGGCAGCGGCACCACTATCCTCAACAATGTCTATGTGCAGGCCGATGCCGTCGTTGCGCACCACAAAGGTTTCGAACGGGCGACCACGATCGGCTCTGTCGGCCAGATCATTCACGCCGGCATCGATCTCGGCATCGCCCGCGCTGCCTTCCAGGACACCATCGCGTTCGTCAATAGCCAGTCACGCCCATGGACGAACAGCGGTGTCGACCGGGCATCGGACGACCCTTTGACAATTGCAAAGCTGGGCCAGATCGCGATCCGCATCGAGGCTGCGTCTGCCGTCGTCGAGCGGGCCGGGCGAAAGATCGACAGCGCCCAGGTCGATCCTACGGAAGCAAATGCCATAGATGCGACCTTGGCCGTCGCGACAGCCAAGGTGTTGACCTCCGAAATTGCCCTGGAGGCATCGACGACGCTGTTTGAGCTCGCAGGTACGTCCTCGACGCGCGCAGGCCTCAATCTGGATCGCCACTGGCGAAACGCCCGCACCCATACTCTCCACGACCCGGTCCGCTGGAAATATCACGTCGTCGGCAATTACCATCTGAACGGCGTCAAGCCGCCGAGGAGCGGCGCGCTATAGAGAAGTTCCGGATACAAACGTCCTCGCAGTCTTGCGGGTAGTTCTACGGATATCGGACCGCGTTCATCTGAAAAGGCCTCGCTCGCTTTACCGAACGAGGCCTTCCGGCTGTTCCTAGACTATCGATCAGCTGTAGAGGCTGACCTCCGGGATGGTCCCGTTGAGTACAAATTCACCGACTTCCCTGGCCTTGTAGAATACTGGGTCGTGAAGGGTGTGGGTCCGCACATTGCGCCAGTAGCGGTCGAAACGATATTTCGAGGCCGTTGCGCGCGCGCCGATGATCTCGAAGACTTTCGACGTGATGTCGAGCGAAACATGCGTTGCGTGAACCTTGGCAGCATAGGCCTCAGCCGCCGCTTCACCGCGTTCACGGGCGGTTGCATCGTGGCCGCGCGACAGGGCTGCCTGGACAGCGGTTGCGGCGAGATCGGCTAAAGCCGCCGAGGCTTTCAGGGATGCTGTGAACTCGCCGACCCGCTCCAGGATATAGGGATCGTCGGCGGCACGAGCAACGCCGGAGGTGATCCAGGGACGCGTGGTCGTGCGAACATAATCCAGCGCCGCAGCCAATGCTCCTTCCGCGGTACCGAGGTAGAAATTCACGAACACCAGCTGAATGAGCGGCGTATTGAAGGTAGCGAGCACGGGCGGCGGCGCATCGGCATCCGCAGGCGGCGCGACGAAATCGCCCTCATAGACCGGGAAATCGCGGAACTCCACGCTGCCACTGTCCGACAATCGCTGGCCCATATTGTCCCAGTCATCGTTGGCGATATAGCCGGGCCGGTCGGTCGGAACGGCGAAGTTGACGATCTGTCCGTCGAGAAGCGCGTTGGCGTTGATGTAGTCGGAAACGCGGGCAGCGGTCGAAAACGTTTTCCGGCCGTTTAGCACATAGCCGTTGCCGCGTTGCGTGAGCACCAGCCCCGGATCGCGCGGATTGACGGCAGCGCCCCAGTAGAGGCTGCGCGCAACCGTCTCGGCGCCGAGCGCCTTGGCGCGCGACTGGTCGGCGAAGGACCAGTAGATCGACTGGCTGTTGACATAGTGGTAACCAAGCAGCTGGCCGAGCGAGCTTTCGCCACGAGCAACGATCCGCACAAGCTTCAGGGCATCGATCCAGTCGAGCCCGCCCCCGCCGATCTCGGCCGCGTGCAGCGCATTGAGAAGACCGGCGTTCTTTAACCGGACAATCTCAGGGATAGGCGGCAGGCCATCACGATCAAGTTCCGCACCGCGACGCGCGAAATCTGCGGACAGCTCTAATGCCCTTGAAAATAGCGCTTCGCGCCCGATGCCGTGGGCTGCTGCAAAGACGACATTCGACTGGCTCATCTCAAATCCTCCAATTGAAAAGTGCGGAGGGCAAGGCGTACGAAACGCCCTGCCCTCACCGCAGATGATCAGAATAATGCCTGCGGGATCCAGCTGGCGGTGGCCGCGCCGCTTGTATTGAAGGCGGGCAGCTTGGCGGCGAGGTCCTCGATTGTCTTAACGCCGGCGGCGCGAAGAGCCGCCTGGGTCAGGAGGGTAGGCTCGACCGTGATCTGGTGGGGGACGGGCTGACCGGCGATCTCCAGGGCCGCCGCGCGGACCGAAACCGCTCCGACGACTGCCGGGTTGGTCGCGACGGTGGCAACCCATGGGCTACCCTCTTCGGTGATTTCCTGAATGTCGGCCGTCGAAACGTCGGCGGAATAAATTCGGATCTTGTCCTTGATGCCGAGATCGCCGGCCGCCAGCTTCACGCCACGGGCAAATTCATCGTAGGGCGCAAAGACCACCTTGATGTCCGGGTTTGCCGTCAGGGCCGCCTTTGCCTGGTCAGCGGTCGTCGTCGCCGTCGTATCGCTGACATTGCCAAAACGCGCCTTCTCGACGACGCCGGCATTGTCGGCCTTGAATTTTTCCCAGACCTCGTTACGGCGGTCGAGAGGCGCAAAACCGGCAACATAGACGTAGGCCGCATTGAACGCGGTGCCATTTTCTTTTGCGGCCTGTTCAAGTGCCTGCTTGGCGAGAGCATGATCGCTTTGCTCTACCTGCGGGATCTTGGGATTGTTGAGGTTCACGTCAAAGGCAACCACCTTGACGCCCTTGTCGAGTGCTTGCTGCACAACGTCGGTGAGCGATTCGGGCAGGCCGTGGTCGACGACGATGCCCTGGACGCCAAGATTGATCGCCTGCAGGATCTGCTCGCGCTGTTCCGACGCATCCTGTCGTCCCGGGAAGACACGAAGGTCGATGCCGAGCGCCTTGGCCTGGGCGACTGCCCCGGCCTGGTAGGCCTGGAAAAAATCACCGGCCGAGATGTAACTGATAAGGGCCAGCTTGACGCCACCCTTGTCGAAGGGCGCCGGAGCGCCCGTAATGCCACCGGCCGCAGCGGCCTGGCTCATCAGCAGCGGAAGGATGGCGGCGCCGGCGGCGAGCCGTAGATAAGATATCATGTTCGCATTCCTTTTGCATGTCTGTCGGGTCCATCGGGGCGTCGTGCGACAGACCGTTTGACCGCCCTGGCGACGCGATTTCAGTAGATATAATTCCCTATTGAATTTGTAGACTGTTTGATGCGTTGTTTCGGGTTGAAGGAGATTGTTTGTTTCCTGGGCAGCCTCTCGGCAGCAAGGCTTTGCCTGTCTCATCGGCATCGCAGCTGGCAGAATTGTCGAAACAACGAAAGTTCGACCGTGCCTCTACTCGATGTCCTCAACCTCCGCCGCAGCTTTGCCGAGACGAAGGCGCTCGGCGGCGCCTCGTTGTCCATCGAGCCCGGCGAGATCGTCGCTTTGATGGGAGTGAACGGTGCCGGAAAATCAACTTTGGTGAAAATACTGTCCGGCGTGCTGCCGGCCGATGGCGGCGAGATGCGGCTCAAGGGGCAGAAGTTTGCGCCCGGCAGCCCGGCCGAGGCGGCAATGGCCGGTATAGTGACGGTGCACCAATCGACCGATCTTGTCGGCGCACCAGGGCAAACGGTGGCTGATGCGCTTCTGCTCAACCGCTTCGCCGATGGCAGCATGCCCTTTTTCGTCTCGCGAGCCAGCATTCGCAGACAGGCGCAGGCAATCCTGGACATTGCCGGCTTCGATCTGCCGCTTGACCGAGATTTTGGTGAGCTGTCGACCGCAGAACGCCAACTCGTGGCGATTGCGAGAGCCGTGGCAAACAGGGCAGATTTGCTGATCCTGGACGAACCTACGGCCAGCCTGTCGGCGAGCGAGAGTAACCGGCTGTTCGATATCCTGCGGCGAACCCGGCGGACGGGGCTCGCAATCCTCTACATTTCCCATCGCACGGCGGATCTGCAGGCTATTGCCGACCGGGCGCTGGTCATGCGCGGCGGTGTCATCGTCGGCGCCTTCGGTCAACCGATCGATTTTGACCGCGCAATAGAGGCGATGATCGGTCGCCCGCTTCGCTCGATGCGTCCGGGCGTGGGGGTGGCGCAAGGCGAAGCTGTGTTCACGATGCGGGGCGCGTGCCTTTTACCCGGAAGCCCAATTTTCGATCTTCACCTGTCGCCCGGAGAAGTTGTCGCCATAACCGGCGTCCTTGGTGCCGGCAAGAGCCGCCTCTTGTCGGCGATCTTCGGCCTAGTGCCGCTGACGTCTGGCGAGATGACGCTCGGCGGATTGCCCTACCGCCCGAAACGTCCTGCCGACGCTATTGCCGCCGGCGTCGCCATGGCAGCCGAGGACCGGCATCGCTCGTCGTTGATGCCGCCCTCCTGGCCCGGCAATAGCATCGCCGCAACCATCGGCCTGCCGCATCTGGCCAAGTGGTCCCGGCATGGGTTCCTCGATAGCGCCCGCGAGCGTCGCGAGGGTGAAAAGGCCATCGACAGGTTGCGGATCAAGGCGACCGGACCCTCATCATCCGTATGGACATTGTCGGGCGGCAACCAGCAGAAGGTGGTGCTGGCTCGCTGGGAGGCCGAACCGAGCCGCCTGCTGCTTCTCGACGAACCCTTCCAGGGGGTCGATGTCGGTGCACGCCAGGACATCATCCAGGCGATCCGCAGCCGCAAAGATCGCGCCACGCTGATTGCCACCTCCGATCCTGAAGAAGCGATTGAAATGGCCGACCGCATCCTCGTCATGGATCGCCACGGGCTGCAGTCGCTGAAGCCAGACCGCCACGAAGATACCCGAGAAGGAATACCGGCATGAGCGCCACCGACAGCAGATCTTTCGAAACGGAAAAAGGTCTCCCGCCATCTCGCATCGGCGGTCGTGGGTGGATCGCCGGCCTCCATTCATTCGTGCGCGCTAGCGCTGTGTTCATCCTTCTGGCGGCGCTTGTCATCATCTTCACCGGTGCCCAGCCGGCCTTTATCAACCTCGGCAACCTGATGAGCATCCTGCAGGCCGTTTCCGTCGTTGCCATCCTCGGCGCCGGCGTCACGGTGACACTTGCGGTCGGCGGCTTCGACCTTTCGATCGGCGCCGTTGCCGCCTCGAGCGTCATGGCCGCCAGCTATGCGATGATCGTCTGGGGGCTCAACGTCTACGAGACCGTCCCTCTGGTCCTGGCGCTCGGCGCTGTTGTCGGCCTGCTGAACGCGCTGCTGATCGTCAGGCTGAGGGTGCCGGATCTGCTGGCGACGCTGGCCATGATGTTCCTGTTGTCCGGCCTGCAGCTTATTCCGACGGCCGGTCGATCGATCTCGGCGGGGCTGGTCCTACCGGATGGATCGAAGGCATCGGGTGCCTACGATCCCGCCTTCCTGCTGATCGGCCGCCACAGCCTGTTCGGCATCGTACCGGTCTCCGTCGTCCTGATGGCGCTGGTGGCCTTTGCTCTCTACGTGTTGACGGAGAGGACCCGCATCGGACGGCTGTTGTTTGCTACCGGTGGCAACGAGGTGGCGACACGGCTGGCCGGCGCCTCCACGCTTAGGCTGAAAACGCTGGCATACGTGATTTCCGGCACACTCGCCGCGCTCGGTGGCATCATCATTGCGGCCCGGGTTGGCCGCGGTGACGTGTCTTCGGGCGGATCGTTGCTGATGGACGCCGTTGCGGCCTCGCTGATAGGCTATGCAGTGCTGGGCCTGCGCCGCCCGAACGTGCTCGGCACCATCGCCGGTGCCGTCTTCGTCGGTGTGCTGCTCAATGGGCTGACCATGCTGAATGCTCCCTATTACACGCAGGATTTCGTCAAGGGCGCCGTGCTGGTCGGTGCCCTCGCCCTTACCTACGGCCTCAACCGCGGCAATGCCTGAGGCCATCAGATGCTGCGGTAGCATCGTTTTACTGCGAAAGGACCAATATCATGAGCCGTGAAATCAGGCTGAATGCTTTCGACATGAACTGCGTCGGCCACCAGTCGCCAGGTCTTTGGACCCATCCGCGCGACCAGTCTTGGAAATACAAGGATCTCGACTACTGGGTTCATCTGGCAAAGACGCTGGAGCGCGGCAAGTTCGACGGACTGTTCATCGCCGACGTGCTCGGCGTCTACGACGTGCTGAACGGCAATGTCGATGCGGCGCTGCGCCACTCCGCACAGGTGCCGGTGAACGATCCGCTGCAACTGATTCCGACCATGGCCCATGCCACCGAGCATCTCGGCTTCGGCCTGACCGCGTCGCTGTCCTTCGAGCACCCGTACACCTTCGCCCGCCGCATCTCGACGCTCGACCATCTGACAAAGGGCCGCGTCGGCTGGAACATCGTCACCTCCTATCTGAACAGCGGCGCACTCAACATCGGCCAGCAGGCCCAGTCCAAGCACGACGACCGATACGACCTGGCGGAGGAATATCTGGAAGTCTGCTACAAGCTCTGGGAGGGCAGTTGGGAGGACGACGCCGTCGTCCGCGACCGCACGACGGGGATTTTCACCCACCCCGAGAAGGTCCACCCGATCGGCCATGCCGGCAAGCACTTCACCGTGCCCGGCATCCATCTCAGCGAGCCATCGCCACAGCGCACACCAGTACTCTACCAGGCAGGCGCCTCCAGCCGAGGCAAGGATTTTGCCGGGGCACACGCCGAATGCATCTTCGTGGCTGCGCCATCGAAGCCGGTGCTCAAGCGCTACGTCGCCAATGTCCGGGAGGCGGCCGAGCGCAACGGCCGCAATCCTCGCGAGATCCTCGCCTTCAACCTGCAGACTGTCATCCTCGGCGAAACCGACGCCGAGGCGAAGAAGAAGTTCGACGAATACCGCAAATACGTCTCCTACGAGGGTGCGCTAACGCTGATCTCCGGCTGGACCGGCATCGACTTCAGCCAGTTCGGCCCCGACGAGCCGCTGCGGCATCGCTATACCAATGCCGTTCAATCGGCCGTCGAAACCTTTACCACCATCGATCCCGACAAAGTCTGGACGGTGCGCGAGATGGCCGATTGGGTTGGCATCGGCGGCTTCGGTCCGGTGTTTGTCGGCTCGCCACAGACAGTCGCCGACCTCCTGCAGGAGTGGGTCGAGGACACCGATGTCGACGGCTTCAACCTTGCCTACGCCGTCACACCGGAGAGCTTCGAGGATGCCGTCGACCTGCTGGTGCCTGAGTTACAGAAGCGCGGGGTCTACAAAACCGAATACAAGGCCGGGACGTTGCGCGAGAAACTCGGCGCCCGGGGACCGCGACTGACAGCACCCCATCCGGCGGCCGGATATCGCAATCTCGTTCGCGACTTCGAACAACTGCGGGCGAGCGGCTGGGACCGTGTCCGGGTATGAGGCGTAATACGCTGAAACCGGGGCGAAATTTGATGCGGACATTGCCCGGTTCTGCAGAAATTTGAAAAGCTGTTCCTCGTCTATATCGTTAGAATACTTATTCTATAGACGTTATTTATTAAAGGAGAGGGACATGGAATACGAGCGTTCTAAGGGTGGAATTGGCCGGCGTGATCTGTTGAAGCTGTCGGCGATAGCCGGCGCTGCGGTGGCGGGAGCAACATTGGTCGGGCGGGCGCCCGCATCTGCCGCCGATGGCGAACTGTCTCTGAAGGGCAAACGCATCGCGATCAGTGCTACGGGCACGGATCACTTCTTCGACCTTCAGGCCTATAACGCCCAGATTGCCGAAGTGAAGCGCCTTGGCGGCGAGCCGATCGCCGTCGATGCCGGTCGCAACGACGGCAAGCTTGTGTCGCAGCTGCAAACCCTGATTGCCCAGAAGCCGGATGCGATCGTCCAGATTCTCGGCACGCTCAGCGTCATCGATCCATGGCTGAAGAAGGCTCGCGATGCCGGCATACCGGTGCTGACGATCGATGTGGGCTCCACCAACTCGCTCAACAACACGACGTCGGACAACTGGGGGATCGGCAAGGATCTGGCACTGCAGCTGATTTCCGATATTGGCGGTGAAGGAAACATCGTCGCCTTTAACGGCTTTTACGGTGTCACGCCCTGCGCCATCCGCTACGACCAGCTGGTCAATGTCGTTAAATATTTCCCGAAGGTGAAAATCCTCCAGCCGGAACTGCGCGACGTCATCCCCAATACCGTGCAGGATGCTTTCACCCAGATCACCGCGCTGCTCAACAAGTTTCCGGAAAAGGGATCGATCAAGGCAATCTGGTCGGCATGGGATATCCCGCAACTCGGTGCCACCCAGGCTTTGGCGGCTGCAGGCCGCACGGAAATCAGGACCTACGGGGTCGATGGCAGCCCGGAAGTGCTGCAGCTCGTCGCAGATCCGAACTCGCCGGCCGGCGCCGATGTCGCGCAGCAACCGGCGGAGATAGGACGCACAGCCATCCACAATGTTGCAAAGCTGCTCGCCGGCCAGACCCTGCCGCGCGAAACCTACGTCCCGGCTCTGCTCGCCAATAAGGCCAATGTCAACGAAGTCACCAAGAAGCTCGGCATCGGCTGATCTCGGGGTCATCAATGTCTGCGGCCCGGCCGCAGATCGCTCCCGATGCTGCGCGCCGCGCGAGGGTTCCATGACGATTACATCCACACCTCCGTCCGGGGATCGCGATATCATCCGCCTCGAAGGTATCGACAAGCACTTCGGTGGGGCACAGGCGCTGTCCGGTGCGTCGCTCGCGGTTCGCCGTGGTACCGTTCACGGCCTGGTGGGCCAGAATGGGGCCGGCAAGTCGACGCTCATCAAGCTGCTGGCGGGACTGCACCAGCCGGACGCCGGGAGCATCGTCATCGACGGCCAGAGATTCGAAAAGCTGACGCCACATCTGGTGGAAGAGCTCGGTATCCACTTCATTCACCAGGACCGCCTGTTGGTTCCGACCTTTACCGTCGGCGAGGCGCTTTTCCTCGGGCGGGAGCCGCGTATTGCTGGAACGCCGTTTCTGGATCGCCGTGCCATGCAGCGTCGCGCGGCCGCAATACTCGAGGATTATTTTGGCATCAACTTGCCCACCGGCGCCTTGGTCAGCGAACTGTCGACTGCGGAAAAGCAGATCGTCCAGATCACCCGGGCATTGCTCAACCAGCCTAAGATCCTCGTTTTCGACGAACCCACTGCCGCGCTCGTGCACCGGGAAGCGGAAATCCTTTTCCAGCTGATCCGCCGCCTCCGCGATGAAGGCGTGACAATCATCTATATCTCGCACTACCTCACCGAAATCGAGGCTATCTGCGACGATGTCACTGTCTTGCGCAATGGCCGTACCGTTGCCGCGCTACCGATGGCGAGCACCTCCGCCAACGCGATTGCGCGGCTGATGATCGAGCGTGACATCGAAGACATGTTTCCAAAGCGAGCGGTGACTGTCGGAGAGGACCTGCTGCAGCTGGAAAATCTGACATCACCCGGCAAATATGCCGATGTGTCTTTCACACTCCGGCGTGGAGAAGTTCTCGGGTTGACGGGGCTGCTCGGTTCTGGCGCGAAGGAGCTGGTCCGCACACTGTTCGGCCTTGAGACCGCCACCGCCGGCACCATCGCGGTCCTCGGCAAGACGATACAGCCTGCCGATCCGTCTGAGGCCACCGACCGCGCAATAGCCTTGGTGCCAGAGGACCGCCGCATCAATGGAGTGGCGCTCGATCTGGATGTCGGCGAGAACATCAGTCTGGCCTCCTTGCCGCGTTTCACCCAGTTTGGACTGATCGACCGGAGCCGGGAGGCATCCGAAACGGAGCGGCTGATCCACCGGCTCGAGATCAAGACCGCAGGACGCGAGGCGCTGGTTCGGACGCTTTCCGGCGGCAATCAGCAGAAGGTCGCCATCGCCAAATGGCTGAGCCGGCATTCCGAAATCTACCTCCTAGACGAGCCGACCGTCGGCGTCGATATCGGCTCCAAGGTCGAGATCTACACGCTGATCGGCGACCTCGCCGAAAGGGGCGCCGGCATTATCGTGCTGTCCTCGGACTTGCCCGAACTGGTCGGGATAACCGACCGCATCCTCGTCTTCTTCCGAGGCCGCATCGTGCGCGAATTCGCGTCGCGCGAGACCACGCCCGATGCGGTGCTTGCCCAATCGACCGGCTCGAAGGAGGAACTGCGCCATGTCGGCTGACGCTCACTACGCGGGTATCGATTTCGAACCGGCGCAAGACATTCGCCCGAGGCTCGGTCGCAATTTCACGACTGCGGCCCTTCGTGGCGGCTCGCTCCTGGCCTTTGCCGCAATCCTAGTGATCTTTTCGCTGACCGCTCCCTATTTTCTGAGCGTCGGCAATATCGGCAATGTGCTTGGCCAATCGGCCATATCGGGCGTTCTGGCGATCGGGCTTACCCTCGTTCTCATTGCCGGCGGATCGAATGTGGTGACGGGTGGCATCGACCTGTCGCTGGCAGCCAATATGGGTCTCAGCGCCGCAGTCTATGCCAGCCTGATCCAGTTCGGTTTCGGCGATGCAACGGCCATCGCGGCCGCCATCGCGACCGGGGCGTTGATCGGTGCTGTCAATGCAGCGGCGGTCGTCCTTGCGGGTATCGTGCCGCTTTTGGCAACGCTGGCGGTGATGAATGTTGTCGGGGGCCTGGAACTGGTACTGACGCAGAACACCGTGCTGCCGGCATCGACGCCGTTTCTTTCTCTCCTCTCCGCCACCGACCCGTTCGGCATCCCTGTTCTCGCCTATGTCCTGCTCGGCTTCACACTGTTGGTGACCGGCATCGTGCAATTTACACCCCTCGGATTACGCCTTTACGCCGTCGGTGAATTTGCCGAGGCGGCGCGCGCTGCAGGCTTACCCCTCAAGCGGCTGGTGGCGGGAGCATTTGTCGCCAGCGGCGTCTGCGGCGGCCTGGCTGGAATTCTTTCAGTCTCCTATCTGAGCGGGAGCACGACGGGCGCTGGCGAGATGCTGCTTCCGGTCGTAGTGACTGCGCTGCTCGGATCCGTCTTTTCCCGTCGCCTCGTGCCGACCATCCCGGGAACGCTGCTCTCGGCGCTGCTGGTCGGGTTCCTGGTCAACGGCTTTCAACTGCTCAATATATCGAGCACGCTTGTCAGCGGCGTCCAGGGTGCGCTGATCCTAATCGTCGTGTCCGCGACCACATTGCTGCGTCGACAGGAGAATTGATCGATGTCCCTAACCGCACCCTTGCCAGTTACAGACGCTGCATCAGCCCACCGCACCCTGCATAACCTTGGTCGCTACGGACTGGTGCTGGCTCTGATCGTCGTCTTTGCCATTTTCAGCCTAACGACGTCGACCTTTCTGACCTTCGCCAACCTGCAGAGCGTACTCGTCAACAATTTCACGCTGCTCGCTATCGTCTCCGTGGCCATGACCTTCGCAGTCGCCTCAGGCGGCATCGATCTATCCGTCGGCACGGCGGTCGACATGGCAAGTTTTGCCTTCGTCTCGGTGGTGCTGGCGGGCCAGCCAGTGGCGATTGCCGCACTGGCTGGGCTTGTCGCCGGCGGGCTGGTCGGCGCATTCAACGCGCTGCTCATTTCCGGCATCGGCATATCGCCGTTTCTGGCGACGCTGGGAACGCTGTTCATCGGCCGCAGCATCCAGCAGATGCTCACGAATGGCGGTAACCCGGTCTATCTTCCCCCGAACGGCGTGCCCGCTTCCTTCCGCTTTATCGGCCATGGCACGATCGCCGGCGTGCCGACCCCGCTGTTCGTCGCATTCCTCATCATCGTGGCTGCAGCTATTATACTTTCCCGCAGCCGGTTCGGACGCGTGCTGCTGGCATCCGGCATCCAGCCCAGCGTAGTGCGCTATTCCGGCCTGTCGATCCGCGCCCATGTCGCCCTCGTCTTCATCCTGGTCGGGACAATTGCTGCTGCAGCCGGGCTGATCCTGACCGCGACCGTCAGCGTCTACATCCCCTCGTCCGGAAATGCGTTCCTGCTCAACGCCATCGGCGCAACCTTCATCGGCACTACCTTCAGTCCACGCGGCCGCCCGAACATCCCCGGCACAGTTCTCGGCGTCCTCCTGCTCGCCATCGTTGCCAACGGCCTGCTGCTCAGCGACTTGAATTTCTACTGGCAGCAGGTCGGAACAGGAACGCTCATCTTCGCCGTTCTTGCCGTAAGCTTCGCCAGCAGGAAAGCGCACGCTTGACGTGACGCCGTGCGTTTGACCACGCGATGTTGAGCCAGATCAGGCATGCGGCGGTAAGGCGGCGCCTGCGAGTTTCGTCTTGATCCAGTCGGCAACACGGTAATATCGCAGGGTAAGCGGCGGTCCGTATTTCATGTAAAGAGGTGCCGCTGTCAGAGGTTCTAGCTTGAGCGAAAGATCTGACTGCGGAACGCCTTTTGCCCAGTCAGACAGGATGCCGCCCAGCATGCTGCCGGTCGGCACGCCACGACCCGAAAGGCCGGTCAGCGCAACGACGCCCGGTGCCAGATCGTAAAGACGCGGCACGGTGCGGTACTGCATGTCGAGCTCGCCGAACCAGAAATACTCCCATCGGATCTCCTGCCTGATTTGCGGATGCAGCCATTTCAACCTGTCGCTCATCACCCTGCGGGTATACTCCATGTCTCGGCCGCGCCGCCCCATCGGAAACATCGACGCGACGATCCGCCCCTCGGCATTGTACTTGTAGACATAGATATCGCCGCGACCATCGTGGACGGTGGTATTACGTGGCAGGATCGAGCGGCGCTCGTCTTCCGATAGCGGCTGCGTTGCCGCGACAAAGACCTTCTGGATCCTGAAGGTCCGGTCGAGCTTCGGCCATCCGCCAACCGTATAGGCCCCGGTGGCGAAGATCACCTTGTCTGCAACGACTTTTCCCTTGGGCGTGCGGATCGCCCAGGCGGTTCCGTCGCGCTCGCAACCGGTCACCGGCGATTGCGTATGAATAATTCCGCCCTCCTGGATGACCGCTCGGGCAAGGCCGCGGGAATAACCGAGAGGGTTGAGGTGCCCAGCCTCCTCATGCAGCCAGCCGCCGTGAAAGCGCGGGCTACCGGTAATCGTCGCCACCTCGTCCCTGTCCAGGGCCCGGGTTTTCGCGCCGACGGCGTTGTAAGTGCGCACCTTCTCTTCGATTGTCTTCATCATGCCGGGATAGGCGGCACCCATGACATAGCCGTGCTGCTGCCATTCGCACTGGATCTGGTAGCGCTCGATCATGGCGGATACGCGGTCGTTGGCGCGAGTCTGCCTGGCGATCAGCCGTTCTGCCCAAGGCTCGCCGAGCATCCGGCGCAACTCCGGCAGGCTGTAATGAGTGAACGTCGGCGTGCAATGGCCGGCGTTGCGCCCAGAACCGCCAAAGCCGATCTCTTCCCTCTCCAGAAGCACTACGCTGATGCCGTCGCTGACAAGGTCGAGCGCCGTGGTCAGCCCGGTGTAGCCCCCGCCAACGATGCAGACATCGGCTTTGAGCGTGCCCTCCAGCTCTTTCGTTTCGACAGCAGGCGCTGCGGTTTCGTACCACAAGGTCGTCTTGAACGGAGAAAACCGGGTCATATCGCGCCCTTCAGTTTGCATCGCTGCGCGCGTCAAGTGCGTCGCGCAGGCCGTCTCCGATGAAGTTGAAGCTTGTTACCGCCAGTGTGATCGCCACGCCCGGTACGATCGCGAGCCACGGGGCGCGGTCGAGATATTGCTGCGCACCGTTCAGCATATTGCCCCAGCTCGGCAGCGGCGGCTGGATGCCGTAACCGAGGAAACTGACATAGGCTTCGAGCAGGATGGCGCGCGCGACGGTCAGTGTGGCGGCGACGATGATCGGGCCGATGGCGTTCGGCAGGAGTTCGCGAAACATGATCCAGCGGTTGGAAAGGCCGAGCATCCGGGCAGCCAGCACGAAATCTCGCTCGCGCAGCGAGCGCACCTCGGCTTCGACGATACGGGCGATCTCCATCCAGCTTGTGACTGCAATGATAACGGTGATCATGAACGGGCTGGGCTTGATGAAGGCCGCCAGCGCCAGAAGCAGGAAGATACTGGGAAACGACAGGAAGGCATCGACGAACCGCATCAGCGCCGCACCGATACGTCCGCCGTAATAGCCGGCACAGACACCGATGACGGTGCCGAAGATCGTGCTGAGCACCATGGCGAAAAAACCGACGAGCAGCGAAATGCGTCCGGCCATGAACAGGCGGGCAGCGAGATCGCGGCCAAGCGGATCGGTTCCGAAGATATGGTAGCCGGTCAGCGGTGGGGCAAAGCGGGCGCGAAGGTCGATGTAGAGTTCGTTGAACGGCAGCAGATAGGGACCGATGACGCAGGCAAGCGTCAGCAGCGTGATCATGATCAGGCCGATCATGGCAAGCCTGTGGCGCGCGAACCGACGGAAGGTGCGGCTCTGCCACCAATGGGATTTGCTGGAGCGGGGTATGGAAGCGATTGCTGACATGATCTTTTTCCTAACTCAGCCGGATGCGCGGATCGACGAAGGCAACGAGGAGATCGGCGATCAGACTACCGAACAGCACGAGTATCGCCGAAAACATCAGGAGACCCATGACAACCGGATAGTCGTTGTACCCGAGACTATCCAGAAACAGCCGCCCCATGCCAGGCCATGTGAAGACGGTCTCGGTCACCAGCGCTCCGCCGAGAATGGTCGGAAGCTGCAGCCCCGCCAGGGTGATCATCGGCAGGAGTGCATTGCCGATGACGTGTTTCATCAGGACCCGCCGTTCCGACAGCCCCTTGGCCTTTGCGGTGCGAACAAAGTCCTGGTGGATGACGTCAAGCGTCGCGGTGCGCATGTAGCGGCTCCAGACGGCGACGTTGACGAGCGCCAGAACCACCGTCGGCATGATCAGGTGGATGGCATAGTCACTGACCGAGCCGTTGCCGATCGTGTACATGTTGCCCGCTGGCAGCCATCGCAATTTAAGGGCAAACAGATAGATCGCGACAAGTCCGAACCAGAACGTCGGGATCGACAGGGCGACCATGGCACCCACGGTGGCGGAATAATCGAAGATCGAATAGCGCTTGGTCGCGCCCTTGATGCCGACCCAGGTCCCGACGGCAATCGACAACACGGTCGATGAGCCCATCAGCAGCAGCGTGGCAAAGAGATGCCCGGTGATGATGCCGAGCACCGGCTGGCTGTCGCGATAGGAGTGACCCCAGTCACCCTGCAGAAGATGCCAGAGCCAATCGAGATACTGGATCGGCAGCGGCCGGTTCAGGCCCATCTGCTCGGAGATGCGGTCGAGCGTTTCCTTGGTCATCCCGGGGGTGAGCGCGTATTGCGACAACGGCCCTCCAGGCGCAAGATTGAGGACGGCGAAGCCGATCATCGACACCAGAACCAGAAGGATCAGGCTCTGCCATAAACGGCCCATAAGATAGTGCAGCATCGCGGTCTCTCCGATGATTGCGGGACGCATAGTCCCGGACGTCGAATGCCTCTCCCGCCCCTCCCGCAAAAGGAAAGGGCGGGTAAGGGATCGGCGTTAGGATGCCCAGTACCAGCTCCCGGGGTTCCAGCTGTCGATGCGGACGTTGACATTGTAGGCGATGCCTTCGGCACCCTTCTTGTAGCCGCGCACTGTGGCGTACTGGAAGATGGGCAGTAACGGCAGATCGGCGCGTATGATGTCCTGGATCTTAAGGTAGATCTTCTTGCGCTCTTCCGGCACAAAGGTCTGGCCGCCCTCGGTCAGCAGCTTGTCCACCTCGGGATTGGCATACTGCCAGGTGTTCTGGCCAGAGCCGCCCTTGGCAACAATGGATGTCGACTTGAAATAGTCAGACGTATCGGGATCGGCGCCTGTTAGGAAGTCGAGGCCGACGACGACGCTGTCGAACTTCGAATTCGACCAGTATTCGCCCCACATCACGGCGGGCGGCAGGTTCGAGATGGTCATTTCGATGCCGAGATCCTTGAAGGACTGCTGCATGAACTGCTGCACCTGTTCGCGGATATGATTGCCGGCTGTGGTCGAATTCGAGAAGGAAAGCTTGACGCCACCCTTAGCGCGGATGCCGTCGCTGCCGGGCACCCAGCCTGCATCGTCCAGGAGCTTCTTGGCCTTTTCGGGATCGTATTCATGCTTGGGCAGATCCGGATTGGCATAGAAGGATTGCTGCGGCATATAGCTTTCCGTGGGTGTCGGCAGGCCATAATAGAGCGTGTCGATGATCGTCGTCTTGTCCAGCGCATGATAGAGCGCCTGTCGAACCGCAAGATCCTTGAACTGCGGCCTCTCCATGTTGAAGGTCACGGATTCGACTGTCGAGCCCGGCACGACGAGCACAGTCTTGCCATCCAGCGCCTTGGCTTCTTCATAGTGGTCCGGCGTGATCCACTGCAGGCCCGCGACATCGATATCGCCGGTCTTGAACTGGGTGTAGAGAACCGTCAGGTCAGGAATGTATTTGTAGATGATGCGCTCGAGGTAGGGGCCGTCACCGAAATAACCGGTATTGGCTTCAAGGGTGATGTGATCGCCTGGGACCCGCTCCACCCACTTGAACGGACCGGTGCCGATGGGCGCATGGTTGAACGGAGCGTTGTTTTTGTCCTTCTCTGCGCCGAGGATGTGCTTGGGCACTATGAAGGTCGAGGCGAGGATCGAGGGATAGGGGGCGAACGGTTTTTCCATCTTCCAGGTAATTTCGGTCGGCGACACGACAGTCAGGTCCCGAACCAGTTCATGGCCGGTCTTGCGCCAGCTGAGGAAGGTTGGATCGACCATCAGTTCCAATGTGAACTTGACGTCTTCGGCAGTGAAAGGCGACCCGTCATGCCACTTGACGTCGTCGCGCAGCTTGACCTTCCAGGAAAGACCATCGGCAGAGATGCCGCCATTTTCAACGCTGGGAACCTCGACAGCCAGCGCCGGAGTGAACTTGCCTTGGGGGTCGATGGCAAAAAGCGGGTCGAACAGGCTGAAATGGATACCTTCGTCGACTTCGATATGCAGCATATGCGGATTGAAGACGGTCGGCTCCTGTGAGAAGCCGACGATCATCTGGCCTGTCGGCTTTGCCGGCGGCGTCGCTGCAAGGGCCTGGTCGCGGCCGAGAAGGCCGGGCATGATCAAGCCGGATGCACCGGCCAAAGCCATCATGGTGAGCGCCTGGCGGCGCGTCGGATTGAAGACTGCATGCTTGGTTTCGTCAGACATCGGCTTTTCCCCTTTGATGTTGCTCAGTCACTGTTCCACTTTGTTTTTCGGCACGTCATGTCATCTGCCTTCTTTGCCCGGGCAGAATTAGAAACCGCTGATCAGCTCGATTTTCGAGCCGTCGGAAAAGCGGGAAAGGCGGAAAGCCGTGGGGTCGACCACTGGCGTTCTGCTGGTAACGATGTCGGCCATCAACTTGCCTGCGGCAGGACCGATGCCGAAGCCATGGCCGGAAAAACCGGTCGCGATATGGAAGCCGGGGATTTGATCGACAGCTGAAATCACCGGCACGGCGTCCGGCGTCACATCGATATAACCCGCCCAACGCTGGGCAATCTCTGCCTTTTCGAATACCGGAAATGCCTTTTTGAGGTTGGCAAGCGCCAGGTCGGACAGTTTGTTGGCGGGCTTCGGGTCGAGTACGCGATTGTATTCGAACGGGCTTGCCTCATCCATGGACCAGCGATTGGGGATACGCGCCTCGTCGAGGAAGCGCCCGCCCAGCCGGAATTTCAGCGAGCGCCATTCCTTTCCAAAAGCAGGCATGAAGTCGCGGGCATAGCGGAAGGATTTCGGCACGATATCGACGACGTTCTCATGTCCGGAGGCAATCGTATAGCCGCCATCCTGGCGCTTGCGCACGGCGAAACCCTGCGACCAGATTGCCTGCTCCGGCCCACCTTCCAGCGGTTTTGTCCGCAGGACCGAGTTCATCACCTTCAACTGCGGCAGGTCGATGCCGAAATTTCCGGAAAACAGGCTGGACCAGGCCCCGCCGGCGAGCACCACTGCCGAACAGGCGATCGGGCCACGCTCGGTCACAACGCCCGAGATCCGGCCGCCCGACGTTTCGATGCCGCGCACTGCGCATTCCGTCAGGATCGTCGCTCCCTTGTCGCGGGCGGCTTCGGCAACTGCGGGGGCTGCGACCTGCGGTTCGGCACGTCCGTCCGCGGAGGTGTAGAGCGCACCCTTGATGTCCATATCCGCATTTGGGAACATCGCACGGAACTCGCCGGCACTCAGCATCCTGGAATCCAGCTGGTAGCCTTCGAGGTTACGGTTCCAGCGCTCGTGATCGGCAAACTCCTGATCGCTGGCGCAGGTGAACAGGATGCCGGCGCGTTTGTAGCCGGTCGCACGACCGATCCTCTGGTCGAGATTGCTCCACAGCCGCAGGGCTTCCGCCATCAGAGGCACTTCGCGCGGATCTCGCCTGGAAATACGCACCCAGCCCCAGTTGCGGCTCGACTGCTCGTGACCGATCCCACCTTTTTCACAAAGGGCAACGCGCAGGCCGCGCTCGGCAAGTTCGAGCGCTGTTGATGTGCCGATGATGCCGCCACCGATGACGACGATATCGACTTCGGCAGGCAGGTCGGCATCGCCGTGAACGGGAACGACATAGGGTCCGGGCATTTCAGTAGGATTCCTCGAGCTGGCAATTGATGTTGAATTCGGCGACGCTGGCTTCGTTTGGCAAGTCCAGCAGCATGGATATGATCCGGGCAAGATCGCGCGGGTCGGTCATCGTTTCGGCGGCGCGGTCGGTGATACCGAGCGCCATGTCTGTCGCAACGAAACCCGGGCAGACGGCGGTAGCGCGTATACCAAGATCAAAGCCCGCATGGCGGATGCCGTGGGCAAGGGCAACAGCTGCAAACTTGGAGATCGAATACGAACCGGCGCCGGCCGACTTCACGCGCTTGCCGGACAACGAACCGAGAATGATAACCCTGCCCCGGCCACTTTCGCTGAGAGCCGGCCATGCAGCCCGGGCAAGCCGGCGCGGCGCCTTGACATTGACAGCAAGCATCGCGTCGATGTCCACCTCATCGGCCTCTATGACCGATTTCGCAATCATGATCCCGGCATTGGCGACGATAGCATCGATGCGGCCGAAACGGTCGACTGCCGCATCGACCCAGGTCTGCTCGGCAGTGTCTTCAAATGCATCGTAGGTGTGAACATGAACGCGCCGTGGATCGGCCCAGGCAGGTAGCGCCGGCGTGCGCATGCCAAGCGACAGGCGCCATCCCTGCTCATGCAGAAAAACTGCGACTGCCGCGCCGATGCCACGATTGGCACCCGATATCAACGCTACACGCTCTGCCGTCATGGCATGATCCTTCGAAAACAACGATCAGGACAGGCCGGCGATCCGCCGGTAGGTTCTGCGCAGAATGTCCATCAACAGCTGCCGGTCGCCCTCCGGCACGAAGTCGAAGAAGTCCCTGGATTGCCGGGTAACGATGGCGCGCACCTCGACAGCCAGCTCTGCGCCTCTCTCGGTGATGTAAAGTTCCTGTGCGCGGTTGTCGTCTACCGACGTCTCGCGGGTCAGAAGCCCCTGGCTTTCCATCTGCTCGACAAGGCGGCCCATGGCGGAACGATCCTTGAGAATGAGTTGGGCGATCACAGACGGGCGAATTCCCGGATGACTGTCGACCATGAGCAAGGTAGTGATCTTTCCGGTCCCCTTGGCGACATCGTATCCCTCAAGGCGCTCATCCAGATCGCGCGAGACTGCAATATTGACCGTGCGGATGTAGAAGCTCAGCGTATCTTCCAGCACATCAAGATCGATGTCCTCAAGCGAAACGGGTGGCGTCTTTCTTCGTTCTGGCACAGTCGAAAGCCTCAAAAAAGCAAAGCGATACCAAGCTGTCCTTTCTGATAAGGATAGCTATTACGATCTCGGAACGAGAGACATAGGAGTAGTCTTCCAAGGTCATGATTTGCCAGATAGTGGATAATTGCAACTATTTTCTGATGAGTTCGCCGATATTTTATTCACCGTTCTGAATTGCCCGTTTATTGGGCGGATACGCATATTCATATGAGGCAAAACGACAAAAAAGCCGCCCTGACAGGGGTTCAGGGCGGCCACGCTATACGGGATCAGTTTATGGGCGCCTCAGGCGGCCGGCTCCCACTCGGCACCGGGGATCGCCGCGACAAGCTTGCGGGTATAATCGTGGCCCGGCGCGCGGAAAATCTGCGAGGGTGGCCCATACTCGACGATTTCCCCCCGGTACATGACGGCGACCTCGTCGCAGATCAGGCTCGCGACCCTCAGATCATGGGTGATGAAAATCATTGCCACCTTTGTCTCTTTCTGGATTCGCGTCAGCAACTCGAGAATCTGCGCCTGGATCGACACGTCGAGGGCCGACACCGCTTCATCGGCCACCAACAGCACAGGGTCGAACATCAGCGCCCTGGCGATGCCGATCCGCTGCCGCTGGCCGCCGGAAAATTCATGCGGAAACCTGTCATAGGCACCCTCGTCCAACCCGACCAGCTTCAACGTTCGAAGCGCCTTGGCCTTCGCCTCCGAGATGGACATCCCATGCGCCACGGGCCCGACGGTCAGGACCCTGCCGATGGTATGACGCGGATTGAGGGAGGCAAACGGATCCTGGAAGATCATCTGGATATAGGGTCGAATCGAGCGGAATGTGTCGTTTGACATCGGTGCGATATCGCGACCGTCGAACAGGATCTGGCCGCTATCCGAATTCATAAGCTTCACCAGAACCCGGCCGAGCGACGACTTTCCGGAACCGGATTCGCCGACGATGCCGAGGGTTCGCGCCTTGCGGATCGAAAAACTGACATCGTTGACGGCGCGCACAGTTCGACCCTTGGTAAAGAACCCGCCGGACGTGTGGTAGGTCTTGCTGAGATGAGATACCTCAAGCACGACGGGCGTATCCGCTGCTCCCAGCCGATCCTGCGCGGTCATGCGCGGAACGGCGGCAATTAGGCGTTTCGTGTAGGGATGCTCGGGCGCGTTCAAGACGATATCGGCAGGCCCCTGCTCCACAAGATGTCCTTTCTCCATGACGATCACCCGATCGGCAATCTCCGCGACGACGCCGAAATCATGGGTGATGAACATCACGCTCATGTTCTTCCGACGCTGGATCTTGCGGATCAATTCGAGAATTTGCGCCTGGGTCGTGACATCCAGCGCCGTTGTCGGCTCGTCGGCGATCAAGACATCGGGATCAAGCGCGAGCGCCATGGCGATCATCACACGCTGACGCTGTCCGCCGGAGAGACGGAACGGATACTGATGCTGAAGCAGGCCTGGGTCGGGAAGACCAACCTCGTCGAGAAGACCGAGAACCTTGGCAGCACGGCTTTCCGGCGTCCCCACCTTGTGCGCTTCCATCACCTCGGCGATCTGATCGCCGATCGTCATCAGCGGATTGAGGGCCGAAAGCGGATCTTGAAAAATGATCGAGACGGCGCGGCCGCGCAACGCCCGCAAAGTCTTTTCATCCGCCTGGATCAGGTCCCGCCCCTTGAACCAGATGCTGCCATGCGTGACGGTGATGGCCGGTGACAACAGCCCCATGATTGCATTGGCCGTCACCGACTTTCCTGACCCGGACTCGCCGATGATGCAGAGAATTTCCCCCGATCTCAGATCGAAGGAAATGTCACTCACCGCATGCGCGCGCTCCATGTTCTTCGGAAGACTGACGGTCAGTTGCCGGACGGACAGAGCAACATCTCCGCCAGCTTCCAGTGGCATAGTTTCAGTCTGCATGATGGCGGGCCCTTTCCGATTTTCACGAAGGCTTGGGGTTATGCAAGAATGATGCCGAATATCGGGAGTTTCCGTGCGGGCGAATGCCGAAGCACCCTTGTTGATGATACTACGGCTGGGACAATCGGATGAGCGGACCGCATTTCTAACTCTAAAAACTGAAGTGAACCGTATCGTCTCACCCGGTCAGTGGGGTCGGCGTTACGTCGGATAATGGTCTGCAGCATCAATATCGAAGACGATGCGGCGAACGTCTCGCCAGGTTGCGGCACACTGCTTGGCATAAAACATGCTTCTCACCAGCCTGTCACATTCCAAATGGGAAGAAGGCTAGTCATGACGCGACAGGCAAACGGTATGATGGATGTGCGCCTGATGAGGACGCTGTTGACCTTGTTGACGGAATGCAGTGTCTCTCGAACGGCCGATATTCTGGGCCAGGCTCAGCCAACGGTAAGTTTAACGCTGAAAAGGCTGCGGGAAATGCTGGACGACCCGCTGCTGGTGAGGTCTGGCAGCACACTTGTGCCGACGGAACGGGGCCTTGCGCTGAAGCAGACGTTGCGCGACATTCTCGGCCAGATCGACGCTCATCTTTCTCCAGATGCAACCTTCGACCCGAAAACCGCAGCGCGGAACTTCCGCATCATTGCCGATAATTGCCTTGGAGCAGTGTTTCTGCCTCAACTCGTCGGCAGAATTGCGCAAAAGGCGCCCAATGTGGGTGTCGATGCATCTCATATGCCGAGCTACGAGGATCTGATAAGCCAGTTGGCAGACGGCTCCATCGACGCGGTCATTGGCAACTGGCCACACCCGCCAGAATACCTGCGGATGTCCCCGTTGCTGACGACCGACATCGTCTGCGTCTTCCGCCCAAGCCACCGGCTTGCCAGCCAGCACAAGCCGATCACCATGGACGAGTTTCTGAAAGAGAAGCATCTGTCGCCGACATCGGACAAACGTGCGCATCTCAGCCCGATCGACGGCCGGCTGATAGAACTCGGCCTGAAGCGCAATATAGCCGTCTCGGTTCCCGAATATGCGATCACACCTTACGTGCTGACCCAATCCGACCTTGTCTTTACCACGGGTCGTATTTTTGCCGAGCAGATCGCCCAGTCGTTTCCGTTGGTCGTCAGGGAGGCTCCAAGGGACCTCGGGCAGATGCAGTTCTATATGCTGTGGCACGAGTGCAAGCATCAGTCGCCCGATCACCTCTGGCTGAGACAGATGATCAAGTCGGTTGCAGCCGACATTCGCGCCTGCGATCCGACGGGCCCCTTGTCACCCAAAGCCCTTCTTCCTCACGCATCGCTCTACAATTGAAAGGACCGCTTCCGTTCAGAATGTCCGGCCGCACAAAACTGGCAAAGCGCAATATAGTCTATTGTGTATCGGTTATAGGCTTTCCTGACCAAACAGACCACACTCCTCCCAGTTTCCTCGCAACGAGATGAGAGCACGATGGCAGGTTCAGGAATTACCCGACGTGAAATACTTGCAGGTATCGCCGCTGGCGCGGCGGCAGGAACTTTCGGCTCGTTGAGCAGCGCGCGGGCTGCCGTGTCGGAGATGGTCTGGGCAACCTGGGATTCCAACGGCCATCCTGAATACATCGCAGCCTTCGAAGCGCAGACCGGTGTCAAGGTAAAGTTGTCCTATCTCTCCAGCGAAGACGCGCAGTTTGCGGCGCTGAAAACCGGCACTGCCTCGGATTGGGATATGATCAACCCATCGCTGAACGGAAGCTGGCGCTATATCAAAGCGGGGCTGCTCGAACAAATCGACATGGCCAAGATCCCCAACTCCGCCAAGATGTACGATGTCTTCAAGACCACACCCAAGGTCCTCGATGCCTCCGGCAAGCAGTTTGCAGTTCCCTACCTCTGGGGTCTAAACCCGATCGTCTACCGCAAGGACAAATTCGAAAGCGAGCCAGACTACACGACGCTTTTCAACGAAAAGTACAAGGGCCAGCTCGCCATGCGCGACTATGCGCTGGAATCGATCGGTATCGCGGGCCTGGTTGCCGGCATCCCGCGCGACAAGGTGTTTTTCATGGAGACCAAGGAGCTTGCGGAAGCCAAGAAGCTGCTGATTGCCCAAAAGCCGCTACTACGGACTTACTGGCAGACGATCGGAGATCTCACCAACCTGTTCGCCACGGGCGAGGTTTCCTGCGCATTTTCATGGCGTGTTCCCTACGATACCCTGAAGGACAAGTTGCCGTTGGGCATGGCAAAGCCCAAGGCTGGCATCATGGGATGGTGCGACTGCTTTGCCATGCCGGCGACCCTGTCTCCCGAAAAGACGGAGATCGGCTACAAGTTCATCGATTATTTGCTCGGTCCGGAATTCGCAACGCAGATCGCCAAGATCGGCAATTACGCCACGACCTCCTCCGTCATCCGTGACACCTTGTCCAAGGAACAGCAGGAAGCGATCTTCGTAGACGACATGGACGTGATGAAGTCCTTCATGTGGCCGGTTGCCCCTGAGAATTACTCAGAGTGGCTGAAGGTCTGGAATGAAGTCAAGGCAAGCTGATCATGGTGAATACGCCTGACAGGGCGCCTGATCTGCCGGGAGCGGGGTTGTTGCTCTCGGCCCGCGGCCTGACCAAGACTTACGGCAGGCAGCGGGTGGTCGATGGCATCGATCTCGACATCCCGGAAAGGGCGTTCACCACCTTCCTCGGCCCTTCCGGTTGCGGCAAAACGACAATCCTGCGGATGATTGCAGGTTTCGAGAAGCCGGATGCAGGTTCCATCGTGCTGGATGGCAGGTCGCTTTCCGGCGTTCCGCCGGAGCGGCGCCCGGTCAACACGGTCTTCCAGAGTTACGCCTTGTTTCCGCATCTGACGGTATTCGGAAACGTGGCCTTCTCGCTGACGCTGCGTCGAAGCAATATCGATGTGGCAGCCCGCGTGAAACGCGCTCTTGACGCCGTCCACATGGCAGAATTTGCGGACCGATATCCGCACCAGCTTTCGGGTGGCCAGCAGCAGCGGGTCGCCGTGGCGCGGGCCATCATTGCCGAACCTCACCTGCTTCTCCTCGACGAACCCCTGTCGGCGCTGGACAAGAAGATGCGCGGACATCTCCAGATCGAGCTGAAAGACCTGCAGCGGCGCCTCGGCATCGCCTTTGTCTATGTCACCCACGATCAGGAGGAGGCGTTTGCGCTCTCCGATATCGTCGTCGTGATGAACAAGGGCCGCATCGTTCAGAAGGCACCACCGTTGACGATCTACACCCGCCCAGCAAACGCATTCGTTGCTGACTTCATCGGCGCAGCGACACTTGTTCCCGGCGAGATCGTCGGGAACGGTTCAGTTCCCGGATCGGCCGCGATCAGCACGGCGATCGGTGTTTTCGAATGTCCGGCAATCGATGGCCTGTCGCAGGGCGACACGGCAATTCTGGCGATCAGGCCGGAGCACGTCCTTGTCGGCGCAGACGGGTTGAGCGCGACCATCCAGCACGTGGTCTTCAAGGGTGACCGATACCTCGTCGAAGCCATCGTGAACGGCGTTGCGGTGCGATACATGGCCGATCACCCGATGATGCCGGGAGCCGATGTCGCCCTGGTCATCGATCGGCAGCGCGCCTTCATCACGAGGATCGACTGATGGATCCGGTATTTCATCGGGCGCAGCTTGCCGTGCCGGTCGCCTGCCTCTTGATCGTTGGATGCATTTTGCCGCTCGCCTTGCTGGCGGTGTTCAGCGTCTTCGAGGTGGATCTCGATGCTTTCACGCTCGTTCCGGCCTTTTCCGGGAAAAGCTGGGCGCAGATGTTTAGCAATCCGGTCTTTGCGTTTCTGATCGGCAAGGCTGTTGTCTCAGGCGCAGGCACCGCCGTGCTGGCCGCCACTGTCGGCTACCCGATCGCTATTTCGATGACGCGCCTCCCGGTTCTCTGGAAAGGGATCGGTAGCATCGTTCTTCTGACGCCGCTTTATACCGGCGAAATTGTCCGCATTTATGCCTGGCGGGTTGTTCTCGGCTCGGAAGGCCTGATCAACGCCGCTCTGCAATGGGTCGGCATTATCGGTGAACCGTTGAAGTTCCTGTTGTTTACACCGTTCACCACGCATCTTGTGCTGCTCTACAACAACCTGCCCTTCATGGTGCTGGCAATCTGGATTTCGGCTGAACTGATCGACCATCGCCTGATAGAAGCGGCAAGGGATCTGGGTGCCCGCCCTCTGGACGCGTTTTTCAAGGTTATCCTTCCCCTGACGACGCCCGGACTGGCTGTCGGCGTGTTTACCGTCTTTGCACTTGCCGCAGGTGACATGATGACGCCAAGTCTTCTCGGGGGAACGTCTGGTGCTACTCCGATGGCCATGATCGACAATTTGTTCGGAACCGCCTTCGACTGGCCGCTGGCATCGGCGCTATCCCTCAGCCTTCTCATCGTTCTTTTCGTGCTTGCCAGCGGCTTTTTAACAATCCTTCTGCGGGTTAGTGGCGCCAAGGCAGTGTTTCGATGGGGTGCAAGATGAACCGTATGGTCATTCTCACGCTCGCGCTCGCCGGATGCTTCTTCTATCTTCCGATCGTCGTTCTCGGAATATTCTCTTTCAACGCCGCAAGCACCATGGCTTTCCCCTTGAGCGGCTTCACCCTCTCCTGGTACGGCAGTCTTTTGGGGAATGACGCCTTTCGGGGCGGCTTTGCCACCAGCTTCTTGATCGCTCAGCCTGTGGGCTTGCTGGGTGCTCTCCTTGGCCTCATGGCCGCACTGGCCCTGACATCGCCACGCATGAAGTTTCGGGCAGCATTTGCTATCCTGGTTCTCGTGCCCTTTCTGGTGCCGAAGACGGTCCTTTCGATCGCGCAGGCCATGCTCATGAGCTGGGTGGGGCTGGGTCGCGGTGCGACTGCGCTGATCCTGGCTGAGACTCTGGTCGTCGTTCCCTTCACCACCACCATACTTGCCGCTGTGATGGTTCGTCTCGACCCGCGTCTTGAGGAAGCAGCGCGAGATCTCGGCGCAACGCCGTGGCAAAGTTTCCGGCGTGTCCTGCTGCCGCAGCTGAGCGTCGCGCTGAGTGCGGCCTATTCCATCGGCGTCATCCTCTCCCTGGCCGATCTTACCATCTCCATGTTCCTTGCCGGACGAACGCAGCCCCTGTCGCTGATCGTCGCATCGGAGTTCCGGCGCGAACTCAAACCCGACCTCAATGCCATGCAAGTTGCGGTACTCGTGCTGACGGCTCTGATCGTGGCGCTGACCGAACTCAATCGCCGCCGCCGCTTGCGTGGCCGTATGGCGCATTTGCGAGACCAGCTATGATGATTTCCCCCGTCGATATCCCAGGGACGGCCCTTGACGACTTGAAGCAGGCAGCGCTTGCCGATCTTGCAGCACTTGGCTATCCGAGCGCGCCGTGGCTCAGCGATCTACCAAGGCCCGACGCCGCAGAGATTGCCGATGTCATCGTTGTCGGCGGTGGCCAGTCCGGCGTCACGATAGCGGCCGCCCTGAAATGGGACGGGCTCAGGCGTATCCGCGTGCTGGATAGCAGTGCACCGGGCGCAGAGGGTCCGTGGCTGACGTTTGCGCGCATGGAAGAGTTGCGCACGCCGAAAACTCAGGTCGGCAACGAGTTCAACGTCGTCAACCTGTCCGTACGCCGCTGGTTCGAAACACGCTACGGGCAGCAAGCTTGGGCGGAACTGCCGCGCATTCCGCGCACGGACTGGAAGGCCTATCTCGACTGGTATGCCGACGTATTCGAGATCGCCATCACCAACCATTGCACGGTTCTGGATGTTGCGCCGGACGGCGACCTCATCGCGGTAACCACCAGCATTAGCGGCAGGGTTGAAAAATGCCTGGCGAGAACTGTCGTGCTGGCCACCGGATACGATGGCGCCGGCGCATGGAGGGTGCCGGCAATCGTCTCTGGCTCGCTTGCGCCAGACAGGTTCGATCACACCAACGGTCCGGTCGATTTCGGAGCATTGAAGGGCCGGCGCGTCGGCGTGCTTGGCCATGGGGCCTCTGCATTCGATAATGCCATCAAGGCACTGGAAGCAGGTGCTGCCTCCGTCGATCTCTGCTTCCGGCGTGCGCGACTGCCCCGCACCAATCCTCACCGCGCTGTCGAGACGCCCGGAATGATGACGCATTACCCCGATCTCTCCGAAACCACGCGCTGGAATATAGCCAGGTTCTTCCGCAGTGCCGATCAACCACCGCCGGTGCGTAGTTTCGAGACGGCGATGAGCCTCGACAATTTCCGGCTGCGTCCCGCCACGCCCTGGCTGGACGTCTCTCAGCAGGCCGATGCAATCCATGTAACGACCCCCGACGGTATCCTGGAGTTCGATCACCTGCTTCTTGCCACGGGCATGGATGTCGATCTCGCCGCAAGGCCTGAACTTAAAACCCTTCACGACCGGGTTGCTCTCTGGGGCGACCGCTATACCCCGCAAGACGGCAGCGCCGATGCCCGACTTGCGCGTTTCCCCTACCTCGACGGCTTCTACGGATTCATCCCGAGGGATCCAGATGAGACATGGGTCAGCCGGGTGTTCGCGTTCAACAGCAGCAGCTTTGTCAGTCACGGCCCTCACTCCACCTCCATCAGTGGGCACAAGCATGCGGTGCCAAGGCTGGTGCGCGGCGTTCTGCGCCGGCTGCTTCTCGATCGCGAAAAGGAGATATTGCCGGAGCTGGTCTCCTACGTCTCGGCGGACCTCCCTGTACCGGATGACTTCGAAACAGCGGTAGCCGAGGCCAATCGGCAAGCGGCTAGCTTGCTTGAAACCGGCAGATCCGATTTGCGGAGTGGCACGTGACCCAATCCTTTTATTGGGCGGATCATTCGACCGCCGACTTTGCAGCCCGCGATTTGAGCGAGACTGTCGTTATCCTGCCGATCGCAGCTGTCGAGCAACATGGGCCGCATCTTCCCGTGCAGGTGGATGCGGCCATAAACGCTGCCATCCTGGACCGCATGGTGCGGTTGCTCGACACGAACGCAGACGTCCTGATCCTGCCGTCGATCGGCATCGGCAAGTCCGACGAGCATTTGGCATATCCCGGTACGCTTACCGTATCGGCCCAGACACTTCGCCTCGTCTGGCTCGATGTGGCCAGAAGCGTAAAACGCGCCGGTGCGCGCAAAATCATCCTGTTCAATTCGCATGGCGGCCAGATTTCCCTCATGGAAATGACCTGCCGGGATATCCGTGTAGAGCTCGATATGCTTGCGGTCGCTTGCTCCTGGTTCAGGATCGCAGAGGTCCATGACCTGTTTTCGGCCGCGGAAATCACGCACGGCATTCACGGCGGCGATATCGAGACCAGTATGATGCTAGCCATCGCGCCAGAGCTGGTGGCCATGGACAAGGCAGAGGATTTCGTACCCTTGACCGTGGAAATCGAAAAGTCCGGCAGCCCGTTGACTGCTGAAGGCGCGGTCGGCTTTGGCTGGCAGGCGCAGGACCTTCACCCGGCAGGTGTCAGCGGGAATGCCGCCAATGCCGACGCCACCAAGGGCGCTCTCGTGCTTGACCGGGCGGCCGCGGGGTTGGTGCGCCTGATTGCGGCAACGGGCGATTTTGACATGGAGAGGCTTACGTCCGAAACCCGCTTTTCGGCCGGGAGATAACCATGCTGGCACTTCGCGACATCGAAAATCTTCGGATGCCTATGGCGGACGGTCTTTACCTGGCGGCCGACGTTTATCGTCCTGTGGGCCCCGAACGCTATCCTGTTCTGGTCATGCGCCTTCCCTATGGGCGTAAAGTTGCCTCGACTGTCGTCCTTGCCCATCCCGCATGGTATGCGGCGCAAGGCTACATCGTGCTGGTGCAGGATGTTCGTGGCCGGGGTGATTCCGAGGGTGTATTCAGGGTACTCGAAGACGATGTTGCCGACGGCGCGCAGACGCTGTCGCTGGCGGCCGATCTCGACGGTTGCAACGGCATGGTGGCGAGCTACGGCTTCAGCTACCACGGCATGAACCAGTTCCTAGCCCTTGCCGGCGCCAAGAAGACCGGCGGAAAATTGCCCGATGCCATGGCTATCGCCATGGCGGCTTTCGATGTCCGCAATCACTGGGCATTCGAAGGCGATGGGTTTCGGCTTCAGTCCAACCAGATGTGGGCGTGCCAGATGGCCGTCGAAAACGCCAGGCGGGCCGGCGATCTTGCCACCGCTCACATGTTACATGCCGCAAAGCCGTCCCTGCATTCCGGTGTTCTCTCGGGAAAGCCTGAGGCTTTGCAGCAGGCAGCACGCTACACGCATTACCAGGACTGGCTGACCGACGATCCCTCCTATTGGGGTTCAAGGTCGCCAAAATCGCTTCTTGAAGGTATGACGCTGGATGTGCCTGTGCTGCATGTCGGTGGATGGAACGACATTATGCTCGAAGGCACATTCGCAGCCTTCGAGGAGTTTTCCGTTGGCGGCAGTCTGCAGCGACTGTGTGTTGGACCCTGGTCGCACATTCCCTGGGGCCGACGGGTCGGCGCTCTCGATGCCGGGGCGGAGGCTGCAGACGGCATAGACCGCCAGATCGTCGGCTTCTTCGACGAAGTGCTCAAAGGCCGCGAGAATATCGAACCGAAGATCAAGCTTTATGACGTCTTCGACAAGGCCTGGGCCGGCTTCGAGCGGCTTCCGGACGCACAGACACTTGTGCTTCATCTCGCATCTGACGGTCGTGCAGCGGCAACGAGCACGGATGGATCGCTTGTTGAAACGCCAGGGCCTTCGAGAATTGACCACCTCGTGCACGATCCATGGCGGCCAGCACCGAGCGTAGGCCTTCATCTCGGAACGCCTGCCGATTTTGCCGACAGGTCGGACGTCGACGATAGGGCCGATGTGCTCGTCTATACCTCGAAACCTTTCGTTCTCCCGGTTCTGCTGAGTGGAGTGGCGGAAGTCGATCTTTTCGTCACTGCCGACAGGCCGAGTTTCGACCTCGATTGCACGTTGAGCACAGTGGCCCCGGATGGAGCCGTAATTTGCTTGACGTCGACACATAAGACAATAACGGCGAATAAAGATGGACTGGCCGTTCTGTTGAGGTTACGGCCGACGTATCTGACGATCCCGGCGGGATATTGCCTGCGCCTGTCGATCCAGTCAGCCTCTTTCCCCGCCTTCCCCGTCAATCCGGGCACCGGCGCACGCCCCCAGGACGCGAGCGTCACGGATCGGCTTGTCACGACCCTCATGCTCCGCTCAGGCGACGGCTACCCCTCCGTCTTGCGCTTACCGATGCTGTCGCAGGCCACTGCCGGCGGTACAGCATCGTAAAAGAGAAGTTTGATCAATGACTGCAACAGAAAACCTATCCGAAGGACTGGAGGCTGTCATGGGCGACATGCCGGCATGGGGCTCGGAGTTCTCACGCACCTTCGCCAATCATGCTCCCATGGTACTCGTCGCACTGGACCGGATAGGCGGCACGCCGTCTCAGCTTCGGCGCTTCTTCAACCACTACAGAGATACAAAGCAACTGCTGCCATTCGCGTTGCCTCTGAAGCCACTCAACCGCGACAGCTGGAAGACTGCGATCGGGATACGCGAACGGGAACCGGATCTGCGAATTTTCTTTACCGGCGAACTGGCGCGCCTGGGCATTCATGAGGCTTTGCAGCTCTATCTACCGGATCTTGCCGACGGCATCGCAGCCAGCGCCTTTCACGCATTGATGCGAACGGCTTACGGCGTGCTTCGGGACGACAACACCGATATCGCAATTGCGCTTGCCTACTGGGCGGCAACCTATCTGCCTCTTCCGGCGGCCAGGGGAGCGCACCCAATCACGACCGATCCAGCCGAAGTTCTCGTTCTGACAGCAAGTCTCACGCCATTACACGGGATGCAGCTTCACGACCTGTTGTGGCAAAATATGCGCGATGCCAGCAGCGTTCCCGAGTTTGCACCCGTGGTGGACTGGCTTGATATCGGGCCTGGCACACTGCAAAAAATGGCGGCCACGGCGCTTTCCGTCTTTGCGGCAACCCAGCATTTTGCGGCACTTCACATCATCACCGGGTTGCACTGGATCCGTCTCCTCGAGCCTCATTGCGACGAGGCCGCGTTCCACCGGATGTTGCGGGTGTTCTGGCAAGGGATCGCCGCGCTCATGGGTGAGCTTGGTTTTCCGGAAATTCCGGAGGCGAGCCAGCTTGATCGCTGGCGTCATATCGAAGTGCCGGATTGGCCCGAACTGCATGCGATCGCCGCGCGCAGTTACGACGAACACGATATCAGTGTTGCTTTTTCGGCCAGCGAAGAAATGAAGGTCTACGGGGATCCGCTCTATCGCGTTGTTGTCGCCCGTCGACTCGGGCTTATCGGAGACTATACCAAATGAGCCCGGACGCATCCATCACAGGCGATTGCATCATTGAGGCCGGGACAGTGTTGTCGGGGCTTATGCCGGATGGCAGCATGTCGATGCGCCATGACGTCGGCATCCGGGTGGATCGCGGGATGATCGCGCAGATCGGGGCGATGGAAGCCGTCACATACGGCAACGACCATCTGCCCCGTTTCGGATCTGCCGAGATGATTGCCATGCCGGGGCTCGTCAATAGCCATCATCATTTCGGCGTCACGCCGCTGATGCAGGGCGTGCCCTTAGCGCCGCTGGAATTATGGCTGCCGCAGTTTCGGGCGATGCGCCAGGTCGATACGCGGCTGGATACGCTCTATTCCGCCATCGAGATGCTGGAGAGCGGCACCACGACGGTGCAGCATATCAACAGCGGAATGGCCGGCGCGCCGGACGCCTGGATGGCTGCTGCGAATGCGACGCTCAACGCCTATGGCGAGATCGGCATGCGGGCCGGCTTTTCCTTCATGATCCGTGACCGCAATATTCTGACTTACGATGACGACGCCAAGGTGCTGGCCGCCCTTCCGGATACCGTTCGCAGCTGGATCGCGCCGAGGCTTGCGGCATCGAACATACCGGTCCCGGAGCTTCTCGGCTTCTACCGCGAGCTGCGGCAAGCCTGGCTTGCGGACCGCCCGGATCATGTGCGCATCAATCTAGCCCCGGCCAACCTGCACTGGTGCTCGGACGCATGCCTGCAGGCGATTTTCGAGACGGCGCGGCAAACCGACGCCCAGGTTCACATGCATCTTCTCGAAACCGAACGGCAGTCGCATTTCGCGCACGACAAATTCGGCCACAGCGCCGTCCAGCATCTGAAAGCGCTCGAATGCCTCGGGCCAAATGTGACGCTCGGGCACGGCAACTGGATGAGCCGCGAGGATATGGACATCGTAGCAGAATGCGGCTGCAGCCTGTGCCATAACGCCTCCTCGGGCCTCAGGCTCGGGAGTGGCATCGCCCCAGTCAACGAAATGCGCGGTCGCGGCATTCCGGTGGCGCTTGGCATCGACCAGTCCAACATTGCCGACGACCGCGACATGACGCTCGAAATGAAGCTGGTCTGGGCGCTGCATCGCGAAACCGGGTTTTGGAACGAACGGCCGGATGCCGGCGCGGTGCTGCAGATGGCCACCGAACATGGCGCGAAAACTGTCGGTTTCGGTGGCTTTACCGGCAGGCTCGAACCCGGACTACAGGCCGATATCGTCCTGATGGACAGGCGAAAGATCGGCCGGCCGCATGTGAGCGCGCGCACTCCCGTCGTCGAAAGCGTCCTGCACCGGGGTGGACGCCACGCGATCAGCCAGGTCTTCGTCGGCGGTCGTCTGGTGGTCGACGAGGGAAAGGTCACAACCATCGATCGCGACGCGGTTCTCGCCGAGATCGGCGAGCGGCTGCAGCGTCCGGAAACGCCAAGCGAGAGCCAAGCCTGGGAGGCGATAAACGCCCTCATGCCGCATCTCGAGGCGCACCACCGTTAGTTCACACCGACGCCAGGATATCGCCCCTATCGATACAATGCGATGGCGGACGGGATGGATTAGGGCAGATAGGGGTTGCACGGCACTTTCAGGCGACGCCGTCCGGGAAAAGAGAAAATAACAATACCGTAAATTCAAAATGCTTCGCGTGTCCCCTCGGCTGCAAAACGTCAGCCGAGGTTCATCTCACCCATCCAGGCGCAACGCCTGGTCAGGCGGCGCGGCTGGCGGGTTTGGTGAAGCTGGGGTTCTTTTCCAGGCTGAAGCGGCCGATGAGTTCGGTCAAGGCGTGGGTTTCGTCCGAGAGCTGGCGTGTCGCGGCGCTGGTTTCCTCGACCATGGCGGCATTCTGCTGGGTCATGCGGTCGATTTCGTTGACCGACGAGGTGACTGACCGCAGGGACTGCGCCTGCTCCTGGGCGGAAGAGGCGATCCGCTCGACGTGACCGAAGATATCGACGATATCTCCCGAGATTCCGATAAGGGCGCCGCCGGTTTCCTCGACATATTGCGATCCGATGGCGACTTCGTTGACCGAGGTATTGATAAGCTGGGCGATCTCCTTGGCGGCCTTTGCCGAGCGTTGCGCGAGTTCACGGACTTCCTGGGCGACGACGGCAAATCCCTTGCCGGCCTCGCCTGCCCTTGCAGCCTCGACGCCGGCATTGAGCGCCAGCAGGTTCGTCTGGAACGCGATGCCGTCGATGACGGTGACGATGTTCGAGATCCTGTCGGAGGATTCCTTGATTCTTGCCATAGCCGAGACGGCGTTCTGCACGACCATGGCCGAGTTTTCCGCGCGCTGCTTGGTATTCTGCACCAGTTTCAGCGCAAGGCCGGAGCGATCCGAAGAGGTATCCACAGTGGCGGCGATCTGTTCGACGGCGGCAGCGGCCTCCTCCAGCGATGCGGCCTGCTTTTCGGTGCGCATTGCCAGATCGTTGACGGCTTCCCCCATTTGCCGGCCATTGTCATAGATCATCTCGGCTGTGCCGCGGATGTCGACCAGCGTCGCCCTGAGGCCTTCGATGGACTGGTTGAAATCGTCGCGCAGCCCATCGAGATGGGTTGCAAAAGGCACGTCGATCGCAAAATCGAGTTCGCCCTTGGAGAGCCTTTTCAACGCCAGTCCGAGAGCCTCGATCGCTCCGTCGACCTGGACGCGTGCCTCACGGCGCTCGCGGTCATTTCTGACGCGCTCGGCCTCGGAGAGCTCTCTCGCGCTCTGGGCCTCCTTTTCCATGACCAAGCGGGATGTGGCGTTGTCCTTGAAGACCATCAGCGCGCGCGCCATGTCGCCGATCTCGTCAGGACGACCCTCGCCGGCAATGGCGGTGTCGAGCTTGCCTTCGGCGAGCTTGCGCATCGCTATGGTGATCTGGGCGATCGGTCCCTTCAGCGTCATCACGAGGGCTGCGCCAGCCAACATCGCGACGAGGACGCCTATGGTCATGGCGCCGATGGAGATCGTGTTTGCCTGCTGGCGTTCGACACCGGCATTTGCCTTCTGGCTTTCCGCAAACTGCGTAAGCAGGTTCCAGGTGCTGTCGATTAACTTGGCGGCGGCGGAAAATTGCGCCTGCTTTTCCAGGGAGTTGGCAGCGATGTCGGCAGCCTTGGAGGCAAGCGTGTCGAGCACCGGCTTGACCTTGGCCGGAAGCACCGAGAGGACCGGGTCGTCGCTCATCAGCGCGGCAAGGGCTGCAACCTCGTTGGCGTACATATAGAGCGACTGCTGGACCTTCTTGACGCTCTCTTCGTCGGGCTTGGAAACGAGCTCGGCGAAGACGACGCGGATTTCATTGTTGATGTTGACGATGCCGCGCAGCTTGTTGCCGACGGCTTCTGCCATGGAGATTTCCTTGTCGGAGGTGGCGAGATCGAGCACCGAACGGCGCATCAATGCGTCACCGGTCGCCTTCAGTTTCGCGGTCGGCGCCTGGAGGGCGAGGAGTGCCTGGTCGGCAAGCGCGACTGCGGCGTCCGGGCTTGTCGCCTTGCTCTGTTGATCGAGAACAGCGACAGATGCCTGGATGTCGCTTGCAACACTCTTCTGGTCATCCGGCAGTGCGTCGGCAAGCAGCGAGACCGCGGTGACCAGGTCCGGCACGAGCTTCTTCAGCGCCGCAATCTTGGCATCGGGAAGCGCTGCCTCGGCATAGGCCTTTTCGAGGTCGGCAATCATCGAGGCTGCCGTTCCCAATGTCACCGAAGTCTTCAAGCCGGCCTTGTTGGTGTTGTCCTTTTTCTTCGCCGCCGCCATCAGCATGAAGGAGCGCTTGCCGATCTGTCCCTGCAGATCGAGCAGCGCTGCCGAGTTCGCAACGATGTCATCCCAGATCTTCTGCTGGTTGAGCTGGAGCTGCCAGATTGCCTCGATCTTGTCGGGAATTGCTGCGGATTCCGAAAGAGACTGGTCCAGCAGGGAGACATCCGTTCCAGCGCGCAAACCTTCGGTGGTCTGCTTCAGGAGGCCGAGCTGGTCGCGGGCCTGGGCCGCAGCACCGTCGTGCGTTTCCTGCGAAGGCTGCATCAGGAAGGTGCTCATGCTGGCGAACACATGCTTGAAGCCGCTGAGCGACTGCAGGACGCTGTTCGAGACCTCCATCCTGCCTTCGAGCAACCGAGAGGCATAATAGCCCGTCAGGCCGACCGCGCCGATACACAGAATGAACGGTGTCACGAGCACCAGAACTTTTGTCTGGATCCGCACCCGCGACATCATTTTGTCCATCATATTTTTCATTTTCCCGACCGTCCCCGTCTCATTGTCGCTCAAGGTGCCACGAGTTTATAAAATTGCCGTTAAGCATACTGGAAACCTGCGGCCTTATTCCCGTTTTACTTGCGCCGTGCTCAGTCGGATTCGTTCGACGTTGCGAGCACGATCTTCAGCCGGAAGCTCTATAGTCGTACGTCATTTTAAAAGTTGTCACCGGCGATCTTTTTGGCGGGCCGGGACGGTTGTGCGAATTTCCGGTCAGCGGTTGCACTTCGTTGATTAACAACGCATAATTCCACCTCTGCACATTCTGGCAGACAGGAACGTCGCATATCGATGAAAAAGCTGACGCACCGGACGATGGAGGATTTTGCGAAATCCAGCGGGATATCGCGTCCGACCCTGTCCAAGTTCTTCGACGATCCGACCAGCGTAAAGCCAGCCACCCGTGCTCTGATCGAGGCGGCGTTGCGGTCTTCGGACTACCAGCCCAATCTCTATGCGCGCAATCTCAACCGCAAGCGCACCCGCAACATCGGCATTCTCGTGCCTGCTCTCGGCGACCCCTTCTATGCTGAAATGGTCAACCGGCTGGAACTCCGCCTGCGCACCAGCGGCTACTGGCCGATCGTGATTTCATCGCATGGTTTGCCGGAACTGGAGGCCGAGGCCGTCAAAACGATGCTGTCGCTGAAGGTGGCCGGGGCGTTGGTGGCACCCCTCGGCTTCAAGTCCGATCCGCGCGTCTTCGAGAAACTCGGCCAGAACCTGGCGATGGTCTATTTCGACACCTTCATCGAAGGCAGCACGCCATTTGTCGGCAACAACAACAGCCAGAGCGTCGCGACGATCGTCGACTATCTCTGCCGGTCCGGCGACGCGCCGGCCTATCTCGACATTCCGCATATCAATCACAATTCGCCGGAAAGGCTGGCAAGTTATGTCGCCACCGTCAAGGCGGCCGGGTTCGAGCCGCGGGTGATCAAGACGAGCGCGGACTATACCTGGGATTTCGAGCGGATCGGCTATGAACAGATGGACGATATGCTGCGCAGGAAGTCCCTGCCGAGCAAGACGATCCTCTGTGCTAACGATCGCCTGGCCTTCGGTGTGATGGCGGCAGCCTTTGCCAACAACCAGAAGGTCGGACGCCGAAAGGGCGCTCATCTCAGGATCGCCGCCCATGACGACCATCCCCTCAGCCGATATGCATCGCCGCCGCTGACGACAATGGCGCAGGATTTCGCGGCAATGACGGCCAACAGCGTCGACACATTGCTCGCCCTTCTCGGCGAAGGAGAGACGACGACAGGCGCTATCGTCCATGCCATGCGCTCGGACGGCACCCTTGTGATGCGCCAGTCCGCCTGATCCACCGTCCACTTACTATGGAGTTGATGTCTCGAAGCTGTTCCACGCAATCACCGCCTCATCGATGGCCGCGCGTGCTTCCGGGATGTACTTGCCCATGGAAGCGAAGCCGTGGATCTGCGTCGGCCAATGGCGCAGGACCACGGGAACGGCGTCTTCCTTGAGGCGATCGGCATAGGCGACACCTTCGTCAGCGAGGATGTCGTGGCCGGCGATGGCTATAAATGCCGGGGCGGCACCTGAGAGGCTCTCTGCCTTAAGCGGCGAGACGCGCCAATCGTCGATATCGTCCGGCGTGCGAATATAATGATCGCGAAACCAGTGCATGGTCGAGGCCGGCAAGCCGAAGCCCTTTGCATAGCGCCGGTAGCTGTCTGCGGTCTGGGCAGCGTCGGTATTCGGATAGAGCAGCAGTTGCGCTGTCAATGGCGGCCGATCAGATACCCGGGACATCAGTGCCACCACCGCAGCGAGGTTGCCGCCGGCGCTGTCTCCGGCCACGGCGATTTTTTCTCGGTCGATGCCGAGCGTATCGGCCTCTCCGGTCATAAATGCCAGCGCCGCGAGGCAATCTTCAAGCCCGGCGGGGAATTTGTGTTCAGGCGCCAGGCGATAGTTGGGGCAGACGACCGTGCAGGCCGCGCTGTCGGCAAACCACCTGCAGATGTCATCATGGGACTCGAGGTTGCCGATCACCCATCCGCCGCCGTGAAGATACAGCAGCCCGCGCCCGCCGCTCTCCGGTGCACCGAGGCCGCGATAGATCCGGATGTCGATAGGGCCATTCGGTCCCGTGATCGTGCGGTTTTCAATAGAGGCGACAGGCTGCAGATCGCCTTTTAATGCGGGCGCTCCCGCGTTGTAATCTTTACGGGCCTGTTCCGGCGTGCCGTCCTCGAAAGGCCTCGATCTTGCGGCCCTGCCGAGATCGAGCACCCGCTGGGCTCCGGCATCGATTCTGCCAGTCATCGTCCCCTCTCCTGTCATGCGAGCAAGCTGCGCGCTTCATCCTCGCCGAGCAATGGTGGCTGCTGGAAAGTCCCGTCGATTGTGATCGATTGCTGGCTCTCTCCGGATGCAAGGATGGCTTCCATGATGACGAGAACATGCAACGCAAGATCGCCGGAGGCGCGCGGCGCCCTGCCTTCCTCGAGCGCCCGGACGAGGTCGGCGACGCCAAGCATCCGGTAATTTGCCCTGTCCGGTGCGGCATATGGCCAGTTTCTGGCGCCATAGAGTTCGCCGTCGCTATCGAAGTCCCGCCACTCGGCGCCGTGCTCGGACAGGGACACAGTGCCGCCGAATGTGTCGGGATCCGGCAGACGCAGCGAACCTTCCGTGCCGTGCAACTCGATCGGATGATTGGAGTGGCGGAAGACATCCCAGGAGGCGCCGAAATTCACCGTCGCGCCGGATTTGAATTCCAGAAGCGAGAGGACATTGGTCGGCGTGCCAACGGTGAAGGTCGTGTTCTGGAACGGGCCTTCAGCGGTGATCAGTCGCTCCTCCTGCCCCTTGGTGGCCATCGCCATGACGCGGACCACAGGGCCCAGCAGGTTGACCATCATCGTCAGGTAATAGGGTCCCATGTCGAAAACGGGGCCGCCGCCCGGCTGGTAGTAGAATTGCGGATTGGGATGCCAGTGCTCCATGCCGCGGCCCATCATGAAGGCGGTGCCGCTGACGGGACGGCCTATGGCTCCTTCCTCCATCAGGCGCCGCGCCCGCCGGCCGGCCGCACCGAGAAATGTGTCGGGTGCAGATCCGAGCAGAAGTCCACGCTGCCGTGCCTCTGCCACCAGAGTGCGTCCGTCCGCCGCCGATGTGGTCAGCGGCTTTTCGGTGAAGACGTGTTTGCCGGCCGAAAGCGCTGACATCGTCACATCGAAATGCACTGCCGGGATCGTGAGATTGAGGACAAGATCGATTTCCGGGTCGGCCAGCAGCTGGTCGACGGTGAGCGCGCGGATATTGTATTGGCCGGCCCGCAAGGCTGCCATATCGGGCGAGATATCGGCGCAGGCTCTCAACTCGACACCGGCAAACAGGGCTGCGTTGCGCAAATAGGTCATCGAAATATTGCCGCAACCAATTACGCCGAGGCCGATTTTTGCGTTGTTCTTTCTGGTCATAAAGCCAACTCCTCCCATTGCTTTCGCTGGTTGCCGCACCTCGATACGGCCTCCTCACCAGCGACTGATTGCCGGATTAAACCATTTTATTTCTTGACGCGCGACAAATTTTTATAAATCATGCGGAAATGCTGGCGCGGAGTTTTGGAGGTTGCCAGTCTTCCTGGGAGGGAAAACATGTCTGATGTTAAGGACGAGCCTTCGCGCTCGAATTCGACTTTAAATTCGCACATGATTGATCGCCGCCGGCTTCTTATCGGGGCGGCCGGGGCTGCGGTCGGTGCCGCTGCCCTTGGCGTCACCTCGAGCCTGGGCGTGCGCTCGGCCCGAGCCGCCGACCGGACAGAGATCAGCTTTGCCAGCGCCAGCTTCTTCGGCAAGGAAGGCCTCGGCGATCTCGTCAAGGCGTTCAACGAGTCGCAGGACCGCATCATGGTGAAGTTCATCGAACTGCCACCACCGAGTTCGTCGACCGAAGTCTATCAAGGGCTGATCCAGCAACTGGCCCGCCGCAACGGGACGCCCGACGTCTTCACGCAGGACGTCGTCTGGATTGCAGGTTTTGCCGCCGCAGGCTGGGCGCTGCCCCTCGACGAGTATTTCCCCAAGGAAAAGCGCACCGACTATTTCCCCGGCACGGTGGCTGCCTGCACTTATAATGAGAAGCTGACGGCGCTGCCTTGGTTCGTCGATTCCGGCATGTTCTATTATCGCAAGGACCTCGTCGAAAAGCACGGCGGCAAGGTCCCTGAAACCTGGGACGAGATGGCAACGATGGCGGCGGCCGCCCAGAAGGCCGGCGATGCCAAGTTCGGCTACCTCTGGCAGGGCAAGCAGGCCGAAGTGCTGATCTGCGATGCAGTCGAGATCATCACCTCGAACGGGGGCTCCATACTGGCGCCGGACGGGAAATCCTCCGTGGTCGGAGACAAGGCCGCGGTCGAGGCCATCCAGTTCCTCCACGACACGATCGACAAGACCAAGATCAGCCCGCAAAACGTTCTTTCCTGGGACGAAGAGCCTTCGCGCCAGCCATTCACGTCCGGCGAAGCGATGTTCATGCGCAACTGGTCCTACGTCTATCCGATTGCCCAGGATCCTAAGGCCTCGCAGGTTGTCGACAAGGTGGCGGTTGCGCCCTTGCCGCATTTTGCCGGCGGCAAGAGCGCGGCCTGCCTCGGCGGCTACCAGCTGGGTGTCAACGCCAACTCCAAGAAGCGCGAAGCCGCGATCGAGTTCTTGACCTGGATGTCGTCGCCGGCAACCCAGACCCGGCTGGCACTGAATTTCGGTCTGGCGCCTTCGCGTCCGGCGATCTTCGAGGATGCCAAGCTCAAGGCCGAGCAGCCCTTCATGGCGAGCCTGCAAAGCGTCTTCACCGGCGCCACACCACGGCCGATCACGCCACAATATGCCAAGGTCACGCTGGCGCTGCAGTCGAGTATCTCCAAAGCCCTGGTCAGCGGCGACGTGAAGACCGAGCTCGCAGCTGCCGCTGCGCAAATCAACAAGATCGTCGCCTGACATGGCGGTTTCAGCCACAGTCCCGGCAACGGGGCAGTCACGCAAAGCAAGGAGGGCGCTGCCACGCGCCCTCTGGCCATGGCTCCTGCTGTTGCCGGCTTTCCTGTCGCTTGCATCTGTGTCCTTCTATCCGATCGTCAACGGCCTCTATCTGTCGCTGACAAACCGCTCGCTGATCACCCAGGACAATGATTTCGTCGGCTTTGCCAACTACGTGCAACTGTTCAACGATCCGGCGTTCTGGAATGCCTGGCGCCATACGATGTGGTTTACCGTCGCATCCACTGTGCTGGAAACGCTGATCGGTCTCGGCATGGCCCTCATTCTCTGTGAAACCTTCGGGGGACGCGGGATTATCCGGGCGGCCATGCTCGTGCCTTGGGCAATGCCGACCGTGGTCACCTCCAAGATGTTCGGATGGCTGTTCGATGGCCAGCACGGCATCATCAATTTCATTCTCCTGCATCTCGGGCTGATCGACCAGAACGTCAACTGGTACGGATCGCCGAACACCGCCCTCCTCACCATCATCCTTGCCGACGTCTGGAAGACCACGCCGTTCATGGCGCTGCTGCTTCTGACCGGATTGCAGACCGTTCCGAAGTCTCTGATCGAGGCGGCGCGGATGGACGGCGCCAAGGCCTGGGTGATCTTCTGGAACATCCGCCTGCCGCTGCTGCTGCCAACGCTGCTGATCGCCGGACTGTTCCGTGCGCTGGACGCGTTCCGCATCTTCGACCTTGTCTACGTGCTGACCGGCGGCGGCCCCGCCGATTCCACCGAAACGCTGTCGACGCTGTCCTACAAGATCCTCTTTTCGACCCTGCAGTTCGGCTACGGCTCGGCAGTCTCCACGGCGATGTTCCTGACTGAAGGCGTGATCGCGGTGGTGTTCTGCCTCTTCCTCGTCCGGCAGATAAGGAAGACGACATGACCCAGGGCCGCTCCATTCTCCAGAGTACTGTGATCTATGCCGGTGCGCTGTTTATCCTGATATGGTCGGCCGGGCCGTTCCTCTGGCAGTTCTCGACCTCGCTGCAGCTCGACAAGGCGCTGACCGAAGGCACGCCGTCTCTCATTCCGCATCCCTTCACGCTGGAGCATTACTACAATGCGTTCGTCGAGAAGGGCCTGCATCACTATGTGCTGAACTCGCTGATCGTCTCGCTGTCGACCACGGCGCTCTGCCTGATCGTCGGTTCCCTGTCGGCCTTTGCGCTGTCGCGGCTCGATGTGAAGGGCCGGTTTGGGATCCTGATGGTGATCCTGTCGGTGTCGATGTTCCCGCAGATCGCGCTTGTCGGCCCGCTTTATCTGCTGGCCTCGGATCTCGGTCTCCTCGACACCCATACCGCTCTGATCATCACCTATCTTGCGCTGGGTCTGCCGTTGGTGACCTGGGTGCTGTTTGGCTATTTCGAAACCCTGCCGCGCGAAATCGACGAGGCGGCGCGGATGGATGGCGTCGGTGTCGTCGGCCTCCTCTGGCACATCATCCTGCCGATGTCGCTGCCGAGCCTTGTGACGACAGGGCTGCTGGCCTTCATTACCGCCTGGAACGAGTTCCTGTTCGCGCTGGCCTTCACCTCCGATCCCGACAGCCAGACCATTCCCGTCGGCATCGCCAACTTCACGAACCAGTACTACGTGCCCTGGGGAGATATCGCGGCTGCGTCGGCTGTCGTCACCGTGCCGCTCATCATACTCGTGCTGGTCTTCCAGCGACACATCATCGAAGGCCTGACGCAAGGCGGAATCAAGGAATAGACAATGACCACGGATTTCAAGGTCGGCTGCCAGACGTTTACATGGGAGATGCTGGGCGCCGGCTGGAGCGGGACCGCCGATGACCTGTTGGCAGCAATCGCCGCCGGCGGTTACGAGGGCATCGAAATCACCGATACGATGATCGGCCGCTATGCTGACAAGCCTGCCGATTTCAAGAAGGCGCTGGCCAACCACGGACTGCACCTGGTGTCCTTCGCCTTCGGCTCGCAGACGGGGTTCACGGTTGCCGACCGCATTGACGCCGATCTGGTCGTCGCGCAGCGCTGGGTCGATTTCGCTTCCCATTTCGAGGGCGCACTGGTGTCGATCGGCTCTGCCACGGTCGTATCGGACGGCCCACGCGGGGAGAAATTCAAAGTCGCCGCCGAGTTCTACAATCGTGCTGCGGCCCTCGGCCAGGCATCGGGCGTCACGGTGGCGGTGCATCCGAGTTCGCATCATAACACTCTGCTGTTCGACCGGGCCGATTACGACACGATCTTTGGGCTGCTGGATCCCGCGCTGGTCGGCTGGATCCCGGATACCGGGCACATCCTGCGCGGTCACGACGACATCCTCGACACTCTCAAAACCTACCAGGCCCGCATCCGCTACCTTCACCTCAAGGATGTCGATGCCAACGACCAGTGGGCGATGCTTGGCGAGGGCGTGCTCGACACGCCGGCCGTGCTCGACATCGTCGGCAAGGCGCCGAACTTCAACGGCTGGCTGGTGCTCGAGGAAGAATCGGAGACGGCGGGGCGCGATCCCGCTGCTGCCGTGAAACTCAACCGCCAGACAATGCGCGGCTATGGTGCATAAGGAAGAAGTGCAATGATCGAGAAAGAACAGCGTCGATTGCGGGTGGGCGTTCTCGGCTGTGGGCCGATTGCCCAATTTGCCCATCTCGAATCTTGTGTGAAAGCGCGTAACGCCGATCTCTACGCAATCTGCGATGCAGCACCGGATCTCCTGGCGCGCATGGGTGCGACCTACGAGCCGCAGAAGATGTACGGCGACTACGACGCCATGCTGGCCGATCCCGAGCTCGAAGCCGTGATCGTCGCCACCTCCGATGCCTACCATGTGCCGATGTCGATCAAGGCTCTCGACGCAGGCAAGCATGTTCTCTGCGAAAAACCGATCGGCGTTTCCGTCGAGGAAGGCCAGCAGCTGGCCGATGCGGTGAAGCGCTCGGGCAAGATCCTGCAGGTCGGCCACATGAAGCGCTTCGATCCGGCTCTGGAAGCGGCGCGCGACTTCGTGCGCGACGATATCGGCCAGATCTTCGCGCTCAAGGCCTGGTACTGCGATTCCACGCACCGCTACACCAACACCGACGCCGTCCAGCCGCTGCCGGTAACCAGCAAGCTGGCACGCAAGCCGGGCGGTAATCCGAAGGCCGATCTTCGGCAGTATTTCATGCTGGCGCACGGCTCTCATCTGGTCGATACGGCGCGCTTTTTCTGCGGCGAACTGGTCGCGGTCCGGGCACGCCTGCTGGAGCGAGCCGGTGCCTATTGCTGGTTCGTCGAAACCGAATTTGCCAACGGAGCGCTCGGCCATCTCGATCTGACCGTTGCCGCCAGGATGGATTGGCACGAGGGCTTCCAGCTCTATGGCGAGCACGGGTCCGTTCTCGCCAAGACCTTCAATCCCTGGTATTTCCGCGCCAGCGAGGTCGATATCTTCCACGAGAAGGACGCGACCACCCGCAGGCCTCTGGGCGCCGATGGGCATTTCTTCCGCCGCCAGCTGGAGGGTCTCGCCGATACGGTTCTGACCGGGGCTCCGATGCGCGGCGCCAATGTCGATGACGGCATTGCCTCGATCCGTGCCATGGTCGCCATTGCCCGTTCGGTTGAAACCGGCGAACGCGTCAAAATCGCATCCGTGACGGGATCGGTCTGATGCAGGTCGGTATCTTCGCCAAGACCTTTCCGGGGACAGATCCGCTTGCCGTCCTGTCGGCGGTCGCCGGCAACGGCTATTCAGCGACGCAGTTCAATCTTGCCTGCTGCGGCCTGCCATCGATGCCGGACGCCGTGCCGGAGAGCACTATCACCGCCATCCGGACGGCTGCCGAGACGAGTGGCGTCTCGCTGGTGGCGCTGTCCGGGACCTATAACATGGCCCATCCGGACCCTGCCGTCAGACAGGCCGGGCTGAGGCAGCTGGAGGTCGTGATCAGAACTGCTGCGGCGCTTGCCATTCCGCTGGTCACGCTCTGCACAGGCAGCCGCAACCCTGTCGATCAGTGGGCGCACCACCCGGACAATGCCGATCCTTCCGCCTGGGCCGACATGGCCCTGGAGATGGCCAAGGCCTTGGCACTGGCCGAAGGCTATGGCGTCATGCTCGGCATCGAGCCTGAGCAGGCGAACATCGTGACCTCGGCAGAAGATGCCATGCGACTGATCGCCGAGATGGGATCGCGCAAGCTGCGCATCGTCCTCGACCCCGCCAACCTCTTCGAGGCTGCCACGCCTGACGAGGCGCGATCCATCGTGGCGCGAGCGGTCGATACGGCTGCCGGACACGTCGCCATGGCGCACGCCAAGGACCGCCATGCGGATGGTAGCTTTGCCACTGCCGGCAAGGGCGTCGTGGATTTCGGCGATTTCCTCGCCCGCCTTAAAGCCTCCGGCTTCGACGGCGCCCTCGTTACCCATGGGCTCGCGGCCGATGAGGCCTCCGGCGTTGCAGCCTTCCTGAAGGGAATGGTCGGATGAGCGAGCCAGTCTATCTCACCCGCGACGATGCCGAGCTTGCCGTCTTCGACTTCGGCAACGGTCCGCCGGTGCTCTTCCAGCACGGGCTGGGAGGCAATGACGCGCAGGTGGCGCAGGCCTTTCCCGACGGCCGCGGCTTCAGGCGCCTGACTGTGGAATGTCGCGGCCATGGCAGCTCGTCGCTCGGCAGCCGGCGGCCGTTTTCAATCGCCATGTTTGCCGACGACGTTCTCGCGGCTGCCGATCGGTGCGGCATCGAGCGCCTCGCCGTCGGCGGTATTTCCATGGGCGCCGCCATCGCGCTCCATCTGGCCCATTTCCACAAGGACCGCATCGCAGCTCTGGTGTTGGTGCGGCCAGCCTGGACCTTCGATGCCGCGCCCGAAAACATGGCGCCGATCCGCACTGTCGGCAAACTCATCCTTACTCATCCGCTCGAGCAAGCACGCGACCTATTTGTCGCCTCAGAGACGGGGTCCGACCTTCAACGGGACGCGCCGGACAATTTCGCATCCCTGCTCGGCTATTTCGATCGACCTGACGCTGCCGCCTTCGCAAAGGTACTCGTCGATATCGCAAGCGACGGACCGGACGTGACCAAGACCTCGGCCGCTGCGCTTGACGTTCCGACGCTTGTCATCGGCAACCGCCAGGACGCTATCCATCCGCTGTCATCAGCCGAAACGCTTGCGGCCACAATTCCAGGCGCCGCCTTCGTCGAGATCGCCGCCAAGGCTGCCGACAAGGCCCGTCATTTCGCAGAGACCCAAAGCGCCATCTCGCAATTCCTCTCCTCTGAAACCCTCCGGAGCCGTTTCGCATCATGATCACGAAGACCCTCTCTGGCCCCGCCGCCATCGCCGCCCTCCCCCGCGACCGCCTGCTCGGCGAATTCTCACTCTGGTCGGCCGATCTTATAAACATGGAAACCGATCTCAAACGGATCGAGGATCACGTCGACCTGCATCATATCGACGTTGCGGATGCGCGCTTTACCCCGGGCTTCCTGTTCTTCCCCGATCTCGTGGCCCGCATTGCCAAGTCCACCGCAAAGCCCATCCACGTTCACCTGATGGTCGAAGCCGAGATCGTCGAGGAGCAGACCCGTCAGTTCATCGAGGCCGGTGCCGACCTCATCAGCGTCCATGCGGAAAACGGCGAGGCCGGTCTTCGGGCATTGGCGATCGCCAAGGAAATGGGCGCAGCCGGCGGTGTTGTCCTGCGGCTGGAGACGTCGGTGGAAGCGGTCAAGCCGTTCCTGCCGCATGTTGCCTTCGTGACGTTGCTCGGAACGTCCATCGGCGTGAAAGGTCAGAGCCTGTCGGAAAAGGCATGTGATCGGCTGATCGAGGCGCGCGCGCTCATCCGCGCTGCCGGCCGTGAAGCCGAAATCGTCCTTGCCGCAGATGGTGGCATTCGCGAACAGACCGTGCCGCTTCTGCGCGCTGCTGGCGCCGAGACAGTCGTCCTGGGGTCGCTGGCCTTTGGCGACAAGGATCTGGCCGCCCGGATGAAATGGCTGCATGCCCTGGAAAGCCACGCCCAGTGACAGACGCCGCCCTCGCATTCGACCTCGGTGGAACGGAGCTGCGGGCCGCGATGGTGAACCGCGCGGGCGACCTGCTGTCATTCCTGTCGGTGCCAACGCTGGCAGCGGACGGGCCGCGTGCCGTCATCGGACAGATGCAGGCGCTAGCCGCCGAGATCAGGGGGCAAACGCCAAACATCGAACCGGTCGGCGTCGGCGTCGGTGCTCCCGGGCCGCTCGATCCCGTTTCCGGCATTGTCATTGCGCCGCCGACGCTCACCGGCTGGCATGACGTTCCGCTCGCAGACATCCTGCTGGAGCACTTCAAGCTGCCGGTCTGGCTCGAGAACGACGCCAACGCCGCCGCTCTCGGCGAGTGGCGATACGGCGCCGGCAGAGGTGCGGCCTCCATGGTCTTTGCCACCGTTTCGACCGGTATCGGTGGCGGCGTCATCGCCGAAGGCCGTATCCTGCACGGGCGACGGGGGCTTGCGGCTGAAATCGGCCATATGACGATCACCAACGAGGGAGAGCGCTGCTTTTGCGGCGCGATCGGCTGCTTCGAAGCCTTGGCCTCGGGCACCGCGCTTGGCCGAAGGGCGACCACCGGCACGCGGCCTTTCGACGGATCGATGATGCGGGCGCTGTCGGCCGATGGCGATGTCACCGGCCGGCATGTCGTCGATGCGGCACGCCGGGGTGATCGGCAGGCGCTGGAGATGCTGGCGGTCGAAGCTCGCTGGCTTGGCATCGGTCTCACCAATCTGCTGCACCTCTATTCGCCAGACATCATTGTCGTCGGCGGTGGCATCTCCCACGGCTTTGATATGCTGCATGCACAGATCAAGGCCACGGTCGCCGAGCGTGCCATGTCCGCCTACCGCGACGTTCCGATTGTCGCGGCCCAACTCGGTCGTCACGCCGGGCTGATCGGGGCGGCGAGCCTGGTCCTGCACAGCGACGACAGGGATGCCGCAACGTCCGCGGCCCACCCGAACAATTCAGGCGGGGACAGTCCCGCCAGCACAACGGAGGCTCGTCATGGCCAATCTTAAACTGCGCGATGCCCGCAAGGCCTATGGTGCGGTCGAAGTCATCAAGGGCATCGACCTCGACGTCGTCGACCGCGAATTCGTGGTGTTCGTTGGGCCATCGGGCTGTGGCAAGTCCACCCTGCTGCGGATGATCGCCGGTCTCGAGAATATCACCGGCGGCGATCTTGTCATCGATGGTGTCCGGGCGAACGATATCGATCCCTCCGAGCGTGGGCTGGCCATGGTGTTCCAGTCCTATGCGCTATACCCGCACATGACGGTGGCGGAAAACATGGGCTTTGCACTCCGGATCGCCGGCATCCCGGTCAGTGAGCGCGACGCCAAGGTCAACGCGGCAGCCAAGGTCCTGGAGCTCTCGCACCTGCTCGACCGGCGACCCAAAGATCTGTCCGGCGGGCAGCGCCAGCGCGTTGCCATCGGCCGGGCCATCGTCCGCAACCCGAAGATCTTCCTGTTCGACGAGCCGCTGTCCAATCTCGACGCCGCCTTGCGCGTCAACATGCGTCTCGAACTGATGCGTCTGCACCAGACGCTGGAAGCGACGATGATCTATGTCACCCATGACCAGATAGAGGCGATGACCATGGCCGACAAGATCGTCGTGCTGAATGCCGGCCGCATCGAGCAGGTGGGATCGCCGCTCGATCTCTACAATCACCCGGCCAATATCTTTGTTGCCGGCTTCATCGGCTCGCCGAAGATGAACCTGCTGCCGGTCCGCGTCGATGCCATTGGTCCGGTTGGCGTGACAGTGGTTGCTTTGGACGGTGTTGAGATACCCGTCGCTGTCGCCCCTGGCGAGATCAAGGTCGGCGATGAAATCACGCTCGGGATCCGGCCGGAGCATATCCGTATCGGCGAGACCGGTCAGTTCGACGGCAAGGCTATCCTTGCCGAACGGCTTGGCGGATTGACGGTCTTTCACGTCGACATCTCGCCTGACATATCACTTGTGGTACAGACGGATGGCGCTGACAAAACCGCCCTCCATGCCCCGATCAAGCTCGGCATAGAGCCGCACAACTGCCATCTCTTCGACAAGGCCGGGAAGGCTCTCGCCAAGTTGAACTGACAAGGACCGCTCGCCATGCGATCGGTCATTCCTTCGAAATCGAGGTAAGAGACATGACATTCACACGCGAAACCCTGACCCTCAGCCATGCCGGCGCGTTGCAGGCCGTATCGGCCGCAGTCGACAAGGCCGTCGCGATGGGCGTGCCCCAGTGCATCCACATCGTCGATGCCAGCGGCGAGACGATCGCCAGCCTGCGCATGGACGGCGCCAAATATCTCAGCATGCACACCGCCCGCGCCAAGGCCCGCACCGCGGCGTCGATCAACGCGCCGACGGGCGGCATGGCCTTTGAATTCGGGGCCGCCGCCGGCATCGCCTCCCAGGGCGGCGTCACCCACCTGCCGGGCGGCCTGCCGATCCGTTTCGCCGGCAAGCTTGCAGGCGCCATCGGCATCGGTTCCGGCAGCGGCGACCAGGATTTCGAAGTCGCCCGCGCCGCGCTCGCCGCCATCGGCGCAGATCCGGTCTGAGGATTTGCTGGCGTTAGCAGCTGAAAGACCTGCTAACGCAGACCGCCGTCACGCGGTGCACGACCGATGGCGAGGAGTTTGCGACATGTTTGCTTCCAATTCGCGCCTGATGACGTTCGTAGCTATCTCGGCATTATTTCTCGTAAGTTGGGGTATCGCCGCTGCTAACGAGGTCAAAGTAATTCCACGACCGCCAAAGCAAGGTGCCGCGAGCACGTCCGCCGCTGCGTCCCGGGATCAGTCGGCGCACATCGGTATCAGGTGCGGTGTCTCCGGACGAAATGGCAAGGACGGGAAAGCCGGCAAAGGTACCGCTGCCGGCAAGGGCGGAAGAGCCGGCGTAGAACCTTGCGCAAACTGAGTTTATCTTTGCCGACAGGCGAATGATCGCTCCCAGGCCCTAGCGGCGGGTCGAGGACATCAACGGGGCATCCGCTTGTGATCAAAGACCCCAAACGGGTCCATCGGCAGTGAGCTCAATAGGCACCGGCGGACCACAGACGTCAACAGTGGGGCCGCCGAGTTGATTCCAGCGGAACAGGTTGAGGTGCCACCCGCCCGGGATAAGGCGCGATCTGTCGATAATTCCATCAGCGCCGGCGCGCCGGGCTATGTCTGCGTTGTGCCAGGAGGGTGGCTCCCGACCCTCCGACAACGCAGTTTGCCAGGACTCATTTGACGATTCTCGATCGATACCAAGCTGACTGCAAGCGTTCTCGTCATGTTGATCGAGCACAAGAGCTTGGCCGACGTGAAGCGGGACAACGACGCGTGGCCGACTGTCCTGACGCATGTATCCGGCTATCGCCATAACGGCCCATTCGAAGGTCGCGCTCGTATAAAGTGTTGGCTCTCCGTGCCGGTGATAACGACCTGCATGCGTCGCAATGGGAGGTTCCAGCACGTGGTCAACATGATCCAACAAAACAGAACGGAAGAAGCGTCCGGAAATCTTCCTAAAGTGACCTTGGATCTCGATCATGCAGTTACTCATTTAGCCAACCGACGGCAAACCGATGAATTATCCCGAGATTAAGACGGTCGAGTGACGCGCGTAGAAGCGCCCAATATCTACCATGTGATCCAAAGTGGCCCTGCTGTCGGTCCTCGCGTGTGACCTTTCACGCGATTGCGCCAGAAACCTATGACGAAAGCGGCCCTTGAACCTGATCTACAAGTCCAGCCAACCCTCGCAGCTTTTGCGGGACATCGCCGCCATAGGCCCAATCCAGCAGTTCTATCGTGTGCAGGATCGGGGTTGCGGTGCCGGTGGCGATCTGGGTGATGCAGCCGATGTTGCCGGTGGCGATGATATCGGCGCGGGTGGCTTCGAGATTGCGCACCTTGCGGGCCTTGAGCTGGCCGGAAATGACGGGCTGCATGATGTTGTAGGTGCCGGCCGAGCCGCAGCAGAGATGACCTTCGGCGGGATCCTTCACGGTAAAGCCAGCAGCTTTCAGCAGCAGCTTCGGCGCGGTGGTGATCTTCTGGCCATGCTGCATCGAGCAGGCGGAATGATAGGCGACGGCGATGCCCTTTGGCTGCTGTCGCGGGAGATCCAGCCCTGACAGATATTCGGTGATGTCCTTGGTCAGCGCCGAGACCCGGGCCGCCTTTTCTGCGTAGGCCGGGTCGAGCCGCAGCATATGGCCGTAGTCCTTGATCGTCGTGCCGCAGCCGGAGGCGGTGATGATGATGGCATCGAGGCCACCCCGGTCGATTTCGCCGACCCAGACGTCGACATTGGCGCGCGCCTGCACCAGCGCCTGATGCTCGCGGCCCATATGGTGGACAAGCGAGCCGCAGCATACCTCGCCGGCTGGTACCACGACCTCGACGCCGAGCCGCGTCAGCAGCCGGATCGTCGCCGCGTTGATCGCCGGATCGAGCACCGGTTGCGCACATCCCGTCAGGATCGCCACGCGGCCGCGCTTTTCAGCCTTCGGGGCATGGGTGCCGGGTTTTGCGAATGGCGAGGACGGCGGGATGGCGCGGGGTGCGAGGTCGAGCATCGTTGCAAAAGGCAGCAGCGCCGGCACGCGCCGAAGCAGCGAGGCAAACGGCCGCCCCAGCCTGGCGAGACCGAGCGCCAGTCGGAAGCGGCGGGGGTAAGGCAGGACCGATGCCAGCAGATTGCGGATCATGCGGTCCATCAGCGGCCGCTTGTAGGTTTCCTCGATATGGGCGCGGGCGTGGTCGATGAGGTGGGTATAGTCGACACCGGACGGACAGGTGGTGACGCAGGCAAGGCACGACAGGCAGCGGTCGATGTGGGTCACCACTTCGGCGTCGGCGGCCCGGCCGTTTTCCAGCATGTCCTTGATCAGGTAGATCCTGCCGCGCGGGCTATCGAGCTCGTTGCCGAGCGTCACATAGGTCGGACAGGTGGCGGTGCAGAAGCCGCAATGGACGCATTTTCGCAGGATCTGCTCCGAAAAAGCAACGCTCGGATCGGTCAGCTGTTCGGCGGTGAAATTGGTCTGCATCGGATCTTTCGCTGATGGGGAACGTCACCGCTCATCCCATCTTCCCTGGATTGAATATGCCTGCCGGATCGAATTTCTGTTTGATACGCGCCGAGAGAAGCGCCACCGCTGGCTGTTGCGGCTCGAAGGCGTCGTTTTGCGCGCGGGCGTCCGGCGTGGCGCGCAGCAATGTCGCGTGACCGCCGCCGGCATTGGCGATGTGACGGCGCAGCACGGCGCCATCCGGCTCGGCTTCCATCCGCAGCCATACAAGGCCGCCCTGCCAGTCGTAGAAGGCATCGACTCCGGCCTCCTGCCTAAGGGCGGCGACCAGCCGATGGCCGGCGCCGGGGGCGACGGAGACACGCCAGACCGGCCGCATCGTGCCGTCGGCAAAGGGCACGACATCGCGTATCGCGCGCCACACGGCTTTGCTTTCGGCATCCGGCAGCTGGCCGACGGGGCCGATGCCTGCCATGGCGCGACTGAGTTTCTCCATCCGCACGTCAACCGATGCGGCAAGACCTTCGATGCGCAGGACCATGGCGCAATGAGCGGACCAGGCGGCGGGCGCGAATGTCGAGGCGACCGTGACCGGCAGGTGCGCGGCACCCGATACCTCTACCGACAGCGCCATGGCGGCGGCCATCGCCTTGGTCGCAGCTTCATCCGTAAGATCGGAGATCACGAGCGTCTGCTCCGTCTTGGGGCTCGGCGGTACGCGGAAAGTGACCTCGGTGAGCAGGCCAAGCGTGCCGTGCGACCCGGCCATCAGTTTGGGAAGATCCAGCCCGGTGACATTCTTCATCACCCGCCCGCCCGCCTTGACGATCTCGCCGCGACCGTTGACGAAACGCACGCCGAGCAGGCTGTCGCGGGCAGCCCCTGCGAGGATGCGACGCGGGCCGGACGCATTGGCGGCGAAAATGCCGCCGATGGTCGGAACCCCGGAAGTTGCCATCAGGGGAGAATGGTTCATGGGCTCGAAGGCCATCATCTGGTGGCTGGCCGCCAGCGCCGCCTCGATTTCCTCGACTGGCGTGCCTGCACGCGCCGTCATTACCATCTCGCCGGGATTATAGGCGACGATGCCCGTCATTCCGCGCGACGTCAGCTCCGAATGGGTGGAAACTGCATTGCCGAAACCGGCGCGACTGTTGCCGCCAACGATCGACAGCGCGTGGCCTTTGGAGGCGTGATCGCGGATGATAGTGGCCGCTTCCTCTTCCGTGGTCGGGATCAGCGTCATCGGGCGGCGCGTCCATCGAGGGGGAAGACCTTGGAGGGGTTGAGAAGCCAGCCTTCGTCGAAGGCGCTGCGGGCTGCCATCATCTGGGCGAGGTCGACCTCGGCATATTGATGCCGCATAAGGTCGCGTTTCTCGATGCCGACCCCGTGCTCGCCGGTCAGACAGCCGCCTGCATCGACGCAGAGCCTCAGGATGTCCATGCCGGCCGCCTCGGCGTCGGCGGATTCCTTCGGGTCGTTGGCATTGAACAGGATCAGCGGATGCATGTTGCCATCTCCGGCATGGAAGACGTTGGCGACCCGCAGGCCGTAGCGCGCAACGATTTCGCCGGTCTTCTGCAGCACGTAGGACAACTGGCTGAGTGGCACCGTGCCGTCCATGCAGATATAGTCGGCAATGCGTCCGGTGGCGCCGAAAGCCGATTTACGGCCCTTCCAGATCAGTGCCGCCTCTGTGGCCGACTGGCATTCGCGGACGGTCTTCACCTGGTGCCGGCCGGCGATCTCGACGATGCTCTTCAGCATCAGGTCCATCTCGGCCTCCGATCCCTCGACCTCGACGATCAGCAGCGCGCCGACATCGAGCGGATAGCCGGCATGGGCAAAGGCCTCGCAGATCTCGATCGCCTGTTTGTCCATGAATTCCATGGCAACGGGGATGATGCCTGACGCGATGACCTCGGAAACGCAGGCGCCTGCATGCTCCGACGTGTCGAAGCCGAAAAGCACCGGGCGGGCTCCCTCAGGCTTGGCGATCAGCCGCACCGTCGCCTCGGTGACGATTCCTAGCTGGCCTTCAGAGCCGCAGATGAGGCCGAGGAGATCGTAGCCGGACGCATCGAGCGCCTTGCCGCCGAGTGTGATGACGGTGCCATCGACGAGCACCATGGTGACGCCGAGCAGGTTGTTGGTCGTCACGCCGTATTTCAGACAGTGCGCGCCGCCGGAATTCATGGCGATATTGCCGCCGATGGTGCAGGCGAGTTGCGAGCTCGGGTCCGGGGCGTAGAAGAAGCCGTCGCCGGAGACGCGTTCGGAAATGCTGAGATTGGTGACGCCGGCCTGAACGGTGGCGGTGCGGTTGTCAAAATCGATATCGAGGATGGTGTTCATCTTCGACAGGCCGATGACGACGGCGTCTTCCTGCGGAATGGCCCCGCCGGAGAGCGAGGTGCCCGCGCCGCGCGGCACGACCGGGATACCGTTTCGGTGGCAGTAGTCGAGCACGACGGCCACATCGTCAGTCGTGCGCGGCAAAGCCACCGCCAGCGGCATGCGCCTGTAGGAAACGAAGGCGTCCGTCTCGAACGGCATGAGTTCGCGCGGCTCGTGGATGAGGCACTCCGACGGCAGGAGACCGACGAGGTCGGCAACGATCTCCGCGCGTCGGGCCAGTACATCCGGCCGCAGCGTCAGGAACTCGATCGCATCAGTCATGGCGCCCTCCTCAGCGACACCCAGAAGCTTCATGTCTAGCATATCCGGCATTCTTGCCAAGCGGTGAATAGTGCAAAGGACTTTTGCAAAGCCGGAACAAATGTCCTATCGAAAAAGCCCTGGCACGCCCGGAAATTCCGGCTCGTCGGGGCACGAACAGGATAGGACGGAGATCTCCGAATGATCAATTTCCATGACCTTCAGATCTTCATTGCAGTCGTCTCGAGCGGCAGCATGTCCGATGCCGGGCGCGCGCATGGGCTTTCGCCGGCAGTGGTTTCGAAACGCATCAAACGGCTGGAAGACCAGCTTGGAACGCGGCTGCTGCAGCGGACAACGCGGCAGCTGTCGCTGACGGAGATAGGCCAGGGCTTCTACGACCGGGGGCTCGCAATCCTGGCGGGGCTGGAGGATGCCGAGTCCTACATCGCCGGTCGTTCTGCGGAAACACAGGGCATCCTCAAGATTTCGGCGCCGACCTCCTTCGGCCGCATGCATGTCGCGCCGAACCTGAAGGTCTTCATGGCCCGACACCCCAATCTGGCGATCAACCTCGTCCTGACCGACGAGATGACGGATATCGTCGGTGGCGGTTTCGATGTTGCCATCCGCATCGCGGAGCTGATCGATTCCAGCCTCGTAGCACGCCGGCTGGCACCGGTGCGGCGAGTGCTGTGCGCCTCGCCGGCCTACATCGCCGAACACGGCGCGCCATCCAATATCGACGATCTCGACCGCCATACCTGCATTCCCGCCCATAACAACGATGCCTGGCGGCTCGAGGGGCCGAGCGGGCATGTGACGCTGAGGCCCGAGGGCATGCTCAATACAAACTCCAGCGAGGTGATCCGCGAGGCGGTGATCGCCGGCCTGGGCATTGCCCTGCGCTCGACATGGGATGTCGGTCCCGAGCTGAAGCAGGGCAGGCTCGTGCAGGTCCTGCAGCAGTTCGAGGGATCGCAGAATGTGGCGCTTTCAGCCGTCTACCCCAGCCGCCAGCATCTTCCGTCCAAGGTGCGCCTGTTCATCGACTTTCTCGCCGACCTCTATGGCCCCGTCCCCTACTGGGAGCTTTAGCCCAGGCCGTTATTTCTCAGATGGCATAAATGTTATTCACTATCGCCGAATTGACTAGGTGAGTTCGTCGCCGCTAACTACGCTCCATGCGAATTTCAGGAGCGAGCGACATGAAGCGTATTGACAAGAACGGACTGCAGATCGATGCAGCGCTGCACGATTTCCTGGTCGACGAGGCCTTGCCCGGCTCAAGCGTTGCGGCCGATGCGTTCTTTGCCGGCTTTTCCGCTATCGTCCATGACCTTGCCCCGAAGAACCGGGCACTGCTTGCCCGCCGCGACGAACTGCAGCTTCAGATCGATGACTGGTATCGCAAGAACGGCGCGCCCACTGATATGGAGGCCTACCAGGCTTTCCTGCGCGAGATCGGCTACTTGCTCCCGGAAGGTCCGGATTTCACCGTCTCCACCGCCCACGTCGACGCTGAGATCGCCACCATCGCCGGGCCGCAGCTAGTCGTGCCGGTCATGAACGCACGCTATGCGCTGAATGCTGCCAACGCCCGCTGGGGCTCGCTCTACGATGCTCTCTACGGCACCGATGCCATCCCGGAGAGCGACGGGGCTGACAAGGGTAAGGGCTACAATCCAACGCGCGGTGCCAAGGTGATCGCCTGGGTCCGCGACTTCCTCGATGCGGCCGTGCCGCTCTCCGGTGCCAGCTGGAAGGATGTTACGGGGTTCGCCGTCGTCGACGGAAAGCTCGACGTTACTGCGGCTATTGGAAAGCCGGTTGAGCTGACCAGCGCTGCGCAGTTTGCCGGCTATCTCGGCGACAGCGCCGCGCCGACCCATCTGCTTTTGAAGAACAACGGCATCCATATCGAGATAGTCATCGATGCGACGACGGCGATCGGCAAGAGCAACGCCGGCCACATCTCCGATGTCCGGCTGGAATCGGCGATCACCACGATCATGGATTGCGAAGATTCTATCGCCGCAGTCGACGCCGAGGACAAGACGGCTGTCTACCGCAACTGGCTTGGGCTGATGAAGGGCGATCTCACGGAAGAGGTGGAAAAGGGCGGCAAGACCTTCACGCGGCACCTCAACCCGGATGTCTCCTACACGGCGCCGGATGGAACAGGCGTCCTCGTGCACGCCCGCTCGCTGATGCTGATCCGCAATGTCGGCCACCTCATGACCAATCCGGCTATTCTCGACCGCGACGGGCTCGAGGTGCCGGAGGGCATCATGGATGCCGCCATCACAGCGCTGATCGCCCTTCACGACATCGGCCCCAACGGTCGGCACCAGAATTCGCGCGAGGATTCCATGTACGTCGTCAAGCCGAAGATGCACGGGCCGGAAGAAGTGGCCTTCGCAGCCGAGATCTTCTCGCGCGTCGAGGACGTGCTCGGCATGCCCCGCAACACCATCAAAATGGGCATCATGGACGAGGAGCGCCGCACCACCATCAATCTGAAGGAGTGTATTCGCGCTGCCCGGGAGCGCGTGGTGTTCATCAACACAGGCTTCCTCGACCGCACCGGCGACGAGATCCACACCTCGATGGAAGCAGGCCCGATGATCCGCAAGGGCGACATGAAGCAGGCCGCCTGGATCGCCGCTTACGAGAACTGGAATGTCGATATCGGCCTTGCCTGCGGCCTGTCCGGCCATGCGCAGATCGGCAAGGGCATGTGGGCCATGCCGGACCTGATGGCGGCGATGCTGGAGCAGAAGATCGCCCATCCCAAGGCCGGCGCCAACACAGCCTGGGTGCCATCGCCGACAGCCGCAACCCTGCATGCCACGCATTACCATCGCGTCAATGTCGCAACCGTCCAGCAAGGGCTAAAGGACCGCGCCCGCGCCAAGCTGTCCGATATTCTTTCCGTTCCGGTCGCCGTCAGGCCGAACTGGACGCCGGAGGAAATCCAGCACGAGCTCGACAACAATGCTCAAGGCATCCTCGGCTATGTCGTGCGCTGGGTCGACCAGGGCATCGGCTGCTCGAAGGTGCCCGACATCAACAATGTCGGCCTGATGGAAGATCGCGCGACGCTGCGCATCTCCGCCCAGCACATGGCCAACTGGCTGCACCACAAGGTGGTGAGCGAGAGCCAGATCATTGAGACCATCCGGCGGATGGCTGAAGTCGTCGATCGTCAGAATGCAGGCGATCCGCTCTACCGGCCGATGGCAAAGGACTACGATGCCTCCATCGCGTTCCAGGCGGCGCTTGAACTGGTGCTCGAAGGCCGCAATCAGCCCAACGGCTACACCGAGCCTGTCCTGCACCGCCGGCGGATCGCGCTGAAAGCTGCGTGATCCCATAGCTGTTGCCAGAGTGGGCGGTAGGTTTCTGCTCCACTCTGGCATTCACGTCAGGCTAACGTTCCATGATCTCCGGGCCGGTCAAGTCTTCGCCGCTTTGGCAAACGTCGGATCGAAGGTCTTGCTGAAGGGAACATCGGCATTGGCAAGTCCTGGATCGAGCGTCTTCAGCACGCCCATCATCGAGTCGTAGCCTTCCTTGGTGACCAGACCATCCAGCGAGTACATCTCTTTCGAGTTCTTGAACGCCTGCATGTACAGATCGCGGTTACCCAGCTGGTATTCCGTTGGCACCACGCTGGCCACATCCTCGGGGCTGGCCTGCCCAATCCACTTCAACGCCTTCATGAATGCGTTGACGGTGCGCTGCGTGGTCACCGGATTGGCGACAGTGAACTCCTTCTTGATATAGACCGTCGCAGCTGGATTAGGGCCGCCGAAGAGGGACCGGGTGCCGGCCTCTGTGCGCGTATCGAGGAGAATGGCGATGTCGTTGTCGTATTGCAGCTGCGCGATGACAGGATCGACATGCGATAGGGCATCGATCTGACCGCTCTTGAAGGCTGCGAGTGCGGCTGCACCTCCGCCGATCCCGATCAGCGAGGCATCGTCGGCCTTCAATCCGCTCTTCAGCATCGCGTACTGGAACATCAGCGCTGTCGAGGAGCCGGGCGCGGTGATGCCGACCTTGCGCCCCTTCATGTCGGCCATAGACTTGATCTCGCCGGCGAGATCCTTGCGCACGGCAATGACGATACCGGGGAAGCGGCCGAGATTGCATATCCCGACGATATCCTGTCCCTTGGTCTGCATGCGGATCGTGTGCTCGTAGGCACCAGCGACAATATCGAGCGAACCGCCGACCAGACCTTCGAGTGACTTCGAACCACCCGAAAAATCATTGATCGTGACGTTCAGGCCCTCCTCCTTGAAGAAGCCTTTGCGTTCCGCGATTGTCAGCGGCAGGTAGTACAACAGGGGCTTGCCGCCCACTCCGATAGACACGTCGGTCTTTTCAGGCTTGGCGTCCTGTGCCATCGCCGACGGGATGCCGTTGAGAGATGCGCCGAATATCGCACCCGTCGTTCCGATCAGAAAAGTCCTGCGTTTCATGTCTGCTCCTTGGTTTCGGTTTCGCTACAGCGGTAGGCGGAAATTGAACTTATTGGCCCCGCCAGGCCAAAAGCCGGCGTTCGACGACAGTCACCAGACCGTCGACGATCAAGACGAACGCCATCAGCACGAACATGCCGGCAAAGACGCCGGTCACGTCGAACACCCCCTCGGCCTGTTGGATCAGATATCCAAGACCGGCGGATGAACCGAGATATTCACCGACAACTGCGCCAACCACTGCGAAGCCCACCGAGGTGTGCAGGCTGGAGAACATCCATGATAGGGCGGAGGGCAGGTAGACGTGGCGAAGCAATTGCCGTTCGTTCATGCCGAGCATTCGGGCATTGGCGAGGATAGGCTGGCTCACCTCCTTGACACCCTGGTAGACGTTAAAAAACACGATGAAGAACACCAGGGTGAAGCCAAGCGCCACCTTGGACCAGATGCCGAGACCGAACCATAATGCGAAAATCGGCGCCAGCACGACGCGGGGCAAGGCGTTCGCAGCCTTGACATAGGGATCGAAGACCGCAGCGAGCATCGGTTGTCGGGCAAACCAGAAGCCCAGAAAAACACCGCCGAAAGAGCCGAGCAGAAAGGCAAGCGTGGCTTCCGATAGGGTGATCCAGAGATGGTACCAGATCGAGCCGCTCGCAAACCAGTCAACTATGCGCAACAACACTTTCCATGGATCTGCGAAGAAAAATGCCATGGTTTTTGGGTTTCCGAACAGCGTTGTGGTGGTTGCCACGTGCCAGGTCGCCAGGATGAGGGCGGCGACCAGCACCCGCAGGGAAAAGAGAAGCACGCGGTTCATCGGCCAGCCCCGCTCGTCTGCCGGTAGGCAGTCATGACCTCGTCGCGCAGCGCCTCCCAGATCTCGCGATGAAGCTCATTGAACGTCGCGTCGTGGCGGATATCGGCAATCTCGCGCGGGCGGGCGAGCGGCACCCTGAAATCACCGATAATCCGCGACCGTGGGCCGGCCGACATGATCAACACCCTGTCGGCAAGAGCAATCGCCTCATCCAGATCGTGGGTGACAAACAGGACAGCCTTGCGATCCTCAGACCAGAGTCTCAGCAGCAGATCTCCCATGATCTGGCGTGTCTGGGCATCGAGCGGGCCGAAGGGCTCGTCCATCAGCAGGATCTTCGGGTTGCGGATCAGGACCTGCGCCAGGCCGGTGCGCTTGCGCTGGCCGCCGGAGAGTGTTGCCGGGAAGCGGTCGGCGAAAGCACCGAGCCCGACGCGCTCCAGCCATTCGAGCGACATTCGCCGGGCGTCGCTCGAGGACATACCTGCAACCTCCAGGCCGATCGCGACGTTTTCGAGAACCGTCTTCCATGGCATAAGGGCATCTTGCTGGAAGAGATAGCCTGCTTCGCGGTTCAGGCCCTTCAGTGGTTTTCCGAATATCTCCACCGATCCCGAGGCAGGCGCGAGAAGGCCGGCCACAGCGTTGAGAAGCGTGGACTTGCCGCATCCCGTCGGTCCGACGATGGCCAGGAATTCATGTTCATCGATATCGAGATTGGTCGGAGCGACGGCTTGGTATTGCTTCTTCCCGATGTGGCCAAACGAAATCGCCACGTTCTTCAGACTGACCGCCCTCGGGGTCCCTGACGTCATGCCATGCGTTCCTTTTTCGACTGCCGTTTAGCGTTCCAGGAACTTGGTGCGCGTATTTGCTTCATGAAATCAAAGCCCCATTCTGCCGTCAAGCTCGTCGGCGGACCATAGCCGAGACATTGTTGGCAAATTATGTCAGCTCTATCCCGTGGTAGCGAGGCAGAAGAAAGGCGCTTTCTCGTGCATCAGCGGCTTGCGTTGCGTGGATCGAGCAGGTCGCGCAGGCCGTCGCCGAGCATGTTGAAGCCGACTACAGATAGGGCGATGGCAAGGCCGGGCAGGATGGCAAGCCATGGGGCCAGCGCCAGATAGGTCTGCGCGTCGGCCAGCATCCGCCCCCACGTCGGAGCCGGCGGGGAAAGTCCCAGCCCCAGGAAACTGAGCCCTGCCTCGGTCAGGATCGCAAGGCCCAGCTGGATGGTTACCTGGACGATGATCTGGCTTGCGATATTCGGCAGCACGTGCCGGAGGGAGATGGACAGGCGGGTATTGCCGAGCGCGTGGGCGGCGAGAACGTAATCCCGGCTCCAGGCCTGCAGGGCGCTTGCCATGCTGACGCGGGCAAAGACCGGGATCATGAAGGTGGCGATCGCCAGGATCGCTGTCAAACGACCGGGTCCGAGAAAAGCCCCGAGCAGCATCGCCGACAGGATCGGCGGCAGGGCGAAGACCACGTCGCACACCCGCATCGTCACGAATTCGAAGGCGCCGCGCAGGGCCGCCGAGGTAATGCCGATGATAGAGCCGAGCGTGCCGCCGATGGCGACCGAGACGATGGCGATCGACAGGGAGTTCCAGCAGCCGACCATCAGCATCGACAGCACGTCGCGTCCGAACTGGTCCGTGCCGAGCAGGCCAAAGGCGAGTGGCGGCTGCAGCTTGTGGGCGATCTGCATTTTGGCTGGCAACGCCGGTGTCCAGGCAAGCGACAAGAGCGCCACCGCAATCAGCAGCACAACAAGGGTGGCGCCGGCAACGAGAGCTTTTCGCCGGCGGGAGGGGCCTGTGTCCGGCAAAAAGGCGGCCACCATCTCAACCTCCTTTTTGCAGGCGAGGATCGATCGCCAGATAGGAGAGGTCAACGAGGAAGTTCATGACGATCACGAGCGTTGCAAAGAACAGCACGACATCCTGCAGCACGATGACGTCGCGTTGCGATAGAGCCTGTAACGCCAGCCTTCCGAGGCCCGGCAGGTTGAAGACGTTTTCGACGAGAACGGCACCCGCCACCAGGAAGGTGAACTGCAACCCGAGCACCGTCAGGATGGGGATCATCGCATTCGGCACGGAATGTCGCCAGAGCACGGCGCTGTCGGAGAGGCCCTTTGCCTTTGCCGTGCGGGTGAAGTCCTCGTGCGTGGTATCGACCACAGCTGCTCTGGTGACGCGGGTTAGCACCCCCGCCTGCGGCAGCGCCAGGGCAACGGCCGGCATCAGCAGTGCCTTGACGGCAGGCCAGAAGCCGCCGCTCCAGCCGGGAAAGCCGCCCGACGGCATCAGCCCGAGCGTGGTGGAAAACAGCATGATCAGCAACAGCGCCACCCAGAAGGCAGGTACGGCGATGCTGACCTCGGCGATAACAGAGGCGATCCAATCGAACAGCCCACCCCGGCGCGATGCGGCGAGCGCGCCGAGCGGAATGGCGATGGCCATGGAGATGAGGACGGCACCAAGCGCCAGCGGCAGCGTGACGGCCAGCCGTTCGACGATGAGGCCGGCGACGGGGACAGCGTAGGTCGAGGACTGGCCAAGATCCCCCGTTGCAACGCCGGCCAGCCAATGGCCGTAGCGCAGCGGCAGAGGCTGGTCGAGGCCAAGCTGGTGGCGCAGCGAGGCAAGGGTTTGCGGCGAGGCAGAGGTGCCGAGCATGATCGAGGCCTGGTCGCCCGGCATGAGGTCGACCACGGTGAAGAGCAGCAGCGAGACAATCATCAGGGTCGCGAGGAGGCCGGCAAGGCGCCGCGCAATGAGTGCGATCAAGGTGTCACTCCCGGTCGGCGTGAGCGGGCGAGCAACGGTGTGCCATCTAGCCCCGATACGCTCGGCGAGGAGGATGGCAATACCATCGGCTGTTCAAGCGTCCTGATTCCGGTTTTGGCCACGCTTGCTCTCACTCTTCCCAGAAGACATTGGTGAGAACGTTCGACGGGACAGGCTCGTTTTCCCAGAGCCCCTTCAATTTCCGGCTCCAGACGCCGAGCTTCGGCATGACGAAGAGAAAGAGCGCCGGCACATCGTCTGCGAGAACGGTCTGGGCCTTGCCGTAGATCGCGGCCTGCTCGGCGGGATCCGTGGTTTCCTGCACCTTCTTCATCAAGGCGTCGAAGGCCGGGTTGCGATAGTTGAAGTAGTAGGGATCGCGCGAATAGATGTCGATGTCCATCGGCTCCGCATGGGCGACGATGGTCATCTGGTAGTTTTGGTCCTGCATGACATCCTGCACCCACTTGGCCGGAAATTCGGTGGTCTCGATGGTGACAGTCACGCCGATGTCCGCCAGCATCGCCTGGATGATCTCCGCACTGCGCGAAGCGTACGCCATCTGCGGCGACTTGATGGTGAAGGAAAGGCCTTGGGGGTAGCCGGCATCGGCGAGAAGCGCCCTGGCCTTCTGCGGATCGTAGGGCCACCTGGCGGTCAGGTCGAGAAAGCCCGGATCGTTCGGCGTGTAGTGGCTACCGATGGGTGTGCCGAGGCCAGACCAGGCGCCGTCGACGAGCGTCTTGCGGTCGATCGCCATCATCAGCGCCTGCCGGACGCGCTTGTCGTCGAAGGGCTTCTGGCTGTTGTTCATGCCGGCCACGACCTTGAGTTCGGTGTTGCCGATCCTCGTCACAAGCGCCTCGTCGCCTGCGAAGGAAGCCATCAGCTCCGGTGCCGCAAATTCCGGAATGGCATCCACGCCGCCGGACTTCAACGCCGCGGCCTGGGCCTGCGGATCGGAGATGAACCGGAACGTCACCTTGTCCAGCCTGACAGACACGGTCTTGTTCCAGTAGTTGTCGTTCCTTTCTAGCTCGACCCTGTCGCCTTTCGCCCAGCTGACGAACCTGAACGGGCCGGTGCCGATCGGTCTGGTCTTGTCGTCGGCGGCCGAATTGGGTGACACCATGACGGCCGCCGGCCAGCCGAGCCAAGAGAGCAGGCTGCCCGTCGGTGCCGACAGATGCAGCACAAGGGTTTGCGGATCCGGCGTGTCGATGGAGGCGATGGTGGTGAAAAACCGCTTTTGCGGATTGACCGAGCTGCTGCCACGGGCGCGATCCAGGGTGAATTTGGCGGTTGTCGAATCAAATGGCTGGCCGTCGTGGAATTTGACGCCGGATTGCAGATGGAACGTATAGGTCAGGCCGTCCGGCGAGATTTCCCAGCCTTTGGCCAGCTGCGGCTGCACCTTGCCGGCCTCGTCTATCGCGACCAGTCCCTCGAAAATGTTCTGCCAGCTGACCTGGCCGATGGCGACGGGAGCGGCGATGGTCGGGTCGAGGCCCGAAGGCTCGATCGTCATGCCGAGATCGAGCGAGCTTTTGGCCGCCTCTGCAGGCGCAGGACCGAAAATCAGAAGGCTGGTGGAAACTGCTCCCCAGATTGCCAGACGTCGAGCCGGTCGGATCAACGATGCGCGCGCGACCGTCGCCAGATGCTCTCCTGCACATGCGTTGCGCCTTGCTCTCGTCCAGTTCCTCATGGAGATTCTTTCCTTGACGGCGATATCTGGAAAGCTACAGCGGAATTTGCGGGTCGATGCAAGTCCGCTGACACATGGGAGGTCGCGCCATACGATCATAGAGGCATCCGTCTCCATGCTGCACCGCGAAAGGATGTGACTTGCAACGCCCGCCGCTATGGTATATCGAACTGTACGGTTCGGTTCGATATTTAGCTGTATGACTTTTGTCAGTCATTGCATTTGCAGGCTTGTTCGGCTCCGTCGGCGTGACGGCGTTCACGCTATAAAGATTTAAGCGGCACAGATATGTCTGTCACTGAAAATGAAACGGTTCACCGGTTGCCTCGCGGCCGACCCCGCCTGGACCCCGATCTCCGCAAGACAAGTATCGTCGAGACCGCCCTCAGGGTTTTCATCGAGGTGGGTTTCGTCGACGCGACGATGGAAATGATCGCCGCACGCTGCGCAATCTCCAAGGCCACGCTCTACAGTGCGTTCTCCAGCAAGCGCGACCTTTTCACATCGGTGGTTGAGGTTGCCGTCCGCCTGGAAATTCCGGATGAAATCGAAGGTGGCTCGGTTGCCAAGACCCTCGAGACGATCCTTCTGCCACCGTCCGACGGTCATGAGTCGGAGCTGGACGACCGGGATGCCATCCTACGGATCGTATACACCCAAGGGCAGGACCATCCCGAGCTCTGGGAGATCTACCGGTGCACGACTAGCAAGGAGTCCGAGCGGCTGACGGCCTGGCTGCTGAAGCAGCAGGCGCAAGGACGGCTGATCATCGACGATGCAACGATGATCGCCCAGATGCTCATGAACGTCGCCCTCGGCTATCCGCCAAACCGATCCGAGGCTGTGGTCGGACCCCTGACGCGGGTGCCCTACCTCAGGGAGTTCGTAACAATATTCTGCCGCGGGATTTCCGTCTCCTGACGGCAGGCAACTCAGGTCGTCGTTTCAGTGGCGATCAACAAGTACCGAGCAACTGGCCGCGCGCGTGACGCGGTCGACGATCGACCCGAACAGGGCATCCGTGATGTCCTGCACATGGGTGCCGACGATGACGAGGTCGGCATTGCGCTCACGGGCTGCATCGAGGATCGTCGGGGCAACGCGGCCGGCCTTGATCATGTAGGTGGCTTCGATGTTGAGGCGCGAGCAGAGGGATTTTAACTTTGCCTCGACGTCGCTCATCCAGTCCATATCGGCGCTCGATGGCGCGGATTGGGGTGTGTAATGCGGAACTGATTCCACGACGTGCAGCGCAATGATCTCGCCATCACTGTCGAGCAGCGCGGATGCGCGACGCAACATGTGTTCCGCCTTTTCACGCGGGCCTAGTCCTATGGCGCAAATTATCCTGGAATACATGCTGTCTTTACCACCGAGAGAGAGTTGATCCGTCCAAGATCACTTGGACCTTCCACCCTCGGCTTGGCTTTGACAAAGATCAACCGGAATAGCTGTTTTGGTCGTTCTATTGTATAGCCGGCGCAATAAACCTGGTCATGTGGCGTGTCATGGAAACAGACCGGCGCAGCGCGCGGTGTTGCGCACATGGGTTTCCATGGCCAGCCTGGCGCGTTCGACATCGTTGGATTTCAGCGCCGCGATGATGGCGCGATGCTCGGCCACCGATGCCAGCATGCGCGAGGGTTCGGTGATCGGGATTGGCTGTCGCTGCGTTTCGGTCAGCTGCTCGCGGACCGTCTGGTAGAGTGCCCGCAGCATTGCATTGCTGCAGCCGGAGGCGATGATGCCATGGAATTCGAGATCGGCTTCGACATTCGTCAGCAGATCCTCGCTGGCCCAGCACTCCTCCATGGTCCTCGTCGCGTCCTCCATTGCCTGCAGCTGGCCTCCCGTCAACCGTCCGGCCGCAAGGGCCGCAATGTTGCCTTCGAGCATGATGCGCGTCTGGAAGACATCGAACACCGAATAGCTGTCGGCGTAGCGCCACGGTGCCATGGCGTTGGTCGCCGACGGGCGGTTGCCGGCCACGAAGGTGCCCCTGCCCGCCTCTGTCTTGAGCAGGCCCAGCGTTTCGAGCGTCAGCAGCGCCTCGCGCAGCGATGCCCGGCTGATGCCAAGTCGAACGGAAAACTCCCGCTGCGAGGGGATCTTTTGTCCTGCCTTCAACTCCCCGGCCTTGATCATATCCTGGATAAGCCGGGCGGCCGATTGGGGAACGAGTGTTCTGGTGAGCATTCAACGTCTTCTTTGTGCCGGCGCGGCCGATGATGTCGTGCCACTAATGTCGTGAACTCTATTTTACTTTATTGCCGTCTTGCAAATGCCAGGCCGCCATGCTTGATTGGTCGAACTGGTCTGACCAGTTCGACCACATAAAACTGATGGGTAAAATAAATCAAGGGGAACCCATGCGCACTCCGTCATTTCTGAAAACAACCATTCTCACAGCAATCCTGGCCTTTGCCAGATCTTCGATCTCTTTCGCAGCCGATCTCTCGGTCGGTGCCAACATCGGCAATGTCCCCTGGGAGTTCCAGGACGATACCGGCAAGACTGTCGGCTTTGAAGTCGATCTTGTCACCGAGATTGCCAAGCGTCTCGGCAAGTCTGTCGAGTTCGTCAACATCCCGTTCAACGGGCTATTCTCAGCGGTGCAATCCGGCCGCATTAACATGGCCGTTTCGTCGATCACCATCACGCCCAAGCGCCTCGAATCCGTCACCTTCGCCCAGCCCTACTACGATAGCGACCAGTCGCTGACGGTGACGGCAGCCAGCGGCATTGCCGATCTTGCCGGGATGAAGGGCAAGGTCGTGGGTGTCGATACCGGTTCCACCGGCGACATGTGGGCGACCGAGAACACCGGCAAATACGGGCTCGGCGAAATCCGCCGCTTCGAAGGCTTGCAGCCTGCGATGCTCGATCTCGTTGCCGGCCGCATCGACGGCTACATCAGCGACATCCCGGCTCTGCAGTATTACGTCAAGGACAAGCCGAACCTGAAAGTCGTCGAGCGTATTCCGACGGGCGAGAAGTATTCGATCATGTTCAACAAGGGCGATGCTCTTGCCAAGCAGGTCAACGACGTCATCACCACGCTGAAGGGCGAAGGCTATATCGCCAAGCTGCACCAGACATGGTTCGGCGCAAAGGCCGAAGACACCACCTCGACGGTCAAGGTCATGGATATGCCGGCCGCCAAGTAACCGGCTAGCCCGACGGGGATGGCGGCTGATGTCGCCATCCTTTTCCCGACGATCTGACCGGCGGTTTCATGGATATTTTCACGACATTCTTCAACGTTCCTGTCCTCATCAGGGCGTTTCCACTTTTGATATCGGGGCTCTGGGTGACGCTGGAGATCGGTATCACCAGCATTTTCGCCGGCCTTGTCGGCGGCATGTTCCTGGCGCTGCTTCGCCTCTACGCGCCGGCACCGGTGCGGGCGATCGCCAAGATCTATACGGATTTCTTTCGGTCCATCCCGCTGCTCGTTTTGTTGATCATCGTCTACTATGCCCTGCCCTTCGTCGGCATCCGCTTTTCGCCGTTCTTCTCGGCGGTGGCAGCCCTGACACTCGTGTCGATTGCCTATACTGCGGAGATTTTCCGGGCCGGCATCGAGGCTATCCCTCGTGGCCAGTTCGAGGCTTCGGAGGCGCTGGGTCTTTCCTACCGGCCGATGATGATCGACGTCATCCTGCCGCAGGCGATCAAGATCGTCATCCCGCCGCTGACCAACAACTGCATCAACGTCATCAAGGACACGGCGCTCGCCTCCGTCGTCGCCATGCCGGATCTGCTGAAGCAGGCGACACAGGCGCAGGCGCTGATGGCCAACCCCTCTCCGTTGATCGGCGCTGCCATTATCTATGTCGCCTTCCTCTGGCCGCTGGTGACCATCGTTGCCCGGCTTGAGAAACGCTTCAATGTCGGGAGGCGCTCATGAGACCGATCATCAGCATCCAGGGCCTCAAGAAGTCATACGGCGATTTCGAGGTTCTACACGGCATCGATCTCGAGATCGGCGAAGGCGAGGTGGTCTGCGTCATTGGGCCATCCGGCTCCGGCAAGTCGACGCTGATCCGCTGCATCAACCATCTCGAGGGATTTTCACCGGAGAGCACAATCCATGTTGACGGCATCAAGGTCGAGCGCGGCAAGGCGCTGGCGCAGGTCCGCGCCGAAGTCGGCATGGTGTTTCAGTCGTTCAACCTGTTTCCGCACCTGACCGTGCTGAAAAACGTCATGCTGGCGCCAATGCGGGTGCGCGGCACGACAACTGCGGATGCCGCCCGCAAGGCGCGCGAGTTGCTGACCCGTGTCGGCATTTCCGAGCAGTCTGACAAATATCCGGAGCAGCTTTCCGGCGGCCAGCAGCAGCGCGTCGCCATTGCCCGGGCGCTGGCCATGGAGCCGCGGGTGCTGTTGTTCGACGAACCGACCTCATCGCTCGATCCGGAAATGGTCGGCGAGGTGCTTGACGTCATGCGCAAGCTCGCCGGCACCGGCGTGACGATGATCGTCGTCACCCACGAGATGGGCTTTGCCCGCCAGGTAGCCGACAGGGTGATCTTCATGGATGGCGGGCGCATCATCGAGGCCGGCACGCCGGCGGAGATATTCGACGCGCCGCAACAGGAGCGCACCAAAAGCTTCCTGCGCGCCGTTCTCAATCACTGAAAAACAAAATATTCCGGGAGAGATCACCTCATGCAACGCCCCCTCGACATCGATTTTGCCAGAAGCCAGTTTCCAGGGCTCGGCAACGGATGGACATTTTTCGACAACGCCGGTGGTTCGCAAATCCTGAAGCCGGCGGTCGATCGCATGACCAGCTTCCTCTATGACAAGAACGTCCAGATCGGTGGCAGCTATGACGTCTCGCTGCAGGCGGCAAAGGCGCTTGCGGACGGGCGTATGGCGGCAATGCTGCTGGTCAATGCGTCGCGTCCCGAGGAAATCGTCTTCGGCGGCTCGACGACTGTCCTGCTGCAGAACCTGGCGAAGGGCATGCGCAGCCAGCTGAAGCCGGGCGATGAGATCATCGTCACGATCTCCGACCACGAATCGAACATCGGCCCTTGGGAAGGTCTGACGGATGCCGGTATCGTCCTCAAGTTCTGGCCGCTCGATACCGAGACCTACGTGCTCGACATGGCCGATCTCGCGCCGTTGATGACGGAGCGGACGAAGCTCGTCTGCGTCACCCATGTCTCGAATATTCTCGGATCGATCAATCCAATCGCCGAGATCGCCGCTTTCGTCCATGCACGCGGCGCCCGCATCTGCGTCGACGCCGTCGCCTACGCGCCACACCGCGCCATCGACGTGCAGGCATGGGATGTCGATTATTACGTCTTCAGCCTCTACAAGACCTACGGCCCCCACTACGCGATGATGTACGGCAAATACGATCATCTGCTCGAGCTGGATCCGCTCTATCATTTCTTCTACGGGCGGGACAAAGTACCCGGAAAGCTCGAGCCCGGCAATGCCAACTACGAGCTCGCTTATTCGCTGACCGGCATCGTCGATTATCTTGCCGAACTCGGTGAACGCGCTGGCGCAAGCGGCAGTCTCCGTGAAAAGATCGTCGCGGCCTTCGACGTCATCGCGAAGCAGGAAAAAGCGTTGGCGGACCGGCTGCTCGGCTATCTCGGCAGCCGCAACGACTGCCGTATTTTCGGCGAACGCGATAATGCGCGCGGAAGCCGCATACCGACCATCAGCTTTGCCTTCGAGGGGCGCAATTCCGAAAGCATCTGCAAGGCCATGGATGCCCACAAGATCGCCATCCGCTTCGGAGATTTCCACGCGCGACGGCTTGGCGATCACATCGGCTTGCCGCAATATCATGGGGCGGTGCGCGTCTCCATGGTCCACTACAACACGCTGGAGGAAGTCGACCGGTTGATTGCGTCGCTTGACGCGATCCTTGGCAGTAACGTCGGCATGCTCAGCGCGACAGCCTGAAGAAGAGCCTGAAAAAGAGAGAGTGCAGCATGCGGTTCGATACGATCATCAGGAACGGAACTGTCGTAACCGATAGCGAAACGTTCGAATGCGACGTCGGCATTGTCGATGGCCGGATCGCGGCGATTGAGACTGGTCTCGCTGATGCCGCCGAGATTATCGACGCGACAGGGCTCTATGTCATGCCGGGAGGCATCGACAGCCACGTACATCTTGCCCAGCCTTCCGGCGACGGTATCGTCATGGCCGACGATTTTGCCAGCGGCACGTTGTCAGCGGCCTTTGGCGGCAACACGACGGTGCTGCCTTTCTGTATGCAGGAGAAGGGCACCAGCCTGCGCGAAGGCCTGAAAGTCTATCACGCCAAGGCCGATGGGGAGTGCTACGTCGATGTCGCCTTTCATCTCGTCGTCACCGACCCGACCGCGGCCGTGCTCGGCCAGGAGCTTCCGGCGCTGGTCAATGACGGCTACACCTCGATCAAGGTGTTTATGACGTATGAAAGCCTGCGGCTTCGCGATGACCAGATCCTCGATACGCTCGACGCCGCAAGACGGTCCGGTGCTGTCGTTATGGTCCATTGCGAGAACGAAGACGCCATCCAGTTTCTGATCGGCAAGCACGAGGCGCAAGGCGATCTCGCGCCGAAATACCACGCCTGCAGCCGGCCGATTGCCGCCGAGCGGGAAGCCACCCATCGCGCCCTGTCGCTTGCCGAAATCGTCGAGACGGCGATCGTTATCGTGCATGTCTCCAATCGTCAGGCGATGGAAGAGATCCAGCGGGCGCGCTCACGCGGCGTCAATGTCGCCGGCGAAACCTGCCCGCAATATCTCATGCTGACCGCTGACGATCTCGATGCGGCCGAGCTGGAAGGCGCCAAGTTCGTCTGCTCGCCGCCGCCGCGCGATGCGGAAAGCCAGATCGCCTGCTGGGAAGGCTTGCAGAACGGTACGTTCGAATTGTTCTCGTCTGACCATTGCCCGTTCCGCTACGACGACGACCAGGGCAAGCTCAATGAGAAGGGAAAGCGCAATTTCCGCTGGATACCGAACGGCATTCCGGGCGTCGAGACGCGGTTGCCGATCCTGTTCTCCGAGGGTGTCGGCAAGGGGCGGATCGATCTCAACCGCTTTGTCGCGCTGTCGTCCACAAACCATGCGAAACAATACGGCCTCTATCCGCAGAAGGGCACCATCGCCATCGGCTCGGATGCCGATATCGCTCTCTGGGATCCCCTGCGGTCCGTAACCATCACCAACGATATCCTGCATCACGGCGCCGACTACACGCCCTATGAGGGCCTCGAGGTCACCGGCTGGCCGGTGCGTGTCATCCTCCGGGGCAAGACCATCGTCAACGGCGATAGTCTGGAAGGCACCAAGCAGATGGGCCGCTACCTCCAGCGTCCGGGTGGTGGCAGCGCCGAGCGTGCCTGAGGCGCCAGCCCCTACTTCACATAGTCTCCGCGCGTAATACCGTGCCTTTGCAGCTTGTCGTAGAACGTCTTACGGGGGATACCGAGTGCTTCGATCGTCAGCCTGATGTCGCCGTCATGATCCCGGAGAGTGCTTCGGATCAGATCGGCTTCGTATTGCTCCATCCGCGCAGGCAGCGATAGGATTGGGCTGGACCCGTCATGGGTTCCAGGCGCCGCAGGGCCGGTGTCGGCGAGGCCGAGGACGAAGCGCTCAGCGAAATGCGCCAGTTCTCGGACGTTGCCCGGCCATTGGTGCGCCTGGAGATAGCGGTGTACGTCCGGCGGCACGGCCGGTGGCGGCTTGTTGAACCGGACGGCGGCGCGATCGACGAAATGGCCGAAAAGAAGCGGGATGTCGGCGCGCCGGTCGCGCAGCGGCGGAATGGAGATGGTCACCACGTTGAGCCGATAGAACAAATCCTCGCGAAAGCCTTGCCGCTGACCAGGATCGCTCAGGTCGACCTTGGCGGCCGCGACGACACGAAGATCGACCGGCCGGATGTCATTGGTGCCGAGCGGTGTGACTTCGCGCATCTCCAGCACCCGCAGCATCTTGACCTGCGCCGACTGCGGCATGCTCTCGATCTCGTCCAGAAACAGCGTGCCCTCGCCGGAGTGTTCGATGCGGCCGATGCGCTTCTTCTGGGCGCCGGTGAAAGCGCCGGCTTCGTGGCCGAACAGCTCGCTCTCGATCACGCTTTCCGGCAGCGCGCCGCAATTGAGCGCGACGAAATTTCCCTTCGAGCGGCGGCTCCAGCGATGCAGCAGGCTTGCCACGACCTCCTTGCCGCTACCCGTCTCGCCTGTCACGAGCACGTCGACATCGGTATCGGCAATCTGGCGCAGGGTGCGCCGCAGCCGCTCCATCGCCGGTGTCTGGCCGATCAGCGGCAGGCCGTCCTGCGCCTGGTCCGTTGCTTCGCGCAGCCTCCTGTTGTCGAGAACGAGCCGCCGTTTCTCGATGGCCCGCCGCACGCTCTGCACCAGCCTGTCCGCCGCGAAGGGTTTCGGAATGAAGTCGTAGACGCCGTCCTTGATGGCCTGCACCGCCATCGGGATATCGCCGTGGCCGGTCATCAGGATCACCGGCAGGTCGTCGTCCTGTTGCTGGACGCGGGCAAAAAGCTCCAGCCCGTCCATCTGCGGCATCCGGATATCCGAAACGACGACGCTGACGGCAGCGATGTCGAGGGCCTCGACCGCATCGCGTGGCCGCGAAAATGCGCTGACGGAAAAGCCGGCAAGTTCAAGTGTCTGGGCCGTTGCCCGCAGCAGGTCGGCATCGTCGTCGACGAGCAGGATGAGCGGCGCTTCTTTCATGAGGTTGCCTTTGGCAGATGGAGGACGAAGCGCGTGCCGGTCTCGCCGCTGTCGACATCGATGCGACCGCCGAAATCGGCCGCGATGTCCTTGGAGATGACGAGGCCAAGACCAAGGCCCCCGGGCTTCGAGGTGTTGAACGGGGTAAACAGCGAATCGAGAATTTCCGGCGCGATGCCCGGCCCGTTGTCGGCGATGCTGATGGCGATTTCGTGCGCTGTCTCGCAGACCGATACCGCAACCCGCGCGTCGTTGCGCCCCTCGAGCGCTTCCAGCGCATTCTGGAAGAGGTTGATCAGCACCTGCTCGAGGCGGACGCGGGTGCCCATGACCATCATGCCCCGTGGCGGCAGGTCGATCGCCAGGGCCTCGATTTGTCCGGCAAAACGGCTGCGGAGCAGCACTACGGCACCTTCAATGATGCCGCGGACATCGACCGGCACCGGCGACGTCCGGCCTTTGCGGGCAAAGGCTTTCAGTTCCTCCGTGATCGTGCCGATCCGCTCGGTCAGCGAGGCGATCAGGCTGAGGTTTTCCCTGGCGGGCCCGGGTTGATGGCGTTCCAGAAAGATCTGGGCGTTGTCGGCATAGGCACGGATGGTGGCAACCGGCTGGTTGATTTCATGGGCGACGCCGGCCGCGACCTGGCCGAGGATCGCCAGCCGGTTCGCCTGGACGAGTTCCTGCTGAACCACCTGCAGCTTGGCCTCCGTCGTTCGGTGGCCGGAAATCTCTGCCTCGAGACGGTCTCGCGCGCGGCTGAGATCGTCGGTGCGCTCCAGCACACGCCGCTCCAGCTCCTCGCGGGCCACACGACCGACGGCAAGCTCCATCGCCGAGACATGCCGGCGACGCAACAGGAAGGCGGCAAGCGCCAGCACCGGCAGGACTATGGCAAGCGCGATGAAGCGATCCTCGCGGATATTGGTCGCAATCGCAGCGTCCGTCGGCACGAGATAGTTCAACGTCCACGGCGTCGAGGGCACCGGCGCTTTCAGGCGCAGATATTCTCCAGCGTTGGTGCCAGGCAGCACGGCGTGGACGATCGAGGCATCCGCATCGAGCGCCACCGGCGCGGTGATCGGCAGGGGAGTGAGCGTCGCGTCGCCAAACTGCAGGCTTCGGCGGATGGCCGACAGGCGGTCGCTTGCCAGCGGTGCATCCGTCATGAAACGCCAGGACGGGATGCTGGTCACAAGGACGATGCCCCGGTCGTCGGTGACATAGGCAGGGCGCGCCGTCTCGCGCCAGTCGGCTTCCAGCTGATCGAACTCCATCTTGACGACGACCACGCCGATGGGTGACCGAGGGTCTCCGACGCGGCGGGAGATATAGAGGCCGGGCCGATTGCTGGTGTTGCCGAGGGCAAAATGTTCGGCCGTTCCGTCGAGAATGGCGCGGCGAAAATAGTCGCGGAAGGAGTAATCCTTGCCGACGAATGTCAGCTGGTCCTGCCAGTTGCTGGAGGCAATCGCGATGCCGTTTCGGTCGATGACATAGAGCACGGAGGCCTTGGTGCCGGAGACCAGGCTTTCAAGTTTGCGATCCAGTAGCCGCACGGGCTGGTCGTCGGCGGTAGCAAGGGCGTCGCGCACCTGCAGGTCGTCGGCCAGCAGCAACGGCAGGGCGCGTGGCCGCTCGAGGACTGCCCGCAGCAAGGCGATTTTCAGATTGGCATCGGTCCGCCCCTGGTCTGCCAGCGCATGTACTGCAACCGACCGTCCATAGACGCCGGCCGTATAAAGGACAACGGTCAGGACCAGCGCGCTGGTAGCAGCAAAGGCAAGCCATACGCGGCGGTGTCGCTTGGCAAGGTCCAGAGGCGTCTGGTTGGGAGGTTGGGGGCGATGAAGCATGCTGCATCTGTGCATAATCCCGGCCAGACCTCAACGGTTTTGTGCGGATTTCCGCACTACAAGCGCCCAATTGGCCGAACGGCTTTCACCAAAGTCTATTTTACGCAAACACTTATGACGCTTGCGGAGTTTGGCATGGATGTTGCAAGTCATGTAGCTTGCAGTCGGAGGGCTGCTTGTCATTTGCAGCCCGGAGGGCCGAGTGATCGGTTTGGGCGAAGAGGAGGATCTTGTGATAATTCCTGACGCTGGTAGCCCGACCAAGGGCAAACTTCCCTTTTATCGACAGATGTACGTGCAGGTACTGACGGCCATTGCCGCCGGTATTCTGCTCGGCCATTTCTATCCCCAGGTCGGCGCTTCCATGCAGCCGCTTGGCGATGCCTTCATCAAGCTTGTACGCATGGTCATCGCCCCCGTCATCTTCCTGACGGTGACGACGGGTATCGCCGGCATGTCGGACCTGAAGAAGTTCGGTCGCGTCGTCGGCAAGGCGCTGCTCTACTTTCTCATCTTCTCGACGCTTGCTCTCGTCGTCGGCCTCGTGGTGTCGAATGTCCTGCAGCCCGGCGCGGGCATGCATATCAATGCGGCCACTCTCGACACCAAGGCGGTCAACACCTATGCCGCCCAGGCGCACGATGCGACGATCATCGGCTTCCTGATGAACATCATCCCCGATACCATCGTCGGCGCCTTTGCCAAGGGCGATATCTTGCAGGTGCTGTTCTTCTCGGTGTTCTTTGGCATCGCGCTCGGTGCCGTCGGTGAGCGTGGACGCGTGGTTTCGGATTTCCTTCAGGCCCTTACGGCCCCGATCTTTCGTCTCGTTGCCATCCTGATGCGCTTTGCGCCCATCGGCGCCTTCGGTGCCATGGCCTTTACCATCGGCAAATACGGGATCGGCTCCATTGCCAATCTCGCCTTCCTGATCGGGACGTTCTACCTGACGTCGCTCCTGTTCGTGCTGGTCGTGCTCGGGGCCGTCGGCTGGTACAACGGATTCTCGATCCTCAACCTGATCCGTTATATCAAGGAAGAGCTTCTGCTCGTGCTCGGCACGTCGTCCTCGGAGGCTGCTTTGCCGGGCCTGATGAACAAGATGGAGCGGGCCGGCGTCAAGCGGTCGGTCGTCGGGCTGGTCATTCCGACCGGTTATTCGTTCAATCTCGATGGCACCAATATCTATATGACGCTGGCGGCACTGTTCATTGCCCAGGCAACCGACACACCGCTGACGCTCGGCGACCAGCTCCTGCTCCTGGCAGTGGCGATGCTGAGCTCCAAGGGCGCTGCAGGCATCACCGGCGCGGGCTTCATCACGCTGGCCGCAACACTGTCGGTTGTCCCCTCTGTGCCGATCGCCGGCATGGCGCTTATCCTCGGTATTGACCGCTTCATGTCGGAATGCCGTGCGCTGACCAATCTGGTCGGCAATGCGGTCGCGACTGTGGTCGTGGCACGTTGGGAAAACGAGCTGGACGAAGTCCAGTTTGCGGCCGCGATGAGGGGGGAGCTTTCGGGTACCCCCGAGATCCCCGCGTTGCAGGCCGCAGAGTGATCCCAGGCATCTAATGATCTTCGGCATGGCGCTCGCACCTCGATCGCCATGCCCCCCCCCTGAAAATCACCTATCCGCCGATGCGCTAAGCGATGTCTCCGCCGCATCGAGCCGACGTCGGTTGCTCCAGGCACGCGGCGTCGTACGTCTCAAGGACGGCATCGACAGACTGGATGAGAACGAGTTCGGCATCTATCGGCCGCCCCGACGGAATGACAAGGCTCGGTAGGAACTGCCTGGCGACGGTTTCCGGGATGACGACCCCCCGCAACGCCAGCAGCAGATTTTCCACTGCTTCCGTCGCTTGCGGCTTGCCCCAGTAATAGCGGATCCGGTCGCTGTAACTGTAATGCCGCTCCACTCTCAGCGCATTCCCCTTCCCATGATAATGGCCAAGCCAGTTCGTGGGATCGGCGAGCATCGTGTCTTCCATGGCTTGCATAAGCGACCGGTCGCCATAGCCCGGGACCAGTTCCGACGCGATCAGGTCGAGCCCGTACAGCGATTCGCGGTAGGCAAAAGTCAGGCCCGGTCCGACCTTCAGGATCGGATAGCCATCGCGCACCAAAGCCGACAGCGCCTCGACGGTCTGGTAGTCAGTGGAATGGGCCTCGAAGACAAATTGCGGGACCGCGTCGAGGACAGCGCCGAGATCGAATGCCGCTTCTGGCCTGTAGGCTATGACGTTGGCATTGCCGAATTCGACGCCGGGCTGGACGACGAAGGCGATTACCCGGGAGAAGGCATCGGCAAGTCCTGCCCGCTCGAATACCTCGCGGTGGATCTCGATGGTCGAACGTGCGTCAAGGGCTGAAGTCGGCGCCACTGTATCGAGGGCGTGGTCGGCGCCGCCGGGTGTCGGTACCTCGGTGCCGAGCACGTAGACCGGCATGGCGAGGCCGTTGGCCCGGGCGGCCTGCTCGGCGACTGCGGCAAGGCGGGCTGCCCGCTCGGCGATGATCCGGTCGCCGAGGCTCGCTGGCTCGCCGGCGCAAGCCATTGACGTATCCAGATGGATCTTGCTGAAGCCTGCCAGAACGTAGTGTCGGACCAGCGTCTCAGATTTCGACATGGCCGCCTCGGCAGTCTCTTTCTTCCAGGGGTTTGGACCGAGATGATCGCCGCCGAAAAGGATGCGGGAGCGCTCGAGGCCTTCGTCTGCGGCGATCCCGCAGACGAAGCCGATGAAGTCTGCCGGCGTCATGCCGGTGTAGCCGCCAAACTGGTTGACCTGGTTGCACGTTGCCTCGATCAGCACCTGCCGGCCGTTGTTTCTGGCGCGGCGCAACGCTGCCCGCAGCACCGTCGGGTGGGCGGAGCAGACAGAGGTGATGCCGAACGGCGAGCCCTCTTGCCGGGAAGAAGCGAGGCGTGTCAGCAGCTGGTTCATCAGATCACCCTCGGTGTGGTTCGCGCAAATTCCTGCAGTTCCTCAAGGCTGGAGACACCTTCCATCGGCCCTTGCCGCGTGACGTTGCGGGCGCCGGCGGCGTTGGCCAGCAACAGCGCACGCTCCGGCGTCGAGCCCATTCGCCGGGCAGTAAGATAGGTGGCGCCGAAACAATCGCCGGCGCCGGTCGGATCGACTTCGGAAACCGCGAAGGCGGCTGCATGAAGCGGCGGCGAGCCGGGTGCGAAACAGGAAGACCCATGGCGGCCGCGCTTCAGCACGATCTCGCCAATGCCAATACCAAGGAGCTTGTCGATGGCCGTCGGTTCGTCGCTGGTATCGGCTGCGATCAGCAGTTCGTCGTCGGACGGGAGCAGGAGGTCGGTGACGGCGAGCATATCGTCGAGCAGCTGCCTGCCCTCCCCGCCATTCGCCAGTTCCTTGCGAACATTAGGGTCGAAGGATACCGAGCCGCCGCGGGCCTTTATCGCCGAGACAGCAAAATGGATGATGTCGGAGGCGCCCGGAATGGCGAAAGCCGATCCCATGACATGCAAGTGGCCGCTGCGCTCGATCAGCGCCGTTGCAGGCGCCGTCAGCTGGATCCGGCCGGCAGCGGAGCTGGCGATATTGAACACGAAATCGCGGGCACCATCCGGCCGGTAACGTACGAAAGCGCTCCCCGTTGGGAGATCGCCGATGACAGATATGGCTGAGACGTCGACACCGTCGCGCCGCAGCCTGTCGATATTGAGCTTGCCGAAATCGTCGTTACCGACGCTGGCGATGATGCCAGCCGATCCGCCCATGCGCGCGACCTGGTCGATGAAGATCGCGGGCGCGCCGCTGGCAAAGGGGCCGATCAGGGCCTGCGGCTCCAGAAAACCGTGGCCGACCGTCGTTGCCATGATCTCCACCAGGATTTCGCCGATCGTGATCGTCGGCCCGAGCGCTTCAGGCGCAAGCCCTCCGGTCTGTAAAGCAGACATCTTACCTCCCTCGCCCCGCCAAGGACGGATAATGCAATGCGGCGGTCCGTCTTGGCTAAAGAAAGGGAAATCGCGAGTCAACAGAATTTGACGCGAGTAAATTAAAGCACGCCTTACGAATTGCCTATCGCCTGTGCAGGTAAGCGCAATCAAACAAACGAAACAGCCATTATGCTAAGTGATTTTCAACATATGACCGAAAATTCGGCAGCGGCCATCTCCGGTCGATTGACAGCAGCGCGCTTCGTTGCGATAAAACTTTACGCATGTAATTTTATGTGTAGGTTTTCTTTCGGGAGGAGAAACGCAGTCATGACAACAATTATTCGCACGCTGACCGCATCCGCCGTCGGCATCGGCCTGATGGCGGGAATGGCCCAGGCCGAGGAACTGACGATTGCCACCGTCAACAACGGTGACATGATCATCATGCAGAAGCTGGCGCCCGAGTGGGAGAAGAAGACGGGCAACAAGCTGAACTGGGTGGTGCTCGAGGAAAATGTCCTTCGCCAGAAGCTGACCACCGACATTGCCACGAAGAGCGGCCAGTTTGACATCATGACCATCGGTGGCTACGAGGCGCCGATCTGGGGCAAGTCCGGCTGGCTGGAGCCGGTTGGCGATCTCGGCAGCGACTATGACTACGACGACCTTCTGGCACCGATCAAGGCCGGCCTGACAGTCGACGGCAAGCTCTACGCAGTACCGTTCTACACCGAAAGCTCGTTCACGCTGTACCGCAAGGACCTGTTTGATGCGGCCGGTCTCAAGATGCCGGAGCAGCCGACCTACGACCAGATCAAGGAATACGCGGCCAAGCTCACCGACAAGTCGAAGGAGCAGTACGGTATCTGCCTTCGCGGCAAGCCGGGCTGGGGCGAGAACATGGCGTTCCTCGGAACCATGATCAACACCTATGGCGGCAGCTGGTTCGACATGAAATGGAAGCCGCAGATCAATTCGGCACCCTGGAAGAAGGCCGTCACCGACTACGTCGAGCTGCTGACCAAATACGGTCCTCCCGGTGTGACATCGAATGGCTTCAATGAAAACCAGGCGCTGTTTGCGACCGGCCATTGCGCCATGTGGATCGACGCGACGTCGGCCGCCGGCCGCGTGTTCGATCCGAAACAGAGCAAAGTCGCCGACAAGATCGCTTTCACGGCCGCCCCGATAGCGGTCACCCCGAACGGCGCCAGCTGGTCGTGGTCGTGGAACCTGGCGATCCCGGCAACATCGACCAAGGTCGAGGCCGCCAAGTCGTTCGTCAAATGGGCGACCTCCAAGGACTATGTGAAGCTGGTGGGAGAGAAGGAAGGTTGGGTCGCCGTGCCGCCGGGCACGCGCAAATCGACCTATGACCTGCCGGAGTACCAGAAGGCAGCGCCATTTGCCGCCGCCGTGCTGAAGGCCATCCTGTCGGCCGATCCGACCAAGGCCACGAAGGATCCGGTGCCCTACACCGGCGTCCAGTTCGTCGCCATTCCTGAGTTCCAGGGCATCGGCACCATCGTCGGCCAGCAGATATCGTCCGCGCTTGCCGGTCAGCAGACCGTCACCGCCGCCCTCGACAATGCCCAGAAACAGGTCGAGCGCGATATGAAGAAGGCTGGCTATCCGAAATGATCGATAGTGCTCGCGGCTTGCCGCCGCGAGCACCTTCCCGGGCGCTGGAAGTTTAACCTTCCCAAAGCCAGGGCTTTCCGGCAGACATTCGTTAGTATCTAGAATTTGGAGCGTGTTATGAGATTGAAGGACAAAGTCGCGCTGATTACCGGCGGTGCCCGCGGTATCGGCCTTGGTTTTGCAGAAGCCTTCGTCAAGGAAGGAGCGCGGGTCGTTATCGCCGACATCGACATCGACCGTGCCACCAAGGCCGCCGCTGTCATCGGCGATCGCGCCAGCGCCGTGAAGCTCGATGTCACCGATCTTTCGGCCATCGAGAGCGTCGTCAAGTCGGTCGATGAGGAGTTCGGCGGCATCGACATCCTCGTCAACAATGCCGCCATCTTCGACATGGCGCCGATCAACGAGATTACCGAGCAGAGCTATGAGCGCATCTTCGACATCAATCTCAAGGCGCCGCTGTTCATGATGAAAGCGGTCTCCAACGCCATGATCGCACGCGGTCGCGGCGGCAAGATCATCAATATGGCGAGCCAGGCAGGTCGTCGCGGCGAAGCGCTGGTGACCCTCTATTGCGCCTCCAAGGCGGCGATCATCTCGGCCACCCAGTCTGCGGCGCTCGCCCTCGTCAAGCACGGCATCAACGTCAACGCCATCGCCCCCGGTGTCGTCGACAGCGAAATGTGGGATGTCGTCGACGCCAGCTTCGCCAAGTGGGAAGGCCTGCAGCCCGGCGAGAAAAAGGCAGCCGTCGCCAAGTCCGTGCCGATCGGCCGCTTCGCGACACCCGACGATCTCAAGGGTATCGCTGTCTTTCTCGCATCCTCCGAAAGCGACTACATTCTCGCCCAGACCTACAATGTCGACGGCGGAAACTGGATGAGCTGACCTTACGGTCGGCCATCGTCTGAAAGCGTGCGGGAGGACGTCTTGGAAGCCATCAATTATACGGCCCTCGGCGTTGCCGATATCGCCGACCTGCCGATGCCGACGCTCTTGCCCGGCCAGGCGCTGATCCGGGTCAAGGCATCCGGATTGTGCCACACGGATATCGACGTTCTCTACGGCCGCTATGGCGAGGGGCATTTTCCAGTGGTACCTGGCCATGAATATGCCGGCGTCGTCGAGGCTGTCGCGGACGATGTGCGGTCGGTCAAGGTCGGCGCCCGCGTGGTCGTCGATCCCAACCTCACCTGCGGGCATTGTGACGCCTGCCTGAAGGGGCTCGGCAATCTCTGCCGGACGCTGAAGGCCTACGGGGTCACCCACAATGGCGGTTTTGCAGCCTACAGCGCCGTCGACGCCGGGCACCTGCACCAGATCGGCGACATGCCCTTCGAGCTCGCAGCACTTGCCGAGCCGCTCGGCTGCGTCCTCAACGGTCTCCGCAGTGCCAACCTTGTCACCGGTGCCCACGGCACGCAGACGGCACTGGTGTTCGGTGCCGGGCCGATCGGGCTGCTGCTCGCCCTCTCGCTGAAGGCCGAGGGCGTCGCCGCCGTGACGGTTGCCGACATCAACGAACGTCGTCTCGACTTTGCCGGTAGCCTCGGACTTGCCACCGCCGTCTCTGGGTCGGCGGATCTGGCCCGCTCCCGACGCCAATTCGATTTTGTCGCCGATGCCACGGGAATTCCCGCTGTCGTCGAGGGCATGGCCGATTTTACCGCCGATGGCGGCACCATGCTGGTGTTCGGCGTCTGCGCGCCGGATGCCCGGGTGTCGATCGCACCGTTCGAGATTTTCAGGCGGCAGTTGAAGCTTGTCGGTTCCCATTCGCTGAACAGGACCATTCCCGATGCACTTGCGATTCTGAAGCGGGATGCGGATCGGATGGGGCGGCTTGTGTCGCACCGACTGCCCCTCGCCGAGGTGCTGTCGTACCTAACCAGCAACTCGAAGGACGCGGCGACCATGAAGGTACAATATGTCGCCGACTAAGTGACTTTCTGGCCTCGATTGCTTGCCGATTCCGGCTTTTCGCCCGGTTACGAGTGATCTACAGGTGAACTCCTGATCGATGGGAGAGACAATGTGGCGAAACCGATAAGGACGATGGAGGATTTTTCCGAACTCGTCGGCCTGTCCCGTCCGACCGTGTCGAAATACTTCAACGATCCGAGCTCGGTGCGTCGCAAGACGCGGGATCTCATCGAGGATGCGCTGAAGAAATCCGGCTTTCGTCCCAACATGTTCGCCGTCAACCTCAACCGCCGGCGCAGCAATATCATCGGCGTCATCATCCCGAATTCGACCGATCCGTTCTACATGGCGCTCACCCGTCGGATCGAACTCATCGCCAACGAGGCCGGCTTTCTGGCTTTCGTGCTGTCCTCGGATGGCAAGGCCGGAATGGAGGACGAGGCGATCAAGACCTTCAAGTCGCTGAATGTTGCCGGCGCCATCATCGCGCCGCTCGGGATAGAATCGCACCACGCGACGCTGCAGCAGCTCGGCCAGAGCATTCCCCTCGTCTATGTGGACTCGCCGCTCGACGAGACCTCTGCTTTCGTCGGCACCAACAACCGCCAGAGCTTCAGCCTCATCGTCGATTACCTCTGCCGCTCCGGCGAGCCGCCCTGCTATTTCGGAATGCCTGACGTCAACACCAATGCCGCGACCAGGCGCCTTGCCTATATCGAGGCAATGGAGCAGTTCCGCCTCACCCCCGAACTCGTGGGGCTGTCCCCCGTTGCAAGCTGGGATTTCGAGCGTTTTGGTTTCGAGGAGGCAAACCGTATCCTGGCGTCGACATGCGGCTTTCCCTCCAGGACCATCCTTTGCGCCAACGACCGCGTCGCCTTCGGCGTTATTTCCGCCGCTTATCAGAAGGGAATGCGGGTCGGGCACGGCGCCGATTGCGACCTGCGCGTTGCCGGCCATGACGATCATCCGCTGTCGCGCTACGCCTGTCCGCCGATCACCACGGTTGCGCAGAACTACAACGAGATCGGCAAGCTCGCCATCGAACTCCTACTCAACAAGCTCGGCGAATCCACAGCCTCCACGCCGTCGGCTACCGTCGAGGAACGCATCCTGCTCAATGCCGAACTCATGCTGCGCAGTTCCGCGTGATGGCATCGGTTTGATCCAAGGGCTTGGTTACCTGCAATTGTCGTCTGCATGGCTTCTCGTAGATTGGCCCACGCCTCCCCGTTCACGAGGCCTTTCGGTCCGTGTCATGAAATTCTGATGGCCGGGGCACACCGTGTGCCTGATGATTTTTTAGTGAAGTGACACGCGATGTGCCCCGTTCGACACTTTTTATCCGCAACTCCGGATCCTCTGTTTCCGACCCAGGTCCCGTTGAGGGAAAAGCTGCCGGAGTTATGCCACACAGGCACGCCGAGCTTAGGGGCCCAAAGGGATCCACTTTCTGCGGACCCTTGAAGGAGTGCCTGCGTAGACGGCAACCCCTTCAAGATCCGTCCCCACCTCGCCGGCAACGCAGACCGGTGTATCCGATGGCGGAACGAGTGATTATAGAGCGGGACGAAAGCACGGGGATGAAAATATGATGCCGGCATTCTTTCCAAACGAAAATCCCAACGGTTTATCCCCATGAGGTGCTGCGAGCAGGGGCGATGGAGGGAAGCGAGAGAGGAGTGTGTGTCGGTGAGAAAGATCAACCGCAAAGAACCACCGCCGCCTACCCTCATTCCTGTGCCCGTCATAGGAATCCAGCCGCCCAAGTCCCTAGGCGATAAGCACTTTCTCCACCAACGGGGATCCAGTCACGGCGCAGACGCGCCGTGACTGGATCCCCGTGACGAGCACAGGATTAGGGTCTGGGGAGCATCCCAGGCAAGGTTGGATCTTAGAATACGTGGCAGCAGTGATCCTTCTTTCACAGAGTTGGACACCGCGATAAATTCGAGTTTCCAATGCCTTGCTTGATCTGCCTCCTGACTTCCCCCATTCCTGTGACGAGGGAAAGTGGGGGGCACCCCAGGCGAGGTCGGACCTTCAAGGGTTCGGCAATTATGGATATATGTTTTATTGGGTTCGGGCGCTTGGATACGCATCATATTCCAGCGCGTTGCCCGATTTGCGTCCCGCTCCCTCGTTCCTGACCCGTCACACTCGCCCCTCCCCTGCTCTCTCATCCTGCCAGGGGAAAGTACGGGAAAGTGCGGGCGGGGTGCGGTTGGCGGCTTGTTCAATGGTGCGGGCAGCAATAGCATCGGGGTCCCTGCGGTCTGCAGGCCAGGCTTTACCATGCAAGGAACAGAACCGATGGCGCGTCACGATAAGCTGAAGCTCGGGACATTTGTCTATACGTTTGGATTTCATCCCGCGGCATGGTTGCATCCCGACAGTGATGTCAACGGTGCGAACGAGTTTAGTCATTTTCTCAACATCGCGAGGCTCTCGGAAGAGGCGAAGTTCGATTTTATGTTCCTCGCCGACTCCGCGGCCTCGGCCGTCGGCGATGCCGATGCGCTGGCGCGCCAGCCGACCAAGATGAACCGCTTCGAGCCGACATCGCTGCTTTCGGCGTTGGCTGTCACCACCACCCATCTCGGCTTGGTGGGAACGGTTTCCACCAGCTATTACGAGCCCTACAACGTTGCCCGCATCTTCGCCTCCATCGACCAGTTGTCGAAAGGTCGCGCCTGCTGGAACGTCGTTACGTCCGACCACAACGAAACGGGTTATAATTTCAACCGCGAGGGCCTCGATCCGCATGCGGTGCGCTACGAGCGCGGGACGGAGTTTGTCGATGTCGTGTTCGGCCTATGGGACAGTTTCGAGCGGGATGCGCTGTTGCGCGACCGGGAAAGCGGCATCTACTACGATAAGGACAAGCTGCATACGCTCGACCACAAGGGCAAGCATTTTCAGGTCCGGGGGCCGCTCAACATTGCCGGCTCGCCGCAGGGTCGTCCGGTCATCGCACAGGCCGGCGGTTCCGAGGCCGGCATGGATCTCGCTGCCCGCACCGCCGAGGTGGTGTTCGGCCTTGCCTCCAATATCGACCGTAGCCGCGCCTTCTACAAGAACGTCAAGGGACGCATGGCCGCCTATGGACGCAGCGAGGACGACCTGAAGATCATGCCGGGAGTGGTGCTGAATGTCGGCGCGACCATGGCCGAGGCGCAGGCCAAGGTCGATTTCATGATCGACAAGCTGCATCCCGATGTCGGCCGGCTGATGCTGTCCGAATTTCTCGAGGCCGATCTCACCGGCGTGCCGCTCGACCAGCCCTTCCCCATGGACCGGCTGCCGACAACGCCGCGCGGCTCCAAGGCGCTGTTCGACGAGCTGGTGGATTTCGTCAACAAGGGCCACACCGTCGGCGAACTTGTCCGGCACTATGCCGAGAAACATACCGGCAACGGTATTACGGGCACGCCAACCCAGATTGCCGACTTCATGGAGGAATGGTTCGAGACACGTGCCGCCGATGGCTTCATCCTGATGTTCCCGACGTTGCCGTCCAGCCTCACCGACTTCACCGAACTGGTGCTGCCGGAATTGCGCCGGCGCGGCCTGTTCCGGGAGGAATATGAGGGCCCGACGCTGCGCGAAAATCTCGGCCTGTCGATGCCGGTCAACCGCTACACGGCGGCCCGAAACAAGGGTTGAACGAGGGGCGCCGCAGCCCAATTGCCTGGGCTTTGGCGCCGGCACCAGAACGCCGGATGATGCCCGCCGCTCCACCGTCCGCTTTCGGACCGTCCCAGACGGCTGCACATAAACAAGACGTTATCAACTCTTGAAGTGTTCCTGAGGATGCCTACTTCGGCAGCGATCGTTAGGGTGGAGTAGACATGAAAGTTTTAGTGGTTGAGGACGAACCGATCATCGCGTTCGACCTCGAAAATCTCGTCCTCGATAATGGATTCGAGATTGCTGGGCTGGCGCGCACGCAGGTCGAGGCGCTGGCTCTGGCTCCCAAAGCCGACATTGCCCTTGTCGACATACAGCTCGCGGATGGTCCGACAGGTCCTAAAATTGCCCGCGAACTGATCGATCGATACGGGATCGAAGTGATTTTCATGACGGGGAATCCGGAGATGGTCGCTGATTTCTCCGGCGCCGTCTGCGTCGTGCCGAAACCGCAGAGCCTTGGGAAGATAGAGGCGGCATTGTTGAAGTCCTTGTCCATCATACAGGGCAAGCGGCGCGCGCGCGCATCCTAGGCGGAACTGCTTCTATCCATCTGCCGCAAATCTCATGACAGGCTTGAAACGCATCTATGACTACGCAGCACACACGTGCCGACATATTGGCGAACACTCTCGAGAAATTCCGTGGGGCCGGCGTTCCCATCGACGCCGATCCCATCCTGCGCGGCTGGCTGGAAGCCTGGGTCGATGGCGGTTTGAAAATGTCCGACATCGCGCAGCGCTACCAGGACCTGCTGAAGCAAAGACTGAGTGTCAATGCAAAGGTGGCGGGTGGCGATGAAGCCGAGGATCCGCTCAGCCTCGAACACAACCACCGACTCATGGACCGGCACGAATTGCTGGAAGAAGTGGCAAAGCTGCTGTCCGAAAAGCCCGAAGATAGCCGCTAATAACCAGCTTGTACTCTCGCAAAACGCATCAGCGCTTGCCGGAGTTGCATGCTGAAGTAGCGTTACGTTGCTGTGGTTGAGGCCGGTGCAGGCATTGTGGCAAGTTCGCAACGGTATGTTATTAGCTTCAGGCAGAAACCCTAGAAATATGAATAGAAGCAATGCAAATCGCTAACATGCGCCTATATGCAATATTCATTGAAGACGTCTGAACCGAACACCTTAAAAAATGTCCAAGGAAATCAAATGAAGAAGCTCCTCCTCGCGGCCCTGGTCTCAACCTCGCTGGTCTCCGTCGCAGCCGCTGCTGACATGACGCCACCGATGCAGCCACCAGCTGCCGTTGACAACGGCATGGGTTTTTACATCGGCTCGCTGAGCTCGGTCTCCTTCCTGAAGCACACGGACTTCGACATCCTGGGTGTCAACATCAACACGAAGTACGACACCGGCTTCTACAGCGCGCTCCGCGGCGGCTATAACTTTGGCTCGATGGGTTTCGTCGCTCCGCGCGTCGAACTTGAAGTCGGCTACGGCACGGCCTCGGTCGACCAGCACCGCGTCACCGGCATCGGCAGCTTCAGCTCGATCAATTCCTACGGCGATGCAAACACCATCCAGGGCTTCGTCAACGGCTACCTCGACATTCCGCTGGCACCGGCTGGCGACACCGGCATGCTGTCGGTCTTCACGCCTTACGTCGGCGGCGGCGTCGGTGCGATGAACCTCAAGCTGCGCAAGCAGGGCGTTGGTGGCGTTGGCACGCTCATGGACGACAGCAACACGGCATTCGCCTACCACCTCGACGCCGGCGTCGGCATCAACCTGCAGCCGATTTTCTCCGGTTCGTCGCTGTTCGAAAAGACAACGCTCGACATCGGTTATCGCTACACCGCAGCCGACAACTTCGACTTCACGGCCCGCGACGGCACGTCGTCCAGCACTGATTTCCGCAGCAACGCTGTGACCTTTGGTCTCCGCAAGCAGTTCTAAGATCCGATTTCGGACATCAAAGGCTTCTTCAAAGGGCCCCGGCAAATATGCCGGGGCCGTTTTCGTTTCGCCTGATATTGTGTTTTCGGATCGTTTGCGGTTCAGACGATCAAGGTGGAATCGCGCCAAAGACGGAAGCCGCCTTCGAAAGCGAGGGTGTTGTCGCCACGACGGCAGGATTTTGGAAGCTCGTCCAGCTTGTCGACATTGCCGCCGCCGATAACGATGTAGTCCGGCAGCAAGGCTGCTTTCATCCGATCGACCACATCGAAGACGTGTCCGCGCCACTTCTTCTTGCCACGTTTTTTCAACCCGGCCTCGCCGAGGTAGTCTTCAAAGCTCTTGCCTTTCTTGTGCGACAGATGGGCGAGCTCCATCGGTTGCGCGACATTCTCGATGACCATGGCAGAGCCCAACCCGGTACCGAGTCCGAGGAAAAGCATGCGGCCGCCATCGTAGCTGCCGATAGCCTGCATCAGCGCATCGTTGACGATCTTGACCGGCTTGCCGAAGCTGTGGGCGAAGTCGAAGCCGACCCAGCCGTCACCGAGGTTGACAGGTTCCTCGATGGCGAAATTCCGACGAACAGGACCGGGAAAGCCGATCGAGATCACATCGAATTCCCAATCGCTGACAAGCGTCTCGACAGCGCTGACCATGGCGGTCGCCGTCAGGGACGCTCCCGATTCAATTTTCCGCTCCGGCGTGCCAGCGCTCGTCATCACCTTGACATGCGACCCGCCGACATCGACCGACAGCACGACCTGCGGCTTGTCTGCGCTGCGGCTCTTAGTTTTCGTCATCGTTGTTTCCTGTATCTGCAGCTTCCCAAATGTTGTCCGGGACTATCGCTATATCTCGGTGAGGCATCAGGCAAAAGCAATATGCCGTGACCATCGTCGGGGATTACGGCAGGTAGGCGATAGCGGTGATCGCCGTTCCCACCACGCCAAGCGCCAGCGAGGCATACCATGGCCAGCGCTGGCCGCCGGTGATGATGGCAATCGTGGCGATGGCGATGGCAATGTGGAGAAAGGTGGTGGCGACCGTCAGAAAATGATGACGGCCCTCATGGCGTGTAGCTTCGACGTTCGATTGCTCCGACCGGGCTTCGAATTCCTTCGCGGTCTTGGCGGCTTCCTGGCTTTCGGTCTCGTTGCGTCTTGCCTGTACCTGCCAATCGGGCGCGAGCGCCCCGCCCTGGGCGGCGGCGATGTCGTACATGTTCTTCTTGAGGCTCTTCGCCTCGAAGAAATTCCAGTTGTCGGTTGCCTTGTTCTGAAAGAGCACCGCCTCGGAGCGTGCCGCTGTCGCAGCCCCGCTCTCGATGGTTTCGAGACTGCCGGCGCTGGCAGCGAGGACGGCGAGAATGGCAATGCTGACGGCAACCCTCGACAGGAAGGAGTTGCCGCTATGGGCAGCGTGCTGTGCATGCTCGGTATGCTCGAAGGCTTCCGTGGCGTCGTTTTCCATCAATGTTTCCAATTGTTGACTGCATGGTTCCGGGCCGCAGTCAAAGTCGTTCACCAAGGCAATTTTGTGTTGGCAGCATGTTTAAACTGAAGCACGCGCTGCAACGCAAACTTTGTTAATGATCACCGCCGCTGGAATCTGAAGTTACTGTAATATAACGGTGAATTAACGTCGATTCCGACAATCGCGCAAGCTGGATTGACTCCGGTTGCATCTTCTCTAAACTTGGCTGCAAAAGATAAGGGGCAAAAAGATGACGCGGTTCGAAGAAACGAGGAGAATAAGGTGCCGGGACGATGCCGGGCGCCACATTGTCATTATCGAGCAGAAGAAATGGCCGCGTTTTGCCTTTGCCAACCAACCGATAGAGCCGGTGTTCGACTATATGACCGAGGACGGTCAGGTGGCAAACAAGCTCGAGGGCGAGGATTTCCTCTTGCTCTTAACCGATGAAGTTTTTCACGCTGCCTGAGGCTTGCAGTAGCTGTCACGCCTCCACAATCCTATAGTTCGAAGCGCTGAATTGCGCTTCCGCGCCATCACTGGCGCACCGTCGGCTGTTGTGCCGGCACGTTTCCCCGCCTCGCTGCCGTGTCATTGTCGCCCGATGTGATCGAATGCCGCTTGGCCGCCTTCGAGGGAGTTCTCCACGACAGTCTCAGGCATGGAAAAACATTACTATCGGTAAAATTGTAGCTGCGTTTTGTCAGCTAATTAAGGGTCTAGTGTTATAAGCGATCCCTGACGTGAATGGCCGTGAGCATCCAGATGAATTACCCCCTCGCCGACAACGAAGATGAGCGCATCAGGGCGTTGGATTCATTCGGGCAGATGAATACGTCCCCGGATTCCGATTTCGACCAGATCGTGCAGATGGCCTCGCGGATATTCGACGTTCCGGTCGCACTGATCTCGCTGGTGCACCGCGACCGGCAATTCTTCAAAGCGCGGGTTGGCCTCGATGTGTGCGAGACCGGACGAAACGTGTCGTTCTGCACTTACGCTATCATGGCAGCAGACGTCTTCGTCGTTCCCGACGCAAGTCTGGACCCACGGTTCAGTGACAATGCACTGGTCACCGGTTATCCCTGTATCCGGTTCTATGCCGGCGCGCCGCTGCTGACCAAGGAGGGCCACGGTATCGGTAGCCTTTGCCTGATCGACAACAAGCCGAGGCTCGATTTCTCCGAACGGGACAGGCGGGTGCTTCAGGATCTGGCTTCCATGGTGCTCGATCGGATGGAGTTCCGCCGTCTGGAGTGTTCCGACCGGGAAAGCCGCAGCCGCTTCCGCAATATTGCCTCGACCTCGCCGGACGGCATTATCTGCGCTGATAGCAACAATCGCATTACGTCGTGGAACGGCGCAGCTGAGGCCATGTTCGGCTACTCCGTCGAGGAAGCGCTCGGGCGGTCCCTCGACATCATCGTGCCGAAGGCTATGCATGCAAGACACGGTGCCGGATTGGCGCGCGTGGCGGCTGGCGGCCCTGCCCGCATCATCGGCACGTCGGTGAACCTCACCGCCTGCAGGCGCGACGGCTCCGAGTTTCCGATTGAACTCTCCCTCTCCCAGTGGTCCGAGAGCGGCGAGCGCTTCTTCGGCGCGATCATCCGCGACATCACGCTGCGGGCCGAGGCAGAACGCCAGATGAAGCTCGCTGCAGAATTCGATCATCTCACCGGCCTTTCCAACCGCCCAAGCCTCAACCGTCAGATGAACCGTGCCTGTTCGGTCGGCGCCCACGCAACCGTGGTGCTGATCGATCTCGACGGCTTTAAGGACGTCAACGATATGCTTGGACATTCGGCCGGAGACTTCGTGCTGCAGGTCATTGCCGAAAGACTGCGGAAGGCGACTGCCGACGACCAGATGGTGGCGCGTCTCGGCGGTGATGAGTTTGTGATCTTTCTCACTGGCACGGCCGATCCTCTCAAGGCTGCCAATCTCGGCCTGTCGCTGATCGCCCTCATCGAGGAACCGATCGAATTCGAGGACCAGCCGATCCACATCGGTGCCAGCATCGGGATCGCCGTGACGATTGCCGGCGATTGCAACTACGAAGAACTTCTCGGCAACGCCGATCTAGCGCTCTACCAGGCAAAAGGCGACGGACGTCATCTGGTCCGGGTGTTTACGCCCGAACTTCGCCAGAGCGCTTCGCGCAAGGGCGCGATCAGCTCGTCGTTGCGCCAGGCATGGCAGCGCCGGGAATTCGAACTTTACTATCAGCCCCAGGTCAACCTTGCCGACGGGCGCCTGACCGGCGCCGAAGCGCTGATAAGATGGAACCACCCGACGCTCGGAGTGGTGTCGCCGTCTGCCTTCCTGCCGGTGCTGGAGGTCGGCCTTCTTGCGGTGCCCGTCGGCGAATGGATCCTGCGCTCCGCCTGCCGGCAGGCGGCCCGCTGGCGGCGTGCCGGGATTGCGGATTTTCGCATCGGCGTGAACCTTTTTGCAGCCCAGTTCCGGACCCGGGATTTTGCCGAGGTTGTCGAGGCAATACTCGAAGAGTTCGATCTGCCGCCGGCAGCGCTCGAGCTGGAGATAACAGAGAACATCATTCTTCAGAACGAGCAAAGGATCATGCAGCCCCTGCGCCGCCTTCGTGCCCTCGGCGTCGGGATTGCCTTCGACGACTTCGGGACCGGCTTTGCATCGCTCAGCCTGCTGAAGGACTATCCTGTCAGCCGGCTGAAGATCGACCGCTCCTTCGTCAGCGGTGTCGATCGCAGCGAGAAGGATGGTGCCATAATCGAGGCCGTCGTCAAACTGGCCGACGGCTTCAGCCTGGAGGTGATTGCCGAGGGCATCGAGACGGAGGAACAGGAAATGCTGATGCGGCACTACAACTGCGACGAGGGGCAGGGCTATCTCTACGGCAGGCCGATGACTGTCGACGCCTTCGAGCAGCGCTATCTCGCCAATGGGGGCCGCAGTGACGCCGCTGCCGTTGTGGCCCGCATGGGCGATTCATAGAGACTGTCGTAACAATGCGCTGACCTTGTGCATGTCGTTTCAAGATATGGCGCCGATAAGTTGCCAGGTGGCAACTTCGTTAAGAGCAGAGCAACACCCTTTCCGGCGCTAACTGCTCATTAACCCTTATTTTCTTGCCAAGCATTGCGACTCGGAGCATCCTCACCTACGGATAATCCTCTTACCTTGGAGAAAATGCGTAGTTATGACGAAGGCCCGTAGTCAGCTTGGGGATACCCTGAAGCCGAGGCGTCCAATGACGGAAGTCATTGCGGCCGATGGCGCTGCTTTGTCGCAGGAGCTGCTGGCGATGCGTCAGGCGCTTTTCCCGCCGGTATCGCAGAAAACCTTGCGGTCATTTTCGTCCGTCGAGTCGGCAAAGCTTATCGGCATTACCGACGCCTATCTTCGCCAGCTTTCGCTGAATGGCAAGGGCCCGCAGCCGACAATAACCGCCGGCGGTCGTCGCTCCTATACGCTCGATCAGATCAACGAGATTCGCGTTGTGCTGGATGAGAACTCCAAGGGCAAGCACTACGTGCCTCGTCGTCGCGAGGGCGAGCATTGCCAGGTCATGGCAGTGGTCAATTTCAAGGGCGGCAGCGGCAAGACAACGACTGCGGCGCACCTTGGGCAATATCTCGCCCTGCAGGGATACCGTGTCCTTGCTGTCGACCTCGATCCGCAAGCGTCTCTGACTGCCTTGCATGGCTATCAGCCGGAATACGATATCGGCCCTAACGAGACGATGTACGGCGCCGTCCGCTACGATGGCGATCGGCGCCCGCTCACCGACATCATCCGCCGCAGCTATATACCGGGTCTCGATCTGGTGCCGGGTAACTTGGAGCTGATGGAGTTCGAACACGATACACCGCGCGCTCTTGCCGAGCGATCTGCAGAACCGTTTTTCGGGCGCGTTGCATCGGCTCTGGGGACAGTCGCGGACAACTACGACGTCATGGTCCTCGACTGCCCACCCCAACTCGGTTTCTTGACGCTCGGAGCCTTGTGTGCGTCGACCGGCCTGCTGATCACGGCCCATCCGCAGATGCTCGATGTGATGTCCATGTGCCAGTTCCTGCTGATGGCATCCGATCTTCTCGGTGTCGTGCAAGAGTCCGGCGGGGATCTCGACTATGATTTCATCCGCTATGTGGTGACGCGCTATGAGCCCTCCGATGCGCCGCAGGCGCAGATGGTCGGATTCATGCGGTCGCTGTTCCGTGAACGCGTGCTTACGAATGTCATGTTGAAGTCGACGGCGGTGTCGGATGCCGGTCTCTCCAAGCAGACGCTCTACGAGGTAGGCCGGGAGAACTTTTCCAAGAACACCTATGACCGCGCCATCGAATCTCTGGATGCAGTCAACGGTGAAATCGAGAGCCTGATCAGGCAGGCGTGGCGGAGGGCAACATGAGCAGAAAAGACACTCTCAAGGCCATGCTTTCGCGCCGTGAACAGGAGTTGCCAACTGGCAACTCCACAGCTGGTGACCCTGCCCCGCAGGTCGAACTGCCAGCGGAAAAGAAGCTTCATCACATCCGTTCCGGTGCCGTTGGTGCGATGGGTCGCTCCCTCGGCAATATCGCCAGCGCTGCCGATCAGGCGAGAGCGCTGATCGCAGCTGGCGCTGCTGTTGTCGAAATACCGACGGATAAAATAGAAGCCTCCTTCATTTCGGATCGCCTCGCTGACGATGGTGTCGATCTGGCCCGTCTCACCGATGCAATTCGTGAATCCGGCCAGAAAAGTCCCATCCTCGTTCGCCCTCACCCTGACAAGCCGGACAGCTACCAGATCGCCTTCGGTCATCGCCGCGTACGCGTCATGGCGGCCCTCAAGCGGCCGGTGAAGGCCGTGGTGCAGAACCTCAGCGATGAAGAGCTGGTGGTTATCCAGGGGCAGGAAAATTCGGCACGTGCCGACCTCAGCTATATCGAGCGCGGACTGTTTGCTCTTGCGCTGGAAGAACGCGGCTTCGACCGTCGCGTCATCATGTCGTCGCTCGGCATGGAGAAGACGCAGCTGTCGAGGCTGATGAGCGTCGCCCATTCGGTGCCGCGGTCGCTTATCGAAGCGATAGGCTCGGCACCGAGGGCCGGCCGTCCGCGATGGGTGGCACTTGCAGAACGTCTCGCCGATGCAAAACAGGGTTCCGCGCTTCAAAGCCTGCTCGATAGCCGGGCATTCAAGGATGCCGACAGCGACAGCCGTTTCGGTCAGGTGATGGAATGTCTGGCTGTCCAGAAGACGCGCAAGAAGCCCGAAGCTGTGAAAAGCAGTGCCGGTGTCCAGCTGGCGACGCTCGAGCGCGGAGGTTCAAAGATCAATATGGTGTTCGACGAAAAGACGGCACCGGCTTTTGCCGATTACGTCGCCGCACGACTAGCGCAGCTGCATCAATCCTATCTCGCGGAGCGACAGGCAGATTAAGCCCCAGCATCGCGAACCCGTATTAACGAAGCAAAAGAGGACTGTACCGCAAAAGAAAAAAGCCCCCGAACGTTGCCGTCACGGAAGCTTTCTCTAAGTCTCGCAGCTTGCGAATCGCATTTTCCGGAAACACCATCAAGAATCTTGGCTCCGTTTGGCGTGCAGATTTCTATTGCCTTATTGAAGGTGACGAGAAAATGCAGACAGGAAGTGTGACGACGCCCTTTGGTCGGCGGGATATGACGCGTGGCCTGCTGGCAAGCCAATGCTCGGTCTTTCCGACAGGGCGCTGGCGGTGCTGAACGCGCTGCTGAGCTTCTATCTGGGCAATGAGCTCAGTGCAAAGCACGGCCTCGCTGTCTTTCCCTCCAACGCCCAGCTGTCGATCCGCGCCCACGGCATTGCGCCAGCGACGCTGCGCCGCCATCTGGCAGCGCTGATGGACGCCGGATTGCTGGTGCGCAAGGATAGCCCGAACGGCAAGCGCTTTGCGCGCCGGGACGGGGAGGGGGAGGTCGACCAGGCCTATGGCTTCAATATCGCCCCGCTGATTGCCCGCTCTGATGAATCCAGACACTGGCAGCGCAGGTCACCGTCGACCAGCCCGCTCAGGGCGATGCGCGAGCGCCTGTCGCTCTGCCGGCGTGACATTGCCAAGCTGATCGCGACGGCGCTGGAAGAGGGCGTGCCGGGTGACTGGCCTATGGTACAAGGGCATTTCCGCGATCTCGTAGCCCGGATCCCACGCTCGCCCGACATCCATGACATCACGCCTATTGTCGAAGAGATCGATGAGGCCCCTGCGGCGGATGAGGCTTTCGAGCGCAAAAGCCTAACGGATGGCCGTTTGGTGAAACCACGACGGCGAGCAGAGATCAACCGGGCCTAAAGGCGTTTCCGCTCGGGCTTGTGTTGCAGGCCTGCCCGGAAATCCTGTCCTGCGGCCCGGGCGGCAGTATCGGCAATTGGCGAGACCTGATGGGGGTCAGCCCCAGCGCCTACGAGGAGGCTTGCGCCATCATGGGGCCCGAGAATGCGGCGACCGTCACGGCCTGCGTGCTGGAACGGGCCGGCAGCATCACGTCGGCCGTCAGATATCTGCGCGACCTCACCTGCAGGACGGAGCGCGGCGAGTTCGCCATCGGCCCGATGCTGATGTCGCTCGCAAGGGCCAATGCCGGTAGACGCGAGCAGACAGGGTGAGAGCATGGTAGATGGCGATTTGCTAGACATGATACCCGCGTTGTCAATTCGGCCACGCTAAGGTCTGAGCAATGGAAGCGTTGTGCCTTTTTACTACCGATAAGCTACCGACTGCTCATTACTGCAAATGGCTGAACGTTCGTAAAAATGGTTTTTTCGAGGTAAATAGTTCGGGCATCGGTCAAGAGGTCGCCAAGGCTCGCGGCAATTTTTGCTGAGCCTTGGCAACGAGTTTTGAAGTTCTATAGCCTCAGGCGGCCTTGCTTTCGCCGACTGCGGCAAACTGCTTCGACCAATCGGCATACCAGGTCTGGAACAGAGCAAACTGCTTTTCGACGAAACCGCGCTGGCTGTCGGACAGGCTGTCCGTTTCGTTGAAGTGCAGCGTGAATTCGGGATGGCCGGTGAGCACGAGCATGTGCTTGTAGTAGAGAACCAAATCCGGGCCTTCGTCGAAGGAGGACAGCACGCCAAGCGCCGCTTCGAGTTCCAGGGCGTGGGCGCGGGCCTTTGCATCGCCGGCGGCTGCGGCCTCGGACAGGGAAACAAGATGCAGGACTTCGCGGGGCAGGACATTGCCGATCCCGGTGATGGCGCCAGCCGCGCCGCAATTGACGAAACCGTGGAAGACCGCGGTATCGACGCCGACCATCAATGTGACGCCGTCGTCGCGGCTGGTGATGTTTTCAGCCGCATAGCGAAGGTCGGACGGACCGCCGAATTCCTTGAAGCCGATGAGGTTCTTGTGTTCGTTGCGGAGTTCGAAAAACAGGTCTGCGCGTGTGGCGAAGCCGTAATAGGGGCTGTTGTAGATGACAGCCGGAAGTTCTGGGGCAGCCGAGAGAACCGTCTTGAAATGGGCGCGCTGGGCCGAAACCGATGTGCCGCGCGACAGCACGCGCGGTATTACCATCAGGCCGTGGGCGCCGACGCGCTGGGCGTGGGCTGCGTGAGCGGCTGCCATCCGGGTGTTGACGGCGCCGGTACCGACGATGACGCGAAGACCGGCCTTCACCAGGCGCTCGACGCCTTCCATCCGCTGCTCGTCCGTCAGCAGTGGCCAGTCGCCCATCGATCCACAATAGACCACGGCAGACATGCCGGCCGCGGCCAGTTCCTTGCCCTTGCGCACGAGACCGTCGAAGTCGGGGCTGCGGTCGGCATTGCATGGCGTCATCAGGGCCGGAATGCAGCCGGTGAAAATATTGGAAGTCATTGCACTCTCCATCATGGTGTCGGTCAGCAGCGGTCTCGCGGCGATGCTTCGTTGTATACAGTTTGTATTTTAATGTCGATGCCGAATTTGCGGCGGCATGTGGATTGTCGACCGTATGCCTTGGTCGGAAGACGGAATGGGGAAGGGGGTGACAAAAGGCGTGGGAACGTCACCCAAGACGCCGGGCAAGCGACGAAGGGTTCGCGGTTCGCGCCAACAACGCAAAAGCACCTACGGCAAGGGCCGCACCACAACATCACAAATTATAAAAGGGGAAAGGTCAGCTTTAAAAGCTGAAATTGGTCGGAGTGGAGAGATTCGAACTCCCGACCCTCTGGTCCCAAACCAGATGCGCTACCAGGCTGCGCTACACTCCGAACCGTTGGTGTAGGCGGGGATACACAATTCACTCCCCGCCTGCAACAGCAAATGTGCCGGCATTGCCGTTGCAGGCCGATTTTCCTCTGCGGCCCACAAATTGCGGCCCGTCTGCCCCTTGTTCATCGCTGGCTGGCGGCTTGTCTCGATGACAGATGCCGTAAGCCCTGTAATTTGGGATCAATCGTGCGCGCAGAGAAATGCGGAGACCGTCTGCATGCAGAGATTCTTTTCCTCGACATGCGGCATATGGCTGGAATGTTCGAAAAGCACCCATCGGCAATCAGGCACCCGGTCGACATAAGGCTTGACCACGAGCGGCGTCGCTTCGTCGTATTTTCCGGAGATCAGCAGCGTCGGGGCGGTGATCCGGCCCAGCCGCTCCTCGATCGTCCAGTCTTTCATGGTGCCGATGACGTGGAATTCGGTCGGTCCGTTCATGTTGCGGTAGACTGTGTTGTCTTCTTCCATGATCTCGAAGGTCCGGGCCACTTCGGGAGGCCAGGGGGTGACCCGACAGACGTGGCGGTCGTAGAAGACGCGTGAGGCGGCGATATAGTCGGGGTCGGTAAGCGTGCCTGCTCGTTCGTGGCGGAGCAGGGTGTCTTGGACGTCCTGTGGCAATGCTTCGCGCAAGCGGTTGGCCTCCGTTACCCAGGTGTGCATGTTGGCCGGGGAATTGGCGATGACGAGCGCCGTCAGGCCGTCTGGTTGCCGCACCGCGTGTTCCGCGCCGAGCATCCCGCCCCAGGACTGCCCGAGAAAGGCATAGCGGTGCTGGATGCCGAGATGGGTGAGAAGAGCGTCGAGTTCCTCAAGAAACAAGGCGGGCGTCCAGAAGTCCGGGCCCTTGTCCGGCATGCGGGTCGAGTTGCCGTTGCCAAGCTGGTCGTAGTGGATGACGGCCCGGCCATCCAGGGCCGCGATCTCCTTGAATGCGTCGACATAGTCATGGGTGCAGCCGGGACCGCCATGGGCCACCACCAGCGGTAGCCGGTCGCTGTCGAGCGATCCGGTGATGCGGAACCAGGTCCGGTAGGTCCGGAACGGCAGATAATCTTCTTTCGAGGTCATGTCGGCCACCTGCGTCTCCATCTCGATGAACTATCGGGAGCAGCATAGAGGCGGAGGAGTGCCACTGGCAGCTATCACAAGTTATAGGATGGCAGGGTTTCCAGCAGCCGGTAATGGGTGGCGCGGACGACGGCCTGGGTGCGGTTTCTGGCGCCGAGCTTCCGGGCAGCGGCATTCAGGTGCATGACGACGGTCGGTACGGAGCGCTCGATGATCCGCGAGATTTCCTTGGCCGAAAGTCCCTCGGCGGAATAGCGCAGGCATTCCCGCTCCCGCTCTGTCAACCGCATCTTGGCGACCGTCAGGGCAGAATTGTCGAACAGGCAAAAGGCCGCCTCGTGGAAGACATGGGCAAGCAGCCCGAAGTCGGCGATGTAACGCAGGGCATGTTTCTTGAAGTCGCCGTTCTGCCCCAACCTGATGCCGGTAACTGTTGCATAGTCGCCGCGCGGCATGTGAACCGGCACGGTGACGCCCGTCGACATGTCGTGCTCGCTGAGATAGCGGGCAACGGGTTCGCTGGCTTCGCTCATGAACCTGTTGATGACCGTACCGGCGCGCCGGTCGTAGTCCCAAAAGAACGGCGTCGAGGTGCGCAATGCTACCTGCTGTACCGGGTCGAGCCGGAAATAACCGCGGTCGAACCAGTATTCGTGCATGTCGTCGGAGATATTGCGCAGCTTCAGCAGCGAGGGAAGCATGATGCCGCCGTCGAGGTCGTAGGGCACCGGCGTGTAGTCGTAGATCAGCGCCTCAAAGCCGAGCCTCTTGATCGCCTCGAACGCGTGGTCGATGCGCCCGTCAAGGGTGTTGTGGGCAGTGAACTGCCGTCGGATCGTCCCAATCTCATCGAGCATCGCTGTTTCCCCGGTCGTCGAACCGCGACCTATCACTTCTTATAGCTGGTAACGCAGCCGGTTTCCGGTAAAAATTTAGTCATGCCCAAAAGTTGAGCAAGAGAAATCTTCCTGGAGCCCCATCGATGTGGCATGAAATGCAGCCGGACGCCCGCTACGAGGTCGAAGTCGACGGCTTCAAGGTCGTGGCTTACAGCTTCGGCAGCGGCAGTGAAACGGTGTTTTGCCTGAATGGCGGACCGGGGCTTGCCTGCGACTATCTTCGTGAAGCGCACAGCTGCCTTGCCGCAAAGGGATATAGGGTCGTTACTTTCGACCAGCTGGGGACGGGGGCATCGGATCGGCCGGACGACGCCGCGCTATGGACAATCGAGCGCTATGTCGAGGAGACAGAGACGGTCCGCCAGGCGCTGGGCCTCGGCAAGGTGCATTTGCTCGGTCACTCCTGGGGCGGCTGGCTCGCCATCGATTATGCATTGCGCTACCCGGACAATCTCCTTAGCCTCATTCTCGAAGACACTGTCGCTGACATGCCGCATCTGATCCAGGAACTGGACCGGTTGCGGGCGGCGCTCGGGCCCGAGACCGTGGCGATGATGCAGAAGCACGAGGCGCAAGGGACCTACGACCATCCCGAATACCAGGCGGTGCTGACCATCCTCAGCTACCGCCATGTCTGCCGGCTTGCCGAATGGCCGGCGCCTGTCCGCCGCTCGCTCGATGACTGGAACATGGCACCCTACATGGCGATGCAGGGGCCGAACGAGTTCCTCTATATCGGCAATCTCAAGGATTGGAACCGCATCCCGGATCTGGGGCGACTGACGCTGCCGGTGCTGATCACGGTAGGCGAGCACGACGAACTGACGCCGGCCTGTGCCCTGCGCATGAAGCTGGCCCTGCCGAATGCCGAGCTGAAGGTTTTCTCCAACGCCAGCCACATGCCGTTCTACGAAAATCCTGGCGCCTACTACCCGGCGCTTCTCGATTTCCTGACCCGGCAAAAGGCTGCCTGATGCCATGTGAGTGCAAAGAGGTCCGGCTGGAGCGAGGGGGAGTGCGCCACGATGCATCGCTATAAGTTCATCCTGACCCGGCCGCTGCAGTTCGTGCCCGTGTTGTTCGGCATCAGTGTCATCACCTTCATCCTCGTCCGTCTCATTCCCGGCGATCCAGTGCGCAATATTCTCGGTACCCGCGCGACGCCCAGTGCCATCGCCAATATCCGCGCCCAGTACGGCCTGGATGAGCCGATGTGGGTGCAGTACTTCTATTTCCTGCGCAATCTCGCCAATGGCGAAATGGGCAAATCCATCCTCTACAAGATCGACGTGCTCAAGCTCATCCTCACCCGTATAGAGCCGACGCTGGCACTGGTCGCGACAAGCGTCGTCCTGTCGGTGCTGATTGCCGTGCCGCTGGCAGCGATTGCGGCGCGCAGCAATGGGCGCGCGCCCGACCACATCATTCGCGTCGTCTCGACGTTCGGCATCGGCTTCCCGCCGTTCTGGCTGGGGCTGATGCTAATCATCCTCTTCAGCGTCGATCTCGGTTGGCTGCCGGTCTCCGGCTACGGCAATACGCTCGGCGATAAGGCCGCCCATCTGCTGTTGCCGAGCCTGACCATTGCCTTGTCGCTCTCCACCGTTCTCACCCGCAGCCTGCGCACCGCGATGATCGAAGGCCTGAAATCCGACGTCGCAACTGCGGTGCGGGCGAGGGGCATGCCGGAAAGCACCGTCTTCTGGCGCCACGTCCTGCCTAACTCTCTTTTGCCGACCATCAACCTGCTTGCCGTCAACATCGGATGGCTCATCGGCGGGACCGTGGTCGTCGAAACCGTCTTTGCCTTGCCCGGCATGGGGCAACTGCTGGTCCGCGCCATTTTCTCCCGCGACTACATGGTGGTCCAGGGTGTCGCCATGGTCTTTGCCTGCGCCACGGTGTTCATCAACTTCATTGCCGATATCGCGACGGTGATGGTCGATCCGCGGGTGCGGCTATGAGTGTGCCATTGGCGTTTTCCACTGCGTTCGGCTGGCGCCGCGTCTTCGGGGGCCGGCTGACCCTGGCCATCGGCGCGGGCATCCTGCTTTTCTTCGTGCTCGTGGCAGTCGGCGCACCGTTGATTGCGCCCTACGACCCGGTCCTCCAGGCCGCCGATGTGCGTCTGCAGGCACCGACGTTGCTGCATGCCTTCGGCACCGACAATTTCGGGCGGGATATCCTGTCCCGCGTCATCTGGGGTACGCGGATCGATCTACAGATTGCGGTGATCGGGGTTCTCTTTCCCTTCATGATCGGCACGACGGTCGGCACTATCGCCGGTTTCTTCGGTGGGCCGGTCGACGCGGTTTTCATGCGGCTCGTCGATATCATCCTTGCCTTCCCTTTTCTGGTGCTGATGCTGTCGATTATCGCCATCCTCGGACCTGGGCTCGGCAGCTTCTATATCGCCATGGCGCTGGTGGGATGGGTGTCCTATGCGCGGCTCATCCGTGCGCAGATGCTGGTGCTGAAAAGCAGCGACTACGCGGTCGCGGCCGTCAGCCTCGGTTTCAGCCGCCCGCGCATCATGTTCCGGCATCTGCTACCCAATGCTATCGCCGGATCGCTGGTGTTTTCGATGTCGGATGCAGTGCTGGTTCTCCTCAGCGGCGCCGCAGTCAGCTATCTCGGCCTCGGCGTGCAGCCGCCGCTTGCCGAATGGGGTGTCATGGTGGCCGAGGGACAGAGCTTCCTGACGACGGCCTGGTGGATCACGCTGTTTCCAGGCTTGTCCATCGTCCTCCTGGCTTTCGGTTTCAGCATGCTCGGCGATGCGCTTGGCGAACTCTTCGGAGTACAGGAATGATCAGTCCCCTTCTCTCTGTCCGGGATCTGACCGTCAGGCTGCATGGCCTCGGCGAGGAGAGGACGCTCATCGATGCTGTCTCGCTCGACGTCGGCAAGGCCGAGATTGTCGGGCTCGTCGGCGAAAGCGGCTCCGGCAAGAGCCTGTTCTGCAGCTCGCTGGTGCGTCTGATGCCGTCGTCGCGCCTGAAGATCGACAGCGGCTCCGTGCTGCTGGATGGCCGCGACCTGACCGAAATCAGCGACGCCGAGATGCTGAAGGTCCGCGGGGCCGAGATCGGCATGATCTTCCAGAACCCGACGAGCCACCTCGACCCCGTCATGCGGATCGGCGATCAGATTGCCGAAGGTATCCGCTATCATCAGGATGCAAGCCCGCGTGACGCGAAGGCCGCAGCCATCGACATTCTGGGCCAGGTCGGGCTGCCCGATCCAGTCCGCCAGTACGACAGTTACGCCCACGAATTTTCCGGCGGAATGCGGCAGCGCGCAATGATCGGGGTTGCGCTGTCCTGCAATCCCAAGATCCTGATTGCCGACGAGCCGACGACTGCCCTCGATGTCACCATCCAGGCGCAGATCCTGCGGCTGCTGATGGACATCCGCGACAAACGCGGCCTTTCGATCATTCTCATCACCCATGACCTCGGCATCGTTGCCCAGACCTGCGACCGGATCGCCGTGCTGCGTGGCGGACGATTGCTCGAGACGGGGTCGAAGCGCCAGGTCCTGTCCGCGCCGCGCGATCCCTATACTGTCAGCCTGATCGCCAGCCATCCTTCTATCGTCGAAGAGGCGCCGTTCTCCGTCGGATGCGTCAGCGCCGCAAAGCCGGTTGAGCGGCCGCTTCTCGAGGTGGACGACCTCTATGTGCGCTTTGCCCTGGGCGGTGGGCTGTTCAAGGCTGGCGCGAAAACTGTCACTGCGGTTTCCGGCGTGAGCCTGCGGATCATGCCCGGCGAAAGTGTCGGGGTGGTCGGCGAATCCGGCAGCGGCAAGAGCACGCTCGCCCGCGCCATTCTCGGCCTGACACCGATCTCCTCCGGCCATGTCTCGTTCGAGGGTATCGATCTTGCCCAGCAGAGGCGCGCCGCCCTCGACAAGTTGCGCCATGAGGCGGCGATGGTGTTTCAGGATCCCTACAACGCACTCAATCCCCGGCTGCGCATCGGCGACATGCTTGCCGAAGTGCTGCGCGTGCAGGGCAAGACCTCTGCCGCCGATATTCCGGCGCGGATCGCCGAGCTTCTGGACCTTGTCGGCTTGGAGCGTGAGTTTGCCAACCGCAGGCCGCGCAGCATGAGCGGCGGGCAATGCCAGAGGGCGGGGATCGCCCGGGCGCTGGCCGTCGATCCGAAACTGATCATCGCAGACGAATGCGTCGCCGCCCTCGACGTGACGATCCAGGCGCAGATCATCGAACTGTTCCGGGATCTGAAGCGGAAGATGAACCTGACGCTGATCTTCATCGCCCATGACCTCGCCATCGTGCGCAATCTTTGCGACCGGGTCGTCGTCATGTATCGCGGCGAGATCGTCGAGGAGGGGCTCTGCGCAGAGGTTTTCGCCCGGCCGAAGCATCCCTACACCGCAGCCCTGATCGCGGCGATTCCCGATATCGATCCGGACAAGCCCTTGCTTGCCGACATCGCCTGCGAGCAGCGATTGACGCTACCACCTTCACTCGAACGACTGTCATAACAAAAAAGGGAACGATATCATGACCAGGAAATGGAAGACTGCTGGCCTCGCGCTCATCGTCGCGGGCCTCACCCTCAGCGCCAGCTTTGCAGAAGCGGCCGGCGTTCTGACCATCGGCCGCCGCGAGGACTCGACCACCTTCGACCCGATCAAGACGGCCCAGAATATCGACAACTGGGTGTTCTCCAACGTCTACGACGTTCTTGTCCGCGTCGACAAGACCGGCACGAAACTGGAGCCGGGACTGGCCGAAAGCTGGACGATCTCAGAGGACGGACTGACCTACGTCTTCAAGATCCGCGACGCCAAGTTCTCAGACGGCTCGCCGCTGACGGCTGAAGATGCTGCCTACAGCCTGTTGCGTATCCGCGACGACAAGGCATCGCTCTGGGGCGACTCGTTCAAGGTGATCGACACCGCAGTCGCGACCGACCCCCGCACCATGACGATCAAGCTCAAGAACCCGTCCGCGCCCTTCCTGTCGACGCTGGCTCTGCCCAACGCCTCCGTGATTTCGAAGAAGGGCATGGAGGCGCTCGGATCGGATGGCTACACCGAGAAGCCAATTGCTTCCGGTGCCTTCGTCGTCGACGAATGGCGTCGCGGCGACCGCGTCATCCTGAAGAAGAACCCGTATTTCTGGCAGGCCGATCGCGTCAAGCTCGATGGCGTGGAATGGATTTCGGTTCCCGACGACAACACCCGCATGCTGAACGTGCAGGCCGGCCAGCTCGACACTGCGATCTTCGTTCCCTTCTCCCGCGTCGCCGAATTGAAGAAGGATGCCAACCTCAACGTCGATATCGACCCGTCCACCCGTGAAGACCACTTGCTGATCAACCACGAGCATGGCGCCCTCGCCAAGAAGGAGGTCCGGCAGGCGCTGGATCTGGCCATCGACAAGAAGGCAATCGTCGATGCTGTGACCTTCGGCCAGGGAACCGTCGCCAATTCGTACATTCCGAAGGGCGCACTCTATTATTACGCCGACAACATGCAGCGCCCTTACGATCCGGAAAAGGCAAAGCAGATGCTGGCTGCTGCGGGAGCCTCGGACCTGAAACTTAATTATCTCGTGCGTGCCGGCGACGAGGTCGACGAGCAGATTGCCGTGCTCTTGCAGCAGCAGTTGCAGAAGGCCGGTATCACCGCGACCCTACAGAAAGTCGATGCCAGCCAGGAGTGGGACATGATCGTTGCCGGCGACTACGATGTGTCGGTCAATTATTGGACAAACGACATCCTCGATCCGGACCAGAAGACGACATTCGTGCTCGGCCACGACTCGAACAACAACTATTCGACCCATTACAAGAACGAGAAGGTGAAGGCGTTGGTGGCTGCCGCTCGCCTGGAACTCGATCCGGTAAAACGTGAGCAGATGTATGTCGATCTCCAGAAGATCGCCAAGGACGATGTCAACTGGATCGACCTTTACTACAGCCCCTACATCAACGTCTCGCGCAAGAATATCGACAACTTCTACCAGAACCCGCTTGGCCGCTTCTTCCTCGAAGACACCGTCAAGAACTGAGCGCTTTAAACATGCGAAAGGCTGCCGCGAGCGATCGCGGCAGCCTTTTCAATTTAGAGACAGTCAGATCGCCGACGAAAGGCGGCTTGCCGTGTAGAGGTCGCGCAGCTGCCGGCAGATCGGGCCGGGTTTTCCATTGCCGATGGTTGTGTCGTCGATCCTGACCACCGGCGTTGCGAAATTGGTCGCGGACGTCACGAAAGCCTCTGCAGCCTGCTTGGCTTCCTCGACGCTGAACCCGCGTTCCTCGACGGCAATGCCCGCGCCGCGCGCAAGGTCGATGATGCTTGCCCGGGTAATTCCGTGCAGGATCGCGTGGGAGAGGCCACGAGTTACCAGCGTGCCATCGGTCTTGACGATATGCGCCGTTGCAGAGCTGGCCTCGGTGACGAGCCCGTCCTCCACCAGCCAGGCGTCGTCGGCGCCGCGCCGCATCGCTTCCATCTTTGCCATCGAAGGGTAAAGCAGCTGGACGGTCTTGATATCGCGGCGCTCCCACCGCCAGTCCGGAACAGTGGCAACCGCGATCCCCGTCTCGTTACGGGGATTGGCGAGCACCGGTTTTGCCTGGGTAAAGAGCACGACGGTCGGCTCCGGTTTTGCCGGAAAGGCGAAATCGCGGTCGGCAGGACCGCGGCTGATCTGCAGATAGATCAGCCCCTCGTCGAGCCCATTCCGGCTGACGAGTTCCCGATGCACGGAAAGCAGTGCGGTCTCGGACAGCGGGCAGGCGATATCGAGTTCGGACAGCGAGCGCTGCAGGCGGGCGGAGTGGCCCTGGTAGTCGATCAGCTTGCCACCGATCACGGCAGTCACCTCGTAGATGGCATCGGCGAACAGAAAGCCGCGGTCGAACACGGAGACTTTCGCGTCGGTTTCAGCAAGCCAGTCGCCATTCAGATAAACAATGCGGGTCAAGTTTGGGTCCTCGGTCAAAGAGCGGGTTTTGCGAAAGGGGCGATATCGATGCCGTGTGCCGAAAGCGATGCACGCAGGGCACGGGCCATGGCGACGGCGCTGGGATTGTCGCCATGGACGCAGATCGTTGCAGCCTCGACCGGCAGCATCCTGCCGCCGATGGTGGGGATAAATCCATCCCGGACCATAGACAGGACCTGGTCGACGCTCTGTTGCAGGTCGTGGATGACCGAGCCCTCCTTCTGCCGCGATGTCAGCATGCCGGTATCGTCGTAGGTCCGGTCCGCGTAGACCTCGCAGGCAACCCGCAGGCCGACGGATTCCGCCGCCTTCATCGTCTCGGAATAGGGGAGGGTGACGAACACCAGAGACGGGTCGACGGCCTTGATGGCGCGAACGCAGACGTCCGCAAGCTCCGCATCTTCCGCCGCCATGTTGCCGAGCGAGCCATGGGTCTTGACGTGGGTCATCGGCCAGCCGAGCGCTCTTGCCATCCCCTGCATCGCGGCGATCTGGTAGATGATCTGGGCTTCCAGATCTTCCGGCCGTTCGCCCGAGATGCGACGGCGGCCGAAGCCGTAGAGATCCATGAAGGACGGATGGGCGCCGATGGCCACGCCCCGCGCCTTGGCGGCAAGGATCGTATCGCGCATCACTACGGGATCGCCGGCGTGAAAGCCGCAGGCAATGTTGGCGGTCGAAATCACCTCCAGCATAGCGCTGTCGTCGCCGATCTTGTAGGCGCCGAAACTTTCGCCCATGTCGCAATTGAGGTCTACGGTTGCCATGGCTGGGATCTCCTTGCAGGATAGGCGTCAGGCCAGCAGACTGATGTCATGCGCAGTTTACGACCGGGCGGTCGCGCGAAAAAGCACTTTCGGTTGACATACAGTTGGTATACTGAAATAGCAATATAATATGACAACCGACAATCGCACCTTACTCGGATGGACGGAAGGGGACCGCAGACAATGGTGAGGACGTTTCCCCGCATTCTTGCTTGCGGCGATAGCGCCTTGTCGGTTGAGCTCGCGGATACCATCGACGAAGCCGTCAGCGAACGGGTGATCGCGCTTGCCGCGAGCATGGCCGACAGCCCGGTGGATGGCGTCGAGGAACTGGTGCCGACCTACCGCTCGCTGATGGTGGTCTACGATCCCGCCGTCGTTCGAGGCCGCAGCCTGGCGCTGACGCTGCAGCAGCGGCTGGATACGCTGGTAGTTGGCAGCGTCCACCCGCAGCGCTTCGACGTCCCCGTTGTCTATGGCGGCGCGGTGGGACTGGATTTGCAGGAACTTGCCGGCATGAAGGGGATGACGGTGTCCCAGCTTATAGAGCTCCATTCCTCCGTCGAATACCGGGTCTACATGATAGGCTTTGCGCCAGGGTTTGCCTATCTCGGCGGCCTGCCGGAGATTTTGCACACGCCGCGACTGCCCACGCCCCGCCAGAGGATCGAGGCCGGCGCCATCGGTATCGGAGGCAAGCAGGCAAGCATCAATTCCGTTCCCGGGCCGAGCGGCTGGCGCTTTATCGGCCGGACGCTGCTTCGCCTGTTCGACCCCTCCCGCGCCACGCCCTTCCTGCTCGGTGCCGGTGATCGGGTCCGCTTCCGGCCCGTCAGCGAAGACGAGGCATCGCAGTTCGAGCGTACCTCGGCTGCGGGGGAGGGGGCGACGTCATGAGCTTCCTCGAAATCCATGGCACGGGACCGATGACGACCGTCCAGGATCTCGGGCGGAAAGGCCTGCAGCATGCCGGCGTCTCCGGTGCCGGCCCTATGGACGGGCCGTCGTTTCGTATCGCCAATGCCCTTGTCGGCAACCCCGCAACATCGGCTGCGCTCGAGTTTGCTGCCGTCGGCGGTCGTTTTACAGTCACCCGGCCGGTTCGCTTTGCCGTCACCGGTGGCGATGTCGATGTCAGGATCGATGGAAGCAAGGTCCACCCGTGGGAAAGCCATCACCTGTTGCCCGGCATGACGCTCGCCATCGACGCGCTCCGCGACTGCGTCTGGGGATATCTGGCGATCTCGGGCGGCATCGATACCGTTCCGGTTCTCGGATCGCGTTCCACCCATTTGCGCACCGGGCTCGGTGGCTACGAAGGCCGGCGGCTGGAGATTGGCGACCGGTTGCCCCTCGGCGACGCTGCCCCGTTGCCCAACCTTGCCCTTCGGCAGCCCTTTCGGCGCAGTGGCGGCCCGATCCGCGTCATCTGCGGGCCGCAGGACGATTATTTTTCCAATGCCGCAGTGGAGACGTTTCTCGAGGCATCGTTCGTGGTGTCGGCCGCGCGGGATCGCATGGCCCAGATGCTCGACGGGCCGCCAATTGCAGCAGACGGCGGGCATGACATCGTTTCGGACGGTACCTCGGCCGGCTCGATCCAGGTGCCGTCGTCCGGCAGGCTGATCGTGCTGATGGCCGAGCGACAGACGACCGGCGGCTATCCGAAGATTGCCACGGTGGCCTCCGTCGACCTGCCTCGCCTGGCGCAGGCGGTCAGCGGCCGGTCCATCCGCTTTGCCCGCATCGCGCAGGAACAGGCCGAGGAATTGCTGGTCGCCGAGAGACATCTTCTAGGCGGCATCCTCGACAACCTCGCCGTCAAGCCCGAAAGCAGCGATCGATCAGGAGGCAGAGTGTCATGAGCCAGCCGCTTGCCCAACGGGCCTATGGCAAAATCATCGAAATGATCCTGTCCGGCGCGCTGACGCCGGGAGATGCGCTGCAGGAGGCGAAGCTGGGCGAAACGCTCGACATGTCGCGGACGCCGGTGCGCGAAGCGATCAAGCGTATCGAGGCCGAAGGTCTGGCTGTGCAGGATGGTCGCTTCCTCAAGGTGCGAAGGCTGACGGCGGCCGAAGTGGAGGAAATCTTCTTCCTGCGCCGGGTGCTGGAATCCCATTGTGCCCAGCAGGCGGTCGCGGCGCCACCGGCGGTGCTGGAGGCGCTCGAATTGCGGGTCCGCCGCCTGCACGACGAAGGTCCCGGCGAAGAAGACGAGCAGAGACGGGTGGATGACGACCTCCACCGGGTTATCGCCGAGGCCAGCCGCAGCGAGATGATGGTGTCCACAATTGCCGACCTGCGCCGCCGGACCTGCATGTTCGACCACACCCATCTGCCGGACCGCTTCCTGAAAAGCTGCGAGGAGCATCTGGGAATTCTTGCAGCCTTGCGCAGCGGCGATGGCGACCGTGCAGCTCTGCTGATGGCCGAGCATGTCACCCACGCACGCGACGCGGTTCTCGAGAAGCTCGCGCTACCCCCCGGAGGAACCGGCGCATGAGATGCCTTGTCGTTCAGCCGGTCCATGCCGATGGACTGGATTTGTTGCGCCGCGCCGGCGTCGAACCCGTGCTCTGCCCGAAGCCGGACATGGAAACGGTCGCACGGATGATCTCCGGCTGCGATGCGGCGATCACGCGTGACGCCGGCCTTTCGGCTGAGGCCATCGGTGCCAGCGACATCCTGCGCGTCATCGTCGTGCACGGCGCCGGCCACGATGCGGTCGATAAGGATGCAGCCTCCGAGAAGGGCATCCTTGTCTGCAACACACCGGGCGCCAATGCGCGGTCGGTGTCCGAACTGGCATTGGCGCTGGCGCTGGCTGCGGCCCGGCGTATTCCAGCCGCCGACCGTAGCGAACGCGGCGGCGCCCATGGTTTTCGCGAGCGCGAGACGTTCACCGAACTTTCCGGCAAGACCGCGCTGATCGTCGGCTGGGGCGCCACCGGCGCCGGTCTTGGACATATGCTCAAGGCGGCACTCGATATGCGGGTGCTGGTCTATTCGCCACGCGTCGCCGATATCGATGGTTTCGAGCGCGTGACGACGCTGGAGGCGGGATTGCAGCAGGCGGACCTTGTGTCGCTCCATACGCCGCTGCGCCCGGAGACGAAGCACCTCATCGGCGAACGGGCGCTTTCGCTCATCAGGCATGGTGCAATTCTGGTCAACACCGCACGCGCCGGACTGGTCGACGAAGAAGCATTGGCCGCTGCCCTCGATACCGGCCGCGTGTCGGCAGCCGGTCTCGATGTCTATAGCCATGACGCGCCCTTGGGGCCGCTAGCCTCGACCGGCCGAGTGATTTTCACGCCGCATCTCGGTGGCGCGACCGAAGAAGCCTTGCGCCGCGTGGCCGTAGGGTCCGCCCGCAACGTGTTGACTGCTCTCTCCGGCGAGCGGCCGGCGACCGCCCTCAACGATCCCTTGAGGATATCCCGATGAGCGACAAGGAAACACTGGCGCAGCAGGCCTACCGGGACATCAAGCAGCGCATCCTCGAAGGTGCCATCAAGGCCGGCGACCTGCTGACCGAGCGGACACTGGCAGTCGAATCCGGCATTTCCCGCACGCCGCTCAGGGCCGCGATCTCGAGGCTCCAGAAGGAAGGCGTGGTCTCTCGCCTGACCAACGGCACCCTGATGATCCTGCCGGTCACCGTCGAGCAGTTGCTGGAGATCATCCAGATCCGCCGTCTCCTCGAAGGGGCGGCGGCAGCCCGTGCGGCGGGGCGGCCGATGACGGCGGCACTTGTCGAGGCGCGCCGGGTCATGCGCGCCTATGTCGAAGCCGAGGATGTCGCCTTCGATCGTTTCTGGATGGACGACGACGCATTCCACGAGGCCGTCGCCGAAGCTGCCGGTCTGCGTCTTCTGCCCGGCATGCTGCAGGAAATGCGCAGCATCGCGCGCCGCTGCACGATCACGCGCACCCATGACCGGTTCGCTGAACAGGCTGCCGAGCACATCGCCGTCATCGACGCCATCGAGGCGCAGGATGCGGATGCCGCCGCTGCTGCCATGGAGGCGCATTTCGACAGCGTCCGCAGCCGGTTTCTGAAATGGCTCGCGCGCTGAGCGTTCATCACTGTCTGACCATCCGTTCTTCCGTCCCGATCCCGGGACGACATGCCTGAACCGAGTACCGTGACATGCCTGACTATGCCGAATTCCGAGGTTGCGAGGCCTCGTTCCCCGAGAGCGAGTTCAAGGCGCGGCAGGACCGCGCCCGGGTGGCCATCGCTGCTGCCGGCCACCGGGCGCTGATCGTCACGACGCCCGAAAACATCTTCTGGCTGACCGGCCGCCAGACTGCGGGCTATTTTGCCTTCCAGGCGCTGGTCATGCCGGTCGAGGGGGAGGCGACACTGCTGGTTCGCCAGCTTGAACTGGTGGGCTCGATCGCCAATACCTGGCTCAACGACATCGTCGTCTATCAGGACGGCGAGGCGCCGGCGGCGGTCCTGGCCGAGGTCCTGCGCGAACGTGGCATTCACCGGCCTGCTATCGAGCTCGGCGGCTGGTTTCTGCCGCCGGTCCTGGCAGACGAGATCTCGCTCCGGACGGGGGGGAACGCGCTCATCGACGGTTCCGGCATCATTGCCCCTCTCCGGGCGGTGAAGTCGCCTGCGGAACTTGCCGCCATCCGGCTGGCAGCCACCTACGCGCAGGCAGGGATTGCGGCCGGGATTGCGGCCTGCGGCGCCGGGACTGACGAAAATGCCATCGCCGCTGCCATGCTCGATGCGGCCACGCGCGCAGGGTCCGAGGCAATGGCGATGGAGCCGCTGGTGTCGTCAGGGCCCCGCAGCGGCCTGCCGCACATGACGTGGCGCCGCCGCCGTCTCGAGGTCGGCGATCCGGTGTTCCTCGAACTAGCCGGCAGCCATGCCCGCTATCATGCCGCGCTGATGCGAATGGTGTGGATCGGCGGGCCACCCGTCGAAGCACGGCGGATGATGGATTGCTCGCTTCATGCGCTCGAGGCTGCGCTGCATGAAGTCAGGCCGGGTGTGCCGTGCTCGGCGGCGCACGAGGCAGCCCAGCGGGTCATCGACGATGGCGGCTACACCGCGGCATTCCGTAAGCGGATCGGCTATTCCATGGGCGTCGCCTTTGCTCCGGATTGGGGGGAGGGCGGCATGCTCAGTCTGTTTTCCGGCGTGGATAGGATAATCGAGCCCGGCATGGTGTTTCACCTGCCGGCGACCTTGCGCAGCTACGGCGTCTGGACGGTCGGCGCTTCCGAAACCGTCATCGTCACCGAAGAAGGCTGCGAACCTCTGTCTACCCTGTCACGCGATCTAACCATCCGGTAAAGCCGGTTCCTCCCCGTTGCACCACTGAAAAGGACATCTCCATGCGTTCGCTTTTCCATCTCGCCTACCATGTCACCGATCTCGATGAGGCGCGTCAGTTCTATGGCGGCGTGCTTGGCTGCGAAGAGGGCCGGTCCACCGACACCTGGGTGGATTTCAACTTTTTCGGACACCAGATTTCACTGCATCTCGGCAAGCCGTTCGAGGTCACCCGCACCGGCAAGGTGGGCGATCACATGGTAATGATGCCGCATCTCGGCGTCGTCCTGCCGCTCGATGCCTGGCTTGCGCTGTCCGAACGGCTGCAGCATGCGGGCATTGCTTTCGACATACCGCCGGTCATACGGTTTGAAGGCGAGCCGGGCGAGCAGCGCACGATGTTCTTCTTCGATCCGAGCGGCAATCCGATCGAGGTCAAGGGGTTCAAGGATTTCGACGGCGTTTTCGCCCATTGAGGCCAAGCCACCGGCGGCTCCGGCCGCCGGCTCTTCCGTCATTGCATTAGGCGCTCACCACCAATATGCGGGCGAGCGGGTCAGCAGTTCATTTTCATGTCCGCCGATAATCAGGATGTCTTCGAAGAACGCGGCCCCGACCCCATCGAGTGATAGGAATGCTTCGACACCGAACACCATGTTTTCGTCGACGACATCGTCCGGCTGCGACATGACAGTCGAGATCCGCGGCTGTTCGAAGCCGAGGCCTATCCCGTGCCCGTAGAACGGGAAATTCTTCATGATCGGCGAGACCGATCCGCCAAAGGCAGCTGTCAGGCGGTCGCCTTCGGCAGCGACGTCCAGAAGCTTCGTTCCGGGGCGCATCATGTCGGACAGGCGATGGACGATGTTTGCCGCTGCCTCGATCAGCCTCCGCTGGTCGGCGGTCGGCCTGCCGCGCACGCCAGTACGGCCGGGGTCGAGATAGTAACCCTGGTAAAAGGCGCCGTGCAGCGTGCCGGTGACGATATCGCCCGGCTTCGGCGTATCGGCGCTGTAGCCTGTTAACGGAAAGCGCTGGTCGAAGCCGAGGGTTTCGCCGTGGTTGGTGCCGATCATCTGCAGCCGGCCGCCTCGCCGCACCACTTCGCGGGCTGCCTCGCCGGCCGCTTCCCGCTCTGAAAGGCCCGACGTCAGACCCTCCATCAGGCGATTGAGCCCGGCCGTGGCCGTCTCGCCGCCGATGCGATAGCACTCCAGCTCAAGCGGGCTCTTGATCCGCCGCGCGGCGCGCACCAGGTCGTCTGCGGGCACCCAGTCGATACCGGGCGCTTCCTCGAGCAGTTGCTGGTAGAATTTCATCGGGATGAACTGTGTACCGACCAGCGCCACGCGGCCCGTGATGCCCCTGTCGTTCAACGCCTTCGCCACGCTGCGGAAGGGATGGTTCGAACAATGCGCGTCGGAGATGGAGACGAGATCGGTTCGAACCTCGGGTTCGTCGATGTGGAGCTGCGGCTCCTTGCCCTGTTGAAGAATGATGCCCGAGAACGAACGCGCCGACCAGATCAGCGAATCCGTGCCGCCGCTGATAGCGTAGTGGTTCGAAAGATAGAGGATGTCGCCGCAATTATCCGTGGTCCCGCCGCCACGTCCGAAGACGACCGCCGTCTCGAAGTCGTGCGCCCGCATAACCTCCAGCACCCTGTCCCACCGGCTTTGATATTCGTGCAGCGGGAAATAGCGGCTCATCGTCAAACTCCTGTCGGCGGACCATGGCGCCAGTGGCTGCGTGCGCAGATCCTACGCATTCAGGGCGGCGGCGGATTGGCAAAACGTCGAAACTTCACCGGCACGGAAATTGGGTACACCAAGCGTGTTCCCAAGTCAAACCTCGGAGCTTCTTCGATTGATTATTTAATGGGCCGGGTGAAATTTTAATCAATCAGAACAGTCTGATGACGGGCCGGCTGGTAAATGTATGAAATCAGTTCTTGAATTCCAGCGGTATACTGAATACCCTTCCTGTGGGCGGTAAGGCAAAGGCAATCCCGGCAACAGGCTTAGAGCCATTCCCGGGGTGAGAGTATTGGGTAACCGAACGATGACAGACATTTCCGAGACGGCAATTGCTGGCCAAGCTACACCGCCCCCCACGACACCGCTTCTGGTCCTCAAGGACATCCGAAAGAGCTTTGGCGACAACGAGGTCCTGAAGGGTGTTTCGCTTGCGGTCGAGCCCGGCGAGGTGGTTTCGATCATTGGCGCCAGCGGCTCCGGCAAAAGCACTTTCCTGCGCTCGATCAACGGCCTCGAGATGCCGCAATCCGGCTTCCTGAAGTTCGAGGAACTGTCTTTCGATTTCCGCACGGAATCGCGTTTTCTTCCGACTCCGGCGCAGATGCAGTCGCTGCGGACCCGCGTCGGCATGGTCTTCCAGAGCTACAATCTCTGGCCGCACATGACGGTGCTCGAAAACGTCATCCATGCGCCGATGAAACTGTTGAAGCTTCCCAAGGCACAGGCCGTCGAAGAGGCGGAGGCACTGCTGTCGCGCATCGGTCTCTACGACAAGCGCCACAGCTATCCGTCCCGGCTTTCCGGCGGCCAGCAGCAGCGCGTCGCCATCGTCCGGGCGCTGGCGATGAAACCGCGTCTGATGCTGTTCGACGAGGTGACCTCGGCCCTCGATCCCGAACTGGTGCACGAGGTTCTCGTGCTGATGGCTTCGCTTGCCGCCGAGGGCATGACGATGCTCCTGGTGACCCACGAGATTGCCTTTGCGCGCGACGTGTCGTCCCGCGTCCTGTTTTTCGACAAGGGCGTTATCGCCGAAACGGGGTCGCGCGATATTCTGCGCAACCCCGGCAGCGACCGGCTGCGGCAGTTCCTCCATCGCATCCTTCACGATGGCCTGGCCTATGGCTCCGCGCCTGCTGAAACTATCGAGGGAGCATGATGATGCTGGCTGATTTCCTGGGGGATGTCCGTCTTTACGGATCCGGCTTCCTGATGGCATCCTGGACCGTCTTCTGGCTGACGATCCTCACCATTGTCGTCAGCTGGATTTGCGGTCTGCTCGCAGCCCTCGGCCAGCGGTCGAAATGGCGTGCCGTTCGCTCGGTCACGGCCTTCTACATCTGGTTCATTCGCGGCACGCCGACGATCATCCAGATATTCATCGTCTATTTCGGCTTTCCGCAGGTCGGGATCCGGTTGTCGCCGTTTACCGCCGGCGTGCTGGCGCTCGGCATAAACAGCGGCGCGTATGTGGCTGAAATCATCCGCAGCGGCCTCATGGCGATCCCGCGCGGGCAGACCGAATCCGCACTGGCGATCGGCTTCAGCCAGGCTGCCACGATGCGGACGATCGTCTTGCCGCAGGTCTTCCGCATCGTTCTGCCGTCGCTCACCAACGAGGCGATCTCGACGCTGAAGAATACCTCGTTGCTGTCGACAATTACGGTTGTGGAATTGACGCTCTACGCCCAGACGCTGATCGCGATGACCTTCCGCCCGTTCGATTTCTACATTGCGGTTGCGGTCATCTACCTGCTGCTGACGACGATCCTGACCCAGCTTGCCGCCTGGCTGGAGCGCCACTACGCGGTGAACAGCTGAGGCACCCTGCCTATTCCTCGTGCGCCATGCCCGAAGAAACTGACCCCGGTTGCAAACGACAGGGGATATCGATCAAGAAAAATGAAGGGAACAGTCATGAAACGCCAGCTTATCGCCCTTGCGCTTGCCGCAGCGGCCGCCTTTTCCACTCACGCTCCGGCTTCGGCCGCCGATCTCGAACTGCTGCAACCCGGCAAATTGCTGGTGGCTACCGAGGGCACCTTTCCGCCGTTCAGCATGCGTGGTGCCGATGGCAGCCTCGACGGCCTGGAAATCCGCGTCATGAAGGAGATTTCCAAACGTCTCGGTCTCGAATACACACCGGTCATCATCAAGTGGGAATCGCTGTTGATCGGGTTGCAGGCCGACCAGTATGATATCACCAGCGACGCCATGGATATCACGCCCGAGCGCCAGAAGCAGGTCGTCTTTGCCGATGGCTGGCTCGAATCCGGCGCGGCTGTGGTCGTTCCGAAGGGCTCCGCCATCAAGACGCCTGCCGATCTCAAGGGCAAATCCGTCGGGGCGCTGGCATCCTCGACCTTCGCCAAGCTGGCAGAAGACAAGGGCGCCACGGTCAAGGCCTATAAGGCCGAGACGGACGGCATCCAGGATCTCCTCAACGGCAACATCGACGCCGAGATCACCGACGCCATCGGGGCCGGCTACATGATTAAGTCGGCGAAGATGCCGCTCGAGGTGCTTCCGGAAGCCATCAGCCATATCCAGAAGGGTTTTGCGGTCAAGAAAGGCAAGCCTGAATTCGTCAAGGCCGTCAACAAGGCTCTGGCCGAGATGGTTGCCGACGGCACCTATGCCAAGCTGACGACAGATCTCGTCGGCTTCGATCCAGCGCCGAAGAATCCCATCAGGACTATCCAGTAAGGCTCACTGCCGACATCGCCTAGCAGGTCGCTGCAGCGGTTTTGCCGTAGCAGCGATCTCTATCGTCAATAATTTAAAACAAAAGAGATCGATCATTACCTTGCCTTGAAAGCCGTATCGTGTGAACAGGTTATATATCCTGACAGACAGAGACTTGTGGAAAGCAACCATGAAGTTCAAACTGCATACCTTCGGTCGCTTAAGACTTGTTGATCGCGTCGGTGATGTTTCTTTTCCTGAAAAAGCTCTTTTAGCGCTCTGTTATCTTCTTGATACCAAGCAGATGGAAGCAAAGCGCGAAGATGTGGCCGCGTTACTGTGGAGTGGCTCAAGTCAATCCGGCCTGCTCGCCAACATGCGCAAGCTCATCTCCCGGATCAAGGACAGGCAGCTCGAACTCGGTGCCGAATTCCTGACGTTTACCGACAAGACAATTCGCGTGGAGATCGGCTCGCTCGATTTCGACCTCACATCCATCGACACTCTGGAAGACGAGGACGCGGTCCGCTCCCTGCACCGGATGTTGAATGTCATTGGTCCGGAGTTTCTCCAGGACTTCGTGCCCATGGACACACTGCTCGACGCCTGGGTCGAGGAAAAACGCAAGGGCTGTTCAGACCGGTTGCTGCGGGCGTTCAAACGCGCCTTGCCGATGCTCTCGGCCCGGGGCTGCGACGACGTGATGCGGACAGCCGCGCTCCGCCTATTCACGCTCTACCCTCAGGACGAAGAGGTCCAGCGCTTCCTTCTCGAATGCTCGGGGAGCGAGGGTAGCCTGGAGGGTTTGTCATCCGGCGCGAGCCTGAAGGAGGAGACGCCATCCGGCTCTGCGGATGCGGGGCAAGACCTGCTTTCGCTGGATCTGGCGGGCCGGATGTTCAACAAGCAGTTTGCGGAGGCCCGCGCGTTGCTGCTGGCTCGCCCGTCGCCGTTCCTGTCTCCCTACGGCGGCGGCCATCTCAAGCTGCCGCGTCTGGCACTTCTGCCGCCGCAACTCGACAGCGGAAATATTGTCGCGACGCTGCTTGCGGCCTCCCTGATCGAAGACATCACGATCGGTTTCGGCGCCCTGAAAAGCGTGCGCGTGATCGCACCCCATACGGCTGGCCAGTTTTCCCGCGATCCGGACAAGGCTGCGACATTCGCCCGCCATTCCATTTCCTACATCCTCGACACCCGGATCAGCTACGATGAGGAGGTTTCGCTCTTTGCCCAGCTGATTTCCTTTGCCAATGACGAGATCGTCTGGGCTGAACGTTTCAGCCTCGATGCCTCCAACCTGACGCGCCAGAGGCGGGAAATTTCCAAGCGTATCGCGGTGACCGTTGCCTCGCAGATTGAGCGGGACGAGCTGTCACGGGCTTATTTCGAGGCCAGCCCGGAGGCCTATCACAGCTATCTGGTTGGGCAGCGTCATCTCAAGGATCTGACATTGCCGAATCTGCGCCGGGCCCGTCGGGAATTCCGGTCCGCGCTGCAAACCAACCCGCATTTTGCTCCGGCGCTGAGCGGTATAGCGCGCACCTATTCCAAGGAGTGGTTGCTCACGGCGCGCGGCGACCAGGAATTGCTGGCCTCGGCTGCGGAGTTTTCCACCAAGGCGATTGCTGCCGGTGCAGATCTCGGCGGAGGGTATCGCGAGTTGGGAGTGGTCAGGCTGCTGCAGGGGGACCTCGACGAGAGCGTCGAGGCGATGAAGCTTGCCGAGAAGCTCAGCCCGCACAATGCCGATATTATCGCCGACCATGCCGATACGCTGGTTCATTATTCGCAGCCGGCGGCGGCGATGGAAAAAATAGTCAATGCCATCGACCTCAACCCGCTGACACCTGACACCTACCTTTGGACTGCCGCCGGTGCCAGCTACTGCCTCTTGAATTTCGAGGCTGCCCTGGCCTATATCGCCATGACGCACGACAAGAGCCTTACCAATAGGCTCTCTGCGGCCTGCTGGGCGATGCTCGGCGACATCAGGAAGGCGCGTTCCTTCGTGCGCAAGGCGCGGCAGAGCAATCCTGATTTCGATGTGGATAAGTGGCTTTCAGTCATCGCCATGAAAGAACAGTGGCAGAAAGATCTGTATCGCGAAGGCCTGCGAAAAGCTGGATTTTAGGCAGACACGAGGGGGAACATCGATGGCGAAAGTGGTCGTATTCGGACTGCCAGGGGAAGACGGCTTGTGGATCGCGGATCTTGCTGCGGGGACAGTGACCGCTCTTGCCGCACCGACTTCCGGAGCGCTCAAGCAAGCGAACGATCTAAGGACGGCCGGCGCAACGGTCGTAAAAGAGGTCGATCTGGCTGTTGCCGTCAGCAGCACGGCCGACGTGGCCTCCGGTTTCCTCGACGGCTAGGGCCTCGTTTCCCGGGTTGCGCGGCGAGGTGGCAGAGGCTACCACAGTCGGGCAATCACACGCTGCAAGCCTTGAATAGGCCATTCGTGAAGAGGAGAACACCGATGAAAGCACTTTCACTCCTGGCAATGTTGAGCGCCTCCGTTGCCGGACAAGCCTTTGCGATAGAGACCGGGCCGGTTTCGGCCGAACCTGCGGCCAAGACATTCACCATCGGCAGCATCAAGGTGACGGCGCTGCGGGATGCTCAGTTCGTTGCAGCCAATGACGGCAAGCTTTTTGGCATCGGGATCGGACCGGAGGCCGTTTCCAAGGTGCTGAAGGCAGCCGGACAGCCGACGGACCGCGTTACGCTCAGTGTCGACGGGCTTCTTGTGCAGTCCGGCAGCCAGAAAATCCTGATCGATACCGGCCTTGGGCCATCGGCGCACGGTGTTCTGCTGGAAAGCCTCGCCAAGGCCGGGAGCAAGCCCGAGGACATTTCCGACGTACTGATCACCCACGTTCACGGCGATCACATCGGCGGACTGGTAAAGGCAGACGGTTCTCTTGCATTCGCCAACGCGACGATCCGCATTTCAGCGCCCGACTGGACGTGGCTGCAGACCCAGCCGAAGATGGCTGCGCTGGTGACCGCCATCACGCCCAAGGTGAAGACCTTCGCACCGGGAGACAGCGTTGCCGAGGGCATCACCTCCGTGCCGATCAAGGGACACACCCCGGGTCATGTCGGCTATCAGATCGTTTCCGGCAAGAAGCGGCTTCTGGACATCGGTGACACCGCCCATAGCTCCATTGTATCGTTAGCCGAGCCCGATTGGGCGATGGGCTTTGACAACGATGCAGTCGAGGGCAAGGTCAGCCGCCGGGAAGTCCTGTCGCAACTCGCCAAGGATCACGAGCTAATCTTTGCACCCCACTTCCCGTTTCCCGGTGTCGGCCACATCGTGGCAGTGGGCGATCACTTCGCCTGGAAGCCGCAAAAGTAAACACGTTTAGCCGGCTCCACGCTTAGGTTTACCAAAAGCCGAGGCGGCGTGGTCTGGAATGCGGGCACTTCCCCGCATTCCACCTCGCTCAGACAGCCGCTTCAGTAGCCTTTGCCGGCCAGGTATCTGTCGATGATGTCGATGAAGGCGTCGATATCGGCGGATGTCGTCCTGTGGTTGACGATTGCGCAGCGCACTGCCAGCTCGCCGCCGACCGTCGTCCAGGACGGGGCAGCCAGGCCGGATTGCTGGAGGTCGAGCACCAGATCCCGGACAAAATCGGAACCTGCCCCGCGAACACCGAAGCAGACGATGTTCAAGGCGACCGGTGCCCTGAGTTCCAGCAGCGGGTGCCGCTCGATATGATGGGCAAGATGGGATGCCAGTTCGCAGGTATGCGCAATGGAACTGCCGATGCGCTCTGTGCCGAGCATTTCGATCGTCATCCAGGTCTTGAGCGCCCGAAAGCCGCGCGACAGATCGGGGCCGAGATCGCAGGGCCAGGTCTCACCGGCCGCAAGGCCGCGATCGGCGCGCTGGAGATAGGCCGCCGGCTGGGCAAAGGCCCGCTTATGGGCGGCGCCGTCCCTGACCAGCAAAAATCCGGCATCATAGGGAACATGGCCCCATTTGTGGAAGTCCAGCGCCACAGAGCTTGATTTCTCGATGCCCGCAAACAGGTCTCGCAGATCGTGCGAAAGCACTGCCAAAGCGCCGATAGCGCCGTCGACGTGGAACCATAGATTTTCCTGGACAGCGATGTCGGCAATGGCAGAGAGCGGATCGATGGCCCCGGTATTAACGGTGCCGGCGGTGCCGACGACGAGAAACGGCAGGTGTCCGGCGGCCCGGTCGGCGTCGATCATGGTACGCAAAACGCCGGTCTGCATTCGTCCGTCAGCGTCGACAGCCACCATTCGCAAATTGGCCGAGCCTATGCCGGAAAGCTCCATTGCCTGGGCAATGCAGCCATGGGCTTCGCTCGAGGTATAGGCGACGAGTTGGAGGTCGCGATTCCGCAAGCCGTTTTGGCGGACGGACTGGCCGAGCGCCTCGGTTCTGGCGATGATCACAGCCAGGAAGTTGGCCATGGAAGAGCCGGTGAGAAACAGGCCGCTGGCGCCTTGGGGATAGCCGAGGGCCTCGCTCATCCAGCGGACGATCTGTTGCTCGACCTCCAGTCCGACATGGTCGCGACCGCCACAATTGAGGTTCATTCCGGCGGCGACGATCTCGGCCACCATACCGACGGGCGTACCCGCGCCATGGACCCAGCCCATGAACAGCGGATGCAGGTTGCCGGTGCCGAAGGGAAGGATGTGGGTGCGCACGTCATCGAGGATGTCGCCGAGTTCGCGAGGGTCTGCAGGCAACGGACGGGCAAACCGGGCGCGCGTTTCGGCTGCCGGCGGTTGCCAAACCGGTCGCTGCCGGACGGTCTCGATATGGCTGATCATGTCGTCCAGCATGCCGTGGGCGAGCGCGCGAAATTCACTCCAGTCCAGCGGGTCGAGGCTGGAGCGCTCAGCCGTTCTATCGCCGCGCGTATCCGCTTCCGGCATCAGAGAGCCCGGACATGGTGAAGGACGGCCGCCAGCTTGTCGAACACCGCGTCGAGCCGCGATTCCACCGGATGGAATGCCTGGTGCAACGGCAGAGCAGCTGCCATGCGGGCCGAGACATCAAGCACGTCGCCCGCTGATGCAGCGACCCTGAGGACCGTGCGAGATCCAAGCCGGACGGCTTGGCCAAGATGGCAAACCGGACCGTCGTCGCGCTCGCGCATGAGCAGGTGGATCATCTGCGAGTGCTCGAAGGAGGCAAAGCCGCCGGTGCGGTTGGAGATCGTGAAGGGCACGATCGTTCTTGCGTCGAGATGGGCGCCCTCATCGTTGGCATGCAGGCGGATACCGGCGACGCTGTCGATACGGGCGCGCACCAGTTTCACGAAATGGGCCTTGATGAGCGCCTGCTCGTCGTCCTGGATGACGGCGTAGCGATCGAGGGCGGCAGAGGCCGCCACCCATCGAAGGCCGAGACCGAGATTGAAGTGCGAGCCGAATGTGAAATCCATCTTTTCCCGAAGTGCCGATGGCCAGTCATGGGCTGCCGTATAGGCCGAGAGGCCGGAAGGAATAGCGCTGCAGGTGGCGAGGGTCTCCCCGAGAGACGTCGGCACGAGGAGAGCGCCGGAAAAGGGTGGGCCCCCGACAAATTTCGAGCCAGTCAGTACGACGAGAAAACCGTCGGCAAGATCCTGCCGGATATCGGACGCCGAGCAGCGGAACTGGCAGGCATCGACGATCACATGCACGCGGCCGGGGGCAAGCAAAGCCGCATGCCGGGCTGCCTGCCGCGTCACGCCGGACAGGCCTGTCTTCGATGTATCGAGCACATGGACGAGCACGTCGCGGTCGCGTTTCAGCTCCCGTTCGACGGCGGCGATCATGGCATCGTCGATCTCCTCCTGACGACGCGGTTCGCCTTCGCCGTTGCGGATGGCCACGGTGCACACCTCGATCCGCTCGGGATCCAGGCCTTCCAGCGGCTTTCCGGCTTCGACGGTGCTGCCGAGGGCAGCAAGATCCGAATAGTGGCATCCGGATGCAGCCCGGGGCACGCCGCTGCCGGTCTCTTCCGGCGCAACGAGAATATTGGTGAGGGGCCGCGCGGAAAGCCCTGCAAACAGGCAAAGGGCCATCAACTCCGCGTCTGTCCCGGAGGCTGCCAGAATGATCGTGGCGTCGGTACAGCCAAGGCTGGTGGCGATGCCCTTACGGATATCGGCAAACCATCGGTCGATCGCAACCGGATCTGCTGACTGGCGATCGACGAGCCGCTCGAGAGCGATCCCGGCCGCGCGGAACCCGTCGCCTGATACGTTGCTGGCCGTCGTCGACGAGAACGAAATTTCGTGCTCGGCGGGCGTCGTCAGTGTGCCGTAGCGGTTCCGTCGATGGACGGGATCGGGCGAAATGCGCTGGTCGCCGCCAGCCCCGAGTAGCAGCGGAACGGAGGCGAGCGATTGCCCGAGAAACGCTGTTTCAGCCGGCGTCGATGACGGGTCGACTGGCATCGGTAGGATTAGACGCTGACTTGCAGCCATGATGGTCTCCGGAATTTGGCTGCGAACGACGGCTTCAGAGGATCGGCTCGTCGACCGCCACGGCGCCGGCGATATAGGAGATTTGCATTTCGTGCTGGATCAGCGGCGCAAGATCACGGGCGCGCTGGGTGAACTCCAGCCCGCAACGGTCGACATATGCGCGGTCGACGCGTGCGCTCGAGCCGGGGTCGATGATCTTCTCGCCGTCCCAGAAGACCGCATGCCCGGTGTCGGGGACCGTCGGTGAGACGACGCCGATGATCCCGGGCTTGTCCCACAGCATGTAGATACCGCTGAGCAGGACGAGGCCGCATGCGTTGGCGACGCCGCGCATGATGGAGTGGCTCATTGGGCCGCCCAGAGGGAACCGGGAATCGCTTTTGACCGCCATGTCCTGGATGTCTTCGTAGGTCCTGCCGGTAAACATCGCCAGCGCGCAGATCAGGCAGTCGTCGTCAGTCCTTTGGTAGACAGCCGGTTTTCCCGTATGGGCACAGGTGACGTCGGAGGCGGAGGTCGCGCGCAGCATGCGATCTCTCAGGGCGCCTTCGAAGGCTGCGAATAGCTTGGTCGTCGCCTGCTTCTTGTAGGGGAAGACCTTTTCGGAATCCATCGAGTGGACGATCATGGCGACGTCGGCTTCGAACATCAGCAGACGTCCGTCCGACAACTCGGCGCAATCGATGGCGAAGTAGTCAAGCCCGAAGCGGCGATGCAGGGCGTCGAAGGCTGCTGCGTGGCGGACGGCGAAGTCGGTGTCGAAATTGGCCATCCAGCGGCCTTCTTCCTCGCGACGCTCCGCATGCTCAGCCATGCCGGCGCTGAGGTAATGGACCATCCAGTGGTCGGAAATCGCCAGGTGGCTGGCATAGGCCTTGCCATTGATGAACGCGATGCGCTGTTTGCGGAACTTTCCGTCCTCGTCGCTGTAGTCGATGAAGGGCGTCAGGTAGAATTCGGTGTCGGCGTGCGCGGCGAGATAGCCCGAAAGCTCCCAGCGGGCCGAGATTTTCTCCATGCCCTTGCCCGCATGCGTGCCGTGTGGCCGGACGATGATCGGAAAGCTCGTTGCGTCGAGGATGGAGCCTAGTTCGATCTCGCCAGCAGCGAGCCGCTGAAGCTTTTGACGATCGACGCGAACGGTTGCAGGCGCGAGAACCCAGCGCTCGTCCCTGAAGGCATTGGAAACGCCATCCCTGGAAAGATCCATGATGGACTGCGGCGCATTGTTCAGGATCGGTCCCGACCAGTCGCGCAAAAGCCGCTTGAGGTTTTCGAGGACCGGGAGATTGTCCGTGGATTCACCAACCGCGACGAAGGCGACGTCATGTGCCGGGATATCGGAGAGATCCCGGGTTTCCGCGTCGACGTAATAGAGCAGGAGGTTGGTATCCGAATGCTCGAGCAGAAACTCGATCGGCGTATTTGCCATGAAATCGCCAGCCGTCATGAACACCAGAATGTCCAGGCCTGTGCCCTTGCCATTCTGGATCCGGTACTGGCGGCTGATATCGAGGGCAGCCTTCTGGCTGATGACGGCCTTTTCCTTCTCGCCCACCGTATGCAGGACGATCGAGGCATCCATGAAGGCGGCAGCGTCGCCGAGATCGGCAGAAGCCCGCTCCAGCAGCTGGTTCCAGAGGGGCGTGATGTCTCTCTGCTCATAGATCGCCCGCACGATCGGCGCCTTGCCGATGATCAGGTTGGGGTCCGCAAATGTCTGGATCTGAGCCGCTGCACCAATCAAACTCTCAAGCCTTCCACTATGCGGCGCGCCCCGCCTTGCCCGGCGTGGTTCCGCTTTCAGATACATGTTGTCACGATATTCGCTCCCAGCGCTTGCGCGAGCCTTGTCCGGGCTGCCTGAGCTGACGAACGATCGGATCGCCGCGTTTCAAAGCGCGCGCTCTGCTCGTTCGCGATTCGCAAGGACGGCCTTCCCCCCATGTCCGGTCGGAGGGCTCAAGGGCCCGAAATGCGTCTTCCGGGTGACTATTACAAAACGTAGTCGTGCTAGCCGTTTTCTAAATGTGTTTTCACAGCCGCGTCGCCGGAAATCGGCTCTTCCAGCGGCCCCGTTTGGCGAGACGGAAGTTGTGCGGCCGCACCCTTTCGCCATAGCCTTGGTCCACGGGCGAAAGCTCCGGATAAAACAGGCTCCCACCTAGCAGGCTTCAGACCGTATCGACCCTCTCGATACAAGCGACCTGCACCGAAGAAATGGATTTTAAAGATGATGATTAAGGGTCTTCTCCTTGCATCGGCTGCCGCCCTCTCGGCATTCTCGGCTGCCAATGCAGCGGACGCAATTGTTGCAGCTGAGCCGGAACCGCTCGAATATGTTCGCATTTGCGATGCCTACGGCGCCGGTTACTTCTACATTCCAGGCACGGAAACCTGCCTGAAGATCGGTGGCATGGTTCGTACTGAAGGCGAGTGGAAAGATGCCTACCAGCCTGATCACAAGATCGGCACGCTTTGGCACACCCGCGCTGAACTCAGCCTCGACACTGCCAGCGACACCGAATACGGCGCGCTGAAGACCGACATGGTCATGCGTTGGGATTCGCAGGAAGGCGACAACTCCACAAAGCTGCTGTTTGCCAACATCAGCCTCGGCGGCTTCCTCGTCGGCAAGGCCGACTCGCAGTTCTCGTCCTATCCGGGCTATGCTGGCGACATCATCCAGGACGACGTGGTTTCCTACGGCCCTGGACCGACGAACACCGAACTCAACCAGCTGACCTACACGTTTGATCCGGGCAATGGCTTCACGGCTCTCGCTTCGATCGAAGACAGCAATTCGAGCGGCGACACCTACTACGACTCCAGCTTCACCCAGAGCAACGGCAAAAGCTGGCAGATCTCCAAGAACGACCAGTACGTTCCAGACGGCGTTCTGGGCTTCGGCTTCAAGTCGGGCGCATGGGGCATCAAGGTTGTCGGCGGCTACGACTCGATCGTAAAAGAAGGCGCCATCAAGGCTCGCGTCGATGCCGATTTCGGCACCTTCTCGGCATTCCTGATGGGCGGCTGGAACACAGACGGCGACAAGCTCAACAAGTACGCTTCGGGCTATGTTACCGACGGTGCTTGCCCTGCAAACAAGGAAGAGCTTTGCGGCTGGGGTGACTGGGCAGTCTGGGGCGGTGGTTCTGCAACCATCAACGACAAGCTCAAGGCCAACGTTCAGGTCGCCTACACAGACTCGAAGATCTTTGCCGCTGCTGCAAACGTCAAGTTCCAGCCAGTCAAGGGCCTGACCGTCGAGCCTGAAGTCGAATACACCAACTGGGATTCGACAAACGAACACTCCTGGGCTGGTATCCTGCGTTTCCAGCGCAGCTTCTAATAGACAGCTTCTTTAAAGCAGTCTGAGCATGGCCCGGCTTTTGTCGGGCCATGTTTTTTGTGGTTCACAACGCATGACCGGCGTGCCACCGCGGCGGCTTTGCTGAACGGCATGACGCACGCCGTTTTATTAATGTGCACAAGCAGCCACGTCTCGCAGAAGATGTGATCCTGGTCGTGCTGCTAGCGCAGGAATGCGTTGCCGAAAACTTATGCTAGGCTAACAGTAACGATGCTACGCGCGACATTCCCTGCCGCTCAACGTAGCACACCAATTGGATTGACCTCCAATGGCGGAGGCCTGGTCTCCCTGGCCAGGCCTCTTTCTCCCCGCTAGATCCGGGTGAACCTCGGGCCTTCTGCAAAGCTGCCTCCAACGGTATGTTGGCTATCGGCGATCAGCTTGCGCCGGAAATGACCATCTTTCTCCGACGAAACACTTTAACCCCGCTGCAATATATATTCGGCAAAATGCATAAACAGCGGCGGGAGATGTATTCCGACGATCGGCATGAAGCCATTTTCCGTTTCCGGGAGTAGCTCTGTGCAATCACTGCGCCGAAATCGCGCCAAGGTCGAAGCAATCCTCTGGATTGCGACATTCCTGGTGATCTACGGGCTGGCCGTTCATTACAACGGGCACGAGGCCCTCGATACATTTTTCCGCGAAAACGAGAAATACGATTTCGATGAGGTCTTTACGGCCCTGAATATCGGCGGCGCCCTGGGTCTGATCTATTCGCTGGTCCGCATAAAGGACATGGCGGAAGAAATTCGCCGGAGACATGCCGCCGAGAGACATGTCGACTGGATTGCCTGCCACGATCCCCTGACCGAGCTCCCCAACAGGCGTTTTCTCGGCGCGGATGCGGCGACACGAGAAAACCTTGCCTGCAAGGATGGATACGCAGTCTTCAGCATCGACCTCGATGGCTTCAAGAAGATCAACGACCTTCTCGGCCACGATTACGGTGACCAGGTGCTGAAGATCGTGGCGGAGCGGCTTCGCTACATTTTTCCGGATGCCAACGTCTATCGCCTGGGCGGCGACGAGTTCCTTGTCATCACGGAGAGGATGGGAAATCCCGATCTTGTCGCGGTGGGAAACCGCATCGTCAGCAATATCTCGAAGCCGATGTCCATCAACGCTGCAAACGTCGACGTGGGCGCCAGCGTCGGCATCGCGCGGATCCCCGAGGATAGCGCCACCTTGGCGGAGGCTATCCAGCAATCCGACTGCGCGATGTATGCCGCGAAGAAAACAGGCCGCAACGGCGTCAGGACCTTCGTACCCGCCATGCAGACCGAGCTTGAAAAGCGCGTCCAGATGGAAGCCGACCTGAAGCGCGCCATGAAGGCGGGAGACATCCGTCCGCACTACCAGCCGCTGGTCGATCTCAAGACCCGGGAGATCGTCGGTTACGAGGCGCTTGCGCGATGGGAGGTCTCGCCGGGACGATTCATTCCGCCCAGCGACTTCATTCCGCTCGCCGAGGATAGCGGCCTGATTGTCGAACTGACCGACAGTCTCTTTCGAACGGCCTGCCGGGATGCTCTGTCCTGGCCAGTTGATACCGTGCTGTCGTTCAACATCTCTCCCGTCCAGCTCAGCGACAGGCTGCTGGGGCTTCGCCTGATGCAAGTTCTAGGAGAGGTCGGCCTTCCCGTCCACCGGCTGGAACTGGAGGTGACGGAAAGCGCGCTCATCCAGGATCCCGAGGCGGCCCGCTATGTCCTCGATCAGTTCACCAAGGCCGGCATCAAAATCGCGCTGGATGATTTCGGCACCGGCTATTCCAGCCTATCCCAACTGTCCGCATTCCAGTTCGACAAGATCAAGATCGACAGGAGCTTCGTCGCGACCTTCGAAAACAGCGACAAGCAGGACAAGGTCGTCAGGGCAATCATCTCGCTGGGCAGCGGGCTCGGCATCAAGATCACGGCGGAAGGCATCGAGGAGGAGAGCCAGCTCCAGCGGCTGCAGGCCCTGGGCTGTGACATCGGCCAAGGCTACCTGCTAGGCAAGCCGCAGGCGATAGCCCAGCCTAACCTCATCCTCCCAAACGAGCGGCCGCAGACATCGTCCTCCCGCTGACTTCTGAGTACGATCTCACGGGCATGACGGGGTCATGCTCCTAGTTCCGTTTTGTCTCCGAGCGCACCCTGATGGCAAATGGGACGCAGGCCAGGGCGGCGAGGGTCAGGATGGCCACCATTGCCCATGCCTCATTGATGGACTGGGTGAGCGCTGCCTTCTCGACCAATGGCTGCAGCATGGATCGCGTGGCGTCGTCGATAGGTCCTGACGGGCGGGAGGTGAACATGTCGAGCGGTATGCCGACATAGGTCGCCGTGGCTACGTCTCCGGCGGCAAGCTTTTCCATCAATGCCGTACCGTGGCCCGGCGAGCGGCCGTAGATCACCGTGTCGATCAAGGCGAGGCCGATAGCACCGCCGAGGTTGCGCATCAGATTGAAAAGACCGCTGGCGTCGGGAACTCGGCTTTCGGGCAGGTTGCCGAGGGCAAGGCGCGTCGGTGGAAGCAGGCAGAACATGATCGCCACGCCACGGATGACCTGGGGCCAGAACATCGCGGCGGAATCGCTGTCCGGCGTCTGGAACGCGCTCATCCCGAGGCCGACGGCAAAAAGTGTGAACCCTGCTGCGGAGAGAAGTCGCGCCCCGACGCGCTGCTCGAGAAAGACGGCGATCGGCGCTGTCAGCAGTTGGGCCACACCGGTGACCAGCATGATGGTGCCGATTTCGAGCGCATTGTGACCGCGCACGAACGCCAGGAAAACCGGCATCAGATAAACCGATCCAAACAGTCCGATGCCGAGAACGAAGCTCAGGATGCAGCCGACCAGGAACGACCGGTCGGCGAAGTTTCCGAGGTCGACGATGGGCACCCCGGCTTTCAATGTCCGGCGCACGAACATCGAAAGGCTGGCGAGGCTGAGCACCAGCAGGCCCAGCACGAGGCCGGACAGCCATCCGCGCTGCGGGGCTTCTTTGAGGGCAATTTCGAGGGCCGCGAGTGCCACGGCCATCGCGAGCAGCGACACGAGGTCCAGAGTTTTCAACGTGCCCAAGCGCATCGTCGACTTCGGCAGCAGGAAGCCGGCGATACCGGCCGACAGGATGCCTGGAATGATGTTGATCAGAAACAGCCAGTGCCAGGAATATGTTTCGGTGATCCAGCCGCCGACGACCGGGCCGACCGTCGGGGCGAGAACGGCAAGAACGCCGGCGATGGTGGTGGCTATACCCTGCCGCGCTACCGGGAACAGGATGAAGACGGCAGAAAAAACAGCCGGAATCAGCGTGCCTCCGGAAAAACCCTGCAGCACCCGCCAGGCTATCAACTCCGAAAAGCTGTCGCTGGCGGCACAACCGGCCGAGGAGAGCGTGAACACCGTGACGGCAAGCACGAACAGCCAGCGCATCGTCAGGGTACGCGTCAACACGCCGGTCAGCGGGATCGCAATCACCTCCGCGATGAGATAGGCGGTCTGCACCCAGCTCATCTGATCCTGAGGAATATCGAGTGCGCTCTGGATGGTCGGCAGGGATGTCGCCACCACCTGGACATCGAGGATCGCCATGAACATGCCGACACACATGACGATAAAGCCCAGCCAGGTGGCCGTGCCGGTTGCAGTCACTTGAGATTGGCTCACTTTCGATCCTCCGCACGCCGTTCGTGCGCGATGATTGATATGGTCGGATCATGGCCGTTGGCAATGGAGGGGCGGCGATGGCGATCTGACGCGTCAACGGAGTCCGGGCTATCTTACGGCTACGTCCGGTGGCGGACGGATTTGATTTTCAATCTTGCTAACGGCGGTCGTCGTTCCATATCGTCAAGTTCGCGAACCATTTTATCAGCGTTCGCCGTTGAAAGCTTCCATGACGCGCATCGCTATTATCGGCTCCGGCCCGACCGGCATCTATACGCTGAAGGGTCTGGTAGGCTCGCCCGAGCCGCTGTCCATCACCATCTTCGAGATCGAGCCGGATCCGGGCAAGGGAACGCCCTATCATCCGGCATTGAACGACCAAGCGATGCTGTCGAATATCGCCAGCATCGAGCTGCCGCCGATCTGCGAGACGCTGGTTGCCTGGCTTCGGCGTCAGAGCGACGCTGGGCTGGAGAGACTGCACGTGTCGCGAGACGCAATTGACGAGCGCGAGTTCTATCCGCGCGTGGTTCTTGGTGAGTATCTGCAGGCTCAGTTCTCGCAGCTCGTGCAGGCGGGGAAGGAGCGGGGGCATAGGATCGACATCAAGCCGCGCCACCGCGTCATCGACATCGCGTTGCAGGTTGACGACATTGCCCTCGTGGCTCAGCGGCCGGATGGGACGCAGGCCGATTACGGGTTCGACCACGTCGTCATGGCGACCGGCCACGACTGGCCTGACAACATCGAGATCAAGCCGGGATATTTCATGTCGCCCTGGCCGGCAGTCAATCTGAAGTCGATCGGCAATTGCGCCGTTGGCATCCTCGGGACATCGCTGAGTGCAATCGACGCAATGGTGACCGTGGCGACGGCGCATGGCGCATTCTATGTCGATGCCAGCGGTTTGCTCGAATACCAGCAGGCCTCCGATTCAGAGGGCTTCAGCATCACCATGATGTCCCGCAAGGGGCTTCTGCCGGAAGCCGACTTCTATCACGAGATCCCCTACCTTCCCTTGCAGTTCTGCACGAATGAAGCGATCGACGCCTTGCTGGCGACGGGCCGTGGCAACTTGCTCGACGATATCTTCGACCTGTTCAAGGCCGAACTGCTCGCCAACGATCCGGAGTATTCGGCGAGTATCGGCCTGTCGCTGCGGACGATCGAGACCATCGGACCCGCTTATTTCGCAGAGCGCGAATCCCGCGATCCTTTCGCCTGGGCGGCACTGAACCTTGCCGAAGCGGCGCGCAACAAGCAGCAGCGCCATACCGTGCCATGGCGCTATGCGATCCTGCGCATGCACGAGGCGATTGCCCGCGCGGTACCGCAGCTGGACAGCGAGGACCTGAAGCGGTTTCACAAGCACTTCAAAAGCATTTTTATCGATGACTATGCCACCGTGCCGCATGAATCCATCAAGAGGATATTGGCGCTGCGGCGCGCGGGAAAGCTGGATATCGTTGCCCTTGGCGACGACTACGAAATCGACAACGAGCGGGTCGAGCGCGGTGCAGAGGTCACTTACGACGGCAAGACACTAACCTTCGGCGCCTTCATCGACGCGACGGGGCAGCATCCGCTATCGGTACGGGACATTCCGTTTCCAACCCTCCTGAAGCAGGGCGTCATTCGCAAGGCAGCCACCAGTGCCGCGTCATCGATCATCATGCCGGACGGTCACCAGGCCGTGGTGCGGACCGGCGGCATCGACCTGGATGACGCTTTCCGGCCGAAATTCGAAAGCCCGGTATCGAACAAGCTCTATTGCGCCGCAATCTCGTTCCTGCTGCACAAGTTACCCTTCGTCCAGGGCATTACCAGTGCAAACGATATCGGTGGCGTGGTCTCCGCTGCCATACTGGCCGACAGTATGCCGGGTAGCGCCAAACCGGAGCTGCTGGCCGCCGGCTGACATTCCAGCTTCAGGAGTCGAGCCGGAGCTTCAGTTGCTGTCCCGGCTTTTCAAGATAGTGCTCGAGCGAACGACCGAATTGCAGGCGGGAGTAGGTTTCCTTGCGCTGTCGTGCGGCATGCTCGCGCGCAGCTCTTGATTTTGCGACGATTTCGAGAGTCTTCTGAATGACGAGGTTGGCACTGTCCATCTGCACGTCTCCATTTGTTCTCTTTATGTTCTCATTTTTCGCGAGGTATGTCAATGCATGCCGAAGCAGGCGTTTCGCACGCCGGTCTTAAGGCTGGAAGGCCTTATGCCGACTGCTGCGCCAGGAAGGATTTTGCAGTTTCGATTGCCGGGCGGCAGCTTGGCACTGCGTCCGACAGGATGCGATCGGGTGCGGTGCCGAGGACCCAGATGTCGAATGCCATGGATACGAGCGGCAAAGGATTTGTGGTGGCGTGGTCGGTGATCACCTGACCGGCGCTGGTCGTGCAGGCCCTGACATTGGCAACGACCTCGTAAGGCACGTTGGCCTTTGCAAGGCGGCTGGTAATCTCGGTTTGAAACGGGTCGAGGATAAGGAGCTGCACGAAATAAAAAACGAGGGCGCTGAGCATTTTGGTTTCCAGTTGGCCGTGACGTGCGATCCGACATCGCACAAGCAGCCAAAAGCTTGCACCAGAGGGGCCCGGATCAGGGTAGTCCCTATGTAGGAAGCCTGGAGCGATCCGCAACACGGGGGCAAGCGTTCCGGCCATCTTGACCGTTCGGCAGGCGTACCAGTGCCCATCGGTTTTCATCGTCTGCTACGAGGTATATAGGACCGGGGCGCTCGTCCCAAGAATGCCTTCGTTCAGGTAGATGTCAGGAAAATCGCACATTGTTTTCTGCTGCATTGTCAGGGTGCAGCCGGCCTCGTGCCGCACGCCCGGGCATGCCATTTTGGAGACCTTCTTTGAACGATCGTAACACCGAAAACGCGCGGCCCTTCGGTCGGCCCGTGCTGGGAAGCGTGACGCTTTGCTTCCTGACGACGCTCTATCTGCTGGTCGTCACAAACTGGACGTTCTGGCAAAAGGCCCATGGCTACCTGACCGGAAATGCGCTCGCCTTCACCGCATTCGTCATCGGCATCTCCGCGCTTTTCATGGCCGTCGTCACATTGTTCTCGGCGAAATATGTCACGAAGCCGATCCTGATCTTCTTTGTCCTGGTATCGTCCGCCTGTTCCTGGTTCAACGACCAGTTCGGGGTCGTCATCGACAAGGACATGATCCGCAACGCGGCCGTTTCGACCGGCGCCGAGGCCGGGCACCTCATTACCTTCCGATTTGCCCTTCATCTACTGCTGACAGCCTTGCTGCCGTCGCTGCTGATAATCTGGGTGCGTATCCGCCACCGGACAATCCTGCCGAAGCTGGCGCAGAACACGGCGATCATCCTCGGCTGCCTTGCTATCTTTGCCGGCGCCGGCATCAGCTATTACAAGGTCTTTGCCGGCGTCGGGCGCGCCCACCGCGATATCCTGGCTACCCTCAACCCGTTCATGCCGATCAATAATGCCGTCAGCTACGTCGTGTCGGCACAGAAGGATGCGCATGTCGTCGCCGAGCCCCTGGGGACGGACGCCCACCGGGTCAACATCGATCCCTCCGGCAAGCCTCGGGTGACGATCATCGTTGCCGGCGAAACCGCGCGCGCCTCGGATTTCTCGCTCGGTGGATATAACCGCGATACCAATCCCGAGATGAAGAAGCAGGACGTCGTCTATTTCCCCAACACGACCAGCTGCGGCACGGCGACGGCGACGTCAATTCCCTGCATGTACTCGATCTACCCGCGCGCCGACTACACCCATCGCAAGGGGCTGCAGACCCAGAATCTTCTGGATGTCCTCAGTCATGCCAAGGTGGACGTCTCCTGGCTGGACAACGACACCGGCAGCTACAACGTCACCGACAGGGTGGCCTACGAATACCTGCCGAATTCCAAGGATCCGCGCTTCTGCAAGGATGGCGAATGCCTGGATGCGATCCTTCTGGACAAGGTCGATGCCTGGCTCGATCACGTCAAAGGTGACAGCGTGCTGGTTCTCCACCAGCTCGGCAGCCACGGACCTGCCTATTTCCAGCGCTATCCCGAGGAGTTCCGACGCTTCACACCGGATTGCCGCGCCAACGATTTCGGTGCCTGTACGCCGGAGGAGATCACCAACGCCTACGACAATACGATCCTCTATACGGACCACGTCGTCTCGGTCGTCATCGACAAGATCAAGCAGCGCGCTGCCAAGCTGGATGGTGCCGTCGTCTATGTCTCCGATCACGGAGAGTCACTCGGCGAGAATGGTATCTACCTGCACGGCACGCCCTACTTCATCGCGCCGACGCAGCAGACGCACGTGCCGTTCCTGGCCTGGGTATCGGACGACCTGTCGAAATCTGCCGGCTTCGATATGAAATGCCTCGGGCAGCACGCCGACGGGCAGTATTCGCACGACAATTTCTTCCATTCGATCCTCGGCCTTATGGATGTCTCCACCAAGGTCTACAATGCGAAGATGGATGTTTTTTCCCAATGCCGCCGGCCCGCCGGCGCGCTCGCCAGCGCTGGATGAGAGCTCAGTGGCAGGCAAAGCACAGAGAGAAACGCCCACGGACAGTGGGCGTTTCTGGCCTTTTGGGGGGTGGCTCAGGCCTTGAAGAAGGCCAGCAGGTCGGGGTTGAGAACGTCGGCGTGCGTCGTCAGCATGCCGTGCGGAAAGCCCTTGTAGACCTTCAGCGTACCGTTCTTCAGGAGCTTGACCGACAGCATGGCGGAATCGGCGATCGGCACGATCTGGTCGTCGTCACCATGCATGACGAGGACGGGAACGTCGATATTCTTCAGGTCATCGGTGAAGTCCGTCTCGGAGAAGGCCTTGATGCAATCATAATGGGCCTTTGCCCCGCCCATCATGCCCTGACGCCACCAGTTGTCGATCACGCCGGGATAGGTCTTGGCGCCATCGCGATTGAAGCCGTAGAACGGGCCGGTCGGAACATCCCGGTAAAACTGGGCCCGGTTGGCAACGAGTGCCGAGCGGAAGCCGTCGAAGACCTCCATCGGCAGGCCGCCGGGATTGTTCTCGGTCTTGAGCATGATCGGCGGTACGGCACCGACGAGCACTGCCTTAGCGACCCTGCCGTTTCCGCCATGCTTTGCTACATAGCGGGCGACTTCGCCACCGCCGGTGGAGTGACCGATGTGAATGGCGTTCTTCAGGTCGAGATGTGCAACCAGCGCTGCGACGTCGGCAGCGTAGGTGTCCATTTCGTTGCCGTGATCCGTCTGGCTGGAACGGCCGTGGCCGCGGCGATCATGGGCGACGACCCGGTAGCCCTGGCCGAGGAAGTAGAGCATCTGGGCATCCCAGTCGTCTGCGCTGAGGGGCCAACCATGGTGGAACACGATCGGCTGACCCGTGCCCCAGTCCTTGTAGTAGATCTGCGTGCCGTCCTTGGTCGTGAAGATGCTGCTGCTCATGGTCGTTCCCTTCGGTTGTGAAGCTTTGGGTGTTGCTGCGTCTGCAGTTGCAACCAATGGCATGGTCGCTGCTGCAGCGGCAAGGCCCAACCCGGCGGTCATCACGCCACGGCGTGTCGTGTGATTATTCGAAGCCATCGTTCTGCTCTCCTGATAAGTGAGATCGCAAAAATATTTATCGCGATAACGAATTCGTAGATAAAAAATTTTGGCTAGTCCAGTCAAAATCGATATCGCGACATTATTTTTAATGATATCGATATTTGCTTATAAACGGGAGATGACGACTTTGAGCCAAGCGCTCCTGCCATTGGATGACCAGCTGTGTTTCTCGCTGTATGCGGCAAGTATTGCTGTCAACCGCACTTACAAGCCGATGCTCGATTCTATGGGCATTACATACCCGCAATATCTGGTGCTGAGCGCGCTCGGCCAAGAGGATGGCCTGACGGTGGGCGCGATCGCCGAGCGGCTGGGGCTGGATTCCAGCACAATCACCCCGCCCGTCAAGCGCCTCGAGGCGGCAGGCCTTGTGGAGCGCCGGCGCAGCAAGGTTGACGAGCGTCAGGTCCATGTCTGGTTCACCCATGCGGGGCAGGCGCTGCTGAAAAGATGCAGCTGTCTGGCGGAGACGCTCCTGCGGAAGTCGGGCATGACGCTTGAGCAGGTGCACGCTCTGAACCGGCAGGTTCGAACCTTGCGCGCCGCACTGGAGGCAGAGGAACAGCTCGGCACAGGCTCGCAGTGAATATGATGACTTCAGTGGGAATATTGTGACAGCGGTGCATTGCACTATATAAATAGCAGAGCCTTCCGGAAGACGATTTTCAATCTTTCCTGTTGACGGCTGCGCTGAAACAAAAATTGTCACCCAACGGTCGTTCTTCGTTGTAATATGGTGGAAGAAATGAATGAGGTTTGATTTGTGGCAGTTCTTTCAGACTACGCAGGGCAGCATCATCCTCGGTGTCCTGTTGGGCGCCGGTAGTATTGCAACAGGCGTCATGCTTTCCAGATCTCTCTTATGGGCGGGTATCCGACGCCCGCAGCGGGTCAACCGCAGGCGGGAGGAACGTATGCTGGCCATGCGGGTCGTGCTCGCATTGGACGATCTGGTCGGCGGCTGCCACAGTGCAGCAATAGACGCACCTGAATTCAACCCGTCTGATGCCGGCGATTTCGTCCTGCACACGGAGGATCCACGCCTGATCTTGCCGAAGGATGTTGACTGGAGCCTCCTTTCTCCAGAGCTGGCCGAGGAGGTCCTCTGGATGCCGAACCGCCTGCGCAACATACTCGACGCGCTGGAATCGCTCGACGTCAACGCGCCCGAATTCGACGACTTTTTCCTGCATCGGCAAGCGGATTTTTCGAAGCTCGGCCTGCGTGCGATGGATATCATCGACACCCTCTGTGCCGAATATGGCATCGAGGCGCCTGAGCGTCCTCTCTACTACGATCCGCGCGCGACCTTCGAGGAAGGTGTCGCACTGGCCGTGGACTTCACGGATCGCCGTCGCAAGTCGCAGAAGAATGCCTCGACCGGGCGCTCAAACGTGACGCCGCTGTTTGGCAATGGCGGTATCGAAGCCAAAACCGTCAAGCCGTCGGACAAGGATCCGATCGCCTGAGCATCTCATATATGACCATCGAAGAGGCCACCGGCAAAGCATAGTTCCTATGCAGCGCCGGTGGCCTCGGCGTTTTCTGGATGGTGTGCCTCACCCTTCCCGGTTGACGCGGAAACTGAAAACCTGCAACAGCCTCTTCACAACCGTGCCATCCGGCGCAGCACTCTCTGGACTTTGCCCGACGATGATACGTATCGAGAATATCAGCAAGCAGCTCAGCCATCGCATCCTGTTCATCGAGGCATCTGCCGCCCTCAACAAGGGTGAGAAGGTTGGGCTGGTTGGGCCGAACGGCGCCGGCAAGACCACGGTCTTCCGTATGATCACCGGCGAGGAACATCCCGACGAAGGTCAGGTCGCCGTCGATAAGGGCGTGACCATCGGCTATTTCAACCAGGATGTCGGCGAGATGCACGGTCGCAGTGCCGTTGCCGAAGTTATGGAAGGTGCCGGCCCGGTCAGCATCGTCGCCGGCGAACTGCGCGAACTCGAAGCTGCCATGGTCGATCCCGATCGTCTCGACGAGATGGATGAAATCATCGAACGCTACGGAGAAGTCCAGGCGCGCTACGAAGAGCTGGACGGCTATGCGCTGGAAGGCCGCGCCCGGGAAGTGCTGGCTGGCCTCAGCTTCAGCCAGGAAATGATGGACGGCGATGTCGGCGGGCTGTCGGGCGGCTGGAAGATGCGCGTGGCGCTCGGTCGCATCCTGCTGATGCGCCCCGACGTGATGCTGCTCGACGAGCCGAGCAACCATCTGGATTTGGAAAGTCTGATCTGGCTGGAGGAATTCCTCAAGAACTACGAGGGCGCATTGTTGATGACCTCGCACGACCGCGAGTTCATGAACCGCATCGTCACCAAGCTGATCGAGATCGACGGCGGCACGCTGACGACGTTCTCCGGCGACTATGCCTTCTACGAGCAGCAGCGGGCGCTCAATGAAAAGCACCAGATGGCGCAGTTCGAACGCCAGCAGGCGATGCTTGCCAAGGAAATCAAGTTCATCGAACGCTTCAAGGCGCGCGCTTCCCATGCTTCGCAGGTGCAGAGCCGGGTGAAAAAGTTGGAAAAGATCGACCGTGTCGAGCCGCCGAAGCGCCGGCAGGTCGTCTCCTTCGATTTCGCGCCGGCGCCCCGCTCCGGTGAAGACGTGGTGAACCTGAAAAACGTCTACAAGAGCTACGGTAGCCGCAGCATCTATGCCGGCCTCGATTTCATGGTCCGCAGGCGCGAGCGCTGGTGTGTCATGGGCATCAACGGTGCCGGTAAATCGACATTGCTGAAGCTGGTTACCGGCTCTACCGATCCGGACGAGGGTGCGGTTGCACTCGGCGCCAGCGTCAAGATGGGCTATTTCGCCCAGCACGCCATGGACCTGCTCGATGGCGAGCGTACCGTGTTCCAGTGGCTCGAGGATTCCTTCCCGCAGGCGGGGCAGGGGCCTTTGCGGGCGCTGGCCGGCTGCTTCGGCTTTTCCGGCGACGATGTCGAAAAGAAATGCCGGGTGCTGTCAGGCGGCGAGAAGGCCCGCCTTGTCATGGCAGCGATGCTGTTCGACCCGCCAAACCTGCTGGTGCTGGACGAGCCCACCAACCATCTGGACCTCGACACGAAGGAAATGCTGATCAAGGCATTGTCCGAGTACGAGGGCACGATGCTGTTCGTCTCGCACGACCGCCATTTCCTCGGCGCCCTGTCGAACCGCGTGCTGGAAGTCACGCCCGATGGCGTGCAGCAATATGGCGGTGGCTACACGGAATATGTGGCGCGCACCGGCCACGAGGCCCCCGGCCTGCACGGCTGATCAGGGTTCGCGGACGTCGTGGGAGCCGGCAGCTTGGGCCGCCTTGATAAACCTGCGGTCGAACGTCATCATGGCTTCACAGCTGCCGATTCTGCCCAGATGGAGGGCATCGGCGAAATCCATGCCTTGCTCGGTGCGATCGAGCGCCCGCGCCACCAGCGCTGGACTTTCTAGCGTCACCCGACGCAGGCCGGCGAAGGCCCGGAGCGCCGCACAAACCTGCTGCGGCTGATAACTGTAGACGCTCCGCAGGACCCATTCGCATTCGAGCATGACAGTTGTTGCGACGAACACATCCTTATTCTCGACAAGGCTGCGTGCTTTCGTCGATTGCTCTGGATGATCGCCGGTGAGGTAGCGAATGATGATATTGGTATCAATCGCCAGCATGGCGACGCCTTGCCTCGGCGATGATGCCCGCGTCCATATCCTCTATCGATTTCGAGGTGCCGGCATAGGCAAGCGATCCGAAAACCTCGTCTGGCTCGGTGGCTGCGAAATGCGGTGCCGCGCGTAAAAGCACACCGTCGGCGGTTTCCTCGACCACCAGGCGCGTGCCCGGCTCCCACTGCTGGTGCAGACGCACCGCCTTGGGCAGGATGACCTGCCCTTTGGTGGACACGACGGTTGTCAGTTTTTCCGGCACGGCCATCACAAGCTCCTTGTAAGACGGAGGTAAGATAGCACGGCAGGGCGCCAATGCCAATCGGACGATAGCGCGGGGCTAGCGCAACCGCTCGCCGGCAGCGTCGAACACCAATGCCTTAGCCGGATCGAAGCGGGCGGTGATGGTCTGGCCTGATTTCAGGCCGCGGCCGTTGCGGGTCAGCACTGTGACGAGTTCGCCTTCGCCATAGCGGGCAAAGGCGTATGTTTCGCCGCCCAGATGTTCCAGCATGTCGACGACCATATCGAGTGACGCATCCCCGACCTCGTCAAAATGTTCAGGCCGGACGCCGATCGTCACCGGTGTTCCCTCTGCTGCCTTGTCGGCGCCGATCACCAGCGGAATGGTGGTGTCGCCAAGCTCCGGGAGCTTTGCAGACCAGCGGCCATCGGCGTTTCGAGCCAGCACGCCCTTGAAAAAATTCATCTTTGGCGAGCCAATGAAGCCGGCGACGAACAGGTTGGCCGGATCGTCGTAGAGATCGAGCGGCGCGCCGACCTGCTCGACCGTGCCGCTGCGCAAGACGACGATCTTGTCGGCCAGCGTCATCGCCTCGACCTGATCGTGCGTCACATAGATGATGGTCGTCGCCAGCTTCTTGTGCAGCCGGGCGATCTCGATGCGCATATGCACGCGCAATTCTGCATCGAGGTTCGACAGCGGTTCATCGAACAGGAACACCTTGGGATGGCGGACGATGGCACGGCCGATGGCGACGCGCTGGCGCTGGCCGCCCGAAAGCTGCTTCGGCTTGCGGTCGAGCAACGGCTCCAGTTCGAGAATGCGGGCTGCTTCCTCCACCTGACGCGCAACCTCGGCCTTGGCGACGCCGGCGAAGCGCAGCGCAAAGCCCATGTTTTCGCGCACTGTCATATGGGGATAAAGCGCGTAGGACTGAAACACCATGGCGATGCCGCGCTTTGACGGATCGACATCGTTGACTTCCTTGCCGGCAATCGACAGCGTCCCCGAGGTGATATCCTCGAGGCCGGCGATCATCCGCAGCAGGGTCGACTTCCCGCAGCCCGACGGCCCGACGAAGACGACAAATTCGCCGGACTGGACGTCAAGGTCAACGCCCTTGATGACGTCGAGGCTGCCGAAGGATTTGCGGATATTGCGGAGAGAGACTTCGCTCATGGGGTTACCGCTTCCTGCTGGGTCGAGTTGACCGCCGTGAGTTCTACCGTGGTGCCGGTAAAGCGGGGCGAGGTGACCTCTATGGTAATATCGCCGCTCTTGCCTGTCGATTCCAGCCAGAAGCCGGTCGTGCCGCCCTGGAACGGAATGACGTGGGGGCCGACGATCTTTGCCGGACCAGACACCTTTAGTGTCACGACATCGTTGATGAACGGGAGGCGCGAGCCGACCTGATCGAGCGCGCGGACGATAACGCGGGTGCTGTCGCGCCCTTCGGCACGGATCGTCTTGCTGTCCGCTTCGACCTGCAGTGTCGTCGGCAGCGGATCGGCGACCATGTGCAGTTTTGCGACGGCTTCGCCGGCGACAAATCCAGTGAAATGGGCGTCTTCCCACTGCATGCCCCAGACGCCGAGTTCGTCCTTGGTGAAATGACGATGGTCGACGACGATGGGCGGGTGCGGCAGGTGTGGAAACGTCTCGCGGTCAGGACCGACGCGCTTGACCAGCGAGCCGTAACGCAATTCGATCTCGTCGCAGTTGCTGAGGATGATCAGTGGCAGCACGCCGCCGATGTTGCGCTCGCCACGCGCCCAGAAGGTGACTGGTTTCATCACCACTTCTTCTGATGGCTCGCACTGGCTGGCATAGACATGGGCTGCAAATTTCGGTTCGCGGAACATGTCCATGACGCCATGGTAGCAGATCCGGTCGCCGGAGCCGAAGTCCTTGTGGGTGTTGTAGTCGAACATGCACCAGCCGATGGCACCGGAAATGTTGGGATCACCATAGGCAGCGTTCAGCACTTCCAGATGGCGCCGCACATGCTCGGCCTGCCGCTGTTCCTGGTCGTAGATTTTCGTCGGATACATATGGCCGCCGAATTCGGTGATCAGGTATGGCACGACCTTCTGCAGGCCCGTGCATTCCTGCTGGCTTCTCAGCGCCGTGCGCGGGCGGTTGCTGCCCGGCAGCTCCTCGTTGCCGAGGATAAAGTCGTTCATCGTGAAGACGTCTTCGAGGAATTCGCTGTCGAGGATGAATCGGACGCCGCCGGTCTGGCGCGTGCTGTCTAACTCATGGGCGAGCCGGTTGGTCTCGAGATAGAAGTCGTGGCTATCCTTGGATTCGTTGATGCGCACGCCCCAGATGATGATCGACGGATGGTTCCAGTCGCGCTCGATCATGCGGCGGACGTTCTGGATCGATTCCTGCTTCCACTCCTCGCCGCCGATATGCTGCCAGCCGGGGATTTCCTCGAACACCAAGAGGCCAATGCGATCGCACCGATCGAGAAACCATTTGGACTGCGGATAGTGTGAGGTGCGGACGAGATTGCACTTCAGCGTGTTCTTCATGATGTCGGCGTCCAGCTCCTGGGCGGAGCGGCCGGCGGCATAGCCGACATAGGGGTAGGACTGGTGACGGTTGAGGCCGCGGATCTTTAGCTTGCGACCATTGAGCTTGAAGCCTTCGGTCGTGAACTCGGCCGTGCGGAAGCCGAAATGCGTGCCGACCTGGTCCGAGCCCTGGTCGCTCTCGAGCGAGACGGCGACGGTATAGAGGACAGGGTCGTCGATATCCCAGAGCGACAGGCCTGTGAGGTTGGCGAAGGCCAGCGTCACGCTTGTGCCTGTCGTTTCGGACGAGGCCGTGGCAATTTCCTTGCCTGCGGCGTCGGTGATGACGGCGGTCACGGTGCCGTTGAACGCCACACCCTGTGGATTGGAGAAGTCGCAACGCACCGTCGCCGACTTTGCCTCGCTGAGCACATGGCCGGTCTCGATCTTGATGTTGCCGATCGACACCGTATCGGTGACCTTCAGCCAGACATCGCGATAGATGCCGGCATAGGTGAGATAATCGATTCGGCCACCGAAGGGCGGGATTTCCGGGTTTTCGCTGCCGTCGATCTTGACGGTGATCAGGTTGTCGCCCTGATGCAGACCGTCGGTCAGGGGCGCCTCGAAGGGCGTATAGCCATCCTTGTGGGCGACAATCTCCTTGCCATTGAGATAAACGACGGAGTCGGCCATGGCGCCGTCGAATACCAGCGACACTTCGCGACCTTCGAACTCCGGCTGCCACTTCAGGACGGCCTGGTAGGTGAAGGCGCGCTGATAGGATTTCTCGTCGAAATAGTTGAACGGCAGGTCTACCGCATTGTGCGGCAGGGTGACCATTTGGCCGGCGGTCAGGGCCTCGGTGAGACCAGGGGCGAAACCCTCGTGAAAGGTCCAGGTATCGTTGAAGGAAACAACAGAACGCATTTTCATTCCTATTTGACGGAGCCCAGCATGCCCTGGACGAATTGACGTTGCATGAGAAAGAAGACGACGAGCGTGGGCAGCGTCGCAAGCACGGTGCCGACCATGACGACACCGAAATCGGGGTAGTAGGCGGAAGCCAGTGACGAGACGACCAGCGTGATGGTCTTGGTGTCGTTCGACTGCAGCACGATCAGCGGCCAGAGATAGTTGTTCCACGCCGTCATGAAGACGATGATGAAGGCGGCCGCATAGGTCGAGCGCATCACCGGCACGTAGATGAACAGGAAGATCTGCCATTCCTTCAGCCCGTCGACCTTGGCGGCATCGCGCAGTTCGGACGGAAAGGCTTTCGTGCTCTGGCGGAAATAGAAGATGATGAAGGCTGAGCTGATTGTCGGCAGAAGAACAGCGATATGGCTGTTGATAAGACCGGCATGGCCCATCAGCACGAAGAGCGGGATCATAAGGGCGGCAAACGGGATCATCAGCGTCAGGAGGATGGCGCTGTAGACCCGCTCGCGAGCCTTTGACTTGAACATCTCGAAGCCATAGCCGGCAAAGGAAGAGATGGCGAGCGTCAGCACGGTGCTGAGGATGGCGATCTTGGCCGAGTTCCAGAAGATCAACGGCACGTCGACTTGCGAGAAGAAGCCCTGCACGTTGATCCAGAAAGCCGAACCAATGGTCACGCTACCCTTGACGATGTCGATCGAAGAATTGCTGGTGCTAATGATCATCCAGAGAAACGGGAAGACCGAGATGAACGACATGACGCCGATGAAGCCATAGGTGAAAACCTGGATGGCGAGTGCCTTGAAACGATCGCCGCTCATTGGTCTTTCTCCCGTGCCGCGTAGAACTGCACGAAGGCCAGCATCGCCACCAGCACGACGATGACGTAGGAGACCGTCGCGGCATAGCCGAGGTTCGGTATGAACTTGAAGGTCAGGTTGTAGATGTAGAGCGACAGGGTCAGCGTCGAATCCGAAGGACCGCCCTGGGTGATGTTCATCACCTCATCGAACAGCTGCAGCGTGCCGATGGTCGAGATTACTGAGGTGAACAGGATAACCGGCTTCAGCAGCGGGATGGTGATGTAGACGAACCGTCCCCAGGCATTGATTCCGTCGATGCGCGCCGCCTCATAGATTGACTTGTCGATGTTCTGCATGGCGGAGAGGTAGAAAATCATGTTGTAGCCAGTCCACCGCCAGGTGATGGCAAGAATGATCAGCACCTTGGCCCAGAAACCGTCGGTCAGCCACGGGATCGGCGACGCGATGATGCCGATGGCCTCCAGCGTGCTGTTGACCACGCCCTGCTCGGCGAACATCCCTTTGAAAAGCGCGGAATAGGCCACCAGCGAGGTGACGCACGGCAAGAAGATCGCGGTACGGAACAGGCCCCGTCCGACGAGCTTCGGCATGTTCAGCACGGCCGCCAGCGACAGGGCCAGCAGGATCATGATGGGAACCTGGATGATGAAGAACGTCACCGTATTGGTCAGCGCGTGCAGGAAGACCGGATCGTTGGCGAGGCGGACGATATTGCCGAAACCGACGAATTTTACCATCGCTCCGCGGCCGGACTGGGACGACATGAACAGTGACCAGAGGATCGGATAGACCATGAACAGGCCGATCAGCACCAGCGCCGGGGCAATGAAGAGCCATCCGTTGACATTATAGAAGCGGCGAACGCCGCTGGGACGCGCAGAAGCCATCGATCGCCCTCGAAGCTGCAGAAAGAGATGGGGGCGGCTCGAAAGCCGCCCCTTCGGGGAGGAAGTCCTACTGGATCTGGGTCTTTGCCTGGGCGTCGATGGCCTTCAGCGCTTCGTCGACGGAACCGCCCTTGGCAATCGCCGGGATCTGCGCCGTTACAGCCGCATCGACTTCGTTTGTGTAGATGCCGTAATTGACCGGGGGAACCTTGGCCAGCCAATCGGCAAAGCTCTGCCACACCTTCTGGCCGCCGAAGAACGCGTCGGCCTGTTCATAGGCAGCACCGGTGCGGGCGGCCGTCAGTGAACCGACAGCGCCACGATCGGTCAGGATCTTCTGGTAGAAATCGATGTCCTTTGCGTATTCCGCATTGAGGAAATCTATCGCCTCGTCCTTCTGCTTGGACGCAGACAGAACGTACCAGCTGGAACCACCGAGGTTCGATGCATGCGTTGCGCCCTCGACGTTCAATGCCGGGATCGGGGCAACACCCCATTTGCCGGACTGGTCCTTCTGGGCCTTGATTGTGCCGGTAATCCACACCCCGGTCACTGTCGAGGCAACATCGCCCGAGGTGAACGTGTTGACGTAGTTCGACCAGCCGACAGCCTGCTTGGCAATGCCCGAGGCCATGATCTTGCCGAAGGTTTCAAGCGATGCCTTGAGCGCCGGATTGTTGAGGATGTTGGGGTTGCCATCCTTGTCGAAATACCAGCCACCAGCCGACTGCATCAGGATGCGGACGAGACCGGCGTCGTTCGGGTCGGTGCCCATCATTTTCTTGCCGGTCTTGGCTTCGACCTGCTTGCCGATCTCGATGAAACGGTCCCAGGTGATGTTGTTGAGATCTTCTGCCTTGAAGCCAGCGGCTTCCAGATAGTCCTTGCGATAGTAGAGGCCGGTGACGCCGGAATCGAACGGCATGCCGTAGACCTTGCCGTCGACCGTCATCAGTTCGACCTTGTAGGGGGCGAACGCCTTGTAGTCGACCTTGTCAGACATCGGCGCAAATGCACCCGGGAAGGACTGGAGATATTTCTGTGCGCCGTAGTCCTCGATGAGGACGATATCCGGCAGGCCGCCGCCAGCACCCGACGACAGGCCGGTCTGCAGCTTCTGCTCGACGTCAGCCTTGGCAAAGTCGACGACGTTGAAGGTGGTGTCCGGATGTGTCTTGGTGTAGCGGGCGCCGGCTTCCTTCATGATTGCGACGTTGAAGTTCGGATCCCAGCACCAGACGGTGATTTCTTTTGCCTCGGCGGCTGTAACCGCCAAAAGGCTGACGCCGGCCAGAGCCAGAGCGATGATGCGCGGCGCGCGGGCGCGCAGAAAATTATCCATTGCTTCCTCCCAGAAGTCACGTTGACGAGACAAGCCTCCTGTCTCCGAAACGCAGTATTCCTCATAAAAGAAAAAGAAGCAATATTTTCAGTAAATTTTTACTGCGCTGCACAAAGAGCCCCTTTGTCGGCACCGTTTTGGCCCGTCAACGCGTGCTTTCCCGCCAGATAATGTCTGTGGATAAGATCACCGTCTTGACGATATCGCGGCCGGCAAACCGCTCCAGCAGCAGGTCGACAGCGGTCTCGCCGATCAGTTCGGCCGGGATACGCACGGTCGACAGCGGCGGATTGAGCAGCTGCGCCACCGGAATGTCGTTGAAGCTGGCAATAGCCACATCGTCCGGAATCTTGAGGCCGAGTTCCAGCATTGCCCGGTATGCGCCGATGGCCATGTTGTCGTTACAGGCGACGATGATGTCTGGCGGCGACGCGATCTGCATCAGGGATTTCGCAAGGGTGTAGCCACTGTTGGGGGTGAGGTGTTCGGTAACGCAAAGCTCCGGGTCGAAAAGGTCGTGCTGCTTCATCCACTCGATATAGGTCCTGCAGCGCCGCTCGGTGAAATGATTGGGGACCTGGTTGATATGTTCGAGCCAGCCAATGAAGCCGATGCGCCGGTAGCCGCGGTCGCGGAGTGCCGAAAGCAGCTTGCGCATGGCCAGCTGGATGTTGCTCTCGACACTGTCCTCGAGGTCGATCTGCGGTGAAAAGTCCGCAAAAACCACCGTACGGCTGTGTTCGCGCAGCCATTCCACCTCCTCGTCGGTGTGGCGGCCGATGGCGATGACGCCCGAGGCCTCGCGCAGGAGTGTGGCATCCGGCAGGCTGTCGGCGTGGTAGACCTTGACCACATCGATCTGCAGCGCGCGACAGCGGTTCTCGATGCCGAGGCGAACGCCGATATAGTAGGGATCTGTCAGCTCCTGCGGCGGCCGCAGGAAGTGGACGAGGGCAATCCGCCCCGCACCGGAGACCAGTGCTTGCGCGCCATTGAGGCCGTTTGCCCGGTTGCGGCTGCGCGGCGTCGCGTAGTTCAATGCCTCGGCGGTTTCGATGACGGCCTGGCGCTTGGACGCGGAAATCGACAAGGTCGCATCGTAGTTCAGGACGCGGGAAACCGTAGCCGAGGAGACGCCGACCGCATTTGCTATTTCCTTGATCGTCACCATTCTACTGATTGCCTATCACTGCATCGCCGCAGTGCCGAGTCTGCCCCAAGATTATATTCATATTTGCGCTTGCGGCACCGCAATGGGAAGCCTTTTCCATCAGTAAATTTTTACTTCCTGTATGGGGTGCGATGCAGCAAGGTCCGAATTTTACTCCGCGCGGCTTGGGGGGGGCGACAATCGCCGGCAGGTTAGCAGCCCAGGAATGAACTCTGGATATCGGATTTCTCTTCCGTTAGCCTGCTCCCTGTCTCGAGAGGAGTCCTTCATGCGCCTGCCTGCCTTCGTTTTCGCCGTTCTTGCTGCCGTCGCCGCCGGTCCAGCCTTTGCTAGCAGTTTCGAAACACCGCAGGCGCTTTTGAAGGCGCTCTATGACGACAAGGTCGGCTCGTCCGATCCCGCCTCCGTGACCCGGTACCAGGACTACTTTTCGGATCATCTGAACGGTCTGTTCAAGGCCGATGCGGCAAAGACCGACCCCGGGGATTCGCTGTCTCTAGACTTCGATCCCGTCATTGCGGGTCAGGACGGGGAGGCCGAGCACCTGAAGATCGGCAAGCCGGACATCAAGGGCGACAGGGCGATGGTCGAGGTCAAGTTCATCAACGGTGTGCCGGTGACCTTGCACTACAGCCTCGTTCATCAGGCTGACGGCTGGAAGGTCGACGACATCGAGGACAAGGGGGCGCAGTTTCCCTGGAAGGTCAGCGCTATCTTTGCGGATGCGAAATAGCATCTCGGGCGCCACGCAGATGTGTATCGCAGCTTGAAGTCGGGACGCCGATCAGTCATGCCGTTCGCCACGCTGGATGCCGCCGTCAGCCGTGCGATATCATGGCGCCAAAACAAGGAGGCCGCGATGGCTCTGGACCCGATCAAAGTTCTGAACGACTACGCCATGGCCGATTGCTCCGTGCAGTTCTGGGTTCCGGGCGCGACGGCCGTGCAATTCCGTGGCCTGAAGGCGGCCGTCAGGTATGCCAAGGAAAATGCCGGCCGCTGGAACGAAGTCGAGATCACAGTCCACCTGCCGCAGGAAGACATTGTCTACGCGACTGACAAGGTCCACCGCCTGATAGACGCTCTACGCCCGCCCCGTCGCTCGAAATCCTAGCAATTTCGCTCGACCCCAAAAAGGCAATCGCGTGGGCGATGGCGGATAGCGTTGTAAACTACGGGCCCGTCTGTTCTCGTGTTCAAACAGTGGGAAGCCTGCCGGCGAAGTTGCAGGGTTGCTCGGAAATTCAACTCGTCCGTATTGTTCCCGCTGCGATGGTAAGCACGAACTGGTCGACCTCGCGTTCGAGGCGTTCGAGTGGGAGGCCGACGAAGCGGCCTGCCAGGCTGATGCTGATGACGCCGTGAACGGCGCCGAAGAGTGTCCTCGCCCGGATCGATCTTTCTTCCGCCGACAAACCGGTCTGGAGTCCGGCAACCGGTTCGGCGATGACTTCCATCAGGGCCAGGTGCTCGTCGAGATGCCATTGCGGGGCAAGGCGTCCATCGGCAAAAACATGGTCGAAGAGCGCGCTCCAGAGATTGCGATGGGCGACGGCAAACTTCAGATAGCCTCGCGCCAAGTTGCGCAGCCGGTCCGTCGGAGAGCGATCCCCGACTTCGCCAAGGACCAAAGTCTGCTCAAGCATCCGCAAGGTCGCGGAGTTCACGTGGATGACCAGGTCGTCCAGATCCTTGAAGACCGTATATAAACCACCGAGCGCGCAGCCTGCATCGAGAGCGACATCGCGGGCCCTCAGGTTTGAAAGCCCTTCCGCTTCGATCCGGCGCCTTGCGGCCTCTATCAGCCGCACCTTCAAATCCTCGCGCTTCATCTCTCTTTTGCCGGCCAAGCGACTATCTCTCTGTAAAAGTGAACGACGTTCATTTTTATTCTTGAACAATGTTCATGTATGTGTCACATAGGTATTCATGAACATTGTTCATAAACGGGAGCGTGAAAATGATCAAACAAATTCGTACCTTGATCCGCGGCAGGCTTTTCGAAGCACAAGAGGCTGTCGTCGACCGAAATGCAGCGGTGTTGCTGGACCAGCAGATAAGGGATGCGGCAGGCGACATACAGTCAGCACGGCGGGCCGTGGCGGTTGCCACCGCCCAGAACGAGCAGGAGAAGAGCCGGCGCGCACTTGTCGTCTCGCGGATCGCCGATCTCGAGGCGCGGACCATGGCGGCTCTTGAAACCGGGCATGATGTGCTGGCCCGGGAAGCGGCCGAGGCGATCATCCAGCTGGAAGCGGACAGGGATACATCAGAAAAGGCCGAAGCCCAGTTCACAGCTTCTATCGGCAAATTAAAGAGCCTGGTCCGGGCGGCAGAAGCGAGGTTGCAGGAACTGCAGCGCGGCCAGCGCATCACACGTGCGACAGGCCAAGTGCAAAAACTCAATAGCCTGATCCATGGTGTCGGCTCAGCCTCGCTCGACGAGGCCGAACAGACGCTGGCCCGGCTCAGCGAGCGCCAGATGCGGAATGACATCGCCACCTCGGTCCTGCGGGAATTGGATGGCACGAGAAACACCGCTTCTGTCCTCGAAAAACTCGCGGATGCGGGTTGCGGCGCGCCGCTGCGTGTTTCCGCTGACGAGATACTGGGCCGCCTGCGCACTCGCATGAACTCCGCCGCTTAAATCAACATCAACTGACAAAGGACGACGACAATGAACGACAGTTTCCAGAAGCACTCGTCAAGCTGGATCAGCTTTTCTTATGTCTCATTCGCTTCTGCTGCCATCATGCTGGCGGTCGGGCTTTACATGATGCCCCTCGATCTCTGGGGGAAGGGATACCTGACGATGGGTATCGTCATGCTGGTCCAGACAACCGTCAACATCACCAAGACCCTCCGCGACAATTCCGAAGCTGAAAAGCTGATCCGCAAGGTCGAGGATGCCCGCACCGAGAAGCTCCTGGTCAATTTCAACCGGTCTGGCGAGAACTAGTTTCGTTAACTACACGACAGAGTTGTTAGGTGCGGAAACCGTTGCGTAACAACTCTGTGGCCCTCTCTCCACTCATCTCCAGGAGTACCGACATGCAACGCAATCTGATGACCTCAAGGAAATTCGCGCCACTTTTTTGGACGCAATTCCTGACCGCGTTCAACGACAATTTTCTCAAGCAGACGCTGGTTTTCGTGATCCTCGTGCAGATGGCGGCAGAGGGGGCCTCGCTGGTCACCCTGGCCGGCGGCATCTTCATCGTGCCGTTCCTGCTGCTTTCCGCCATTGCCGGCGAACTGGCGGATAAATACGACAAGGCGAAAATGGCGGAGCTTCTGAAACGCTGGGAGATTGCCGTCGCTGCCATCTCGGTCGTCGGCATTGCGTTCTCCTCGATCTCGATCCTGATGATCGCGCTTCTCGGCTTCGGCATCATCTCAGCTCTGTTCGGGCCCATCAAGTACGGCATTCTGCCCGATCATCTTCATCGCAACGATTTGCCCAAGGCCAACGCCTGGATCGAGGGCGGCACCTTTATCGCCATCCTGACCGGCACCATCGTTGCGGCGCTCGCCTTTACCAAGGGCGATAATGTCTGGGTGTTCGGGCCGATGATGATGGGCCTGTCGTTGCTTTGCTGGTTTTGCGCCCGCCTCATCCCGCCAACAGGGGCAAAGGCGCCGGATCTGGTTGTCGACCGGAATGTCCTGCGCTCGAGCATCCGCCTGATCAACGAACTGCGCGCCGATACACGGATCTGGCGCTCCGCCCTGATGAACTGCTGGTTCTGGTTTGTCGGCGCCTTCGTCATGTCGATGCTGCCGGTCATGATCAAGGAGATCCTCGGCGGGTCGGAAATTATCGTTCCGGTCTATCTCGGCGTCTTTGCAATCTCCATTGCCATCGGCTCCGCTATTGCCGGCTGGATGTCGGCCGGCCGCGTGGTCCTTTTGCCGGCTCCGATCGGCACGCTGATCATCGCTCTGTTCGGCCTCGATCTCGCATGGAACCTCTGGGGCCTCACCTCCATCACCCAGGCCGAGACGATTTCCGCATTCTTCGCCGGGCCGCACACCATCCGCGTGGCCATCGATCTTGCCGGCATGGCAATCGGCGGTGCCTTCCTCGCTGTTCCGACCTTTGCCGCCATGCAGAGCTGGGCAGACGAACATCGCCGTGCCCGCGTCATAGGGGCTGCAAATGTGCTGTCCGCGCTGTTCATCGTCGTCGGGCTTGGACTCGTTGCCCTCCTGCAGGTGGTCGGCATGTCGATCCCGGCCATCATCCTGACGCTGTCGGTCATCAACGCCGGCGTTGCCTGGGTGATGCTTAGAACGCTGCCCACCAACGCTTTTCGGGATTTGATCTCAATCCTCTTCCGTGCCTTCATGCGCCTTGAGGTCGAAGGGCTGGAGAACATCAAGAAGGCTGGACCCGCGCCGATCATCGCCTTGAACCATGTTAGCCTGCTCGACGGCGCCCTGGCGCTTGCCATCACCGAGGAGGAACCTGTCTTTGCTATCGATACCAATATTGCCCAAGTGTGGTGGGTGAAGCCATTCCTCAAAATGTGCAAGTTCCTGCCGCTCGACCCGACCAAGCCAATGGCGACGCGGTCGCTCATCAAGGTCGTTCAGGACGGCAACCCGATCGGCATTTTCCCCGAAGGTCGGCTGACCGTTACCGGTAGCCTGATGAAGGTCTATGACGGCGCCGCCATGGTGGCCGACAAGACCGGGGCGATGATCGTGCCCGTGCGCATCGATGGCCTCGAAAAAAGCTACGCCTCCTACATGAAGGACAACCACGTCCGCCGCCGTCTCTTCCCGAAGGTCAAGGTGACCATTCTGGAGCCGGTGAAGCTTGAAGTCGCCGCTGATCTCAAAGGCAAGAAACGCCGCGTTGCTGCTGGTGCGGCGCTCTATCAGATCATGTCGACGCTGATTTTTCGCACGACGAATACGGATGCTACGCTTATCGAACGCGTCATCCAGACAGCAATCACCATGGGCGGAAAGACGCTGGCGGTCGAGGATCCGATAGCTGGAAAGCTTTCCTATTCCAAGCTTTTGACGGGGGCTGCCGTCATCGGTGCGCGCTTCAAGACCATGTTTCCGAATGAAACTACGCTGGGCATCATGCTGCCCAACGCCAACGGCACAGCAGCCACCCTGCTCGGCGTCATGTCAGCGGGCAAGGTTCCGGCCATGCTGAACTTTACAGCGGGTGCGGCTAATGTCTTGTCCGCCTGCAAGGCTGCGGAGGTCAAGCACGTGCTCTGTTCGCGGGCCTTCGTAACCCAGGGCAAGCTCGGCGCCCTCGTCGAGGAAATGCAGCGCGAGGTGAAGTTCGTCTGGCTGGACGAACTCCGCACGACGATTTCAACCTTCGAAAAAATCCGTGGGCTGTTCAACAAATATCGCCCGCTCGTCCGTCGTTCGCCAGAAGACCACGCCGTTATCCTGTTCACGTCGGGCTCTGAGGGCTCGCCGAAGGGCGTGGTCCTCACTCACCGCAATATCCTGTCGAACGCAGCACAGGCAGCAGCGCGCATCGACTTCCACCCGGGCGACAAGGTTTTCAATGTCTTGCCTATGTTCCACTCGTTCGGGCTGACGGCGGGAACCGTGCTGCCGCTGATTTCCGGCGTACCGGTGTTCTTCTACCCGTCGCCGCTGCACTACAGGATCGTGCCGGAACTGGTCTACGTCTCCAACGCCACGATCATCTTCGGCACCGATACCTTTCTCAACGGCTATGCCAGAACGGCGCATCCCTACGATTTCCGGTCCATTCGCTATATCTTCTCCGGGGCAGAACCGGTGAAGCCTTCGACCCGCGATACGTATACCGAGAAGTTCGGGCTCCGGATTCTCGAAGGCTACGGCGTCACCGAGACTGCACCGGTGATTTCGCTGAACACCCCGATGTACAATCGCTCCGGAACGGTCGGTAAAATCCTCCCCGGCATGGAATGGAAACTGGAGCCTGTTCCCGGCATCGACGAGGGAGGCCGTCTTCACGTGCGCGGCGCCAATGTCATGGCCGGCTATCTCAGGGCTGAAAACCCCGGTGTCCTCGAGCCCCTGAAGGACGGCTGGCACGATACCGGCGATATCGTCACCATCGACGACGACGGTTTCGTCAGGATCCGCGGCCGCGCCAAGCGCTTTGCAAAGATCGCCGGCGAAATGGTTTCCCTGGCGGCTGTCGAAGCACTGGCCGGAGAATTGTGGCCCACCGCGCTTTCCGTTGTCTCGGCGCTGCCGGACGAGAAGAAAGGAGAACGGCTGGTCTTGCTGACAGATGCGCCTGCCGCCAGCCGATCGGCCTTCTCGGCGTTCGCGAAGTCCAAAGGAGCAATGGACATGATGGTTCCGGCCGAAGTCACCATCGGCGTGGTCCCGGTGCTGGGCTCCGGAAAAGTCGATTTCGTGTCCGCGCGGAAGCTTGCCGAGCAGAGGTCACAGCCGCAGCAGGTCGCTTAGCTGCTCACTCGTCCCTCCAGTGAAGACGCGGGGCAGGTCTCACTCCTGTCCCGCACATCCTGCCCGCTGATTTGAAGCCGCAAATTCGAAGAGCGTAAAACGGCGTCAGGACGGCTAATTAGCGGCCATGCATCGCCTAAATAATATGCGCAACATGAGAGGCGCGATTTTTTAGGCATAAATCTACAATAAATCGTGTGGCTTGCGACAATCGCTCCCATCGGCAACATCGCTAAGCTTCCCTCCGTCGAGTGCAGAACACTGCACCACTCACAAGAACGGAGCGGGAAATGATGAAGCTGAAAAATGGGAGCCGCAAGGCACTGAAGCCATGGCTGGGCCTGTGCATCATGGCGCAGTTGTTTGTAGCGACGGTGACCGGCGCAACGCTGGTTTCAATGGGAGGTGCCGAGGCGGCTTCCGCGACGCCTGCCGCCTGCGCCGATCTGCAAGCCAAATACCCGGCGCTGAAAGGCAAGACGCTCGTCAATGCCATCAATCCGCATACGCCCGGCTACGAGACGATCGACCCGAACAATCCGGACGCCTATATCGGCTTCGACGTCGATTTTGGCGAAGCCATCGGTGATTGCCTCGGCTTCAAGCTGACTTACAAGCCGGTGACCTTTGCCGCGTTGCTGACCACGGTCCAGGCCGGCCAGGCTGATATCGTCATCTCCGACATCTACGCAACGAAGGACCGTGCCAAGGCCGCCGACTTCGTGACTTACCTGAAGGTCGTCGACGGCGTGCTCGTCGCCAAGGACAATCCGAAGAAGATCACCGGCATCAATATCTCGCTGTGCGGCGCGGTCGCGGCTGAAAACACCGGTTATGTCGAGGTGCCGCTCATCCAGGCGCTGGAAGCAGAATGCAAGGCTGCCGGCAAGCCGGCGCCTGAAATCCAGCTCTACGACAATAACGACAATTGCATCCAGGCGATCCTCGCCGGCCGTGCCGATACTTACATCAACGACGCCAACACCGTCGATGGCGCGGTCAAGGCCTATCCGGACAAGCTCAGCAAGGCCACCGCAGTGACGCTGCCCTATTCGGTCGGCATCGCTGTGCCGCGCAACAATGTCGCATTTCGCGATGCAGTCGTTGCGGCCGTGACGGAGATCCAGAAGTCGGGCCTGCAGCTGGAGCTGATGAAGAAGTGGAGCCTGCCGGCAGACCAGATCGAAGCGCCTTCGCTCATTCTGGCCGACTAATGCACCTTCTCCCGGCCGGGCTCATTGGCCCGGCCGCTTTTCCCTGGACATTGCGAAGGCCATCATGGATCTTTTCCTCCACTATCTCAGCCAGCCCTACCTCATGACCGGGATCGTCTACACCCTCCTGATCACGGTTTTCGGTCTCGCCGGCGGCTTGGTCATGGGCCTTCTTCTGGCCGGCATGCAATTGAGCCGGTTTCGCGCCCTTTCGCTGCTTTCCCGCACCTACGCCATCATTTTCCGCGGCACGCCGCTCATTCTGCAGATGATCTTCTGCTACAACGTTTTGCCGATGATCGGCATCAAGCTGACGGCCATCGAGGCAGCCAGCCTTGCCCTTGCTCTAAATGAAGCGCCGTTTATCGCCGAAATCATCAGGGCCAATGTCATCGGCGTCGATCGCGGCCAGGTGAGTGCCGCGCAGGCCTTGGGCATGACGCCAGGTGCCATCATGTGGCGCGTGATTGCGCCGCAGGCGATGCGATCAATGGTGCCGGCGCTCGGCAACGAAGCCGTCAGCGCGCTGAAGAATTCGTCGCTTGCCTCTGTCGTCTCCGTGCAAGAACTGACGCTTCGAAGCACACAGCTGGCGTCTGCAACGTTCGACTTCTTTTCGATCTTCTGCGCCTCCGGGCTGATGTACCTCATACTGACCGGCGCAATTGCGATCATCCAGATTGTCGTCGAAATGCTTCTGGATCTCGATCGCCCCAAACCCAAGGAACAGATAGCACGGTTTTTCCGCGCGCTATCCCCGGGCCGCGCTGTGATAGCCACCACCGCGACGCCGGCTGCTGTGGGCACGGATATTCCGGCAGCGGAACGCGATCCGCTGCCGCCGGCCTCGCCGAAAGTGACGGCGGCGGCGCGCGGCATCGATCGACAGGCCCGCGCCGCACGGCTGGCCGGAAACCAGGTCGCGGTGGACGTGCGCGGCCTGCACAAGGCCTATGGCCCGAATGTTGTTCTCGACGGCATCAATCTGACAGTCAAGGCCGGCGAAGTCGTGGCCCTGCTCGGACCAAGCGGCTCCGGCAAGAGCACCTTGCTCCGCTGCATCAACCGTCTCGAAGGCTGGGAGGAGGGCTCCATCGAGGTCGGGGGAAGGTCTCTGGCGTTGAATGAAAGCGGCAGGACCCTGTCGCCACGGGCAATCGCGCAGATGCGGGCCAGTGTCGGTGTCGGCATGGTGTTCCAGCAGTTCAATTTGTTCGCCCATCTCACAGCCAGGGAGAATGTCGCCGATCCGCTGCAATGGGTTCAGCGGCTTTCACGCCTCGACGCAAATCGTCGGGCCGAAGCGCTGCTGCAGAGAGTGGGTCTGTCACACCGAGCCGATGCCCTGCCGCGCCATCTGTCCGGCGGCCAGCAACAGCGTGTCGCCATTGCCCGCGCCGTTGCTCCCGGTCCGACCGTCCTTCTGCTGGACGAACCGACTTCGGCACTCGATCCGGAACTGGTCAACGAAGTGCTCGAAGTCATTCGCCGCCTTGCTGTCGAAGACGGCCTGGCGATGATCATCTCCACCCATCAGCTCCGTTTTGCTGCCGAAGTCGCAGATCGCGTTGTCTTTCTCTCCGGCGGCTCCATCGTCGAGGAAGGACCGGCCGAGGAAATACTGAACAGGCCCCGGCATCCGCTGACGGCGCGCTTCCTTAGTAAGATGGAAGGCGAGTGAACCTGCGGTTCCTGCCTTCCAGTCTGTATTCTCAAAGAGGTCTTCCATGACGAACCATCATTTGCCAGCGACGTCTTCCACCGTCCACTGGGGCTATTTCAGCAAGACGCTTGCCCCCGTGCTGACGCTGAAATCCCATGACCGCGCCACCATCGAAACCATCACCCACCATGCCAATGACGACTATGATCGCATGATTGCCGGAGATGCTGAGGCAGAAAAGATTTTTCGCTGGACGAGCGAGCAGAAGACCATGGGCCGTCGTGGCGCCGGCGCTACCGAGGGTCCGTTCACCCATGGCGCCGGCGAAGGCCTCGGCGTGCATCTGCTGACGGGTCCGATTGCCATCGAGGGTGCAGAGCCCGGCGATGTGATCGAAGTCCGGATCCTGAATGCCTATCCACGACCCAGCGCCAACCCCGCCTATGAAGGCCGCTATTTCGGCTCCAACCCATCGGCAAACTGGGGCTTTCAGTACAATGATTTGGTCGAGGAGCCGAAGCAGCGGGAAGTGGTGACGATCTACGAGCTCGATATGAAGGAGCCCGCCACCGTCTCGGCCGTATACTCCTACCTTTGGACGCCGCAGACCGATCCGGATGGCATTGTCCATGCGACGATCGATTATCCTGGCGTCAGGGTGGACCACAATACCGTTGTCAAGAAAGACGGGGTTCTCGCAGGTATCAAGGTGCCGGCCCGCCTGCATTTCGGCACGATGGGGCTGGCTCCGGCCGAAGCCGATTTCGTCAGCACGATCCCGCCGAACTATACCGGCGGCAACATGGACGATTGGCGGATTACCTCAGGCGCTCGGATGTATTATCCGGTCGCGGTGCCCGGCGGCCTGTTCTCCGTCGGTGATGCCCATGCCTCACAAGGCGATAGCGAGTTGAGTGGCACCGCGGTCGAGATATCGCTGACGGGAGAGTTCGAGTTCATCCTGCATAAAAAGGCAGACCTGCCCGGCACCGTGCTCGAGGGGCTGAACCATCCGCTGCTGGAGAATGACGACGTCTGGTCGGTCTACGGTTTCAGCTACGCCAACTATCTGTCCGAGCTCGGTCCCGATCACCAACAGGAAATTTTAAAGCGGTCCAGCCTCGATCTCGCCATGCGCGATGCCTTTCGCAAGCTCCGCCGCTTCCTGATGACGGCGCATAATCTGTCGGAGGACGAGGCAATTTCGCTGATGTCGGTGGCTGCGGATTTCTCGGTGACGCAGGTCGTCGATGCCAATTGGGGGGTCACCGGTTCGATCCGGAAATGCGTGTTCGCCAGCAAATGACGAGCAGGCTGGCATTCTCTTCTTCGCATGTGCAATATGGATCCGAAGGGATCCAGGCGGGGGCTGTTGCAGACCCTGCCGCCACTGCAGATCAAGGGATGACCATTAGGCAATTTCTCAGCGAAGCCTATCCGACACGCTCTCGAAAAGGGGCGTGGCAGGATATCCTGTCCGAGTTCGGCCTTAGATCCGATGCTGCCGATCAGGGGCTGGAAAGCTTTGCCACGGCCTCGCTGAGGGGCGATCGTCAGTCGTTGCTCCTGGCGCGCCTGACCGCCGGCGACCAGACGTTGTCCCCGCTCGTCCGGCGACCCGGCGGCCCGATTGCACTGATCTCCCTCGACGAAAGCCTTGAGATGCGGCTCGGCAGCGAGACGCTGTTGATCGAGGCTGGTAGTCTGGTGATCGTGCCGGCTGTCGGCGAGTGGCAGCTATGCCTTCGCAAGAGCGCCCGGATGATCGTTCTTTCCATTGCGGACAGCCTGTTTCCCGGCCACAAGGCCGGCCTGCAGACCTTGAAGGCGCCGCGGCATTACGTGGCCACAGGGATTGCGGCAATATTCATAAAGACTGTCGAGACGGCCGCTGGCGAGATGGATAGCGTTTCGGAGTTGGAATGGCGATCGCTCGAAGGCGCCCTTGCGGATCTGTTTGTCGCCATCGTGCTGCAGGCCGAGACACATGACGCCGCCGCAAGCCCCGGTTCAGCGGCGCTATTTCATCGCGTCACGCTGGGTATCGAGCGCCATCTTCACGAGCCGGAATTGACCGCACTGCGCATTGCGCGCCTCGAAGGCATTTCGGAACGCTACCTGCAAAAGCTGTTCTTGCAGAACGGCGAAAGCGTTAGCAACTATATTCGTGAACGCCGTCTCCAGCGTGCGAGGGCAGCGCTCGTCGCCCCCGGCGAGATCCGTCTGCCGATTGCCGAAATCGCCTATAGCTGCGGTTTCGGAGATGCAGCCAATTTCAACCGTCTGTTCAAGGAGCGCTTCGGCTTGCCGCCGGGCGCATTTCGCAGCCGGCACCTGGAGAAGCTGGCTGCCAACACGAATGCAGAGCAGCGTGGCTGGCCGTTGAGCGCGCTGGTCGCCAAGCGGCTCCAGCAACGATCTATCGACACGGGCGATGCATTTGCCGATAGCGATGGCAGCGAGGCCGAGGCAGGCTCATCGGTCCATCACGTTCTTGCCGCCTCTGCTGCGACCGTGCACTGGGGCTATTTCAGCCGGGCGCTGCCGCCTGTCCTCGAGATCCGCTCGGGCGATACCGTTGAAATCCAGACGTTGACGCAGCACGCCTCCGACGCGCCGGAACTGATGATCCACGGGGATGCGGGGGCCGAGGACGTGTTTTACTGGACTGCCCAGAAAAAGTCCGTAGATCGCCGGGGTGCGGGTCCGATCGACGCCTCGATTTACGGCCGCGGTGCGGGCGAAGGCTTCGGGGTCCATATCTGCACGGGGCCGATCTATATGAAGGACGCGGAGCCGGGCGACGTCATCGAGGTCCGCATCAATTCGATTTCGCCACGACCGTCCAACAGCCCCGGCTATGAAGGACGAGCTTTCGGCAGCAGCGTCGCTGCCTGGTGGGGTTACCATTATAACGAGTTCATTCAGGAGCCCAAAGCGCGTGAAAATATCACGATCTACGAAGTCTTCGCAGACGAAGGCTATGCCGAGGCGCTGTATTCCTATCGCTGGCAGCCGCAGGCCGATCCCTTCGGGGTCGTTCACCGAACCTATGATTATCCGGGCGTTCCGGTCGATCGAAGCTCGGTCGAGATTTGCTCGCCTGTTCTGGAGGGCGTCCGCATCCCGCTCAGGCCGCATTTCGGCGTAATCGCAGTGGCACCACGCGAAGCGGAGCTGGTCGATTCCGTGCCACCCTCCTATTTCGGCGGCAATCTCGACAATTGGCGGCTCGGCCAAGGATCCGCCGTCTACCTGCCGGTATCGGTGCCGGGTGCGCTGTTGTCGATCGGCGATCCCCATGCGGCGCAGGGCGATGGCGAACTCGGCGGGACAGCCATCGAGTGCTCGATGACCGGCGACGTCACCGTCATCCTGCACAAGAAGGGCGAGCTCTTTGTGGAGTTGAGCTATCCCTTGCTCGAAACGCCGACGGAATGGATTTTGATCGGTTTCAGCCACCCGAACTACCTCGCGGAATTCGGCAAGAAGGGACAGGGAGAGGTCTACGCAAACTCTTCGCTCGATCTGGCCATGAAGGACGCGTTTCGAAAAGCCCGGCGTTTTCTCATGGAAAGCAAGGGACTTACGGAAGACGAGGCGATCGCCCTGATGTCTGCGGCGGTCGATTTCGGCGTGACGCAGGTCGTCGACGGCAACTGGGCTGTCCATGCAATCATCAGGAAATCCCTCTTCAGGGTATAAAATTCAAAGTCTTCAAGGATAAAGGAAATCGATCATGCAGTTCCACATGATAGCCGGCGGCCCCAAGCCCGTTGCACCGTTTAGCCATGCCGTCGAAGTCGATGGCACGGTATACGTAACAGGGCAGATGCCCGACACGCCGGAAACGCCCGGCCAGCTACCGGAGGGCATCGAAGCCCAGACGCGCAACGTCATGGCAAATTTGCTCACCGTTCTCTCCGGACTCGGCCTCGGTCTGGAGCACATTGCGATGGCGCGCATCTACCTGACGCATTTTGACGACGACTATGCCGCCATGAACGAGGTTTATCGCAGCTATTTTCCAGAAGGCCGCCTTCCCGCCAGAACATGCGTCGGCGTGACGGGCCTCGCCTACAACGCCCGCATCGAGATCGACCTCGTCGCCAAGCGGCCGTCTTGATGGGATAGTGCAGGAGGGTGGGGTAGGGGGCTACCTACATGTGATGCAACAGGGTGACAGACCATTCCCTTCATTGATTGGAATGAATCTTGCATCGTTATCCGTCATCAGGTGCCGACCTCTTTGCTCGAGCACCAAAATTGATGGGAAGAGATATTTTATGAAGTTTTCGATTGCGATGGCTTTTGTCGGCCTGATGGCGGCGGCGCCTGTTTGCCATGCGCAGGATGGTGCATTGGCTGCCATCAGGCAGGCTGGTGTGCTCAAGGTAGGTACGACGGGCGACTATAAGCCGTTCAGCTACAAGGGTGCGGATGGCGCGCTGGTCGGTGCCGATATTAACATGGCAAAGGACCTGGCGGCAAGCCTCGGCGTCAAGGTGGAATTCGTGACTACCACCTGGAAAACCATGCTGGACGACTTCAAGGCGGGCCAGTTCGACGTTGCCGTGGGCGGCATTACCGTCAATCCGGCACGCGCCGAGGTGGGCGACTTTTCATTGCCAAACGTCAGCGACGGCAAGCGACCCATCGCTCGTTGCGCCGACAAGGACAAATACACGACGATCGAAGCCATCGACCAGCCTTCGGTGAGGGTGATCGTCAATGCCGGCGGCACCAATGACAAATTCGCCCATGAGCACTTTACCAAAGCCGCGATTGACGTTCTTCCCGACAACAAAATGATTTTCGATGAGATTGCTGCCGGCAAGGCCGATGTCATGGTAACGGACGGAATTGAAGCCGACCTGCAATCGAAATTACACAGCGGCGTCCTTTGCCCGGCGGCAGTCAAGGAGCCTTTCACGCACTTTCAAAACGCCTATTTGTTGCGCAAAGATCCTGAGTTGAAGGCGGCTGTCGATGCTTTTGTAAACAAGGAACTGGCGAGCGGAGCATGGAAGCAGAAACTTGACGCCGCCATGTAGGCAAAGGCGATGCAAGTTCGCCCCCACGTTTGCCTGTTTTACGAAGAAGATCGGGTCCAGTTCTGGGCTTTCTCAAAAAGCCGCCCATAGACTTGCTGGCCTCGGCGAAAAACGTCGAGGCGGAAGAATTCATTAGGGGCATGCAGGTTCTCGTCGCCGTGGGAAAAGCCGAGCATGACCGCATGTAGCCCCAGAATATCGACAAATGGCGAGAATGCCGGGATCGAGCCACCGGCCCAGATACGGTAGGGGGCCTTACCATAGACTTCCTCGAGCACCTCCCTTGCTAGTCCGCTTGCAGGGTGGATGTCCGGAATGCTGAAAGCGCGGGCTTCCCGCTCGGTCGCGGAGAACTCCACGGCAACCCCCGGCGGGCAATGGGCTTCGACATGCTTGCGGATCGCCTCCGTAAGTTTCTCCGACGATTGTGCATGAACGATCCGGCAGGTGAGCTTGGCACTGGCTGAGGCAGGCAGGACGGTCTTTGCGCCTTCGCCCTGCCAGCCGGATGTCAGGCCATTCACATCCAGCATAGGCCGTGCACCGATGCGCTCCAGCACGGAGTAGCCGGGCTCCCCGTGGGTCGAAGGGGCGCCCGTTGCGTCGAGATAGTCATGCTCGTCGTAGGGCAACAAGGCTATGGCGTTCCGCATTTCCTGCGTCAGGGGAACGACGTCATCGTAGAAACCTTCGACCGTCACCAGCCCATCCGGTGATTTCATCGTTGACAGGATCTGCGCCAGTGCCATGGCCGGGTTGGCTATCCCGCCGCCGTGCAAGCCGGAGTGCTGGTCTGCCTTCGGCCCGGTGACCTTAATTTCAAAAGCCAGCGTTCCCTTCATCGCCTGCATGATCTGCGGCTGGTCCGGTGCCCATTGCAGGCCGTCGGCCGAAAACGCCATGTCGGCCTCAAGACGCGCAGCGTTCTCCGCGATGAATGCCCGCAGCGAAGCCGAGCCGACCTCTTCCTCGCCTTCGAACAGGAATTTCACATTCACTGGCAGGGTGTTGGTGGTCTTCAGCATGGCTTCGACCGCGAGGATCGGGGTCAGCATGCCACCCTTGTCGTCGGATACGCCACGTCCCCAAAGCTTGCCGTCTCTCAGCGTCGGCTCGAAGGGAGGGTTGTCCCAGAGATCCAGCGGTTCGGCAGGCTGTACGTCGAAATGACCGTAGATCAATACTGTCGGCTTTCCCGGACCCGCATCCAGCCATTCGCCATAGACGACGGGGTGCCCTTTGGTCGGCATCACCTCGGCCTTTTCGACACCTGCCGCCTTGAGGCGGGAGACGACCCATTCGGCGGCGCGATAGACATCGCTCGTGTTTTCCGGCTTGGCCGAAACGGACGGAATGCGCACGAACTCCGTGAGTTCGTCGATAAAACGAGACTGCTCTTGATCGAGGTAGGACGACCAGTCCATCATTTTTTGCTCCACCTTCACATATGCCTGTCATTCGCTCGTTAGCCGGGGTGTGTGCATCAGCTGCGCATCGCGCGCCCGGCTGGATCGTAAGGCGAGTTGGGAATGATCCGCGCCGCGCGGGGCTGCCCGACGACGTGGACCACAAGCTTCATGCCTTCGGCTGCAAACTGCCGATCGACGAGGGCAAGGGCGATGCTCTTTCCAAGTGTATGGACGTAGCCGCCGGAGGTGATGTAGCCGATCAGGCTGTCTTCCTTCCAGACCGGTTCGTAGCCGCTGGCATCGGCATCGGTCGCGTCGACTTCGAGCGTGACGAGCACCCTGGCAGCTCCACCGGCGTTACGCTCCGCCAGCGCCGCCTCCCGGCCGACGAAATCACCCTTGTCGAACGCTATGAAGCGCTCCAGCCCGGTCATTGAAGGCGTGTAGGCCTGGGTAAATTCGCGCGACCAGATGCCGAAGCTTTTCTCCAGACGCAGGGCATTTGTCGCGCCATAGCCGATCTCGCGAAGGCCGGCATCTTTGCCAGCGTCCAGCAGGATGCGGCGGAGCGTGGCGTGTTCGAAGGCCCGGCAGTTGATCTCGTAGCCCAGTTCGCCGGTAATCGAGAGCCTTGCCACCCGGGCCCGAATAAGGCCGATATCGATTGTATCGCAGCCCATGAAAGGCAGCGCGGAGCGCGCTATATTTTGATGGGTGAGACTTTGCAGGATCTCCCGGGAGGCGGGACCGGATAGCGCGAAACCGGTGAAGTCGTCCGAGATGTCATCTACGGTAACGTCGCAGGAAAGATGGCTCTCGAACCAGCGCATGTGCCAGTGCCTGAGGTAATAGGAGCCCATGATCCACCAGCTGCCATCGCCCCAGTTGAACAGCGTCAGGTCGCCCTTCAGCTTGCCGCTGTCCGAGAGCATCGGTGCAAGCCTTGCCTGCCCCGGTTTGGGCAGGCGACATGCGAAGGTCCTGTCGAGCCAGCCCTGCGCGCCCGGACCCGATACCCGGTAGCGCGAGAAAGCAGACGTATCCAGGAGCCCCGCTTTCTGGCGGACGGCAGCGACTTCGGCGCCGATGATGGCATCTGCGTTGGAGCGCTTGAGGCTTGGTTTTTCGACGAAGTCGGGGTCGGCGAAATAAAGCGGGATTTCAAGGCCCCAGCTGCTGCCCCAGCGGGCGCCGGCCGCAGTCATCGCGTCGAACGCGGGTGGCGTGCGCAACGGTCTTCCGGCCGGCAATTGCTCGTTCGGGTAGCTCATGACGAAGCGGCGCGAGTAGAACTGTCCTGTCGTCTGGCGAATATATTCGCGGTTGGAGGCGAAATCGCCGTACCGGGCGATATCCATACCGAAGATGTCCGCCTCGGGCTCGCCGTGCACCATCCACTCGGCCAGCGACTTGCCGACGCCGCCGCCCTGCAGGAAGCCCGCCATCACACCGCAGGCAACCCAGTAGTTCGGCACGCCGCGCACCGGCCCGACAAGCGGGTTGCCGTCCGGAGAAAAGGTGAAGGCGCCGTTGACCCATCGCTTGATGCCTGCCGTCTGCAGGCACGGGAAACGCTCGAAGCCGAGTGTCAGCTCGCTGGCAATGCGGTCCGTATCCTCCTGAATAAGCGCAATGCCGAAATCCCATGGCGCGCCGTCCATGTTCCAGTGCCGGTAGTCGGTCTCGTATATCCCCAGTAGCAGGCCTTTCTGCTCCTGTCGCATGTAGGTGAAGCCTTCGAGATCGACGATCATCGGCAGTTCGTGGTCGAGAGCCGCAATTTCCGGGATAGACTCCGTGACCAGATAGTGATGCTCCATCGGCGTCACCGGCAGGTCGATGCCGGCCATGCGGCCGATCTGCTTGGCCCAGAGACCGCCTGCATTCACCACATGCTCGGCGATCACGGTTCCTTTTTCCGTGACGACGTTCCAGGATTTGTCGGGACGTTGCGTCAGTTCCAGCACCCGGTTGTGCTCGATGATCGTGGCGCCGCGTTTTTTGGCGCTGCGTGCATAGGCATGCACAACGCCCGACGGGTCGATATGCCCCTCGCGCCCGGCATACAGGCCACCCAGCACGCCTTCGATACTGACGATCGGGCAAAGCTTCTTGATCTCTTCGGGGCCGACGAGGTGGACGTCGGATATGCCCATGGTCTGGAAGACGCGGTAAGTGGATTGCAGCCATTCCCAGCGTTCGGGAGCGGACGCAATGGAAATGCCGCCGGTCATGTGCATGCCGATATTCTGGCCCGATTCAGCCTCTATCTCCGACAGAAGGTCGATCGTGTAGGATTGCAGCGCAGCGATATTGGGATCGGCATTGAGGGCGTGAAAGCCACCCGCCGCATGCCAGCTCGATCCCGCCGTCAGTACGTTCCGCTCGAAGAGCGCCACATCCGTCCAGCCGAGCTTCGCCAGATGATAGGCCACAGAGGCGCCGACAACCCCGCCACCGATAATGGCAACTCGGTAATGGCTTTGCATGGGTCCGGTCCTTTCCATGTTGGCGGGCAACGTTCTCTATTTCCAACCTGCCAATAATGGACACTAATGTCTATGAATTTCAAGGCTTGAATTTCTCTCTGCCTAGCCGCTCGGCTGCTCAGACGTCCGGGTGAAAGCGACGAGCGAACCGCCTGAAGGCCTCCATCTCATCCTCCGTCACATGCTGTCCGCTGAACGCCAGGACGTAGGATTCCACATAGGTAAACCTGACCTTCATGCTCTCCGGTACATCGAGCGCATAGTGACCGATCTGCGTGAAATAGAGGACCCGTGCCCTTACAAGAGCTTCCTTGGCGGGGTAGCCGTGGCGAATGAACATCTTCTGTAAAGCGTCTACGCGCTGATCGTCTGCCTGTACCACCACGGCGTTCACGGACGAGGAACGCTTAGCCCAAAACCGCACCGCCATATCGAGCTGGAAGTCGAAAAGGCTGGCGTCCACCCAGCATTCGAAGACGTTGAGGATTGCCTGCGTTATCGTGTCTGCCGGTCGCATGGCACGCTCGATGATGGGGCCCGTGTTCTTGCGGAGCCACAAATCGAGCATCTGGGCGTGAAGGTCCTTGGTGTTCTTGAAGAAGAAATAGAAGCTCGAGCGGGACACGCCGAGTGTCTTGGCAATGATCTGAACCTTGACACGATCTATCCCGTCGCTGATCAGCGCCTGGATGGACAGGTCGAGCCATTCCTCCTTCGTCGTGCGGCCAACCCTCTCTGGGGCATCGGCCTTTACCCTGGTGTTGCTGCTACTCATGCCTGCACCCGTAGTTTCATCTTCGCTCATTATCAAATAGCCCATGCGCCGGATAAAGTTCTGGCGAAATGCAGGATTGACGAGCCGTTATAATGGACATTAGTGTCTATGGAAGCTGCTCGTCTAGAGATGATCCGTCCGTTGTGCACTTTATCGAAAAGGGGATGCCGAATGACGTCGAAGTTTGGAAATGAGAACCGGGACCCCCTTTCGACGGTTCAGTCTGCCGAAGGCGTGACTAGGCGTACCGTCTTGCAGGGTTCGCTCGCAGGCGCCACATTGATGTTTACGGGCAGCGGCGCATTTGCACAGGCTGCAACACCCAAGAGCGGCGGCCATCTGAAGATCGCCATGAACGGCGGCGCGTCGACCGATGCACTCGACCCCGCAAGCTACATCAGCGCCCTGCAATTTGTGCTGGCCCGCAGCTGGGGCGATACCCTGGTCGAGACCGACCCGACGACCGGCAAGGCGGTTCCGGCTCTGGCTGAATCATGGGAGACGACCGATGGCGGAACGACCTGGTCGTTCAAGATCCGGAAGAACGTGCGCTTTCATAATGGCGATGCGCTGAAAGTCGAGGACGTCGTCGAGACGCTGCGCCGCCACAGCGACAAAGCCTCCAAATCAGGCGCGCTCGGCTACCTCGCCAGCATCAAGTCCGTAGAGGCTTCGGGCGAGAATGTCGTCGTGACGCTGACCGAGCAAAACCGCGACCTGCCGCTGATCTTCAGCGTCTACAACCTCGTCATCCAGCCGAACGGTGGCAGGGGCGATCCCAATGCCGGTATCGGCACCGGTCCCTTCAAGATCGTCCGCAACAATCCCGGCGTCCAAATCCTGCTTGAGAAGAACAAGGACGACTGGCATCCCAACCGTGGCTGGGTCGACAGTGTCGAGATCCTGGCGATTGCCGACGTATCGGCGCGAACGGCCGCTCTGGCCTCGGGGCAGGTTCATTTCATCAATGCAATCAACCCCAATACAATCCCACTGCTGGGGCGAATGAAGAATATCACCATTCACAACACGCCCGGGCGCAGCCACTATACGATGCCCATGCTGGTCGACCAGAAACCGTTCGACAACGTCGATCTTCGCCTTGCCTTGAAATACGCCATCGATCGCAAATTTCTGCTGAAGCAGGTCCTTGGTGGATACGGGACGCTCGGCAACGACTTTCCTGTGAATGCTGCCTTCGACATGTTTCCCGGCGACATTCCGCAGCGTGAATTCGATCCGGAGAAGGCTGCCTTCCACTACAAGAAATCCGGTTTCGACGGGGCCGTTCCAATCTATGCTGCCGACGTCATGCAGGGCGGCGTCGATATGGCGGTCATCCTGCGGGATGGCGCGGCGAAGGCCGGCATCAAGGTCGCCGTCAACCGCGTTCCGACGGACGGCTACTGGAGCGGCGTCTGGCGCAACAAGCCTTTCTGCGTCTCGTTTTTCGGAACGCGCCTGACGCAGGACCTGATCTATTCGCTCGAATTCTATTCGAAATCAGCAAGCAACGAGTCGAAGTTCGACAATGCGAAATTCGACACGCTGCTGCTGGCCGCACGGGCCGAAGCAGACGAAGCGAAGCGCAAGGAGATGTACCGTGATATGGCACTCCTCGTGCGCGACGAGTCGGGTTCGATCATTCCCGTGTTCAACAACTACCTGAATGCGTCGAGCCCCGCCCTGAAGGGCTTCGTACCGGACGTCGGCAACGATCTCAGCAACGGATACATCGCATCACGCGTCTGGCTGGAGAGCTGAGGCAATCGGCGTGATCGTTGTCTGATCGATTATCGCGCCGACCGTTCATCCCGCAATACTTCCGCGTTCGCCTCTCAGCGGACGACGAATTTCTATTGCTGTGGCTTTCCGCGGGTCGCACGAAAAAAAGATTGACCTGATAGCAGATGTCAGACCAATCTATCCGCAACGAGGGAACGAACGTTTGCTGACACCATTGCCTACTCAGGATCGGACGCGCCAGGTCATCGATGCGTTGTCCGATTTCATAGAGAAAACCAACCTCCAATCCGGCGACCAACTGCCGACCGAGCGCGAGATGATGGGTGCCTTGTCCGTCGGTCGCTCGACCATTCGCGAGGTCATGACCCACTTCCAGGCGCTTGGGGTCGTAGAGACGCGCAAGGGGAGTGGCACCTACCTGCTGAAGCCGGTTTCCAAGGCAACGATCCATATGCCGCTGTCAATGGACACCACGCATTTGCGCGACGTCCTGTTGCAGACACTCGAGGTTCGGCGCGGTATCGAATGCGAAGCTGGGATGGTGGCTGCCAGGAAGCGCACTCCGGAAGATCTTGCGATCATCGAGGAAAAGCTCGACGAGATGGAGCGCGTCCACATCGCCAAGGGCGCCTCCGGCCCCGAAGACCTGGCGTTTCACCTCGCCGTCTATGACGCCACCCACAATCCACTATTCAAGCAGTTGCTGGAGCAGATGCGTGGCACCTTCGAGCGCTTCTGGACCCATCCTTTCGACCGGGAAGACTTTGCGCGTCGGTCGTTTCCGTTCCACCGCACCCTGTTCAACGCGATCGTGGCACAGGATCCGGAGGCAGCGCGCCTCGAAACATTGAAGATTCTCGACGTCGTCGAGGAAGACATCAAGGAAATGTCAAAATGACCGCAGAGCTCGGGCCATTCGATCTCGCATCACTGATTACCGCTCATGACGAAGGCAATTATGCCGAAGCGGTGGTGCCTCCGATCTTCCAGACATCGCTTTTCACCTTCTCCGATTACGACGATATGATCGCCTCCTATCGCGGCGAAAAGGTCCGGCCCATCTACACCCGCGGCCTGAACCCGACGGTCCGGATGTTCGAGGAGATGCTGGCCAAGCTCGAGGCGGCCGAGGATGCGCTCGGATTTGCCAGCGGCATGTCGGCGATCTCGTCAGCCGTGCTCACATTCGTCGAACCGGGCGACCGGATCGTCGCCGTCAAGCATATCTACCCCGATGCCTTTCGCCTGTTCGGCACGATCCTCAAGCGCATGAAGGTCGAGGTGACCTATGTCGATGGTCGCGACGAGGAGGCCGTCGCAAAGGCGCTTCCGGGCGCCAAGGTATTCTACATGGAAAGCCCGACCAGCTGGGTGATGGAAGCCCACGACGTCGGCGCCCTTGCAACGCTCGCCAGGCAGCACGGTGTCGTTTCGATGATCGACAACAGCTGGGCCAGCCCCTTTTTCCAGCAGCCGCTGACGCTGGGCGTCGATCTGGTCATTCATTCCGCCTCCAAATATCTCGGCGGCCATAGCGATGTCGTCGCTGGCGTTGTCGCGGGCTCGAAGGCGCTGATCGCAAGGATAAAGGCCGAGGCCTACCCCTATCTCGGCGGCAAGCTTTCGCCTTTCGATGCCTGGTTGCTCATCCGCGGCATGCGCACATTACCGCTGCGCATGAAGGCGCACGAAGCCGCAGCCATGACGATCGCCAGACGGCTGCAGAACCTCGACGTCGTCGAGGAGGTCTGCCATCCCGGCCTTGCCAACCGATTGCCGGCAGGCCTCAACGGCACGTCCGGCCTGTTCTCTTTCATTTTCCGCGAGGGCGTCGATATCCGGGCCTTCTCCGACCATCTCAGGCTTTTCAAGCTGGGCGTGAGCTGGGGTGGCCACGAGAGCCTCATCGTGCCCGGCCAAGTCGTCCTGCAGCAGAAGGCCCAGCCCAATTCCGCGCACACCTTCGGGATCAGCGCGCGGTCCGTCCGCCTGCATGTCGGTCTCGAAGGAACCGAGGCCTTGTGGAGAGATATCGAGGAAGCAATCGCTGCAGCCTCGTAGGAACCATCAACAGGAAGAAAAACCGAAAAGGGGGAATAGCATGAAAAGACTGATAACAGCGGCACTCTTTACCGCGATGATGGCGGGAACCGCGTTCGCCGATACGACACTCAAGCTCGTCGAAGTCATCACCAGCCCCGAGCGTACCGAGACGCTCAAATCGCTCGTTGGCAAGTTCGAAGCGGCCAACCCCGGTACAAAGGTCGATATCATTTCGCTGCCCTGGAACGAAGCCTTCCAGAAATTCGCAACGATGGTCTCGGCCGGCGATACGCCCGATGTCATGGAGATGCCGGATACCTGGCTGTCGCTCTATGGCAATAACGGTATGCTCGAAAGCCTCGAGCCCTATCTGGCGAAATGGGAGCACACCAAGGAACTGACGCCACGTGCGCTGGAACTCGGCCGGGACGTCAAGAACACCGCCTACATGCTACCCTACGGCTTCTACCTGCGCGCGATGTTCTACAACAAGAAGCTGTTGGCACAGGCCGGCATTTCCGAGCCACCGAAGACCATGGACGATTTCGTCAAAGCCTCCGCGGCGGTCTCGAAGATCCCCGGAAAATACGGCTACTGCATGCGCGGCGGCCCCGGCGGCCTTAATGGCTGGATGATCTTTGCGGCCTCCATGGCGGGCGACAACACGTATTTCAAGCCGGACGGCACGTCGACCATGAACGACGAAGGCTGGGCCAAGGGCATCGAGTGGATGGTCGATCTCTACAAGAAGGGATATGCGCCAAAGGATAGCGTCAACTGGGGCTTCAATGAGGTCGTAGCCGGCTTCTATTCGGGCACCTGCGCCTTCCTCGACCAGGATCCGGATGCACTGATCGCCGTTGCCGAGCGCATGAGCAAGGACGATTTCGGCGTCGCGCCCTTGCCGAAGGGACCGTCCGGCAAGTCTTTCCCGACGATCGGCTATGCTGGCTGGTCGATGTTTGCGACAACCCAGAACAAGGACCTGTCCTGGAAGCTGATCGCCACCCTCGAGGGCCAGGAAGGCAACCTCGAATGGAACAAGAAGATCGGTGCGCTGCCGGCCTATACATCGGCAGAGAAGGATCCGTTCTATGCCGGTGACCAGTTCAAGGGCTGGTTCGAGGAACTGGCCGACAAGAACACGGTGCCGACTGTCATGCCGACCTATCTGGAGGAATTTGCCTTCTTCAAGGATTCGCTGGCCATCAAGACCTCGCAGCAGGCTTTGCTGGGCGATATCTCCGCCAAGGATCTTGCCGATCAATGGGCCGACTATCTGACCAAGGCGCAGCAGAAATTTCTCTCCAAGAAATAGGGCTTGATGCGGCGACGGAGCAATCCGTCGCCGTTTTCGCACACACTGTTGCTAGCCGCATTGCCGCTGCAAACCTGAACGGACCTTTGGCCGATGACCATGACCGCCTATACCGATGACAGGCGTCGAGACCGCAGGCCCTGGAAAAAGCGGCTCGCCGATGCCTCGGAACCCTATCTCTACAGTGCACCGGCACTGATCCTGATCGTCGCCGTCATGCTGGTGCCGCTGGTGATTGGCGTCTCTTATGCCTTCCGGGATGTCCAGCTGCTGAAACCGTTTTCCGGCGGCTTCATCGGCCTCGATCACTTTCGCGATCTTTCCAAAGATGCAGCCTTTTACGGCGCGCTGAGAAACACCCTGTGGTGGACCGGCGCATCGGTCGTCCTGCAATTTGCCTTCGGGCTGATCCTTGCCCTGCTGCTGGACAAGCCATTCTGGGGGCGTGGCCTCGTCCAGGCCCTGGTGTTCCTGCCCTGGGCCGTGCCCTCCTTTCTGGCCGGTCTCAACTGGGCCTGGCTCTTCAATCCGGTGATCGGACCGATCCCGCATTGGCTGTTCGCACTCGGCCTGATGGATCAGCCCGACAACATCCTGTCCAACCCGCATTATGCGATGTGGGGGCCGATCGTTGCCAATGTCTGGTGGGGGATTCCGTTTTTCGCGATCACGCTTCTGGCCGCGCTGCAGGCAATCCCGCGCGATCTCTACGAGGCGGCCTCCATCGATGGGGCCAGCTGGTTCCAGCGGTTCCAATCGATCACGCTTCCATTCCTGGCACCGACCATCGCCATCACCGTCCTGCTGCGAACGGTCTGGGTCTCCAATTTCGCTGACCTCATCGTCGTCATGACCGGCGGTGGCCCTGCTGATCGTACGCAGATCGTCGCCAGCTACATCTTCACCCAGGCCTTCAAGCGGCTGGATTTTGGTTATGCGTCGGCCATCGCGCTGGTGCTGCTGGTGCTGTTGCTCGCCTATTCGATGGTGATCATTCTGCTCCGGCAGACATTGCTGAACAAGGACTAGGCCCATGAGACGATCTTTCCTGCCCATCATCGCCCATCGGCTCGCTATCCTCGTCTACATCGTATTCGCCCTGTTTCCGCTGTTCTGGCTGTTGAAAGTTTCGCTGACGCCGAACGACCTCCTCTATACCGAGGGGGTGCGGATGTGGCCTTCGCGCACGACCTGGGAGCACTACGCGTTCGTGCTGGAGCACAGCGATTTTCCGACGTTCTTCAAAAACAGCGTGATCGTCTCGGCCTCTACCGCCATTGCCGTGACGATCTGCGCGTCATTGGCCGGCTATGCGCTGTCCCGCTTCGATTTTCGGGGCAAATACTGGATCGTGGCGCTCATGCTGCTGACGCAGATGTTTCCGCTGGTCATGCTGGTGGCGCCGATCTTCAAGATCCTCTCGCCTCTGCACCTGACAAACAGCCTGACCGGCCTGGTGATTGTCTACACGGCGTTCAACGTGCCCTTCGCGACCTTCCTGATGCAGTCATTCTTCGACGGCATTCCGAAGGAACTAGAAGAAGCCGCGATGATCGACGGCGCAACGCAATTCATCGCCTTCCGGCAGATCATCCTGCCGCTGACCTTGCCCGGCATTGCGGCAACGCTCGGCTTCGTTTTCACCGCAGCCTGGAGCGAGCTGCTCTTTGCCCTGATGCTGATCAACGGCAACCAGGCGGCCACCTTCCCGGTGGGGCTCTTGACCTTCGTTTCCAAATTCTCGGTCGATTTCGGTCAGATGATGGCGGCGGGCGTCATGGCACTCATTCCGGCCGGGCTGTTCTTCCTGCTCATTCAACGTTACCTCGTCCAGGGCCTGACGGCCGGCGCGGTCAAGGGATAGTCACCATGGCATCGATCGATATCCAGAACGTCAGGAAGGCCTACGGCCATGTGCAGGTGCTGCACGACGTAGACCTGCAGATCGAGGACGGCGAATTCATCGTGTTGGTCGGTCCCTCCGGATGCGGAAAGTCCACGCTGCTGCGCATGATCGCCGGTCTCGAGGACGTCACCGGTGGTGAAATCCGGATCGCCGGTCGCCGGGTCAACGAATTGCACCCGAAGGACCGCGACATCGCCATGGTGTTCCAGTCCTATGCTCTCTACCCGCACATGAATGTCGCCGGCAACATGAGCTACAGCCTGAAAATCCGGAAGATCGCCAAGGAGAAGATCGCCGCGGCGGTGTCGCTGGCGTCTTCCAAGCTGGGTCTCGATCCGCTCCTCGAGCGGCGCCCCAAGGCACTGTCCGGCGGACAGAGGCAGCGTGTCGCCATGGGTCGGGCAATCGTGCGGGAGCCAAAGGCGTTTCTCTTCGACGAACCGCTCTCCAACCTCGATGCGCGTCTGCGCGAACAGATGCGTGCCGAAATCAAGAAACTGCATGCCGATCTGAAAGCGACTTCGATTTACGTCACCCATGACCAGATCGAGGCGATGACGCTGGCGGACCGGATCGTCGCCATGCATGGAGGCGTTGTCCAGCAGGTCGGAAGCCCGCTCGAACTCTATGACCGCCCCGCCAATCTTTTCGTCGCAGGTTTTATCGGCTCTCCCGGCATGAATTTTCTCGAGGCCAGCTACGACGGGCACCAGATGATCCTCGGGGATGGCACTCCAGTTCCGCTTGCCTCAACACCAATCGTCACGACCGGCGAAAAGGCAACGCTCGGCATCCGCCCGGAACACGTGGTCGTGACACGGAATGGATCTGGTATCAGTGCCGACGTGGACCTGATAGAGCCGACCGGTTTCGGTATTATCCTCCACCTGAAGCTGCACGGCCTGCCATTCAAGATCTTCACACTCGATCGCGAAACCATGTCGATGGGCCCGAAAGTCTCCGTCGCCTTCCCGACCCAGCATCTGCATGTGTTTGACGGCGAAGGAAACAGAGCGACCTGATCGGCTGTTATGCCGGAATCCGAGAAGGCGCTGCTGTGTCAACGACTTAAAGCGCGATCCCGCTGATGCGATCGAAGACGTAAACCTGGTCAGGGTTGATGTTGACGTTGAGCGCGGCGCCGTAGCTGACAGGGAACTCGCCATCCACAACGGCTGTCATTTGTTGGCCGGCAATCTCGAACAACACATGTGTCTGCGCACCGGTTGGTTCAACAAGCAGGGTCCGACCGCTGAGTGGTGATCCCTTTCCTGCCGGGTTCAAGTTCTCTGGACGCAAGCCGATCGTAACCTCCTGTCCCGACGTGACCCGCCTCTCGGCGGCAATGCGCAGCGCAGTCCCGTCCTTCAGCCGGACAACTGGCTCGCCCGCCAGACCCTCCACCACGCCGTCGAGCACATTCATGGCAGGCGAGCCAATAAAGCCCGCGACGAACAGGTTGGCGGGGGTTCGGTAAAGTTCCAGGGGCGTGCCGTGCTGCTCTATCCTGCCCTGGTTAAGCACGACGATCCGGTCGGCAAGCGTCATGGCTTCGATCTGGTCATGGGTGACGTAGATGGACGTCGTCTGGACCTTCTGGTGGAGCGTCTTGATCTCGGCACGCATCTGGACACGGAGTTTGGCGTCGAGATTGGACAGGGGCTCGTCGAAGAGGAAGACGGAGGGATTTCGCACGACGGCCCTGCCCATGGCCACCCGCTGGCGCTGGCCTCCGGAGAGCTGGGCCGGTTTCCTCTCAAGAAGCGCGGTCAGATCCAGCATCCGTGCCGCCTCGTTGACGCGCTGGTCGATCACAGTCTTCGGCTGCCCTGACAATTTGAGATTGAATGCCATGTTCTGCGCCACTGTCATGTGCGGATAGAGCGCGTATGACTGGAACACCATGGCAATGTTGCGCTCGCGGGGCGTCAGCGCGTTGACGATGTCGCCACCGATCAGCACATCGCCGCCGGTAACCTCCTCCAGCCCGGCGATCATCCTCAGCAATGTCGACTTGCCACAACCGGATGGACCGACCAGAGCGATGAATTCCCCGTCGCTGATCGAGAGCGAGATGTCATGAATGACATCGAGCGCACCATAGGATTTGCGGAGGTTCTGAAGTTCGACGGATGCCATGCTTTGGATGCTCCAGTTGCGCCTGTCAGGACTTCACCGCACCGGCTGTCAGGCCAGCGATGATGTGTTTTTGCGCGAGGAAGAAGACGATGATGGTCGGCAGGATGGTCAGCGTGATGAAGGCCAGCACCAGCTGCCACTGTGTCCCGAACTCGCCGCGATAGACCATGATCCCGAGTGGCCAGGGATAGATCGATTCCGAGTTCAGCATGATCAGCGGCAGGATGTAGCTATTCCAGCTGCCGACGAAGGAAATGATGCTGACAGTGGCGATGATCGGTCGCGAAAGCGGAAGGGTGATGTACCAGAAGAAGCGCATGTAGCCGCAGCCGTCGACCAGCGCTGCCTGGAACAATTCCTCCGGCAGGTTTTTGAAGTAATTCCGCAGGAGCAGGATGCTCATTCCAAGTCCGAACGCGACCTGCGGCAGAACGACGCCCCAATAGGTATTGAGAAGGCCAAGATCGCGGATGCGGATGAACAGCGGCAGTATGGCTGTTGCCGCCGGGAACATCAGGCCGATCAGGAAGTAATTCAGCAGAAAATCCGAGCCGAAGAAGCGCACGTGGGCAAAGGTGAAGGCGGCCATCGCCGAGACGCTGACGGTCAGGAACACCGTCAGCAGGGCGATGATCAGCGAATTCATCATCTGTCGCCAGTAGCGATCGCCAAACAGGATGTCGGTGTAGTTTTCGACATGCCATTCCGCTGGCAGGCCGAAAGGATTGACCCTGAGATCGCCGAGCGACTTGAAGCCGCCGAGCGCGGTTGTCAGCAGTGGCACGAGGACGATGGCTGCGATGATGGTCAGCGACAGGTACAGGTAGGCCCTGGTGCCGGGGCTGACGCGAATGGATGTGGCCATATCAGTCATTGCGCATAAATATCCGTTTGTAACCGAAGGCGAGGGTGACGCAGATCACGAACAGCACCACCCCGACGGCGCTGCCGAGGCCGACCTGCATCCTGGTGACGCCGAAATTGAAGAGGAAAGTCACCATCGTCTGGGTCGAGTTGAACGGTCCGCCACCGGTCAGCGGCATGATCAGGTCAAACAGTTGCAGCGAGCCGACGATCGCGAAGAAGACGGAAAGACGCAGTGTGGAGGCAAGCAGGGGTAGCGTAACATAACGGAATTTCTGCCAGCCCGTAGCACCGTCGATCTCGGCGGCTTCCAGAATGCTCTTGTCGAGCGATTGCAGCCCGGCGATGAACAACATCATGTGAAAGCCGAAATACTTCCAGACGATGACCGCCAGGACGGCGTAGATCGCCAGGTCCTTGTCGGCAAGCACATAGGGCGTCGCAACGCCGAACAGGTGCGCCAGCGACGCGAACAGGCCATAGTCGCCATCGTAGACGAAGCGCCAGATCAGGCCGGCGGCCACCTCGGCGAGCACGTAGGGCAGAAAGAAAATCAGCCGGAACATCACCACGCCGGCAATCCTGTTGGCGAGCATCGTTGACAGCCAGATCGCCAACGGAATCTGCACGATGATCGAGACGACAATGATCAACGCGTTGTTTTTCAGAGATGTCAGAAAGGCCTGGTTGTTGAACAGGACCTGGAAATTCCGCAGGCCGACAAAATCCGTCGGTGCGCCGTAGCCACTCCATTTATAGAGGCTGTACCAAGCCGCTTCTCCCATCGGCAGGATGACAAAGATCGTGAAAAGCAGCAGGGCAGGTGGCAGGAAGATGAGCAGCACCGGCAGGCGGCCGTGGTTTGCCGAGCTCTTTCGCCGGACAACAGGCTTGGGCCGTGCCGCCGCACTGACGGTCGATGTGACGCTGATATCAGTCATAGGGATTGCCTGTCTCGAGATTCGAGGTTGCGGCCGGCGGCGGGCAACGCGTGCTGCCGCCGGACACAGGCTTCAGAGTTGATCCTGCTCGAAAGCCTCCTGGATCTGCGCAGCTCCATCCTTCGGCGTCAGCTGGCCGGAGACAATGCCAACGGAAACATCGTTGACTACACGCCCGACGGACGGTCCCAGATCCTGGTCGAAGAAGTTCTGGTGCCAGGTGGTATGGGCCAGTTGTTCGGCGGACTGCCTCATCAGCGGATTGGTGACCCCATCCTCGGCGCCGACCGCCACGGGAATGATCATACCGGCCTTCGCCATCGCCCGCTGGTTGTCGGCATTGTTGAGATAGGCTAGGAAATCCAGCGCTTCCGGGGGCGCTTTTTTCGACACCGCCCAGGCATTCAGTCCCCCGAGCGTATCCGTCGCGGCACCAGCACCCCCCGTTACTGCCGGAAACGCAAAGCGACCGATATTGTCGCTGGCGAGGCCTTTGCCGTCGCCGGCATTGGTGCGCTGGTTGGATTCGGTATTCTCGAAGCCAAGGATCATCGCCGCCTTGCCGTCGGCAAATACGCCGAGGGTCTGCGGCCATGTCGCGCCGAGATACCCCGGCTGGAACGGTTCGAGTTTGCCGAGGTCGGCAAGCTGCTCGCCGGCCTTGATGACGGCGGGATCGTTGAAGCCTTCACCCTGTCCGGTCTTGGCGGCGTCGAACACCTTCTGGCCGCCGTCGCGCATGACGAGGTAGCTCCAGTAGAAGTGGATCGGCCACTTTTCGCCGCCACCCCCGGCGATCGGCACGATACCGGCAGCCTTGATCTTCTTGACCGCTGCCAGATAGTCTTCCCAACTCTTGATGGCGGTCGCGTCGACGCCGGCTTTGGCGAACAGCGCCTTGTTGTAATAGAACGAGACCGTGCCGAGCTTGAAGGGTACGGCGCTGATTTTGCCGTTGAAGGTCAGGCCCTCGACGGCAGCAGGATTGAAGCTCTTCAGCCACGCGCCGTCATTGGCCTTCATTGCAGTGGTCAGATCCAGCAGAGCGCCAGTTGCCATCTGCTGCTTCAGGACGCCGCCACCCCAGCTATAGAAAAAATCCGGGGCGTCGCTCGATTGCAGCAGCGTCGGCAGCTTGGCCTTGAATGCTTCGTTTTCCAGAAACTGCATCTGGATTTTGACGCCGGGATGCTGGGTCTCATAGGTATCGGCTATCTTGCGCCAGATGGCGACATAGCCAGGATCAAGCTCAAGGTGCAGCCACTTGACGGTGGTATCGGCCATCGCACTGGCCGCACCGAGCATCATGGCAAGTCCGGTGGTAGCGACAAGCATAGCTGTCCGCTTACCGCGAAGGGCTTTCGCCCCGACGATCTGAAACATCATTTCTCCTCCCAAGGGAATGACAAGTCCTCACCATTTTTCCCTTATGCGGATTAAGTCATCGGAAAATTGCACAGTTGTCAATCGCTAAACTTGTTTTTTAGGCAGCAAGGCTTGACAGTCTTCAACGTGGGGTCTCTATTTAATTCATGATCCGGCCTAAATTCTACGGCGGGATAGTTGGTCCAACAGGTTGCTTTGTCTCAATGAAAACTGCCGACCCAGAGCTGATGCGGGCGATCAACCGTTTCAGTATCCTTGATACGATCCGGCGCGCGGGGCCAATCGCGCGGATCGAAATCAGCGAACTCACGCAATTGTCGACGACGACGGTGTCGGCCATCACGGCAGCCCTGCTGGACGATGGTCTGATCCTAGCGCGACACGAGGGCGATCTTCGCAATCCCGCAGCGCGAGGTCGCCCGAGGGTGGCGCTGGAGCTCAATCCGGCTGCCGCGCGCGTCGTGGGCGCAAAGATTGCTGCCGATCGGATGATCTTCGTGGTGACTGATTTTTGCGGCGAGGTGCTGTCGAGACAGACGATGGCGCTGCGCGTCGATCGGCAGCCGATTAGCGTCATTGCCGACCTTATCGATGACGGGGTCCGTCGTTGCGTTATCGATGCGGATCTGTCGATCCATGATATCGATCTCGTCTGCCTCGGTTTGCCCGGGCTGATCGAACACCGCACCGGGCATGTCCGCACCAGCCCGATTTTTCGCGAAACCGGCGTCGATTTCGCCCGGGAAATGTCCGAGCGGCTGGGCATTACCACGATCGTCGAGAGCGATGCCCATGCGATAACTCTGGCGCATCACTGGTTTGGACACGCCCGCGAGCTCGATGACGTCGTCGTGGTTTCGCTGGAGAAAACTCTTGGTCTCGGCGTCCTGCATGGTGGCCAGCTGTTTCGTGGCGCTGGCGGTCTTAGTCATAACCTCGGAGATCTCGTCATTGGCATGGGATCGGAAGGGGCCATCCGTCTCTCCAGCCAGGCGGGGGAAAACGCCATCTTCGGTGCACATTCGAGTGGCGGACGCTTTGCCGAAGCCGTCCGGCTTGGGCGCGGCATGGCGCACGCGCAAACACTCATTGCTGGCGAGGACAATGGACTGATCGTCGCTGCCACCCGCGCCGGCGAGGCCTGCGGCATGGCCGTCGCCAATATCGTCACGTTGTTCGCACCGCCCCGCGTCATCGTCGTCGGATCGACACTTGCGCTGGGAGCGCCGTTTCTCGACAGCCTGCGTCATGCCTATGCGGCGGCTATTCCGCCTTCCATCCGGGGCGTCGCCGAACTTGTTTTCGACCAATCGACCGATGAGACCTGGGCACAGGGAGCAGCGGTCGTGGCACTTCGCGAACTCTACGAATCGCCCTGGAGCACGACAGGGCCCGCGCCGGCGCACTAACCCACAAAAATTCGAACCGGTCTTGGAGGAGGCAGTTATGGAAAAAGTTGGAATCGGCATTATCGGCTGCGGGAATATATCCGGCGCCTACCTGAAAGCCATGAGATCGTTCCCCATTCTCGATATCAAAGGCGTGGCGGACCTCAATCGCGACCTGGCGGAGGCAAAGGCTGCGGAATTCGGCCTGAAAGCGGTCGACATCGCAGAGCTTTTCGCCGATCCGGCGGTTGAGATCATCGTCAACCTGACCATCCCGAAGGCCCATGTGGCTGTCGCCCTGCAAGCGCTCGATGCGGGAAAACACACCTATTCGGAAAAACCGCTCGGCATCAACTTCAATGAGGGCAAACGCCTTGCCAATGCTGCCGCGGCGAAGGGGCTGAGGATCGGTGCTGCGCCGGACACATTCCTCGGCGGCGGCCACCAGACGGCGCGTGCCATCATCGATGAGGGCGCCATCGGGCAGCCGGTCGGTGGTACCGCGACCTTCATGTGCCCCGGCCACGAGCGCTGGCATCCAAACCCGGATTTCTATTACGAGGTCGGCGGCGGCCCCATGCTCGATATGGGACCCTATTATATCACCGATCTTGTCAATTTGCTCGGTCCGGTCTCGCAGGTGGCCGGCTTCGCCACGACCCCGCGCAAGGAGCGCATCATCACCAGCGCGCCGCGCAACGGCCAGCATATCCCCGTGCATGTCGCGACCCATGTCGCCGGCGTCATGGCTTTCGCAAATGGCGCCATCGTACAGATCGGCATGAGCTTCGATGTCGCTGGCCACAAACATGTTCCGATCGAAATCTACGGGACGGAAGGCACGCTTCTCGTGCCCGATCCGAACCACTTCGGCGGATCGGTGGAATATCTGAAGAAGGGCGGCGAGTTCGAGACCCGCGAGGTTACAGGACCTTATGCAGACGGCAACTACCGCTCGCTTGGGGTTGCTGACATGGCACATGCCATTCGCTCGAACCGACCGCATCGCGCCAGCGGTAGCCTGGCGCTGCATGTGCTGGAGGTGATGGAAGCCTTCCAGACCGCGTCCGATACCGGCCGTACGGTCAGCATCGCCACTGAGACCGGGCGTCCCGCTCCCCTGTCCGAATCCCTTGTGGACGGGCTGATCGAGCAATGAAACAGGAGAACAGTACAATGCGCGAAGCACTTATCGTCTGGGGCGGCTGGAGCGGTCACGAGCCGCAGGAATGCGCCCATATCGTCCGCGACATTCTCGAAGAGGATGGTTTCAAGGTCTATCTGGAAAACAGCACGGAAGCGTTTGCCGATCCATCCATCCACGACCTGAGCCTGATCGTGCCGATCGTCACGATGTCGAAGATCGAGAAGGAGGAGGTAAAGAACCTGGCCGCCGCTGTCGAGAGCGGTGTTGGTATCGCCGGTTATCACGGCGGTGCGGGCGACAGCTTTCGCGATAGCGTCGACTACCAGTTCATCATCGGCGGCCAGTGGGTGGCCCATCCCGGTAACATCATCGATTACACCGTCAATATCACCAAGCCGGACGATCCGATCATGGAGGGGATCGAGGACTTTCCTTACACCTCCGAGCAATACTACATGCATGTCGACCCATCGAACGAGGTGTTGGCAACGACTACCTTTACCGGCGAGCATGCCTACTGGATCAACGGTGTCGTTATGCCGGTCGCCTGGAAACGCCACTATGGCAAAGGCCGGGTCTTCTATTCGTCGCTCGGGCACCAGGCCAAGGAGTTTTCGGTGTCGCAGATGAGAACGATTTTCCATCGCGGCATGAATTGGGCGGCAAGGTGATTGGCGGACTGAATGCTGCCCTATGGCGCTCGGGCGAGCGCCATAGGGAAAGTTGAACAGGGCGCACAGCGCGAATAAGGGAACCGGGTTTGACGGTCAATCTCATCCAATCCGTCAAATGCCGGCACTAAACTCCTACGCCTGCCTTGCGCGGTGGCGGCGACCTTTGCCTATATCTGGCAGGAAGACGGTGAGAAGCCCTAGGAGCGGCAGGTAGGAGCAGATGCTATAGACGTAGGCGATGCCCTTGTGGTCGGCGACAATGCCGAGCCCGGCAGCGCCGATCCCGCCGATGCCGAAGGCAAAGCCGAAAAATAGTCCGGCGATCGTACCCACCCTGCCGGGCACCAGTTCCTGCGCAAAGACGATGATCGCTGAAAATGCCGAGGCGAGGATGACGCCGATGATGACGGTGAGCACCACCGTGACCTCATAGTTGGCATAGGGGAGTGCGAGGGTGAACGGCAAGGTGCCGAGGATGGAGAACCAGATCACGAACTTGGTGCCGAACCAATCGACGGCAGGGCCGCCGGCAACGGTGCCGACCGCAACAGCCCCGAGGAACACGAACAGCAGAATCTGCGCATGCTGGACCGACACGCCAAAGCGGTCGATCATGTAGAAAGTGTAGTAGCTCGACAGACTGCTCATGTAGATGAATTTGGAAAAGACAAGGAATACGAGCACGATAATCGACTTGACGATGGTTGCGCGCGGCAGGGCCACGACGGCCGCGACCACCTTTCGCTTGGCGTTGGCAATGCGGTGGCGGGAATACCAGACGCCGACCCGCCACAGGACGATCATGCCGAGCAGGGCGACCAGCGAAAACCATGCAACGCTGACCTGTCCGCGCGGCAGGACGATGAAGGCTGCCAGCAGCGGTCCCATGGCCGAGCCAAAATTGCCGCCGACCTGAAACAGCGATTGCGCCAGCCCGTGACGTCCGCCGGAGGCAAGCCGCGCGACGCGCGAGGATTCGGGGTGGAACACGGCAGAACCCAGCCCGACCACGCCGGCGCCGACGAGCAGTACCCAGTAGGCACGGGCAAACGCCAGCAGCAGCAGACCGATCAGTGTAAAGCCCATGCCGACCGTCAGCGAATATGGCAGCGGCCGCTTGTCGGTATAGATGCCGATGAGCGGCTGCAGCAGCGAGGCCGTTACCTGGAAGACCAGGCCGAGGAAGCCGATCTGGGTGAAATCGAGCCCGTAGCTATCCTTGATCATCGGATAGAGTGCCGGGATGAGAGACTGCATGGTATCGTTGAGCATATGGCAGAAGCTGACCGCCATGATGATGCCGAAAACCGTTTCCTCGGCAGTCGGCGTTGCTGTGCTCGCGGTTGTGTCGGTCATGTCAGCCTCCCGTTTGTCCACTTGAGGTTGATCAAGTAGCGCCGGGTCGGGACTGGCTCAAGCCGGGTTGGGCTTCTATCCGTCGCATCCGCGCAATTCCTGCAAAAGTGCCTGGCGATTTGGTGTCCGGAATGCGTAAAAACAAAGGGATAGAGGCTTTCACGTCTCCGTGAAAACAGAATTGCCCTAGTATTTCTTTTTGCGACCCGGAACCTTGTTGCCGCGCGGCCCCGTCTGCACCGGGGTGTTCTGGACATTTTCCTCGGAAAGCTTGCGCCAGCGATCCAGCCGTTCGGCCGAAAGCGTGCCTTCCTTGACCGCCTTCTGGACAGCGCAACCGGGCTCGTGCGCGTGGGTGCAATCGCGGAACCGGCAGAAGGGTGCCAGATCTGTAATCTCGGCGAACAGCGTTTCGATGCCGAATGAGGCGTCGCTGACATAGAGCGTCCGCATGCCGGGCGTATCGATCACCCAACCGCCGCCGGCGATAGCGTGCAGCGAGCGAGAAGTGGTGGTGTGACGGCCTTTGGCATCCTGCTCTCGAATACCGCCGGTCTCCTGGGTCTGCTCGCGATCAGGCCCCGCCAGCGTATTGACGAGGGTCGACTTGCCAACGCCTGAAGAACCAACCAGCGCCACCGTGCGGCCAGCTCCGCACCACGGTGCCAGTGCACCCACTGCATCCGGAGAGCGGCCGTTGAGCACGACGACGGCGAGATCGCGCTGCAGCGCCTGCGCCTGCTGCCTGTAGCTTTCGGCGTCGTCGACGGTGTCGGCCTTGGTGAGCAAGATCACCGGCTCGGTGCCCGCCTGGTTGGCAAGCGCCAGGTAGCGCTCGAGCCGCGAAGGATTGAAGTCGGCATTGCAGGATGTGACGATGAACAGGGTGTCGACATTGGCAGCGGCCAGCTGGTTGTCCTTGCCTTCCGTGCGGCGCTGCAGCAGCGCCTTGCGGTCCAGGCGGCGGACGACGAGATCGGTCTCGCGTTCCGCTAGCACCCAGTCGCCGACGGCGAACTCGCCGGTATTAGCGTGCGGCCCAAGAATGAGCTGCTCCGGCCCATGCTCCGATATGCCAGCGAGACGGGTGCGGTGAACGCCGGAAATGCGGCGCGGTTCCAGACCGGCGTCGGCATCCTCGATTTGCGACTGGAAAAACTCAGACCAGCCGAGTGCTGCAAGCGATGCTGTATCCGTCACAGGTTGCCCCCGGGGCTTGGCGTTGCAGTCATCGGCCAGCTCCTCTTCGATACGGGCATGGACGCTGATAGCAGACCGGTCGCCGAAAGGGCAATCACTTTGGCGGATGCATTGTCCAGAACTAATCGACGACCGTGACTTGCGGCCATTGTTTCAGCGCCTGCCTGCCGCCCTCGGTCAGGGCGTAGACGCCTTTTTCCACTCGTTCGAACCAGCCGTAGACGTTGCGCAGCAGGATCGTTCCTGCCTGCGGTGCTACCAGTTTCATATCCTTCGGGCGAAGAGGCCCGGCCTCGAGCGCTGCAGCGATGGCAAGCGCCTGCTGGCGGTAGGCGGTCATGACGGGAATTTTGGTCGAGCCGCCGAGCATGGGATCGCCGCGCCGCCGCTGGTGCTCCCGGACGAGCCGCGAGCGCCGCTTGGAATTGGTTCGAGGCATCGGCGTTACCGACTGGACGATGACGCTGACCACGCCTGCATCCGAGACGCCCAGCATGCCGAAGCCCAGTCGCCGGCAGAGATCGCGATAGCGACTGTCGGATTCGCGACCTTTGCCCCTGGCCGAAATACGGGCCGCAATCCACACCTCGTCGCAGACGGACGCCCGGTCGACTGCTTGCAGGACGAGTTCGAGGTTGAACGTCAGCTTCAGTTCGCAGATGACGACGATGCCGGGGTCGTCGTCGCTGAGCCCCACCATATCGCAGCCGCCGATCTCGCCCTTGACCCGGTAACCGGCACTTTCCAGAAAGGCCTTCACGGGAAGATAAAGCGTTTTTTCCAAGCTGGGTCCGACCTAGGTGATTCTGTCTCTCTTCTTTTGCAATGCCGTGGCCGGCTTCGCAATGCCTGCAGCGCCGATGCCGCCTTGCGAGGTGCTGCTAGCTGAGATAGCGCGCTTCGAGCAGATCCAACTCCTGGACCAGTTTCCGGCCAGTCGCGCTGCCGAGCTCGCGGGCGCGGACCTTGCGGAAAATCTCGCTGCGTTCGGCCCGGACTGCCGCCAGCCGCAACTGCATTTCGATCTTGGCGATCTCGCGCGACGTCGAGCCCTCATCTTCGGCACCCGTATGGATTTCCAGCCGCCGCCGATAGAATTCGGTGACCCGCGCTGCGGCCTCGACATAGAGGTCGGTGTCGTCCTTGCCCTTGGCAAGATTGTGCTGGACCTCCTCGACTTCCTTCATGGCGACCTGCGCCGCAGCGATTCGGGCTGCGTCCTCATCCTCTTCCCGCTTGGTTTCCTTCGGTAGCTCCAGGTTGCGCAGTAGTGGCGGTAGGAACACGGTGGCGGCGATCAGCGAAAAGACGATGACCCCCATGGCGAGGAATATCGCAAGGTCGCGTCCCGGAAAAATCGATCCGTCGTTCATGGTCAAGGGCAGGGTCAGCACGCCGGCCAGCGTCAGTGCGCCTCGCACGCCGGCGACGGAAAAGGCCGCGACAATGCGCGAACTCGTCGAATCGTGTCGCCGCTTGTCCCGAAGCAGCGTCAGTTGCAGCGACACCCAGACCCAGACGAAACGCAGGCTGGCAAGACTGACCGTCAGCGCGAGGACATAGGCCAGCAGCCACCACGGGTTTTCGTGGCCGGTCAGCTTTACCGTCTGGTCGGCGCGCGACAGGATGCCCGGCAGTTGCTCGCCGAGAAGGACGAAGATGGTGCCGTTCAAGGCAAAGGCGATCATGTCCCACACGGCACTGCGGCGAACGCGGGTGATGGCCATGGCCCGGCCCGAATTCTCCGCGATGCTCATCGTTACCCCGGCAGAGACAGCCGCGAGGATCCCGGAGCACTTCAGATGCTCCGCCAGCAGATAGGCGGCAAACGGCATAAGCAGGCTCACCAGGATCTGCGAGCCGCTCTCCTCGCCGTAGCGCTGCGAAAGGCGCGTACTGACCGCGTTGATCGTCCAGGTGACCGCGATGCCGATCACCAGCCCGCCAATCGCTACCCAGAGAAAATTCAACGTTGCGTCATAGAGCGAAAACGTGCCGGTCAGGGCGGCAGCGATGGCAAAGCGCAGGCAGACGAGGCCGGATGCGTCGTTGAGAAGCGATTCGCCCTCGAGGATATGCATCATCCGCGGCGGGATCTTCACGCGCTTGGCAATGGCCGATACGGCAATCGGGTCGGTCGGAGAAACAACGGCTGCGAGCGCGAAGCAGACGGCCAGTGGCATGGCAGGTATCAGCCAGTGGACAAAAAGTCCGACGCCAAGAACCGTAAAGACGACCAGCCCGAGCGCCAGTTCAAGAACGATGTTCCGGTCCCGTATCAACTCCTCGCGCGGAATGCGCCATCCGTCGAGAAACAGCAGCGGCGGCAGGAACAGCAGAAAGAAGATATCCGGTTCCAGCGTGACGCTGAGATTTGCCGACAGGCCGATCGCTGCGCCAAGCACGATCTGGATAAGCGGCAAAGGCAGTGTTATCGGGATAACCCGCGACACCAGGCCGCTGACGACGATGGCCAGCAACAAAACGAGGGCTGTGGTGATGACGTCCAAGAGATGCTCGTCCTTCGGTTCTGCACAGTTCACGTCGGGACGAACAAAAACAACGAATGTAACTGCATTGCAATTCGCCTGCGCTGAAATTCTGCAACTAATTCATCAGCGCCGTGCCGCTGGCCGCGAGATCAGGCTGCCTCTATGGCCGCCAGCGGCTCGTCGTACCGCATCAGCCGGGCGGCGTTGCCGAGCACCAGCAGGGTGCTGACATTGTGCAGGATGGCCGCCACCAGGGCGCCCTCCGTGCCAAGAAGGCCGAGGGCTGCAAGGATGACGATGGTGACGGTCCAGCCAAGGCCGATGACGACATTGGTCTGCAAGGTCTGGCGGCAAAGGCGGCTGAGGCGGACAGACGTGCCGAGCCTGCGCAGATCACTGCCGATCAGGATGATATCCGCCGAGGCAAGCGCGATGTCCGATCCGCCGACCCCCATCGCCACGCCGACGACGCCAGCCTTCAGTGCAAGCGAATCGTTGATGCCATCGCCGACGACCATCGGCCGGAAACCGCTGCTGATTTCGCGCGACACCCGCATTAGCTTGTCTTCCGGCAGTGCCTGCGCCGCAATATCGGTGATGCCGACTTCGGCTGCCAGGGTGTCTGCCACCGACCGAAGGTCGCCTGTCAGCAGCAATTGCCGGGCTAGGCCAAGGTCACGCAGATCGGCCATCGCCACCGAGGCCTCCGGCTTGATGGTGTCCGACAGCAGCAGCCAGCAGGCAAAGCGTCCATCGAGCGATAGGCCGGCTATCGGGCCGTCGTGATCGGGCGGCGAGGGTGCCGCGACCGAAAGTCGGGTAAACAATTCCGCCCGGCCGAGTGCCGCTTCGCCGCCTTCGGTCATCGCTACGACACCAAGCCCCTGGACCTCGCGCAGGCCGGTCAGCGGTAGGTAGCTGGCCTGCGGCACGAGCGAGGCGAGGGCGCGACTGACAGGGTGGCTGCTGGCAGCGCCGAGCGAGGCGGCAAGAGCCAGCAGGGCCGGTCGTTCCGCGTCGCTAACGGCATTCATCTGCTGCAGACGCAGTTGCCCGTAGGTCAGTGTTCCCGTCTTGTCGATTACCACCGATGTCAGGTCGGCCAGTTCCTCAAGGAAGGCGGAGCCGCGAATGAGGATGCCGTGCCTTGCCGCCACCGCAATGCCGGCAACGGCCGTGGCCGGAGCGGACAGGACGAGGGCGCAAGGGCAGGCAGCAACCAGCACGGCAAGCATGATCTGGTCGTCATAGGTGAGGAACCAGGCAAGGGCCGCAATCATCAGCACCAGTGAAAGATACTGGTAGGCATAGCGCTCGAGCAGCCTCGTGATCGGCGGCTTGGCATTTTCGGCGCGTTGCATCAGGGCGATGACCTTGCCGAGGGTCGACTGCTCGCCGGTGCGCGTCACCTCGAGACGCAGCAATCCATCGAGATTGATTGCGCCGCCGAAAATGTCCATGCCGAGACTGACTTCGAGAGGCACCGCTTCGCCGGTGATCGGCGCGGTGTCGAGACTGGCCTGGCCCTCGACGACGCGGCCATCCGCCGGAACGCGGTCGCCGGCCCTGACTTCCACGATGTCGCCGGGCTTTAGCGACGCATTGTCGATCTCCTCGATGTTGCCATCGGAAGTTACCCGGCGGGCGAGGCTGCGGGTCAGCTGCGCCAGGGCGTCCATCGCCTCCTTCGACCCGATGACACTTCGCTCCTCCAGCACGTGGCCGAAGATCATGATGATCGGCAGCAATGCTGCGGTCAGAAGGTCGCCCGTGGCCCAGGCGGCGAGCATCGCCAGCGCGATCAGCTGGTCTGTGATGCCGTGCAGGCTTGGATGGCGCAGGCTGTGCCATGCCGAACGGATGACAGGCACGGAGACGATGATCGATGCTGCGGCAAACAACAGCTGGCCGATGCCGGCCTCGTCGGGCAGGAGCCATCGCCAGCCGAGGCCCAGCACCAGCAGCCCGACGGCTACCATGGCCAGCAGCAGCTGGAAACCGGCGCTTCTCTTTTCGTTCGCCGTCAGCAGGCCGGTGCCGAAGATCTGGCTGTGCGCGTGCGAATGCCCGTGGCCGTGATGGGACCCGTGACCATGATGCGAATGTCCAGATGCCTCGCTCATTTTTCCACTCCCTGCAGAATGAGGCGGGCATCGTCGCGCGGATCGACGGTGACGACGGAGCCCGCCTGCGACAGGATGGTTGCGATCCTTGCGCGGTAGAGGCGCTGCAGCAGGCCGGGGTCGCTGTTTCTGCCTTGCGTGGTCGCAAGACCGGTGATCGTGGCTGTGTCGGTGCGGGCCTTGCCGACGCGCTCGGTTGCCTGCGCCTGGGCCAGCTTGACGACGAGATCGGCGGCCTGCGCAGCCGCCTGGTTCTGCTTTGCGGCATCGTTACGGGCGGCAGCGATGGCCTGCTCCGCCTGCTGGCTGGCGGTCAGTACGCCGTCGAAGGCTGCAACGGCTGAAGCTGGCAATGACGACTGGACGTCTGCTCGTTCAACCTCGATGCCAAGCCCGAGGCCCTGCGTTGCCAGCGCGCGAAGGCCGTCGTTGATGCCGATGACCAGGTCGGCCCGCAGCCGTTCGCGCCTCTCGGCAACCCCGCTGTCGGCGGCGACCAGCTCGGGCCTGGCGACAAGAATGCTGTCGAGATCGCGGGAGGCGCAGACCATCACCGCGCTGCGTGTCGCAAGCCGGTCCAGCGCCGGTATCACATGAGCGCCCTGGAGGACGTAGGCCACAGGATCGGTGACGCGATAGAAGACCCTCACATCGAGATGAACGGCGCTGGCATCGGCGGTCAGCAGATAGCCCGATCCGGCCTCCGCATCGCTCTGGAGACCTGTATTGGAAGTCACGAGGTCGGCTGTCGGTGACCTCAGCAGACCTTCGACCTTGCGCTCAATCACCTGAGCAGCATCGGGTACCAGCAAAACCCGCTCGAAAGGCTGTGGCCAGGCGAGCGTCAGGCCGGCGTTCTGGACGCGGTTCAAGGCGCCGAAACGCATCACGACAGCGCGGCTCTGGGGCGGGATCTGGCGGATATTCGACGTCGCCCAGGAGATCGCGGCTATCAGCATAATGCCGAACATCGCCATGAAGGCGAGCCGCACGGCCTGTATATGCGGCGCCGCTTTGCTTTGTCGCATGCCGGACATGTTACTGCTTCCCGGGATCTGGCGAAGGCGGTGTCGGGGCGCGTGGAGCCGAGACCGGCGGTCCGTCTATCAGGGCCCGGAACGGCGCAGCATCGGTGCGCAGGATCAGCCGCGTGTTGGCGTTGACGATCGTTGCCAGCGTATCCAGTGATCGGAGCATCTCGTAGAGTTCGGGCGCGGTCTTGTAGGCCGCCCCGTAAATCTTGGCAGCCTCGACACGGGACCTGGCTTCGATATCGGCGGCCTTGACCGATGCGTCGGCTTGCATCACCCGCGCGTCCCGTTCGGCTGCAGAGCGGATTTCCGCCGCCTGTCGCTTGCCAACCGCAGCCCGCTCTGTCGCAATCGTTTCACGCTCGGCGCGCATCCGGTCGACGGTCGCATCCAGCGTCACCGATGGCAGCGTCAGGCGCTCGATACCGACCTCGACAACGCGGACGCCATAAGTATCAAGCAATGATTGGGCAATCTGGTCCTTCAGCCGCGATTCCAGAGCCGAAATCTGTAGCTTTGAAGGATCTGGGTTTATCAGCGCCGAGAGGTCGTAGTTGGCAGCCACGGTTTCGAGCGAGGAACCGAGAAACGTGCGGATCTGGGCTGCAGCCTGGTCGGGCTGGTTTTCCACCGAGCGAACGAAGCGCTTTACGTCTTCCGCATCCGGCGGGACCTGCCAGATCGCGTAGACCTCGGCAATCACACGCAACCCGTCCCTGGTGCCGACATCCTGCAGCCCGCTCGACGTGGACTTGGCGCGCAGGTCGACATCGATCGTCGTTTCGAAGGGCAGAGGATAGCGCAACGCCAAACCCGGCTCGATCAGGACGCGGGTCGGATTTCCGAAGCGCGTGATGATCGTGGCTGCGCCGGAGCGAACCTGGACGACGCAGGCCGCAGCGACGACGATCAGCGCCAGTCCGACGGCGAGCACGACCCGATACCACCGGAAGGGCATCGCCTCGCTGCCGTGCTCATGATGGTCGTGGTGATGATTGTGATCGTGATCTTCGTGCTGATGCACATGGGTCATGGCTCGACCTCGTCGTTTCCTGCGGGGGCGCTGGCCTTGGGGGCCGCGTCCGGGTCAATCGGCATCGTCATGCTTCTGAGATCGATGGTCGGCGCTATCTCTCCGCCGATACGATGGTCGAGGATGAGCGCCTTGGCCTGGCCCAGCCCCGATGTCAGCTGGGTGAAATAGGCCTCGTCGAGGAAGACCCGGCCAACGTTGCGGTAAGCGGTCTGCTCGGCCTCGAACCGCAGCCTGGCGACGTCTGCGGCAGCAACGCTTTCACGTGCCGTGGCTGTTGCCTTGTCGCGCCCGAGGCTGACGATGCGCTGCGCCTCATTGGCCGATTGGGCGGCAAAACCGCGCTCGCGGGCGACCAGCGCCTGCGCTGTGATTTCGGCGGCCTGGACGGCGTGGTAGGCATTTGCGGCGCCTGCCGGCGGGTGAATGGCTTCGACCACCACCGCCAGCACTTCTATGCCGCTCTGAAGACGATCGAGGTCAGTCCGGATGGCAGCGGCAATTTCGTCCGCCATCTCCAGCCGGCCTGAGCCCAGCACATCGTCGAGGGTCCGGACGGCGAAATCATGCACCAGCACGCGACTGGCCGTCGCCTCCATCAGCGCCGGGATATCGGCCGTGTGATAGGTGGCGTCGAGGGCTGCCCGGTCGGACAGACCGATGCGGTAGACGAAGCGCACGTCCATATTGACGATCTGGAAGCTCTGCTTGCCCTCGGACCGGCTGGCGATAATCTGCGACTTCTCGCTGACATGGGTTCCATCCCACAGCCTGTTGGCACCGCTCGGTGCGGGTCCCTCGGCATCGGGCGCCGATAAATCGCTGCCGTCGCTGACGAAGGAGGTTGCGAGTTCGTGGACAATGCCGTTTTCGACAGAGACGGTCCGTCCGAAGGGCCAGGGTAGCCCGACATGCAGGCCGGAATGGATGACCGCGATGGGTCTTCCGAAACGCTCGTAGATGCCGCGCCCGCTCATCGGCACCGCAGTGACGCCGCTGAGAAGCCAGCCGACGACAGCAATGGCCAGCGCGACGGCGGGGAAAGTCCTGCCGATGAAGGTCAATGCCCAGATCTGCCGCAGATCGATGCCATGCCGGCTGCGCAATTCCGCCTGCAACGCTGTCAGCGGGCGTGGCGGCCAGCGCAAGATGCCGGCAAATAGGCTCTCGGCAAGCAATTGCGGCGGCCGTTCATCGCTCTGCGGGCCGAACATCGCAACGACGGCGCGCACGAGAAACTCCAGTCCCACCAGTATCGACAGGAAGGCAAGCAGGGCCGGCACCTTGACGGCCCAGAGATAGCCGGAGCCCACCAGCAGCAGGGAAAATGCCGAAAGCGACAGTGTGACGATCGGCAGCCGCGCGAGGAGCATCAGCGATTGGGCTTCGGGCCATTCGTCGGCATCGGCGGCGGCAAAGCCGCGCTCGACCACCAGCAGTCCGAAGGCGAGAACCAGGCAGAGGCCGCTGATCGTGTAGGCCATGGGGCCGAGGAAAAACGGCTGGGCGACCCAGGAAAGAGTGTCGAAGGCAACGAGCATCGAAAGAATAGCAAGGGCTGCAAGCGATGCTGCGCGTGCACCGAGGCGGTGTATGGAGGAGGCGGCGAGCATGGCGATCTTGCCGCTGAGACGCTCGATACGATCCTGCGACGGGCCGTCGCCGGGCTCTGTCGTGTTCCATGGTCGTAGTAGCAGGCCGCGCAGATGCTGCGACCACGCCGGTGCTGCCAGGCTCGAAAGCCCGGCCTTTCGCCGACGCCAATCGGCCACCTCGATGGCGGATCGCAGCCCGGTCGCAAACAGCATCAGGGCTGCGGCGTTACAGCCAAAGAAGGTCGGCCAGATCGATGCGGGGGCAAATGCGCCGGTTGCCCAACTGGCAATGAGCAAGACGGCCGCAGCGAGCCATACCCGCCCGCCATGCGTCGAGAGGGCACGGGCCTGGATTGCAGCGCGCTGATATCGCGGGGATGTGTCCGGATTGTTGTCCGGGTTGCCGAAGGACTTGTTCATCTGCACTGTTCGAGCACGACGCCGCGTGTATCTGAATACATTAGACCGGCAGGATGACCCGATCGGCGGCCAGATTATTAGGCGCCTTCCGACCCCGATGCTAGACCCTGTCGCGTGCAGCGCTTCAATTTCGCGGCAGTAAGGTGGGTGCGAAGCCACATTCCCCCATGGCGGGTGCAAAGGATAAACAGTTCGCCCGACAAACGGGACATGCGCGCGATTTTTGCCCGCATGTCCCTCACATGCCGATCAGGCGGCAAGCATGCCGTGGGGATCGAGCACGAATTTCTGTGCCGCCCCCTGATCGAAACTCTCGTAGCCCTGCGCTGCTTCTTCCAGCGAAATGATCTTTGCGTTGACGATATCGGCGATGGGCAGTCGGTCGTGCAGGATCGCCTGCATCAGCTGCCTGTTATACTTGATGACGGGTGTCTGGCCTGTGTGGAAGGACTGCGCCTTCGCCCAGCCCAGTCCGAACCGCATCGACAGGTTGCCGAGCTTGGCGGCGCTATCGACGGCGCCGGGGTCTTCCGTGACGTAAAGCCCGGGGATGCCGATGGAGCCTGCAGCGCGGGTGATTTCCATCATCTGGTTAAGGACGATGGCCGGCTGTTCGCCACCGGCATGCCCGCGCGCTTCGAAACCGACGGCGTCGATCGCGCTGTCGACCTCGTTGCTGCCGGTCACCTCGGCGATCATGTCGCCCAGCCTATCGCTGGCCGACAGATCGATCGGCTCGAAGCCGACCTTGGCGGCATGCGCCAGCCTCTCCTTGTTGAAATCGCCAATCATCACGACGGCGGCGCCGAGAATACGCGCAGAGGCTGCGGCTGCGAGGCCAACCGGTCCGGCGCCGGCGACATAGACGGTCGAGCCGACCCCGACGCCCGCCTTGACGGCACCGTGAAATCCGGTCGGCAGAATGTCGGATAACATGGTGAGATCGCGGATCTTGGCCATGGCCTTGTCACGGTCCGGAAATTTCAGAAGGTTGAAGTCGGCATAGGGGATCGTCACGTAACGGGCCTGCCCGCCGATCCAGCCGCCCATGTCGACATAGCCGTAAGCGCCGCCGGCGCGCGCCGGATTGACGGTCAGGCAGACGCCGGTGTCCTGGGCCTTGCAGCACCGGCAGCGACCGCAGGCGACATTGAACGGTACCGAGACGATGTCGCCGATCTCGAGCATTTCGACATCGATGCCCTTCTCGATGATCTCGCCGGTGATTTCATGGCCGAGAACCAGGCCAGGCAGGGCGGTCGTGCGACCGCGTACCATATGCTGGTCGGAGCCGCAGATATTGGTCGAGATGACTTTCAGGATGACGCCGTGCTCGATCCGCCGACCGTTCGGGGCCTCGAGTTTGGGATCGTCGATATCCCGGACCTCGACCTTGCCGGGGTTCAGATAGACCACGCCTCTGTTCTTGCTCATGATGATCTCCTCCATTGTTTGCCTGATCGACTCCTCTCGATGCAGGCAAGTGATCGTAGCGCGATTTTCGTCCGTTGGGTTGCCAATGTTCGAGGTCGCGTGGACATTATTCCATCGAACAGCGCTCCACGGGTCACCGGCCTGCGACGTCGGGTGTCTCGCACAGGGCAAGGCGCGCAATTTTCCGATATACCGATATGCGCGATCTCTCACCGCGCAGGCCTTTCATCTGCTACCGTCACGACAGCATCGGCCTCGGGTCGACAATGGAGCATGTCGAACATGGCGTCACCCAGTATTCTCCTCACGTTCAACGCGGGCTCGTCGTCCGTCAAGATCGGCATTTTCGAGATCGAAGACGCAACCGCCAGGATGATCGGCAAGGCCGTCATCGACCTCAGGGCAAAACCGCTGGTGTTCCAGGTCAGCCAGGGTCCCGAGCCCTTCGAGGCCGAAATGGAAAGCACGGTGACGGCCGATCTGCACGAAGTCATCGACGAAGCTTTTAAAATCCTGGCCGGCCATTTCGAGATGGATGCCATGGTTGCCGCCGGCCACCGCGTCGTGCATGGCGGAGACAGGTTCCTCGAAGCCGTCAAGCTCGACGACAGCGTCATCGATGCCATCGAGGCATTGACCCCGCTGGCACCGCTGCACCAGCCGGAGGCACTGCGCTTCATCCGCGCTGTCCGGCATCTGCGCCCGGACCTGGCGCAATCGGCCTCGTTCGACACGGCCTTCCACGGGACGCAGGACGAGCTTGTGCGACGCCTCGCCATTCCGCGCGCGCTGCATGACGAGGGCATCAAGCGTTACGGGTTCCACGGTCTCTCCTACAAATTCGTGGCCGCGGAACTTTCCCGTCGGGCCGAAAAGTCGGTCGGCAAAACCGTGATCGCCCATCTCGGCAGTGGCGCGAGCCTCTGCGCGCTGGAAGATGGGGTCAGCCGAGATTGCAGCATGGGCTTTTCCACCCTCGACGGCATTCCCATGGCAACCCGGCCCGGATGGCTGGACGCTGGTGTCCTGCTGCATCTGATCGGCCAGAAGAAGATGGCCTATGCCGAGGTTGAGGATCTGCTTTATCATCGATCCGGCCTGCTCGGTGTGTCTGGCACCAGTGCCGATACGCGGGCGCTGCTGGCGGACGACCGGCCGCAGGCAGCCGAGGCCATCGATCTCTTTGCGCTGAGGATCGCCGGCGAGATCGGCAGGATGGCCTCGACGCTCGGCGGTGTCGATACGCTGGTGTTCACGGCCGGCATCGGCGAGCATCAAGCGGCCATCCGGGAAAAAATCGTCACGCGTCTTGCCTGGCTCGGAGCGCAGATCGATGCGTCGGCCAATGCCGAGAACGTCTTCGTCATAAGCAAAGCCGAAAGCCGGATCGCAATCCATGTCGTCGCCACCAACGAGGAGCAGGTGATCGCCGACGAAGCCCTGTCGATTATCGGCCGAATTTGATCCATGTCAGATTATTGACGTCCGGTTGCGTTAGTATCGCGGACGAAGCCTAGCCGTGTGGGCCCGGCAGTTGCACCGCTTCGGTCGACATTATCAGGCCATGTGTACAATCGACATGAGGGATCAAGATGGACGGGAACACAAAGTCGGTAGCAATGCCGCTCAGTGCCGAAGAACTTCACTGCATGGATGCCTGGTGGCGGGCGGCGAACTACCTCAACATCGGTCAGATCTACCTGTCCGCAAATCCCCTGCTGCGCGAAGAGCTGACCGTAGACCATATCAAGCCGCGGCTGCTCGGCCACTGGGGAACGTCGCCCGGCCTCAACCTGATCTATGTCCACCTCAATCGGCTGATCAAGAAATACGATCTGGACACGATCTATATGGCAGGCCCCGGCCATGGGGGCCCTGCCTTGATCGCCAACGTCTGGCTGGAAGGCAGCTATACGGAGTTCTATCCTGACATTACCCGCAACGAAGCAGGCATGCTGCGGCTCTTCCGGCAGTTCTCGACGCCCGGGGGCGTTCCGAGCCATGTCAGCGTCCCGACGCCCGGCTCGATCCACGAGGGCGGTGAACTCGGCTATGTGCTGGTGCACGCTTTTGGCGCCGTCATGGACAATCCGGACCTGCTGGTCGCCGCCGTCGTCGGCGATGGCGAAGCCGAGACCGGGCCGCTTGCGGGCAGCTGGAAGAGCATCGATTTCATCAATCCCACCCGTGACGGCGCGGTGCTGCCGATCCTGCATCTCAACGGCTACAAGATTTCCGGGCCGACGGTCTGGGCCAGGCACAGCGACGAGGACCTGACCAAATTCTTCGAGGGCCAGGGTTACAAGCCCTATTTCGTCGAGGGCGATGTGCCAGAAAAAGTCCACCAGGCATTTGCGTCGGTGCTCGAAACTGCAGTGCTGGAGATCCGCGAGATCCAGTCGAAGGCACGCAGCGGTGCCTCGCATGGGCGACCGCAATGGCCGGTGATCGTCTTGCGGACGCCAAAAGGCTGGACGGGCCCGAAGGTTGTCGACGGCCTGCAGATCGAAGGCACGTTCCGCGCCCATCAGGTGCCCGTTTCGGACGTCCTGACCAAGCCGGAGCATCTTCAAATCCTCGATGATTGGCTTCGCAGCTACAAGCCGGAGGAGCTTTTCGATGACGCGGGATGCTTCCGCGCGGAATTTGCCGATCTTGCACCTGCCGGCAATCGCCGCATGGGTTCCAACCCCAACGCCAATGGCGGCCTGCTGACGGTGCCTTTGAAACTACGGGATTTCGAGAACTATCAGTTCAAGTTCGAGGAGCGTGCCCGCCAACGCATCGGCTCTACCAGCGTTCTCGGCAACTATCTGCGCGATATCTACGAGGACAACCCGCATAATTTCCGGCTGTTCTGCCCCGATGAGACCAATTCGAACCGGCTCGGCGCCATCTTCGACGTTTCCGACCGATGCCTGGTCAGCGAGATCCTGCCCGGTGACGATCACGTGTCGCATGATGGGCGGGTGATGGAAGTACTCAGCGAGCACTGCTGCCACGGCTGGCTGGAGGGCTACACGCTGACCGGCCGTCACGGCCTGTTTGCGACTTACGAGGCCTTCGCCATGATCGTCGATTCCATGTCGATGCAGCACGGCAAGTGGCTCGAACACGCAAAGCGGGTACCATGGCGCGCCGACGTTCCGTCGCTCAATTACTTGCTGACCTCCACCTGCTGGCGCAACGATCATAACGGTTTCAGCCATCAGGGGCCCGGCTTCATCGATACCGTCATCCACCGCAAGCCGACCGTAGCGCGCGTCTATCTGCCGGCCGATGCCAATTGCCTGCTGTCGATTGCCGATCATTGCCTCAGAAGCGTCAACTACCTGAACCTGATCGTCATCGACAAGCAGCCGCAGTTGCAATGGCTGACGATAGACGAAGCCAAGGTCCATTGTGCCAAGGGCGCCAGCGTCTGGGACATGTACAGCAACCAGCCGGACGAACCGGATGTCGTGCTGGCCTGCGCCGGCGACATCCCGACGCAGGAGACGATAGCCGCTGCCTGGATGCTCCGGAAGCACGCGCCCGGCCTCAAGGTGCGTGTTGTCAACGTGGTCGACCTGATGCGGCTGTCACCGGCTGACCGCCATCCCCATGGCATGACGGATGCCGATTTCACCGACATCTTCACGCAGACGGCGCCGGTCATTTTCACCTTCCACGGCTACCCCGGCGTCATCCACGATCTGCTGCATGGACGTGACGCCCATGATCGCTTCCACGTTCGCGGTTATCTCGAGGAGGGAACGACGACGACGCCATTCGACATGGTGGTTCTGAACAGGATCAGCAGGCTGCATCTCTGCCTGGATGTCCTGCGCTATGTGCCGGGCGCGCTGATCGAGCATGGAGAAATTGCGACCCTCTGCACCGAGATGCTAAAAGAGCACGATCGCTATATCCGCGCGCACTTCGACGACCTGCCCGAGATCAAGGATTGGGTCTGGTCGGACTAGCAGTCATCAAGATAATGGCAGCGAATGACCGTCGCCCTCATTCGCTGCTGTCGTCGCGGCCGCTGAACACGTAGCCGATGCCCCGCACCGACTTGATAATTTCCGGCTTTTTCGGATCGCGCTCGATCTTCTTGCGCAGACGGGCGATTTGGGCGTCGATCGTCCGGTCGAAGGCTTCGAGATTGCGGCCCCGGGTCATGTCCATGAGGGCCTGTCGCGTCAGGACCCGTCGGGGGCTTCTCGCCAGAACCGCGAGCATGTCGAACTCACCCGTCGTCAACTCGATGTTGGCATGGTCGCTCGAGGACAGGACGCGCCGGTCGATGTCCAGTGTAAAGCCGTCGAAACGGATCAGCTCCCTCACCTCTACCGGGGCTGCCGGCATTGGACGACGGCGGCGCAGGATCGTCCGGACGCGGGCAAGGACTTCCCGCAGGTGAAAGGGTTTTGCGATGTAATCGTCGGCACCGATCTCCAGTCCGACGATCCGGTCGATGACATCGTCCCGGCCGGTCAGCATGATGATCGGAATGTCGGAGCCGGCCCGGATATCCCGCGCCAGCGTCAGTCCATCGTCGCCGGGCAGCACGAGGTCGAGAAGTATGGCGTCGAATGCCATCGTCGTCATGGCCCGCTTCATCGATTTGCCGTCATGGGCAACGGTGACCCCGTAGCCTTCTTCCTCGAAATACCGCTGCAGCATCTGGCAAATTCGCGGGTCGTCATCGACGACAAGGATATGAATTTTCGAAATCAAATCATCAGGCATGGCGTCGCCGATCGTAAACGCGGGGCGGCTGTTACAGTCCGTTACAATTTGGCACTGTTTATCACAGCGGCATCGTTCCTACGTAACGGGCGACGGGTCAATTGCTCTGGTGAAATGAACAGAGGTTTGACCCATGTTTTCGGAAAGTGCTCATCATCTTTCGACCAACGTAGTCCGAATGACGCCGGGCGGCCCCTCGACGCTCTCTTGCGCCTTCCAGTGGCGGCCCCAGGAAATGCTCGATGCCGGCGATGCCCTGTTCTGGGAGGGTGACAAGGCAAGCCACATTTTCGAGGTGACCGAGGGTCTGTTTCGGGTCTGCAAGATCATTGCCGATGGCCGTCGCATCATTACCGGCTTTCTCTTCCCCGGCGACATCATCGGCCTCTCGTTTCGCAATCTCTATCTGTATACGGCAGAGGCCGTGACATCGGCGAGGGTACGCCGCTGCTCGCGGCTCCATTTCCAGCAGGCAATCAACGAGGACGCCGGACTGCAGCCGAAGCTGTTTGCGAAGTTGTGCGAAGAAATGGCGGCAGCGCAGGATCACATGGTTCTGCTCGGTCGGAAATCCGCCGAGGAGCGCCTTTGCAGCTTTTTCCTGATGCTGGCCCGCCGGCACGAGCGCGCTGCAGAGTCCAGAATGACAGTCGACCTGCCCATGAGCCGCCAGGACATAGCCGACTTCCTGGGCCTGACGATCGAGACCGTTTCGCGCAACATCACCAGACTGACGATAGCAGGCGTCATCAGTCCGGTTGGCAGGCACAGCATTGAAGTGAGGTTGAACAGGCTTTCCTTGCTTGCGGGAGATTGCGATGCAGACAATAACAACACACCGGATGACAAGAGACGCCAGTTGGCCAATTGCTGACCGTCGGGATAGAGGCATGATAGACAGTTTCACGGCACATCGCGGTTCCGACGATCTGGGAAAAGGCGAGATCGAGCGCATCCTCGACGGCGCGACCATCATCGTCCACGGACTGGATGGGGTCGTTACCCGCTGGACCGGCGGATGCGAGGAGCTATACGGCTGGAAGCGCGAGGAGGCGCTCGGCCGGCTTGTCCATGAACTGCTGGCGACGGAATTCGCAGTCCCGGCCGACAAGGTGCAACGTGACCTGCTCGCCAACGGCGTGTGGACCGGCGAAGTCAGGCAGAGGCGCAAGGACGGACAGGTGCTTCATGTCGCAAGTCGCTGCGTGATCGCCGTGCGGGAGGGAGACGGCACGCGCGTCATTTTCCAGACTAACAACGACGTTACGGCCCTGCGCCATGCGCAGGGCGAGCTTGCAAGCCGGGAGGTCCATCTCAGCTCCATTCTGGAGACGGTGCCGGAGGCCATGGTGGTCATCGACGACGTCGGGAAGATCACATCTTTCAGCGCCGCTGCCGAGCGCCTTTTCGGCTATGGAGCAGCAGAGATCTGCGGGCGGAACGTTCGCGACCTCATGCCGCAGCCCGATCGCAACGCCCATGACGGATATCTGTCTCACTATATGACCACCGGCGAGCGGCGCATCATCGGCTACGGGCGCGTCGTCACCGGCCAGCGCAAGGACGGAACGCTGTTTCCGATGGAGCTCTCCGTTGGCGAGGCCATTTCGAACGGCGAGCGGATTTTTACCGGGTTCATCCGCGACCTGACCAGCCGGCACCGGATTGAGGAAGAATTGCGCCAGGCGCAGAAGATGGAAGCCGTCGGGCAGCTGACAGGCGGCCTTGCCCACGATTTCAACAATCTGCTGACTGTGATCAGCGGCAATCTCGAAATGCTGGAAGCCAAGCTGCACGACGAGGGGCAGCTGTCGCTGTTGCGCGAGGCGCAGTATGCAGCCGAGGACGGCGCGAAGCTCACGGCGCAACTGCTTGCCTTCGGTCGAAGGCAGCCGTTGCATCCAAAGCCCGCCGACATCGGCAAGCTGGTCGGCAGCTTTTCCGACCTCTTGCGAAGGACGCTCGGCGAAACCGTCGAACTGCGCACCGTCGTCTCCGGGTCTTCCAATCTGGCGCGGGTCGATACATCGCAGCTGCAGAATGCGCTTTTGAACCTGACATTGAACGCCCGGGATGCAATGAGCGAAGGCGGGCGGCTGACGATCGAGATCAGTCGCGTCCGGCTGGATGTAGACTACGTCACACGCTATCCCCATGTTCGCACAGGCGATTACGTGCTGATCTCGGTGGCTGACACCGGCGAGGGAATGCCAGAAGATATCCGCAAGCATGCATTCGAGCCGTTTTTCACGACCAAGGCCATGGGTGCAGGGACGGGTCTCGGCCTTAGCATGGTCAATGGTTTCGCCAAGCAGTCGGGCGGGCATGTAGAGCTTGAGAGTATCGAGGGGTCCGGCACCAATGTGCGGATATTCCTTCCCGTATTGCGCGATGCGCAGCCTCCCGAGATGGCCGTCGCGGCCGAGGTCGGGGATGGCCCGCGCGGCAGCGAACTTATCCTGGTCGCCGAAGACGATCCGCGTGTGCGCCGCATCGTCGTGGCGCGGCTGGAGGAGGCCGGTTACCGGGTTCTGGAGGCTGCAAACGGCCCGGATGCGCTCACCCTGTTCGAAAAGACGCCCGATATCGCACTGATCCTGACCGATATCGCCATGCCGGGTGGCATGACGGGCGACGAGCTGGCGGAGCGCGCGCGCCTGCTGCGGCCCGACGTCAGGATCCTGTTCACCTCCGGCTATGCGTCGCCGCAAATCGCCGAGGGCGAAATGTCGAACGACGCCAGCTGGCTGAAGAAGCCCTACACGGCACGCGAACTTGCGGTGCGACTGCGGGAATTGCTCGACTGATACCGGCGGGGTGCTGGACGGACGTTTTCGGTGCGAATTGACAAAACGTTGACCCCTTTGCGCTAGCCTGCCCGAAACCACGCTGGAGCCGGACATGTCGATGCGCCTTTACCGTTATGCCGTCATGATCGCGTCGCTTGTGTTTCCGGGCCTCGCCGCCGCTGAGACCCAGTGGACGGCGCAACTCAACCAGTGGTCCGTCGGCTTCGACGCCGGAACGGATGCGCCTTACTGTCGGCTTCTCTGGGACAGTCACCTCGGCAAGACCGTGGAATTCCGCGCAAGCCGCGATACGACGCGCTGGCTCGTCTCCAGGGATGGCTGGTCCATCCCCGCAGGAACTAAGACCACCGTCACCATTGTCGATGGCACCCGACGCATCGTCGCGCCTGCCGCCTTTTTCGATGCCAGGACGCTGCAGGTCTGGACCAAGGATGGCAAGACCAGCGACGGTCCCATCAGGCGGCTGGTCACCGATGCGTTTCAGGGCAGGCCCGACGTGCAGCTGACGTTTTCCGGAAATGAGCCGGACTGGACCGTGCCAATGTCGCGCGTGCAGACGCTTTATCCGGAGTTCGTCCAGTGCATGGGCCGCCTGAGCGGCCAAACCCCTCAGACCGCAGAGACAGCGTCAGCCCAGCCATTCTGACGAGAGACCCGCATGCTGTGCCCGGACCTCAGACTGCAAGACTGAAGCGGCTGGTTGTGTCCCATCGGTGGCGGTCGAAGATCGCTGCCGCGACACGAACGACAGCGCGTCCTGCTGCGGTCATTGCCACAACACCCTCCTGCACAACGACCAGTCCGTCGTCGATCATTGGCTGAAGTGCGGTGAATTCGTCCGCGAAATCCTTTCCGCCAGCGACCTTGCCAAGGTCGACGCGAAAATTGCACATCAGGGATTCGATGATTTGCGCCCGTACCTGGTCATCGGTGTCCATCAGGCAGCCACGGATGCTGGCCAGCTTTTTCTCTCCCACCGTTCGACAATAGCGCGGATTGTCCGCCATGTTCTGGACGTATCCATCCGGAAGCCTCGATATCGCCGAGGCGCCGAAGCCGAGAAGCATCGGGCAGTCGTCATCGGTATAGCCCTGGAAGTTGCGGTGCAGCCGCTGCCCGTGGCACGCGATGGCAAGGCTGTCATCCGGCCTGGCGAAATGGTCGAGCCCGACTGCCTCATAGCCATGCCGCAGGAGTTCCGAGAAGACGGTTGCCGCTTGCTCGATGCGCTCGGCCGAAGTGGGGAGGGCGCTGCCGTCTATCTGGCGCTGGTTGGCCCGGCGGTCCGGCATATGGGCGTAACCATAGCATGCGATGCGATCCGGACGCAGTTCGGCGACTGCCTGACAGGTCCGCGTCAACGAGGATACCGTCTGCTTCGGGAGGCCGTAGATAAGGTCGAAATTCAGTCGGTCGATTCCAGCGGTCCGCAGATGGGCGACGGCGGACTGCACGGTTTCGATCGGCTGGATGCGCCCGATCGCGGCCTGCACCTGCGGGGCGGTGTCCTGGACACCGAGGCTGGCCCTGTTGATGCCCATCGCACGAAGGTCGGCAGCCAGCGCTTGGTCGACATGGCGTGGGTCGAGTTCGATAGCGTGTTCGCCGGCCTCCTCGAATGTGAAGTGCCTGTGCAGGACGTCCAGCACGGATTTCATGCCGGATGCACCGAGAATGCTCGGTGTGCCGCCGCCCCAGTGCAACCGGACAACATTGGGTCTGCCGCCGAGATGACCGGCGACCGTCTCGATTTCCGTCTCAAGCGCCCGCCTGTAGGCGTCGATGACATCCTCGCGGCGGGTAAGCTTGGTATGGCAGCCGCAATAGAAACAAAGCTCGCGGCAATAGGGGACGTGCAGGTAGACGGATACTCGTTGACCGGCACCCACGCGCCCGAGCCAGCGGGCGTGGTGATCCGGAGTGACGGCCGCTGAAAATTCCGCAGCCGTCGGGTAGGATGTATAGCGCGGCACGGCAAGGGCTGCATAGCGCCGTACGATATCGTCGCCGCTGCTCATTTCCCGTCGCGGTCCCGGTCAGGTTTGGCGGGGACAAGCGCGAGCTGACGATCCTCGCGCATCTCGAACCACATTGCATTGAGGATCGCGAAGGAACAGGCCAGCCCGACGCCGAGGATCCAGGTGAAATACCACATATCGTTGTCTCCTTAGTAGGCGTTGGGGTTGCGGCCGAGCGAGGCTGTCGTCACCGTGCCACGCATGACGCGGAAGACGAAGCCCGTGTAGATGAGAATGATCGGCAGGAAGATAATCGTGGCGATCAGCATGATGAACAGCGTCAGGTGGCTCGACGATGCATCCCAGACCGTCAGGCTGGCTGCCGGATGGATGGAGCTTGGCAGCAGGAAGGGAAAAAGCGACAGGCCGGCCGTCGAAATGATGCCGACGATGGCGATTGTCGTGCCCAGCAATGCCGTTTTCAAGGCTCCACCGGAAAGGCAGACGAGTGCCAGCAGGGAGCCGAGGAAGCCAAGGGCGGGGGCCGCAATCATCCAGGGATGAGTGCCGTAGTTGCTGAGCCAGCCGCCCGAGACGAGGACGACCGTCTTCGACAGCGGATTGGAAGGGCCAAGCGCATCCTGGACGCTGGATACGACATAGCCATCCATACCAATGCCAACCCAGAGACCGCCCATAGCAAACAGCACAATGCTTGCCAGCGCAGCCGCACGACCATAGAGGCGCGCCCGCTCTGCAACCTGGCCCTCTGTCCTCAGCGTGATGAGCGCTGCGCCATGGGCAACCAGCATGGAGACGCTAAGCAGGCCTGCGAGCAGCGCGAAGGGACGCAGCAGCCCGAAGAAGTTGCCGGTGTAGCTGGCGCGCAGGGTTCCGTCGAGGTCGAAGGGGACGCCGAGCAGGACATTGCCTACGGCCACGCCGAAGATCAGCGCCGGCACAAAGCCGCCGATGAACAGAGCCCAGTCCCAGGTTGCCCGCCATGTCGGATCTTTCATCTTGCCGCGGAACTTGAAGGCGACCGGACGCAGGATGAGTGCCAGAAGAATAGCGATCATGGCGAGATAGAAGCCGGAGAAGGAGACGGCATAGAGGGCCGGCCAGGCGGCGAAGATGGCGCCGCCACCCAGCACCAACCAGACCTGGTTGCCTTCCCAGGTCGGGCCGAGAAGGTTGATGACGACGCGCCGCTCTTCGTCCGTGCGGGCAACGAAGGGGAGCAGGGCGCCGACGCCGAGATCGTTGCCGCCCATGATGGCAAAGCCCATCAACAGGATGCCGAGCAGGGCCCACCAGATCATTCGCAGTATTTCATAGTCGAGGGGAATCGTGTTCATCATCGTTCTCTCTGCGCTTGAGGTTAGGCGGCCGCGCTTTTAGGCATCTGAATTGGTTCGGCGGATCCGTCGAGCATGGCGTAGTCCCCGGGGCCGGCCTTGATGGTCTTCAGCATCAGAATGATCATGACGACCAGAAGGGCGGTATAGAGGACCAGGAAGAAGCCGAGGCTGATCAGCATGTCGATCACGCTGAGACCCGAGGCGGCATAGAATGTCGGCAGCACACCCTCGATAGCCCAGGGCTGACGGCCATATTCCGCCACCAGCCAGCCGGATTCGATGGCGAGCCACGGGACCGGCATGCTCCAGAGCGCTATCCTGAGCAGCGTCCTGTTGTTTCCAAGCTTGTGGAGGCTGCTGAGCACAAAAGCGGTGGCGAAGAACACGATCATGTAGAGGCCGAGCGCCACCATGATGCGGAACGTCCAGAACAGCGTGCCGACGTCGGGGATGGTATCGCGGGCGGCCTGGTCGATCTCATCGGGCGTGGCGTTGACGATGTCCTCGCGGTAGCGCTTGAGCAGCAGGGCATAGCCGAGATCCGGCCAGTTCTTGGCAAAGGCTGCCCGTGCGGCCTGGTCCTTCGGATCCTTGCGGATCGCGTCGAGATCGGCGGACGCCAGCAGGCCGTTGCGGATACGCTCTTTGGCATGGTCGACCAGCGGCAGGATGCCCTGGACTTCGGTATTGAGGCTACGCGTCGTCATGAGTCCCAGCACCCAGGGGATCTTGACCTCGAAGCGGTTGCCGTCCTTGCCGGGTATCGCGAACAGGGTGAGGCCGGCCGGTGCAGGCTCGGTGTGCCACATCGCCTCGATGGCGGCGATCTTCATCTTCTGGTGTTCTGTGGCGACATAGCCGCTTTCGTCACCGAGCACGACGACCGATAAGGCCGAGGCGATGCCGAAGCTGGCGGCGACGGCCATGGAGCGCTTGGCAAGGTCGAGGTGGCGGCCGCGCAGCATGAACCAGGCGCTGACAGCCATGACGAACATGGCCCCCGTGGTATAGCCGGCACTAACGGTATGAACGAATTTTGCCTGTGCCACCGGATTGAACAGCACGGCGGCGAAATCGGACACTTCCATGCGCATCGTGTCTGGATTGAAGGTGGAGCCGACCGGGTTCTGCATCCAGCCGTTGGCGATCAGGATCCACAGGGCCGAGAAATTGGCGCCGAGCGCGACCAGCCAGGTGACGACCAGATGGCCGGCCTTCGGCAAACGGTCCCAGCCGAAGAAGAAGAGGCCGATAAAGGTTGCCTCCAGGAAGAAGGCCATCAGCCCCTCGATGGCAAGCGGCGCACCGAAGACGTCGCCGACATAATGGCTGTAATAGCTCCAGTTCATGCCGAACTGGAACTCCATGACTATGCCTGTCGCGACGCCCATTGCAAAGTTGATGCCGAACAGGGTGCCCCAGAAGAGCGTCATGCGCCGCCAGACTTCACGGCCGGTCATCACGTAGACGCTTTCCATGATCGCCATGAGGAAGGACAGTCCCAGCGTCAGCGGGACAAAGAGAAAATGGTAAAGTGCGGTCGCCGCAAATTGCAGGCGTGCCAAATCCACAACGGTGAAGTCGATCATGCGCGCGTTCCTATCAGTGTGCCGGCCGGATGCCGGGCCTGCAGGTTGCTACGCCCAGCCCCGAGGACACGCATTGATTTATGTCAATGCCTCCCCCCGGCGGCTCGGGCACTGACTGTGACAGTGAAAACGGCATGGCCTTCGCAGGATAGAGAGCCTGCTGCGGCGGTTGAGGGCAGCGATGACGGCAGAACACGGTATCAATCAAAGACAGTGGTTATCCCGGCTTCAGCGGCATGGCGGCAAGGCCATGGTGGTTGCCTGTGCCCTGCCGATGTTATCCGGGATGCTGCTGGTGGGGCAGGCCCTGCTGCTTTCCGAGATCCTCGGTCGGGTCATCGTGTCGCGGCAGTCTGTCACGGAGGTGCTTCCGGCTGTCGGCTTGTTCATCGGCATCTTCATCGCGCGGATCGGGCTGGGGCTCGGCGCCGAGAGCGCCGGTATCGTCGCCGCCGAACGTATCAAGCTGTATCTGCGCCGACTGCTGCATCGCCACATCTTCGATCAGCGGCCGGACTGGATGGCGCTGCGCTCCTCGGGTGCACTCAGTTCCGCAGTCATCGACCAGACGGATGCGCTGGATGGCTATTTCGCCCGGTTTGTCCCGGCGATGATCCAGGCGGCTGTGCTGCCCATCGTCTTTGCCATGGCCGTCATGCCGGTCGACTGGACCGTGGCACTGTTGTTCCTGCTGACTGCGCCGCTCATTCCCATCTTCATGGCACTGGTCGGATGGGGCGCGCAGGCAGCCACCGATGCCCAGGCGCAGGCGATGTCCCGCCTGTCCGGCTTCTTCGCCGACCGTTTGCGCGGTATCGTGACGCTCAAACTGTTCGGCCGGGCCGAGAGTGAGACGACGAAGGTGCTGGATGCTAGCCATGACCTGCGGCTGCGGACCTTGCGCGTGCTGCGCATCGCGTTCCTTTCGTCGGCTGTGCTGGAATTCTTTGCGGCGCTCGGCGTCGCCGGCGTCGCCCTCTATGTCGGCCTCAGCTATCTCGGCTTCGTCCATATCAGGGTGGCGCCTTTTACGCTGCAGGCAGGTTTGTTCTGTCTGCTGATGGCGCCCGAGGTCTATCAGCCGCTGCGGCTGCTCGCTGCCCACTATCACGACCGGCAATCCGCCAAGGCGGCCATCGTCGAGATCGCCGCGCTGTTTGGCGATCTCCCGGAAAACGGCGTCGAAACATCCAGCCGGCCGGCCTCGATGCCGCTGAGGGGAGGGGCGATCGCTGTTGCCGCTTCCCATCTCGGGCTTGCCACCCCGGACGGCGGGCGGCGGCTGCTTGAAAATGCCACCCTGTCCCTTGCTGCCGGCAGCCATGCGGCGCTCCTCGGCGAGAGCGGCATCGGAAAGTCGACGTTACTGGAAGCCATTGTCGGGCTCAGGGCCTTCGAGGGACGCATCTGTCTTGAAGGACATGAGCTACAGTCTATTGACCCCGCCGGGCTGCGCAATGCGGTGGCCTTCCTTGGCCAGCGGCCTATGCTGTTTGCGGGGACAATCGCCGATAACATTCGTTTCGGCGCGCGACTGGCAAGCGAAAGCGATCTTTCCCGCGCGGCAGAACTCGCGGGCGTCCTTGGATTCACCAACGCCCTGCCCGACGGGCTCAATACGGCAATCGGCGCGGGCGGGCGGGGCGTGTCCGGCGGCGAGGCGCAGCGGATCGCTCTGGCAAGGATTTTCCTGCGCGACCCCGGCCTGATTGTTCTCGATGAGCCGACGGCGCATCTCGACCGCGAAACCGAGAGCCGCGTTCTCGATGCGCTGCAGGTCTTTGCACGCGGTCGAACCCTGCTGGTCGCCACCCATTCGCTCGCCGTGGCCGAGCGCTTCTTCCATGTATTCCGCGTCGCCGGCGGCGATATCGTGCCGGTCGTAAAGCCAAGGCCGAAGGTATTGCTCGCGTTCGAGGAGAATGCCGCATGATAGCCCTCATGTCCTTCCTGCCGCTGTTTCGCACCCGGGCACTGCGGTTCGGCCTCGCCTTCGGCCTTGGTGCGCTGACGCTCGTTGCCGGCATGGCACTGCTTGGCGTTTCCGGATGGTTCCTGACTGCGGCTGCCCTGACGACCGCAGCTGCGAGTTTCAACCTGTTCGGGCCGTCGTCGCTGATCCGCGGCTTTTCATTGATCCGCATCGGCGCCCGCTATGGAGAAAAGCTCGTCGGTCACGATGCAACGCTGTGGCTGCTTGCCGATCTCCGGGGTTGGCTGTTTTCGCGGCTGATACCCCGTATGCCGCTCAAGGACACCGGTATCAGCCACGGCGACCTCGTCAGCCGGCTGACGGCCGACATCGATACGCTCGACACGGCGTTTCTGGTGGCCATTGGCCCGATGCTGACGGCGCTGGTGCTCGGGGCGACGATGAGTGCGATCCTCGGCTGGTACATACCCGCGGGGGCAGTGGTCTATGCGGTGACGCTTGCAACTGCGACCCTGGCGGTGCCCGCCGTCCTCGTTGGAGCGACACTGGCGCAGGGGCGGTCCGTGATCGCGGCATCGGCTGCAGTCCGCAGCGCCGCCCTGCAAAGCATGGACGGGCTGGCGGACTTCATCGTCTTCGACCAGATCGCCATGGCAGAGAAGCAGTTCGACGATGCCGCGAACGCCGTGGGATCGGCGCGGCGGCGTCTCGCGTTACGGGGAAGCATTGCCAGCGCCATGGTCCAGCTTCTGGCCGGCACGGCGCTGGTCGGCGTGCTGTGGTTCGGCATCCAGAGCTTTCAGCGTGGCGATATCGGCGGCCCGCTGCTGGTCGGTCTGCTGCTGGCGACGCTTGCAAGCTTCGAGGCGACCGGTGCAATCGTTCGCAGCGTCTCGCGCCTGAGCTCCTCTATTGCTGCGGCCGAACAGATACGGGCAGTCGCCGACAGCCCGCCTGCGGTGGTTGATCCCGGGCGACCGGTGGCAATGCCGGAAGGCAACGACATCGCCTTCCACGGCGTGCGTTTCGGGCATCATGCCGACAAGACGATCCTGGCGGATGTCAGTTTTAAGGTCGCCACAGGGTCCCGCGTCGTGATCCTCGGTGCCAGCGGCTCCGGCAAGTCGACGTTGATGGCGCTGCTGCTTCGCCTCTTCGATCCGCAGGCTGGCACGATCACACTCGGCGATGTCGATCTTCGTTGGCTGAGGCAGGACGAACTGCATCGGCGCATCGCGCTTCTGACCCAGGATACGCAAGTCTTCATGGGAAGCCTGCGAGACAATCTGCTGATGGGCGATCCCGGCGCAAGCAGCGAGCGTCTCTGGCACATGCTCGACGCGGTCCGCCTCGGCGACGTCGTCCGGCGGCTGCCAGACCAGCTGGATGGCTATGTCGGCGAAAAGGGCTGGACACTGTCCGCCGGACAGGCGCGTCGCCTGTGTCTTGCGCGCGCGCTTCTCTCGAAAGCTCAAATCCTCGTTTTGGACGAACCGACGTCCAATCTCGATCCGGAGACAGAGCGCGCGTTTTTCGAGGATCTCTGCAATCTGGCGACAGGAAAAACGGTCATCCTTGCCACGCACGCAAAGCCGCCGTCGGGCGTCTTCGACCAGTGCTACGTTATGACGGCCGGAAAGCTGGCGGTATCTGGGGCAACCGCCACAGAGGAGCCGCGAGGGCCAAGTGTTGAGAACGTCCCACTCTGGAGCGTTCCGAAGGACTGTTAATGCTGAGTTCACCATGATCGACTGAAGCGCTCTCAGGTCCATAAGAGAGTGAAACATTAGTAATGCATAACACGTTTACATTGTGACGGATCGATAGCACCCGCTATCAGTCCGTTTCAACAGGAAGCGCGCGCTCCTCGACCTAGTCCCGCCAGTGACATCAGTCACGGGCTAAACCAACGAGGATGATAATCATGCAGAATCTCAGAAAGAGCATTTCGCTTGCCGTTCTTCTATCTGCGGCAACTGTGGTATCCGTACAGGCCCAACAGGGCGGCTCCAACCGCGGAGGCCTTGGCCTCGGCGGCGGGGTATCACTCGGCGGAGGTCGTGGACTGGGCGTCGGCGTGGGCGCTTCCGTCGGCGGCATTAATGCCGGCGTCGGTGCGAACGTCGGCGGCTCCACCGGTGTGAATGCCGGTGTCGGCGCAAATGTAGGCGGTTCCAACGGTGTTAATGCCGGAGCCGGAGCATCGATCGGTGGTGCGCAAGGCGTGAACGCGGGAGCAACTGCCTCGATTGGTGGGTCAAGCGGTGTCAATGCTGGTGTCGGTGCGTCGGTTGGAGGCGGCAATGGCGTCAGTGCGGGTGTCGGAGCGTCAATTGGTGGATCCGGCGGCGGCGGCAATGGATCCACTGGCGGCGGCGGCAACGGATCCACCGGCGGCGGCAATGGATCCACCGGCGGCGGCGGCAACGCATCCACCGGCGGCGGCGGCAACGCATCCACCGGCGGTGGCAGCACCGGATCCATCGGCGGCGGCAACACCAGCGGGACTGGTCTTGGATCTGGCAACAATGCAGGTGTGGGCTCGGGTCTGGGCGGTCGGGCGGCAACCCGACGCGCTGCTATCGCGTACCAGGGGATGTCGCCCACTCAGCAGAAGCTCGTCCTCACCCGCTGCAAGACCTTCGGAGCCGGAAATGCCGATCCCGGTCTGGCTGCTCTCTGCAAGCTCCTGAAGCAAATCGCCGCGCGCTAGGTCTCCCGAGATTACCAACCTAAAACACGATGGCGCCCTGTGTGAAAACATGGCGCCATCTTTTTTGCTGGCAGTCGTATCCCGTCACCATCGACCCAGGTGCGGAGGGTTCCGAGCCTTATCCCCGCCCTATGAACGGCATGCTCGAGGCCATGATGGTGATGAACTGGACGTTGGCGTCGAGGCTCATTTTCGCCATATTGAGGACGGTGGCACCCACGGTTGCGACGTCCATGGTGGGTTCGACAGCAATCGTGCCATCCGCCTGTGGCACGCCCTTGGCCATGCGCGTCGTCATATCCGTGGCGGCGTTGCCGATATCGATCTGCGAGGCAACGATGTTGTGGATGCGCCCGTCGAGGCTGATCGATTTGGTGAGGCCGGTCACAGCGTGCTTGGAGGCCGTATAGGGTGCTGAGCCTGGCCGCGGCGTGTGGGCCGAGATCGAGCCGTTGTTGATGATGCGTCCGCCCCGTGGCGTCTGGTCGCGCATCATGCGGTAGGCCCGGTTGGCACAGAGAAACATTCCGTTGATGTTGACGGAAATGACGGCTTGCCATTGCTCGAACGTCACGTCGCCGAAATTCGTCGTGGGCGCACCCACGCCGGCATTGTTGAACAGCACGTCCAGCCGCCCTGCCTTAGCCTCCAGTTCGGCAAAGAGCGCGTCGACCGACGCCGGGTCGGTGACATCTGTCGGAACGATCAACGGTATGCCCGCCATGGCCAGAGAGGCTGTTTCTTCCAGCGGCTCCGCACGGCGACCGGCGAGCGCAACGACGTAGCCATCCCCCAGGAGCGCCAGCGCTACCGCTCTTCCGATCCCTGAACCTGCGCCCGTGACAACTGCAACCCGGCCATCCATCATGCTTTCATCCTGTAAACGATGCGGTATGTGTCATGTTAGCTCAAAGGCTCGCCGGCGCATAATCGTTTGCGGTAAACAGGTGGTGGTGTACCCGGCCTGTGAACATCTTCAGAAGTTCGCCACTGACCTCGCGGCTTTGGTAGCGGACATCCGAGCGAAGTGCGGCATCAACGGCATCCATGTCGGGGTAGCGAACTGCAAGGGCCATTGCATAGACCGGCGCCCCTTCATCGCGATCGAAGCCATCGAGGACGCGAACTTCCTTGGCGCCCGGGAATTGCGTCCAGAGCGGCACCAGTTTTTCTTTCACGAAGGCACGGAATTCGGCCTCCTTGCCGGCATGGATTTCGCCTTCGAACAAAGCATATCGAACGATCATCGACTTTTCCAAATTGGTTGATGTGAGGGCGCGGCTCCGTCTGTGCCCGGAGCGCGGGGCGCAGGCATCGGCCGCGCCCCGCATGGCGACGTTATTTGCCCCAGATTGCCTTGTAGTGATCCCGATAGCCGTTGTCGGGATCGAAGCTGTTCTTCGGGCCTCCGTCGAATTCGACATTGGCTGTCGTGACCACATGCAGCGGCGAAACGTAGCCGGACCATGCGACCCCGGCGAAGGCGCGGTTTAGTTCGTCGACCAGTTGCCATCCCTGCAGGGTGAGCGGCTCGGCCACCGTGACTGCCTGGTATTGCTTGGCGCGAATGCGCTGGTAGGCGCTTTCCGAGCCGTCGCCGGCGGCGACATTCACCGGCTTGCCGTCTCCCTCGATGCCGGCCGATGCCAGCGAGGGACCCATGAAGTCGAAATAAAGGTCATTGATCGCCAGCGAATGCGTCCACTTCTCCCCGTATTTCTGCAGCAGCGATGTCGTCAGCTGCGGCATGCGTTGCGAGGTTTCGGCGATCGGCGTATCGACATATTCGAGCACGGTGCCGCCGAGGCTCTCGATTTCCTTCTTCATCCGGTCGGCCTTGGCGATGGCAATCGCATAGGTGCTGTCCGTGAAGATGACGACGCCGGGCTTGCCGCCTGCATCGACGAATGCCCAGTCGGCCGCAGCCTTGGAGACCTCCATGGCGTCGGTGGTGACATTGGCGAACACGCCGACTTCCGGGACGGGACCGACATTCGATGCCGCATGCCAGGAGACCATCGGAATGCCGGCAGCCTTTGCCTGCTCCATCGCCGGCTTCTGCTCGATAGCGTCGAAACCGTCGATGATGATGCCATCCGGCTTCAGCGCCATCGCCTGGCCGAAGGCTGCCGTCCGGCCGCCGATCGAGCCGGCGCCGTCGAGCGCGGTCACTTTCCAGCCGAGCGATCCTGCCGCCTCCTGGACGCCGTTGACGACGCCGAGAATGCCGCCGTTCTTCATGTCGCCGGCAAGGATGACGATCGACTTGCCGGCTGCGCCCTTGGGCCCGGTGGTCGGGCCATCCCATGCACTCGCCTTGGATGCATATTTGTCGACGACCGCTTTCGCATCGGACATAGGGTCGGCAAGCGCCGGCAGGCTGGTCATCAGGGCAAGCGCTGCGACCGTCGCCTGCAACATCGTTCTACGCTTCATGTTCACTCCTCCATTTTGGTTTTGATGTACCGGTGTTGATCCCGGCGTAGTCTACTTGGGCGCGGGCGTGATCCTCCTCACGGCGCCGCGCTTGCGCTGGGCGTAACCGGCTATGCCGATGGCAATAAGCAGGGTGACCCCGTTGAAGAGCGGCTCGATGAAGAAGGAGCCGCCGAATTGCTGGATGCCGGAAATCCCGACCGCCAGGATGATGACGCCGATGAGCGTCCCCCAGACGTTGACGCGTCCGGGCTTGATCGTCGTCGAGCCGAGGAAGGCGCCGACGAGGGCCGGCAGCAGATATTCGAGCCCGACGCTCGCCTGGCCGATGCGCAGCTTCGAGGCCAGAAGTACGCCGGTGAGCGCCGCCAACAGTCCCGACGTCACGAAGGCACCGATCACGAACTTGCGCACCGGAATGCCATTGAGGGCTGCGGCCTTCGGGTTGGCACCGATTGCGTAGAGATATCGCCCGACCGGCAGGTATTCGAGCACGACCCACATGCAGATGGCGATGCCGAGGACGTAAAAGCCAGTGATCGGCAGGCCGAACAGCATCGTTCCGTTCAGTGCATAAAAGCCGTGCGGCAGGACGCCGACAACCTGGCGGCCGCCGGTGTGCCAAAGCGCCAGCGCGTAGAGGACGGTGCCTGTTCCGAGCGTCGCGATAAAGCTGTCGATCTTGGCGACCTCCACCAGCAGTCCGTTCAGGAAGCCCGTGATGGTGCCGAGCGCCAGCACGATGAGGACGGCCACTGGCCAGGGAAGGCCGTAGGCGGTCTGCAGACTGATGGCAAGGATGTGCCAGAGCACGATGCCGTAACCGACGGTCAGGTCTATGCGGCCCGACGCCATCGGGATCATCGCGGCCAGCGACAGCAGCGCGATGATCGCCTTGTCCGACACGATGGAGCGAACGTTGAGAAGTGTCGGGAAAGTCGCCGGCAGCAGCAGCGAGAACAGCAGGATCAGCACGACGGTCAGGATTACCAGTCCGTAGACGGGGATAAGCCGGCCGATCTTCTGGCTGGTCGACAATCCCGCCATTTCGCCCTTCGTCGGCTCCAGCGCGGTTGATTCAATGGATTGCATGGCTTTCCTCCTGAATGTTCATGCGGCTTCGGACGCGGACGCAGCTGTGATGACCGCTTCCGTCGTCAGCGCATTGCCGGCCAGTTCGCTGACGATCCTGCCGCGCGAAAAGACAAGGGCTCTGTGGCAGATGTGGGCGATTTCCTCGAAATCGGTGGAAACGACGACGACGGCAAGCCCGGCATCCAGCGCCTGGGTGATAAGGCGGTAGATATCGGCACGGGCGCCGACATCGACACCAGCGGTCGGATCCTCGGCAACCAGCAACTTACGCCCGGTCGCCAGCCAGCGGGCGACGACGACCTTCTGCTGATTGCCGCCGGATAGAGCTTCGACAGGCAAGTCGGGATCGTTGGGTCGCAGGCCGACGGAACGACCGATGGCCGAGGCAAGATCGGCTTCGCGTCGGGGGGAGAGAAAGGACCGCAATCCCCGGCCGGATGCACCGGGATTGAGGTAGGTGTTTTCGCGCACCGATAACGGCATGGCGACCGATTCCTCCGTCCGGTCGCGGGCGATCAGGCCGATTCCGGATGCCATGGCGCTTCGGGGGCTCGACAGGTCGGGTGTCTGGTCATGCAGCAGCACGCTGCCGGCAAAACCCTCGCAGCCAAACAGCGCGCGGCCGATCAACTCCTGTCCGCCGCCCCGCAATCCCACCAGCCCGAGCAATTCGCCCTCACGGATATCGAAAGAGACCGGGCTGGTGCCGGCGCAGGCGAGGTCGCGGACCTTGACGATCGCCTTGCCGGCGACGGCCGGCTTTTTGGCAAACAGGTCGTGATTGGCGCGGCCGATGATCATCGTTACGAGCTCGTCGGGCGTCGTGTCGGCGACAGCCTTCTGGCCGACCATCTTGCCATCTCGAAGGACGGCGACGCGGTCGGCAATGCGGAAAATCTCGTCCAGCCGGTGCGAGACGTAGATCATCCCGACGCCGCGCTCCTTGAGGGGCCTGATGGCGTCGAACAGCCGCTCGACCTCGTCTGCCGGCAGGCTTGCCGTGGGTTCGTCGAGCACAAGGACGTCGGCTTCGACGGCAAGGGCGCGGGCAATCGCCACGAGGGACTTCTCCGTCCTGCTGAGGGACGAGACCCGGGTCGTCGGATCGAAGTGGCAGCCCACCAGTTTCAGCGCATCCTCGGCGCGCGCCTGCGTCCGCTTCCAGTCGATCACGCCGCGACGCATGGAGAACCCTTGCGCCAGGCCCATGTTCTCGCCGACCGTCATCCACTCGATCAAGCCGAGATCCTGGTGGATGAAGGCGACCGGCTGGCGTTGGTTGGGCCGCGACGGACGGTGATGATAGCTTTCGCCACGAAAGAGGATGTCGCCGGTATCGGGCTTGTAGATGCCGGCGAGCGTCTTGATCAGCGTCGACTTGCCGGCGCCGTTTTCGCCCAGCAGGGCCAGGATCTCGCCTTCGCGCAAATCGAAGGAGACGTCACAGAGCGCTTGGGTTCCGCCAAACGTCTTGGTGATCGTCTGGAACTCCAGTAGTTTTTTCGCTTCCACCGATGCTCCTCCCAAAGCCACGCGTATGCAGAGTTTTATGTTATCGATAACATCGATAACCGGTCAAGCGAAAATCCGTTCTCGACGGAAAACGTCCTGCGGCGTGGAAATTTACGGTGCGGCGGAGAAGCCGTCGAGCAGGCGGATCATCTCTGCGGAGTCGCGGCTGCCGAGACCGGCGGCACACAGCAGCCGGTGAATCTCCACCACAGCGCCCGTCATCGGAAGGGGTGTTTTCGTCTTCAGTGCGAAGGCCTGCAGCGAATCCAGGTCTTTCAACATATTGTCGATCCGCCCGGTCGGCGAGAAATCCCGCTGGGCAAACTTGCCCATGAATTCCTGCAGAATGCGGCTGTCCGCCCTGCCGCCTGCCAACGCCGCAGGGATTGCCGCCGGATCGACTCCGCCGGCTTCGGCGAGCTTCACAGCCTCCGCGACGGCCTGGAAAAGCACTGCGCAGAAGAGCTGGTTAATGAGCTTCGTTGTCTGGCCGGCTCCTGATCCGCCCATCAGCGTATAGTTGGCAGCCAGATGCTGCATGACGACGCGGGCCCGCTCGAAATCGGTCTCGCTGCCGCCCGCCATGATCGTCAGCCGTCCCGATAGCGCGCCCGGCACCCCCCCGGACAGCGGGCAGTCCACCCAGCCCATGCCTGTCTCATCTCGCAGTCGGGTTGCTATCGAGGTCGTCTCGGCGGGATCGATGGACGACATGTCGATCACCAGTTTGTCGGCACTGGCGGCAGCAGCCACGCCGTCCTCGCCGAACACGACGGACCGCACGATGTCGGCGTGGTTGAGGCTGAGAATGCAGAATGCGCTCGTCTCGACGGCGGCCCGGACAGACTTTGCGGGAGTTGCGCCCTTGTCTGCGAGGGCCGCGACTTTATCAGGATCGAGATCGAAAGCAGATGTCGCATGGCCCGTCTCGAGCAGGCGGGTGGCGATCGCCGTTCCCATGATGCCGGCGCCGATCATTGCAACGCTTGCCCTGTCACTATCCATCATGTCCTCCTTTGCAATCCAACGTCGTTGCCTCTACAGGCGATACCTCACCTCAAAGGCAAGTGGTGATGCCGCCATCGACATAGAGCGTGTGGCCGTTGACGAAGGAAGAGCTTTTGCCGGACAGGAACACGGCAGCGCCGATCAGTTCCTCGACATCGCCCCAGCGTCCGGCCGGCGTGCGCTTTTCGAGCCACGATGTGAACTCCGGATTGTCGACCAGCGCCTGGTTCAGCGGTGTCTTGAAGTAGCCGGGGGCAATGGCGTTGATCTGCAGGCCGTGCTTTGCCCAGTCGGCGCACATCCCTCTCGTCAGGTTGCGCACGGCGCCCTTGGTTGCGGTGTAGGGCGCGATACCGGGCCTTGCCAGCTCGCTCTGGACCGAAGCGATGTTGATGATCTTGCCCTCTTTGCGCGCGATCATGCCCTTGGCGACCGCCTGGCCCACGTAGAAGACGCTGGAAATGTTTGTTGCCAGCAAAAGCTCCCACTTGTCGGCCGGAAACTCTTCCAGTGGCGAGCGAAACTGCATCCCGGCGTTGTTGATGAGGATGTCGATGGCGCCGATGCCAGCCTCGATTTCCGCAACGCCCTGATCCGTCGCATCCTTTTTGGTGACGTCGAAGACGGATGCATGGGCAACAAAGCCCTTTGCCCTCAGAGTTTCGACGGCGGCAGCCACTGCCGATGAAGTCCGGCCGTTGATCACCACCTCCGCGCCATAGCTCGCGAGGCCCTCGGCCAGGGCGTATCCGATGCCTTGGCTGGACCCGGTAATCAGCGCGCGCCGGCCGGTCAGATCGAACAGGTTCCTCATCTCGTCTCCTTCAATTCTTGCGGTCATCTGGAAATGTTTAGCATCGACAGGGCAGAAATCATCCCTTGACATGACCAACCGAACTATATGTTATCGATAACATAATCAATCGACAATTCACGGGAGACAAGACATGCCGAAGGCAGATATCCTGATGACCGGCGTGTATCCGGATTGGGACATGACGGCGCTGGAGGAAAATTATGTCGTCCATCGGCTGTGGGAGGCCGAAGACAGGCAGGCCCTGCTGAAGGCTGTCGGCAAGGACATTCGTGCCATCGCCACCAAGGGCGAGCTTGGCGCCTCCGCCGAACTCATGGCGGCGTTGCCGAACCTCGAGATCGTGTCGTGCTACGGCGTCGGCACCGACGCCATCGATCTTTCCTATGCCCGCGACCGCGGCATTCGCGTCACCAATACGCCCGATGTTCTCACCGATGACGTCGCCGATATTGCCATTGGATTGCTGCTGGCCGCAGCCAGGCGCATCGCGCAAGCAGATGTGTTCGTGCGCGCCGGAGACTGGCGCAACGGCGCGATGCCTTTGGTGACGCGGGTGTCGGGCAAGAAGCTCGGTCTCGTCGGCATGGGGCGCATCGGCCAGGCCATCGCCCGGCGCGGCGCGGCCTTCGGCTGCGATATCGCATACTTTTCCCGCAACCAGCGCCCGGACGTTGCCTTCGCGTTCGAACCGGACCTGATCGCGCTGGCGAAATGGGCCGATTTCCTGGTGGTCATCGTTCCCGGTGGGGAGGCTACCCGAAATCTGGTCGATGGCGCGGTGCTGGCAGCCCTCGGAGCTCAAGGGATACTTGTTAATGTCTCAAGGGGTTCCACCGTCGATGAGGCGGCCTTGATTGCTGCCTTGCAGGAAAAAACCATCCAGGCCGCGGGCCTCGATGTGTTCTGGAACGAGCCCAACATCGACGCGCGTTTCATGACGCTCGACAATATCGTCCTGCATCCGCATCATGGGTCCGGGACGGTGGAAACGCGGCAGGCGATGGGCCAACTCGTTCGCGACAATCTCGCGGCGCATTTCTCCGGCGCAACACTGCTCACCCCGGTTGTTTGAGGCCTACTCCATTGTTTGAGGTAAGACGATGAAAGCACTTGTCATTCACGCCGCCAAGGATCTTCGGATCGAGGAAGTACAGGCGGGATTGCCGGGGCCGGGACAGGTGGGCATTGCCATTCAGGCCGGCGGCATCTGTGGTTCCGACCTGCACTATTACAATCACGGTGGCTTCGGCACCGTGCGGCTGCGCGAACCGATGATCCTCGGGCATGAGATTGCCGGCACCATCAACGCCATCGGCGAAGGAGTGACTGGCCTCTCTGTCGGCGACCGCGTCGCCGTTTCGCCCAGCAGACCTTGCAATCATTGCCGGTATTGCCTCAAGGGGCAGCAGAACCAATGCCTCAACATGCAGTTCTACGGCAGCGCGATGCCGATGCCGCATATCCAGGGCGGCTTTCGCCAGCAACTGGTGGCGGAAGGCTGGCAGTGCCACAAGGTCAAGGACGGCGTTTCCATCGAGGAAGCGGCCTTCGCCGAACCGTTCGCGGTCGTCCTGCATGCGGTCAACCGCGCAGGCTCGCTGCTCGGCAAGCGGGTGCTGGTGACCGGCTGCGGACCGATCGGCGCGCTCGCAATCATTGCGGCACGGGCACACGGCGCCCGCGAAATCGTCGTCACCGATGTCGTCGACAATGTTCTCAATCTGGCGCGGACCATCGGTGCTGACCGGACGATCAATGTCGCTTCCAACCCGCAAGATCTGTCCGCCTATGGTGCCGACAAGGGTTATTTCGATGTGATGTTCGAAGCGTCCGGCAATGAACGGGCGGTCAGGGCGGGGCTGGAGGCGTTGGCGCCGCGCGCCGTGCTGGTTCAGCTCGGCCTCGGCGGCGACATCTCGCTGCCACAGAACATGATCGTCGCCAAGGAAATCGAGATACGCGGGACCTTCCGGTTCCACGAGGAGTTCGCTCTGGCGGTCGATCTGATCAACAGCGGGCGCGTCGATCTGAAGCCGCTGCTGACGGCGGTTTTCCCGATCGAGGATGCGGTGGCAGCCTTCGAGGCGGCGAACGATCGAAGCAAGGCCATGAAGGTGCAGATCGCCTTCTAGATTTGCCTCAGGCGCTTTCGCGCAACACGACGCGGCAGCTGGTGAGAGTGATCTCGTCGCCTTTCGGCTCTCCGCCCTGGATGGCTTCGAGCAGCTTTGCCGCCGCCTGGCTGCCGATGCCATAGCAATCGGCATTGATCGTTGTGATGCGCGGGTGGCAGATCGACGAGATCTCGTAGTCACCGAAGCCGGCGATGGCAATGTCTTCCGGTACGCGCATGCCGCGGCGCTGGCATTCCATCATCGCACCGAAGGCCGACAGGTCGGAAACGCACAGTACGACTTCCGTGTCGGGCCAGCTTTCGAGCATGCTGACGATGGCCTGCGCGCCCTGCTGCATGGTGATCGGCGGGACGCCGAAGGAGATGACGCGGCCAGGTCCTAGCCCGAGTTCCTCGACCGTCTTCAGGAATCCGCTGCGCCGCTGGCTGCCGCGCGTGTCGCGCGCCGTGGTGCCGCCGATATAGCCGAACTTGCGGTAACCCTTGTCGGCGAGCGCGCGCACAAGCATCGACATGGCCTCGCCATTCGAGAAACCGACGACATGGCCGAGCGGCTTCTCCGGGATTTCCCAGGTCTCGACAACCGGGATATTGGCATTTTCCAGCATGCGCCTCGCGCGCATCGTGTGCGATCCACCGGTCAGGATGATGCCTTCCGGGCGCCGGCGCAGCATCGCCTCGATAAGCTTTTCTTCCTTGTCCGCCGCGTAGTCGGTGTAGCCGAGAAGCAGCTGCAGGCCGGTATTTTCGAGCGCGTCGGTGATGCCCCGCGCGGTGTCGGAAAAGTTGGAATTGTTGATCGATGGCACCAGCGCCGCAATGAAGCCGGTGCGCCGGGACGACAGGCTGCCGGCCGACTGGTCAAGCACGTAGCCGAGTGCATCGACGGCATCCATGATCCGCTTGCGCGTTTCCTCCGAGACGCTGGCATCCTGCCGAAAAGCCCGCGAGACTGTCATCGCGGATACGCCGACATATTTGGCGACCTCGGCCATCGTCAGCTTCTGGATGTCTCGCGGCGCGCCGTTCGGCCTGCCCCCGGCTGGTTTTTTCACTGTGTCCCCATACGTATCGGTTGCCCCAAACACCGCGCGGCTTCGAGCAAGGTTCAACAATAAAGTTATCGCTACCATCGCACAATCGCAAAGTTGCGCACTCTCGCGCTGCGCGCATTGCCAAGAGGGCTATCTCTGAGGGTCTTGTGTTATCTGTCTCAAACTAATTTGACGCCAACAACGGCAGGGTCTTGGCTGGACGGGAGAAAATGATATCGATAACCGAAATGCAGATGGAGGTGACGATGTTTGGTGAAATCGAAGGCAGCGGCTTTGAAGTTATCGATCCTCGTTTCGAGGCCTGCTTTGTCGGCCATGCGCGGGTTGAGCGGCTCTGGACAGGAGGCCGCTGGCTGGAGGGGCCTGCCTGGTTTGCCCCCGGACGTTACCTGGTGTTCTCCGACATTCCGAACAATCGGATGATGCGCTACGATGAAGCCAGCGGTCAGACCTCCGTATTTCGGTCGCCATCGAACAATTCCAACGGCAATACCGTCGACAACGAAGGTCGGCTCGTGACCTGCGAGCATCTGACGCGACGGGTCACCCGGACGGATTTCGACGGCAAGATTACTGTCATCGCCGATCAGGTCGACGGCAAGCGTCTGAATTCTCCGAACGATGTGACCGTGAAGTCGGATGGCACGATCTGGTTCACCGATCCGACCTACGGCATCCTGACCGATTACGAAGGTGATTATGGCGAGGAGGAGATCGGCGGTTGCCATGTCTATTGCCATGATCCGCGGACCGGAACGCGTCGTGTCGCCGCCGATTTCGTCAAGCCGAACGGGCTGGCATTCTCGCCGGACGAATCCATTCTCTACGTTTCCGACACCGGCGTTTCGCATCTCAGCGGCGGACCGCGTCATATCCGTAAGCTTGCCGTATCCGCCGATGGCAAGCTCGAAAATATCGGCGTCTTTGCAGGGTGCACGTCAGGTCTGTTCGACGGCTTCAGGGTCGATCGCAGGGGCCGTATCTGGGCCAGTGCGAGTGACGGCGTTCACGTCTACGATTCCGACGGCACCCTGATCGGCAAGGTCCGGATCCCCGAAGGCGTGTCCAACCTCACCTTCGGCGGTCCGAAAGGCAATCGGCTGTTCATCACCGGAACAACATCGCTATACGCGGTCTACGTGACGGCGAACGGAGTGAAACTGGGCTGACGCAAGGCCTGCCATCGTCAGGCGCCGAGATGGTGGTAGGCACGCTTGTAGTAGACCAGCGCCTTTTCCGCAGCGCTTTCGCGGATAGCCTTTACCGAGCAGAACAGCACCCGGTGGGTGCCGACATCGACCATGTCGGTGAGCACGCATTCGAACGATACCATGGCATCCTCCAGCACCGGAGCGCCCGTAACCCCATAGTGCCAGTTGGCTGCGGCAAAGCGCTGTTCGACGGGGGTCTTGCCGCCAAACAGGCCTGAAAGCCCTTCGTGCCCGGCGGTCAGGACATTGACGCAGAGCGCCTTGTTGCCCATGACCGCATTGAATACCGACGCCGTCCGGTTGAGACAGATGAGCAAGGTGGCGGGGCTGTCGGTGACGCTGCAGACAGCGGTCGCTGCAAAGCCTGCCTTGCCGGCCGGACCATCCGTCGTGATGATGTTCACGGCCGCGCCCATCTTCGCCATTGCGTCGCGAAAGACCTGCGGGCTTACGTCTTCAATGGTTTCGATCTGGGTCGTGGCGTCCATCGGTATGATCCTTCATGGGGTGTCCGCCCGTTCCGGCGGGTTGCATGTTTTGCTCAGGCGGCCGGCCGCGCAAGCGATGGGTCGGTGAAGGCCGTCAGGCCAACTGCTCGTTCGAGCCTCAGGGCGACGCTGGCGGCCAGATCCTCGCGCCATGGACGCGCGACGATCTGCAGCGCAATGGGTAGCCCGCCAGCGGACATCGAAACCGGCACGGTGACCACCGGCAGGCCGAGATAGCTGAACGGTCTCGTGAACGCGGTCATCGCGCTGACGACAGCGTTCATCGTCGGGCTCGTCCCGACGTCGACCTCGCTGGACAGCGGTGGAATGAACGGCATTGTCGGCGCAATCAGGACATCGATGCCGGCAAAGGTTGTCTCGAGAAACTCTCTCAGCATCACCGACCTCATCTGCAGGGCACGCAGATAGATCGGCGCCGGGATCGCCAGCGACTGCGAAAGTCGCATGCGGATCTGCGGGCCGTAATCTTCCGGACGCTCGCGCATCCAGTCGAAATGCACCGTACCCGCTTCTGCCATGGCCACTGCATTGGCGAGTTCAGCGATGGCGGAGAGATCGGGCAGGGGTGCAGCAGCGATGCCGGCTACATCTGGCGACAAAGCCCTGATTGCCGTCTCCATCCCGCCTGCAACGTCGCTTTCCAGTCCGTCGGCAAACGGACCGCCGGCAATTCCGATCCGCAGCGATGACAGGTCGGAAAGCAGCGCACCGGGCTTGTCTGCATCCATGCAGGTCGTGTCGTGTCCGTCCGGGCCGGCGATCAGCTGCAACAGCAGGTAGGCGTCTGCGACGGAGCGCGCCAGAGGGCCGACGCAATCCTGCGAGAATGATAGCGGCATCGCCCCATGACGGCTGACGCGTCCCTGTGTCGGCTTGATCCCGACCGTGCCACAACAGGCGGCCGGCAGACGGATGGAGCCGCCCGTGTCTGAGCCGAGAGCCGCCAGCACCACCCCGCCGCCAACGGCAGATCCGGACCCGGAGGAAGAGCCGCCGGTGATCCGCGCAGCATCGATCGGGTTCAGCGCCCTGCCGTGGTGAAAATTGTGCCCCGTCGGTCCCATGGCGAATTCGCTCATGTTGAGCCGGCCGATGGAGAGCGCACCCGCTGCTTGCAGACGCTGCATGACTGTGGACGTCGAGGTCGCCACATGACCCTTGCGGATCTTCGAGCCGCAACCGGTCACGAAGCCGGCGCGGTCATACATATCCTTGTGGGCGAGTGGCACACCATGCAGCGGCCCTACCGTCCGGCCGGCGGCAAGCGCAACATCGGCGGCACGGGCTGCCTCGAGCACGGGGCCTTCCTCGATCTCGATAAAGGCGTTCAGCCGCTCGTGGCTGGACTTTGCGCGGGCGAGTGCGGCGGTTGTCATCTCGACGGAAGTAATCCGGCCGGCGAGGATCGCCTCCGCAGCCTCCTTGAGCGTGGTCGGGTTATCGAGGCTCATCGTCCGGCCTCAACGCGCAAGACAGCTTCGAAATGGGCTGGTTCGGTGTTGAACAACGCGCCTGCCTTATCGGTAAGTGGCTTGGCGATGCTGGTCTTGTCGCGCATGGCTTCACCGGCCATGGCCACAAGCTCCGCCTCGTCGGCCGGGCGATCCCAATAGGTCTCGGCAAGGGCAGCCATGATCTTCATCAGGTCCATCAGCTGAAATCCTGTGGCTGGCGATTGCGCACGAGCTGGCTGAGCGACACGGCGATGACCAGGGCGCCTCCGTAGAATAGGTTCTGCACATAGGCATCCGCCCCGAGCATGGTCAGGCCGGTGATGCCGGTCACGAGGAAATAAACGCTGATCACCGCGCCGAAGGCATTGAAGCGGCCGGGCGAGATTGTCGTTGCGCCGAGGAATGCTGCGGCGAACGCCGGAAGCAGAAGGTTGAGGCCGGACAGCGGATCGGCTGATCCCGTCATGCCGGCATAGAGCATGCCGGCAAAGGCGGAGATCAGCCCGGAGAGCACGAAGGAGGTGGCGCGCACCCTGTCGACATTGATGCCGTTCAGCCGGGACACTTCGCGCCCGCGGCCGACGAACAGCAGCTTGCGGCCGGCAATGGTGAATTCCAGCGCGTACCAAAGGATGACGGCGAGGATCAGGGCATAGAAGAAGGCGAGGGGAATGCCGAACAGCCGGTTGATGATGACCCATTTGACCAGGCCCATGGAGACGCCTGATATCGTCTGCGAATTGCTGACCCAGAGGATCAGCCCGTTCACGAACGTACCGACACCGAGCGTGACGATCAGCGAATGGATGCGGAAATAGAGGACGAAGAATGCATTGACCGCGCCGATGACGATACCGCTCACCAGCGCGATGACGATCACGGGGACGATCGGCCAGCCGAATTTGACGTTGAGCACGGCGATCAGCATGGTGCTCATCGTCAGGGTCGAGGCCCCAGACAGGTCGAAATCGCCCGATGTCAGCGGAATGATGATGGCAAGCGTCAGCACCACGAGCACGGCCTGTGAGCCGAACAGGGTGGAGAAGCTTCGCCAGCTCAGGAACGAATCCGGCATCAGCGTTCCGAAAATCACGATGAGCAGCAACCATGCGCCCACAAGGGCGAAGCGCTCGCCCTCGGTTTTTATCGTGAAGCGGCTCCTTGCCGGCATCGAGGTCTTGGTCGTCGGCATATCCAGCGTCGTCATTCTGCGGCCTCCGCGTCATGGCTGTGGAAACAGGCTTCGGTGATTGCCTTGCGGCTGATCTCGGCGCCCTTGAGTTCGATCACCGGGCGACCGCGCGAAAAGACGATGATGCGGTCGCAGATCTGTTCGAGTTGTTCATTGTCGGTCGAGGCGCAAAGTATCGCCGTGCCATCCGCCGCCGCCCGGTCCAGCGCCCTGAAAATCTGCTGGCGAGCGCCGAAATCGACGCCCTGCGTCGGTTCGTCGAGCATCAGAAGCTTCGGCTTAGTCTGCAGCCATTTGGCCAGCAGCACCTTTTGCTGATTACCTCCGGACAGCGAGCCGAGCGGGAGATGCGGATTGTCTGGCCTGACGTCGTAACTCTGGACGAGCGCTGCCGCTGCACGCGTCATTCCGGGACGATCGAGTCCGTAAGGCCTGGTGAGGCCATCCAGCATGGGGAGCGTGATATTGTCGGTCACCGACAGTGTGCCGATGCCGGCAGCACCCAGGCGATCTCCGGGCAGGAAGGCGATGCCCAGCTTCTGCGCAGCAAGCGGCGTCACCGCGCTGACCTTCGCCGATTTGCCCCCGATGGTGATTTCACCGCTGCCCCGTCTCGCACCATAGAGCAGGTAGGGGAGGGCTGCAAAGCCGGAGCCGATCAGGCCAGTCACACCCAGCGTCTCGCCCTCCCGGATCTCGAAATCGAAAGGTGCGCTGGTGCCATTGGAAATACCGCGCACGCTGACCGCCGCCGGCACGCCTGTCCTGGCCATGCGCTTCTTTTCGAACGCGTCGATCCGCGAGCCGACGATGGTGTCGAGGATAGACTGCCGCTGTGATGTACGGGTATCGAGGATATCGACCAGCTCTCCGTCGCGCAGCACCGCGACACGGTCGGTGATATCTCGGACCTCGTCGATATCATGCGTGACGATGACGACGGAGGCGCCGGTCTTGACGATGGAGCGGATCAGCGCAAAAAGTCGCAGCACGTCGTCGGCCGGCAGGAATGGCGTCGGTTCGTCGAGGACCAGGATGCCTTCGCCGCCATAGCCGGCATCGGACGCCCTGAGGTCCTCGAACGCACGGATGATGGCGACAAAGGCCCGCTCCACCGGCGCAAGGTTCGCCACCGTCTGGAACGGATCGATCGACAGGTCGAATTCGGAAAACAGCCTGGAGATGGCGGCTGCTTCCTTCTTCCAGTTGACGAACCAAGGCGTCTTCTGGCCAAGCGCTGTGACCCGCATATTCTCGAGCACCGTCAGGGATGGCACGAGACCGAGGTGCTGGTGGACGAAAGCTACTCCTCGCTTCTTGATCTCCATCGGATCGAGCGGCAGAGACATTTTCTGCCCCCAGAGGATGACCTCGCTGCCCTCTTCCGGCTGGTGAAAGCCGGCCAGCACCTTGATCATGGTGGATTTGCCGGAGCCGTTCTGGCCGAGAAGGCCGAATACCTCGCCCCGCCGTATCGACAGCGAAACACCCTTGAGCGCATAGTAGCTGCCGAAGCGCATACGGATGTTGTTCATGGTGAGGACGGCATTTTCGACCATGAGGCGCTCCTGCTGCGTTCGCGTTGACCTACTTCATCATCCAGAGTTTGCGGAAGCCGTCGAGGTGGGCGTCGCCATAGCCGTCGTTGAAATTGGCAGGTATGCCGGCGGTCTGGATATTGGTGTCGTCGAAGACCAGCAGCGGCACGTTGAGCTTGGCGACTTCAGGCTTGCCGCACAGCATCCGCATGATGTTGTCGATCGCCGCATAGCCGGCCCAGCCGAGGCTTTCGCCAACATCCATCTGCACCTGGCCTCCGCGCACCATGTCGAGAACGAATGGCGTGCCATTGAAACTGGCAAGCTTGACGCTGCCTTCCGAGCCGGTGATGCGGAGCGCCGGGATGACGAACTGCGACATGGAGTCGTAGATCGGCAGGATGTAGTTGATCGAGGGATCGGCCAGCAGAGCGGATTGCGTGCCCGACTGGATCTTCGTTGCCCATTCGGAAACGGGCACGTCCAGATGCTTCATCTTGCAGCTCGGGCAAAGCGTTTTGAGTTCATCCTGGATCGATTTGACGAAGGGGATCGAGGGGAGGACGTCGGACGAGCCGATGATCAGTACATTTGGTTTACCTTCGGTCTGGACATAGGCCCAGGCTGCCAGCAGCTTGCCGGCGCCGCTAAAGTCGATCTTGCCGGAATAGTCGACGGTGTCGATTGCCGGCTGGGTCACGTCGTAGAAATGCGTCGTCGATATCTTCAGGCCGGCGGCGCGCGCTTCGCCCAGTTGCGGACCGAGAACTTGCGGGTTCAGGCCGCCCGCCAGGTCGAGAGCGTCATATTTCTGGCTGATCGCCTGCGAGATACCCTGCACCCACTGGTCGATCTTCAACTGGTTGTCCCAGGTGGTGTAGGTGAAGCCCACTTCGGCTGCAGCCGATGCCATTGCCTTCTGCAATTCGACATTGAACGGGATGGTCATCGAGATCGGGATCGACAAAACCTTCTTGCCGGCCATGCACTGCTTGGCGTTGAACGGTTCGCCCGGGGGCGTGAATACCGGCATGGCGCGGTGCTGCGTGATGATCGCCTTGGCATCCTCCATGGGGTCGGCCATCGCGGTTGTGGACAGGCCGGCGAAGGCGGAGACCGCCAGCATTGTACTCACGAAAAGCAGGCGCATGATCAACATTCCCCTCTGTGATCCCGGTCTGCCCGGGGTCCTACAACGTAGCTTTCGATCAGCTATCTAAACTTAAAGTACGTACATACTCAAGGAAACGTCAACCGGATTTTGCCTATTTTTTTGCACTGCACATTTATACGGCGATTGCTAAAAACCATATCAGATAGGCGCTTGAATCGTGTTCAATTGCACATCGGAGCCAATCGTCAGCCTATAGCGAGCGCCTGCAGCAAGCGGCGCCGCACGCATGCGTCATCAGTATGTCAGTACATATGGAGAGATTTTCAGGTCAGTGGCTTGAGCGATGGGCTCGCCATGCGATGATCATGCCGCCGAAACCGAACAGGGAAAAGACCATGAAGCTCGCACCATAGTGGCCAGTCAAAGCATAAAGACTGGCAAAGGACGACGGACCGACGATGACCCCGATGAAGGTGTAGACCAGAACGCCCCCGGTGATCGCGCCGACCCTGCCTTCCGGGGCATTGTGGGCCACCTCTGCGAGCAACACGCCGTTCCATCCAATCGTCACGCCGCCCATGCAGACAAAGAGGGCGACCTGCGCGACTGGTGGCAGGCCGGGCAGCCAGTAGAGCAAGGCATAGCCGGCGCCACCGAGTAGGCCAAGCAGTGACAGGGTGATGAAGCCGCCGCCGATGCGATCGGCGACCACGCCCCAGAAGATGCGACCGAAGGCGCCAGCGAACTGCATGGCTGCGGCAACGGACCCTGCGGCGAGCAAGGACCAGCCGGCGTCGTGCACAAGCGTGACCACAGCGAAGGCGGAAACCGACAGTTGCATGGCGGAATATGCAAAGCCCAGGCCGCTCAGCGTCAGCAGACGCGGGCTGCGCCAGATCGTCGATTGTTCCTCGATCAACCCGCGCAACAGGGATCGGCGCTTGCTGACTACGACGGGTTCAGCCGCGTGCGTCATCGCCAGCAACCCCATCGTCAACAGCGGTGCGGCCGCCCCGATCAGCAGTGCGATATTCCAGTCGACATAGCGGGAGAGATAGGGGAAGGCGAAGCTTGCGAGGATGCCGCCCAGCGGGACGCCGGATTGCTTCAGCGAAAATACGATGTTCCGCTTGTTCTGCGGGGTGACTCGGCTCAGCATTTCGGAAGACGCCGGATTGTTCAGGCCGTAGCCGATACCGATAAAAAGCGACGCAAGGACGATCAGCGGAATACTGGCGGTGGCAATGCCGGCAAAGCCGATCACGCAGCAGACAAGTGCAGCCTGTTCAATTCGGATCGGCCCGAAGCGCTGGACCAGCGTGCCGGCGATTGCGGAGGAGAACATGCCAGAGGCATAGATCAGGCTGATCTGATAGCCGATCCAGTAGGCGCCGATATCGAGATCTGCTGCCACCGTTGGCGCAATGGCCGTGAGTGCAAGGACGCTCGCGGTTGCCACGATCTGGATCAGCGTTGCTGCCACAAGGGTTTGCATAAGCGAAGAAGCGCGGCGCGTTTGCGTGGCCTCTCCGGCAATCAGGTCCGACATGCGTCTCAATATCCTGGGAAATTATAGCTGGGATATGTACGTACTAATAGATTTGCTTTGCTGGCACAAGCGGGTCAGGATGCGTTTGCGGACATGCTGAAATTCGATTGCCTTTCGCCGGGAAAGACGATTGAAACCTTTACAACGGAGATGCGCCAGTGATTTTAGCTGGCAAGGGGTGGGGTGCTTGGATCAGAAAAGCAATGATTGGAAGCCCGAGCTGGATACGGCACCGCTCTATCTGCAGGTCGCCCATCACCTGGAGTCTCGCATCAGCAATGGCGACTACCCGGTTGGCACCCTTTTGCCAACAGAGAACGAGATTGCCGCAGCGCTGGGCGTCAGTCGCCAGACCGTGCGTCAGGCAATCGGGACCCTGCGCAACAAGGGGCGTCTTTCGGCGCGCAAGGGGGTAGGCACCCGTGTTGAGGCCGGCTTCGATCCGGAACGCAAACGCTTCATCGCTCACTCGCGCTCCGAACTTTTTGAAATCGCCGCCGAGACCGAATTTGTAATCGACACGAAGGAGGAGGTCTCGGCGCAGGGTAAACTTGCGATCGAGCTGGGTTGCCGTCCTGGCCGAAAGTTCTTCCACATGGCCGGTATCCGTTATCCCGGCAATCGAAGCAGGCCGTTTTCGTGGAACGAGGTCTACGTCGATTCCAGGCTTGCTGGCGCCGTGAAGGACATCACGGTCGCGAGAAGTGCTATTTTTCACTATATCGAACAGTTTACCGGCGAAAAAATCCAGGAAATCCAGCAGGAAATCAAGCCTATCGCGCTCGATGAGGTGATTGCCGACAAGCTCGGCGTCAGCCCGGGCGATCTCGCGCTCGTCGTCACGCGCCGCTACTACGGCTCCGGTCGCCGCCTGCTGGAATATGCTTTCCAGGTTCTGCCGGCAGAGCGCTTTACCTTCACCACGACCCTGCGCGCCGAGAGCTGAGGCTGACAGCCGCGTGAATGGTTCCCGCCTTTGCCGGCGCCATGATTCGTCTGCCCATTCCGCCTGTAATTGCCTTTCTGATTGGCTTTCTGCCTCGTCATTCGCCGTTTGGATAATTTCCCGCCGCCAAACTTCTGCGTGCAAATCAGCCTTTTGATTAATAAAGAGGCGCGCCTAAAGATGCGTCATTTTTGGCTTTACAGGCCCGAAAAATTTTGCATTAGTTCGTACATACTGCCTTGCATGTCCATCAGATAAAAGGGGAACCACATGGATATCGGTGTTTTCATTCCCATCGGAAACAATGGCTGGCTGATCTCCACTACCTCGCCGCAGTACATGCCGAGCTTCGAGCTCAACAAGCAGATCGTCCAGAAAGCAGAGGGATACGGGCTCGAGTTTGCGCTCTCGATGATCAAGCTGAGAGGCTTCGGCGGCAAGGCCGAGTTCTGGGACTACAATCTTGAGAGCTTCACGCTTATGGCCAGCCTGGCGGCTGTCACCAAGCGCATCAAGCTGTTTGCCTCGACGGCCGTGCTGACTCTGCCGCCGGCCATTGTCGCGCGCATGGCGACGACGATCGACAGCGTGGCGCCCGGCCGTTTCGGGGTCAATATCGTGTCGGGCTGGCAGATGGCGGAATATGACCAGATGGGCATGTGGCCGGGAAATGACTATTTCGGCTACCGCTACGATTATTCGACCGAATACGTCCACATCATGAAAGAGCTTTGGGCCAAGGGCGAATGCTCCTTCGAAGGCAAGCACTTCACCATGAAGGATTGCATGATGAAGCCGATGCCGGCGAACAAGATCGAGATCGTGGCCGCAGGTCAGAGTCCGCGCGGCATGGAATTCGCGGCAGAGTACGCCGATTACAACTTCGTCATGGGCTCGGGCATCAATACGCCGACCGCCTATGCGCCGAACAACGCCAAGCTGGTTGAAGCGGCTGCCAAGACCGGCCGCGATGTCGGCGCCTACGTGCTGTTCATGGTGATCGCCGAAGAGACCGACGAACTGGCAAAGGCAAAGTGGGAGAGCTACCGCGAAGGGGCCGATGTCGACGCCCTCGCGTGGATGGCGGACCAGGGCAGCAAGGATGCAACTGCCGACAGCAACTCGACCGCCAAGCACATCAACCTGCCGGAAGGTGCTGTCAATTTCAACATGGGCACCCTGGTAGGCTCTTATGCCAGCGTCGCCCGGATGCTGGAGGAGGCCGGCAGCGTTCCCGGTACAAAGGGCATCATGCTGACCTTCGACGACTTCCTGGTCGGTCTCGACAAGTTTGGCGAGCGCATCCAGCCGTTGATGGCGTCGCGCATGCCGAGCCAGATGGCGGCCGAATAAGGTGCATCGCCTTCTGCCAGATGCCGGGGCCGCAGCACCGCTTGTCGGCCCCCGCGACCTCCTCGATCCACTGACGCTGGTCGACCCCGGCGTCGCAGATCGCCCCTACGCCCGTTTGGCACCCTCAGGCGAGCCGTTGCCAAGCCCTGATGTCGAGCCCGCGATCGAAGATTTGCCAATAAGGAACGCCGGCGTGGACGCGCTTCTTTCCGCGTATGCCGGTGGGAGACTGTTGCCTTCGCACGCCCTGCGCTCGCTTATCAGTGCGTCGCGATCCTGCACCGCAGGTGGCGAGGCTATCCTTCGCTTCGTGCCGCAGGCTGAAAAGGCCGCCTGTGAAAGCGACGAGCGTTGGCGCAATGGAACGGTGCGGCCGCTGGAAGGCATTCCGTTCGGCGTCAAGGACATCATCGATGTCGCCGATACGATCACCACATCCGGCTCCCATTTTACAGGCGATCGCGTCGCGCCGGCCGATGCCGATGTCGTGGCCGGCTTGCGTGCCGCCGGCGCCATTCCCTTTGCCATGACTGCGACCACCGAGTTTGCCACCGGTTCACCGCACAACCCGCGCTTCGGTACGGTGCGCAATCCGTGGGATCAAAGCCGCTGGACGGGTGGATCGTCGACGGGATCCGCTGCAGCACTGGCCGCGCAGCTGATGCCGCTTGCGCTCGGCACGGACACCGGTGGATCAATCCGGGTCCCATCCTGCTGGTGTGGCACGACGGGCCTGAAGCCGAGCCGGGACCGCGTGTCCCGAAAAGGTGTCGCGCCCCTGTCCTGGACACTCGACCATGTCGGTCCGATGGCCCGCTCGGCAAGGGACATCGCCCGCGTATTGTCTTTCATGACCGCCCAGCGGGAGCCATCCTTGGCTGCGCAATGTGCTGCCATTCTGGCGGGCGAGACTTTAGAGGGTCTTCGCATCGGCGTGCCCGTCAACTGGTTCACGGATGTGGTTGACGACGCCGTTCTCGCCAATTGGGAGGCTGCGCTGAAGACGATGGAGAGGCTTGGATGCATCTGCATTCCGCTCCCTGCCATCGATATCGCCCCTTGGCATGAGGCCGGCTGGGTCATCCTCCAAAGTGAATTGGCAACGCTGCATTCTCCCCGTCTCGATCGTGTGGAGATGTTCGACGCGGGCCTTGTTCACAGGCTGAAGAACGGCCTCACCTATTCCGCGGTCGATTACGGGCGTGCGCTCCAGATGCGCGCCGAGGCACAAACCGGCTTCCTCGACGCCATGGCCGATGTCGATCTGGTCGTTACGCCCGGCATCGGTGGCGAGGCTGGCGTGCTCGATGGGCTGACCGTCGACGTGAACGGGATCTCGCATACCTTCCAGTCGATGATTTCGCGAAATACGATGATTTTCGACATCACCGGCCTGCCAGCCCTGATGCTGCCGTCCGGCCTCGGTCGCGGCGGCCTGCCGACCGGTATACAGATCGTCGGCAGGCCCCAGGCCGATGCGATGTGCCTTTCCCTTGGGGCCGCTTTTCAGCGCGCGACCGAGTTCCACCGCCTGATGCCGCCGGGATTGGCGATATGAGCGCTGATCCTCCGCTTGTGGCCTTGCCGAACCAGATGACTGCCACGGATTTGCTGGCGATGCTGGCCGATGACAGGTTGAGCGCGGGCGATGTGGTAGCCGCGTGCCTTGAGCGCATCCGCGAACGGGATGGCGATGTTAAGGCTTGGCTCGCCATCAATCCGCAAGCGCTGGCCGAGGCTGCCCGTCTGGATGCCTTGCCGAGGGAAAAGCGTGGCCGGCTGCATGGTCTGCCGATTGCTGTCAAGGATGTGTTCGACACCCACGACCTGCCGACAACCTACAACTCGCCGCTTTACGGTGGCTTCCAGCCTGCGGCGGATGCTGCGGCTGTCGATCTGCTGCGCGCGGAAGGTGCCATCGTTCTCGGCAAGACCGACACGACGGAATTTGCCGCCGCCGGGCAGGATGCCAGAACCGGCAATCCGCACGATCTTGCGCGCACGCCCGGCGGTTCGTCTGCTGGTTCGGCTGCAGCCGTTGCCGACTTTCACGTGCCGCTGGCGCTCGCCACCCAGACTGGCGGTTCGACCATTCGCCCGGCTTCCTTCTGCGGCGTCTATGCCTTCAAGCCGAGCTACGCTCGTGTCAGCCGGGAGGGTGTGAGGCTCTATTCCATCAGCTTTGACACCGTGGGCTGGTATGGCCGTTCGGTTGCGGACCTCGCATTGCTGGCGAATGTCTTCGGTCTGGACGAACCTTGCGGGTCGGACAGTCGCCCGGCTGCGCTGAGAATAGCAGTGACCACAGGCCCCTACCATGACCGCCTGCAGGACGAGAGCCTGCGGGCAATGACATCAGCCGCGGACAGCCTGCGACAGGCCGGCCATCAGGTCCATGAGCTCGAACTTCCGCCGCCCTTCGAAGCGCTCGATCGCTATCACCGGGTCATTCTGCATCGCGAAGGCCAGGCAGCGTTTCGCAATCTTGCCCGTCGAAATGGCGCCGCGCTGCATGACGATTTCCATCACAGGGTGGAAAATCGCGATGGTACGACGCTCGCCGAACTGAGAGACGCCTATGACGGGATGGCGCTGGCGCGGATCGCTTTCGACGAGATCGCGGCCAACTACGATGTGGTGATCGCGCCGAGTGCTGCCGGGTTTGCACCCGTCGGCCGCAAACCCGGCGATCCCGTGTTCAATGCCTCGTGGACGCTGCTCGGCGTGCCCTGCGTGAATATTCCAGTGCTACTGCCTGCATATTCCGACGGACCATCGCTGCCGATCGGGGTCACGCTGATCGCGCCGCGCTTTGCCGACAGCCATCTTCTGGCTCATGCCGACCGGATTGCCGCCGTCCTGAGTACCAGAGCCTCTGTCGTCGAGACTGTCCATGAATTTCGAGGGAGCCGTCCGTGAGCGAAGCCGACCTGCATGCAAACTATGCCAAAGCCTATGATAACCGCATCGGCTTCGGCAGGAAGCCTGCCCTGGTGCTTGTCGATTTCGTCCAGGCCTATTTCGAGCCCGACAGCCCGCTGTTCGCAGGTGTCGATGCGGCGCTGGAAAGTGCCCTGCGCATCCGTGCTGTAGCGCATGGCAACAATCTTCCCGTCATTCTGACCGGCGTCGTCCTGCATCCGAGCGGTCTGGATGGCGGCCGGTTTTTCCAGAAGGCAAAGCCGCTGGCAAGCTTTACCGCCGGCAATCCTCTCGGCGCCTGGCCGAAGGGGCTCGAGCCCCGGGCTGATGAGTTTATTGTCACGAAGCAATACCCCAGCGCGTTCTTCGGCACGTCTCTGGCGCCGATGCTGACCGCGATGGGTGTCGACAACGTCATCCTCACCGGGCTGACCACCAGCGGCTGCGTGCGCGCTTCCTGCGTGGATGCCATGTCGCATGGCTTCATCACGACGGTGGTGCGCGACGCCTGTGGCGACCGTCATTCGGCTCCGCACGAGGCCAATCTTTTCGATATGAACGCAAAATATGCCGACGTCGTCTCCGAGGCGGAGATCCTGGCGTTTATCGATGGCCTCGACTAACCCCGTCGTCGCCAGCAAGTGCCCGGCGACCACACGGCCGCCGAAGCATTGTCATTTCAGGCTTAGCTGGCGCCATTTGCCTTGGCTATGAAGTCAGTAAGGTGCGGAACATAGTCTTCTGCCCCGGCACCGCCATTTGCCATAGCCACGGCGAACGAGTTCTTCACTGCGCTCGACATTGTAGTGGTGACGGTCACGGCATTTGCCATCGATTCCACGTAGCGCATGTCTTTGTAAGCATTGCTGAGAGTGAACTTGTGGGCTTCCCGGTTGCCTTCCAGCGCATAGCCCATGAAGGTCTGATAGAAGCCGCAGTCCATACGTCCTCCGCGGATCACCTGGTCGAATGTCTCTATGGAGATGCCGATTTTTTTCGACAGCGCTAGGGCCTCGGAATAGAGCGCGGCATAGCCGAGCGAGATGAAATTGTTCAGGAGCTTCATCCGATGGCCGTCGGCGACGCCGCCGATGTGGACGATCTTGCCCGCCCATGTCGAGATCACCGGCTTGATGCGCTCAAAAACCGCCGCATCGGCGCCGACCATGCAATCGAGAGTACCCGCCCACGCTTCTTTCGGCGTGCGGCTCAAGGGGGCGTCGGCGTAGAGAACGCCGATCTCGGCCATCTCTGCGGCCAGCGTCTGTGTCACCGTGGGCTCGCCGGTCGAGCAATCGACGATGACGGTCCCGGCGCCAAGGCCCGGTTTCATGGCCGCGACGGCAGCGGCAACTTCCGGCGAGCCGGTCAGGCAAAGAAAGACGATGGTGGAGTGACGGGCCAGTTCCTCGAGAGACTTTGCCTCGGTGGCTCCCCTTGAAACCAGATCGTCGACCGGCACCCGGTTTCGATGGGCGACGACCTGCAGCGCGTAGCCCTTTTCAACGATATTCTTTGCCATGCCATGGCCCATCAGCCCGGTGCCGACAAACCCGATGGTCTCAGTGGTATTGCTCATTTTACTCTCTCCCTGAACGTAAATGGTCGGCGATCATGACAAATTGAATTTGCTGCGCAGCTCGTCTACCTGCTGCGGCGTCAGCGCGCGCAACACGTGGTTTTGCAGCATCAGGAACAGCTTGGCTGTTTCCTCAAGCTCCTCGGTGGCATACTGGGCGTTGGCAAGCGAAGTTCCGGCGACGACAGGACCGTGATTTGCCAGAAGCATCGCGTGATGCTTGCCGGCCAGCGCCTTTACGGCGTGCGCCAATTCCGGATCTCCCGGCGCGAAATAGGGCACCAGCGGCAAGCGGCCGATGCGCATCACATAATATGCCGTCAGCGCTGGAAGCACATCGTTGGGATCGACGTTGGCAAGGATGCTGACGGCTGTGGCATGGCTCGAATGCAGGTGGACGACGGCTGCCGCTTCTGACCGTTCATCATACATCGAAAAATGCAGGAAGGCTTCCTTGGTCGGCTTGTCCCCCGACAAGAGCTGGCCGGATGCGTCGAAATGTGAAAGCCGATCTGGCTCGAGGTTTCCCAGCGAGGCGTTCGTCGGCGTCATCAACCATCCGCCATCGGCAAGGCGCACCGAGATGTTTCCGCTTGAGCCGGCAGTCAGGCCGCGATTGAACAGCGAGGCGCCGACGCGGCAGATTTCGTCGCGCGCTTTGTTGATCTCACGCATTCCCGCGCTCCGCTCGTAACAGATGCCAAGCCTTCAGAAAGAAATCCTCTGCACCGAAGTTTCCCGATTTCAGCGCCAATGCCAAGTCCGGGCCGTTGATGCTGCGGGTCCAGGGGACGCCGGGATCGATCTCCGGCCCGATCTCGAGCATCGCCACCTGCAGCCCAGCAACGATAGCACCGGATGTTTCGCCACCGGCAACCAGAAACTTCGTAAATCCTCTGTTCTTCAAATGGTTTGCGACTTCGGCCAGCGTCGTTTCGACCAATGCGCCGGATTGGTGCCTGCCCATCGATGCCTGAATGTCTGCAAGGGCGGCCGGATCTGCGCTCGAATAGATAAGCACCGGCGCAGAGCTGTCCTGCGCAAGAGCCCAGTCTGCTATCTCCGAAGCCGTCTGCCTCCCGTCCGAAATTGCGTTTACATCGAGCGCTAGCGTCGGCATGCCGCTGTGCCGCGCCGCCTCAATCTGGCCGCGGGTTGCGACCGAGCAGGATCCTGCCAGAATGGCTGCCCGACCCGCTGGCGCCGCCATTTGCACTTGTTCCTGCCGGCGTGCGACGCGGCCCTTGGCAACGAGATCTTCCGCAAGGCCCAAGCCGATGCCTGAGCCGCCTGTTACAAGCCGCATCTCCGCACACGCTTGTCCGATGGCATGCAGATCGGTGTCTGCAAGGGTGTCCACGATCACGATCCGGCGCCCGGCTGCTTTTTCTGCTGCGAAGGCCCCTGATATCGCGTCCTGTCCGGACCTTACGATATTGATATCGACCAGTCCTACGGCCAGCGACGTCTGACGGCCCAACACCCGCACGATATTCGCATCGGTCATCGGGTTCAGCGGATGATCTTTCAGGGGGCTGTCCGACAGCAGCTGATCTCCGACGAACAGGTGGCCTTTGTAAACGGTCCGGCCCGCTGCCGGAAAAGATGGACAGGCGATTGTGAAATCGACATCGAGGAGCGTCATCAGCGCTTCGGTGACCGGCCCGATATTTCCCTCGTCCGTGCTGTCGAAGGTCGAGCAGTATTTGAATAGAAACTTTTCCGCCCCCGCAGCAAGCAGGGCCCGGGCTGCTGCGCAAGACATATCAACCGCCTCATCGACTGGAATCGATCGTGACTTGAGGGCAACAACGACAGCATCCGCATCGGCGAACTTTTCACCCGGCGCGGGTACGCCGATGCGCTGCACCGTTCGCAGACCCGCGCGCGAAAGCATCAGGCAGAGATCGGTAGCACCGGTAATGTCGTCCGCAATTGCGCCTATCAGCACGTTCGTTCCTCATTCTGCCAGCCGGTATGCTGCTCCCAGGGTGTAAGCGAGGATACATCCGACGGTAGCATCGAATTTCCTCCGCGCCTTCCTGTTCGCGCCCGACCCTGTTGTTGCTTCAGCGCAAAAAGCCCTTGCATTGCTTTTCCGACGCGCGCTAACTGTGTTTATGGCAACGCTATCATTTGAATTTGACGAGCACAAGCGCGTGTTTAATCCTGCGGTATCGGCCGCACTCCATTCGGCAAGGAAGCTCAGATGACGACAAAACCTCAACAGACTGCCTGCGTGATCGGGTTGGGATCCATGGGGTTCGGGATAGCGGCCTCTCTTCTTCGCGGCGGCTTCGATGTCGTCGGCTGCGATGTCAGTGCGGACGCGATGGCGCGGTTCGAGGCGCTCGGCGGCAGGGTTGCAGGACTGCCGATCGATGCCGGGCGGGACGCGCAGATCGTGATTTCGGTCGTGGTCAACGCGGCGCAGACCGATGCCGTCCTATTCGGTGAGAATGGCGCGGTGACCGAAATGGGCAAGCGCGGCACCGTTTTGTCTTGTGCCACCATGTCGCCGGAGGCTGCGCGGGATTTTGAGCGTCGCGCCCAAGCTCTTAATTTACTTTACATCGATGCCCCGATCAGCGGCGGCGCCACGCGTGCTGCCGCTGGTGAGCTGACGATCATGGCATCCGGTGCGAAAGAGGCCTTCGCCTCGGCACGTCCTGCCCTCGACTGCATTGCCACCAAGATCTACGAACTTGGCGACGCCGCTGGGGTCGGTGCTGCGTTCAAGATCGTCAACCAGTTGCTGGCCGGCGTGCATATCGCCGCTGCCTGCGAGGCCGTGACCTTCGCGAAGGCCATGGACCTGGATATTGCCAAGGTTTACGAGGTTATCTCGGCCTCCGCCGGCAATTCCTGGATGTTTGAGAACAGGGTTCCGCATATCCTGGAGGGCGATTACCGTCCGCGCAGTGCTGTCGATATCTTCACCAAGGATCTCGGCATCGTCTCGGATATCGCCCGCAAACTCAAATTTCCCACGCCCATAGCATCGACTGCCCTGCAGATGTTCGTCATGACGGCTGCCGCCGGCATGGGGCGCGACGACGATGCATCGATCGCGCGTATGATCGCGAACCTGACGGGGCTCGATCTTCCCGGCCTGGAGGCCTGATATGCCACGTTTTGCGGCCAATTTGACCATGATGTTCACAGAAGTAGGCTTCCTCGACCGGTTCGCTGCTGCTGCTGCTGCCGGATTCGATGCGGTGGAATATCTGTTCCCATACGATTTCGACCCAGCCGATATCGCCGAGCGATTGCATCGACTCAAGCTCTCGCAGGCGCTTTTCAATTTGCCGCCGGGCGATTGGGCATCGGGCGAGAGAGGTCTCGCAGCGCTGCCAGACCGGACAGATGAATTTCGCGCGTCTGTCGAGACAGCGCTCAGATATGCTGCGGCAACAGGCGTGAAGCGGTTGCACGTGATGAGCGGTCTGGCCGAGCGGTCGGACCCGGCCGCTGTCGCTGCGTATCGCCAGTCAATCGCCTACGCATGCGACAAGGCGGGCGAGACCGGGCTGGATATTGTTCTGGAGCCGATCAACGGGCGCGACATGCCCGGATATTTCCTCAATAATTTCAATTTCGCAGCGGATTTGATCGCAGCTCTTGGCTATCCAAACCTGAAATTACAGTTCGATATCTACCATCGCCAGATCATCCATGGCGATGTGCTCTCTGGGCTGCGAACGATGATTCCCATCATAGGCCACGTTCAGATCGCATCGGTACCCCTCCGCCACGAGCCTGGAACGGGAGAGCTCGACGACTTTACCGTCCTGCGTGAACTCGATCGGCTGGGATATGACGGTTTTGTCGGCTGCGAGTACCGCCCGGCACGCGGCACGATCGAAGGCCTTGGATGGCTGGCGACCTTTCGCCATTAGGGATGCAGTCAGTGAATAGCCACCATGCTGACTAACAGCGCTGCCATTCATTCAATAAATTCTGCGGATTTCAGGCCCGGAAGACGCAGGGAATAACCGCGCACACTCAACCCTGACCCCATAATACCGATAAATTCATTCCATCTTACATTAAATCGAAAACGAGCTTGACAGATGGCGGAATTGGCAGAAGTTATGGCAGCGCTGCCATAACATTTCAAGGTAGTCTTTGAATAGCTGGCCTTGCGTACCCCATCACCGCCGAAAGCATCTGGAGGTTGCGATCTGTGGTGACGATAGACAACGGATATGCTGACAGCTCACGCGAGCAGCGGCGATAGGGAGGAGATTTCATGTCCGGACTCGTCAATGACGAACCGTCGCCCCGTAACTCGTCATCGGGCTTTCTTGCCCAGTTGGCGAAATTGCGTCATGTGCGAGAGGTCAACGTGCTCGTCGCCCTCGTGGTCGTCGGCGCGCTCATCAGCCTGTACACGCCGTATTTCCTGACGACCAATAATCTGATGGGCGTATTTCGCGCATTCTCGCTGACGGCGATCATGAGCATCGGCATGGTTATGGTCATCATCACCGGCGGCATCGATCTATCGGTCGGCTCGGCAATGGGTCTCGCCTCGCTGGTGACCGCCCTGTGCTTCGAAGCCGGTTTTTCGACCGGCGGCAGTGTCGCTGCCGGCCTTTCGGTCGGCGTGGCGTTCGGGTTTATCAATGGCGCACTGATCACCATGATCGGGCTGCCGCCATTCATCGCGACGCTTGGAACCCTCAGCATCGGGCGTGGCCTTATGTACATGATCACCCACGGGGTTCCTGTCACGCCGACGCCGCCCGATGCTTTCTCCATTCTCGGCCAGGGCTATCTCGGTCCGGTGCCGGTGCCCGTCGTGATCATGCTGGTCCTCATGGCAATATTCGCGCTGATCATGCGCCGCACGCGCTTCGGTCGGCATATCTACGCGACAGGTGGAAACGAAAATGCGGCGCGCCTGAGCGGTGTGAAGGTAGATCGGGTGAAACTGGCCGTCTACGTGCTGTCTTCAACCATCGCGGCGGCAGCCGGCGTCATTGCATTTTCCAGATACCTGTCCGCCGAACCTGCGTCCGGCTTTGGATCGGAGCTCGATGTGATCGCTGCTGCCGCAATCGGCGGAGCCAGCCTTGCCGGTGGGGTTGGCAGCGTCTCCGGGGCCGTCATCGGCGCAGCGCTTGTCGGCGTCATCGCCAATGGCGTTGTGCTGCTCAACATCAATACCTATGCCCAGCAGGCCATCACGGGCGGGGTGATCCTCATTGCCGTGAGCCTGGACGTTTTGAGAAATCGGCTCTCGGGAGGTCGCGGATAACGCGGAGGCTGCAAGTTTCAATGGAGATACCCGGCGGAGGACGTACGGGTGAGGAGGAGAAGGAAAGATGAACGAGTTCAAAAAAGCAGTGTTTGCCGCATTGGTATCGATGACGGCGGTCGGCGGCGCGGTGGCTCAGGACATTACCATCGCTGTGGTGCCAAAAGTGGCGGTGCCGTTTTTCGACGACTGTAACAAGGGCGCGCAGGAAGCGGCCAAGGCTGCAGGAGTCGATTATCAGTGGGTTGTTCCGCAGAACACCCAAGGGTCGACACAGGTCAAGATCATAGAGGATCTCATTGCTCGCCACGTCAGCGGTATCGCCGTCTCGGTCAACGAACCGAAGTCGGTGGAGGGGATCATCAAGCAGGCCATGGCGGCCGGCATCAAGGTCCTGACCTTCGATAGCGACAGCGCCAAGAGCGGCCGCAGCATGTATATCGGCACGATCAACAAGCAGGCCGGCGTCACCATGGGCAAATCCATGGGCGAAGCGCTCGGCGGCAAGGGCGAGGTTGCCATCGTCACCGGCCAGCTCGGCGCCTCCAATCTCAATGAGCGGATCGACGGCGTCAAGGAAGCGCTGAAGGCGTTTCCCGATATCAAGGTTGTCGCTACCGAGGGCACCGAAGACGACCTCGCAAAGGCCGTCTCGGTGACGGAGGCGTTGCTGCGCGGAAACCCCAAGCTGGCCGGCATTATCGGCGTCAGCCAAGTCGGCGGCCCCGCCGCTGCCAAGGTCCTGGCAGAGCAGGAATTCTCCGATCGCAAGGCGGGCGTTAAGGTCTACGCCTTCGACGACCTGCCCGACACGATCAAGGGTGTCAAAAACGGATACATTGCCGGCATCATGGTCCAGCGTCCTGTCACCATGGGCAAGCTTGCCGTCGAGCACCTGGTTGCCCAGATCAAGGGCACGGAGACTGAAAGCAAGGATATCGACACCGGCGTGACGGTTGTCAACGCCACCAATCTCGGAAGCTACACAAAGTAGGCGTCAAGGCCGACGGCGCCGGAAAGGGCGCCGTCGGCAGCATCCTCATGTGGAGATTATCATGACGCCTTTTCTGGAAATGCGCGGCATCTCGAAGACTTTTCCCGGTGTCCATGCACTCAAAAACGTCGATCTCTCGCTGAGCAGCGGCGAGGTCCATGTGCTCGCCGGAGAAAATGGTGCGGGAAAAAGTACCCTGATGAAGATCATGACGGGTGTCTACCGCGCCGATCCTGGCGGCTCGATCCGTGTCGACGGGCAGGAGGTAATGATCAGCGACCCGGTCCACGCACGGTCGCTGGGCATCAGCATCATCTACCAGGAGCTTGCGGTAGTGAATAATCTCACCGTGGCCGAAAACATTTTTCTGGCCCGCGAGCCTCTCGGCCCCGGCGGTCTTATCGATACGCGCAGGATGAATGCCGAAACACGGGCCGTCCTCGCCGAACTGGAGATGACCATCGAACCGACGACGCGGGTCGGCAATCTCAGCATCGGCCAGAAACAGATGGTCGAGATCGCGCGGGCGATCTCGTATCGCTCGAAATTGATCATCATGGACGAGCCGACCGCATCGCTCAGCCATCACGAAGCGTCCACCCTGATGCGGATCGTCCGCAAGCTCGTCGCGCAGCAGATCGGTATCGTCTATATCTCGCATCGCATGGACGAGATTTTCGAGATTGCCGACCGGGTCACGGTCTTGCGCGACGGCCAGACGGTCGATACGCGGCCGATTGCCGAAATGACCCGTGAGTTGCTGGTGCGCAAGATGGTCGATCGCGACCTGTCGCAACTGTTCGGCGAGCATCAGTCCTACGCCACATCCGACATCCTGCTTTCCGTCCGCGGACTGGGCTTGAAGAGCAGGACCGCGCATGGTGCCAAGGTGGAGGATATTTCTTTCGACCTGCACAAAGGCGAGATTTTGGGCTTCTTCGGGCTCGTCGGGTCCGGTCGTACGGAAATCATGGAGATGATCTTTGGCTGGCGTCCGCGCGTCGGCGATGTGATGATAGAAGGCGCGACAGTGACGATACGAGATCCCGCTGATGCCATCGATCTCGGTATAGGCTTCGTTTCTGAAGACCGAAAGGAACTTGGGCTCGTGCTCGGCATGTCGGTACGTGAAAATTTCAGTCTCACGCACCTGTCCGACTATTGTACGCTGGATGTCGTCAACCAGAAGCGGGAGACCAGCGCCTGCGCTGCGTTCATCCGCTCTCTCGGTATCAAGACGCCGTCGACGGAGCAGAAGGTGCTGAATCTTTCCGGGGGAAACCAGCAGAAGGTGGTCATCGCCAAATGGGTGGCGCGACATCCTCGTATCCTGATTGTCGACGAGCCAACGCGCGGCATTGACATCGGTGCGAAATCCGAGGTTCACACGCTTCTCAACAGCCTTGCAAAGCAGGGGATTGCAATCATCGTCGTCTCCTCCGACTTGCCAGAGATCCTGGCCATCAGCGACCGGATCGTCGTGCTGAAGGAGGGCCGCATCACCGGCAAGATCGAGCGCAGCGAGGCGACGCAGGAGCGCATCATGCTCGCCGCGACAGCTTGACGAATTGGTTTCGGCGCACATTTTTCAACGAAAAGGAGATCTACAAAATGACCAAACGCATTGTGTTTACAGGCGGTACGGGGAAGGCCGGTCGTCACGCCGTTCCCCATCTGCTGGAAAAGGGATATTCCATTCTCAATGTCGACCTGAAGCCTCTCGACCTGCCGGGCGTTAATACGCTGATTACCGACATCACCGACAGCGGCCAGGTCTTCAACGCGTTGACCACGCACTTCGGGTTTGACGGCTACGACGATGGCGCCCCACCGTCTGCCCCCGATGCCGTCGTTCATTTTGCCGCCATTCCCCGCGTCATGATCGAGCCGGACAACAAGACGTTTTCGGCCAATGTCGTTGGAACCTACAACGTCATCGAGGCGGCCATGAAGCTGGGTGTCCGCAAGGTCATCATCGCATCGAGCGAGACCACTTACGGCGTCTGCTTTGCCGAAGGCGACAAGGATTTTCACAGTTTCCCGCTGGAAGAAGACTACGACAGCGACCCGATGGACAGCTACGGCCTGTCGAAGGTCGTCAACGAAAGGACGGCACGGGCATTTTCGATGCGCTACAACGCCGACATTTACGCCCTGCGCATCGGCAACGTCATCGAGCCGCATGAGTATTCCAATTTCCCGGCCTACCTCGACAACCCGATGTCGCGCAAACGTAACGCCTGGAGCTACATCGATGCCCGCGATCTCGGCGAGATCGTCCATCTCTGCATCGAGAAGGACGGCCTCGGCTATCAGGTCTTCAATGCGGTCAACGACACCATTACCGCTGACCTGCCGACTTCGGAGTTCCTTGCCAAATACTGCCCGCAAACTCCTGTAAAGCGTGAGATGGGAAGAGACGAAGCGCCGATTTCCAACCGCAAGGCTCGCGATGTCCTCGGTTTCCGGGAAGCGCACCCGTGGAAGAATTATGTGAAGCGTTGAATTAATCCGGCCGGGGCTGATTTGCATTTTTAGCCTCGGCCAAATACCGTGCGAACAAGGAGCATGATGGTCGCTCGATTGGCCAATCCTGACCATGGCCGAAACGGGAATCCGCATAATGACAACACGGCGCCGCCTTCCCGACAGGAAGTCCAAGATCACCCTGCGTGAAGTTGCGCTGCGGGCCGATGTGAGCGAATCGACCGTATCCCGCATCATGCGCAACCAGTCGCTGGTCGCCGACGCGACACGCGAAAAGGTCATGGAAACCGTACGGGCGCTTGGATATGTGCCGAACCGGATCGCAGGTTCGCTTGCGTCGCTTAACTCCCATCTGATTGGCGTGGTCATTCCCTCGCTGTCGAATATCGTCTTTCCGGAAGTCATCCAGGGCGTGCACGAGGCTCTGAAATCCTCGGATTTCCAGGCCGTCATCAGCACCACGGAATATGACATCGACCGGGAAGAGGTGATGGTGCGTGGCCTTCTGGCCTGGAAGCCTGCTGCGATCCTTATTGCAGGATTCGATCACACCATGGCGACGCGACGGATGCTGGATCAGAGCGGCGTGCGCGTTGTCGAATTGATGGATATCGACAGTGCGCCGATCGACATCGCAGTTGGCATGTCGCACCGCCGGGCGGGTTACGCGATAGGGCAGCATCTGATCGCGCGAGGCTACCGTCATTTCGGCTATGTGGGCCATGACTGGGCGGCGGACCGCCGCGCGCGGCTTCGCTACGATGGGCTAAGGGAAGCCTTGGCTGAGGCTGGCCTGTCGATCGAGGCGCATGCGATTGCGGATGGTCCGAGCTCGGTCGGCACCGGTCGCGAGCAGACCAGGCATCTTTGTGCGGCGTCTGCCGAAATCGACGTGGCGGTTTATTCCAATGACGACATGGCCGTGGGGGGAGTTTTTCATTGCCTGAGCGCCGGCATTTCCCTGCCCGACGACATGGCGATCTTCGGCTTCAACGGTCTCGAAATCGGCCGCGAACTGCCGCAGCCGCTCTCAACGCTGCGCTCCAACCGTTTCATGATCGGAAAGAAGGCGATCGAGGCTATCCTGGAATCGCCGGAGCGATGCACCCGTCCGGTTGTCATCGACACAGGCTTCGAGATTTTCCCCGGCGCCACGGCCTGAACCAGGAAATCGCGTCGGCGCGCTTGGTCCCCTTACCACGCGAAATCCCTGACGCACTCAACCTTCCATTCAAGTTAACTCGATGTAAATCAGGATACTTTAGCGGTTTTTTGTTTCGGTCCGGTGAGCCATGATGGCCTGCTTCTAGTGTTTCAGTTTGCTCAAATGCATGAGGGACTGCCATGTGAGTTTGTCCATGTCCCTCCTCGAGAACCTGAAGATAAAAACAAAAATCCTGGCAATCGTTCTTCCCATCTGTGCCATCGGCATCGGCGGAGCGCTGCTGCTCGCCAACAGCTTCCAGTCTGCGGATGCAAGCTACAGCGATTTTATCGACAAGGATAACGGTGCCCTGATCGGCATGGCAAGATCAAGCCAACGCCTTGTCGCAATCGGCTACGACGCCTATCAGATTGTCAACTACAACGCCTCCACCCCGCAGTTTGCTGCTGCGAAGGCTGATTTCGACGAGAGCGCCATCCGTCTCATTGCTCGCCTCGAGGAAACCAAGAAGCTTATCCCGGATCAGGCAGCTGAAATCGACAGGTTTCACCAGCAATATGCGGAGATACTGAAGTCTGCCACGGCGGCGGTGAACTTCGGTGCCGCCAATCGAGACAAGGAAGCTCTTGCCCAGATGGCGATCGTCGATGGCGAGATTGCTGCCACCGTCAAGGATGTTCGCAACTGGATCGATGCGACCACCAAGCGGGTATCTTCCAGATCGTCGCAACTATCGGATCTGACGGCCAGCACAATCTATTACACCATCGCAATCCTCGGCGGCGTCTTTGCACTTGCTATTGCCGGCGCACTCTTCATTTCGTCGCGCGGCATCACCACGCCGATCGAGAAATTATGTGCCCGCATGAACGCGCTGGCCAAGGGCGAGACGGCGGCTGAAATCGACGGCGCCGGGCGCGGCGATGAAATCGGACAGATGGCCGCAGCCGTCGTGGTGTTCCGCGACAATGCCCTAGAGCGTATCCGTCTTGAGGCCGAAGCCGACGATAATCGCAGCGGTTCCGAGAAGGAACGTGCGGCGCGCGAGGCACAAAAGGCAAAGGAAGCAGCAGACACCAGGTTTGCTGTCGATCAGCTTGCCAATGGCCTTGTAAAGCTGGCAGACGGCGACGTCGCCTATCGCCTGACACAGTCTTTCGTCGCTGACCTCGACGCTCTTCGCCTGAACTTCAACGACTCAGTCACCAAGCTTCAGGATGCGCTTGTCGCGGTCGAGCATAACGCACGCGGTATAGATTCGGGTGCCAACGAAATCCGCTCGGCGGCAGACGATCTGTCGCGCCGCACGGAACAGCAGGCCGCTTCGGTCGAGGAGACGGCAGCAGCCCTCGAAGAAATTACCACGGCCGTCAAGGATTCGACGCGCCGGGCCGAAGAAGCGGGCTCTCTCGTCGCACGTGCCCGTGCCGGTGCAGAGAAGTCGGGCGAAGTCGTTCGCAACGCCGTCACTGCGATGCAGCAGATCGAGAAATCTTCGGGTGAAATCAGCAATATCATCGGTGTAATCGACGAGATTGCCTTCCAGACCAACCTGCTGGCCCTCAACGCTGGCGTCGAGGCTGCCAGAGCAGGCGAAGCCGGCAAGGGCTTTGCGGTCGTCGCCCAGGAAGTCAGAGAACTGGCCCAGCGTTCCGCCAAAGCAGCCAAGGAAATCAAGGCTCTCATCGTCTCGTCGAGCGCGCAGGTGCAGACAGGCGTCAAGCTAGTGGCCGAGACCGGTAGCTCGCTTGAGACGATCGTAGCGGAGGTCCAGGAGATCAACCTCCACGTTTCCGCCATCGTCGAAGCAGCGCGCGAACAGTCTGTCGGTCTTCAGGAGATAAACACTGCGGTCAACACAATGGACCAGGGAACACAGCAGAATGCCGCGATGGTCGAGCAATCCACCGCTGCCAGCCATGCGCTTGCCAACGAGGCAGCGTCGCTCAATGAATTGCTGTCCCGCTTCAAACTCGGCAAGCAGACGGGAAACATGAGCAGGCTGCCGCAAGCGGCATCGAAGGCTTCGCGACCTGTCGCATCGCCGGCCCGCGCGCTCGGCGACACGCTGCGCAGCGCTTACAACGGCTCGGCTGCCGTCAAGGAATGGGAGGACTTCTGATCCCTGCCAACTCGAGTGCCGCCATGGATCGGCGCGGCAAACGCTTTTCAGCGGCGACTTCCAGGGCTTGCACGGAGCTGCAGGTCTATCTGTCTTGCAGCGTCATCGAGTGCCACCCTGTCGGATTTGACCCCCGACAGGGCGTTGTGGACCTCTTCGCCAAGGATCCGCTCTATCGCCGTATACTGAGGGATATTCGGTCGCTGCCAGGTGTGTAGAAGGTTCTTTTTTGCCAGCTGGTCGACGAACCTGACGATTGGCGAGCTCGCCGCCGCCTCCGGGTCGGCGCTAACGGAAAAACGCGGCGCGATGGGAAAGCCGTTCTTGACGTGAGCCTTCATCGCCTCGCGCGATGCCATCCAGGCGATGGCGTCGGCGGCAAGCTCAACCCGCTCTTCCGGCAGGTTGGTTGGAATGCAGAACAGAAACCCGCCGATGGGCGAGGCGCGCGTGCCGCCGGGACCAGCGGGCTGGGGCAGATATTCGACCCGTCTCTTGACCACGGAATGGACATCGTATTCGAAACGCGCGGTGCGCATCGTCCAGAAATAACCGAGACTGGCCTTGCCGGTCATGAACACGTCGAGCGTCCGATCCCAAGCCATGTTGAGGATATCCGGCGGTGAAATCTCGATCAGCCGGCGCATGAAATCCAGGGCCGCCAAACCGGAATCGGAGGAAATCGTGCAGTGCAACTGTTCGAGATCGACACCTTCCAGGGTAAAGCCGGCACGGGTCTTTCTAAGCGAGATTGTCGGCTGGCCGCAGGCGCCGAGGAAAAACATGAAGCTTGAAGCGATCGGCATGCCGCGCGCACCGTCCCACACTGCACCGTACATGCCGTGGTTCGGCGCGTGAAAATGGCGCCCGGCCGCGATGACGTCCTCGAAATTGCGCGGGAAATCTAGGCCTGCATCGGCAAACAGGTCCTTGCGCGCCGCCAGAATCTCGACCGTGCAGTAGCCGGGAACGCCATAATCCTGCCCGTCCCATCTCGCCGTCGACCAGATGGACGGGTGAAAATCGAGGGGATTGATGCCGGTCTTCTGGACCAGTGCGTCGATTGGGCGAATGATATCCTTTTCGACGAACTCGCCGAGCCATGGCATGTTGATGGCGATCACATCGTATTCGGAGACTCTCTTCTTCCGGTTTCCCAGGGCCCTGTTGTACAGATCCGGAAGCGACAGGAGATCGAAGCTCTTCCGGGAGGCAAGGTTGTTGCGGAAATCGGCCCACATGTTGCGCATCGCAGAGAAATAATTGTCATTGTTGAGCAGGAAACGCAGTTCGATTTGGGATTCGGCACGTTTCTGCATGAGCCGCATCGGTGGAATGATGTGTGAGCCGAGAGGGGTGCCGCCAAAATAGTAGTCGTCCTCCTGCTCGCCGCTTCTGAGGCCGAGCGTCTGCGCAAGCAGGGACTTGGTCTTGCCGGCATAGACCTGGAACGCCTTCAGCAAGCTGTCGCTCGGCTGCAGCGCAAAGCTCTTGCCCGTCGTTCCCTTGGCGACCTTGAGAATATATCCGCTGTCGACGAGCCGGTTTATCAGACGCATGGAGGTGGCATAGGGCAGGCCGGATTCCTGGCCCAGCGTCGAGATCGACACGGTCTGGCTGTGGATGTGGGACTTGATGAGATACATGACGATCCTCCAGACAGGATCTTCGTCAAAACCGACGACGACGTCCTGGAAAGGCCTGCGGGTCCTTTCCAGAAATTCGATCACGCGCAGCATTTCGTATTCGTTCACGTCGGCCCTCCCGCCCGTCGCGTCATGACATATGGTCGTAGCTCTACCTGATCCTTTTGGCTAGGATCGGTGCAGTTCGGAACCAAAATGCCGGATGGCTATTTTTCGGAAGGGGGAGCAAGTCCGGCGAGGCGTTCCGATTGCTCGAACAGCACGAAGAAGTCCTTGTCGGCCTGGCCGCCGGCGTAGGCCGCCTCGTATTGCTGGCGGATCATCGATGCCAGATACATCGGAGTGTGATCGGCTCTTGCCGCATCCAGGATGAGGTCGAAATCCTTCATCATCTGGGATACGGAAAACGCCGGGTCGAAATTGCGGTTGACCAGCAAGTCCCGCTTGTAGGCAATCAGCGGTGAGGCGACGGCGCTCTCGCAAATCACCGAAAGCATTGTCTCGACCGTGAGATTTCCCTTCAACCCGAGGGTGAGGGCCTCCCCGAGCAGCGCTGACGTTGCGCCGACGAGAGCATTGAGCACGAGTTTGAGGTAGCGTGCCTCCTCGGCCTCGCCGACATAAAAGCGGCGGGACGCAAAGCACTCGAACATCGGCTCCACGCGTTTGTAGGCCTCCTCAGGCCCCGAGGCCATGACTGACAAAGTTCCGGACGATGCGGTCGCGGTGCTGCCGGAAACGGGTGCGCGCAGGTAGGAAACGCCAAGCGCCGACATTGCCTCGTTGACTTCCGTAGAAATTGCCGGCGACACCGTGCTCATTTCGACCAGGATCTGTCCGGTCTTCATCGTGGTGGCCAGGCCGCCCGGCGAGAAAACGAGCTCCCGCAGAACGGCATCGTTCGGGATTGTCAGGACGATGACGTCGGAAGCGGCTGCCAGATCTTCAAGCGAATGCGCCACATTGGCGCCCTCGGCAACGATGGTGGCGCGGTTTTCGGGCAAGGGCTCGTAGACGTGCAAGGCATAGCCGGCATCGAGAACGCGGCGGCTCATCGGGGCACCCATTTTACCTATGCCTGCCCAGCCTACTGTAAATCTCTCGCTCATCGACCTCTCCCTTATTCCCGACGACCAGCAGCGCCGGTTTGCCGATCCCTTGCCTACGGGGGGAACGTGCGTGTCGACCGATGCTCGGCATTCGACCGCATAAACTGTCTCCGTCCTCCCGGAGAAATTAATAGGACGAAGTCGGGATGGAATGCTTGGCAGAAAATATCCAATCCGGACAAATATAGGTTTGTCGGACATCGTGTTTATCCACTAGCTTCGTGGCAGGATGGTCAGCCGTTCCCGGGAGGAACACGAACCGACAATTTTGCAAATTGGCGCGCTTTACTTCGGTAATGCGGCACCGTTGCCTGTCGTCGATATTCGGGACTGGAGGAGGAGGATTGGATGACTGAATCGCTAGAGGGCAGGGTCGTTATCGTCACGGGTTCCGGCAGGGGCATCGGCGCCGGTATTGCCGGCGACCTGGCATCCAAGGGCGCGAAAGTCGTCATTGCAGACCTTGTGGCAGCCGCCGCTGATGCCGTTGCTGCCACTATCAGGTCCGAAGGCGGCGATGCGCTCGGTGTTGCCGTGGACGTTTCGGACCGCTCGAGTGTCAAGGAATTGATTGCCCGGACCGTATCGCATTTCGGCCGGCTGGACGTGATGTTCAACAATGCCGGCATCAGCCAGACATGCCCCTTCCTCGATGTCACCGAAGACGATTTCAACCGCATCATGAAGGTCAATGGTCTCGGTGTTCTGATCGGCACGCAAGAGGCTGCCAAGACGATGATAGCCCAAGGTAAAGGCGGTAAAATCATCAACACAGCCTCTATCGCAGGTAAGCAGGGCTATCCCTTGTTTGCGCATTATTGCGCATCGAAGTTCGCGGTGGTGGCCATCACGCAGGCCGCAGCAAGGGCACTTGCAGAGCACAAAATCACGGTCAACTGTTTTGGTCCGGGCGTTGTTGCGACGGAACTCTGGCAGCAGCTGGACCGGGAGTTCATGGAGCATGGCCTGACATCCCAGCCGGATCAGGCCATCAACGAATTCTCGCAGTCGATCTTGCTTGGGCGTGTGTCCGTGCCGAAGGATATCGCCGGCGTTACCACATTCCTGGCTTCGGCCGGGTCCGACTACATCACCGGGCAGACGGTGATGGTGGACGGAGGAATGGTTCTGATCTGATGACATCGGGAGGTGCGGCCGCCACCCGCTGCTCCCACCTGAATGCTGGCAGCGAGAGCTCCTCGAGAGATTACCTCAACGCCGCCCCCACTGGAAAGGATTTCCGTATGAAAGCCGTTCGATACTATTCGAAGAAAGACATTCGCGTCGAAGACGTACCCGCTCCGTCCGGGCCGCTGGGCGATGACATGGTTCTCATCCAGCCGCTGGTTTGCGGCATCTGTGGAACCGATCTGCATGAATATATTGCCGGACCGATCGTCACGCCGAGCACGCCGCACGTCTATTCCGGCGCGGTCCTGCCGCAGATCCTCGGGCACGAACTGTCTGCCCGGGTCCTGGCTGTCGGCAAGAACGTGACGCACGTCGCGCCGGGATCGCGCGTCTCGATCCAGCCGCTGATCTCGCCCCGCGACGACTATTACGGTCGCCGGGGACTGTATCATCTCAGCGAGAAAATGGCCTGCTTCGGCCTGTCCTGGGAATGGGGCGGCATGGGGGAACAGGCGGTCGTCAACAGCTACAATGTCTTTCCGGTGCCGGACAGCGTCAGCGATGTGCAGGCAGCCATGATCGAGCCTGCAGCGGTTGCTCTCTACGGCGTCGATCGTGGCGGCGTGGAGGCAGGCAGCACTGTGCTGGTCTCCGGCGTCGGCCCGATTGGTGCGCTGGTGCTGCTTGCGACGCGGGCAGCCGGTGCGACGACCATTTTCGTTTCCGAACTGAACCCGAACCGCCGCGCCCTTGCCAAGAAGCTGGTGCCGGAAGCGATCGTCTTCGATCCGCGCGAAGTGGATGCCGAGGCGCTGTTCCGCGAGCACACCGAGGAAGGCGTCGGCGTCGACGTGGCGCTCGAATGTGTCGGGGCTGAGGCTTCGCTTAACCTCTGTGCCAGGGCCGTCAAGCGTCAGGGTACGGTCGTGCAGGTTGGTCTGCACGTCAAGCCGGCGGCTATCGATGCGATGCTTTGGGCCCTGAAGGACATCACCGTCGAGGCGACCTGGTGCTACCCGGTGACGATCTGGCCAAGGATCGCGCAGATGATCGGTTCCGGCATCTTTCCGGTCGAGCAGATCGTCACCGCGCAGATTTCTCCGGACGACGTCGTCGAAAAGGGCTTCGAGGCGCTGCTCGATCCCAATGCGTCCCACATGAAGATACTCGTCAACATGAAGGCTTGACCGGAGCACTGACCATGGGATTTCGGCGGCCGCATTTAGGCGGTCGCATTGGTAACTGCCGAAGCCATCGGCCGCGTTATGGGTCAATTTCCGATGATAGACGGCGGCTATTCGATCGCCTGAACAACGAAGAGGTTTTGTCATGCACTATATCGTTCACTGTCTGGACCATCCGGGCGCCGTGGAAAAGCGGCTTGCCAACTATGAAGCGCACAAGGCCTATCTCGGGGCCGCAAAGACCAAAACAATCATTTCGGGGCCTCTCCTCGCCGATGACAACGAAACGATGATCGGTTCGCTGTTCCTGTTTGAGGCAGACACCATCAAAGAGATCGTGGCTTTCAACAAGGCCGATCCGTTCACGGCAGCCGGCGTCTGGAAGTCGGTGAATATCCATCCCTTCAGCAAGCGGGTGGACAACAGATGACAATGATCGAAAACAAGCCGGTGCTTGCGGCCATCGTCGGCCTCGGCTGGTGGGGCAAGAAGATGGCGACACTGGTCAATGCCGGGGGTGCGGAAATGCACTTCGTTCGTGCTGTCGATCCGAGCCCGGAGGCAGAAAGCTTCGCCGGCGAAATGGGCCTGCAATTCTCCCCGGATCTCGCCGATGCGCTGGCTGATCCCGACATCGAGGCTGTTGTCCTTGCAACGCCCCACTCCCTACACCAGAAGCAGATTGCCGAGGCAGTGGCTGCCGGCAAGCATGTGTTCTGCGAAAAGCCGCTGGCGATGACCAGGAAGGATGCCGAAACCTCTGTGGCGTTGTGCCGGGATGCCGGGCTGGTTCTCGGTATGGGCCACGAGCGTCGTTTCGAGCCGCCGATTGCCGAGATCCTCGAGGCGGCAAATAGCGGCAAGCTCGGTCGTCTGCTGCAGATCGAGTCCAATTTCAGCCACGACAAGTTCCTCACGCTCGATCCGTCGAATTGGCGGCTGAACGCGGAGCAGGCGCCTGCCGGTGGCATGACGGCAACCGGCATCCATCTGACCGACCTATCGGTGAAGCTGATGGGGCCCGCAAAAGATGTCCGTGTCATCTGCGAGAACCTCGCTTCGGAGATCCCGCAGGGGGATACGATGAGCGCCCATATCCGCTTCGAAAACGGCGGTTCAGCCTATGTGTCCGCGACGCTGGCCACACCCTTCATCTCGCGGTTCGCGGTGTTCGGGACGTTGGGTTGGATCGAGGTACGCGACAAGGCGCACGTCGAGTCGCCGGACGGCTGGATCGTTACCGAGGGTTGGAAGGGCAAGCCCATCACCGTGCGCGAAGTCGCGCCGGCCGAGCCGGTTCGCGACAACCTGCGAGCTTTTGCCAGAGCCGTGCGCGGCACCGATCCATATCCGATCAGCGGCGAGGAGATGATCAACAACATCGCGCTTCTCGAAGCGATTATCCGCTCCGCACGCTCCGGCGTCGTCGAGCAACTTTGACAGGGAGAGTGTCATGAAAGCTTTGGTATTCGAGGCCCCTGACAGACCGGCAATCGTCGATGTGGCGATGCCGGAGGTTTCTGCCAACGAAGTGCTCGTCCGCACGCGCGCTGTCGGCATTTGTCACTCGGACTACGAGTTGCTCGCAGGACGATACATCATCCCGATCTCCTATCCGGTGACGCCGGGTCACGAGTGGAGTGGCGAGATCGTCGAGGTCGGGCGCAACGTCACCGGCTTCAAGGTCGGCGACCGCGTCGTCGGCGAATGCGTGGTTCGCACGCCGGAGCGCCTTCATCACTTTGGATTTTCGATGAGCGGCGCCGATCGCGAATTCTTCAACGTCAATCCGGAATGGCTGCACAAGCTGCCGGATGCCGTCGATGACAAGAAGGCGGCGCTGATTGAGCCCTTTACATGCGGCTTTTACGCGGTGCTGCGCTCCGGCGGCACCAATGCCAGCGAGACCGTAGTCGTTTCTGGCGGCGGCACTATCGGCCTCGTGTCCGCAGCGGCTGCCATCGGCATGGGCGCACGCGTCATCGTGGTCGACCCGCTGGCTGCCCGCCGCGACGTGGCCCTGAGGCTCGGGGCAGACGCCGCGCTTGATCCGTCCGATGGAGGAACTGCTGACCGTATCCGCGAAATGACCGGCGGTCACGGCGCCGACCTGGTTGTCGAGGCATCCGGTCACGATGCATCGCTGGCTGCGGCATTCGACTACGCACGGGAAGACGGCCGCATGTCGATGGTCGGGATCAATATCGGGCGCAAGGTGCCGGTCGTCATCGGCCAGATCCAGATGAAGAACCTTACCGTCAGGGGATGCATCGGTTCGCCGGGCGTGTGGCCTGCAGCAATCCGTTTTCTCGAACGCACGGGGATCGATCTTTCGCCGATCCAGACCCACGACTATGCGCTGACGGACGCCGTCGATGCTTTCAGCTTCGGCAAGGACGCAACCAAGAGCATCAAGATCACTCTCCTGAACAACTGACCGCCGCCTCGCGCGGCGGCGATCAGGGAACGGCCAAACCCTCACGGATGCGACCGGATCGTGCCGCGGGGCTCATGGGAAAGGACAACGGAAATGATTGACCAGCAGACGAAACACGACGCCGAGAGCGGATACTTCTCCGAGGAGAGCTCGGTCGAGGTGGTCCTGGCACGGATGGCCGGTAAAACCGATCCGCGTCTGCGCGAGGTCATGAGCGCAGCAATCCGCCACCTGCATGCATTCGTCAAGGAGGTGGAGCCCAATCAGCAGGAATGGGGCATGGCCATCGATTTCCTGACCGAAACCGGCCAGATCTGCAACGAATGGAGGCAGGAGTTTATCCTGCTTTCCGACATTCTGGGCGTTTCCATGCTGGTCGATGCGATCAACAACCGCAAGCCATCCGGGGCGACTGAGACTACGGTGCTCGGTCCGTTTCATGTCATGGACGCACCGCAATACGAGAATGGCGCCAATATCTGTCTGGATGGCAAGGGCGAACCGCTGCTGGTGCAGGGGCGCGTTACCGATACCGACGGAAAGCCGATCGCCGGCGCGATGCTCGATGTCTGGCAAGCCAACGACGAGGGCTTCTACGATGTCCAGCAGAAGGGCCTGCAGCCCGAGATGAATCTGCGCGGCATCTTCAAGACGGATGCCGACGGGTCATACTGGTTCAAGTCGGTGCGGCCAAAATTCTATCCGATCCCCGATGACGGCCCTGTTGGCAAGCTGCTCGGCCAGATGGGGCGCCATCCATTCAGGCCAGCCCACATCCACTTCATCGTCGGGGCTGCCGGCTTCGAGCCCATCACAACGCATATCTTCACGCCGGATTGCCCCTACCTTCATTCTGATGCGGTTTTCGGGGTGAAGGAAGACCTGATTGCCGATTTCGGCAAGCTGGACGATCCGAAGCGCGCTGCCGAGCTCGGCTTCGACAATCCGTTCGAGGCCGTGACTTGTGACTTCGTGCTGGTCACGCCGCAGCAGAAGCTGGAGGCATAGCGATGCAGGCCTTCACCTATAACGCCAATCCCGGGCGCGTGATCTTCGGGCACGGCACGATCGCAAGGCTTGGAGAAGAGGCGGACCGTCTGTCAGCCGACAAGGTACTCGTTCTGTCGACGCCGGAGCAGGCCGAACAGGCGCGGGCCGTGGCCGATCATCTCGGACCGCGTTTTGCCGGCATCTATACGAAGGCGCAAATGCACACGCCAGTCGACGTGACCGTCGATGCGATGCGTGAAGTCGAGCGGCTGAAGGCCAACGCGGTGCTGGCAATCGGCGGCGGATCGACGACGGGGCTCGGAAAGGCCATCGCCTTTCGCACCGATATTCCGCAGATCGTGGTGCCGACCACCTATGCCGGCTCCGAGGCGACGCCGATCCTTGGCGAAACGGAGAATGGTCGAAAGCTCACCAAGTCAGACCCGCGCATTCTGCCTGAGGTGATCGTCTACGACATCGACCTTACCCTAACACTGCCGATCTCAATGTCCGTCACTTCAGGCCTCAATGCCGTGGCCCATGCGGTCGAGGCACTGTACGCGCGCGAAACCAATCCGATCATTTCGCTGTTGGCCGAGCAGGGGATCGCGGCATTCTCGCGCGCCCTGCCGGTTATCGCCAAAAACCCGGAAGATCCCGAGGCAAGAGCCGATGCGCTATACGGAGCGTGGCTTTGCGGCGTCTGCCTGGGTTCCGTCGGCATGGCGCTCCACCACAAGCTTTGCCACACCCTCGGCGGCATGTTCAACCTACCGCATGCGCCAATGCACACCGCTGTCCTGCCGCACGCCGTCGCCTACAACGCGCCAGCGGTACCGGAAGCGATGGCGCGGATTGCCAGAGCGCTCGGCGCTGACGATGCGGCGACGGGCTTGTTCGATCTCGCCTCTGGTCTCGGTGCGGATATGGCCCTCAAGTCACTGGGCATGCCCGGCGACGGGATCGATGCGGCGCTCGAGCAGGCTATGTCCAATGCCTACTGGAACCCGCGCACATTGGAAAAGGATGGTCTCCATCAGTTGCTGTCTCGCGCCTATGAGGGCGCAAGGCCAGCAGGCGCGTCTGCGTCGTCAAGCTGACCCGGGAAACAGAAACGATGATCAAACATATCGTCATGTGGAACGTCCGCGGTGTCACTGCCGCGGAAAAGCAAGAGGCGGCTTGGAAGGTCAAGCGCAAGTTCGAGGGTCTGGTCGGGAAGGTCCCGGGCTTGCGGACGCTGGAGATCGGCATCGATATCAGCCGGATTTCCTACGCCTGCGACGTGGTGCTGTATTCCGAATTCGAAAGCGAGGCCGATCTGAAGGGATACGCGGAGCATCCGGCCCACCTGCAGGTCAGAAACGAGCTCGAGGGGGTCCGCACGGACCGTTATCAGGTCGACTACATCCCCTGACCCCTGAGACGAGGCTAATGAACTCTCTCACATGCGCTGACGACCGGGCGCGATCATACCCGAAGGAGATACCGCATGAGCTGGGATAAAAAGGGCGGTCCGAGGATCGCGTTTCTGGGTACGGGCGCGCAAGGCGCTTCCATCGGCGCAGATTTCGCGCTTGCGGGCCTGGACGTTACCTTCATCGAACAGTGGCCGGATCACGTGACCGCAATCCGCGAGCATGGCATCACCGTCAACCTGCCGACGCGAACGATCAATGCCAAAGTTCCGGCATTGCATCTTTGCCAGGTCGCGGAAATCAAGGAACCCTTCGATGTCGTCTTCCTGGTGGTCAAGGCCTACGATACGAAGTGGGCCTGCCAGCTCATTGAGCCGGTCCTTGCGCCAGACGGTCTGGTTGTCGGCCTGCAGAATGGCATGACCCATGAGGATATTGCTGCGATCGTCGGCCGGGAGCGGACCATCGGCGCGGTGATCGAGATCGCCTCGAACATGTGGGTGCCCGGTGTCACCAACCGTCAGAACGACCACGACACCTCTTGGTTCGCTCTCGGCGCGCTCGATCCGCAGACGCAGCCAAGGGTCGAGGCCGTTGCCGATCTGCTGCGCAATGCAGGCACGGTCGAGGTCACGGACGATATCCGTTCGGCGAAATGGATGAAGCTCATCGTCAACGCGGCCGAACTTATTCCTTCGGCGATCATCAATCTGCCGCTCGGAGACGCAGCACGAACTCCCGGCATGCTGGAGACGATGCGTGCCGCCGGCTACGAGGCCATGCATGCGGCGCTCGCCGATGGCGCCAGGATCGTGCCCATCATAGGCATGCCGCCGGTCACGACCAACGACCCGGAGCGCTATGTCGACAAAATCTTCGAAGAAGTGCTGACGGTCTTCTCGCAGGCCGACACGTTGACGACGTCGTTGCAGGACTGGCGAAAAGGGCGTCGTGCCGAGATCCAGGAGGTCAACGGCTGGGTCGTGGACATCCTGAAAGCGCACGGCCTGCCGGCTCCGGTGAACCAGCGCGTCATGGAAATCGCCTACGAGATCGAAAACGGCACGCTCGATGCTAGGCCGGAGAATTCGAAGCTGCTGATCGAGGCTTATGAGGCTGCCGGCAAGAGATGACAGCTGCCGACCAGGGCAAGTCTATTGATGAAACAGTCCAGATGGTCGGGTTTGTGCCGCCTCGATACGCAGGCGGAGATGCACCCAAGTTTTTGATTTCTTTCCATGAAATTCCAGCGATCAAGCTTTGAAAATGCGCCTTATCCAATCCGGACATCTTCGATGTTTTCTCGCGCTTCAAAATGCATAAAGGTGGAGGCGAGGAGTTGGGAGGAGTGCCCTTACCTCAACAAATAGATCGAAGCCGTAGCTTTCTCGAAAGGGAAGGTCTCTTGTTCTGTGACTTTATTTTGCAGTTGCTTGGAGGAGCATGGATATGGACGACCAAATCTACAATTCGCCTGCCTGCAATTGCGCCGGACAATTGAAACTGCAGGTAATGACCGTGCTTTCGAGCGATAGGCACATTTCCGCTCAGGCGCGTGAAGTACAAAATTCAGGATTGGCAGTAAATGCCCACGAGTAACCGCGGGTAGTGTCAGGCGCGTGGGCTCATGCGTGGTCGTTCCGGCATGGCGCATCCGCGTATCCCGGGTGCCCGAGTTTTTCAGCATACGACCAGAGGCCGCCCGGGCAGCAGAGGTGTTTTTCGTGAGCGATTCCAAGAAAGGTGAGCTGAGATGAACTCAAGCTCGATGACATCGACCAGCTTGCAGAAGCAAAGCCTGTTTCGGATCCCGATGGCGCGGAGCTTCATGACGGTCGTCTTTTCGACTGTCCTGCTGCTGGTCGTGTGCAAGGTATTCGCGCCCTCGAGTGTCTCCTGGGGAGCGCTGTCGGGAAGCCTGCCGTTCGCAGCGATTATCGCGGTCGTCGGTCTCGGGCAGCTGCTCGTAGTGCAGCAGGGCGGATTCGACCTTTCACTTCCCGGCTCCGTCTCGCTTGCCGTCGTGGTTGCCACCCACTATCCTCAGCAGAACGATGCGCTGCTCTATCAGGCAGTTCTGATCGCGCTCGGGATGGCCCTCATTGCAGGTTTCGCGAACGGAATCCTCGTCAGCTTCTTCCGGTTGAACTCGATCATTGCGACGATCGGTGTCAATGCGCTGCTTTACGGCGCAGTCTTTGCCACCTCGGGCGGGGTTCCCCCGATCACGACGAACCTCCTTGCGGAGATTGCCGGTGGTGAGACCTTCCGGGTTCCGAATGCGGTGTATTTCGCGCTTGCCGCCACCGTGGTTGTTTCGTTCGTGCTCAAGAAAACACTGGTCGGGCGCCGCTTCGAGGCCATCGGGGCCAGCCCGCCGGCCGGTCGTGCCGCCGGACTTCGCGTTCGTGTCCACCAGATGATGGCCTATGTCTTCGCGCAGCTGCTCTATTGCACGGCCGGCATCCTGATCGCCGGCATCACCCGCGAGCCAACCGCGTTTCAGGGAGACACGCTTCTGCTGCCGTCTGTCGCGGTCGTCGTGCTGGGAGGCACTTCGCTGCTGGGTGGCCGGGGCTTCCCGATCTCGACTGTCATCGCGGCCTTCTTTCTCAATCAATTGAGCCAATTCGCCCTGTCAGTGGGGGTTCCGTATTCGGCTCAGACCATCATCCAGGCGCTGGCCCTGGGTTTTGGCATCGGTGTTTACTCGCTGCGTTGGCGAAGAAACGTAAGAAAAGCGACCTGAACGAAAAACTGTGGAGGAGAAAAACATGAAACATTCGACATTCAAGAAGGGCTTTGCGCTCTCCGTTGCCGCCGCCGTCATGGCGCTTGGCAGCGCGGGTCTTGCCAAGGCCGAGACGCCCTCGTGGTGCGGCCCGAAAAAGGCCTCGTTGGCACTGCTCGACGGCTACGGAGGCAATAGCTGGCGTCAGGTGACGACGGCATCGGGCAAGCAGGTCGTCGATCTCTGCCCGAGCATTACCAAATATGAATATGCAGATGGCCAAGGTGATACGCAAAAGTCGATTTCCGACATCAAGGGCATGGCGGCCAAGGGTATCGACGCACTGGTCGTGTTCGGCGACGCCGGCCCTGCCGTGCTTCCGGCCATCACCAGCGTTTACAAGTCCGGCAAGGTCATCGTGCCGTACCGGGTCGCCGTTGGCGGCAAGGAGGGCGTCAACTATTCGAAGTTCATCGGCTCGTCGTTCGAGAACGATGGCGTGACCTGGGGCAACTGGATCAAGGGTATCCTCCCCAAGGGCGGTAACCTGCTGTTCCTCAGCGGTCCGGCAGGCAACAGCCAGGGTCTCGATGAACTCAAGGGCCTGAAGAGCGTTCTCGGTCCGGAATATGTCTTCGTCAACCCGCAGCCTTTCGCGGTCACCAACTGGGATCCGGCTCTGACCCAGAAGGTTCTGACGGCGGAAATTGCCAAGAATGCCAAGATCGACGTTATCGTGTCGGACTTCGGCCCGTCGCTGGTAGGTGCGCTGCCGACATTCACCAAGCAGGGCAAGTCGATCCCGGCGCTGGCGACATCCGACGGCAATTCGCTGGGTTGCCTGTTCGATGAGAGCAAGGCCAAGAACCCTGATTTCAAGCTGTTCACGGTCGCGACCGGCACCGACAACGTGCGGCTTGCCGTAGAATGGGCCATTGCGCTTGCAACCGGCGGAGAGAAGCCGAAGGACGAAATCTTCAAGGCCCCCGCATTCGAAGACTCGGTCTCCGGCACGCCGAACCCCGTCAAGTGCCGCAAGGACCTGCCTGGCTCAATCTATCTGTCGTCCGCACTTTCGGCAGAAGACCAGGCCAAGGCGGTCACCAAGTAACCGACGAACAGGCATGGATTTCCCCGGAGAGAACACTCTCCGGGGCAAGTTTTCGAGGACGGATAACAGATGTTGCAAACAGGCGTTAAAGCGGTCGAGGCGGAGACAAGAGACGTGATTATCCGTCTCTCCGGTATCTCCAAGTATTTCTCTGCCATCCCCGCACTCAGCGATGTGAACGTCGAGTTCTGCAAGGGCGAAGTTCACGCCATTCTCGGAGAGAACGGCGCCGGCAAATCGACGCTGATGAATATCATCTCCGGCACGTTGCGCCCGACCGACGGCGAAATCAGCTTCGAGGGTCGGCCGCTCCAGCAATTGACACCCGAGATTGCGAAGTCGCTGGGGATCGGTATCTGCTTCCAGCATCCGGCCATTCTCGAAGATCTTTCAATCATGGAAAATCTGCGTGTGGCGCTTCCGTCTTCGGTTTTTGCCGGCCGGTCGCCGCAGGAGGTCGTCCAGGAGGTTCTCGATACGGTCGGGCTTCAAGTGCCGCTTGTCATGCGTGCCGATAGCCTGACGGTGGCGCAGAAGCATCTGCTTGAAATCGCCAAGGCCCTGGCGCTGAAGCCACGGGTTCTCATCCTCGACGAGCCGACGGCTTCCCTCGACCAGGATTCGACCGACATGTTGTTCGGACGTATCCGCGAAATTGCGGGCGCCGGCACAGCGGTCATCTATATCACCCATCGCCTGGCAGAACTTCGGCAGATCGCCCATCGTGTCACGGTATTGCGCGATGGCAAGGTGCGCGGTGCGGAAATGGTGCGGGACATCAGCGACGGTGATCTCGTCAACATGATCGTCGGGCGCACACTGAAATCGGCCTTTCCCCCAAAGTCGCAGCGGGCAGAGGACGAAACCAGCCTTTCCGTTAGCGGCATCAGCTCAAAGGAGCTGACAGACATCAGTTTCAACATGCAGCGCGGCCAGATCATCGGCGTCGCCGGCGTGGCTGGTAACGGCCAGCCGGAACTCATGCGCGTACTTGCAGGGTTGCATGTAGCGGAAGGGACTATCACGCTGCGTGGTCGGCAGCTGACGCAGAGCGAATTGCTGCGCGAAGCAGCCTTCATGCCATCCGACAGGCATGTGGAAGGGGTGGCAAGCAGCCTCACGGTGCGCGAGAACGCAACCTTCTCGGCTCTCGAAAAATTCTCTGTCGGCGGCGTCATGAGCCGCAAAAAGGAACTCGAGCAGGTCAACGCGATTTTCAGCGAGCTTGCGGTGAAGACACCCGGCTTGGAGGCGCCCATCCTGTCGCTTTCCGGTGGCAATCAGCAGAAGGTTGTGATGTCTCGGGCAATGCTATCCGATCCCGGCCTCATCATTGCCGACGAGCCAACGCAAGGCGTGGATGTCGGTGCCCGCTTCGAAATCTACCGTATCCTGCGCGAAGTCTCCGACCGCGGCACACCGGTCATCGTCAACTCCTCGGATGCCGTCGAACTCGAGGGGCTGTGTGACAAGGTCATCGTCATGTCGCGTGGCCATCTCGTTGCGACGTTGACCGGCGACGACGTCACCGAAGGACGCATCGTTGCTGCTGCCGTCAATGCCAGTACCCATGGAGGCGCCAGCGTTTCCAAGGCTGTTGAAAAGACCAGTGCATTCCGTCATTTCCTGCAGTCTGACAACGCACCTGCTGTGCCACTTGCGCTCGTCACAATCCTGCTCGGGCTCTATGTCTACAGCCAGAACGACAACTTCTTTTCGATCTACAACATCTACAATATCTTTCTTCTCGCAACGGCGCTTGGGTTCATCGCCCTCGGGCAGACCGTCGCGCTGCTGATGGGTGGCATCGATCTTTCCGTCGGCCCGCTCGCCGGCTTCCTCGTCGTCGTCGCCTCCTTCTTCATCAATGACGATAAATCCTCCGTCATGATGCTGGCGGGCTTCGTGCTGATGTTTGCCGGTGCTTTCATCACCGGTACAATCAACGGGCTGTTGATCCGCTTTGCCAATTTTACGCCGATCGCAGCCACGTTGGCCATGTATATTGCCATACAGGGGCTGAGCTTCCTGCTGCGCGACAATCCCGATGGCTACATCAGCGCGACCGTCACCGATTGGGTCAATTGGCAGTGGGGGCCTTTCCCGGTCGCCTTCCTCGCATTGGTTGCAATCGCGGTCGGCGGCGAATATGTGCTGCGCCAGACAAAGGCAGGCTGGCGGCTGCGTGCCGTGGGTTCTGACGAGCATTCGGCGCGCAGGGCCGGCATCCGTGTCGACCTGACGTTCATTGCTGGCTATATCGCCTGTTCGCTGCTCACCGGCCTCGGCGCAATCATGCTGATGACGCAAATTGGCGTCGGAGATCCACGCCAGGGGATCAACTATACGCTCTCAAGCATCACGGCTGTGGTCCTTGGCGGCACCAGCCTCACCGGCGGCCGGGGAACGTTTATCGGAACCTTGCTGGGTGCGGTCCTGCTCACCGAGGTTCTGAACGCTGTCACCTTCCTCGGGCTTAGCCAAACGTTCCAGTATTTCTTCCAGGGTCTGCTGGTCGTCGCGGCTGCGCTCATCTATTCCGGTGTTCGCCGACGCGCCGCCAACTGAGATAGCGGATACGCTTTTCGCCGATGGCTACGGCTAGGATCCGGTTTTTGACCCTGCCGGGGGCAACGGCTTCGGTCGGGGCTAGTTGAGGGTGCTCGGCACTAGCGAAGTTTGGCCAGCAGCGCGTCCGCACCTTTTTCAACGCCCACCATCGAAGCTTGCATCGATCCCATGCTAGCGCCGATATTCATTGCTCCCGGAAATTGTTTGCTGACATAGGCAAGCAGCAGGCGGCTCGTTGTTGCATCGTAGACCTCGACCGCATAGTTGACCGATCCCGTCATCGATCCTTCGCCCCCTCGGACTGCCTGAACGCCGTTGTAGACGCCGCCCGCGACGTCGAAATGGGAAAGCGTGCCGAGCACGGGGGTATTTGCTTTCGCGCCCGTGAGCGTTAGGTGCAGCCTGAGTGTGTTCGGCTGCGGAGCCGTCACGATCGAGAACCGCGTTTTCAGCTTGTCGGTGAATTCCGATTGCATGTAGCGCGCGAGAGCCTGCTTGTCCTCGGCGGAAACCTTGCCAAACTGAGCGTCGGCGCCGGCATAGACAGTCACGGGGTCAACGATCATTCTAGTGTATTGTCGAAAGCTGATGTCGCCCCGGAAAACAAAGGGTTCGCGACCATTCTGGTCATTGGGATTGGGTTTCAGCACCGACGCTGAGGCGAGCCCGTCGTAGACGACAGGACCGGTCGTCGTACATCCGGCAGTCACTGCACACGCAAATGCAATCGCGAAAAAGGTTTTGATTGATGGCATAGAAAGATAGTCTCCGAGCTAAGATTCAGGAATGACCATCCGACATTTGTGTATTATCGTGTCTTCTTTGATGTTCTGAAATATTCGCAGCCACGAATGAGCAAACGGGGCGCTGCAAGCCTGTCAGGTTGCGGGCGGCAGCCGGATATCGGCCATCAGTCCTTTCGGCATATTGTCGAGCAACTGGAACGTGCCGTTGTGACCTTTCTCAACGATGCCCTTCGTGATCGTCAGGCCAAGGCCGAATCCGCTCCCCATCGTTCCACCCTGCCGGGATGCATCCGCCTTGAAGAACGGCTCGAGCACGCGTATTTTCATCTCGTCGGGAAGGCCCGGCCCATTGTCCTTCACTGCGATCCGGACACTGCCGTCGTCCAGGCATTCCAGCGTTATGCAGACCTGATCCGCATAACGGACGGAGTTCGACACCAGGTTGCTCACGGCTCTCGTCAGGCCTTGCGGCTTGCAGATGTACACGACACGTCGCGGACCTTCGAACGTAACGTTGACGCCAGTGTCGGCGAAATCGCTGGCGACGGTCTGGAGGAGGCTCGACAGATCGACTTTGCGGGTGTTTTCGACCTTGTCGTTGAGGAATGAGAGGCTTTCGTCGATCATCGAGCCGAGAGTGGTGACATCTCTCAGCATCAGATCCTTGAGGTCGGAATCTGCCAGCCGTTCGGCTCTCATGCGAAGCCGGGTGAGGGGCGTTCTGAGGTCATGGCTGATGGCGCGCAACAGCCTCGTGCGATCGACGGTCATCTGCTGAATACGGCTGCGCATGGTATTGAGAGAGTTAGCGAGAATTCGGATCTCGCTCGCACCCTCGACCGTGAACGGTTCCGCATAGGTTTCGTTCAGGACCGTTTCTCGCTGGGCCGCCGTCGCGATGCGCTCCAACGGCCGGGTTATCAGCCGGCTGCTGAGATAGGCCATGATCGCCAGGGGAATGATGATCTTCAAAAGCCCGCTGGCAACAGCTGGAGCAAACCAGAGATATTTCGGAAACGCAGGGGCTTCAATCGCAAGCGCGTTATTGTTGTCGAGCATGACGAGAAGGCTATGGCGGGGACTGGCGTGCGAGAAGATTTCGCCGATCTCCGCGGCAAAGGATTTGTCCAATAGCCTGCGAATGCCCGGGCGAACGTCTGCCTGGATCGGCACGACGGCGGCTGCGTCCGCGAACTGCCTGGGATCGACCCGCCCCATGCGGAGCCCGACGGCGGCCGCATTGGCAAGTGCTGCATCCTCGTCTGCCCGGGAACTGGCCTTTTTGAATTGCTGCAGCACCGTCTCCACGCGACCGGCGAACAAGCCGATCTCGATCCCCTTGTCATGTCGGCCATAGATGAACGGCTCGGTAATCGTCGCGACAGCGGATACGAGAACAACGAGGAGAATGGCAAGCAGGAGTATCTGTATGCGAAGGGACGCAGAACGCAGCGATATCACAATATCCGCTCCACTTTTGCGGCAAACATGTAGCCGCCGAGCCGGACCGTCTTGATAAACGTCGGCTCCTTGAGGTTCGGCTCGATCTTCTGGCGAACCCGACTGATGTGCGCGTCTATACTGCGCTCGATCGGTCCCGCAGTGCCCGCATGGGTCATCGACAGCAATTGTTCCCGCGTCAGGATCTTGTTGGGATTTTGGCAGAAGGCCAGTAGCAGGTCGAATTCGGCAGTCGTCATCGACACCTGCGCGCCCTCGGCGTCGTGCAGCTGGCGACTGTTTGGATCTATACGCCAGCCGGAAAATGTCAGGGCAGCGAGCCCGCCATCCTGTTCACGCACATAGGAAGCCCGACGCAGTATGCTCTTGATGCGGGCAATGAGTTCGCGCGAGTTAAACGGTTTGGTGACGTAGTCGTCGGCTCCCAGCTCGAGGCCGAGAATACGATCGATATCCTCCTGGAGCGCCGTCAGCATAATGATTGGGATGGTGCCGGAGGAGCGCAGCCTTCTGCAAATGCTGAAGCCGTCTTCTCCAGGGAGCATCGCATCCAGAACGATCAGATCATATTTGTAGCGCGCCAGAAGGCGGTCCATGTCCGCACCGCTGTCGGCCGACGTCGCCTTGTAGCCATTGGCGCAGGCCAGCTCGACCAGCATTCCGGCGATTTCGGTGTCATCTTCAACGATGAGGATGTGAGCTTGGTCTTGAAATGTCATCTCGGCGGGCTCCCCGATTTCAGAGGCCAGTCTTATCGCAGTTGCAAGCCGATTGCTGGATTTATCCGCTCCGGTCTTTTTTGCAAGCTCCAGATCATATCCCACCGGACATCCCCGTATCGACGATGATCATCGAGATATAGCAGGCGCGTGCCGCAACCAGGACAAAAAAGGCAATTCCGAGAGTAAGTGTCGCGTAGTGGCGCCCACGGGAATACTTCGGCATGCCTTCGATGATCTTCATGAGCGTTATCCTCAGAACCTTCGCAAAAGTCAGAAGGCAAAAGAAGGCTGTCAGAACGAAACCGCTGACCGAGGCAGCGCCAATTATCCACAACATCAAAAGAGACCCTATCCAGAAGAGGAGTTCGCATTTTACCGCGGCGGCCTGTGCAGGATCCAATCCCTGGGAGAGCCAGGTAAAAGCGGTTCGGCCAGTTGCCAAAGTTTTCAAGCGACCAGTGTGAGACATCGTGTCTGCGCTCCCATGACGCGTCATGAAATCCGGACGATGGCAAGACAGATCGGAAATAAGCACGCTCAGACGTCCATCCTCGCCATGGAGCGGCTTTTAAAAAAATGCGCCGCCGCTTTGCGCCATCCCGCCGAGGCGGAGTTCGCTCCAGTCGGCTTGCGCCCGAACTCCGTGACTTTCTCAGGCTCCCGTCCTGATCGGGGCGCAGTGAGCGTCTTTATGCGGTTGACGAAGGCATTGACGTCGAACTGCTTGCTGCTGATCTCACCGCTGTCGGCTGTGAGCGACATATGGAAGAAGACCTCGAGGTTGACGACCGGGATTGTGATGATGTTTCGGACGATATCGATCTGCGGCCGGACGGTGACTGCCAGCGCGAATGCATCCGTACGAAGCGCGTCGAACAGGTCGGGGACTGTCGTGACTGCCACGGCGGGATAGCCCGCAAGTTCGAGCTTGGCGACGATGGTGTTTGCCGCGTTGGCCGGAAGAAAGACAAGAATGGGTCGTCTGTTATTTTTGCTCGCAGGTCCGCTCACGGCAAAGTCTCCTTGCTTGATCCGTCTGTTAGTTGGATTTTGTTCCGTCTCTATTGCCGAGCTGCGATTGGCGGCGGGAGGCAGGTGAGACCATCCCGGATGAGCCGAGAAAGTCTCGCCTTTGTGCTTCCCGGGCCATCCTGTCCGCGGCTAGAACTTGTAGCTCGCGCCGATCATGACCTTGTTCTGTGTGGCGCCAAAATCGCCGACGCCGGCGCCGAAATCCTTCTTGCCGAAGTCCGAATATCGATATTCGCCACGAACCAGGACGTTGTCCGTAATAGCGTGTTCGACACCTCCACCCGCAGTCCATCCAATAAGGATGTCGTCTTTCTTGCGTATGGCGGGCAGGTCCAGCTTGCCGCTTGTCGCCGCGACGCCGGCAGTTGCGAAGATCAGCGTTCGGTCGAGGGCATAACCGATACGACCGCGTCCGGATGCATCCCATTCAAGGTCGGTGTCCTTGTCTTTGGCGAAGTTGTAGTTGAAGTCGTTCTCGATGCCGTAGACGATGCTGCCCGACTGGAAGTTATAGCCGGCGTGAATGCCTGCGGAGCCGTTGTCCAGATCTTCCTTGGTGCCGAGAACGGTCGTTTGATTCCAGCTATAGCCGCCCTGGGCGCCGATGTAGAAACCTGACCAGTCATAGGCTGAATAGGCAGCAGGCGCGGCCTCCGGAACAACGGACAGGTCCGCAGCCATTGCGGGCGCTGCCGACGAAATAGCGATAATGGCAAATACGAATGACTTGATGTGCAAGGGAATAACTCTCTTTCATAAAATGGATGCAGAGGCTGACCCCACGACGGGAGGCCGGTTCGCATTGCACTATGCCGGAGAGCAATATTGCAGAGTGTCTTTTTGTATTAAGTTATGTTGCGGCGCGAACGAGACGACCGTTTTCGTTCGCGCGCCGTCTCGTCGTTCAATGTTGCGTTGACCCTGAAGCACCGGAATCTGCCGTCTGTAGGTTCGGGGTCACCCGGCTGTCGAACGTAACGCAGTTCCGGCCACTCGTCTTCGCGGCGTAGAGTGCTTTGTCGGCGCTGTGGATGACGTCTTCAAGATCGCGGGCAACCGGCGTGCTAATGGCGCATCCGACGCTGGTTGTGAAAGTGATTCTGTGAGCGCCGGTGTTGACCATGGTCGCTGCAATCTCTTCCCGAAGACGATTTGCGAGCATAACAGTCGCCGCTTCGTCGGTCTCGCGAAGCAGCACCACGAATTCTTCACCTCCGAACCGTGCGACCTTGTCGGTGGAGCGGATACCGGCGCTGATGATATTGCCCATGGTGCGGATGACATAGTCACCCGCCGAGTGGCCAAACGCATCGTTTATTCGTTTGAAATTATCGATGTCGAACATGAGAATGCTAAAGGTGCCATTGCTCTTCTTGTAGTAATTCCAGGCGTCTTCAGCAAATTCCAGAAAGGCCCGCCGGTTGAGAAGGCCGGTGAGGCCGTCCGTATCGGCGAGGACCTGAAGGGTGTGGAGATCCTGCCCGAACCGACGCATCTTCTCCTCGTTGGTTCTCTTTTGAACCTCCACTTCGCGCTGCAGCGTATCGATCGTGCTGTGGGCATCCTGCTGGCCGGCTTCGGCAGATCCTAGTCTTCGCAGCAGGGAGCGGACCGCAGCGGAAAGCTGCAGAATATCCAAAGACCCGTGTTCACGCTCCACAGTCGTGCCATCTGTCTTGCGTCCGACGAGATCGAGGCTCTCGGCCAGGTTTTGCAGCGGCCTTGTGACAGCGCCTGACAGCACCCAGGCGAGGCAGGAGGCAATGCCGGCCACTGCAAGGCCAACCAGCAAAATCTGCAGCACCAGTTTGTTCGCCGCCCCATAGATCACATCGACCGGCTTGCGGGCGGCGACTGTCCAGCCGAGACCCGGGTAGTCTCCATATCCCTTGGTCGCAACCAGCGCGGTTAGCATGTCCTTGCTGTCCGCGTGATCGATGAAGACCGTGCCCCGGCTTGTCCCGGCGGCCCCGAGACGGGAAACGTCGATCTTCGCCGAATTATCGCCGATTAGAACCGAACCGTCACGCCCGACGACCCAGAGATCCGAAGGCGAGGCTTGATCCTCGTTGCTGAGAACGGTCCGTCGCACATCGTCCGCCCACGTCCAGCTCATATGGGCGCCAAGCACGCCGGCAAGCGTTCCCTGCCGGTCCCGCACAGGCATGGCAACGTCGACAAAGCGAAACGGGGCGTCGGTCGAAGAGGAGCGCAGCAGTTTGTCAAGCAGTTTTGCTTCGTGCACGTCCTCGACAGTGGGCGCTTTCAGGCCATTTACAAACCAGGGGCGTGCAGACACGGATTGACCTTCGAGCATGCCCTTGGTGGCAGCCCGCACGATCCCGTCCGGCGATGCAAAGCCCAGCCAGGCATATTCCGACAAGCTCTCCTGGAGCCGCTGGAGAACGACGCGCACCGCATCGGGTTCGCTTCCCCAGATCGACTGAAGCGGTGCAAGGTTGGCGATATTCTGGATTTCCCGGTAGCGTTCGAACATGTGCTGGTCGAGACGTTCTGCCATGTGGCGTGCCAGGGTCAGCAACTCCTGGTTTGCGCTGGAGACCGCGTTCTGACGTGCTAGAATTGCAGCGCCGGAAGCAGCAATGCTAACGGCTCCGACGCAGGTAACCGCTGTCAGCAGTGCCATCTGTGCCCTGATCGTCAACCGGTCGCGAAGACTTTGGAAAGACCAACTGCCTAGCGAAACATGCACGTTGAAAACCTCGCCTGCAAGAAACCCACCTTCAGAATTAACGCCCGTTTTGACCAGGCTGACCGACAGAAACCACACAACCATTTAAAATTCACGCACGTCTGCCGCACCGGCGACGCCCACATTGGGACGTTCGTTGTTACAGGTCCATAGCCATCCTGCGGCAAATTGCTGTGAATGCTGTCGAGGCGGTACTGATCCGGCCAAATGTCTTAAGCAGCACGAAGGGCTGGCATTCACAATTAATCGCTTTTTAAGCAAGATGTCAGACAATTGGGCCAGCATCTTAACACTGACATCCTTGGAGCCGCGCGGTGGTAAATTTTCTTTCTTCAAATTCCAAGCAAGTGCTCGGCGCCCTTGATCTTTCATTTGCCGTCATCGAATTCGACATCAATGGAAAGATTCTGGCAGCCAACAAGAATTTCTGTGATCTGATGGGGTATGCGCCGTCGGAAATTATCGGGAAGCATCATCGGATCTTTCTCGACAAGGAGTATGCGGACTCTGCCGAATACGTCGCATTCTGGAAAAGGCTCCAGAGCGGTATATTCGATTGCAGGGAATTCACGCGCCTCGCCAAGAACGGCAGCGAGGTTTACATTCGCGGAAACTACAACCCCATCAAGAACAGTCGCGGTAAAGTCCTGAAGATCGTAAAATTCGCCAACGATATTACCCAGACCAAGATCCACGAACTCGACAGCGCCGCGAAGATCACCGCAATGTCTCGTGCGCAGGCAATGATCGAATTCACGCCCGACGGAAAAATCCTTTCGGCGAACGCGAATTTCCTGAAGGCGCTCGGCTACACTCTCGAAGAGGTGGTCGGCAAACATCACCGGCTTTTCGTTTCTGCCGCCGAAGCCAATTCTGATGAATATGCAGAGTTCTGGACGCGTCTGCGAGGCGGAGACTTTGTTGCGGACGAGTTTACCCGTGTCAGCAAGTCGGGACATCAGGTCTTTATTCAGGCGTCCTACAACCCGGTCTTCGATCTCAAGGGCAAAGTGATCAAGGTGGTGAAATTCGCCACGGATGTCACCCAACGCGTTGAGAACGTCGAGACACTTGCCGGCTGCCTGACAAAATTTGCTTCCGGCGACCTTTCCCAGCAGATCGACACCCCCTTTATCTCATCGCTGGAAAAGCTACGGGCCGATTTCAATGCAGCGTCAGGAAAGCTGCAGGATGCCATGAGAACCGTCGCTGAAAACGCAAAGGCGATTTCGGCGGGATCCAATGAGATTCGCTCATCCGCCGATGATTTGGCGAAGCGGACGGAGCAGCAGGCGGCATCCGTCGAGCAGACGGCTGCAGCTCTCGAGGAAATTACCACGACCGTCAAGGATTCCAGCCGACGCGCAGAGGAAGCCGGACAACTCGTTGCCCGGACCAAGGAGCATGCGCACCATTCCGGCGCAGTTGTGCGCGAGGCAATCGGGGCGATGGACCAGATCGAGAACTCCTCGCGGGCGATCTCCAATATCATTGGCGTCATCGATGAAATTGCGTTCCAGACCAACCTTCTTGCCCTCAACGCCGGAGTGGAAGCGGCTCGTGCCGGCGAGGCAGGCAAGGGATTTGCCGTCGTAGCGCAGGAAGTGCGAGAGTTGGCACAACGTTCGGCAACGGCGGCAAAGGAGATCAAGGCGTTGATCACCGCCTCCAGTGTCCAGGTCGGCAACGGCGTTGCACTGGTCACTAAGGCCGGCGGCGCCTTGCAGGAAATCGCGCAGCATGTCGAAAACATCAATGCCGATATCTCGGCAATCGTTGATGCCTCCAGGGAGCAGTCCACGGCTCTGGCGGAGATAAATCGCGCGATCAATACGGTCGATCAGGGCACGCAGCAGAACGCGGCAATGGTTGAGGAGCAGACTGCTGCAAGCCACAGCCTCGCCAGCGAAGCCTCCGCACTCTTCAGCCTGCTCGACCAGTTCAGATTTGCCGATTGTGCCGCGACCAAGTCGCAGCGCTCTACGACGAACGCCGCTCTGCGAAAGGTGGCATGATCGCTTTCTGAAACATGCCCGAAAGGGTTGCTAATCCTGCCCGCCATTGGCCCCGCTGCTTGGCATCTAGCGAACAAGGACACGGCTGCAAGCCGTGTGGTCGGGCCTTATTTATCTCGACGCTGGCGGTTTGCGATCGGTTGAAGTGATCGTTTTTTTGTAAAGGTCGTGCCGAGCGAGCAGTGTCCACGCGGAGCGGGCGCCAATTCTTAGTCAGAATAAGTTCATAATGGGTCCAGGGCTGACCGTACACTGGTTTCATTTGCGTAGATAGAACACGTCATTTTGCTTCCTCGACTTGCAACTGGCGCTGGCGCCAGCAATCATGGGGAATGACAATCGACCGACACCTGTTTCAGCCACCAGCGAGCAATTGCGCAGACATAGTGCGTCGGGATATTCTGGCGCAGCTGCAGCGTTCTGGATCGCGGCGGTTGACGACGATCGTCGCTCCGGCTGGCTACGGCAAGACGTCGCTTGCCGCCCAGTGGTACCAACGCTTGAAAAGCGAGGGTGAGCGGCCGGTCTGGCTGACGCTTGATGCCGAAGATTGCGACGAGCGTCGGTTTCTACTGGCGTTGATGGATGCGCTTGCGCCGCTCTTGCCGGACGAAGGGCGGGGGCTCGATGCCAGCAGCATGGCCGTGCCCTCAGTCCTCTCGGTGTTCATCACGCGGCTGCGCCAAATCGAGATGCCGGTCACTGTGTTCGTCGACGACTATCATTTCGCCCAGACCGATACGACGGAAGCACTTCTGGCAAGACTGCTTGCCGCAGCCGATCTCACCCATATCAGCTTCATTCTCATCTCCCGCAGCGCGCCCCGGTTTCCGCTGTCCGCACTGCGCCTCAACGGCGAACTCAGGCAGATCGGCGTTGCGGATCTCAGCTTTTCAGACTGCGAAGCGCAGGAATTCTTTGCGGGTCGCTCGACGCTGCTGACGAGCAGGCAGATCGGCGAGTTGAACAAGCGGACCGAAGGATGGGTCGTCGCCCTGCAGATGGTCCGGGTCCTCGTCAACGATACCGCCGACAGTGCCGCGATCCTCAATTCTTTCGATGGCAGCAATGCTGAGATGGGGCGATACCTGTCGGAGCAAGTGTTCTCCAGCTTGCCGGAAGACATCCAACGGTTTCTGATCGAGACCGCCACGCTTCCGGTTATCGGCCGGACGCTTGTCGCCGCCGTTTGCGATCTGCCGGATGCCGTCGGGCTGTTCAATCGGCTAGGCACTTTTGCGCTGCCGATCGCCGTGCTCGATAGGCATGGAGCATGGATCCGGTATCATCCGGTGTTCAACGGTTTCCTCAAGGAGGAGGCTGCCCGGATCGGTATCGATCCAGGTCGAGTGCTGAGAAAGGCGGCACGGTGGTTCCAGGCATCTAACGACTGCGACGCGGCCGTCCGGCATGCAATGCTGGCGGGCGATATCGCGCTGGCGGCCGAGATCATCGAGGCTGCCGGCGGATGGCGGCGGGTGTATGCGACGACACGAGGCGGCGCACTTTTGTTTCAGGCGCTGATCGAAAAGGCTCCGTGCATCAATCTCTCGGCATTCCCACTGACGACGCTCGGGCTTTGCGTCATCAGCGCCAAGGCCGGGCAGCTCGATACGGCCAATCACTACCTGACGCTGGCCGAGCGCTCCTGTGGTGAAGGGAAATTGTCCCGCGATCTGCGCGTAGTCCGGGTGCTTCTTTCGCTCTACACCGACCGGTGGGCAAGTGCTGGCGATCTATCGGCTCTGGAAGCGGATCTGTCGCAGGCTAGCGATATGGAGCTTATTCATCGCGCGCTGGCCTTGAACATGCTGTCCTACAATTTCCTGATCCGGACCGAGCTCGATCGAGCCTTGCATTACGGGCAACTCGCGCTTCGGGCTTTCCGCGATGGCGGCGCCGATTTCGGGGCGATGCACCTCTACACGCATATCGGTCAGGCGTCGTTTTTCAGCGGAGACATCATAGGCGCCGCCGAAGCCTATCGTAACCTCATCGTCGAGGCGCAGACGCATATTGGCAAGGGAAGCGATCTCGATGCCGTCGGGCAGGTGCTGGAAAGCGAAATACTCTCCATGCGCGGCGAGCGGCAGGCCGCGTCATCGGCGCTATCCTGGGCTCTGCCGCATCTCGAGCGCCACGACACCTGGTTCGACCTGCTCGCCGCTGGTTTCATGGCGCAGCAGCGCGTGCACCGGCTGAACGGTCACATCATTGCGGCCCACGCCGCCATGGACAGCGCTCGCGCGGTGGCTGCGCGCCGTGGCTTTGACCGCTTGACGCGGCTGATCGACGGCGAGCGTGTCACTCTGCTGATCGCCTCAGGCCACGTCGACGAAGCAGCCCGATTTGCCGAGGTCCAGGGAATGAGCCGGCAAAGCGCTGCCACCGATAGTTTCAACATGTTCGCCTACCATCTGCGGGGAGCGGTGCCGGCGTTATTATGGACCCGTATCGATGCGGCGCGCGGCGAAATCGCGGCAGCGCGCGCAGGGTTTCAGCGGCTGATGGCCCAGCAGCCAGCAAAGCCGCACATCCCCCGCCGTATCGAGCTCGGCTTTCTCGATATCCGCCTCCTGCTTGCCGAAGACAAGCCGCACGAGGCAGCGGCGAAACTATCGGACATGCTGCTGTCGCTGCCGGTCTTCGACTACCGCGCCATACTTCTGGTGGAAGGTGCGGAATTCGCCGAGCAGCTGGTTGGCCTTGCGGCGTCAATGGACGTGCCCGACGTCGTGTCGCAACGACTTGCCGACGCTCTGAAACTCGAGCCCGAATTCGATCCGCCGGTAGAGGAGGTGGCTGTCATTGCCAAGGTCGAGCCGGGCGGACTGACGGAACGTGAGCGCGGCGTCATGCAGCTGCTCAGCGAAGGCCTGAGCAACAAGGAAATCGGCCGACAGCTGAGCCTCAGCGACAACACGGTCAAATTCCACCTGCGCAACATCTTCGCCAAGCTCAATGTCACGACACGCACCGCTGCCGTGATGGCGATCAGGCACCGCTGACCTATCCATATGGGTGGGGTGTCGCGAAGGCAGCCCACCCATATGGCAGGCTACCCGCAATGCGCGAGGTCGGTTAATCTACCCTCAATATGAATGATGAGGGTAGAAAATGACCCCAGGGAACATGACTGTCGATCCCGTTACTCAGGAGATCATCGAAGGTAAGCTTATGGCGACCGTCGACGAGATGGGGATCGTCATGGCGCGCACGAGCATGAGCCCCGTGATCTACGAGGTGCTGGATTTTGCCTGCGGCCTGCTGACGGCTGAGGGGGAACTCGTTGCCCAGATGAATGGCATCACCCTATTTACCGGCACGTTTGGCGTCCAGGTAAAGGCGCTGATCGGTAGATTTGACGGCAATCTTGTCGATGGCGATATCCTGCTTTCGAACGACCCCTACGCCGGCGGCACGCACGCTTGCGACTTTGCCATCGTCAAGCCGCTGTTCGCCGATGGTACGATCGTCGCCTATGCGATCAACGTCGCCCACTATCTCGACGTCGGTGGATCGGTGCCCGGCAGCCTTGCGCCGGATGCCACCTCGGTCTTTCAGGAAGGCCTGCGGCTGCCCGGCGTTAAGGTCGTGCGCTCGGACGTGTTTTCCGACGAAATCCTCCACATCATCAGTGAAAACGTCCGCCTGCCCGAGATCGCGCTTGGTGACCTCAATGCGCAGGTCGCGACGGTGCGTGTGGCGGCGCGGCGGATGATGGAGCTATCGGCGAAATATGGCTCCGAAACGGTTCGTGCTGCGTTCACCAGTTTGCTCGATGCCAGCGAAAAGCGCAGCCGAGCCGCCATCTCCCTCATTCCCGACGGCTGTTACGAGGCAACCGATGTCATCGATGGCGATGGCGTCAGTTCGGCGCCCATTTTCGTCAAAGTTGCCGTGACGATTTCCGGGGACAGCATTACAGCCGATTTCACCGGGTGTCCGCCGGCCGTGGCCGGACCTATCAACTGTGCACGCGGCGCGCTGCAGTCTGCAGTCAAGACCATCGTCAAGGCAATGGTCGGGCCGCAGGAGCCCTCCAACGAAGGCTGGTTCCGGCCGCTGACGGTGATCGCGCCGTCCGGTACGCTGTTTACGGCTGAAAAACCCTCGCCGACGGGTTGGTACTACGAGGGATCGGTGCATGCATCGGAGCTGGTCTGGAAGGCGCTCGCCGCCCTGGTGCCGTCGCGATTTTCCGCCGGTTCCTATTCCAGCCTTTGCGTCGTCTATATTTCCGGCAGGGATGCCAACGGGCAACCGTTTATCCATATCGAGCCGCATCACGGCGGCTGGGGTGCCAGTGAGCATCGAGATGGCGCCAATGCTGTCATCGCACTCACCGACGGCGACACCTACAACTATTCTGTCGAGCTGATCGAAGCCCGTTTCCCGTTGCGCGTCAAACGCTATGCCTTGAACGTCGAGGGTGGAACCGGCGAGGGGCGCCGACGCGGCGGCTTCGGCATCGTGCGTGAGTACGAGATCTTGAGCGGCGGTGCATCGGCCTACGGCAGCTTCGGACGCACCAGCACCCTTCCATGGGGCATGGATGGCGGCGGAAGCGGCACTGCGAATGTGCTGCAGATTGCGCCGGCAGATCGAGGTGCGCCGCAATCGCATGGCCGCGTCGCCCATATCGATCTTGCGACCGGCGACATCCTGCGGGTTGTCACCGGCGGCGGCGGCGGATGGGGAGACGCGCGCGACCGCGAAACCTTCAAGATCGAACAGGATCTGCAGGACGGATTTTTGACGGAGGCCGACGCGTCCAGGCTTTACGGATACGAGAGAAGGATTGCGGGATGATCAGACTTGCAACGGATGTGGGGGGCACGTTCACGGACCTCGTCGGCTATGACGAGCAGAGTGGCGAATTGTTCACCGCCAAGAGCCTGACGACTGTCGACGACCAGTCGATCGGCGTACTCGACGCCATCGCTGCTGCCGAAGCGAAAGACGGGTTGCGCACGCGGGACGTGACATTTTTTGCCCATGGCGGCACGACGGTCATCAATGCCATCACCGAGAGAAAGGGCGTGCGTACTGCGCTGGTGACCACTGCCGGCTTCCGCGACGTTCTGGAAATCGGCCGCGGCAACCGGCCCGATCTCTATAACCTCCAGTTTCACAGCCCCGAGCCATTCGTCCCCCGGCATCTCCGTTTCGAGGTTCGGGAACGCCTTGATGCTTCCGGCAAGGTGCTCATGCCGCTGGAATGCGACGACCTGCGGCCGATCATCGCGAAATGCCTTGAAGAGGATGTCGATGCTGTCGCCATTCTCTTTCTCCACAGCTACGCGAACCCCGAGCACGAGATCCTGTGTGCCGATATTCTGGCCGATGCGCTGCCATTTACGACCATCTGTGCGAGCCATGAGGTCTCGCGGCAGTGGCGGGAGTACGAGCGCTCGAACACAGTCGTGCTGAATGCCTATGTGCAGCCAATCATTCGCAACTACTTTGCCCAGCTGGAAAGCTCTCTGACGGGTCGTAACCTGACCTGCCCCTATTACGCGATGCAATCGAACGGCGGGATCTCGACGTTCGACCAGGCCGTCAACAGCCCGCTGACTTTGGTGGAGTCGGGACCGGCGGGCGGTGTCGCCGGTGCGGCACGTATTGGTACCGCCATCGGCGAAAGTGAGGTTCTGTCGCTGGACGTCGGGGGCACGACGGCAAAATGCTCGCTGATCCACGATGGCCGCCCGACCCTGAATGTCGAATACAAACTGGAACATACACGGATCGCGCCCGGCCATGCCATCCAGGTCCCGGTCGTCGATATCGTCGAAATCGGCTCCGGCGGTGGCTCAATTGCGCGCATCGACGATCGCGGCGCGCTAATCGTGGGTCCGCAAAGTGCCGGCTCGACACCGGGTCCAGCCTGCTACGGGCGCGGCGGCACGCAACCGACATTGTCCGATGCCATCCTCGCCATAGGCATCTTCGATCCCGCAACATTTGCCGGCGGCAGCATGCATCTGGACAAACGGAAGGCGGACGAAGCGATCGCGACTGTGGCTGGGCCGCTGGGGCTGAGCATCGAGGATGCAGCACTGGCGATCATCGATATTGCCCATGCGAGCATGATCAATGCCCTCAAGCTGGTGACCGTCCAGCGCGGTCACGATCCGCGCGACGCCGTCTTTGTTGTCAGCGGCGGTGCCGGACCTGCGCTCGCGACCCGTCTCGGCCGCGATCTCAGCGTCAAGGCGACGATCATCCCGCCGCATCCCGGGATCTTTTCCGCATGGGGCATGCTGGCGGCAGAACCTCGGGCGGATTTTCGCGGCACTTGGTTCGCGCAGTTGTCGGCAGGCGCTCTGGCAGAGCTGGCGCCACGGTTCGAGAGCCTGGAGAGGGAGGCCATTGCCTACTTCGCCAAGGGCCAGGAGGCCAATATCAGGTTCACCTATCAGCTCGAAGCGCGGTATCGCGGACAGGAGCATGGCGTCTATGTGCAATTCCAGCGCGAAGACAACGTCGACAGCCTTGCGGAACGCTTCCATGCGGCGCATGAACGATCTTATTCATTCAGGCTCGCGGATGCGGCTATCGAGATTACGACACTGCACCTCGAAGCGGTCCTGAACGGAACGGTCATCGCCTTGCCGAAGATAAAGTCGGCCGTCGAGCGCGTCGCGCCCGGCGGACAGAGAAATGTCTATTTTGGCGGTTCGAAGGGATGGATCCGTTGCCCCGTCTATGCGCGTGACAAGCTCTGCGGCGGCCAGCAGATCGAAGGGCCGGCTATCGTGGAGGAGGCGACGGCAACGACCTTGATCCAGGAAAATCAGACATTGAACGTCACGGATAACGGTATTCTGATTGTTCGCGAAACCAGCGCCAAGGCAGGGTAAAGATGGCGATATCCATCCAGATCGATCATGTCAGCAGGGAGTATGGACCTGTCAGGGCGCTAGACGACGTGACGCTCGAGATCAAGGCGGGTGAATTCTTCACGCTGCTTGGATCCTCCGGATGCGGGAAAAGCTCGCTCTTGAAGCTGATCGGCGGCTTTGACCGCCAGACCTCGGGTCGTATTGCGTTCGACGGCAAGGATGTCGGCGATGTTCCGGCCAATCGCCGGCCGGTCAATACGGTCTTCCAGAACCTGGCATTATTTCCGCACATGAGCGTTGCCCAGAATGTCGGCTACGGGCTTCGTCTGAAGGGGATGTCCAACACAGCGCTTCGGGCAAAAGTCGCCGATGCGCTGGATCTTGTCGAACTTTCAGGCTTTGGACCACGCGACGTCAATCTGCTCTCCGGCGGCCAGCGGCAACGGGTGGCGCTCGCCCGCGCGCTGGTCATGGAGCCAGGGATCCTGCTTCTGGACGAACCCCTGACCGGCCTGGACGAGCGCTTGCGCCAGCAGATGCGCGACGAATTCGGACGCTTGCATAAGCGCACCGGCGCCACCTTCATTCTCGTCACCCATAATCAGGACGAAGCCCTCAGCCTCTCAGACCGCATGGCGGTCATGCATCGTGGCCGCATAGAGCAGGTCGACGTGCCGGCGCAGTTTTTCGAGGCGCCGGCCAATGCCTTCGTCGCCCGCTTTGTCGGCATCGATACGGTGCTGCGGCCGGAGGCGGTGATCTCGGTTGGTGATCACGCGCAGGCGACTGTCGCCGGTCAGATGTTGCCCGTGCGCAGGGCCGGACCTTTGGACCCGACTGCCAGTGTCGTTGCCATTCGGCCGGACCGCTTGTTTGTGGCGCCGTCAGGCGCGTCTCCGTCGCTGCGGCTCACCGTGGTCGGCACGACGTTCCGAGGCCTGCACCGCGATCTGAAACTCGCCTTTGCCGATGGGCAGACGCTGATGGTGGCGATTGATGCCGAAGTCGGGGATCTTGCTATCGGGCAGGAGGTTTCGGTCGGCCTGAAGCCCGATGCCGCAGTGCTGATTGCAAGTTAGAGACTGCCGCCTGACGGTTCTGCAAGCTGCTCGAGCAATGCATGCCAACAAAAAAAGGGGAATGACAATGACGATCCATGACAGACCACTTTCATCCAATCGGCACAGCAATGTGCAGCGCCGCAATTTCCTGAAGCTAATGGGGGCAGGTGCTGCACTGTCTGCCGGCGGCCTGGGTTTCGCCTCGCGTCTTGCCGCACAAGAGGCTCGCACGGTTGCCTTCTGGGCTACGGCAACGCTGGACATCGGCGACAAATGGCAGGCGTTTGCCAAGCAGAGCGGCGTGACGCCTGAGTTTACCGACAACGGCAACGACCTCGGCCCGGTGATCGCCCGCCTCGCGGCCGGCAATGCCAACGATCTCTTCGATGTCGGCGGCTTCCAGGGCGGCGCCGAAAAGGAACTTGCACGCCAGGGCGTCATCGTTCCCTGGGACCTTGCAAAGATCCCGAACTACGAGAGCCTGTGGCAGTGGGCAAAGAACATCCCCTACCTGAAGCAGGGCGGAAAGCAATACGGCATTCCGACCGTGGTCAATGCCGACTCGATCATCTACCGGCCCGACAAATTGGGCAAAATCGACAGCTACGGTGCGATCTTCGATCCGAAGCTGAAAGGTCGCGTTGCGATGGAAGATGCATGGATCAACAGCGCCATCTTCACTGCCATGTACCTGAAGGAAAGCGAAAACAAGCCGATCGTCGATCCCGGCAACCTGACCGAGTCCGAACTCGGGATGGTCATGGAGTTTCTGATCAAGCACAAGACCGACGGTCAGTTCCGCACGTTCTGGAATGGCTGGGAACAGGGTGTGCAACTCGTTGCCGACCAGGAGGTCGACGCGATGACCGGATGGGAGCCGATTGTCTATGAAGGTCGCAAGCGCGGGCTCCAGGTGGAATACGCCGCACCCGTCGAAGGATACGAAGGCTGGGGCAACAACACTGTTCTCCTCAAGGGGGCTGCCGATCGCGGTGTAGCCAACGCTGCGCATGCCTTCGTCAATGGCCTGCTCGGCGGCCTATACGGCTGCGAGCTCGGCCAGGCGCGCGGCTATCTGGTGCCGACCGACAACAATGTCGCCTATGCCAAGGCGCATCCGGAAGAATACAAGCCGGAAGAGGTAGCGAAGCTGGCCGAACACGTGAAAGCCAAGTTCGCCGGCAAGATCTTCTGGCAGAATGCTCGGCCGGACAATTTCCAGCTCTACGAAGAGTGGTGGCAAAAGCTGCGCAACGCCTGAGCCCAATAATCGGCAGCGGTCGTTTTCACCGCCGCTGCCACCGAACCCTGGAGATGCCTATGGTCAGACTGCGCCTGCCCACATCGTCGATGCTGATGACGCCGCCGCTCCTGGCGATCCTGACGCTTGGGCTGGTGCCGCTGACCGTCGTCGTCGTCTGGAGTTTCTGGAGCTGGGATCCGCAGACTTACTGGATTAGGCCGGATCTTAACCCCGCCGGATACGAGGCTATTCTGGACGCAGGCCGATGGACCGTCATCGTCTCGACGCTGGTAAAGGCTTTTGCCACGGCGTTCCTCTGTCTGCTGATCGCCTATCCGACCGCCTATGCGATCCATTTTCTCGCCGGACGGCGGCTGAGCATCCTGCTTCTAGCGCTGATCACCACTCCCTTTTTCACGTCATACCTCATACGCTCCTTTTCCTGGCGGCTCGTGCTCGGCCGCACAGGTGTCATCAATACGATGCTGCAGGATCTCGACATCACTCAAGCACCCCTCGACTGGTTGCTGTTCAGCAATTTCGCAGTCGTCGTCGGGCTTGTTGCGTCTTATCTGCCGTTCGCGACCTTCCCGTTGTTGCTGTCGATGCGCCGCGTCAATCCGACATTGCTGGCGGCGGCTCAGGATCTCGGCGCCGGCTTCTGGAGAAGCCTTGCGACCGTCCTCATTCCCCTGACCTTATCGGGCATCTTTGCCGGCTTCCTGTTCGTCTTCGTCATGGTGGTCGGGTCTTCGACAGAGGTCCAGATGCTCGGCGGCGCGGGCGCTTCGATCGTTTCCGTGATGATCAACGACGTCATGCGTGTCGCCAACTATCCGTTGGCATTTGCAATTTCGACGGTGGTGCTTGCTGTCATCTTCGGTCTGGTGCTGGTCGGCAACCGGCTTTTCGACCTTGCCTCGCTCTTCGAGGATCAGTCGCCATGATGATCCGTGAAGGACTTTCCAACCGCATCCTGCTCTGGGTCGTCACCATTGCGGGACTACTCGTCATCTACGCGCCGCCACTCTATCTGCTTGCCGTGTCGTTCAATCCGGCGCTGCAGCCGGGTCTTCCGAGCCTCTCCAACCTCAGTCTTCAGTGGTACCTCGCGCTGCCTAAGGAAACAGCGCTGATATCGGCGTTGGAGCAGTCCCTGATCATTGCGACGGTCACGGCGGTTCTGGCGACAGGGATGTCGCTGCTCGCAGGCCTTGCCTATTTCGAATTGCGAGCCCGGCGGCGGGCATGGTTCCTGACCGTCATCCTGCCGATGTTCGTGCCGGGCGTCATCCAGGGGCTGGCTCTGTCGGCCGTTTTCACGCGCGCCGGTATCAAGGCGTCGAGCATGACGGTCATCGCAGGCCATGTGCTGTGGGCGATGCCGTTCGCCTTCATCGTTATCTTGACGAGCTTTGCTGCCGTGCGCCGGTCCTATCTCGTCGCGGCCGCCGATCTCGGCGCCACCCGCTGGCGCCAGTTCATCGATATCACCTTGCCGCTTATCCGGCCGGGCCTGATAAGCGCTTCCATATTTTCTTTCCTGCTTTCACTAAACGAATTCACCCGGGCCTTCTATCTGGCGGGCCGCCAGAACACACTTCCGGTGGTGCTATTCGGCAAGATGAATTCCGGTGCGTCGCCAGTCATCTACGCGATGTCCGGCGCCATATTCCTGGTCTCGGTCGCCTGCGTCACGCTCATCGCGATCCGCTCTCTCATTTGCAGGTCAGAACCGGCGACCGGCTGATTGCGCCGGAAAGGGCGCTGGAAGCCAGCGCCCCCCAATGCTCATATGTTCACTGACATCCTCAGGCAGCTTTCTTGGCTTCAAGTTGTGGAGCGGTCGTGCTCGCGGCCAAAGTCGGGCCTGTCTGGATCTCGATCTTGCGCGGCTTCATCGCTTCCGGAATTTCGCGGACCAGATCGATGGACAGCAGGCCATTCGACAGACCAGCGCCGGAGACGCGGACGTGATCTGCCAATTCGAAGCGGTGCTCGAACGGGCGACCGGCAATTCCGCGGTGCAGATAACCTTCACCCTGCGTTTCCGCCTTGTTTCCGGTAACCGTCAGCAGGTTCGACTGGAACGTCAGGCTCAGCTCGTCCTGCGAGAAACCGGCGACTGCGACCGATATGCGGTAGGTATCGTCGCCCGTCTTGACGATGTCATAAGGCGGCCAGTCGCTGATCGAACGCGCGCGCTGAGCATTTTCGAGAAGGTTGAAGACGCGGTCGAAACCGACGCTCGAACGGAAAAGCGGTGCATAGTCATAAGATGTTGCCATAGCCATATCCTCCTTGAAGCAACATGGGTACGAAGACGCCGAAGCAACCGGCGCCTCGGTGATCGCTGGCCCTTTCTGGCATCCAGCAACAATTATCTGGTTTTCCAAAAATTCGGTTTCAAGAGTTGTTTTGCAAAAAAAGTGAGGGCTTCCGACGGACTGAATGTGGTCTCGCCGCGCTGCACCCGGTGTCATTTCTCCGACAGCCTCTCCACGAGCCAGCGACCCGCTGTGCCCAGGGCCGTGCCTCTTCTCCGTGCAACAACGAAGGGAAATTGCGGCATCCTGTCCAGTCCATCCCATTTTGTCGGATGGAGCTCGACGAGCTTGCCCGCTGCGATATCTGCTGCCACTCGCGACCGTGGCATGCTACCCCACCCGAGGCCGGCAAGCAGCATAGCGTGCTTGGTCTCGAGTTCGGTCGTATACCAGCGATTGACGGCGATGATCCCGTGATCCTGCTTTGTCGAAACGGAGGGACGTGCTGCAAGAATGAGCTGCAGGTGATCTCGCAGAACTTCAGGCTCGATGGGGCCGGCGATCCTGCCAAGAGGATGTGCAGGTGCCGCGACTGCAACGAGTTCGATCAATCCGCACGCACTGCGTTCCAGCTGGTTGGTCAAGGGGAAATAATCGACGGTTATCGCGACATCTGCCCAACCATCCATCAGCGCCCGGACAGACGTCTCGACCGGCTCGACCATCAGACGCACCTGCAGGGTCGGGAAGGTCTCGTGAAAAGCCTTTAGGATCGTCGTCACGAGGTCCATCGGAATGAACGGATCGATCACGAGCCGGACCTCCGTCTCCACTCCTTTTGCCAATCCCGTGGCAACGAGATGATATTCCGCGACGACATCGAGGATCCTTCGCGCGCGCGGCAAAAGCGCAATGCCCGCTTCGGTGAGCACCGGACGGTAAGCGGAGCGGTCGAAGAGCAGCGCGCCCGTCTGGTCCTCCAGTTTCTGGATGGCATAGGTTATCGCCGAGTGCGCCCGGTTCATGCTTTTGGCTGCCGCCGCGAAGCTGCCCTCGTCAACGATGGCTACGAAAACAGCGAATTGGTCGAAGGATGCAGCGTTCATACCGTTCAGATTATCCGAACGTCTCCTTCGAAACTATCCCTATTTCATTTCACGCACGGCGAGGGCAAGTTCTCGCGGAGCAGACGAATTCACCAGAGATGTGAAGAGGCACAACATGATCCCCTCCGCAATCGGCATCGAGACCAGAAATAGTCATAAGCTGCTCAAGGGCGCGCTTTGGGTGGCTCAGGGGCTGATTTTCGCGAGCTTCTGTTTCTTCGGCTTGACCAAGCTGACCACACCGATCTCCCAGTTGGCCGGCATGATGCCGTGGACAGGTGCCGTTCCCTCCAGCATCGTGCGTCTGATGGGGCTCATCGATATCGCCGGGGGCATCGGCATCTTCATCCCAGCGCTGACCCGAATCCGGCCCCGTCTCACCGTGGCTGCAGCATTTGGCTGCACAGCGCTGCAGATCTGTGCCTCAGCGTTCCACATTTTCCGTGGCGAATTCGCGGTGTTGCCGCTGAATGTCGTTCTGCTGGCACTCTGCCTGTTCATTCTCTGGGCTCGCACACAGCGCTTTCCGATTGTAGCTCGGACAAACCAGGTCTGACGGAGCGAGGATTGCCTGCTGTGCAGTCCTTCCTCGATATCACCCATGAAGTGCAAAACGACACCATTCGAACCTGCGTTGAAACCGAAGCGGTCGCCTATCGTGTGAGGAAGCAAATCGTATGAAGTTCGAGGAGGATCGTTTTCCGCTCCTGCGGCGTAGCGTGATGACGATGATGTCGTTTGGGCTCGTCGGCTTTGCCACCGCAAGGCCTGCCTTGGCGTCCGAGCCAAGCCCCGCCATCACGCCTGCCGGAAAACGGAAGAGGCCTCACCGCGTGATATTCCACGTCGATAGCGGCGATGAGGCAATCATGGGTCACGCGATCGGTGGCGCGATGAATTTGAGCCGATACTATGGCGACATGGGCGAGCCACCGCTGATCGAGATCGTCGCAAACGCCGCGGGCATCGTGATGTTTCGCGCCGACAAATCTCCCCTTGCCGATCCCATCCGCGCGCTGCGGGAACTCATCCCCGGGCTGACGCTCAGTGTCTGTGGTTCCTCGAAGGCGATTGCCGAGAAAAAGGAGGGACAGGAAATAACTCTACTGGAGGGCGTGAAGGTCGTCCCTTATGGTGTAGGGAGACTGGTCGATCTCCAGGAAGCCGGATGGAGCTATATTCATGCATGATTTGACGACGCGCGGGCTGCGCAATCCGGTAACGCGGCGGAGCGTAGTTGGAGGCGGCCTTGGCGCGGCAGCGACCCTTGCATATCCGCACGTTGCGCCGGCCCGCTCTTTTGACAATCCGCCGGTGTTTTATTCTGACCATCACCAGTTCACCATTCTGGAGCCATCGCTTGTCATGGCGCCGACGACGCTGTCTGGCCTCGACGGAAAGCCAAAAATCCTGAAGCCAGCCAGTGGCAAAGTAACATTGGTAAGCTTCTGGGCGACGTGGTGTGTCTTCTGCAAGACGGATATTCCTGCCCTGGCGAAACTGAAGGCTTCCATGGGAAAGCGGATCGACGTCGCCGCAGTTTCAATCGACAAGGGCGATCGCGGAGACGTCAAGCTCTTCCTCTACGATCTCTCCGTCGCGGGCTTGCCGATCTACCTGGATCCGAACGGTACAGTAGCGGGAACGGATGCTGCCTCAGGCCAGCAGTTTCCGCTTTACGGAATGCCGATTACCTATCTGGTAACCCCTGATCAGCACATAGCCGGCTACATCGCAGGGACAGCAGACTGGCTAAGCAAACCGGGCCAGGACCTGCTTTCCTATTACAGTTAGCTGTCAGCCCGCGGTCCGCGAATCCGTTCAGGTCGGCAGGATCTTGAAGTCGGCGCCTTCCGGTAACAGCTGTCCGCCATCGACGACGATCGTCGTGCCCGTCACGTATTTCGCGTCGTCCGATGCGAGGAACAGGAAGGCGTTGGCGACATCCCGGGGTGTTCCGAGACGGCCGAGCGGGATCGAATCCTCCATGTTCTTGATGAAGGCAGCGCTGCGGTGCATCTGGACGGCCTCGGTCAGGATATTGCCCGGCTCGACGCCGTTGACGGTGATGCCGTAGGACGAGAATTCCAGCGCGGCCGAGCGGATAAAGCCGTTGATGCCGGCCTTGCTGGCCGAATAGTGGCCATGGCCCGGGCTGGTGACATGCGGCCCCGTTATCGACGAGGTGAAGAGGATGGTGCCCGACCCTTGCGCCTTCATTACCGTAAGGGCTGCGCGCGCGGCGTTGAAGCAACCGCGCAGGTTGACGGCCAGCACCCGGTCCCAGTCGTCAGGCGTGGTGTGTTCGATCAACTGCCAGGGATAGATGCCCGCGTTCTGGACGATGATGTCGAGGCGGCCATGACGCTCGATGGCGAGCGAGACGGCAGCGACAGTCTCCTCCATCGATGAGACATCGGTGCGAATGAAATCTGCTCCGAGTTCGCTGGCGGTTGCCTCGCCCTCGTTTTCTTCGAAATCGGCGAGCACGAGCTTCGCACCCTCTTCCTTGAACCGCAGGGCGACGGCCTTGCCGATGCCACGCGATGCGCCGATGACCAATGCCACCTTGTCTTTCAGTCTGTCTGTCATGCGAGCCTCTGGCGAAGTCTTTGTTTGAATGTATCGAGAAGAACTGCGGCGAGTACCAGGAAGCCGTGGATGACCTGGGTGTAGTTTGCCGGCAGTCCCATGAGGTTGATGGCGGTATTGATGGAGGAAAGCAGCAGCACGCCGGCATAGACGCCCGGCAGGCCGCCGACGCCGCCCTTGAGGCTGACGCCGCCGATCACCACCGCTGCAAAGGCATTGAACAAGAGCCCGACGCCGAGGTTGGCAGTGGCACCCGATGTCCGGATGGCCAGCAACCAGCCTGCGAGCCCGGCAATGGCACCTGCCATGACGAAGGCGAGGATCAGGTTGCGGGTAACGCGAATGCCGGCCCGGTATGTCGCGGTTTCGTTGCCGCCGATCATGACCAGATGCCGACCGAATTTCGTTTTCGACATCATAACCGAGAAGATCAGGAAGCAGCAGATGGCGATCCAGGCCGAAAGCGGAATGCCGAGGAAACGCTCGATGGCGAACCAGCGGATGGCCGGCGCAAGGTCCTGGGCCGATCGTCCGCCCGAGATCGCAAGCACGATGCCGCGCACCCAGATGAACGACGCCAGCGTGATGATGAAGGCACTCATCTTCAGCTTGACGACCAGCACTCCGTTGAGGAGCCCGATCAGCCCGCCGATGGAACAGGCGATCAGCAGGGAAACGGGGACCATGAGCCATTCGGGCGACAGCTTGATGCCGAGACCTATGCCGGCAGAGCAGAAGAGGATACCGACGGCCATCGCCGAGAGTGCGGCCACTGATTCAACCGAGAGGTCCATGTGACCGGTGATGATCACCAGCGCCAGGCCGATCGACATGACGCCGAGCACGCTCGACGCTTCGATGATGTTGGTAAAGATGCCGATCTGGAAGAAGTTCGGGATCACCGCCGAAAATACGGCGAGCACGAGGATAAGCATGAACCAGACGAGATTATCGAGAACGTATTCGAGGGTTTTGCGTGTACGAGGCGTCATCAGGCAAATCCGAATTGGAGGGGAGGGGTCCGGGGTACTGTGACCCCGGACGGAAAGTCCGACTACTTTACGGATTCAATCGTTCCAGCAGGTGGCTTGAGGTTGCCCCAGAATGCGGGGTTGTCGACATTGGCCTTGGTGATTGCGGAGCCCGGGACCTTGATGTTCGGCCCCCATGGCTCGATCGTTACCTCGCTCTTCAGACCCAGCACGTCATAAGTGCCGGCCTTGATCTCCTGCTTGGCGACCACCTTGTCCATGAACATGGCAACGGCGGCGGCCTGGGCGTAGAGCGGCTGCTCGACTTCGGTATTGAGCCAGCCCTTGCGGATCAGGTCGAGACCGACGGGAGCGCCGTTCGAGCTCATAATCATGACATCGCCCGGCTTCTTGCCGGCTGCCTCGAGCGAAGCCACCGCTGCCACCGAGAGATGGGCGGCATGCAGGAAGATCAGGTCGATATCGGGATTGGCGAGCATCTGGTCGGAGACGATGGTACCGGCATTGCTCGCTTCCCACTGCATGGCGGGAACCGAAATGATTTTGACGCCGGGAAAGGCTTTCATCTTTTCCTCGAAGCCCTTCTGGATATCGAGCGTGTAGGGGTCGCCAGGGTCGCCGAGGACCTGCAGAATCTTGCCCTTCACGTCACCTTTCCTGGCCTTCAGCATCGCCTCGGCCTGATCTCCGGCGATATGGCCGATCTCGACCGTGCCGGCCACGGAGGTGAAATCAGACGGCGTCGAGGTGATCTGGCGGTCGAATTCGACGACAGGAATGCCGGCAGCACGGGCTGATTCAATCGAGGGCTTCAGCGCGTTGAAATCGACGGCAGCGAGAATGATCGCCGCAGGCTTCAGCGCCATGACGTCGTTCATCTGCGACTGCTGGGCGTCAGTCTTGTTGTCGGCATTCAGTGTCTTCATGTCATAGCCGGCCTGCTTCAGGAACAGTTGCAGGGCGTTGACCGAGCCGGTCTGGAATTCGTCGAGCAGGGTGGGCACGAGGTAATAAACGGTGCCCTTGCTTTCGGCGGCGGCTGTCGTGAGCATGGACAAGCCGAGCACCATCACGCTCAGCAAGGTTAGCATTATTCGCTTCATGATCGTTCTCTCCAGTTTGAGCCGGACCCCTTTCATTGTCTGCCCACCGGTCCGGCTCCGGCGAGAGTTTGCCCTGTGATCATCTCGATCACTGCATCCGGGCTTGTCTTGCTGCATTCGACATCGCCGGCGACGACGCCGTGGCGGATGACGACAATGCGATCTGCGACCTGGAAGGCCTGCTGCATGATGTGGGTGATGATGACGACCCCGATGCCCTGGTTGGCAACGTGGCGGATCATGTCGAGCCCGCGCCGCGTCTGTTCTACGCCAAGCGCTGCGAACGGCTCGTCCAGCAGCACCAGCTTTCCGCCCCAGTGGACGAAGCGGTTGAGCTCGATCGCCTGGCGCTGGCCGCCGGACAGGTGCTCGACCTTGGTGCGCATGGAAGGAATGCGCGTTCCGGCGCTGGACAGCGCCTCGCTGGTGATTTTCTCCATCGCTTTCTCGTCAAGAAACGGTATGCCGGCGAACTTGCGGGTGATCTCGCGACCCATGAAGAAATTGCCGACCACATCGACATTGGTGCAAAGGGACAGGTCCTGGTAGACGGTCTCGATACCGGCTGCCTTGGCCTCCGCGGGGGTTTTGGCCTGGAACTCCTTGCCCTCGAAAAGCATGTGTCCGGCAGTTGGCTGCAGGCCACCGGAGATGATTTTCACCAGTGTCGACTTGCCGGCGCCGTTATCACCGAGAAGGGCGACGACCTCGCCCTTGCCGATCGAGAAACTGATACCCTTCAGGGCTTCGATCGCGCCGAAGTTCTTGCGAACACCATCGAGGACGAGCAGTTTCTCAGTCATACGGCAATCCCTTTTTCTGAAGTTTCAAACATCTGGCCGAAGCGTGGCGAGAGCGCCCCGAAGACCGCAAGCGCCGCCGCACCGCGGAGCGCTGAATGCTGGCAATCGCTCGCCACCATCACGCGTGGATGGGCGCGGTCTGAGCGGTCGGAAACCGAGCTATTGAGCCCGTCGACCAGCGACGCCAGCTCGTCTATCAGCGGCTGTGGTGCTAGCCCGCCGATGACGACGGTTTCGGGATCGAAAAGGTTCTCGATGGTGCGGATCGTGTTGCGGAAGATCGGCGCGATCTCGCGCACCCAGTCGGCCTCCGACAGCCCGCGCCTGTTGAAGGCATCGAGGGACAGATAGCGCTCCAGGCAGCCGCGGTTGCCGCACGGGCAAGGCTCGCCGTCGGGGACGGCCGGCATGTGGCCGATTTCCCCGGCATTCCCCCAGGCCCCGCGCATAACGAGGCCGTCATGCATCATGGCGCCGCCGAGGCCGACGCTGAAGAACAGGTAGTAATAATCCGAAAGCTGCTGCCCGAGGCCGTAAAGCTGCTCGCCGAGCGCTGCTGCTGCCATGTCGTTCTCGAAGAACGCAGGCAGGCCCGTGGCATCGGCGAGGCGCTGGCGGATGTCGACGTTCTTCCAGCCGATCATCGTCGTGGAGCCGACGAAGCTCATGGATTCGACGTCGAAGGGTCCCGGCAGCGCCAGGCCGGCACCCAGCAAACGGCCGCCGCGAAGGCCTGCCTTCAGCTCGGAGATCATCTCTTCGATCAGCGCGAAAGCGTCGTCCGGAATTGGATTCAAGGCGACGCGATGGCGGCTGTCGACAACGTCACCGAGCAGGTTGACCAGCGCCGCTTCGATGAAAAGCGGTGTGATGTGGATCCCGATGGAAAGCCCGCCGTCGGGATTGATGGTCAGCGTCGAGGGCGGAATGCCGCGTCCCCGGGGCTCCTCTTTTACGGACAGGATGAGACCCTGTTCCTCAAGCTCGCGGACGATGGTGGAAACGGTCTGCACCGTCAGTCCTACTCGAGTGGCGATATCGCCACGGGTGGTCGGACCCAGAAGCCGGATCGATTCAAGCACGATCCGCCTATTGTAGGGCCTTCCCGACTCCTGATTGGTGCCCCGCAATGCCATCCCAAAACTCCATGCAAGCTCAGGATGGCAGCACAATTCTATTTAGTCAAATGGTTTTCATAAATAATAATGACTGTTGCCTCTGCCGGTTTCCTAGGCAAAAAATCGAATATTAACGCACCGAACCATCATGATCCCAGGCTCGCCGCATGGCACGCCGATGGATTGGAGGGGAAATGGTCGAGCAGGCCCCAGGCCCCGTGAGCGATCAGTTCGGCGCCATCCATTGTTTGGCGGACGGTCAGAGATGCTCGGAACATCGCTCTTGTGTGATCTTCGGTTGACAGCCCGTCCAGCCTTGGGGACGCTCGCGTGCGAGGCGACGAGTCGCCACCCAGTTGCCGATAGCGCCAGGAGTACAGATGATGCTGCATGCCCGCCCCTTCGAAATGATGCCCAAGCCGGGCGATGCGATTGCCGACCTTTCAACGCCGCGACCGGTCATCGACGAGGACAGGATGACGGCGAACATCGAGCGGGTGCAGGCCTATGCGGACAGCCACGGACTGGATTTTCGCCCACACATCAAGACACATAAGCTGATTAGCGTCGCAGCACAGCAGGTTGCAGCCGGTGCCAAGGGGATAAACTGCCAGAAGGTCACTGAGGCGGAAGTTTTCGCCGATGCCGGTTTCGACGATATCCTGATTACTTTCAACATCCTCGGCGCCGAGAAACTCGATCGCCTGACCGCCCTCAACGAGCGTATATCGAGCCTCAAGGTCGTGGCCGACAGCCGGATAACGGTCGACGGACTATCGGGCCGTTTCAACGGTTCGAAGACGCTGAATGTCCTGGTTGAATGCGACACCGGTGCCGGTCGCTGCGGTGTCGCCGATCCTGATCAAGCCTTTGATCTGGCGCGATATATCCATGAGAGCCCGGGGCTCGCCTTCGGCGGGCTGCTGACCTATCCAAAGCCGGATTCGGCGCAGGCGGTCCAGGCCTATTTCGCCCGTGCTGCGACGCTGCTGGCAGATGCCGATATCCCGTGCCATGTCATCAGCCATGGCGGCACGCCGAGCCTGTTCGATGGTCACGATGTAAAGGCGGCAACCGAATACAGGGCGGGCACCTACGTCTATAACGACCGCTCGTTGATCCGCGCCGGGCACTGCACCGAGGCCGAGTGCGCCATGACCATTCTTGCCACCGTCGTTTCACGCCCGGCACCCGGCCGCGCCGTGATCGACGCTGGAGTGAAGGTTCTCACCAGCGATCTGCTCGGCTTTTCCGACTACGGCCTCATTGTCGACTTTCCGGATGCCGTCATCAAGGCGCTCTCCGAGGAACACGGCGTCATCGACATCTCCGCCTGCAGCGACACCTTTCCCGCCATCGGTGAAAAGATCCGCATCATCCCGAACCACACCTGCGTTGTGACAAATATGTTCGACACCATGATCTTCCATCGCCACGGCATCGTCACCCGAACCGAAGACATCGCCGCCCGCGGCATGGTCTGGTGATGTTCCGAAAATTGGCGCTATTCCGTGAAGCGAAAGAGCAGGGTCGAGTTTTGGCTCTCATCAAGAGCTAAATATTGCCGACCGGTCCTGCGTTTCGGTTTTAACGAGAGGCTTGCGCATGCGGTTGAAGCGTCGCACCAACTTTTTGTGCTGCTGCCGCCAGGCGCTTATCTCTTGTCCACAAGCGTGACCCCTGGTCGAGCTTGTTGAAGTCAACAAGCGTGCGTCGTTGTAACCGAAGTCCATGCTGAATATCGAATGGCGATCAATTATCGTCATTACCTCTTGCATGGCTCGCGATCATTGCTTCGCGTTGAGCTGTGCCCCTTCGCCCGCGACGCACCTTGGTTTTCAAGGAGAGAAGGCTTTGGCTGGCGTCCTAGATCGGTAACGGCCCGGCATCGATCCACCATCTCGGTTTGCTTGGCGTGTTTCCAAGTTCAACGCCGAAGGTCAATCCGCTCGGGATCGTCCCTGGAGGCCCGCCCGCGTACACGGGCGGGCCTCCGTGATGCTAGAAGTCCATACCAGCGCCGGCAGGCAGCGCCGGTGCGGCGTCCTTCTTGGGCTTGTCAGCAATCATTGCTTCTGTCGTGACCAGCAGGCCGGCGACGGAGGCTGCATCCTGAAGCGCGGTGCGCACCACTTTGGCCGGGTCAATGACGCCCTGAGCATAGAGATCGCCGTATTCGCCGGTCTGGGCGTTCCAGCCAAAGGATAGATCGGTCTTTTCGCGCAGCTTGCCGACGATGATCGAACCCTCGGCGCCGGCGTTTTCCGCGATCTGGCGCACTGGTGCCTCGATCGCCCGACGAACGATGTCAATCCCCACGCGCTGATCGTCATTGGCTGTAGGCAGGCCATCCAGGGCCTTGACCGCGCGCAGTAGTGCCACACCCCCACCGGGTAGGATACCTTCTTCGACAGCGGCGCGGGTCGCATGCAGCGCATCGTCGACGCGGTCCTTCTTCTCTTTAACCTCGACTTCGGTCGATCCGCCGACACGGATCACGGCCACACCACCAGCGAGCTTGGCTAGACGTTCCTGAAGCTTTTCGCGGTCGTAGTCCGAGGTGGTTTCCTCGATCTGAGCGCGGATCTGGGCAACGCGACCGTCGATCTCGACCTTTGAGCCAACGCCATCGATGATGGTGGTATTTTCCTTCTCGATTGCCACCTTCTTGGCGCGGCCGAGCATATTCAGCGTGACGTTTTCAAGCTTGATACCGACATCTTCCGAGATGACTGTTCCGCCCGTCAGGACGGCGATATCTTCAAGCATCGCCTTGCGGCGATCACCAAATCCCGGAGCCTTGACCGCGGCAATCTTGAGGCCGCCACGCAGCTTGTTGACGACGAGCGTTGCAAGCGCTTCGCCTTCGACGTCTTCTGCAATGATCAGCAGCGGCTTACCGGATTTCACCACTGATTCCAGAACCGGCAGCATCACCTGCAGGTTGGAAAGCTTCTTCTCGTGGATGAGGATATAGGGATCCTCAAGCTCAACCCGCATCTTGTCCTGATTGGTGACGAAATAGGGGCTGAGATATCCACGATCGAACTGCATGCCTTCGACGACTTCCAGCTCGGTTTCAGCCGTTTTGGCTTCCTCGACCGTGATAACGCCCTCATTACCGACTTTTTCCATTGCTTCAGCAAGATACCGGCCGATCTCCTCGTCGCCGTTGGCGGAGATGGTGCCGACCTGGGCGATTTCGGAATTGCTGGTGATCTTGCGAGCGTTGGCTTTCAGTTCATTGACGACCGCATCGACCGCGATGTCGATGCCCCGCTTTAGGTCCATCGGGTTCATGCCGGATGCCACCGCCTTGGCACCTTCCTTGACGATCGCCTGGGCCAGAACAGTCGCGGTGGTGGTGCCGTCGCCGGCGAGATCGTTGGTCTTTGACGCCACTTCGCGTAGCATCTGTGCGCCCATGTTTTCGAACTTGTCTTCAAGCTCAATTTCCTTGGCGACAGATACGCCGTCTTTGGTAATGCGCGGTGCGCCGAACGACTTGTCGATAACAACGTTGCGACCTTTCGGGCCGAGCGTGACTTTCACGGCATTCGCCAGAACATCGACCCCACGCAGCATGCGTTCACGGGCATCGGTGTTGAATTTGACTTCTTTCGCAGCCATTTTTTTAACTCCTCAATAGGCAGCTATTTGACTGATGGTTAGACAGGTCAGGCTCAGGCGGCCTTCTTCTGCTCGACTTGGGCCTCGATAACGCCCATGACGTCGCTTTCCTTCATGATCAGCAGGTCTTCGCCGTTGATCTTGATTTCGGTGCCGGACCACTTGCCGAACAGGATGTGGTCCCCGGCCTTGACGTCGAGCGCCTGGATCTGACCGGCTTCATTCCGCGCGCCGGGCCCGACGGCGATGACTTCGCCTTCCTGCGGCTTTTCCTTGGCGGTATCGGGGATGATGATGCCGCCCTTGGTCTTCTCTTCAAATTCGACGCGACGGACGAGAATGCGATCATGAAGCGGTCTAAACGACATGTTTTCCTCCATGGACAAACAATGTTGACGTTGTTGCCCGGCCGGATTGCCACAGTCGGGCGGGAACGAAACCTCTTTGAGCGTTTCGTGCAAAAAAATCTATTTTCCTATTTTTTTGATTTCAAGAGGGTATCGGAGAAAAATTAGCACTCGGTTTTGACGGCTGCTAACACTCTGGAAAGGCATGATAATATCATTTTTTCGTTTGGAAAGGTTGATGACCGCAGACAGTTGAGGCATCCTCCTGATGTCACAAAACGGAGATGAAAGCATGAATTTTTCATCTGATCTGGAGCGCCAGCTGAAAGGCTATGGGCTGACAACCGCCCATATTCTCTATCGCATCCCGGATTTCGAATCCGTCCTGCAGACCTACGTCTGGCAGGATTACGATCTCGCCCCTGACTTTCCCGAAATGCGCAGGTTCTTGGATTTCTGGCAGGCTTCCCTCGATGGGCCGCTGCATTCGGTGCGTTATAGCCACCAGCGCCTGATCGGCCCCAATGAGTGGCGGCGCGTCGACGGGGAATTCCAACTCCACTGAGGCTTGAAGCTGATTTCCTCACTTCCTAGCTCATCGGGCGGCCGAGGCTTGATGAGCTCTGCCGACTTGTCCACGTTTGTATGGAGTGAGGCCGCATGGAAGAAAACATCAATATCATCAAAAGCGCAAGCATCCCCGAGCGGGAGGAGATCATCGTCGATTTTGCCCGTTGGCTTGAGACCGCCTCACAGGAGGCTGTGGTGTATGGCGAGGGACGTTTTGCGATACTGTCGGCCAATATGGCAGAAGCAATCCGCATCAATGCCGATGAACTTGCTCGTGACAGGCCCGAGGTTGCCGAGCGGGTCTTGCAGCAGGCCTTTGCGATGATATCGCAATTCAAGGCAGCTTATCCGCATCGTGTTATCAGCCGCTCTGTACATTAAGCCGCGAGGCAGACAATCGGACCAACCGACCGTTTCACAAGGACGATCGGCGCGGTCGTTGCCGCGTGTTTCAGGCTGCGTGTCATTTGAGAAGTTCTTGTCCGGGACAGGGCGAGCGAATTTTTTCACAATGGCCCTTGAACCTAAAAATTGCAAAAACCAATTCGAATGAGGTCAGCCGCTGATGACAGGTCCGACATCGGTCCGACGCTGCCTTTTGGCGCTTCCGTAACCATGCTGCTTAGAGGAGGATATGGCTATGGCAACATCTTACGACTATGCACCGCTGTTCCGCTCGAGCGTCGGCTTCGATCGGGTGCTCAACCTTCGGGAAAACGCTGAGCGCGCCCGCTTGACCAACGACTGGCCGCGCTTCGACATAGTCAAGAATGATGACGACACCTACCGGATATCGATCGCGGTGGCTGGCTTTGCCCGGGACGACCTCGACATCAGCTTACAGTCCAAGCTGCTGACTGTCACTGGCAGGAAGCAGGAAGCATCCACCGATTGCTGCCTGCATCGCGGTATCTCCGCCCGTCCGTTCGAGCACCGGTTCGAGCTTGCCGATCATGTCCGGGTGAACGGAGCAGATCTGAGCAACGGTGTCCTGTCGATCGATCTCATTCACGACATCCCAGAGGCCCTAAAGCCGCGCACAATCTCAATCCAAAACGAGGCCGCTTTGACCTCTGCCGCTCACGCGCAGATCGAAGCTCGCAAGGCTGCTTGACTCTGTCGTCTTGGCTAAACCGGGCGCAGTTGTAGCGGCGCCCATCAACATTCGGGGTTGGAAAGGAGAGAGCTATGAAATCCGATATGTTCAGACAGCCCGTTTCCATTCTTGTCGGTCTTGGCTTTCCGACGGAAGTATGCGGCGTGATGGACGCCTACCGGCATCTCATCGAATGGCCTGCCTCACTTAGAGACCCAGCCCATTCGGTTGTGCTCAAGGCATGCAATGCCGCGTTGCGGGGTGAGATCGAAGCAGAGACCGTGCGGGGACTGTTTGCCGCCTTTGCCGAGAAACACGATCTGCTGGCGCCCGAAACAAACGTGATCGCCGCGTCACGCCAGCGGCGCGACCGGGATCCTCAGGTACGATGAGGTAGACCGATGATGCACACAATGTTGCAGCAGGCCGCCAACAATGCAATGGCGATGGGGCCATCGGTTCTTATTCAGGGCATGAAGCTTCGGAGGCCGATCGACGTGGTGAGAGCGCCGACTCTTTCCGTCGATGACAAGCGCGCTATCCTCGCGGCGTGGGCGTCGGATTTCTATGCGATCGACTCAAAGCCCGGCCTTCGTCAACTGCCAGGAACGCCAGAGCCAATCGCGATCGATGAAGTGCAATCTGGCCTCGAAGAGCTCGATCGGCGGTATGGGATCTGATGGGTTGCGTGTTCAGGCTAACTGCTTGATCGCCTGTTCGAGCGACCGCTGACCGTCGCATCGGCACCTCACGGGTTTCAGGGGGCGATACGACGTTAGCAAGACATTTGTGGACCCCACTGCCGGGCACTCTGTTGTCACTATGCCGGAAGGAGCCCGGCAATGCGATAGGCGTCGATCAAGGCATCATAGAGTGTTATGTCTGATCGACTCCTTGCCATTAGCTGGGCGCCGGCCACGGCGGCGAAGATGGCATGAGCTCGTGCTTCGCTCTCTTCATGGCCGACAATCCCTGCAGCAAAAAGGGTTTTGCTCAGCCACGCCACGTTGACATCGGCGAAAGTCTGCACTTCTTTTTTTAGCGCCTCAGGCAAGTCGTCGTACTCGGCACCCATGAAGCTGCAGAGGCACATGCGGTTGTCGTTCTGCAACGCCCAACGAAATGTCTCAGGATATCGATGCAGGGAGCGGCCCGGATCGTGCGGCGTCTCTGCCAGCAGACCCTCAAGGTATTCGGCCGAGTCTTCCCAGTATCGCTTCGCCACGGCGGTCGCGAGATCCGCCTTGCTCGGGAAGTGGTAGTAGAGGCTTGCGGCCTTGATGCCAACATCCGCCGCCAGATCGCGGACGCTCAGTCCTCCGTAACCATGCGCCTGCGCCATTGTTCTGGCTGCCAGCAAAATCTTCTCTCGAGAATCCGAACTCATTGTCTACCTCGCTTCCGGTTTCGTTCTAGCGGCAGGAAGGGGCTTGACCAACCAATTTTTACGCTCTAGCTTTTGACTACCAAACGTTAGGTAGATATACAAGCGAATCTCAAAGGAGCCTCACATGAGCACAACTCTCACCAATCTCGATGCCACCAAACTGGCCGAACTTATCCGCACCAGGGATATCTCGCCCGTTGAAGTCGTCCAGGCGCACCTGGATCGGATCGCTTCAGTCAACCCAAAGGTCAATGCGATCGTCTCGCTGGCAGAAGGCGCACTCGACGCTGCCAGGTCAGCAGAGGCATCCGTCCTCGCCGGCGAAAAGCTCGGCCCACTCCATGGCGTCCCATTCACAGTCAAGGATTCAATCGACACAGCAGGTGTCCTCACGCAGCGCGGTTCGCCCATCTTCAGGGGCCGCACTCCAGATGCCGACGCCACAAGTGTTGCCCGAATGAAGGCGGCTGGCGGCATCCTCCTGGCAAAGACCAATCTTCCGGAATTCTCCTACTGGACCGAAAGCGACAACCTGCTTACGGGCCGCTCGAACAACCCCTGGAACCTCGACCGCACACCTGGGGGGTCGAGTGGCGGCGAGTCCGCTGCAATTGCCGCCGGCATGTCGCCGCTGGGTCTGGGCACCGATCTGGCGATCTCCATCCGTGGACCGGCGGCGCAGACCGGCATCACATCGATGAAAGCAACCCATGGCCGCATCCCCATGACGGGGATCTGGCCGCGGGCACCTCGCCGCTTCTGGCATGTCGGTCCGATGGCCCGTAGCGTTCGCGACGTCGCATTGGCCTATTCGTTGATGGTTGGGCCGGACGGGGCGGATGGCTTTGCATCGAGCACGGCCCAGTTCGATACGGGCGTCGGGACGTCGCCAGATCGTCCGATCCGTGTTGGCTGGCTGGTCGAACCTGGATTTGGTCCGATCGACTTGGAGGTGGCCGCCACCGTTAAGGCCGCCGCCGAAGCGCTCGAAGGCCAGGGCGCGATCATTGAGCAGGTTCGTATTCCGGCGCTTGAGAAGGATTTTGCGCTCGATGTGTTCAACCGCCTTCACGTGATGGAGATGAAGCCCGATTTCGCGGAGGCGACGGCCGGTCACGGCCAGGACGAATTGTACATGATGGCAAAAGCCATGCTTGCTGCGCCCGACACCATTATGAAGGACTATATTGAAGCCGAGCAGGCGGCCGAGCGCCTGAGGGATGGTTTTGCCGACTATTTCCAGCGCTACGATGCGCTGATCACCCCTGTGCAGCCAATCCCGGCCCAAAAACATGGCACTACGGAGTTCCTGATCAACGGCCAGACTGTAGATGCGACCTATCTCCAGGGCTCGACCGTGCCCCTGAACGTCACTGGCCTGCCGGGTTTGACAATGCGGTTTGGTACCAGCCACGACGGCATGCCGATCGGCATCCAGTTGGTTTCAAGGTGGCAGGCAGAAACGACGATCCTGCACCTTGCTGCACTGCTGGAATCGGTCAGTACGGTTCGCGATCTGCGGCCCGTCGTCTGAATTGACGCAACCAGAGCACTCCGGCATAACCGCGGTGCTCAGTTGCCTGCTGTCATTCCAAGAAGACAGGTCAAACGGGAAGTGTCATCCGCATGAGCAGACCGCCTTTGGCAGGAAGCTCCGCTTCCACATGGCCGCTGTGGCTGGCGAAAGCATGTTTGGTGATTGCCAATCCGAGTCCGAAGCCGGGGGTACCTTCAGGCACATCGTTTCCACGGCGGAACGGCTGGAATATGGCGGCGAGGATGTCTTTCGCTATGCCGGGTCCTTCATCGAGGACTGTGATGACGAAGTTTTGGCCGGCTCTTTCTGCGCAAATGACAACCCTTGAATCCGGCGGCGCGTATTTTACGGCATTGCGCACGACGTTTTCGATAGCCCTGTAAATAAGCTCGCCATTTACCGATGTGACGAAAGATTTCGCGCCTTCGTAGGTGACGTGGATGTTGCGGGAGGCGCCTTCAAAAGCGCAGTCATCGACAATCTCCTGAAGCAAATCGACCAGATCGACAGTCTGCCGCTCCATTGGCTGTTTGTCGCTCGCCGTCAGTCTCGCGAGCGTCAAAACTTCACCGACGAGGTCATCCATCCGCGCGATCTCTCGCTCAAGGCGCTCGGCCATAGCCTGCAACCGGCTGGGATTCTGCTTCAGCAGCCCCACGGCCGCCTGAAGTCGAGATAGGGGCGACCGAAGCTCGTGAGACACGTCGTGGAAAAGACGTCGCTGGATATCCTGGAAATCCTGAAGACGGGCGGCTGTCACGTCGAAGTCATGGGCGAGCGCTTGAATCTCGTCTCTTTTCAGATTGGTGTCGCCGCCAATCCTGACATCGAAGTGACCCTGCGCAAGTGCGCGAAGACCGCCTCGCAACTGCTCTACCGGTCGTGTCAGATACTGGGCTAGCCAATAGGCCGTAACCGCAGCAGCGAGCATTGCCGACGACCAGGGGACGAGCTTTGGCAGATTGCGCGCCAAAAAATCGATTTCTGTTGTGACTGCGATCACTTGATAGCACTGGCCACCATAGAGGATACGTCGCTCGAATTGACCCGTAACCTTTGTTGCACATGCCATGGAATCTCCAATGACCGCCAGGCTCAGATGAACGGGTGAGGGTGTCGTGGCGACTGCCGTCAGGTATTGTTGTGTTATCCCAACACCGTTTTTCGCCAAGAGCACTGCGGCTGTATCAAGTGCCAGGCCTGTTCTTTGATCGCGAAGTTCCTCGGGGAGGGGTAATACGCCGAAAACGGAATTGATGACGAACAATAGCGCAAGCGACGCCGCCATCGTCAGCCAGACAATCGCGAAAATTCTCCAGAAGAGCCTCCGCATCAGAGTGCCTGCACCAGCTGGTATCCTTGCCCACGGATCGCGCGGATCCACGAGGTGCCGTCAGCACGAACACCGAGCTTTTGACGGACGCTGCTGATGTGCACATCTATGCGCCGGTCAAACGGCGTCAGCGGTCGACCGAATGCACGCCGGGAGATTTCCTGTTTCGGTACAAGCTGTCCGGCGTTGCGCGCCAACACGTCGAGAATATTGTATTCGGCACCCGTTAATTCCAGCGGCTTTCCCTGCCATTGCGCTGCTCGGCCCGCAGAATTCAGGATCAGGTCGCCGACACGAAGAATATCCTGTTCATCAAGTCGGCCTCCGGCTCGCCGGAGGATGGCGCGGATGCGCGCGACAAGCTCACCCGGAGAGCAGGGCTTGGCGACATAATCGTCGGCGCCGAGGTTAAGGCCGGAAATCCGGTCGATGTCGTCCCCTTTCGCCGTGAGCATCAGGACGGGAACATTGCCAAGGCGGCGGATACGCTGCAACGCATCGATGCCGTTCATTCTCGGCATCATGACGTCGAGAACGATGATGTCGACCGATTGGTCGGCGGCACCGGAGATGCCGACCCGGGCGTCAGTCGATGTTTCGACGTCGAATCCCTCTTCCACGAGATATTCGCTGAGAAGCGTCGTCAGCTCGATATCATCGTCGATGAGAAGAACTTTCGGCATCTTGGCTTCCACGTTGTCAGAGGTAAACGAATATACAGAAGACGGCGAACCGGTAGAAGTTTTACACAACTTTACACTTCCTTAACGGCGCTTAACATCGCAGTCGCTATCAGAAGATCCGTCGGCAATTGCCTCGGAGCCAGTTTGACCAAGATGACCATAGCCCAAGCCCGGTTTCTCTGGCCGAGCGTCCGTGAAAATGCTCCTCCCAGGTCCAACGGCGCATTACCGGCCAACCGCCATTTCCATGTTGCCCGACATCATCGTCTCTGGGCAGGCCTTAACGGAGCGCCCCGCCAGTTGTGCGCGCTGCTTCTGGTCGCCGGCGGGCTCAGTGGCTGCGTCGTGGGTCCGGACTACCAGAAGCCAAGCTTCCCTATGGCTGCAAGCTGGAGCGGGAAGGCGGCCGTCCATGCCGATAAGCCGCCTCAGTTGGCTGAGTGGTGGAAGCAAATGAAGGACCCAATTCTGGACGATCTCATCGCGCAGGCCGTTGCCGCGAACCTAGATGTTGCCACCGCAAAGGCCAAGGTGCGCGAAGCGCGTGCCAGCTATCGAGAGCAGGTGGGCACATTGCTTCCATCGCTCGAGGGTACGGCATCTGCGACGCGCAATCGCACCGCCGCTGCCGCCGGCGCGCCGGCGACGATCTACAACAATTACCAGCCGGGCTTCGATGCAAGCTGGGAACTCGATCTGTTCGGAGGCAACAAGCGCGCGGCGGAAGCCGCGAAATACGGGGTCGATGCGGCAGACGAGGAATTGCGCGATACGCTCGTGACCCTGATCGGGGACGTTGCCACCTATTACATTCAGGCACGGGAATACCAGCAGCTCACCGAACTGGCTCGCGATTCTTCCAAATCCCAGAGCCAGACTGCATCGCTCACACGGACGGAATATGGGGCGGGCGGCTCATCGATGGTGGATGTCTCCAAGGCCGAGGCGCAGGCTGCCTCCACCCATGCCGATATCCCGACCTATGAAATCTCCTATGCCAAGTCCGTCAACAGGTTGGGTGTGCTGCTCGGCAAGTCCCCGCTCCTGCTTGACGGCCTTCTTGGCAAGAAATCGAGGCTTCCAGCGCCTCCTCCGAGGCTATCGGTCGGAATACCCGCTGACATCTTGAACACCCGACCCGACGTCCGCCAGGCTGAACGGCAACTGGCCCAGGCGACCGCAAAGATCGGTGAGGCTGAGGCCAACCGGTATCCCTCGGTGAGCCTGACCGGATCCATCAATTCATCTGCCGCGAGCGTTTCGGAGCTCGGAAAGAAATCCACGATCGGCTGGTCGTTCGGGCCGTCGCTTACAATCCCAATCTTCAAGGGTGGCCAGTTGAAGGCAGCGGTCGATGTCGCCAAGGCGCAGCGCGACCAATACGTGTTCGCTTATCAGTCAGCCGTCCTCTCCGCTTTGGAGGACGTTCAAAACGCCATCGTTTCCCTCAATCGATCGCGTGCCCGGTCGGTGGACCTCGGCAAGGCTGTCGAAGGCTATCGCACGGCCGCCAATCTCTCCAAAAAGCTCAAGACATCCGGTGAAGGCGATCTGTTCGATGTGCTGGACGCCGAGCGCTCGCTGTACTCCGCTCAACAGAACCTCATCGAGACCAGGACCGATATCGCCACTTACTACGTCTCGCTGAACAAAGCCCTCGGGGGCGGTTGGACCGGCCCAATTGACATTTCACAGCCTGCCGCGCGCGACCTGGTCGAAGCGCCGCACCTACGAGCAAAGCCAATCGCCCAATGACAAATTCGCGCCAAATCGAACCGACTGAAAATTCCCGACATCGCTCTAACCGTCTCGTTCATCGGGTGCTGGCGACTGCCATCGTCACCTGTTGGGTAGGCGGGGCACAGGTCTCGGCGGAAGAACAGGCAAAGACCGAGGGAGCAGCTGCATTGACGGTGGTCGCGGTCAAGCCGGAAACCAAGGACTGGCCCGAAACCGTGCCGGCGACCGGCTGGCTCAAGCCGTGGCATGAAGCCGTCATTGAATCCGAAACGAGTGGGCTGCGTATCACCGAGGTCCTGGCGGACGTCGGCAGCGTTGTAAAAAAGGGCGACATTTTGGTTCGGCTCAACCAGGAGACCGTAATTGCGGATCTGCGCAAGGAGGAAGCCGCTGTCGTATCCAAGCAGGCATCCCTGACAAAGGCGAAAGCGGATGCTGACCGGGCCCGCCAAATGAGCGGTTCGGGAGCACTTTCCGATCAGAAGCAAGTTGAATATCTCACGACAGAACAAAGTGCGCAGGCGGACCTCAATTCCGAACAGGCCACGCTTACAAGCCAACGCATCAAACTTGCGCAAACCACGATTGCCGCCGTCGATGACGGCATCATCACGTCGCGATCCGCGTCCTTGGGTGCCGTGGTATCCACAGGAACGGAGTTGTTTCGCCTCACGCGTCAGCAACGCATCGAGTGGCAGGCTGAGATTCCGACCCAATATCCTATGAAAATTAAAGAGGGGCAAACCTCGGAGATCAGACGGCCCGACGGCGCGACTTTCAGGGGTACCGTCAGGCTCATCGCGCCGACAGTCAGCACCGATACGGGTCGCTCGATCGTGTACGTGGCCTTGCCCAAGGAGCCGCAGCCCAGGTCGGGCCTCTATGTGTCGGGGACAATCGATATCGGCAACAAGGACGCCCTGACTGTGGCGGAATCCAGCTTGGTCTTCAAAGACGGCATCAATTACGTTTTCACAATCGATCAGGCGCACAAGGTTCACCGGACACGCGTCGATGTCGGTCGCCGCAGGGACAACCGGGTCGAAATTTCTTCTGGCTTGAAGGGCGATGAGGCAATCGTTCAGTCTGGCGGTGCTTTCCTGTCGGAAGGCGCGCTCGTGAAGGTTGACGGGGCGGCACAATGAATATTTCCGCATGGTCCATCCGCAACCCTGTCCCGCCAATCCTGCTTTTCGCATTGTTGACCGTTTGTGGGCTGCTGGCGTTCTCCAAGCTTCAGGTCCAGAATTTTCCGGACATGGATCTTCCCACCATCAAGATTGCCGCATCGCTGGAAGGCGCGGCGCCGACCCAGCTCGAGACGGAGGTGGCACGGAAGATCGAAGACAAGCTCGCGACCCTGAGCCTTCTCGATCACATAACGACGACGATCACCGACGGGTCTGTCGCCATCAGCGTCTCGTTCAAGCTCGAAAAAAACAGCGAAAGCGCACTGAACGAAGTGCGCAACGCGGTCGACAGCGCCAAGAGCGATCTTCCGTCCGAAATGGATTCGCCAACGGTCTCGAAGGTTACGGTCCAATCATCCGTCCTCGTCGCCTACGCCGTGCGCTCGAAGCAACTGAACGAGACCGAGCTCTCCTGGTTCGTCGACAACGACATGACCAAGGCGCTCCTGTCGGTCGGCGGAGTAGGGGAAGTCGATCGGCTGGGCGGGGTTGATCGCGAGGTCCATATCGACCTCGATGCCAACACCATGACCTCGCTCGGGGTGACCGCATCGGATGTGTCTGCACGGGTTAAATCTGTGCAGTCGGACAAGTCCGGCGGTCGCGGCGACATCGGCTCTTCGCGTCAGACCATTCGCACGCTCGGTGCCGTTCCGTCCGTCGAGGATATAGCGACGTTGGCGATCCCCCTCTCGACGGGACAGAGTGTCCGGCTCGACGAGCTTGGGAAAGTGACGGACAGCTTTGCGGAGCGCTCGTCCCTTGCCTATCTGAATGGAGACCGGGTGATTGCCGTTCAGATCAAGCGATCCAATGGGTTTTCGGACACGGCCGTTGCCGAAGATATTCAAAAGGAGATGAAGGCGTTCGCGTCGCAGCATCCCGAAGTGGAGATCGTCGATGCGTATACGACAGTCAATCCCGTCATCGAAAATTATGACGGCTCGATGGAGATGCTTTACGAAGGCGCCATTCTCGCTGTCATTGTGGTATGGCTATTCCTGCGGGACTTCCGCGCAACATGCCTGTCCGCAATAGCCCTGCCGCTTTCCATCATCCCCACCTTCTTGGTGATGCATTTCTTCGACTACAGCCTCAATACCGTTACACTCTTAGCATTGTCACTGGTGGTCGGCATTCTGGTCGATGACGCTATCGTCGAGGTGGAGAACATTTCCCGCCATCTCCAGGCGGGCAAGACGCCGATGAACGCGGCGATCGAAGCTGCCGACGAAATCGGTCTGGCCGTCATCGCAACCACATTTACCCTTGTTGCGGTTTTTCTACCAACGGCCTTCATGAGCGGCATTCCCGGTCTGATTTTCCGGCAATTCGGGATCGTTGCCTCCGTCGCCGTGCTATCCTCACTTCTGGTGGCCCGCTTTCTGACGCCGATGATGGCCGCTTATCTGTTGAAGCCGGGTCAGGCTGAAGCGGCAGACGGCCGGATCATGGGGGCCTATATTGCGCTGGTCAAAACCTGCCTCAACCATCGCAAGATGACGATGCTTGTGACCGGCATCTTCCTTGTCCTGTCCTTGTCGAGCATCCCGTTCCTGCAAACCGGCTTTTTCCCCGCCTCGGACGACGCCCAAACGCAGGTCACCCTGACGCTTCAACCCGGCAGCACACTGGACCAGACGGATGCCGTATCGAGACGTGCGAGCGACATCGTCTCCAAACTCACCGATGTCACGCAGGTCTTCAGCGTCGTCGGCAGTTCCTCAAGCAGCAGCGGGATAGATTCCACGACAACGGCGGATGTGACGAAGGCGACCCTCGTCGTGAACCTGACCGACATCAAGAAGCGCAGCAGAAAGCAGGCTGCGATCGAGAGCGACATCCGTAACGCGCTCTCCTCTCTTGCCGGCGTGCGCGTCGAGGTCGGGACCGGCGGTAATGGCACCAAGCTCGAGTTGACGCTGGCCAGTGATGATCCCACCAGCCTGGAGCAGGCGGGAAGTGCGCTCGAGGAACAGCTCCGGACACTCAAGGGCATCGGTGCGGTCACATCGAGTGCAGCGCTGCAAGCCCCAGAAATCCAGATAAGGCCTGATTTCGCAAAGGCTGCGGCGCTGGGGATTACATCGGAAACGATCGCCGAGGCGGTCCGGGTGTCCACCAATGGCGATTACTCCAACGCACTGGCCAAACTCAATCTGCCGCAACGCCAAATTCCAATCCGCGTGCGTTTCAATGCCAACTCCTGCGAGGATATCGATGCCATATCGCAGCTGCAGGTGGCCGGCGCGAACGGCAAGGTCGCGCTCGGAAGCATCGCCGCGATTTCGATCGGCGGCAGTCCATCCGAGCTCGATCGGATCGATCGGGCCCGAAACATCACGCTGTCCATCGAGTTGAACGGGCGCATCCTGGGGGACGTGAACAAGGAGGCCCAGGCGCTCTCCGCACTTCGCCAGCTTCCGCAGGGTGTTCACCAGGTGGAGCAGGGGGAGTTGCAGCGCAGTTCCGAGCTTTTCACCAGTTTCGGGACCTCAATGGGCATCGGGATCTTTTGCATCTATGCGGTCCTTGTTTTGCTCTTTCATGACTTTTTCCAGCCCGTCACCATCCTGATGGCGCTTCCGCTCGCACTCGGCGGTGCATTGGCACCGCTCCTCATCACGGGAACGAGCTTCTCCATGCCAGCCATTATCGGGCTGATCCTGCTGATGGGCGTGGTGTCCAAGAACTCGATTCTCCTCGTCGAGTACGCGATCATGTCCCGCCGAAACGGCATGGCGCGCTTCGAGGCACTGGTCGACGCCTGCCACAAGCGAGCCCGGCCCATCATCATGACAACCATCGCCATGGGAGCAGGCATGATGCCGGCCGCCATGAGCCTGAGTGGCGGCGATTCGAGCTTTCGCCAGCCGATGGCGATCGTGGTCCTGGGAGGCCTGATTACATCGACGTTCCTCAGCTTGCTCATCATCCCGACCGTCTACACCTTCGTGGACGACCTCGTCGGCCTGCTAAAACGACTGTTCGCAAGCAAGGCGGAGCAGTCGGCAGAGGGCCTGCAAACGACGACGGCAACGGCAACAAAATGATCTGGATCATCCCAGTCACAGGAGGACTTCGGCTCGACGGTAAAAGCCCCTCGCTGATTTCGTGCGTCCAAAGCCGGCCTTTCGCCCTTATGCAGCCGCAAGCCGGTCATTCTCATCGGGTCGGAACGGGCATCGGCCCGCTGGCGGGTTTGCGCGCGCCGACGACTCGCTGCAGCCGATTAACCTTCAATTCGGCACCCGTCACCCTCTAAATGACGCGCTATGGGCCGAGGAGATTTCCGATTGGAGGACTAACGCTCGGCTGACCTTGGTCTTGACCGCTTATTCGGGGACACAGACGCCTAGGTCCTGGACATTCTGCGCAACGAGCTCGTTCTTTCCGTCCTGTTCCTGTATTATGACCTCAATAGGCGCTCTCGACGCGGTCTTTTTGAATCTTGAATTGTCTCAATCCGGAATTGGCTGTTCTCATTCAGCGATTGCACGTAGAAAACCATCTTGTCTCTCGCATCGGCTGGCTTCGCGCCGCGGTTCTCGGCGCAAATGACGGTATCGTCGCGACGGCGAGCCTGATCGTTGGTGTAGCGTCCACCTCCACTGCTTCTTCGGATATACTCGTGGCCGCCATTGCCGGCATGGTGGCGGGTGCAATGTCGATGGCGGCTGGCAAGTATGTATCCGTTAGTCAGCGTGAACACTGCATAGTTCAAGCTTCTTCTGGCCAGGTCAGGTCGGGGCCAATCCGATCCGCCACTGATAAGGCGGCGGCGTGCCGTTCACGGCGAAATCGCCAACGATTCTATCTTTGTAAATGCGTGGATTATGTGATGCCAGCGTGCGGGCATTGCGCCAATGGCGGTCGAGGCCGGCTGAAATCCGGGTGGCGGACGCCCCAAGCGCGTCGAAGGCAATCGTTGCGGCTTCGAGAACGAGATTGCTTGTGACGGTGACGGCCTGCGAGGTTTCCAGCTCGGCGATGGCATTGGCCCTCTCCTCGGCCTCTGGATCGCCGGCAAAATGGGCCTTATGGGCCCGCTCCACGGCGGCGGCAACCTGCAGCACAATCGCACTTGCAGCATAGGCGTTGGACCGCAAGCGACCGGCTACCTGCAGAACCTGTGGGTCCTGGCTTGAGCGCGGCCCGGCGCTGTTCGAATAATGGCGAGTGCGCGCCGCTACAGCCTGCGCCACCTCGTTAGCGAGCGAACGGCCGATACCTGCGAGAGTGGCAAGATGGACCAGCTGGTAGAAGGCAGCGCCGTAGCGAAACTTGTCGTCGTCGACGACAATGTCACCGGGATCGACAACCGCGTCCGTAAAGACGGTCGTGCCGCTCGCCGTCAGCTTCTGGCCAAAACCGTCCCAGTCGTCGACAACGTTGACGCCGGGATCGTTACGCCGAACCTGTAGCGAGACGCCCTCTCCCTCCAGCCCTGTCGCGCCGACGTCGATCCAGTCGGCGAAGATGGATCCGGTGGTGTAGTATTTGGTGCCGTTAACGACGAGCCCGCCGTCCTTGCGCGAGACCCGCGTCGAGAAGGCATCCTGCTTGGCGGCCCCGACCTCCGTCCACGCATTGCCAGCTATCTCGCCTCGGACAATGCGTTCGACCCAGCGCTGGCGAGACCCGCCGGGCGCCTTGTTAACGACATCCTCGACAAATCCGAAATGCCCGCGCAGCGCTTGGGTAATGTTTGAATCGGCGTTGGAAAGCTCGATCAGTATGTTGGCCAGTTCCGGCAAGCTCGCACCCATTCCGCCTTCGGCGACCGGTATGCGCAGTGCGCCCAGTCCCGCTTGCTTCAACCGGTCGATCTCGGCCTGTGGCAAGGTACGCATCAACTCGCGGTCGAGCGCGCCTTTGGCAATATCGTTGAACAGAGGGCGGAAGCTCGAAGCCAGTTCCTCATAGCGTTCGGTTGGGCCTGCACCCCATGCAAGATCTATCTGGGTGGTCATCATGAAGTCCTTGTCAGTTTTGGATCTAAAGGAACCGTCAGTTAATTGTGACTGCTGCCGCGCCGCCAAGATAAAAATCCTGAACATCCTCGCGAGCGCGCAAGTCAGCTGCAGTCCCCGAAACGGCGATGCGCCCATTTTCCAAGATGTAGCCGTAGTCGGCGTATTTCAGCGCGAGATTGGCATTCTGCTCAGCCAGCAGGAAGCTGACGCCAGACTGTCTGTTCAGCGCCCGGATGATCTCGAATATCTCCTGGACGATAATCGGTGCCAGGCCCATTGACGGCTCGTCCAGCAGTACGAGGCTGGGCTTTGTCATCAATGCTCGACCGATTGCCACCATCTGCTGCTCGCCGCCCGAGGTCAGGCCAGCTTTTGTTCGACGCTTGTCGCGAAGACGCGGGAACCAAGCATAGATCTGCTCGAGATCGTCGAGTAACGCCCGGCGCGACGGTTTTCGGACAAATCCGCCAGCGAGAATGTTCTCTTCGACTGTCAGTTGCGGGAAGCAATGGCGACCCTCCAGAACCTGAACGAGTCCTTTGCCCACCAGCCTTGAAGCTGACGACGTACTAACGGATTGGCCGCGCCAACTGATGCTGCCACGACTTACCTTACCGCGCTCGGAGCCCAAGAGATTGGAGATTGCCTTCAGGGTTGTCGTCTTACCGGCGCCGTTCGCGCCGAGGAGGGCAACTATCTTGCCTTCCCCGACCGAAAGCGACACATCCCGCACGGCGAGAACGGCCTGCCCGTAGACGGCCTCTATCTCCTTGACTTCGAGAAACCCTTCCGCCTGTGTGGCCATGTTACATATCCTTTTAGTGTTAGTTGACCGCGTCGGACGGACGGGGCGTGATGCCTTTTTCTTTCGCGTAGGCTGCGGCCCTGGCGTAGATGGCATCCTTGAACAGCGGTCGATCTCCTTTCAGCCAATCGGTTTTTGCCGTCCATCTCGTGCCGTCCCACTGGACGATCTTGGCAGCGGGACTGCCCTCGTGATCCTGTGGCGTCACCTTGATTGGGCTCATGAGGCCCGTGGCACCGAGTTCCTCGATACGCTCGGCGGTCAGGTTGAGATGTTCAACGGCCCACTGCCCTTCGGCTGAAGTCAAAGGCCGGTTTCCGTACTTGGCTTGTCCCGTCCGCAGGATCTCGGTGTAGAGGACCGCCTGCAGCAGGCCGGCATTGTAATAGACCGAACCGAACTTCGAGCCGTCGCTCAGATCTCCCTTGCCGGCATCGATGATGTTCTTTTTAATCTCCTGGCTGACCTTGAAATCTGTCCCAGACGGGAACACGGAGACCGCCAGATAATTTTTGGCGGCTGGTCCGGCGGGACGCGCGTCTTCTTCCGATCCGGTCCATATATCGCCTATGATGTGGTCGGCCGGGAAGCCGACGCGGGCCGCAGTCTTCAGGCCAACCGGCGACATCACGCCCCAGGCTCGGAAGAAAACCCAATCGACGCCGGCGCGCTTGATCTGCTGCCACTGCGCCTGCTGCTGTTGGCCTGGGTCCGGAACGGGGATCTGGATATTTTCGAAGCCGTATTTCTTGGAGAGGATCGCCATGGGCTGGATGGTTTCACGCCCATAACCCGAGTCGTGGTAAAGGGTGGCAATCTTCAGTCCCTTCAGCTTGTCATAGCCGCCCACCGTATTGGCGATGTGCTCGACGACGATTGAAGCCTCGGTCCAGTAGTCGAATAGCAGCGGAAACTGATAGGGAAAGACGCTTCCATCGACGGCATCGCCCCGACCGCCGGCGACCGACACGATCGGCAGCTTGTCTTGGCGGGCCTTGTCGGAGACGGCGGCGTCGAAGCCGCTCGATGTGGTGAAGAGCACAGCAACCGGAGCGCCGGCATATCCATTTTTATAGCGCTCGTAGCATTCGAATGCGCGTTCGAGCGTATACGCCGTTTCACATTCCTGAACGAAGATCTTGACGCCGTTTACCCCTCCGTTCGCATTAATATAGTTGAAATAATCCCGATAGCCGGCCCACTGCGGAATGCCGGATGGCGCGTAGGGCCCGGTGCGGTAGGAAAACAGGGGGAAGAGCTGCTGGCCACTTCCCTCTTCCGCGTGTGCGGCTGCGCCGAGAGTTGATAAAGCGATCAATGCTGTGGCGCTGAGCGTGATTGTCTTAGAAAAAAGAGACATGGTAACCCCTTGATGCGGTGGTTGAAGGATAGCGATGAGAATGATTGATCGGGGCGACCGCCATTTGCGCTTGTCGCCAACAGGCTTCATTCGGACCTTTTTGCCCTAAACATGCCGACCGCGCGGCGAATGAGCGCCGTCAGGCCGTCCGGCTCCTTGATCAGCAGGACGATGATGATGACGCCAAAGACGATGCGCTGCAGGTTTGTCAGGGCGCCTTGATCACCGATGAAGGACAGGTGGGCTGCCAGGACGACGCGATCGAGCAGGATCGGCGTCAGGACAATGAAGGCGGCGCCGAGGAAGTTGCCGAAGATGGTCGCAACGCCTCCGATCAGGACGATGAACAGGATCTGGAAGGACTTGTCGAGACTGAAGGTGTGGGCGTCCGACGTACCGAGATAAGCGAATGCCCAGAGAATGCCGGTGATGCCAAGAAAGAAGGAACTGATAGCATAGGCTTGCAGCTTGCGCCGCGCGACCTTGATCCCGAGCACCGATGCCGCCGTCTCCATGTCGCGGATAGCCATCCATTCGCGCCCCAGGCGGCTCCGGACGATGAGCAGGGCGAGACCGACCAAAAGGGTCGTGACGCCGGTGGCCAGCAAATAACGGCCCAGCGGCGTTTGCAGGTCGTAGTTAAACAGGGTCAGACGCGGCGCCGAAATAGTCAGCGACTGACTGTCGTTGGAGAACCAGCTGAAGTTGCTGAACAGCCATTCGAAAAGGAACTGTGCACCGAGCGTTGAAGCGCTAAGATAGAAACCCTTGATGCGCAACGCAGGCAGGCCGAAGACGACGCCGGCAAGTGCAGCAACGAGCCCCGAGGCCAAGAGGACGACTGGCAGCGGCATGCCAGGAACTCTCAGGATGAAATTGTACGCGGAAAAGGCGCCGATGGCCATGAAGGCGGCAGAGCCAAGCGACACCAGCCCTGTATAGCCCTGCAGAAGATTGAGGCCGATGCCGGCAAGTCCCATGACGACCGTCGGAATGATGATGGAACTCAACCAATAGTCATTGGCGATTGCCGGTATGAGTCCGAAAACGACGGCTAGGCCGGCGGCCATCAGGAGGTATCGCGCATTGGGCGCAATACGCCCACTGGTGGGAAGGCTTGTATATTGAAATGCGGTCATCATCACACCCTTTCGATTTCGCGCTCGCCGAACAACCCTGAGGGCCGAACGAGGAGGAAGGCGATGGCGAGAATGTAGGCGAACCAGGAGGAGACACTGCCGTTGACTAGCGGGCCTATGTAGATGTCGGCCAGCGCCTCGCTGGCGCCGACGATCAGACCGCCCGCAATAGCTCCCGGGATTGACGAAAAGCCGCCGATAATAAGTACCGGTAGCGCCTTTAGCGTAATGAGGGACAGCGAATACTGAACCCCTTGGCGTGCGCCCCAAAGTAAGCCGGCGACAAGGGCGACGATTCCTGCAACGCTCCAGACGATCCGCCAAATAGCGGGCAAGCGGATGCCGATCGATTGCGCTGCCAGCGTATCGTCGGCGACAGCCCGCAGCGAGATCCCCATGCGGGTCTTATTGAACACCAAGGCCAGCACTGCCACCAATGCAACGACGATGAACGACGCGACGATGTCAAACTGGCTGATGAGGATGCCGCCGTAACTCCCGGCGATATCCTCGACACCGATGTCGAGCATATGGACGTCGGTGCCCATAAAGAACTGCGAGGCGCCGTCAACCACGAAGCTCAGACCAAGCGTCGCCATGAACAACGTCAACGGATCACGGTTGCGCAAGGGTCGCAGAACCGTCGCCTCAATCAGGACAGCCGCAGCTATCATCAGCGCGACCGTCAGCACGAATGCGATCCAGAAATTTACCTCGTGTTCGACAAGCGTGACAAAGGCAAGGGCGGCGAGGAACACCATCGATCCCTGGGCATAATTGAACACGCCGGAGGCCTTGTAAATCAGCACGAAACCGATGGCGACGAGCGCGTACATTAGCCCCGCAAACAGTCCGGTGACCAAGGTTTCAAAGAAAAAGGACATGGGCTCTCCTCAATGAACCGTGCCGAGATAGGCCGCGATGACGTCTGGATCGGCGCGCACTTCAGTAGGAAGGCCGTCGGCGATCTTGCGGCCGTAGTCTAGGACGACGACATGATGAGCAAGGTCGAGCACGATGCCGACATCGTGCTCGATCAGCACGACGGTCGTCCCGAAGGTCCGGTTGACCTCCGCAATGATCCTGCTCATCTCATGCTTTTCCTCTTGGTTCATGCCGGCCATCGGCTCGTCGAGGAGAAGAAGTTTGGGATCAGCAACGAGGGCACGGCCAAGGTCGACCCGCTTCTGCAAGCCGTAGGGCAGGGTCGAGACGATGGTCTCGGCATGCCGCTCGAGGCCGAGGAAGACTAGTATCCTTTCGGCGCGGGCAAGGAATGTCCGCCGCTCCTTCCAATCGCGCCCGATGCGTAGGATGTTCTCGGCAAAACTTGCCTTGCCATGCCGTGAAAGACCGGCCAACACGTTCTCGCGGACCGAAAGCCTACGAAAGAGAGCATTATGCTGAAAGGTTCGCCCGATGCCGAGACGCGCGGCCTTTTGCGGCCGGATTGCCTCGAAGCGCAGGCCGTCAAAGACGACGTCGCCTGAATCGGCACGATAGACTCCGTTGATCACGTTTAGCAGCGAACTTTTACCTGCGCCGTTCGGCCCGATCAGGGCGCAGATTTCCCCCGGCTGCACCGAGAAGCTAAGGGCGCTGATCGCAGTAACGCCCTTGAAGGAAAGTGAGACGTGATGCATTTCCAGAAGCGCCGGCATTACAAGGCCGCCGTTCTAAGCTGTTGCGTTGCCGCCCGCTCAGTCTGGCGACGCTTGAAAGCCTCGATGTCGCGATAGGCGTCTGCGGGATGAGATTTGGCAAGATATGGACCTTCGCCGAACAGTTTTTCGCGCAACGTTCCCGGCCGGTACGCGGTTGGATAGACCCCGCGCTTCTGCAATTCCGGTACGAGCAGATCGACGGCCTGCTCGAAGCTTTCGGGCGTTACCGCGTAGGCAAGATTGTAGCCATCGACATCGGTCTCTTCCGACCACTCCTGCAGGATGTCGGCGATAGTCGACGGCGAACCCACGAAGACTGGCCCAACACCGCCGATGCCGCCCCAGCGGGCGAGTTCCTCCACGGTCCACGCCTTGTCCTTGCCAGCGAAATGCTCGACCATCGAAACGATCGCATTGGTTTCGACCTTCTTCAAAGCATCGGTCGGCGCGTACTGGCCAAAATCGATGCCGCTCCAGCCTGACATGAACACCAGCGAACCGTCATAAGAGCTATGGGCCTGGTATTCCTCGAAGCGCTTTCGTGCCTTCTCGTCCGTCTCGTCGATGATCAGCGTTGAGAGATTGTAGATCAGTACCTTGCGTGGATCGCGACCGGCATCGGCAGCCCGCTGGCGGATCTCGGCGACATAGGCTTTGAGCAATGATTTGGTCGGCGCGCCAACGAAGACGCATTCCGCGTGTGCTGCGGCGAAAGCCTTGCCCGGCCCTGAGGCGCCAGCCTGGTACAGGACGGGCGTACGCTGCGGCGAGGGCTCGCTCAGATGATAGCCCGGGACATCGAAGTATTTGCCCTTGTGGCCAATCTCGTGCACCTTGCTGGGGTCGGTGAAGATGCCGCGAACCGCATCGCGCTGGACCGCGCCTTCCTCCCAGCTGCCCTCAAACAGCTTGTATAGGACCTCAACATATTCGGCAGCGATTTCATAGAGGTTGTCATGCCCCTTCAGACCAAGCTGGCCAATATTCTTCGCACCGCTTTCAAGATACGAGGTCACGATGTTCCAGCCAATGCGCCCCTTGGTGTGGTGATCGGCCGTCGCGAGGCGGCGCGCGAAGGTGTAGGGATGTTCGAAGGATGTCGATGCGGTGATGCCGATGCCCAGGTGTTCGGTCGCAAGCGCGATGGGTGCCGCCAACTGCAGAGGATCGTTGACTGGAATCTGTGCCGCCTGCTCAATGGCGTGATAGTTCGAACCCTTATAAACGTCATAATAACCGATCACGTCGGCAATGAAGATGCCATCGAAGATTCCCCGCTCAAGTGTTCTAGCCAAGTCCTGCCAGTAATCTAAGTCTTTGTATTTCCAGGACCTATCACGCGGGTGTTTCCATAGGCCGGGAGACTGATGTCCGACGCAGTTCATATCAAAGGCATTGAAGCGAATTGAACGCGACATGGCGGCTCCGGCTGCTCGTTTTACTGAACGAGAATCTAATCGGCCGCTTTCCAAATGCATAGTTAGTATATATTTTTAATAGAGTACTTCGTAGAGTTTTTTTCTCTTTTTGCGCTGCCGGAGGTCATCTCTGACACTTGGTCAGCCGTGAGCTCGAATTATTTTCCATTGACTATAATCCTTCCACACATTGGCTAGCGAGCGCTTCAAGCCCGCTATAATCCAATCAACCATCGCCACTCATGCGGTTGATCGAGAAGCTTTCGTTCGGCGTCGGTTTGAAATTTAAGGGCCTCGCTGCGCTGTAGATTGCCACCATCTGGTAAAGCGGCCCAGTGGGGATGCCCTTGGCGATCCAGTTCGAGACTTTTTTGCGAGTCGGCGAGGCGGCGCTTGTCGTCTGAGGACGAGCCAGCCTTGTTGACCAGGCTGCCGATTTCCGGCCTTTTCGCGACTGTCCAACTGCTGCCGGGGTGGAACAATGAGGAGAGGGCGTCGTCGGCATGCGCAGGAGAACGCGCTGATGGCGAGGGTGGGGCCATCTGCCGTCCCCTTCTGGATAAGCTGCAGAAAGGCGGGGTGTCGACCTGAACCATATCGACATCGAAACCTAGGTCCTGCAATTCCTGCAGGATAGCTTCAGCAACGCGTTGGTCGAAGAACGCGCCAGTCGTCAGGTGTAATTTTAGTGGTTTGCCGGCTGCGGCGATCAGCGCCGTGGCTCTGTCGAGATCGTATTCAAGGCCCGAAACACTGTCGCTCCAGTCGAAATGCGCCGGAGTCACCATCTGCGCAAGCGGCTTGTTGAGGCCGTCGAGAATACCTTGTGTTATGCCGTCCTTGTCGATGGCATAGACCGGCGCTGACGCAGCGCCGAATTGTCGAATGGCGGCTTCTTTGAATTGATGCGGATACGGAAGCGTTGCGCCGAAGACAGTGCGCGCAGGCGAATTTTTCGGGCTCAGGTTCAAGGTTAGGCGTTCATTTCTTCAATCTACTAACTCTATCGACAATATTGGTATGTGGCGGCCGACCGGGCTGTATCTGGCACCCGCAAGCCGCAGATACCACGTCGACGATAGGATCATTCAAATGCTCAATAGACAGAAGGGGATCAGCATGAAGCCAAAATTTTTTGGACATTTGACACTGCGTCTCGCCACTCTTTTCGAGCGTGGACAGCGGCAGAAATTGCGCACCCCTGAGGTGTTTCCAGAGCACGAGCGCGAGCGCCCGACCAGTGAATACGAGATGTACTATTGGGGATTCAGCCCTGCACCGTGGTATTGAGGCCCATATATGAGCTATGTCATTGGATACACTTGGCATTTGCAGCTTATTCAGCCGGTCGATCTGAGGCGCAGCTTAGCGCGCTGCGCTGAGACGGGGGCGGTCGTCTTCGCATTCCTGTTCCTGTTCGCATTTGTCGCGGGACTGGTCTGAGGGGAGCTCAACGAGCAGGACCAGGGATTGTTCGCGTCCCAGAATCCTCTTGAGGGAGAAAATCAGGTCATGACCGCAGTCCTAATCTTGCCGGGGCTATTCGGATCGGATGAGGCACACTGGCAGCAGCATTGGTTGCGGGACCAGCCTGACAGCCTATGCGTCGTTCAGGATGATTTCAACAATCCGAGGCTCAGTGATTGGATGCTGCGTCTGGAAGAGGCGCTCGATGCTGTCGGCGAGGCTTATATCGTTGCCCACAGCCTTGGCTGCCTGCTCGCCGCACACCTCGCCGGGAGAGGCGCCGCCAGACAGGTCAAGGCCGCGCTGCTCGTCGCGCCCTGTGATCTAGAGCCGACCCACACTCTTCACCCCGGGAAAGTCCTCTTCGGCGACATGCCGATGGGGCAATTGCCTTTTCCCACTAAAGTCGTTGGCAGCCTCAACGACCGCTACATGTCGCTCGACCGCCTGACGCTGGTCGGCCGTTGCTGGGGCGCAGAGATAAAGAATATCGGTAACGCCGGACACATCAACACGGCCAGTGGCTTTGGTCGATGGAGCGGCGGTTATCAGCTGCTTGAAGGTATGAAGTCACGCACCCGCCGTCGCAGGTCAGTGGCCGAACTGCCGACGTGCCCGGTTCGGTGACGTCGGCGATGTCCGACTGGTAACACACTGATCACGATCGACTTGCGGTCATCTGACACGCTGCAGATTGTAACGACATATTCAGAAGCGCCAGGATTTCGCGTCTTTTAGCTTCAAAGGCGGGGGCTGTCCTGTCTCGCTTTCTTGGCAGCTGGATCGCAACCTCATCGAGTATCTGACCAGGACGTGGGCGCATGACAACGACCCGGTCTGCCAACGCTACTGCCTCCTCGATGTCGTGAGTAACGAGGATCAGCGTCGGCCGCGTATCATCCCAGATATCGAGAAGATGGTCTTGCAGATCTATTCGGGTAAATGCGTCCAAGGCCGAAAACGGCTCATCGAGAAGCAGGACTTTTGGGCGGGTCACCAAGGCACGCGCAATCGCCACACGTTGCGCTTGACCACCCGAAAGCTCCTTCGGCCACCGCGCCGCATAGGATGAGAGGCCGACCTTCTCCAGCGCCTCATTTACAAGGCCAACCCGGTTGATAGCGGTTTGTTTCGGCAATCCAAAGCCCACATTGCCCGCCACCGTCAACCACGGCAGCAGCCTCGGCTCCTGGAAAATCAGATTGATGCGAGGGTGCGGTTCCAAAATCGTTTCTGCGCCCAGCATCACACGGCCACGGCTTGGGTGATCAAGGCCGCTAACTAGACGCAGCAGCGTGCTCTTGCCGCAGCCGGAGCCGCCGATCACGGCGACGATCTCGCCGGGTCTCACCCGCAGTGAAACTCCCTCAAGAGCGTGCATGCCGCCGGCGAATGTTTTTGAAAGACCCTGCAACGACAACATCAGCTCTGCCCCCGGTTGAAAGTGTCCTGCCAGCGAAGCAAAGGGGCGGTGGCCAAGACCAGCAAGCTGTCGGTTGCCTTGCCGATAATTGCAAAACAGACAATAGCCGCCATGATCTGCGCCGGTTTCCCCAATTGCTGGCCGTCGACGAGCAGGTAGCCAAGTCCTTCGGAAGCGCCCATGAACTCTGCGGCGACAACGAACATCCAGCCAAGTCCAAGACCAGCCCGCAATGCAATCACGTAGGCAGGAAACACCGCTGGCAGCAAAATGCGCCCGACCATCGCAAAACCTGACAGCCGAAAGATGCGGCCGACCTCAACGATCTTGCGATCGACCGACTGCAGCGCGCCGGAAAAGCCAAGATAGACAGGAAAGAACACGCCGACGGCAATCAGCGCGATTTTTGATGTCTCGAAGATACCGAGCCAAAGGATGAACAAGGGCACCCAGGCGACTGAGGGGATGGCCCTTAACGCCTGCAGGGTCGGATCGAGCAACTGGCGAGCCAGCGGAAAATAGCCCGTCAGCGCGCCGGCAATGGTGCCAGCCACGGTTCCGATACAGAATCCCAGCAGGACGCGAAGCGTCGTGATCCACACATGTGTCAGCAACTCGCCACTCTGCAACAGTGCCCAGATTGTCTTCATCACCATCGACGGCGGCGGCATCAACCGTCCACCCATCCAGCCGAGATCGACAGCCACTTCCCAGAAAATGAGTAGACCAGCGGGAATGATAATTGCCTTGGCAATGCGCACGGAAAAAGCCGCGAGCGCCCGTCGTTTGCGGGCGCTCGCGGCTTGCTTATCGATAGTCTGCCTGACTTCGGCTGCATCCGTCATGGAGTGAACCGTAACCCTACCGAGTATCTGTGACGGCAAAGTCCGTATCGATTAGTTCACCTGCCACCTTCTCGACATCCGCCCCTGCCTGTATGACTCCGGCCTTCTGTAATGCCTTTCCAGCCGCGACAACGGTTTCCCTCTGGGCTGTACCGATGGTCGGCTTGGTGAGGTCGGTGCGCTCGAGTTGCTTGTCGATCACGTTTTCCGGTAGCTTCGCTGCCTCGACCAGCGCCGCCTTGAGCGCTTCAGGGTGCTTTAGGGCATCTTGGCGTGCCCGCTCGTATACCGCAATCACGCGCTTCACGATGTCTGGATGCTCTGCAGCGAACGTCTCCGTGGTGTTCAGCACGCCCCAGGTATTGTTCTCGGGCTTGCGGAAAAAGAGCTTCGCGCCCTCTTCGACCTCGGCCGATGCCATCAGGGGGTCGAGGCCCGCCCAGGCGTCAACATCGCCACGCAATAGGGCGAGCTTACCGTCGGCATGTTGCAGCAGCACAAGCTTGACATCCTTTTCTGTCAACCCGGCATCTGCCAGCGCGCGCACGAGGAATATGTGTGGATCGGTGCCACGCGTGACTGCGATGGATTTGCCCCTGAGGTCGGCTACAGACTTGATCGGGCTGTCTGCACGGGTGACTAGAGCCGTCCACTCAGGCCGCGAAAAAACATATATCGATTTGACCGGATTGCCGTTGACACGGGCAATCAGCGCCGCGGCGCCGGCTGTCGAGCCGAAATCGATCGAGCTCGCATTAAGGAATTCCAACGCCTTGTTGGATCCGGCCGACTGCACCCAGGTGATCTTGATGCCGTCATTCTTGAACTCCTTTTCCAGCAAGCCCTCCTTCTTGAGAAGCAGGCTTACCGGATTGTAGGTAGCCCAGTCGATGCGGATCTCTGAAAGCTGGGCCGCCCCTGCAGACCCGGCGACCATGCCGACGGCGACTGCAACTCCCAAGAATGTAGCTCTGATCGTCGACATCATCTGGGGCTGCCTCTTGTTTTTGATTTGACGAAAAAATTGTCTTATCGCAATCGTAAGAGAAGGCACCCCGATGCGGGACGCAGATTTCTCTCATTCGGCTGCCTCAACAGGAATAATTTTTCGAGAATAGCTGTGCCGACGGCAGTGGACATCCCGAGCGGTGGGGATAGGCCAACTGATGTCTAGGCCGCGTGCCGCATTCACGGCGACAATGCCACGGGCAAGTGCTGGCCGATGTCGCAGTTGTATACCGAACGAGCCGCGAGACAGGGTCTGCGGATGGGATCGGAGACAAGTTGCAAGGAAAGATGATCTTACGCGTCGGTTGTTTTGCATATACCGACAAAAATAGCACACTAATTTAATAGAGGATATTGCGCCTGCAGCCGCATGCCGTACCCTTGAGAGGAATTCACATCAAGGGCTCTCCCATGCGCAACAAGACTACCTTCATGGCCGCAACATTCGCCGGCATCGCATCGCTGCTGTCATCGACTGCCTTTACGGCGGATGTCGCGAAACCGGTACCAGGTGGCACGCTGGTCTATCTCGAGCAGCAGGCCCACACCAATCTCTATCCGCCGGCCGGCGGCTTCTACCCGAACGGCGGCATCCTCAACCAGATCACTGACAAGCTGACCTACCAGAACCCAAAGACGCTGGAGATCGAGCCGTGGATAGCCGATTCCTGGACTGTAAACACCGATGCCACCGAATATGTCTTCAAGCTGCGCAAGGGCGTGACCTTCTCCGACGGCACGCCGCTCGATGCCGACGCGGTGGCCAGGAACTTCGATACTTTTGGACATGGCAACAAGGCACTGAAGCAGCCGGTTTCCGAAGTCATCAACAATTATGACCACAGCGAAGTTATCGATCCGCAAACGGTAAAATTTGTCTTCAAGAAACCGGCGCCCGGCTTCCTGCAGGGGACCTCTGTGATCGGCTCCGGGTTGGTGTCGTTGAAGACGCTAGGCCTGCCCTTCGAGCAACTCGGCGACGCCACGAAAATCATCGGTTCCGGCCCCTTCACGGTCGCAGCCGAGACCATCGGCAAGGATCTGACGCTGACGGCACGCGGCGATTACAACTGGGGTCCTCAGAAGCTCGTGCATCAGGGGCGCGCCTATCTCGATAGCCTCAAATACATAATTACCGGCGAAGACAGCGTTCGCATCGGCGCGCTGCTGTCAGGGCAAGCGGATTTCATCCGCCAATTGCAAGCCTATGACGAAAAGCAGGTCAGCGACCAGAGCTTCCCGATCTATGCCGCGCCGACCCGCGGCGTCAACGACAGCATTGCCTTGCGACCGGAGAACCCGCTGGTGGCCGACGTGCGGGTGCGCCAGGCGCTTCTGCATGCGACCAACAACAAGGAGATCGTCGAGACCCTGTTTTCTGCCAACTACCCGGCTGCCAAATCCGTGATTTCGTCATCCGCCGCGGCCTATGAGGATCTGTCCGATAAGCTATCCTACGACCCGGCGCTGTCGGAAAAACTTCTCGATGAGGCTGGTTGGGCGAAGGGGGGAGACGGCGTTCGCCAGAAGGACAGCAAGCCACTAACGCTGGCCGTCTACGAATCCCTGCCGCAGCCGCAGAACAAGGCTGTGCTGCAGCTCGTGGCGCAGCAGTGGGCAAAGGTCGGTGTCAAGCTGCAAGTGCTGGCCGGCACCTCGGGCAATGTCGTCGTCGACACCGTCAATCCCGATAAAACGCCGCTGGTGGTTGCCGAAGTCGGCCGCGCCGATCCCGATGTGATCAAAAGCCAGTTCTACCCGCTCAACCGCGATGCATTGCTGCAGAAGGGCGGTCTCAACGCCAAGGCGACCTTCGTCGATGCCAAGCTGAACGGACTCCTGGAAAGCGTTGCGTCGGGAACCGACAGCGCCCAACGCTTTGCCGCCTCCAAGGCGGCGCAGGCATATCTGCTCGACCAGGCCTTTGTCATCCCGATCTTCGAAGAGCCGCAAGTCTTTGCCAGCGCGCCTTATGTCCGCGGCATTGCCTTTGAATCCGTCGGCCGTCCAAGCTTCTACGACACCTGGCTTGCCGAACACTGAAACATATCTGGCCCGGCCAGACGTCCGGGCCAATGCAGTTGATGAGGTCTGTCATGCCAAGATATATCATGTTCAGAGTAGGGCAGGCGGTGCTGGTACTCTGGGTAAGCTTCACGGTTTCCTTCTTGCTGCTGCAGGCGATGCCTGGAGATGCGGTGCTGATCAAATTTCAGAATCCGGACTATGGCCTCAGCCCCGACCAGCTGGCGGAGCTCCGTACCGCCTACGCTGCTGATGGCTCGATATTGCAGCAATATTTTCGCGCCATAGGCAAGTTTCTGACGGGCGATTTCGGCTATTCGTTCAAGGCCGGCGTTCCGGTCAGCTCCGAGCTTGCCACCAATCTACCGGCCACCCTGTGGCTTGCCGGCCTCGGCTTTGCGACCGCAACGCTGTTTGCCATGGTCATCGCCGTGCTCGCCAACATCGCCGGCTTCGGACGATTGCGCACCCTCATCCAGTCGATCCCGGCGCTTTTCATCTCTGTACCGGCCTTCTGGCTTGGGATCATGCTCATTCACCTGTTTTCGTTTCGCTTCCACCTCGTCCCGGTAATCAACCCCGGCCCCTGGCAGGGTCTGATCCTGCCGGTGCTGACACTTGCCGTGCCGATCTCGGCGCCGATGGCGCAAATCCTGTTGCGAAACATCGATGAGGTCTTGACGCGGCCCTTTGTGTCGGTGGCCCGTGCCAAGGGTGCGTCGCATGCCTGGGTGCTTTGGCGGCATGTCGCCAAAAACGCGGCGCTTCCCGTCATGACCGTCGCTGGCGTACTGTTCGGCGAACTTTTGGCCGGCGCCGTCGTTACCGAGACCGTCTTCGGGCTGAATGGCATCGGCAGCCTGACGGAACAGGCGGTCAATAGTCAGGATGTCGCTGTGCTGCAGGCGATCGTCGTTATCTCCGCCACCGCCTTCGTGGTCATCAACCTCGTCGTTGACCTCTTGTATCCAGTCTTCGACCCGAGGCTGAGAGTTGCTTTTGGAGGGATCCGATGAGCCTTCTCGATGTAGCCGGACATACCGTCGAAACAGCGGAAACCGGCGTTGGCGCAGCTGCGCCAGCACCAGTCCTGCTGCCCGAACATCGACGCTCTCGCGGGTTGATCCGTCGTCTCCAACCGGGCCTGATCCTTGGCATCGTCGTTCTTGCCGTCGTCACTTTGTGGGCCATTGTGCCGGGTCTGTTCACGATCTACGACCCCTTTGCCGGCCAGCCGGGCCAGCAGCTCAAGGCACCGAGCGCGCTGCATCTGCTCGGCACAGATTCGCTCGGCCGCGACGTCTACGGTCGCATCGTCTATGGGTCGATCAATTCGCTGTCAGGCGCGCTTGCGGCCGTCTCCATTGGGCTTGTCGTCGGCACGACGATGGGTATTTTCGCCGGCTCGCTCAGCGGCTGGGTTGATGCCACCATCATGCGCTTCGTCGATGTGCTGCTGTCGATCCCGGCGCTGCTGCTTTCGCTGAGCGTCATCGCGCTACTTGGCTTCGGTACGACCAACGCCGCCATCGCCGTCGGCGTCACCTCAATCGCCAGCTTTGCCCGGCTGGTGCGCTCGGAGGTCGTCACCGTCCGCCGCAGCGACTATGTCGAGGCCGCCTTCGGCAGTGGCGGCACTTTCCTACAGGTGCTCTGGCGCCATATCCTGCCGAACTCCCTGACATCCGTCATCGGGTTTACGGCATTGCAGATCGGCTGGGCCATCCTGCAGCTGGCAACGCTTGGCTTCCTCGGTTTCGGCGCACCGCCGCCGACACCCGAATGGGGGCTATTGATCGCCGAGGGGCGAAATTATATCGCGACCGCCTGGTGGCTGACGGCCGCACCTGGCATCGTCGTCGTATTGGTCGTACTCTCTGTCAATCGTGTCAGCCAAGCCATTGGGAGGGCGCGGATATGACCATCGTTCAGACAGTTAACAACGCCGCCTTGCATGCCCTCGACGTCTCCGGCCTAACGGTCGGCTACGAGGACCGGAACGGATGGCGCACCGCTGTTCATGGCATCGATTTTACCGTCGCCGCCGGCGAGGTTGTAGCGCTGGTCGGTGGGTCCGGTTCCGGCAAGAGTTCCACGGCGCAGGCTATCATCGGGCTGCTGCCCTCTAACGGCCGGCTTGAAGGCGGCAGCGTCCGACTTAATGGCCAGGACATTGCACGATGGCCGCAGAAGCGATTGAACGGTATTCGCGGTTCGGTCGTCAGCCTTATCCCTCAGGACCCGGGCAATTCGCTCAACCCGGTCAAGACAATAGGCCGACAGGTGGCAGAAATCCTCACCATCCACGGCAAGGCCTCGGGTGCGCAGGCCTATAAGCTCGCCATCGAACTGCTGCATCGGGTAGGCCTCAATCAGCCCGAACTTAGCGCCGGGCAATATCCCCACGAACTGTCCGGCGGCATGAAGCAGCGGGTGCTGATCGCCATCGCCATCGCTCTCAAGCCATCGCTGATCATTGCCGATGAGCCGACCAGCGCGCTGGATGTTACAGTGCAGCGGCACATCCTCGAGCTGATCGACAGGCTGCGGCAGGAATCGGGGACGGCGGTGCTGCTTGTCACCCATGACCTCGGGGTCGCCGCCGACCGCGCCGACCGGCTGGTCGTCCTGCAGCACGGCGTCATCCAGGAGCAGGGCCGCACCGCCCAAATTCTGCGGCAGCCGAAAAGCAGCTATACCCGTCAGCTCTTGGCGGATGCGCCGTCTCTTAACATCAGACGAAGGCTCTTTGCGGCCATTGCCGTGCAGCAGACAGACGATACGCAGCCGGCGAACGATCTCTCGAAGGACATCATCGTCGTCGAAAACCTCGTCCAGGAGTTTGGACAGGGCAGGGGTGCGGGTTTTCGGGCTGTCAACGACATTTCGTTCCGCGTCCGGCGCGGCACCACCCATGCCATTGTTGGCGAATCCGGCTCCGGCAAGACCACGACCATCCGCGCCGTCGCCGGCTTCCTGCGCCCGACGACGGGTAGGATCGTCATCGATGGGTTGGACCTCGCTTCGCTGAAGGGCGAGACGCTGCGGCTTTTTCGCAAGAAAATCCAGCTCGTCTATCAAAACCCGTTCGGCTCGCTCGATCCGCACCAGACGATCCGCCGGATCGTCGAGGAGCCACTTTTGAATTTCGAGCGGATCGCGCCGGCAGAGCGGCTCGACAGAGTTGCGGCGATGGTGGAAGAGGTCGGCCTGCCGGCCGATGTGCTGCACCGCCAGCCGCGGGCTTTGTCCGGCGGCCAGCGGCAGCGCGTTGCCATTGCCCGGGCGCTGGTCCTCGATCCGCAGATTCTTGTGCTCGACGAAGCTGTGTCCGCCCTCGATGTTACCGTCCAGGCACAGATCCTGACGCTGCTGGAAAAGTTGCAGCAAAATCTCGGCCTCACCTATCTGTTCGTCTCACACGATCTTTCTGTCGTCCGACAAATCGCCGACACCGTCTCCGTGCTCAACAACGGCAGGCTGGTCGAGGATGGCGCGGTGGAAGACGTTTTCGGCAATCCGCAAAACGCCTACACCCGCGAGCTGCTCGAAGCCATTCCGGGCAAGCGCTACCAGCTGTTGACGCGCGCCGCCCTTACCAGTGCAGGATAATCCCATGACCGCTTGCTCTCAGCCAAAGCGCCTTGGCTTCTTCAGCCGCGTACTCGACCAGACGGACGCAGAAACCCGCTATCGCCTTGTCGGCGAACAGATCATCCATGCCGAGAAATTCGGCTTCGACAGCGCCTGGTTAGCGCAACACCACTTTAACGGGGAGGAAGGCGGCCTACCGGCGCCGCTCATTCTGCTCGCCGATATTGCCGCCCGGACCTCGCGCATCCGGCTCGGCACCGGCGTCATCACCCTGCCGATGGAAAATCCCGTGCGGGTGGCCGAAGACACCGCCGTGCTCGATCTCTTGTCAGGTGGTCGGCTGGAGGTCGGCTTTGGCACCGGTGGCACGCCGCAAGCTTTCTTGCCCTTTGGCCTTGAAAGCGCCGAACGCGGACCCGTCTATGCCAGCCACCTCACCAACATCCGCAATGCCTGGAGCGGCGGCGAGTTGCCGGGGGGCAACAGGCTCTATCCGAGGGCGCCGACCCTCGGGGATCGCGTCTGGCAGGCGACCTTCTCTGTCGGCGGCGGCGAGAGGGCCGGCCGCGATGGCGACGGCCTGATGCTGTCGCGCACCCAACCGCGACCGGAGCAGGCACCGTCTGCAGCCCTCTGGGACCTGCAGAACCCGATCATCGACGCCTATCATGCGGCGTTGCCGACCGGGCGTGCACCGCGCATTCTCGGCTCTCGCAGCCTGTTTGTCGCCGACGACCGGAAAGAGGCGTTGCACCTGGCGGAAATCGGCCTTCAGCGCAGCGTCGAGCGCTTTGTCGCTAGCGGCCATGTCATCGCCGACCGGACGACCGCCGGCCTGATCAAGGCCTTCGACGTGCATGTCGGGACGCCGGATGATGTCATTGCCTCGTTAAAGGCCGACACGGCGCTGTCGCGCGTCACCGATCTTGTCTTCCAGGTGCACTCCGTCGATCCACCACACGCCTATATCCTGCGCTCGCTCGAGCTGATCGCCAGCGAAGTCGCGCCTGCGCTAGGCTGGAGCGGGCAGTCGATTCGACCGCTTGGGCGCCTCAATGTGGCAACCATGTGATCGCGTTTTCAACAGAAAGGTATTCCCATGACATCGTCAACACCTGACGTCATCGACCTCCTGACCAGAATAAGCTCCGGGTCCAAGATTGATCGCATTCGCAGCGAGCGACCTGAAACACGCGCCAATGCCCAGAAGAGCTATCTGGCGCTGTTCGAGCCAACCGAGCCTGGCGATGTCAGTCGGACTGAGCGCCTGACGGTGGCCGCCTTCGTCGCGGGGCTGCATCGAGCCGATGCGGTGGCGGACTTCTATGCCTCGGGCCTGGCCGAGATTCCTGGCGGCGCGTCGCTTCTCGGCGCCATCAAGGCCGAGGTTGAAAAGGGACGGACGCAAGGGCCTTACGGACGCTTCCCGAGCGGGCCGCTTTCGGCGGAGGACAAGCCGGGGCCGGCCTTCGCCATCTCAGAATTCAACGCCGTGACGCTTGGCAAGACGCTGACGGCAGCGCTGCAGCACAGCCATCTGCTGGTGTTCCGGCCGCGCGAGGCCGGCCCCGCGGCGTTGCAGAGGCTGCTGGATGCCGGCTGGAGCACGACGGCCATCGTCACACTGTCGCAGATCGTCGCCTTCCTGGCCTTCCAGATCCGCGTGGTTGGCGGTCTGACCGCCTTGGCCGCTGCCGGCACCAAGCGACTGGCTGCTCCAAACACGACGGCAACCGTGAACACGTAGGAGACAACTTTGACCGAGACGATCATCCACACCGATATCGACAATCGCCCGAACGCCTTTACCCAGGCCGAGATCGGCTGGACACCCTGGCTTCAGCCATTGGAAGAGGCCGACCTGACCGAACGGCATTGGGCTGGCCTCGTCGATGCGGCCCGCGCGAAATCAAGTTATTTCATGCTGCTTGCCCGTGATCCGGACATCTTGGGCGCCCGCACCAAGGCGGACAAAGACATTTTCTACAACACCAGGTCCGGCTTGCCGCGCGCCGAGCGCGAACTATCCGCCGCCGCCGCATCGCGCTCCAATGGCTGCATCTTCTGCGCCTCGGTGCATGCCCGTTTTGCCTCGCATTTTTCCAGGCGAACGGAGGATGTGCAGCGGCTTCTCGATGAGGGCACCGATGCCGATCTCGGCAGCCGCTGGAATGCCATCGTCGCCGCCTCCGTGGCGCTGACGGCCACGCCCTCCGTTTTTGGAGCTGCCGAAATTGAGCGCTTGCGGACCGAGGGGCTGGACGATCTGGAAATTTCCGACGTCATCCATGGCGCTGCATTCTTCAACTGGGCCAACCGCTTGATGCTGTCGCTCGGAGAGCCAACGCCTGCGGCCTGAAGCGGCTTGCGCGTCCGACCTCTCCCACGATCCTGCCGCAAAGGAAACCAAGCCATGGCTTTTGCCCTCGACCATATCGTCATCGCCGTCAACGATCTGGCGCGGGCCGTTGCGGATTACCGGCTACTCGGCTTCACGGTTTATCCCGGCGGCGTGCATCATGGCGGCGTATCGCATAATGCCCTGGTGGTGTTTGCCGATGGCGCCTATTTCGAGCTCATCGCCTATCATCGGCCCGATCCCGGCAATCCGTGGTGGACGCTGCTTGCTGAGGCCGGCGAGGGCTTTGTCGACTTCGCCCTTGCTCCCGACGACACGCAGGCGGGTATCGCCGCCGCCCGGGCGCGGGGCCTCAGCTTAACAGAGCCCGCCGCCGGCGGACGCGTGCGGCCGGATGGCGTAAGGCTCGATTGGCAGATCGTTCGGCCGGAAACGCGCGACCTGCCCTTCTGGTGCGGCGATGTCACCGCGCGGGATTTGCGCGTGCCTCTTGGCGAGCACCGCAAGCACGCCAACCGCGCTGAGGGCATCGCCGTCGTTCGTGTCGATGTCGCTGACATTGCGGCGAGCGCCGGCCGTTATCGCGCGCTGTTGGGCGACGATGCCGTCACGCGATCCGGCGAGGATATCCGCATCGCCATCGGCACGTCGATTATCGAACTCGTCGGGCCAGACCATGGCGCGGAGCAGGGCCGTCTGCAAACGCGTGGCGAGGGCGTCTCCTCAATCGATCTGCATGGGGGCGTCGCCGCGGATCTCGACATCGGCCGCTCACATCGCGCCGTCCTGCGCATCCGTCCTTAGCGGCGGGTCGTTGCCGGATGATCTAGAGCCGAGGGTTGGCACCCGGTGGTCATCTTTTTCAAGAATTGCGACAAGAGCGGGGCTGCATTTCTTTAGTCTACTCGCTGGATAGACTAATTTGACAGAACCGTTTCCGCGGAGACATCCACGTCTGACATGGAGAACGCTATGAGCGTCCTGCGCTATTTCGGTCGCCTTCGGTCTTGCCGCGACAGTCTGGAAGACAGGCTGAATCTGCACGAGGCGCGCCGCTGCTTTGGAAGTGACGATTGCGAGGACGGCACCACCGACGAGCTGCTAGCGCAGATTTCCGAACTGGACGGCAGCTTGTCTTCTCTGCGCTATCGGCGGCGTCGTTAACGCACGGCCGATGCCTGCGCGACGAGCGCAGCGTGGTCGGCGTCGCCGATGATGCGCCCCTTCTCCATCGTTATGGCCTGGTCATATGTCCGATGACGCCGGGATCATGGCTGACCAGCGTCATGTCATGCGATACCGCGAGATCGTTGAGCAGGTCGAGAATGCCGGCCTGGACGGACGCATTCAGCGCCGAGGTCGGCTCATCGAGCAGCAGCAATGACCTCATTGCAACAGTATCTCGCTACTTCGATCCTGGCACCCAATGCAGAAAAATAGCCCTCTTCGGCGACCTCTGCCAATGAACTGCAAAGCCGCACGAGATCGTCAAGTGGGCGAAACTCGCGCATCTTGAGCCAGCTTCCTGATGGTGACCTACTCTCTTTTGTTCCGCGGAGGTTTCGACTGACAGGAGCGTCAGCTCTTGCCTTTCCAGGGCACGAGCCATGCCTCCAAGGCACGCATCACCAGCGTAAAGGCAAACGCGCAAGCGGCGATGATGCCGATGCCGACGAATACCACATCTGTTGCCAGAAATTGCGAGGCCGACATGATCATGAACCCAATTCCGCGGGTTGCCGCGATCAATTCGGCCGCCACAAGCGTTCCCCAGCCGACGCCGAGCGCGATGCGGATGCCCGTCAGGATTTCCGGCAATGCCGAGGGCAAAACGATGTCGAAAAACAGGTTCCAGCGGCTGGCGCCCAGCGACAGCGCAGCGTTGACCCGCTCGATCGGTAGGGACCGCACACCGGCCTGGGCAGACAGGCAGATTGGCGCGAACATCGCCAGAACCAGCAGGGTGATCTTAGACGTCTCGCCAATGCCGAGCCAGATGATCATCAGCGGCAGGTAGGCGAGTGGCGGCAGCGGCCAGTAGAATTCGATGGGCGTGTCGAGTACGCCCTTGGCCCAGCGGTTCAATCCCATGGCCAGCCCGACGGGCACGCCGAAAAGACAGGCAACGAACGCGGCAGAGAGAATTCGAAACAGGCTGGCCGAGACATGCTCCCAGAGTGATGCGCCAGCATAGCCGTCATTGTAGACGGCGACTGCCTGCTTCACGACTTCTTCCGGCGTCGGCAGAAAGAGATGGGCGACGAGCCCAGATTTCGCCACGCCCCACCAGGCGGCCAAGAGCAAAATACCGGTGATGATGCTGATCGGTGCAGTCGATCGCTCGCCTATGCCGAAGGTGCGCATCTTGACGAGGCGATGGGTCGCCTCCGCCTCGGGATGGAGAATGCTCGCTGCTTCTGTCAGTTCGGTCATTCGGCAGCGCTCCTGACGTCGTCGGTGCTGTGGATGATGGTGCGGATCTCTTCGCGCAGATCGGCAAATTTGGACGATGTCTTGATCGCCCGCGCATCGCCACTTTTGGCAAGATCCTTGACGAAATCGAGGCTGAATCTAGCGACGACCCGGCCTGGGCGCGGCGACATGACGATCAGTTCTGTGCCAAGGAACAGCGCCTCCTCGATCGAATGGGTGATGAAGAAGATGCGCTTTCGCGTCCGGTGCCAGATCGACACCAGAAGCTCCTGCATTTGCTCGCGCGTCAGACTGTCGAGCGCGCCGAACGGCTCGTCCATGAGCAGGATATCCGGCTCCGTCGCCAGTGCCCGGGCGATGCCGACGCGCTGGCGCATTCCACCGGAGAGCTCATGAGGCAGGGCGTTGCCGAACTCGCCGAGACCAACCAGCTGCAGCAGCTCCTGCGATTTCTCGCGGCGCTCGAATTTTCCGGCGCCCGCAAATTTCAGCCCGAGGCCAACATTGTCGAGGACCGACTTCCAGGGCAGGAGCGTATCTTTCTGAAACACGACGCCACGGTCGGCACCGGGCTTTTCGATCGGCCGGCCGTCCAGCGTTATCTTGCCTTCCGACAGCGGCAGAAATCCGGCGATGGCATGCAGCAAGGTCGACTTGCCACAGCCGGAAGCACCCAGTGCAACGACGAAACCCTGGTCGGGGATGTCGAGAGACACCCGGTCCAGAGCATGCACGGTGCGGCCATCCCGCGCTTTGAAATGGACGGAGGCGCGTTCGACTTTCAGCATATGTGAAATCCAATACGTTTCCCGCGCTGCGAATAACGACAGCGCGGCACAGTTGCTATCAGTTACTCGGCGCGACGACGGCGTCCGGCGTGACGAAGGCGGCGTAGCTTGGCAGGACGTCCGAGACCTTGCCCTGGTCCTTAAGGAACGTTGCCGTATCCTTGAGGATTTTGGCCGCACCGGACTTCTCACCACCGCCGAGCCAGGCATCGGAAGCCTGAACTTCAGGTGTCAGCAATGTCAGGTTCTTCAGTGCGGCAGATTGCTGTTCCGCCGTGCCGCCGAGCTGCTTGGCCAGCAGCTTGGCGTTGTCGCTGTCCGGCCCCCAGGCGGCCTTGTCGTTGGCGAAGGAAGCATAGGACGCGTTGATAACGCCGGCAAAGTTTTTCAGGAAACCGGGGTTCTTGTCGGCGAAGTCGGTAGCGGCGACCCAGGCGGAGAAGGTCGGCGCTCCTTTGTCGGCAACCTCCTTGGAGGTGATAAGTACCTTGCCGTTCTTTTTCAGTTCAGTCAGCGCTGGATCCCAAACGAAGCCGCCATCGATATCACCGCGCGCGAAACCCGCAACGATCTGCGGCTGGGGAATGGCGAAGACCTGAACGTCCTTTTCGGTCAGGCCGAGGCTCTTGATGAGAGCGAGAAGCTGGTAGTGGTCAGTCGAGACCGGAGCGGCCGCCAGCTTCTTGCCTTTCAGATCCGCCAGCGTATTGATCCCAGAGCCATTGCGCACGACAAGCGCTTCGTCGATGCCCGAAATCGACGAGAGGTAGAAGGCCTTGACGGCCAGGCCGCGCGAAGTCGCCGCTGCAAAGGGGCTGGAACCGACATAGCCGACCTGCACGTCACCGGAGGCGATGGCGGCAAAGATATCGGCGCCAGAATTGAATTTACGGAAATCGATGTCATAGCCGGTCGCCTTGGCAAAGGCGCCGTTAGCGATGCCGACCGACGACGGCAAGGCATCCGTCTGATAGCCGACGACGACCTTTTTGTCGGCCGCACTGGCTCCGAAGGCAGCAACCAGTGTCATTGCGCCGAACAAGCTGGCAAGCAGTCCCTTGTGGAGTTTCATTGTCCCGTCCCTACCCATGTGGCGCACGTCGCCGTTTCTTGAGCCGTCGCCTTTCGTGACGCCGGCGACTATAGGCTAAGCAGGGGCTTTGAGCATTTACAGTTCAAATATACTAAAATTCAAGATGAGTCGGGAAATAGCTTCCTGTCAAAGCTGCATCCGGCATCTTTACACGCAGGGGGATGCGGATGACTGCTTGACGACGTCGGCTGTTAGCCGACAGATCGAATCTGTTCTTTCGTCAAACCTAAGTGGTGTTCGCAGATGACAGCCGGCTATGGATTAGGCTTTCGACGGCGGGGTCCGCTTTGCGGTGCCCTGCGGTGACAACTCCGGTCGCCCCACGCTGTCGGGGCAGCTTTCGTTGGGGCGTCGACTATGAGACGACGCCAGGACTCGCAATCGGGGTCACTATGCACTATGACTTATACGTCTTCTTTGGATGTTGCGACCTTAGTCGTGCTGATCTGTCGGGAGTTGAGTGAATGCTTGAACGGGTCGAGCGAAAGGATGCCTGTCGCGGGATTGACAGGGCAGTCCCCGCGTCTCCGCTCCTCATTTACGTTATCAATCTGGATCGCTGCATCGAGCGCTGGGATCGCCTCCGCACCCAGGCTGTCCAGCACGGCCTGAACCTCGTTCGGGTCGCAGCAGTAGACGGCCAATCTGTGCTCGCGGAGGAGCGGGTCGGCTTTCATCCCCGCTCCTTCAGTTATCACAACGGCCGCACGATCCTCGCCGGCGAATACGGCTGTTATCGAAGCCACCTGCTGGCTCTTGAAACCTTCGTTGCCAGTGGCGACGCGATGGCCATCATCATAGAGGATGATGTCGACCTCAACGCGGCACTTATCCCGCGGGCCATGGCGGCCGTGGCGGCCGTGCCTGGCACCGAGGGCAGCGTCATCAAGCTCGCAAATCACCGAAAGGTCGGTTTCAGACCCGTCGCTATGACCACCCTCGGCGATGTCGTCGGCCGCTGCCTGCACGGTCCCCAGGGCTCGGCTGCATGCTACATCGTCACGCGCGAAGCGGCGTTGAAGTTGGTAAAGAGGTTGAATACGGTTCTGTTGCCCTACGATGTCGCTCTCGAACGCGGCTGGTCGACTGGTGTCCAGACGTTTTCGACAGAAGACAATCTCGTAACATTCAGTCCGCATCGAAGAGATACGACGATCGGCAAGAGGTCGCATTACAGGGCTGCCAAGCGACACTTCATGCTGCGCATGACAACCCACTGGTTCCGTGCTCACGACCAACTGCGACGGTGGTTCTATGCGACATGGGGATGCCAGCGGATCAGCCGCTAGAAGCTTTCAGGCGCTCAAACACAAAAGACCGCGAGCCGGTCTAAGCGGCGGCCTCTCCCTCGCGTTCGCGAAACACCAGGTCCACCACATTTCCATTCGGGGCATAGCCGGAGACCAGCATCTTCAGGATGCTCTGGGCGAGCGGAATGTCATTTTCATCCAAAGCCTTCTCCAGCGCCGCCAGGCGCTCGGACAATTCCGGCCACCTGAGAAAATCCTCGCGAGCCCGCATGATGCGCGGATGCGGCGTCGGCTGCGGGTTATCGCCGATCAGCAGTTCCTCGAAGAGTTTTTCGCCGGGACGCAGGCCGGTAATCCGCAACTCGATATCGCCCTCGGGATTATCGTCGTCCAGAACACTGAAGCCGGATAGCTCAACCATACGGCGGGCGAGATCGACGATGCGAACCGGCTCTCCCATGTCGAGCAGAAAGACATCCCCGCCCGATGCCATGGCGCCGGCCTGGATGACCAGCTGCGAGGCTTCCGGGATTGTCATGAAATAGCGGGTGATCTCCGGATGGGTGAGCGTAACCGGGCCACCGTCACGGATCTGCTGGCGAAACAGCGGCACAACGGAACCTGATGAGCCCAGCACGTTGCCGAAGCGGACCATCGAAAAACTCGTGGTCGTGCCGCTGGTGACGCGATCGGCGTCGAGGGCCTGCAGCACCATCTCCGCAAGTCGCTTGCTCGCGCCCATGATATTGGTCGGGCGAACCGCCTTGTCCGTGCTGATGAGGACGAAATTCTCGACGCCCGCCTTTTGCGCTGCCGTGGCTGCGGCGACGGTCCCGGTGACGTTGTTCTTGATACCTTCGGCGGGGTTATACTCGACGAGCGGCACGTGCTTGTAGGCGGCAGCGTGGTAGACGGTGCTCGGCTTCCATGCCGTCATGATCTGCTCCAGACGCGGTCCGTCGCGAACGGAGGCAAGAAAAGGGATGATGCGGATCTCGGCATCCTGGATCGCCAGCGCCGCCTTCTCGAGTTCGCCCAGGATAAGATAGAGGCCGAATTCGTTCTGCTCCACCAGCAGCAGGCTCGAGGGGCGGTTCTTGACGATCTGGCGGCACAACTCGCTGCCGATCGAGCCTCCGGCACCGGTCACCATGACGACCTTTCCTCGGATGTTGCGGTCGAGCAAAGCCTGGTCGGGCGCAATGACATCGCGGCCAAGTAGGTCCTCGATATCGAGTTCACGCAAGTCGGACACGGCCACACGTCCCTGCGCCAAGGCGGTCAGGTCGGGCATGGTGCGGACGGTGACGCGGGCCTTGCGAATCGCCTCCAGGATTTCGTTGCGGCGTTGCCTTGTGGCATTCGGCAGCGCCAGCAATACGTCACGTGTTTCGCCGGTAGCAACGAGTGCCGGCAGGTCGGCGGGATCGTAGATCGGCAGCCCGGCCATGATACTGCCATGCAGGTGCCTGTCGTCGTCAAGAAAGCCTACGACATTCAACTCAGAGCTATTAGACAGAGCTGCGGCGAGCTGCCTTCCAGAAGCACCAGCGCCATAGATCAACACTTTTGCCAGCGAATTGCGGTTCAGAAGCCGCTGGTAAGCGTTGCCGAGCCAGTAGCGTGTCCACATGCGCGACAGCCCGACGGCGATCAGAAGCAGCAACGGCTGCAATATGCCGACGGTGCGCGGCACGCCTGGAATGCTGATCGCGGTGAAGATCGTCATGAAGGCCAGGCCGTATATTGCCACCGCCTTCACCACCGTCATGAACGCCGAGAGCCCGGCATAGCGGAAGATCGCGCGGTAAAGCCCGAGCACAATGAAGATCGGGATCGCGAGCAGGAGCGAGACGAAGGCAGGGACCCATTCAACACCCTCAAGGATCACCCACCCGTCAAGCCGCAGGCAATAGGCAAACCATACCGTAAGGACACAAAGGCTGGAGTCGACCAGGAGTGCAAAGGCGCGCTTTGTTACGCGCGGCAAAGCCAAAAAGGGCAGAACGAGCCGATCGGCAGATACCATCAACAATTTCCTCAGGCGCCGGTCATCCCAGTCCGCATTCATATTCCTGCACGGCGCATCGGCCATCTTCAGCACACCGAACATGTCTTGCTGCTTCCAACAGCAAAAGGCAATTGCGCGAGACAGCCGAGCTGCGTTTTTCACACCGCTATAGCGCAATTGCACCGATGATCCGGGGACGGGCAATAACCGGCGGTCACGACCAGGACATCAGGTGCGGCTTATTCCTACCTACTGCAGATGGTCCGGTCGGTGGAGCACGGGGATGCCATTTGCGACGGCACCGCCGCTGACACCTGCCCCGAAAGCCCGAATGGCGGACGCCCACAGTCCAAAGGCTTTGGCCTCAGCGGCAGCCGGGGACGGTCATTCGTCCACCGGCTCGGTCTTTATGCGTTTTGCCATTCGCGCGATTGTGGAGTTCGAGCATCGGACCTTATTCCGCACGCTCTCCCAGGTCCTCCCACTTCGAAGCATCGCTATGATCTCGTCGTTGCGCCGCGTGTTCTCCGGACGGCCACGATAACCACCGGCCGCCTTGGTAGCGGCGATACCTTGACGCTGAAGCCAGCGCTTATTTTCTTGCGCTTTACGCGCAACGGTGGCCAGGACGTCGAGAAGGGTGCTGTTGATCGCCTGATTCACAGGTCCCCAGAGCTCAGTCGGTTCCGCCGATCCGAAAGCCCACGTTGTCGGCAGGTCCGGAGATACCACGAGAACACCACGGGCGTTGATTTCGGAGCGCAACTGATCCCAGGTTTCGACGTTCAGACGGGTAAGACGGTCCACTTGGGCGATCAGGAGGATGTCGCCGGGCTTGCAGATTGCCAATAGGTGGAAAAGGCCCGGACAGTTGTATGTCGCGCCGCCCTCGGTCTCGACGCTGGTGGTGGCAATCGTCCAGTTTCGTTCGCCAGCAAACTTTGCCAGCATCTCTTGGACGTCTGTCACCTCGTTTTTACCAATGTTTTTTTGCAGGTAGGCATGTATGGCCATAAGACAGCTGCTCACGAGATGCTATTTTTGAAATGTAGTATATTTTTGGTCTCAAGAACGGGCGTTTCCCCTTTGTGTGTGGGAATAATATTTCGGGTCAGAAAGATACGCAATGGCCAAGAGCGGTACGATATGCTTTTATTATCATAATTAGACGTGAAAGAGAGACGTTTAATGCTTTGAGCGATAAGGCGGGACGCGCTGAAACCATATACTGTTCTTATGCCGCCGGTACAAGCGCACCGTGCCTCCAAACAGGCAGCGTCGTGCTGTTCTGCGATGCATGGCGTGCGACCGCGCAGAGCGGCTTGGACTTTGGCTGCCGACACCGTTCCTGAGACAGCGCTGCAGAAATGTAGATAGGGAGGGTAGCGAGATATTGCGTGATTGATCACGAAGCGATCGACCATTCATCTAAATGGCTTCGATCCGAGGCTGACTGGCGACGATCGGTCGGAGATGGAGTTTCACGACAGGTCCGTGGTTCGTCATGGTTCGAGGCTAATGCCCGCCGCTTATGTCGTTGGTACGTCGACCGTGTCCTACATAGGTCTGCCGCTAGCGCTGCAAAATTACATCCAATTGTCGCGCGCTATCGGCGTCGATCACGAGGCCTGTTATAAACCCAGCTTTCAAGATCGCGCGCGTGGCGTTCACCTTCGCAGTGCCCGCAGAGAGCAATATGATATCGCTTTTGAAAAGGTCCGAGAGGTTGGGTGCGCCCTGGCAAACGCATTGAGCCGCAGCCTCGCGAAATGGCACTCCACAACGAATTCTATCAGCAGTACCGGGTACTCTATCCGGCGCTGAAATCGGTTCTCGAACAGGGAGGTACACGACATGGGTGATGCCGATTTCCGCCTCGACGGCAAGACGGCCGTTGTCACGGGGGCAGCGCGCGGCATCGGCCGGGCGATCGCCGAACGGCTGGCCGATGCTGGTGCCCGTGTCGTCATCGCCGACCTGGATCAGACGGAGGGCGACATTGTCGTCGGTGCGATCGTCAGGTCCGGAAGTGCGGCTGCCTTCGTCGCGCTCGACGTCACAAAACCGGCGATGGTCGCAGATGTCGTGGAAACAATCTATGCGCAGCATGGTTCTGTTGATGTGCTGGTCAACAATGCCGGTATTGTGCGCAATGCGCCGGCTCTCGACATGAGCCGAAACGACTGGCAGTCCGTGCTTGATATCAATCTCGGCGGTGTCTTCCATTGCGCCCAGGCGTTCGGGCGCCGCATGGTGGCTGCCGGGCGCGGCTCGATGGTCAACATCTCATCCATCTGTGGCGAGGTCACCGTCTTCCCCCAGCCGCAGGTATCCTACAACGCTGCCAAGGCCGGCGTGAATCTGTTGACCAAGTCGCTGGCGGTCGAATGGGCAAGGAGTGGTGTGCGCGTCAATGCCGTCGCACCCGGTTATGTCGCCACCGAGCTGACCTTGCGCGGCCGTAGCAACACGGAGTGGTTCGACACATGGATGCACATGACGCCGATGGGTCGCCTCGGCGAGCCGCGCGAATCGCCAATGCCGTTCTCTTTCTCGCCACTGACGCATCGAGTTACTTCACCGGCACGGTGCTGACCATCGATGGCGGCTATACAGCAATGTAGTCGCGCAGACCTAAGAAAATTTAGGGCCATGGCCTGATGTTCCCAGTCACTGGATCGCTTCTGATCAATTGTTTAGAGCGGCGATAAGCACGGCGTCGACGGCTCGCATCCCATCAAGCGCTACGACCGTCACGTTCGATTTGGGAAGCCTAACTCCGCTATGAAAAGCCGGTGACGCGTCCGTGTTGATGCAACACGAGAGCCACTGCACCAAGGACTGTGTCATCATTACCCAGAAACTTCCCATCCACGAAACGGGGTCTCGTTGTTTCAACCAGCTGGTCCGGCGGCTGGAGGGTGTGGCGCAAGAACTGCGCTCCATCGGCGTCAGGAAGGCTTCGCCGATTGCGACCAGCTGGCCAACTATGACGAACAGTGGTGGGTTGAGGATGGCGGCAGCGATGCCCATACCCCAGCCGGCCTTGTCCGCTGCATCGGCGATCAAGCGCCGATATCCAAGCCGGCCATCCCTTGCGTGCTCGACAAATTCATCAATAGTGACGGGGTAGCCGTCAAATTCTTCAGCGTGCCGGACGAGTTGGTACCCGCCGACAAATGTCTGAAGACATGCGAGGCAGTGATGTCCAGACAGCAAGTCTGTTTTCTTATGCGAGCTGCGAGGTACGCGTCCCGCCAAAACGATCCGCTGCCGCAATCCGCGCGATGTTACACCAGCCGTCGGAAAGTTTGTTGCCTGATTTGAAGCGATGTTTTCAGCGATCGGCCGCCCGTCCATCCCGCCGAAATAGCTAATGCGTGCGCTGTTGTTTCAGGCTTCCCACACGATCCGCTCAGAGCGCTAGCTCATAGAGCAGATGGAGGATAACCTGCTGTTTAGATGATTGAACGGCATGTCGATTGACGCGCCGAGCTGGGCCGTCATCGTGTTTGCAAGAACCGTGAACGCTTGTTGGTGGGCGACATCGCCGCCAAATTTCTGGCTGCCTTGTCAGCCAGCCGCGGGTTAGTGCTGCTGCCGAACGAGTGACAGCTGGAGCGACGCACAATGACACAACTTAAAGACTGAGGCGGGCTCAGCCCTTTTCCGGGCGTTAAGGTAGCGTCCCTTTGCTTCACTATTGGTTTTCGTCTCGGAGTAGTAAGAGCGATCTTGTCAGAATGCCGTCACGAAACATATTTCTCCAGACCACCACGGAGAACCAAATAATGTTCAATCGTCTGATAGCCTTAATGGAAGAGCCGGACAGGAAAAGATTAGTTGCCAACTTCGAGCCGGTCGAACTCCCCAGATTGTTCGAGATGGCGGAACCGAACAAAGCGGCAAAATACAGCTTCTTTCTGGAGTCGGGCATTGGATCGGTGGTGGCTGTCTCGCCAGCTGGACATGAGGTCGAAGTTGCGATCTTCGGTCGGGAAGGCATGTCGCCACCAAATAGTCTATTCGAGGACGACCAGGCCCCGTTCAAGGTCTTCATGCAGGTGGAGGGCAAGGGCAATCGAATATTGAACGACCATCTCTTTGAGGCGCTCGCCGCGAGTAGGGCACTTCGAAAGATTTTGAGTCGATACGCGCAGGCCCTTTTCGTCCAGACCAGTTTCACCGCACTGTCAAACACGACGCATTCCGTCGAAAAGCGGCTCGCTCGATGGCTTTTGATGGTGCATGACAGGACGGCTGGAAACGAGCTGCCTGTGACACACGAATTCCTAGGCGCAATGCTGAACGTAAGGCGGCAGAGCGTGACGACGTCTCTCCATCAGCTTGAGGGTGATCACCTGGTCTACAGTTCGCGAGGCCTCGTAACGATCCGGGACCGCAAACGACTTGAGGCGTTCGCAGGTGAGGCATACGGCCTTGCTGAGACCGAATTCTGTCGCTTGATAGGATCGATGGGCTAGCAACCCTACGCCACGATCAGCACTTTTCCACATTCCCGGCGCCTCTGTCCGCGGGCGGACGAACGGTTGCATCGGGCCTTCGTTGCGCTACGATCAGATGGTGACCGATGCAGGAGTGGAAAATGCGTCCAGATCCGTCCCGCGACCAAATAGAATTTGGCTTTCTAGATGTCGAAACACTGCAGAAGTGTCTTGAAGGATTTCTTTCCAGCGGTTGTTCTCGCGAGGCAGCAGGTAAAGAGGCTTCCAGCGTCAAGCTGAAAGTGGACGATCCCAGGAATGGTGATCATTCCGCCCATCGACGTCACGTTGACGACAAAGCCACTAAGCCGTCAGCGAAAATGAGGCAGGAATGCCTGGGTGACTGAAGCGGCATCGAAGAGATTGGCTTGGAACTGACGCGGCATCTCTACACAAGGCGATTCCTTAAGTGCTCCCTCACGGTCATATCCTGCAGCGACAGTGTGCGGGTTACGACACCCCAAGGCTCAGGTCGATTGAGCGCATAGCCCTGCAAGACATCGACACCAAGATCGCGCAAGACATCGGCATGTTTAGGTGTTTCCGCTCCCTCCGCGACAACTTCAATCATAAGTGCGCGGGCGGATGGTATCGATCATTGCCAGGGAGAAACGTTCCTCTGCCGAGACGTCTGCGTTAACCGTGTCACCAAAAGGCGAGCAGGGCTTGGCTGAGGGCAAAATTCCACAAACTACAGTGGCCTTCCGGTTTCGCGTGGCGGTTTTTTGATTTGCAGACATGAGGCACTTGTCTTGGATACTCACACCACAACGGGTATATCCGAAAACGAAGTCTGGGCCGCATTTCTCATTCGCCAAGCCTTGGGGCGCGGCCGTAGCCGTCGAAGGCATAGCCGTTGAGGATCTGGCGCCCCTCAAAAAAACGTCGCTCAATTGCCGTCATGCCAGCCTCCTCGCAGATTAGTTGCCAGTTGGCGATGATTGCGGCGGTCTGATCATCGATAATCGTGCGAGCTTGCGCCTTTGATAGCAAAAACGACGGCGCGACAGCCAAGACGTTCATCAACTTCGCAGCGCGACTTCCTCCAGAGACAATCATTGCTTGATTGGCTTCTGGTGTTCCCCGGCGTTGCGGGGCGATATCATATGCGGGCGTCAAGTTGAGTGTCTTCCCATCCCAGAAGGCTGCATGATTTCTTGCATGGTCATCGGTGTTTCCAACGAGAATGTTGAAGCAAAGTCTCGAGAAAAGTTCGGTCAGGTTTTCCAATGGTTCGGAAAACCGAGCTCGAATGATCTCCGCAAGCATCTGATACGAGATATGATGGGCAGCGAGTTCATTCTCCTGTGTCCATGTCAGGGCGGAGACCATTGCACGCCTCTGCCATGATGTTTCGACGGAAATGCGGTCGAACCGTTCGACGAGAAGGACATCGCGATCCAAGACTCTATCTATTTCTACCGGCGCCACGGACATACCAGCACATGCTGCCAGGCGCATGGTTGCAAATTCCGCCTTGACCATCGCGAATGTGTCATTCGTGGCCGAGAATTTAGCGATCAGCTTCCTTGGTTTCCCCGCCTGGTGGTCACTGATGAGCGCCTTTGGGCGCGCACCGCCGATCGAGCTGCCATGAAGGATGACACGGTGCAAGCCTTCGGGGACCGGTTCCCCGGCTTCCACCTTATCGGCGAAACTCAGCAACTCCGTCAGCGTCGCATGGTCACCCTCGCGAGCAATGTGCTCCGTCGCGCTCTCCTGAAAATCCAGCGCACCGATTCTGTCTGAACCGGAATGGCGCATGAATGTCATCTCGCCAAAGGCGTCCTCGTCGATCGCGTCCTGCTTCAGTCCCAACAATTCATTGACTATAACGCGACGGCCCCATCGGTCAGGCAATGCGTCGCGCAGGGATGGTGCGAGAAAATGATCGGCCGGAGGTTCGATGACGCCCGCGCCGAGCGGCAGGTCGAGATCAAAAATGGCGATTGCCTTTTTTCTCTCCAGGTAGCTGCGACCATAGTTGAAGAAATAGCGATCCCTCTCACGGACTACGCGCCCCACGACGACTGGCTCGATTTCTCCCGGCAACCATATCCAGACGTAAAGTTCGCTGGGATCAGAAATCATCTTTCAGCTCCGGCTTTTGATATCGGACACGTGCTGGCAGAAGCTCGAGTTTTGTCTTAGTTTCCGAAAGCCGGGCTTTCGTCTCAAAGGGGCCTCCGAACAAGGCCAACCCAACCATCGTCGCTGCTTCGAAGATGTATCCGACTGCAACGGTTGGCTTGCCGGCTTCTATCGCGCGGATCGTCAGCCGCGAACATCCGGTTCGTTTGGCGAGATCGGCCTCTGTCCAGCCGCGAAGCTTTCGAGCTGCCTGAATCTCGGACGCAAGCAATTGCAACGCTGATCGACTGGTTAGCGAAAGTGACAAAAAGGAATTCGCATTCTCTGCCATGGCATACACAAGTGACGTTAATATCTACTTTAGGATATATCACATCGGAGAATAATGGCAAATATGCCGGCAGTTTTGTCTATTTTAGAAGCTATTGTAAACGACAATGTCTACTAAAATAGACAAACATTGAGATGGCGGTCAATGGGCGCCAAGACAGACGTGAATGTGGTGCATTTCGCTGAATTGCCAACCGAAGAACGTACATCGCGTGAGTACGGGACACCCCTGGACGAGAGTTTCATACACCGCTTCTTGAAAGCAACCGCGGCCCCGGCCAAAAACCGACAATGTTTCAGTTGACATCCGTAGCTGCATACAAATCAAGCTGCGCCGTCGTCGCCAGTCAAAGCAATCGGTGCAACTTTAACTGCCTGCAGCTCCTGTTAAGCCGGTTGCATCCCAGCGTTGCACCATTAAGAGTTTACGCATAAATTGTAGTACAGATCAACGTATCCGGTGAACCGTATGAGTGCTTTTTTAAGGGCTTGTGGTTCATTCAAAGACATCGGCCACCTTGCATGTAATTGGCGGGTCGAATCGATTCTTTAGATTGCTGTACCACATCGAAAACTGCCCTAACGATATTACCTCGGCTGTCATCCAGACCGGCGAGTGTTCAGGATCGTCATATCTATTCTTATAATGGAGGATGAAAGTGTCCTTCGACCTACGCAGATCCTCAATTAGCTTCAAGAAGGCCTGAGCATATCGGTCTGCTCGGTGATAGAGGCCAGGATCAAGATAGCTGTGCGGCCCGTATTTCATCGCGACGTGATGCGCCCAACCGCCTCGCAAAGACACTTCGATTCTCTCGATCGCATCCATCACGAGTAGTCGAAGGCGCCTATCGAGAATGTGTATCTCCAACACATCGTCGAAGGATGTTGTATATCAAAACCTATGTTCGCCAGTCGCGTGTGGGATACCCTCGAACGGAAGCCAGTAGTACCGTAGCGGGTAGTAGCTTATGTGCTGGAGCAATGGGCTGCGTCGCCTAGATCCGGAACGGCCATTCCCCTTGCTTCGAGCCAGGCAATTTGATCGGGAATAGAAACGGATGGCTTTTAAAACTTCATACCATCTCATAGGCGGATTCGAAATCGCCAGAAAACAAAAAACCCGCTGGTGTGCGAAGTTTCGAAACCGAGGTTCCGTCCGAGGCGTAGCGGGTGTTGTTGATCATTGATATGGAGCACTCCCATTAAGAATGCAACAATGGCTGGGCAAAAAAGTACCCATTTTTGCCCGAACCGAACCAAGTCACGGATCAGAATCACGATTTTTTGGACATGCGGGCTCGCAAAAATCATGCATACCATTATCTCGGCAAATTCCGAGTTTTAACGACGTAAAGCATCGAAAGAGCCAGCGCCACGGGCGCACAAAAAGAAGAGCATTGGTAGGTACATAGCAATTCGCGCAGGTGACTTTCGGTTCGTATCCTATCAAGGCGAAAAGCTGTCTAACCTGTCGGCGACATCGCCGTCGAGACGCTCGACGAAGTCATGCGGGTGGGGCCGGGTTGTCAATATCTCGAGTCTCACGGTGCTCGGCGACGTTGAGCGGACGAGTTACGCCACAGCCAAGGCAGCACTTGTCAGCTTCACCCGGAGTTGGGCGCTGGAACTCGCTATGGACGGCATCACCGTCAATGCAATTTAGCCTGGACCCACGGAGACCGAATTGTTCCGTACAAATAACCCTATCGGAAGCAACGGTGAAGCGCGATACCTATCAGCGATTCCTATGGGCCGCTTCGGCAGGCCGAGGAAGTAGCCGGCGTGATCGGTTTCCTGCTCTCCGACGATGCCGCGTTCATCACCGGACAGACCTTGCATGTCGACGGCGGGGCTTCGATCGGGAGGTCAGCAATTTGGAACGTGCGGCCGGCGCTAAGACTGAAGCCAGGCCGATCACGGCGGATATCGCCAGGAGAAAATTCCCTATGACGACCGCCGAGGGATGGTCCCCTCGAAAGCAAAAGACGAAGAAGGTTGAGCCGTCTGTCGGATCGCTTATATTCACGTACGAGACCATCGCTGTTTGACAGGTCCAGGTACTTCAACACAGAGCCTTACGACTTGCCCTCCGAGATCGCCGCTCTATTTCCGGGAGCGGTTTATTGAAAGGACTTCAACGCCTGATGGTCTGTCATGACGGAAAAGAATCTTGGGTGCCGCTCTAAATGTCCATGTCCAACACGAATTTCGCGGCCATCCTCAAAGGAATGCCTCAGCCATATCTGGTTCTCGACACCGACCTCATGATCGTCGGAGCCAGCGACGCATACCTGGCGCTGACAGACCGCAGCCTGGCCGATATCGTCGGTCAGAATATCCTGGTGGCATTCCCCGAAAACCCCGATGCAGCGGGGACTGTCGAGCAGGGACCGCTCGAAGTTTCTCTGCGCCACGTCATAGAGACCGGCAAGCCGCATGAGATGGCGGTCATCCAGTATGACATCCCCCAACCTGACGGGCGATTCACGCAGAAGTTCTGGACCCCTGTCCACACTCCGGTCCTCGGTGACGACGGCGAGATCGAATACATCATCCAGAATCCCATGGACGTCACCGAGAGCGTCCTGAAGGCCAAGGAGGCTGACGCCCGTCTTCGCGTAGCGCTCCACGCCGCCGACCTCGCTAGTTGGGAATACGAACCGGAGACCGATATCTGGAGGCGCAGCCATTCGGTCGACGTGATCTTTGGTTTCGAGCCCGGCGAGGGCGGCCCCGTCGCGGCGCCGTTCTTTGCCAGGATGCACCCCGACGACCTGCTCTCCACGAAGAAGGTCGTCGCCGACGTGATGGAGTGCCCGGATAGAACGGCGATGAAGTTCGATTACCGTATCCTCCTGCCGTCCGGGGAAGTGCGGCACGTCACGTCGAGAGGCGAGGTTTTGCGAACCTCAACGGGAAAGGTACGCATGATCGGTGTCCTGATGGATGTCACCGCAGACCGTCTCAGAGAGGCCGAATTGAGCGCCGCCCTCGCCGCACAGGGGGAGCTGATCGAGCAGAAGGAACTTCTTCTCGCCGAGGTCAACCACCGCGTGAAGAACAGCCTTCAGCTGGTTATCAGCACATTGCGTTTGCAGGCGCGAAAACTACGGGACCCTGCCACGAACGAAGCCTTCGCCCGGGCGATTTCGCGCGTCCGAGCCATCATATCCGTACACGAACGGCTCTATCGAAACCATAATTCGCTCAGCGTGGACATGGCTGACCACTTGTCAAAGCTCTGCCTTGATCTCGTGGGCGACGGGCCCAAGGCGATCATCGTCGATGCCGACGCGTTGGAGCTGCCCACCGAACGCGCTATACCGATATCGGTCATCGTCAACGAGCTTCTGGCCGGGGCGTTGAGAGGGGCCGACGAGCAAAATCCGATTACCGTTTCACTGAAGACCACTGCCGAAGGTCGGATAGAGCTAACGGTGTCGGGGTCGGACGTGGCCTCGCCAATGGGGTCCGACGAACTGGGGGGTAGACTGATAGCCACCATGGCTTCCCAGCTCGGCGGTGTTGTCGCAGAGGCCAATGCTCCTGATGGCTATCGCTTCATGCTGGCCTTCGAGGGAAACGACAGATGACGGCTTTGCGGGTTATGATTGTCGAGGATGAGATGCTGTTGGCGCTCGACCTCGAAGACATGCTGCTGGATGCTGGCTATACGGTGGTAGGCCAGGCCTCCGACATGCCCCAGGCGCTAGCTATCGCCGAAAGCGTGGACGGAGGGATCGACGTCGCCATCATGGACATCAACCTGGCGCGTGGGTCGAACGGCGTCGCTACGGCCGCCGCGCTGAGGCAGAGGTGGAACATCCCGTCTCTGTTCGTCAGCGGGAACCTCGACGAACGAACCCGGCATATGGCGATGCAGTGGCAGCCGATCGGCTTTGTTGGCAAGCCGTATTCGGAGCGCGAGGTGCTGGCGGTCATCAGGACGGCGGCGGGCTGAATCCTACCCCGATATTCGTCGCTTTACATCGTGCGTTGGTATATCAATCCCATGGAGACCTGAGTTTGTCAGGCCAAGGGAATCCCTCGTTGAAAAATCTCGCAGTCGACTTCCCCGAAGAACGTCGGCTCGCCGCGTTGTATTCCTATGACGTTCTGGACACGGAACCGGAGAAGGATTTCGATGACATTGCAAAGATCGCGTCGCGTTTGTGCGGCACACCGATTGCCGTCGTCAACCTGATCGGTGATCGGCGGCAGTTTTTCAAGGCCGAGGTCGGGTTGGGGTGAGGTCCACCCCGTTCGACAGCTCGTTCTGTGCCAAAGCGATCCTCGAGAACGACTTTCTGATGGTTCCGGATGCGACCAAGGACAAGCGTTTCGACTGCAATCCTCTGGTGACAGGCGAGCCGCATCTTCGCTTCTACGCTGGCGCGATCCTCAAGACGGAAGACGATCTCCCTATCGGTACAGTATGCGTTCTCGGGTACGAGCCGATGGTCCTCGACGAGTTGCAGCAGGACACACTCCGTCTGCTCGCGCGGCAGGTCATGGCACAGCTTGAACTGCGTAAGGCCCTGCGGGAGAAATCGGAAGAGGCGGAGGTTCAACGCAGTTTGAGCGAACAAATGCTCGCACAAACGAGAGCCATGGCACAGGCGGAGGAAGAGCGAAAGTTTCTCACCGCCGAACTCAGTCATCGCATGAAGAACACGTTGTCGATGGTGCTGGCGATCGCTGCCCAGGCATTGAAAGACGTGACTGAGCGCGATGCGGTCGATGCGTTTACGGGTCGGCTTCAGGCGCTCAGCAGGGCACATGACGTGCTGCTTCGGGAGAATTGGTCGTCGGCCGAGATCGGTGACGTGATGCTCAGCGTGCTCACCCTTCACGCCGACGGGACGCGTCGGGACCTGGACGGCCCAAAGGTTACCCTTGGTCCCAAGGCTGGATTATCGCTCTCCCTTCTCCTCCACGAACTGGCCACCAACGCCATCAAGTACGGAGCTCTTTCGAACGGGTCGGGCCGGGTTTCTGTGAAGTGGTCGGTCGATGATCTTGACGGTGTCCCGACCCTTTCGATGGTTTGGACCGAAAGCGGCGGGCCGGAGATATCTGAGCCGATCAGGCGCGGGTTCGGCTCGAGGCTGATCCGCATGGGGATCGCGGGGACGGGACACGCCGAGAAGTCCTATCTCCCTTCGGGGTTCACGGCGACGTTCAGAGCGCCGATGGCAGCAGTACAAGATATCGGCTCGTAGTTCGGATAGGCCTCGACAATCAAAGGCCTGGCCACATGCCGCCATCAAGTCGCAGGTTCGCTCCCGTAATATAGCAGGCGCGTGGACTAACGAGGAAGGCGATGGCATCGGCGATCTCCTCAAGTGTTCCAACCCTTCCCATGGGGACTTGGGCAAACATCGGCAGCACTATTTTCTCGATTTCGGTCCATGGTGCGTCCAGCGCAAGGCCTTGCGCGGCGGCTACCTTGCGGAAGCCTTCGTCTAGCCTGCCGCTTTTAATTGTTCCGGGCGATACCGTGTTGGCTGTGATGCCATCCATCGCAACCTCCTTCGCCAAAGAGGCTGTCATCGCAATCCATCGCGGCCTTTGCGGCACCATAGTCGGGTCTTTTCGCAGGAGTCATCAATGCCGCCATGCTGGATATGTTGATAATTCTTCCCCATTGGGCAGCAGTCGAGCGGTCATCCTTACTGCCGATCGGAAATCGCCGTGTAACTTGATTTCCGCAGGCCAGCGCTCGCCGTTGATTACGTCTCGCGCGAGATCGGGAGCGTCGAGCGCGACGGTGGTCAGATGCCCCGTCCCGTCATAGACCTTGGCACATGCATCGGCGACAAGCGGATCAAAGTTTGTGGTCCATACGATTTTGGTGCGGCTTGCTCTCATGAAGGTCGCCAGAGCCATGTGGCCGTAAGACGGTTTTGCACCGGCGAGTTTGGCCGCGATGTACGTCCTGCGGTCGTTTTCGCTTGGATAGGCCGCTTCGAACAACGCCGCATATTCATCGGGAGCCCCTGTTGGTGGAAACCGATCGAGGCCGTCCATAAAGCTCTGCAATGAGCGACGGACCGCCGGATTTGCCAGGTCGGCTACGGTTTTTGGCGAGACGCGACGTTGACTTACATAAATTTGCTGTTTGAATTCCCAGATCATGTCCCAAGCCGTGGGAATACCGGCCGCGGCAGACGCTCCAGCCCCAAGTAGCCACATTAGGCCACCTGGCCGCATTGAAAATCGGCGTGCGAAGTCGTCGGCGGCGATAATCGGGTAAGAGCTGTCGGTCATTCCGCCTCCCAGACTTTGCGCCAGTCTGCGAACTCCGAGGGTCGGATCTGATAGCGCGCAAAATTGCCTTCATGCAGTCCCGTTACTTCGGCTTCGGTAATCTCGATGAAGCGCCGACGATCGGCGGGATCGACTTTCTCTGCCGCCCAAGCTGCGATGCGTTGGGCGATCTCCTTACGTCGGGTGCACCCTCGGATGAGGGTCGCGACGAGCTCGCGCAATTCGGCGCGATAGCGAAGCCTGAATGGATCGGGCTCGCCCAGCGATTGGCGAACAGCGGCATAGCGCGCAGCCGAGCGTTCATAGGCCCACAAGAAGAGGTCCTTGAGCAGATCCATCTGATTTAGCTCGTAAACACCGAGTACCGCCTCTGTGTAGGCTTGCCGTGGTACGTCGTCAAAGGAGAGCGGCGAGAGGTTATGCTTGATAAACGGGATGTTCGCGGCAAGGCGGGAAACGCGCTTGTTCACATCGTCAAAGGGCTGAAGATAGGGCAATTGCACCATAACGAAAAATGCTTGCTCGAACGGGTCGGTGATGGCGTCGGCAGTGGCCAGGATCTGATCGAAATATTCCTCAATGAGCGGCGGCACTTCCAGAGGGTGGAACGCTGACCGCTCAATTCCGACCGCTATGTAGCGTAACCTTCCCACAGCTGATGGATCGACAAGCAGGTTATTGGCTAGCAGACCATGTAGATTGAGAATCGTGTAGCGGTTGAAGCCGATGTCATCGGCTGCGCTGACCAGGAACTCGATTGCGTCCTTGTGGTTGAGGATCATCTGCGCTTCGAGATGGGCTCGGCCCTCGGCTTCTTCACCGAGTTCAATGAGGCGCTTGGTGTCGAGCAGCGAATAGGTATTGCCCTCAAGCCGGCTCGAGTTCCAGGCAAGGTCGATCAGAAGCCTGCTCAAGATATGCTTGGCATAGGTTCCTGCTGGCTGCTCTGCGACCTGTAGCCGCCCGACCGACGTCAGATGGAGGCGCTCGGATTGGGTCAAATAAAAGGTAACGTTCGGGCGGTAGCTGTTGAGAAACTCGCGATTGTAACCGACCGGCTTACGGGCTTCGGACGGCTGTCGAACATAATCGCGCACTGATTTGGCTGCATCGGAAAGTGTAATGTCGAAAACCCTGTCCTCGCCAGGTGATGGAGGGGACGAAGCGTGGTCGGGCAGGCGATATTTTGCCCAGCGGCCTTCGCCCTCCATAATCAAGCGATCATCCGATACCAGCCGTTTCAGCCGGTATTGCAGGGTGCGTTGGGGGATAGGCGTTTGCAGAGCGCGAAGAATCTCTGATGCTGGAATAGCACCTGTGTGCTGGCTTACGATCTCTTCGATCGCAGCAAATGCGTCCTCAGGAATTTGGTTCGCCACGATTCGTTGCTTTTCTTGCGCCTAACGGAGTAGGCGCAAGAATGCCCAGATACGCGCAAATATCAAGTCTATGCGCAATCATAGTTGCGCTTATCCGGCGGAATCTTCGTTAGCATAACGTCATAAACCTGAAGCGCGTTGCGACCCTGTCCGTCACCGCCGTCGGTGAGAACATGATCGACTGCGCGTGTTGAGATGAAACGCATCCGCCAGCGTGGCCATAGGGCCGGACTGGCGACTCGCGCGAAAGCCTTCGTCCTTGCCGGCAAATGTCCCTGGCTCGGAAAATGTGGAAGCGTCGTTTCTCGTTTCGTCGCTAAAAACTCGGGCAGGCGGGGCAATAACGGCAAGGGGAGAACGCAGGCTTGGAGAAATGCTCTTGCGGTCGGTTGCGACTTTACGTGCTGACCCCATGCAGCTTTGGTTCTCAATGTCGCCGGAGGACCGAAGTTTATCCAAGGACGTTGTGCCGGCTTCATGTCTTTGGCTTCTCCATTTGTCCGTTTCGGTCGTGCGCTATCCCTCCAGAGTAAGAGGCGGCGTCTCACTTCGTGGACGTGGGAGGGCCGAGAGAGAGGCTTCCGGCACCCGTCCTGGAGTAGATCCTATGAACATTCAGGTACTGGACACCCCCCGTGATCAGAGTGGTGGCTTCAAGGTTGATCAGAGCCGTGGCCGACAGGTCGGTCGCGTCTCATCCGAATGGTATTCCCGCCCTCATGACGAGCGCTTCCTGTCGCTTGGCGAACTGGCTCGGATGGTGCGTGATCGTGCCGAACGCAGCCGGACCCGCGTTGTGCAAAGCGCGCTCATCCATGTCGAGGCGAGCCGCACCAATCCCGAGCGCCTGGAGTTGATCCTTCCCGGTGCAGACGCGCCCATCGCGCCGACGCACTGGAGTCTTGGACAGCTCGCTGCCCAGGTCGGTGCGCCGGCCGCCTATTTGCGCCAACTCCCCGCCGCGCTCGCCGGGATCAATCTGCAATACCGTCTGACCTCGCATCGGGCCGAGCAGATCAAGACGCTCGAAACCGATGGTGGTCGCGTCGAGCTGCGGGCGTCAACCGGTGTCGATTACGGTCGCATCTACGATCACGAACTCGTCGAAGCGGTTCAGCGCATCGCCGGCAATGGCACCGGTTACACGCGCTGGAAGGTGCCGGGTGTGCTCGACTGGTCGACCGGGATCTATAATCCGCGCGTCAATATCACCAAGGACACCACCACGCCTATGCCAGCGACCGCGACGTGTTCCTGTTCCTCGTCGACGATCTGAACCCCATCGAGGCTGGCGAGCTGCCCGGTGGGTCGCCCGACCTGTTCTTCCGAGGATTCTATGCCTGGAACAGCGAGGTTGGTGCCAAAACGCTCGGCATGGCGAGCTTCTACCTTCGAGCGGTCTGCCAGAACCGCAATCTATGGGGCGTGGAGGATTTCGAAGAGATCACCATCCGTCACAGCAAATATGCCGCCTCCCGTTTCGCCCATGAGGCCGCCCCGGCGCTGCAGAATTTCGCCAATTCCTCGCCAGTGCCTTTCGTCAACGGGATCAAGGCGGCGCGCAAACGGATCGTGGCGCGCCCACTGGCGCAGGCGGGCTTGGCGCAATCGTCGCCCTTCCTCTCGATGATTTTTTCAGACCGGACTTTGTCCTAGCGGCCCATAACGTTGAGATTGGCAGCACACGCTTGCGTTCGTAATTAACGTAGGGATCCCCGCCCGGATAATTGTCGCGTAACGCGGCAAAGAGCGCGCGGGAATCCGAGAAGAGCGCCCGAGACAGCGCGCGTGATGTGGCCCACATCGCGGCTACAACGTCGACGGACAATAAGGCGTAGGTATCGGTCATCAACTACCTGACGGAAGGTAGAGGCGGCAATCACCAAGGAAACACCTTTGAATTCTTTCCAATCGCAGCCCTCTTGCTGCCATGCTCCAGACCACAACCCCGAGTCCCCAAGATTTAATTTCGTACGAATTCCGATGCAATGTCTTCTCGTGCAATCGTCTAGGGCAAGCTTGGCGACTCGCGACCGCGAAATGAAGCTGGAATGTCGACAAACGGGAACCGTGGGCGATATTGTCGCTGTGGATTGCGTTTGCCAAGTTGTCGCTGAGGAAAAAGTACTTTAGAAAAGTAGCGGCAGCCCCGGCGGGGATAAGCGCAAACTGAGTTTGCGCGGGGCAGTAGACATTAGAGCTCGTGAGAAAACGCGCGTGTACGTGTCACTTTCACCACTAAGGTGTGCATGGGCGATGGGCAAAGAGCTACGACCCGTTGCCGAACATGATACTTTATATGGGAGTGTAGTCATGCGTATTGCCATCCTGGGAGCAGCTGGAATGCTCGGGCGAAGACTGACCGAGCGCCTTGCGGCCGAAGGAGAGCTTGCTGGAAAGGCCATCACGGCGTTTACCCTTCACGATATTGTGCCGGCGGCGCGTGTAAACGGTAACTTTGACGTCGATGTTCTGACGTCTGACTTTTCGGACCAAGGAGAGGCAGAGCGTATCCTGTTGTATCGTCCTGACGTGATCTTTCATCTTGCTGCGGTGGTATCGGGAGAGGCGGAAGCCGACCTCGAGAAAGGCTACCGGGTCAACTTAGAGGGGACCCGCGCGCTACTCAATGCCGTTCGCACGATCGGACAAGATTACCGACCGCGTTTCGTGTTCACATCCTCGATTGCGGTTTTCGGCGCACCACTTCCGGATGTCATTCCAGATGATTATCTCCCGCGTCCCCTATCAAGCTATGGCGCACAAAAGGCGATGGGGGAGCTTCTCGTCGCCGACTATGCCAGGCGCGGGATCATAGATGGCTTGAGTATACGCCTCCCGACGATTTGCGTGCGACCCGGTAAACCCAATAAGGCGGCGTCGAGTTTCTATTCGAGCATCATCCGCGAGCCCCTGAACGGCGAAGAAGCCGTCCTCCCCGTATCGCGCGACATTCGCCATTGGTTCGCTTCACCGCGGAAGGCGGAAGATTTCCTCATCAGGGCCGCAGAGGTTGCGGGCCCGGACCTCACTGTCCGGGCGTTGACGATGCCTGGCGTCTCAGCGTCGGTGGAAGACCAAATCGAAGCCTTGCGGAAGGTTGCCGGTGACGATGCAGTGGCCCTCATTCGCGAAGAGCCCGATCCGGCGATTCACATGATTGTCAGCTCCTGGCCCAAATCCTTTGACGCACGCCTCGCTCTGGATCTTGGCTTTGTCCCAGATGCCAGTTTCGATGAGATCGTACCGCACGGTGGAAACCGCCGGCCCCCATCTGAATGAGAAGCAGATCAGGATCCAAGCGCAGGCGCTGAGCAACGCTCAGTTGCATGTCAACCTGCACGGCTATCCGAGCCACGAATGGACAAGGCCGCTCTCCGGCTATGTGCCGCGCGGCTTTGGCATGTGGACACTGCCGAAGGGGTTCTTCCTCATCATGCGCCACCATCCCGAGTGGGAAAAGCGCTCTGAAATTCTGCTGGATCGGGTTACACGCCATCTCGGACAGATCCCAGGCCTACTGGCGTATAACGACCGGCAGATTGCGCTCTACGAGATCCATGCCGGCGAAACCGGCTTTCAGATTATCAACGGCTTTCCCTGCCTGTGCTCGGTCGACGACCGCCACACCGTACCGATGACGCTGATCACCGAATATCCCGACGAAACCATCTATGGTGACGATTTCATCGCCGGCCACACGGCGCAGATGGAAACCGTGCTGTCTTGCTACGATGCCTGGCAAGAGATGGGGGCGGGCGAGACGGTCTGAACGCCTCGTGTGCTCCACGTCCCAAGGCGAAGCTCAGGGATGAAGCTCTCGGCTCCCTAACCGCACTGCCCTCCGGTTGCGCGTCGCATTCCTTCGTAAGCGCTGAATATATGCCATTCATTCGAATGGGTAACTTCTTGCGCAAATCCGACCGGCGCCATAGAACGCGCATGGACGTTTCGAAGCCAAAAATGGCCGCAACGACCGTTCACCGGTCGCTGGCTCCGACGCTCGACGTTTCAGCGCCAGGGCCTCGAACTCGGCAATCATATTCCCAAGGAGAGAGTAATGGGTTTCAAGACTTTGACAGGAGCGACATTCGCCGCTTCGATTGCATTTGCGCCCCTGGCCCACGCAGACGTAACAATTGGACTGATCGCGCCCCTGACCGGCCCCGTCGCCGCCTATGGCGATCAGGTGAAGAACGGTGTTGAAACCGCTATCGAAGAGATCAACAAGACCGGCGGCATTCTGGGCCAGAAAGTCGTGCTGGAAACCGCTGACGACGCGGGCGAACCCAAGCAGGGTGTTTCCGGCGCCAACCAGCTCGTCGGCCAGGATATCCATTTCGTCGTCGGTCCGGTCACATCGGGCGTTGCCATCCCTGCCTCCGACGTCTTCTCCGAAAACGGCGTCCTGATGGTCACGCCGACCGCAACGGCACCCGACTTGACAAAGCGTGGCCTGACGAATGTCCTGCGCACATGCGGACGCGACGACCAGCAAGCCGAAGTTGCAGCCCGCTACGTCCTTAAGAACTTCAGCGGCAAACGGATCGCCATCATCAACGACAAGGGTGCCTATGGCAAAGGTCTGGCGGATGCCTTTAAGGCGACGCTAAATGCGGCCGGCACCAAGGAAGTCATCGATGATGCCATCAATCCGGGCGATAAGGATTTCTCGGCCCTGACCACGCGCCTGAAGTCGGAAAAGATCGACGTGATCTATTTCGGCGGATACCATCCCGAAGGCGGCCTGCTTGTCCGGCAGCTAGCCGATCTGTCGGTCAAGGCAACGCTGATCGGCGGCGACGGCCTTTCCAACACGGAATTTTGGAAGATAGGCACGGAGGCTGCCGCTGGCACGATCTTCACGAATGCGGCGGACGCAATCAGGAGCCCCGATTCAAAGGCCGCATCCGATGCGCTCAAGGCCAAGAACATTCCTGCCGAGGCCTTCACCCTGAACGCCTACGCCGCCGTTCAAGTTCTGAAGGCAGGCATCGAGAAGGCCGGCAGTGCCGAAGACGTCGATGCGGTGTCAAAGGCCATCAAGTCCGGTCAGCCTATCGCGACCGCAATCGGCAATCTGACCTACGGCGAGACAGGCGACCTCACCTCGCAAAGCTTCTCCCTTTACAAGTGGGACGGCGGCAAGATTGTCGCTGCGGAATAAATAAGCGTTGCCGATCGGGCCCCTGCAGGCCCGATCGGTCCTCCTGAACACAATGTTCGACGCCGCGGCGAGAGAGCGTCGGATATCTGAATCAGTTCTGGTCAGGCTGCTCCAGCATGCCGTCAGCGGTCAGTCTACCTTGCCGCTTTCAATCGCCCAGAAGCTGGCGGTCGTCGCCGTCGCGATTGCGCACCAGTTGCTCCTTGATCGCGCGCAGCGACTTCAGGGCCGTGGTCCGGTCGGCATAGGCGACCATGTTTGCCAGGATGTCGATCGCTGCCAGATAGGCATAGCGGGTGGAGGTCGGGCGAAAGATGTTCTTGCCCTCCGGCATTTCGATCGCGATCACCACGTCGGCCGCAGCAGCGACTGGCGAACCGCCCTGCGTCATCGCGATGGTCGGGATCGAGCGCTCCCGCAAAAGCTCCAGACAGCGGACAAGCTCCATGTCGCGACCGGTGAACGACGAGCCGAAAACGACGGTGCCCGGCTGTGCCGAGGCAGAGATCATTTGGTTCATGCCATGGTCGTTGGATGAATGGATGCGGCAGCCGAGACGAAACAGGCGGTTGTGCAATTCGTTGACGATCATAGCCGAATTGCCGCTCGCACCGAAGGCCTGGATGAACTCGGCAGCCCGCAACATCTGAGCCGCCTTCTCGATGGCGGCAAGGTCAAGCTGCCGATGAAGCTCGAACAGCGAATTCTGGGCCTTCGAGACGATATCGTGTGCAACCTCTTCAACGGTCGCCGTCGGTGCATCGGGCTTCAGGTATCGCAAGCCGACATAGGCCATCTTGGCGAGTTGTACCTTGAAGTCGGAATAGCCCTGGCAGCCCAGCCGTCGGCAAAACCGCGTCACGGTCGGTGGTGACACGCCCGCGCGTGCTGCGAGCTCGATGATCGAGAAATTGACGACGGCATCCACATTCTCCAGCGAGAATTTCGCCAGCCTGGCGTCCAGGCCCGAGAGTTTTCCATTTTCATCGGAAAGAGCGTGAAACAGGTCCATTGGGTCTTTTCCTCGAAACGCCACAGGGAAACAGAAGGCATCGATGAAAATCAGTTTCACCGCCGCGAATTTTTCATAGCATGATGTCGGTAGGCATCAATCGAACTCGGCAGCCTGGCGATAATAAACGCAGGCGCCTATCGCCGGCCGTTGCGCGCGTGCATTCCCAGCGTTTGCTGCCGCGGCGTTTTCCGTAGCCGGAACCAGCCGCTTGGGCTCTCAGTGCAGGGGTAGGTCTGCGAAGCGTCCCACGCCCAATCCCCATCCGGCTCCGGCCAGAGCCCAGCCCCGGCTCAGTGATGAAAATTAGATGCTTTAGGCTGGTGGCCTTTTCATTCTCGGTCAATCGGCGCCCTCTTCAACAAACTATCGCGAATGGCAGAACCTGTTGATTCAAAATAGGACGCAGATATCGAAGCGCCATGTCCGTTTCTGCGGCCGCGAGCGCGGTCTGAGAATTTTTCCAAGTTTTCCCCTGTCTAGAAAATAAATTACAGAAATAACCAAAAAATCAGATCGTCAATTGACTTCAAACGGCTTTGACGCATATTGGAGAAAATTAATTACACCGAAACGGTGAGCGGGAATTTTACAGAAAACAGGGAATCCCATGTCCGGGGGCACTTCGATAGTTGCAGTTCTGACGGTCGCGCACGGCGGCCCGGCAGGCGGGAACTAGACAGATAGACAATCTAACGTCGGTACCTGCCCCCTTGCGGTGGCTCGGAGCCCGGCGTGTATTTAGGCGACAGACATGCGCATCTTCACCGCCTCGCTGGCGACTGAAACGAACACCTTTTCTCCCGTGCCAACGGATATGAACGCCTTCAAGGCGGCATTTTATGCCGGGCCAGGCGAACATCCGGACACACCGACGCTCTGCTCCGCCGTTGTCCCGATCCTGCGCCGCCGCGGCAAGCAGGAAGGCTTCACCGTCATCGAAGGCACGTCATGCTGGGCGGAACCGGCCGGTCTCATCCAGCGGCAGACCTACGAGACCTTGCGCGACCAGATCCTCGCCGAGCTGAAGGCAACCCTGCCGGTCGATGGCGTGGTGCTCGGCCTGCATGGCGCAATGGCCGCTCAAGGGTATGACGATCCGGAGGGCGATTTCCTCTCGCATATTCGCGACATGGTCGGCCCGGATGTCCTCATCGCTGCCGAATTCGACCCGCACAGCCATCTGACGGCGCTTCGTGTTGCTAATCTCGATCTCATGGCCGCGTTCCTGGAGTTCCCGCATACGGATTTCGAACAGCGCGGGGAACATGTCGTCGAGCTTGCGCTCCAGGCCCTGCGCGGACAGATCAAGCCGGTCATCTCTACCTTCGACTGCCGTATGATCACGATTTTCCCGACGAGCCGGGAGCCGATGCGCTCCTTCGTCGATCGGATGCAGGCGATGGAGGGCAAGGACGGCATCCTATCGGCCTCGGTCATTCACGGCTTCATGGCCGGCGACGTGCCCGATATGGGAACCCGCATCGTCGTCGTCACCGACAATGACAGGCAAAAGGGCGACGAACTAGCGGCAGGCCTTGGTCGCGAGCTCTACGGCCTTCGCCGCGAGACCGCGATGCCGATGGTCGACACCGAGGCGGGCCTCGACAAGGCGGTCGCCATCCGCGCCGCCCATCTTGAAAAGCCGGTCACCATCGCAGACGTCTGGGACAATCCCGGCGGTGGCGTCGCCGGTGACGCCACCCATGTCCTGCGCCGGATGATGGAACGCGGCATGGACAATTTCGCCGTTGCGACGATCTGGGACCCCATCGCCGTCACCTTTTGCCATGCAGCGGGCGAGGGCGCCGAACTTTCTCTGCGCGTCGGCGGCAAGTCCGGCCCGGAGGGCGGCGAACCGCTCGACCTGCGCGTCACCGTGCAAAAAGTCTTCGATGCCGGTTGGCAGAGTTTCCGCAATTCGCGCGTCACGCTCGGCAGTGCCGCGGTCATCAGGCCGGTCGGTACCCACATCGATATCGTCCTGATCACAAGCCGCACGCAGACCTACGAGCCGGATATCTTCTCCAACCAGGGTATCGATTTCGCCGGGAAGTGCTGGCTCCTGATCAAGTCGACCAATCATTTTTATGCCGGTTTCCAACCCGTCTCGTCAGACATCGTCTATATCGCCGCGCCGACTTCCTATCCGACCGATCCTGCAACGACGCTTTATCGCAAGGCGAGCCTCGAACTCTGGCCGCGCGTTGCCGATCCGCTGGGGCTGGATAGCTGAATTCTCGACCGGCAGAAACCGCGCCGAAAGAACTGGCCGAACCGAAAACAACAAGGGGATGACGATGAAACACAGTGCACTTGTTTTGATGACGCTTGCGGCATTGGCCGGTACGAGCAATCTGGCATTGGCTCAGAAAAGTGACGGCGTCTTGACCGTTGCCACGATCGGCGAGCCGCCGACGCTCGATGTCATGCAGACGCCGACCGATATCGTTCTGACCATCGACCAGCATATTTTCGAGACGCTCTATACCTATGACGCAGAATGGAAGTCGGTTCCGCTGCTCGCCGCTGCCATGCCGACGATTTCCGAAGACGGCATGACCTACAGGATCCCGCTGCGCGAAGGCGTGAAGTTTCACGACGGCAGCGACTTCGACGCCAAGGACGTGACCGCCTCGCTGAAGCGGTGGATGGCGATCAATTCGAAGGGCAAGCAGGTTGCCGCCATCATCGACAGCCTTGTAGAAGACGGTGATCATGCCGTCATCATCAAGCTGAAATCGCGTTATGCGCCGCTGCTGGCCACTCTGTCGCAGGCCTGCGTGATCATGCCCTCCGAAAAGGTCAAGGATACGCTCACCGATTTCATCGGTACCGGCCCTTACGAACTGAAGGAGCGCAAGCCCGACCAGTACACCCAGCTCGTCCGCTTCGACGGCTACAAGTCGCCGCAGGGCACGCCGAGCAACTATGCCGGCAAGCGAGAGGCGATCGCCAAGGAAATCCGGTTCGTTCCTGTTCCAGATGCCAACACTCGCGTCGAAGGCCTGATTTCCGGGCAGTTCGATTATGCGGATTCGTTGCCTGTCAGCGCCTACGAGCGTGTCGAAAAGAGCGGCAACGCCAAACCCGTGATCTTCAAGAATGCCGGCTGGGCTTCGATGAACATGAATATGAAGCAGGGCCTTCTGGTCAATAAGCAGCTGCGTCAGGCGGTGCAAGCAGCCCTCAACGCCAATGACATGATGCTGGCCGCCTTCTCCGATGACCGCTTCTTCAGCGTCGATGGCTCGATTTTCCCGAAGGGCTCCTTCTGGCACACCGAAGCCGGCGTTGCCCGGTACGGAGAAGGCGATCAGGAAGCCGCTGGCAAGCTTCTAAAGGAAGCCGGCTATGACGGCACGCCGCTACGCCTCATGACCAGCCGCCAGTACGAATTCCACTACAAAATCGGCGAAGTCGCCAAGGCCTATATGGAAGCTGCCGGTTTCAAGGTCGACCTGCAGGTTGTCGACTGGGCAACGCTGACCACCCGGCGCGCCGATCCAAAGGAGTGGGACATCTTCATCACCCATTCCAACTTTCCGGGCGACCCTACCACGATCAACACCATCACCGACAGCTATCCGGGCTGGTACGTTTCCAACCAGAAGACAAAGGCTGTTGCAGCTTACATGGATGCAACCACCGATGATGCCAAGAAGAAGGCCTGGGACGGTATCCAGACAGCCATCTATGATGACGCCTCGCTCTTTAAAGTCGGCAACTTCAATGCGGTTTCCGGTCTCGCAAACGGCGTTTCCGGATACGAGCCAACCTACTGGCCGCATTTCTGGAACGTCAATCCGAAGAAGTAGGGCTTGGAACGACCATGGCTACGATCGCACAGGCACTTTTAACACGGTTGGGGGGCATGGCCGTCGTGCTCGCCCTCGTCGTAACGGTGGTCTTCATCATCGTTCGCGTGACGCCTGGCGATCCGGCCGCAGTCATGCTGGGGTCGGATGCGACCCCTGCGGACATCGCCCAGCTGCGCACCAAGATGGGGCTCGATGCACCGATGATCGTCCAGTATGGCCAGTTCGTGTTGGGCATACTGCATGGTGACCTCGGCCAGTCGATCTTCCTGAATCAGCCGGTGACGACGGCACTTGCCTCGCGTGCCGAGCCGACTTTCTTCCTGACGCTTTTCTCAATCCTGATCGCGGTCGGCATAGCCTTGCCTGTCGGCATCCTGTCGGCGGTCAAGCGCGGAACGATCTTCGACCAGATCGTCGTCACGCTCACCATGGTTGCGGCCAGCGTGCCAAGCTTCTGGCTCGGGCTGATGCTCATCCAGATCTTCGCCGTCGGTCAGGGCTGGTTCCCGGCCTCCGGCTACGGCGGCCCCGAGACACCCTTTCTCGAACGGCTGCATCATCTCGTGCTGCCGGCTGTCGCACTCGGCATCGTCAATTCGGCGCTGATCACCCGCTTCACCCGCGCTGCCATGCTTGATGTCCTCGGTGAGGATTATGTCCGCACCGCCCGTGCCAAGGGCGCCGGGGAAGGTCGCGTTGTCCTCAAGCACGCGTTGAAAAACGCGATGATACCGATCATCACCGTCATCGGCCTGTCGGTCGCCATGCTGGTCGCCGGTGCGGTTGTCACGGAGACCGTCTTTGGTCTGCCTGGCGTCGGCAATCTCGTGGTCTCGGCTGTCCTGCGCCGGGACTATCCGGTCATTCAGGGCGCGTTGCTCACAGTCGCCGCCATTTACGTTCTCATCAATTTCATCGTCGACATGCTCTATATCGTCGTCGATCCACGGGTGCGCCTATGATCACCATGGCTTCCGTCTCCATGCCCTTGTCCTCCGGCCTACGCCGCCTGCTCGGCAACCGAGCCATGCTTTTCGGCGCAATCATTCTGGTCGTCGTCGTCTTCGCAGCGCTGCTGGCCCCCTTTGTCGCGCCCTATGCGCCGAACAAACTGTCGATTGTCAACAAGCTGAAGCCGCCATCCATGGTCCACTTTTTTGGAACCGACGAATTCGGCCGTGATATCTTTTCCCGCGCCATCTTTGCGGGCCGCATCTCGCTTCTGGTCAGCCTCGGCGTCGTCTTCATCTCGACCGTGCTCGGGGTGATCCTCGGCGTTGCGGCCGGGTTCTTTCGCGGCCTCGATGCGCCGATCTCTCGCCTGCTGGATGCAATGATGTCCTTCCCGGACATCCTGCTGGCGATCGCGCTCGTTGCAGCGCTCGGGCCGTCGCTCACCACCGTCATCCTGGCGCTTGGCATCACCTATGCGCCACGCCTGGCCCGCATTATCCGTGGCTCGACGCTGGTCCTGCGTGAACTGCCCTATATCGAGGCAGCCGTCGCCATGGGGCTCCCAACCTGGCAGATCCTTGTCCGTCACGTGCTGCTCAATCTGGCCTCGCCCATCCTCGTGCAGTCGACCTTCGTCTTTGCCTCGGCGATGCTCGCGGAGGCAAGCCTCTCCTTCCTCGGCGTCGGCGTTTCCACCGACATGCCGACCTGGGGCACGATGCTGGCGTCGGGGCGCGAATATATGAACAACGCACCGTGGCTGATGGTGTTTCCTGGCCTTGCCATCGTCTTCTCCGTTCTCTCCCTGCAATTGCTTGGCGACGGCCTGCGCGATCTTGTCGATCCGCGTCTCGCCAAGGAAAGCTGATCATGACCGACGCGACCACAAACAAGCCGGTCCTTGCAGTCGAGAGCCTGACGACCTCTTTCAAGACACCGGAAGGCTGGAAGGCCGTCATCCGCAATATCAGCCTGCATGTCGATGCCGGCGAGACGGTCGCGATGGTTGGCGAGAGCGGCTCGGGCAAGAGTGTCACCGCGCTATCGACAATGCGGCTTCTACCGGCCGGTCGGGCACGCACTGAAGGCCGTATTCTTCTCGATGGCAAGGACCTGCTTGCTGCAAGCGAAGCCGAGATGCGCAAAGTGCGCGGCGGCTCGATCGGCATGATTTTCCAGGAACCGATGACGTCGCTCAATCCGGTCTTTACCATCGGCAACCAGATCGCGGAAGCGCTGGTCCTGCATCGCGGCCTGTCCTGGGCACAAGCCGAGGCCGAGACCGTGCGGCTGATGGAGCGGGTGCGGATCCCGGCGGCAAAGGCACGCCTCCACGAATATCCACACAAGTTCTCCGGCGGCATGCGCCAGCGCGTGATGATCGCCATGGCGCTTGCCTGTCGCCCGAAGCTTCTGATCGCCGACGAACCGACAACCGCGCTCGACGTTACGATCCAGGCTGAAATCCTTCATCTGCTGCGCGAATTGCAGCAGGACGAAAACATGGGCGTGTTGTTCATCACCCATGACATGGGTGTTGTGGCGGAAATCGCTGACCGTACCGTTGTGATGTTTCGCGGCGACACGATCGAGACAGGGCCGACGCAGGAGATCTTCGCCGCTCCCAAGGCGCTTTACACCAAGTCGCTGCTCGCCTCGATCCCGCGTCTCGGCACCATGGGAGCCGCGGTCGCGCCAAAGCGTTTCCCGGAGGTCGATGTGTCGACCGGCGTGGCAAACGATGGCCGCGAGATGTCTGCCGTTGCGTTGGGCGTCGAGCCGATCCTCAAGGTCGATCATCTGTCCGTACGCTTCGACCTGCCGACCGGCCGCGTCCATGCGGTCGAAGACGTGTCCTTCGATCTTCGCCCTGGCGAAACTCTGTCGCTGGTGGGCGAATCCGGCTGTGGCAAGTCGACGACCGGCCGTGCCATCATCCGGCTTATCAATCCGTCCGAAGGCTCGATCGTCATCGGCGGCCAGGATGTGACGAAAGCCGGCACAAGGGAGCTGCGCACCATGCGTCGCACCTCGCAGATGATCTTTCAGGACCCCTTTGCCTCGCTCAATCCGCGCCTCACCGTCGGTTCGGCGATTGCTGAACCGATCCTCGCCCATGGGCTGATGGGACGGCGGGATGCCAAGGAGCGCGTCGTCGAACTGCTGGAACAGGTCGGACTGTCGGCGGCGATGGCGGAGCGCCACCCGCATGAATTTTCCGGCGGCCAGCGGCAGCGCATCTCGATTGCCCGTGCCTTGGCACTCGATCCGAAATTCATCGTCGCAGACGAAGCTGTCTCGGCGCTCGACGGTTCAGTGAAGGCACAGGTTTCCAACCTCCTGCTCGACTTGCAGGAAAAGCATGGTCTTGCCTATCTCTTCATCAGCCATGATATGGCCGTCGTCGAGCGGATGAGCCATCGCGTCGCGGTGATGTTCCTTGGCGAAATCGTTGAGATCGGTCCGCGGGCGGCAATTTTCGACAACCCGCAACATCCTTATACCCGCCGTCTGATCTCTGCGGTGCCTATTCCCGATCCGGCACGCCGCGGCCGGACTGTACCACCTTCGACTGAAGAGATCAGAAGCCCTATCCGTCCATTCGATTACGTTCCGCCGAAGCGCATTTTTCGGGAAGTCTCGCCCGGCCATTTCATCCAGGATTCGCACTGATGCCACTCCCAAGGGGCAACGGTTCAAATTCGCATTGTAAAATAAAACTGAAAGACACTTCCATGACAAGCGACAAGATCATTCGTTACGATATCGCCGACGCCCAGGCAGGCGGCCAGAGCCGACCTTTCGCCAAGGCCGTGCGCGCGGGCGATTTCATCTACATCTCCGGTCAGGTGCCAACCATCGATGGCGAGGTCGTAGTCGGCAATATTGCTGTTCAAACCGAACAGGTGGTCGCCAATATCAAGTCCGTCCTGGCGCTCGCCGACTGCACGCTCGAACATGTGGTCAAGGTTAATGTCTGGCTCGACGACGCCCGCGATTTCTCCAGCTTTAATGCCGTTTTCCAGAAACACTTCATCGATCATCCGCCGGCACGCTCCACCGTCCAATCGCCGATGATGGTCGATGTCAAGGTAGAGATGGACGTCATTGCCTACAATCCGCTGGATTGACAAGGTCTCGCCGGGCCAGGCAACCTCATGCGTCTTTCGTGGCGCCTGAGGTTGCCTTGAAGTCCCTCGCCGCGGGCATGTCGGGCGGGCTGCATGTCAGAAAGCATCCTGTGATCACGAGGACGGCCTGGCGGAAAAATCGGCGCTGAGCCGAGTGGTCCGCGCGTCGATTCTCGGGTTCGACCCAGCCAGGGTCGGGACGCCGTGCTTTTCGAGGTATTGGCGAGATCCTACGCATACCAGAGAAAGGTTTGTCACGCGCCTGGCGACGGCATCGGGCTCCTCGACAACTCCTCTTATCACCAGATCGACCCGATCATCGATCATGTCCCGCCGAAGCTGCGATAAAACCAGATCCCCCCCGGAGATGAGGATATTCGGCCAGCAAATTCGGAATGGTTGGCAGAATGTGAAGTCGACCGAATGTGGTAGGGGCTGCAATGCGGATCGACCCAGACATGTCGGCGCCGCTGCCCTTAACTTCTCGATCAGTAGCTTCGATCGCCTTGAGCAGTGGTTTCATTCTGTCGAAATATTTTTGCCCTTGATCCGTCAAGGTGGCGTTCGGCGTGCTTCGATTTGAAGAGTGCAACCCCCCAGATGATTTTCGAGCGTACGGATCGCTTTGCTCACTGCCGGCTGTGCCGTGCCGGTTGGTAAAGCCGTTTTTACCCGGAGCTTGCCGCCTGGCAACTGGTCGACGTCGATCCGCCCGCACGGCTTGATGCCAAGGTGTTGCAGCAAACCCGCTTGAGTGTCGATGCCTTTTCATCGTCACGGCCAGGGAAGGCATGGATAGCATTCCAAATGCCAACGAAATCTGATGCCCTGCGTCAGAAGTGGTCACGTGGGAGACCGCAGACACGACAAGGCAATTCATGCTCGTGTTAGCAAAGAAGAGATCGAGCCTCGATCTATATCCTCCCGCGACTGTAGGCCAGTACGCAACCGCGCAACTTTCCGGACGTACTTCACAAACCAACGCCCAATATTCGAGATGCCGACGCCGGTTAAGTAGTTGCAAGTTCATTTAAGTTAACTGGCTTTTAACCACAAGCGTAAGCCACATGATAATAAGGCTGAGTTACTTTTCAAAGTCGAGGAAAGATTCAACTACAAAATATCGCTTATATTTTTTATCTGGGGGAGAGGCCAATGCCAATAACGAAGACCAACATCTCGAAGTGGCCTGTTGCTCTCTCCACTGCCCTGTTTGTTATCGTACTTGTCACTCTGGGCGCTCTGGCAACAAATGTCATCACAACCATGCGCCGCTCTGCAGATATCCGTGATGACGAGCGTGCGTCTCGAGCAGCCCAGTCGGCAATCCGGTCTCTCAAAGACCGGGTTTCGATGACACTTCTCGACAATGCCGGCTCGAGTGATGCTTACCAGGTTTCGCAAGCGGGGGAATTCTCTCGATGGGCCATTGAGAAATGGCGCGGAACGAGCGGAGCCGCATCTATCTACGATGGAGCGATCGTAACGACGCGCAGCGGTGCGACCGCTATGGCGAGCTACAAAGGCTCAACCTTCGATCCCTCGACTCGCTTCCGAGGTACTCTCCAGTCGCAAGCTTCGGCAGCTCTGAAGAATGAGGGAAAGCCGCTCGTCGAATTCGTCAAGACGTGGGATGGTGTTGATATCCTGGCATCGACAATCATACATCCAGACGGCGGCACGACAATTAGTACCCCTTATGCGGTTTTGTCGCTCTTCAGGCACGTGCGGGATTCTGACCTTGGCTTGCTTGCGGAGCAATATCAGCTTGAGGGCCTGCGTCTTTACGAGGAAGCACCTCGCAATATGCTCGTCGTCGCGCTGAGGAGTGCCTCAGGCCTACCCGTTGCTTACCTGGGATGGAATAGACTTCGACCGGGCACCCGAGTGTATCAGGAGGTCAGAAATGAAGTACTAGCCGCCGGCGTCATCTTGGTCGTTTTCCTTGTCGTGGTGGTAACTGCCGGAGGTGCAGAGTCCCGGCGGATGGCGAGAATGGCGCGGTTGGCTCGATATGAAGCGAGCCACGATGGTCTCAGCGGCCTTTTGAACAGAAACGGGCTTTTGGCGGATTTGGATAAAGCACTTGAAAACGGGGACGATGTTACACTTCATCTCCTGGATCTTGACGGCTTCAAGGCGGTCAACGACACCTGGGGTCATCAGATCGGCGACGTCCTTATCCAAAAAGTTGCTAACACAATTTCTCAGTGCCACCCGCAAATTGTCTCCGCGGCGCGATTGGGGGGCGATGAGTTTGCCCTTGTCCAGTGCGACCACGGTCCTTCATCGAATTTTTGCGCGCGAGTTCTGTCGATTTTCGAAAAGCCATTCGAAATCGAAGGTCGAACAGTAGAAGTTGGTGTTAGCATTGGCAGCGCGCGTTCGGTCAACGTCACCGACTCCTTCGAATTGCTTCGCCGTGTCGACTTAGCTCTTTATCGGGCAAAGCACGACGGCAAGGGAAGGGCCGTGGGGTATCGGCCGGAACTCGACCGCGACCGCGAAGAGATGGCCGTGCTTGAAAACGAGCTGAAACGTGCCGTTGTCAATGGCGATATCGGTGTTGCCTATCAGCCGCTTGTCGCCTCAGGGAGCGGTAAATTGAACGGTGTAGAAGCGCTCGCTCGATGGCAGAGCCCGACGGGTCCAATCAGCCCTGAGATATTCATCCCCTTGGCAGAGCGCTCTGGCCTGATTGATCAACTGGGGATGTTGATTTTACGTCAATCTGTAAGAGCGGCTGCCGACTGGCCGGAGCTTGGGCTGTCCGTCAATGTTTCTCCGGTGCAAATGTGCAATGCCTCGTTCGCACACCGGGTTGCAAGCCTCTTGAAGGAAGAGAACTTTGAACCCACTCGGCTGACCCTGGAGATTACCGAGGGTGTCCTAATGTCGAACCCAACCCACGCGCAAAGGGCTATCGATGAGCTTAAAAAGATTGGTGTCCGGTTTTCTCTCGATGATTTTGGCTGCGGTTATGCCAGTATCGGAGCGCTTAGACAATTTGGCTTTGACAGCATGAAAATCGATCGGTCTCTGGTTTGGGCATTCGACGATGGGCGTGGAAGAGACATATTGAAGGCGACGATCGCGCTCGCCGCGGCACTATCAATCCCCGTCACAGCAGAGGGGATTGAAAACGAAGGGCAGGCCGACTTTCTTCGAGATGCCGGGTGTGATCAGCTTCAGGGATATATGGTAGGGCGCCCGATGTCCGCGGAAGAGCTATCCCGTTTCAGAACGAACGCGAACGCGCGGCCTTTGAGCTCGCCGGCCGCTGCCTGACAATCCTGGAATAGATATCCAATCTTTGCGTCGAACTTTCAAAAAAGCGAACTCTCCTAATCTTGGGTTTCTCGGTGATGATCGTACGACAGACGAGCCAACATCCAATCCGAGAGCAAGACTGTCGGCCGCCCATCCGGTCGCTGTCGAGCACACACCGCGTGGCATGCGCTAGACCTGTGCCTGATGTTTGGCCGCTATCAGACCGAAGGTGCGGCGGCAACAGCCGACGGCATCGCCCATACAAGAGCTTGCCCGAGCCAGAATAAGCACTTGATTTGGATGAATCACTTTACCGAGTCGGCGATCAAACTTAAACGGCGCCGGGCTTATAGTCGCGTAAAGTGTTGCTACCAAGCCGGATCTTTCTTATATGTAGGTACCTACCTACCTACTAGGAGGCTTTCGATGAGTATGACCAGTTTGTCCAGCCGTGAGGTTAATCACGACGTTAGCAAGGCAAAGAAAGCTGCCCAGATGGGGCCCGTTATCATCACAGATCGTGGTAAGCCATCCCATGTGTTGATGACCTACAGCGAGTTCGAGCGTCTGACGGGAAAACGGCGGAGCCTCGTTGACGCGCTTTCAATGCCCGGTCTCTCGGTGGTCGACCTGGATCCGCCGAGGGCAGAAATCGTGACCCGCGAGGTCGACCTGTTTTGAAATACCTGCTCGATACCAACGTCGTCTCCGAACTGCATAAGGCCGGAGACGGTAAGGCAGATGTAAATGTTACGCGTTGGCTCAGCTCGCAGCATTCGAGCGATCTGTTTATTTCTGCTATCACGATCCTCGAAATTGAGCGAGGGATATTGATCCTTCAACGTCGCGATCGGTCTCAGGCGGCTCTCTTGCGGACATGGATGGACAGACGCGTCCGCCCTGAGTTCGAGGGCCGTATTCTCTCGATCGATGATGCGATTGCGACGCGTTGCGCTCATCTTCATATCCCAGATCGTCGAAACGAGGCTGACGCTTTGATCGCCTCGACCGCGCTGGTTCATAGCTTGACCGTCGTAACGCGTAACGTTCAAGATTTCGCCGGAACCGGCGCGATTGTCGTTGATCCGTGGCTGGGCTGACGATTTTACATTCTGCAACACAGCATTATGGTGGCAAATAGCCGCGTTCCCTTCCAAATCAAAGCCTTTGGCAGCGGCGGGAGCTGATTTTTCAATATCTTTGGCGGCGCAAGAAGGGTCGGCGGTTCATATCGGATCAAGCGCAAGTAGTGATCTCAGTCTCTTCCAAGCTTTCCTATCAGCACACGGTTACCCTCCCGGTTACCGCACAAGCGACTGGGTCATCCTGCAACATCGCACAACTCGACCGCCGGAAGGTTTACTTTACGGAGCCCTGTTTTCGCACTCCTTTCGGAGAAAATTGTCCGATTTCATTCTTCATCAGGTCACTTTCGTGAAGCTTGAGCGTTCCCCACGGCATGCCTGAATTGGCTTGGGGAGAGATCTGTTGACTGTTTGAACTGATTGGAGAAATGGAAGGCTGAGTTGAAGCCTAGTAGCCCGGCGATCTCCTTGATCGATTTGTCGGTATTGGAGAGAAAGTCGTGAGCCCGCTGGATCCGGACGGTGATCTGGTACTGTTTGGCAGACATTCCCGTCTTCTCGCGAAAAATTCGCCGGAAATACGGATAGCTGATACCCAGCTCCGCCGCCAAATCTTCGACCGACTGGCCGTCCCCGCAGCGCTCCATGAGAATTGCACGAGCCCTATCCACCAAACGCGAGTTCGCCTCGGCCGCAAGGCCTGATGACCGGCTTAGCAATGCAAGCAGCTGCAGGCCGAGTGTCGATATTACCAATTGGTGCAAAACGGCGTCTTCGCGGGCGAGAGTATGGATCGAAGCGAACACTGCCGCGATTTCGTCTCCCGCGAGGCTCATTGGCCGCTCTTTATTCAGCAAACCCGTGTGTAGCGCAAAGTCGAAAGCATTTCCACGGCACTCTATCCAGTGCTCCGTCCAGCCACTCGGCCGATCGGGGGCAAAGCGATGCCATTCTCCGGGAAAAAGGAGGAATACCGACCCTTCCGTCACATTCATCTTCCGCCGCGATTTCCCGAATTCGAGCTTTCCGATCCCGCTACTGATGAACACGATTTGGTACGCGTGAAGGATACGGCCACGCGACCAGCTGAAATGATGGTCGTCTGGATGGCGGCTCGGAGGATAGCTGGAGTGTGGCGCTATAACCGAATATCCGGTCGAAACTGCAGTGCATCCCCAAGCAGCGGATATTCGGTTTTCAGGCATGTAGACAAAATAATTATCCGCCATTTCAAGACCTCAGAGATAAGATCAATTTTTGTATGCAAAAGTCACTTTTGCGGTTTTTTCCGGCGTGTCAACACGTTGTGGCAATGCTAGCGTTGTGGTTGCTGGGCAACTCGATGCGATGGTGCCATGGGCAAAATTATTATTTAGCCGCTGCCGGGGAGGGTAGCGGACGGGAGGAGAGGAACATGAGAACCCCAATCAGACTGCTCGCAGCGGTATCCTGCCTTTTTGCATCTGCTGCCTACGCCGACGATTTCCACGGTTTCGACCCGTTGAAATTCGACGGAAACATGCTTTCTGCCGAGACCCTGAAAGCCATGGTTCAGGATGCATCCAAGGTCACGCGACCGAAGAATGGTAACAAATACAGTATCGGCTTCGCCAATCTTCAGCGAGACATCGCCTTTGGCGTCCTTGTCGAAAAAGGAATACAGCAGAATGCGGATGCGGCCGGCGTGGAACTGGTCATCGCCGATAATCGTCTCGACGGACCGACAGCGCTTGCCAACGCCAAGTCGTTTGCCGAGCGCAAGGTCGATTACATCATCGAATTCCAGACCGACGCCAATTTCGGCCAGGCGGTCATGGACGTCTTCAAACAGGACGGCACGAAGGTTACCGCGATCGACATCCCGATGCCCGGCGCAAATTTCTTCGGTGTGAACAATCCGAGATCTGGCTTCATGGGCGGATCTTATCTGGCGAAGGCGGCGGACAAGCAGTTCGGTGCCGATAGCGTGAAGAAGGGCTACCTGGTCATAGGCGCTTTGCCGCAATCGGGCGTCATACCGCGGATGCGCACCGAAGGGCAGCGCGCCGGGTTCCTGGCACTGAGCAAGGCTTTTCCAGCCGATCATATCATCGAGATCGATACGAAAAATACCTTGCAGGAATCCTACACGCAGATGAACAATGTCCTTGGCCGCATTCCACCTGAAGCGCCTATCATGATCATCGGTATCAATGACCAGGCGACAATGGGCATGTTGCAAGCCGTGCGTGCAGCGGGTCGCGTCGACCAGGCCATTGCGGTCGGCAATGGTGCTGATGAAGCCGAGGCGCTCGCCACCGATCCGAAGCTGATCGCGGCGACAGGGTCCTTTCCCGGCAGCTACGGCAACTATCTGATCCCGATCGCGCTTTCAGCGCTTGCGGGAAAACCCGTACCGGAAGCTATATTCGTTACGCATCAGATGGTTACGAAGGCCAACATCTGCAAATTCTACAAGGAATTCGAATGTGCAGGGGAAGCCGACGGCTATGTCTTCCCTGAGGCAGAGTTTGCAAGTTACCTCGCGGGTCTGAAGAAGGAAGACTGGCTGAAGGGTTACGAGGCGATCCTCCCGCAACAATAGGATGAGAGCGGAGGAGAGAGGTATGCAAACGCAACCAGTCATAGGGACCCGCGCACCGCGGCTCCGGATCACCGATGTCACAAAGGCATTTTCCGGCGTGCAGGTGCTGAAAAACGTCAGTTGCTCGGCAGACGCCGGAGAAGTCGTGGCCTTGCTCGGAGCCAATGGCGCCGGCAAGTCCACTTTGATGAAAATCCTGTCCGGTGTCTATTCCTGTGATGCGGGCCTCATCGAAATCGATGGAATACGCGTCGACATCACGTCTGCTCGTGCTGCCATCGCCGCCGGCATTCGCTTGATGCCGCAGGAACTTTCGGTACATCCGGACCTGTCGGTTGCGGAAAACATCGCTCTAGGGTCGATGCCCATACGGAAGGTGGCCGGGATTGGTTTCGTCGATAGGAACGCCATGCGAAGCCAGGCCCTGGCACTGCTTTCGAGATTGGGTCTCGCCCACATTGTACCGGATCGCAGGATGGGATCCCTCTCTCTGCCGGAGCAGCGTATCGTCGAGATCGCCAGAGCGTTGGCCGGGAAAGCCAGAATTCTGATCATGGACGAGCCGACGGCTTCAATGGGAGAGGCTGATGCCGAAACGCTTTTCGGTGTGATCGATGCACTGAGCGCAGACGGCGTGACGGTCATCTATATCTCGCATTATCTCGACGAAGTCTTCCGGCTGTCGGATCGGATCGTGGTGCTGCGAGACGGCGAAGTGCGCGGGCAATTCCGGACCGCCGACACCAGCCATGAGGAAGTACTCAGGGCGATGCTTGGTGGTGACCTCGGTGACCTGTTTCCTCCGAAATCCGTCGCTCTTCCGGAAGAGACCGTCGTTACGGTCGACGGGCTCTCGCTGCCCGGTTGGCTTGAGGACGTTTCGTTTTCGGTGCGACGCGGCGAAATCCTGGGCGCATTCGGCCTGATCGGCTCCGGTATCGAGAAAGTGGGGAGAGCCGTCTACGGCGCGGAACCATCTGCAAGGGCGCGATCCCTGCGGATGGCTGACAAGGAGATCAAACTCTCTGGTCCGAAACAAAGCATCGAAAACAGCATCGGTTTTGTCGCGGCGGAACGCAAGCGGCAAGGTCTGATCGGCAATCTCACGGTCCGGACGAACACGACTCTCCCATACCTTGGATCCTTCACACGTTTTGGAGTGGTCGACACCGCGCGAGAGCGTGCGATTTCGCAGCACTGGATCAAAACCCTTCGCGTCAAGACCACGGGACCGGAGCAGGAGATACGCCTGTTGTCGGGCGGAAACCAGCAGAAGCTGTGTCTTGCTCGCTGGCTGCTCGGCAGCCCAAAGCTTCTAATCCTCGAGGAGCCGACACGCGGCGTCGATCTCGGCGCAAGGCGGGAGATTTACGACGAAATCCACCGCCTTGCGGTCGGCGGCATGGGGATACTTCTCGTATCGTCGGACGCCGAAGAGGTTGCCGGCCTCGCAGACCGGACCCTCGTTTTTGAAGACGGAAAAGTCGTCGCAGTCCTCGGACCACAGGCATCGGCGGCGGATCTGATGCAGGCGGCAGAAACGAGGTCCGTTTCGAGCGCCTCGAATGAATTGGAGAAAGCATGAGCAAGTCTGGTTCGATCGTGGAACATGGGCCAGCGGAGAAGCCCGGGCGTCCCTCTTTGGCGGACGTTCTGGCACGGCCGGCCGCGGGCATCGTCGTGCTCCTGGTATTTTACGTCGTCATTCTCGCCGCTTTCGCGCTGCTGTCGCCCTATTTCCTTACAGTCAGCAATCTTGCAAACATCGGTACCAACATGGCCTTCATCGGGTTGATGGCCGCAGCGGGCACGCCGCTCATTATCGGTGGCGGACTGGATCTCTCGGTCGCAGCCGTCGCGGGTCTCGCAGGTGTCATCGTCGCATTGATCCATGCGAACGGTATGAACATCTGGATCGGGTGTCTGGCGGCTTTATTCGTCGGCGCAGGGGTCGGCGTCCTGAACGGCCTGATCGTCACCAAGCTGCGCCTCAACCCGTTGATCGTGACATTGGGAACGATGAGCATCTTCTCCGGGATATCCATGGTCATGACGGGGGGCCTGAGCAAGCCGCTATTCGTTCCGGCATTCAACTGGCTGGGGTCCGGTCGTGTTCTTTCGATACCGTTCCCCGTCATCCTGATGCTGGTCGTCTTCGTCGTTCTTTGGCTGGTGCTTTCAAAGACGCCGTTCGGTCGTTTCGTCTATGCGACCGGGGGCAACCCGGAGGCAAGCAGCCTTCTTGGCGTACCTGTCGAGCGGACGCAGTTGATCCTGTACGTGGTCTCCGGCATTTCTGGAGCAGCTGCTGGCATCATTCTGTCAGCCATGCTCGGTGCCGCAGCGCCGAATGCCGCCAGTCAGCATCTGCTGACCATCATTGCGGCTATCATCCTGGGAGGCACGAGCCTGTTCGGCGGGCGCGGCAGCGTATGGGGCACGCTGATCGCCGTGTTGATCCTCGGAACGCTGAACAACGGCCTTACGCTCATGAATGTGTCGAGCTTCTGGCAGGATGTGACGCGCGGCGTCGTGTTGTTGTTGGCGGTTGGTCTCGATCAACTCCGCGTCCGCCTGCAAGGCTGAAACCCCATTTTTCCGGAGAACCAGAATGTCTGAGCGTCCCTTGAAGGCTGGCCTGTTTGGCATCGGCCTAGAAGCCTATTGGGCGCAATTCGAAGGGCTCGAGGCACGGTTACGCAGATATGTCGACGTCGTTGCCTCGAAGCTCGAGCGCCCTGGCGTGGACGTCGTGAATCTCGGTCTGATCGATACTCCGGAAAAGGCTCTGGACGCCGGTCATGCGTTCCGGGAGGCTGACGTCGATATCATCTTCCTGTTTATAACGACCTACGCGCTGTCTTCGACGGTGCTGCCTGTTGTCCGCCGCGCCAAAGTTCCGGTCATCATTCTCAACCTACAACCGGTGGCTGCGATCGACTATGCATCCTTCAACGCACTCGGCGACAGGACGGCTATGACGGGCGAGTGGCTTGCCCATTGCGCGGCGTGCCCGGTGCCGGAGATCGCCAACGTCTTCACTCGGGCGGGTATTCGCTTCCACCAGGTTACCGGCGTCCTCGAGGATGACCCCATCGTCGAAAACGCGATCGAGGAATGGATCGAGGCGGCCCGCGTTGCTCATATCATGGCGCACAACAGGCTCGGGGTGATGGGGCGTTACTACAACGGCATGCTCGATATCTACTCCGATCTCACCGCGCAAAGCGCCGTGTTCGGCACGCATATCGAGGTTTTGGAAATCGACGAACTGGCGCGCTTGAGGCGCGAAGTCTCCGACAGCGAAATCCTGGCATGCCTAGCTAAGATCAAGTCCGATTTCGATGTGCAGGCCGATTGCGACGAAGAGGAACTGACGCGGGCCGCAAAGACCGCCGTTGCCCTCCGCAAGCTCGTGGAACTCAAGCGCATCGGTTCTCTGGCCTACTACTACGAATCCGTTCCCGGCCATGAATACGAGAACATTATCACATCCGTTATCGTCGGGTGCTCGATGTTGACGGCCGAGGGTATTCCGGTTGCTGGTGAATACGAGATCAAGAACGCTCAGGCGATGAAGATTATGGACAGTTTCGGCTCTGGCGGATCGTTCACAGAGTACTACGCAATGGACTTCAAGGCTGACGTCGTCCTCATGGGCCATGATGGCCCAGGTCACACGAAGATAGCCGAAGGCCGTACGAAGATACGGCCCCTCCAAGTTTTCCACGGTAAAGTCGGCTCGGGCGTCAGCGTTGAAATGTCCGTCAAGCACGGACCAGTCACATTGCTTTCCGTGGTCGAAATCGCGGGCACGCTCAAGCTGCTTTGCGCTGAGGGCTTTTCGGTCGAGGGTCCTATCCTGGAAATCGGAAACACCAACAGCCGATATCAATTCTCCATTGGCGCACGAGCGTTTACGGAGAATTGGAACGCGCAAGGGCCAGCACACCATTGTGCCGTCGGTGTCGGCCACATCGGCGGTAAGATTGAAAAGCTGGCAGAGCTTTTAGACATTCCATTCGTAAAGGTCTGTTGAGCGTTGGCTCAGCCTCTCTGTTTGATATTGCGATATTCTGTCCGCACAAGCGTAATAGCGAGCCGGACGTTCATATCCCTTCAAGACCTGAAATATCGGTTCGACTTTGTGCTCAATAGTGGCTGCGACCCATTCTCCATGGCAGCTTTGCGCCGTCATTTTGGCCATTCGAGCTGCTTTTCGATCTCCTATAAGCTGACGGTCCACGGAATCGGCCTGTCTTCTTTTGCTAGTCGTTCCTGAAAAGCCGACTTTCATTTTAATGACTAGTGGATGGAATCTAACGCTTGGTGCCCGCGTTTAACGGCGGCGATGATTTTGTCGGGATCGGCGGTCCAAGTGAAGGGCTTTGGCTTTTTGTTGTGCTCAACGAGGAAACGGTTGATGGCGGCCTGGAGATCGACGACGGAATGGAAAACGCCGCGTTTCAGACGCCGCTTCGACAGCCTGGCGAAGAAACCCTCCACCGCGTTGAGCCATGAGCTTGAAGTCGGAGTGAAGTGGAAGGTGAAACGCTCGTGACGGTCGAGCCAGGCTCTCACCTTGGGATGCTTGTGGGCAGCATAGTTGTCGAGGATGACGTGGACGGCCTTGTCGTCCGGCACCTGGGCGTTAATGGCGTTGAGGAAGCGGATGAACTCCTGATGACGATGACGCTGCATGTTGCGGCCGATGACGGTGCCGTCGAGCACGTTGAGGGCGGCAAACAGCGTGGTTGTGCCGTGCCGCTTGTAGTCGTGGGTCATGGTGCCGAGCCGACCCTTCTTCATCGGCAGGCCCGGCTGGGTGCGGTCGAGCGCCTGGATTTGGCTTTTCTCATCGACCGACAACACGACGGCGTGGGCTGGCGGATCAACATAGAGGCCGACAACGTCTCGCAGCTTGTCGACGAATTTCGGGTCGTTGGACAATTTGAACTGCCGCCACCGATGAGGTGCGAGGCCATGCGCTTTCCAGATACGCCTGACTGCGCTGGCGCTGATGCCGGCGGCCGTCGCCATCATGTCGGCCGTCCAGTGCGTCGTCTCGCCCGGCGGATCAGCCAGCGTCAGGGCCACCACACGCTCGGCGACATCGGGTCCGAGCCGCACAATACGCGACGGCCGCGTCTTGTCGCGCAGGAGACCCTCGACGCCTTCTGTGGCGAAGCGCTCTTGCCAGCGCCATACGCAGGTCTTCGATTTGCCGGTCTGGCGCATAATCTCGACAGTCCCGACGCCATCGGCACTCAGCAGGATGATCTCGGCCCGCCAGACGTGCTTTTGGGGCGCATTGCGATCCCTGGTCAAGGCCATCAGGCGTTGGTGATCTGTTGGCGAAACGGTGAACGATATTCCTGTGCGCATGCGCCAGACTCGCATGCCAACCCAGCAAATGGAATCCCATACAGGACTCTTATGTCAGGCGGTAACCACTAGATGTCCCGATCGAGCTCTTATCGGACCCGTTAATACAGTTGCGAATTCGGGCTATTTCGGCGAAAATTATGAGGGCGGCATTCGCTCAAATGCCTGTAGCGAAGGATCTATCTTATCCCACACTTGGCCGCAGACACTATATGTGACGACTTGCGGATTGAACCTGCCTGGATCGTCGAGACTGGCAGCGTGTACCACTATCAGTTCCGGCATCGCGGCAAATGTCAGGTAAACTGGAGTTCCGCAGGCCGGGCAGAAGGCGTGTATCTTTTCATTTCCGCTTTCGCCCGCAACCCGCCAGCTTTTGGCCTCGCCCAAGATTGTCACATCGGCGCGCTGCGCGAACGTCAGATAGGATCCATGCCCGGTGCCGCTGCGTTTCTGGCAATCGCCGCATTGGCAGTGATTCTCGAAGATAGGTTCGCCCGCCGTTTCATAGCGGATTGCACCACAGGCGCAGCCGCCGGTATAGGCTTTGGTCATGACTATTCTTTCTGAGAGTGAGATTTGACGCCGCCTGAAATCAGGCCGCCTTTGGCTTGGCGAAGATGTCCAGACCCTTGCCGGTTTCGAGAAGGGATTTCAGGCTGGAGAGGACGGTTGGCCAGCCTTTGCTGATGCCGTTCGCCATGCCGCTGCCCGCAATTAGGTCGTCATGGGTGACAGTCAACCTGACCATATCGTCATACTCTACTATCTCGAAGGTCACACGGCTGTGACTGGCCGGATCGGTAGCCTGCGAAGCATTCGCCCAGGACATGACTAGACGGGTCGGCGGAGAGATCTCGATGATCTTGCCGACAAGTTCGACGGAGCGTTCATCATTGGCACGAATGTGTTCCCACTTCGATCCGATCTTCCAGTCGGAAATATTCTCGTGGCCCCAGTAACGCCTTGCGACATCCGGTTTCGTTATTGCCTCGAACACCTTTTCGGGCGTCGAGAGAATATAGGTTACATAAACAAAGCTGGTCGTCTCTCTGGTCATTGCTACTCTCCTTCCAGTTCTTTCTTCAGGTCGTGCAGCAGGCTGAGCCGCTGGCGTTCGAATTTCTGCACCCACCGCTCGTAGACTTCGTGCAGCGGCACTGGATTGATAAAATGCAGCCTTTCGCGCCCACGCTTGACCGTGCTCACCAGATTAGCATCCTCCAATATACCGAGGTGCTGCGTGGCGGATTGCCGGGCCATGTCCAGGGTTTCGCAGAGCGCGCTGAGCGTCTGCCCGTTCCTCTCGCAGAGAAGGTCGAGCAGCTTTCTGCGTGTCGGGTCGCCCAGCGCTTTGAAAACTTTGTCAGCGTGCATTGGTCTCAATCTGTACGAGTGCATGAATATGCAGGTAAATACCTGCATGTCAAGGGGCGGGTGGGAGCATGCGCCCGATCCGCACTCGTGAACTTCCAACTACAGATACAAGTGTCCGCTTACGGAGAGATTGTCACTTGTCGGCTATGACTGGGATGAAGTCGGAAGCAGGCCTAGATGCAGCTCGCGCTCTTTGGCAGCTATTTTAGCCTAGACCACCAAAGCCGGACAGTCGCGAAGCGCCCCTGTCAGCCATTTCCGAAAGCAAATAGCTGCCCGCACACCGAAATTCGGCGCGAACGAATGAGCCAACGATGGGGTCGGCGGTTCGAGCCCCGTCAAGGCGAGTAGTTCGTGCTCAGCCTTTGCCGATGCGAAGCGGGTTGATTATCTCTATGCCGTAAAAGTCTTTCTCATTGTCGGTCACGACGATGCATCCGTTCGCCTGGGCGGTGGCCGCTATGATGGTATCAAGGCCACCGCGTGATCGCCCGATTGCTTTTCCCTCGGCCATCAATCGCGCCCATATGAGAGCTGCCGTTTCGTCAAAGGGTAGGATACGATTGGCGAAGAGACGCTGCGGCCCCTCATCACCAACAAACCAGCTCTCGAGAGAAGTACGCTTCTTGCCGGCGGGCTTCTCCAAGATGCCTTTGTGGATTTCAGCCAAAGTAAGTGAAGCGATAAAAAGACTATCGTCGGTCTGATCGGCCATCCATGTCATCAAAGCGACCGATGGCTCCGGCTTTGTGATGTTGCTCAGGATATTGGTATCGAGAAGGTAGCGCATTAAAGATCGATCTCACGACCTTCTTCACGTTGACGAGAGATTTCAAGGTTAGCGCCGACAATTGGAGAGCGGCGAAGCGCTGCGAGAATTCCGCCTTTTTTTGGCGGTTCACCATTGATGGTATCATTTAAAGCCGCACGTAGTTTGACGGACTCCGGGCCATTTTCTGCGAGGCGGCGCGCTAACATTCTGATGAGGTCACGATCGGCGTCGCGGCCCATGACTTCGAAACGAGCGAGCCCACGGTCACTCAAGCGGGATCTGTAGTTTTGAATTGCGCGGGTCTGGGAACTAGACATTTTGACCTCCTAGCTATTCCCGGTAATATAGCTGGAAAGACCTCAGCGCACAAGACCAGCACTGGACTTGGCTAAGATTTGAAAGCCGGCGAATCTCCCGGTCGATGGTTCGATTCCTTTCAAGGCGGGCAAAGTGCGCGTCGCTAGCTTCGATAACGCAGAGCCTCCAGCAGGACGGCAAAGGCAGGTGAGGGCAAGCGCCGACTGGGGTAGTAGAGATGGTAACCGGGGAAGGGCGGGCACCAGTCTTCAAGGACGCGGATGAGACTGCCTTCGCTCATCGCCGACACTGCCATATCCGCAGTGACGAAGGCAAGTCCAAGCCCTGCGATGGCAGCTTTCAGCGATTGACTTCCGGTATTGAAGGTCAGCTGACCGTCGACGCGCACGTTAAGCGCCTGGCCGTCTTTCTCGAATTCCCAGGCATAGAGCCCGCCGAAGGTCGGCAGGCGTAGGTTGATGCAGTTGTGTCCGACCAGGTCGCGTGGCGTCAGCGGCCTCTCGCAATTCTCGAAGTAGGCGGGCGAGCCGACCAGCGCCATGCTGACCTCTGGGCTTACCCGCACCGCGATCATGTCCTTGTCGACCTGCTCGCCAAGACGGATACCGGCGTCATAACGCTCTGCCACGATATTAGTGAGCCCGTTATCGAGAATCACCTCCACCCGTATGTCGGGATAAACCGGCAGGATCTTCTGCAGGGCAGGACGTAGGATGGCATCGGCGGGATGTTCACTGCAGGTGATGCGGATTGTGCCGGCTGGACGGTCGCGGAAGTCGCTCAACGCCGCCAGCTCGCCCTCGATGTGATCCAGATCCGGCCCAATCGACAGCAGCAGACGCTCGCCCGCCTCGGTGGGAGCGACGCTGCGTGTGGTGCGGGTTAGCAGCCGGACCCCCAGGCGAGCTTCCAGCTCCCGGATCGTGTGGCTCAGCGTCGACTGGGAAAAACCGAGTTTGGCTGCCGCCTTGGTGAAACTCCGATCCTGCGCCACCGCGCGCAGGGCCAACAGATCGATGAGGTTCTCGCGCAGCATTCATGGCTCTCCGGCATATGTTCATGCGGATCATACCATCTAATTAGAATGATCGGGCAAGCGTATCTTACACTCATCAGACAGAAAGGGTGCGACAATGGATATCAAGCGCAACGGATCCCAGGCCTCTGCCAAAGGCCCGGCCGACTATTTCACTGGCACGGTGCGAATTGACGCGCCTTTCTCCGCTACGGCTCCGGCCCGCATTGGTGGCGCTACGGTCACCTTCGAGCCTGGCGCGCGCACAGCCTGGCACACCCACCCGCTCGGGCAGACACTTCTTGTCGTGTCTGGGTCCGGTCGTGCGCAGCGGGAAGGGGGTCCTGTCGAGGACCTCCGCCCGGGCGATATCGTTTGGTTCGCACCGGGCGAAAAACACTGGCACGGCGCCTCGCCCACCGCGGCCATGACACACATCGCCATCGCGGAAGCCCTCGAAGGCAAGGTCGTTGAGTGGATGGAGCAAGTTAGCGACGAGCACTACGGCCCCGCCCACGAACAATCAGGAAAGTGAGTCACATGACAGATGTCATTGTTGTAATTGGTGCCGGCTCGATCGGCCAGGCCATCGCCCGCAGGGTCAGCTCGGGCAAGCACGTGCTGCTCGCCGATCTGCGCATCGAGAACGCGGAGGCTGCCGCGAAGGTTCTCGCCGATGCGGGTTTCAAGGTCAGCACGGCCACGGTCGATGTAGCGTCGCGCGTTTCCGTCCACGCGCTTGTCGAAACCGCCGCCGGACTTGGTGACGTGACAGGGGTCATCCACGCCGCCGGCGTGTCGCCGTCGCAGGCCAGTCCCGCGACGATCCTCAAGGTCGACCTGTATGGCACGGCACTGGTACTCGAAGAGTTCGGCAACGTCATCGCGCCCGGTGGCGCGGGGGTCGTGATCGCCTCCCAGTCGGGTCACCGCCTCGGCGCCCTCAGCGAGGAACAGAACGCGGCGCTTGCCACACTTCCTGTTGACGAGTTGCTCGATCTGCCGTGGCTGCAGGCCGACGTGGTCACCGATCCGCTCAACGCCTACCAGCTTTCGAAACGCGGCAATTCCCTACGGGTCATGGCGGAAGCGGTTCGCTGGGGTAAGCGCGGCGCCCGCATCAACACGATCAGCCCCGGCATTGTCATCACGCCGCTGGCCCGCGACGAACTGACCGGCCCGCGCGGCGAAGGCTACCGCCGCATGATTGAGTTGAGCCCAGTCGGCCGGGCGGCGAACCCGGATGAGGTCGGCCATGTCGGTGCGTTGCTGATGGGTCTGGAGGGCGCTTTCATCACCGGGAGCGACTTCCTGATGGATGGCGGCGTCACAGCTTCCTACCGCTATGGCGAACTGGCGCCGAAGTAGCCTCCACTCAACCAATCCGAAAAAACACCATCATGTACACACGTAAACTTGGCAACCTCGACGTCTCGGCCATCGGTCTCGGCTGCATGGGCCTCAGTTTCGGCCTCGGCCCGGCCACCGATCGCACAGAGGCCATTCGCGTCATCCGGACTGCTGCAGACCGGGGCGTGACACTGTTCGATACGGCAGAGGGTTATGGGCCCTTCACCAACGAAGAACTGGTTGGTGAAGCCCTGCAGCCAGTGCGGGAAGAGGTTCTCATCTGCACGAAATTCGGCTTCAAGATTGATGACCAAGGACAGATCGTCGGCCTCGATAGCCGGCCAGATCATATTCAAGACGTTGTCGATGCGTCGCTGAAGCGCCTGCGCACCGACCATATCGACCTGCTGTATCAACACCGCGTCGATCCGGCTGTGCCTATCGAGGAGGTCGCTGGCGCCGTTATGGACCTCATTGGCGCAGGCAAGATCAGGAACTTCGGGCTGTCAGAAGCCAGTGTTGCCAACATCCGTCGCGCGCACGCCGTGCAGCCGGTGACCGCCATTCAGGACCACTATTCACTCTGGATGCGGGAGCCGGAGACGACCAAGTTCGCTCTCTGCGAGGAACTGGGCATCGGCTTGGTGGCGTGGGGGCCGCTGGGCCAAGGTTTTCTGACCGGTGCCATTACCCGCGGCATGATGTTCGATGACCCGAACGACCTGCGCAGGGATTTCCCGCGCTTCACGCCCGAAGCACTGGAAGCCAATTTTAAAGTCGTCGATTTCCTCAAAGACCTTGCCACCCGCAAGAACAGCTCACCGGCACAGATCGCACTTGCATGGCTGCTGGCTCAGCAGCCCTGGATCGTGCCGATCCCCGGCGGCACGCGGGTTGCCCATCTCGACGACAACCTGCCAGCTGCAGACCTCAAGCTGACCGAGGACGACCTGCGCGAGATCAACGACGCGTTCGCCACCATAGACATTCAGGGGGCACCTCTTTCCGAAGGGCTGGATGCCGCTATCGACCGCTAAACAAGGAGAAACACGATGAAGACACGTATTCTGGGAAGCAGCAGATTGGAAGTTTCCGCCATCGGGCTCGGCTGCATGGGGATCAGCCAATCCTACGGCACGCCCCTCGAGGTTGCTGATGGGGTCAAGCTCATCCGGGGCGCCTTCGAGCGCGGCATCACCTTTTTCGATACCGCTCAGGTTTACGGTCCCTACAAGAACGAAGAGGTTGTCGGCGAGGCGCTGCAGCCGATCCGCGACAAAGTGGTGATCGCCACCAAGTTCGGATTTGATATCCCTGGCGGTGGCGCCGTGAACAGCCGGCCTGAACTCATTCGCAGCACCGTCGAAGACAGCCTCAAGCGCCTGCGGACGGACCATATCGACCTCCTCTACCAGCACCGGGTCGATCCGAACGTGCCGATGGAAGACGTGGCCGGCACGGTCAAAGACCTGATTGCGGAAGGCAAGGTCCGCGCCTTCGGGCTGTCGGAAGCGGGTGTCGCCAATATCCGCCGCGCCCATGCTGTCCAGCCAGTCACCGCGCTGCAGAGCGAGTATTCACTGTGGTGGCGGGAGCCGGAAGAAGGGATCATTCCCGTGCTGGAAGAACTGGGCATCGGGTTCGTACCGTTCAGCTCGCTGGGCAAAGGGTTCCTCACCGGCACGATTGATGCTGGCACGAGCTTCACTCAGAACGACTTCCGCAATTCCGTCCCGCGCTTCAGTGAGGCAAACCGTGCCGCCAACCAGGGCATCGTCGATACGCTGGCCGGGATCTCGAAGGAAAAGGGCGTGACACCTGCCCAGCTCGCACTAGCGTGGGTGCTGGCGCAAAGCCGGACGTTCGTGCCGATCCCCGGCACGACCAAGCTGCACCGCCTGGATGAAAACATTGCGGCGGCGGACATCATTCTGTCAGCGTCCGACCTCGCTGCGATCAATGATGCCGTGGCCGGCATTGCCATCCAGGGCGAACGCTACTCACCCCAGCAGCAGGCCCGGATCGACCGATGACCGTCGGTAATCCGAAAGTGCTGGTGCTCGGGGCCAATGGACAGTTGGCCCGCGGTCATAGCCGGCGGCAACTCGGGCGTCGGCTTCGGCATCGCTCAGGAATTTATCGCCCAGGGCGCGACCGCCGTGATCACGTGGAGGAACCAGGAGCTAGCAGCACGAATGCTAACGCGTCGATCCGGAATTATCACCACACCGTTCTTCAAGGAGCTTGCCGAGCTGTTGGGGATCAACTGACACGACAGTCTTGCCTCGAATCCCGATATGGTCGACAGCACCTTTCGCGGTGGCGGACGTCGTAACGCCGATCTATGCCGTTCGCCCGGATGCCGAGGTGCTAGCGCTTGGGCTCGCCGAGGCCGTTCTGGCGGACAAGCCGAATTGACCGAAATCCGTGCGCTGCTTTTGTCTGGAGCGCTATGGCCCGGCTTTTCGTACGATCGGCGACAGAGGTGGCGTTCGGCCGGGAGACCCGGCTTGTCCAAAGCTATCCGCCTGGCGCTGGTCGACGGCGTTACCGGACGCTGCACGACATAGGTCAGACCCTGTCGCTCGGCATAGCGGATGGCCGATCGCAGGGTCGGGAATGCCAGCTCTACCTGTGTGAGCGTGTCGTTGCTGCCCGTATAGCCCATCAAAGGCTCGATGAACGGCGCGCTACGGCGCTCGAAGACGAGCAGCCAGCCGTTCATTCGCGCTTTGCTCGATGTCATCGCCGAGCGTGATGGTTTAGAAATGTGGGCGACGGCATCTCCGGGAAATACAGAGCGGCCGAAAGCTGGACGATTCCGCCGGTTATCATTGGAGGCCCGGCCGAAGGATGCCGGTCTTTTGCTTGGGTGATGTATCTCTCTGATAATCTCCATCATCTATCCCTCCCTGTTGGCGAAGGATGCCGGCGGCCCCCAATAAGGCTGACCGCCGGGCTGGTTGGTCCGGTTAGCTCTTGATGGCGATCCGCTTGACCTGCGTCTGCGCCGTCTCAGTCTTCGGCAAGGTCACGGTCAAAACGCCGTTCCTAAAGCTGGCATCGACCTTGTCTTCATCGACCTCGACGCCGACCGGAATGCGGCGCTCAAAACGGCCGTAGTAGCGCTCGGAGAACTGACGATCCTTGTCCTCGCTCTCGGAGCGCTTCTCGCCCTTCAGCGTCAGCACGCCGTCGTTGAGCAAGACTTCTATGTCCTTTTCTTCAAGGCCCGGCACTTCGGCGGTCACCTTGATCTCCTTCTCAGTGTCGGAGATCTCGACGCTTGGCCAGCCGATGCCGAACGCGGCGCCGTTGCCGAGGGATGGCAGGCCAGAGCCGAAGCCACGGAACGCGTCATCAAACAAGCGGTTCACCTCGCGGTGAAGCGACAGGAACGGATCGCGTTCGTCATTTCGCAGGAGACTGGGAGCCTGGTTGCCGTCGTTGCGGCGCCAGGGAATCAGATCACGAACACTCATGGTTTTTCTCCTTTCTCTTGGTTCACTTGGTAAAGCGGTGCTGTGGCGCCGGGCAATGCCCAGCACGTTTCTGCAAGCTAGGCTATTGTGGGAGCCTATGCCGCCTGCTTCTCGGCCTCGATCTGCTTCGTCTCGCCTTTGGGCCGCGCAATCGCGGAGCTGATCTCGATCCGGCGCGGCTTCTTTGCTTCAGGGATTTCGCGCTTGAGATCGATGGCCAGCATACCGTTTATCAGGTTGGCACCCATGACCTTGACGTGATCGGCGAGCTCGAAGCGGCGCCTGAAGTCGCGTCCGGCAAGGGCGCGATGCATATACTGGCTGTCATCCTCACTCGCCTTCTGCCCCAACACCACGAGCATGTTTTGCTCCTGGGTGATGTCGATTTCGTCCTGCGAGAAGCCGGCCACCGCCATGTTGATGCGGTAGTCGTCCTCGCCAGTCTTGGCAATGTCGTAGGGAGGCCAGTTGTCGATCGTCTCGGCGCGGCTTGCTGCGCCGAGCGCATCCAATATCCGGTCGAAACCAATGCTCGACCGAAGCACAGGTGCATAGTCGAAAGTAGTGTTTCTCATAGCCACATCCTCCATTGAAGCAACATGGGTACAAGTTTCGATTTGTGTCGCGGATATAACCCATCGTGCGACGGCACCGGACCCGATGGGGCCTCGGATGACTACGATTTAGTTTCAGCAATTTGGCTGTTCAAGAGGTTGCCAACCGGTACCGCAATACTTTTTTCTAAATGGCGCACTCCTATCTCAGACAGCGCAATTCCCCTTAAAGCGGGAGGAAAGGGTGATGAAACGAAATCACTACCATTCATGGTCCCGCGACGTGAGCTGAAGGAAACGGTGCAATCGGCGCAACACAACCTACGTCGAAGGCAAAGCCTGCCCCCAATGCCCAGCTACCTGCATTAGAAGCGAGCTTGCACCACCCAGGCCGTGCATCAAAATAACGAGGTGTTGCGTTCGCGATCAAGATCAGGCGACTCATTGCCGAACGTGTCTGAAGCCACTCGGTTGCCCAAGTTCCGGCCGGAAGGATTTATGACGACCAGACCGCTCAGGGTCACCGCCGGCACAGCAATTAGGAAGAGCGGGCTCGATCGCAACATCGAATTTCCTCGTAAAGCGCACGGAACCCGAATTCGACAGTTTGGTTACCGTTCAACAGGATCAGATCCAAAATTGTTCGTTGCCGCCGTCTGCCGGCTACGGTCGACGATCTTATCGTGAACTTGGTCGGCAACGCTCTTCCAAGGCATCCTTCCGGTCTTGGTCGCGCACCAGCCAGCAGACCGCACCAAGCGATAGTATCGCGACGGCCAGGCCCAGGATTGTCAGCGGTTCCGTGGCCGAGGCATCCAGAATTATAAACTTCCTTCCCAGCGCCAGTAGGGCGATGAGTACCACGGCGCGGGCCTGGACGATGTGTTCATGGCGCTTGAGGACGCTGATGATCGAGTGATTAAATTCTAGCGCGATCAACACCGTAAAGATCATGCCGAAGACGGTCTGGAAAACGCTGTGATCGGCCGGGTCGATAATGCCCTGCGCAACTAACTGGAAAACCCGGATCGACAACCCCGCCAATGCAGCGATGACCACGAGGCTGATCAGGGCTGTCAACGCAACGATTACCAGTTGCTCGAAACGCTCGTAGAGGCTGAGGGCTGACCAAGAGCGACGGATGTCGCTCAGTGCATCATTTGGATCTGAGATTCTGTTTTTACTCTGATGGTAGGCCTCGTCTATCATCTCTTCCGCCTCAGCTGTTATTGAACTGAACGGTAGTATTTGGCTTCCATAAATGGCAAAAACAGGGAACCTGCCACGAGCACTGCGGTTGTTCGATCAGATACCCCCCTGAGGATCGAGTCACCTGAAAGCGAAAAGTCTTCACGTGACCTGTAGAGCCTGCCGGCGAAGAGCTCGCTCTGCGGAATGATATCGTCAAGCACCATGCCCCTGAGCCCGGACGCCGCTAGCCGAGGGCCAAGGCTCCCCATCTACGCCAGACGGAAGATCTTCCACGCCGGGTAGCGTCATGCTGGCAAGAGCAATGCGGCCACACCGTTCAAATCTGAGACCTCTGCATAGGGCCGCCAATCTGAATTGCCTACCTCCCGCTGCCGGTTCACCCAGATGCCGCGCAGACCCAATTCGTGTCGCGCCTTCATATCCCAGTACATCCCCATCGCCACATGCACCGTCTCGCTTGGCGTCACGCCCATCTCGCGGTAGGCATACTCGAACAACTGGCGCGACGGCTTGTACGCTTGCGCCTGTTCCGCGGTGATGACGTAGTCGAAGGGTACGCCGATGCGCGCAACGGTGGGCGCGATGAGATCGTCGTCAGAGTTCGTGAAGATCGCGAGCTTATAGCGCTCGCGCAGTCGACGCAGGACATTCGGAACCTCGGGGTGCGGACCCATCACCATCGGTGACGACGCAATGCGATCGATTTCGGCTGCGGTCGGCGTCAGGCCATGTTCGGCGAATGCTGCAGCGAAGCCGAGGCGCAAAACATCCTTGTAAAGCCGGTGCGGCCTCTCCGCCGTCAGCCGTTGCCCTTGCGCGGAGAAGCTTTCGAGAATTTTGGTTGCGCTGGCGCCGCCCGCATAATGCGCTGTCAGTATTGCACCGATCTCGCGCAGAAGTACTTCGTACCACTGCACGATCGTGCCATAGCAATCGAAGGTAATAACCTTCGGCGCGGGATCGAGAGTGAACATTAAGGCGTTGGGGTCGGGCATCGAATCTTGCTCCTCGAAACATCGCTTCCTATCTCAACGAGACGAACTCACCACAGCGCTGGTACGCTATTGAACATCCTGGTCGCCACTCACTGACCAACCTTGCCTACTTTCTTATGTCGCCCCGCCGTCCCGTGCTTCTATGAAAGCACGCCCGTTGCTCGATGTCATTCCGCGTAGGGAGCGAACTGCCGTGCTGTCACTCTCCCGTCCGTGCTCAGGTCGTTCTGCACGCCAGCGGACAGAAAACATTTGGCGGAACAGTGGAATTCAAAACTCATTGTCTATTCGAGATCGCAAGCGTGTCAACTGGGCACGATGGGGATGGTGAATACGGGGATTTTTCCAGTTTCTTCCCGTAGCCAACGAAACGGCAGCCGGGCGCCCGACCCGTCCGCCTGCGGTCTCGTCTATGGTCTAGCGAGTGCAGCTTTCCACCTGGCGGGAGCTCCGCGTCTCCCTCCGTCCTTTGAACGGCGGCAATAATTTTCCGGACAACAGCCTCCATCTTAGCCAGTCAGCGAGCGAAGACCTCGGTGTATAGTGTGTCAGCCTTGCGCTCGCATCCTTAAGAGCGGCCGATAGATCAAATATCTCGTCTCTTGCCATCTTCTCGGTCATCGAAGCGATTTCTGTATATTCATTTTAAGCGTGGTTGCCATGAGTAACATAGCGATGGTCACTCGCTCGCCCGTTACTAGCTTTCTGGTTCTCGAAGACACGCCTCACGGGCTCCGGCAAATACTGCAAACTTCGTACGGCCTGTGAGAGGGCCCTCCGTTATCGTTGCCATGGCGCTGACTTCGGGAAGTTTTTCCTCTTGTTTAAGAGTTTGTCCCGTGTAAATGCGGAGGACAAGACCTGGCTACTTCAGGGGAGGACGGGAACATCGCTAAGGCTCGGCTATCTCGCCGCCTATTCCTATTGACGTCGCTGGCCCTGGCCCCGGCGATGGCGATCCTTTTCTACAATGTTGCGTCTACCCGCATAGTAAAGGAGCGCGAAATTCAGGTTGAGGCCCTGCGCTCGGGTGAACTGGCTTCGTTGGAAATAACGCGGATCATCGATGGCTTGCAGAACGTGATGGCCACCCTGGCAGCTGCTCCGGTGGTTCAGGTATTCAACGTCGATGGCTGCAACACTTATTTGCAGCGCTTGGGCAAGAGCCTGCCGCAGTTTGCCAGCCTCGGTGTGGTCGATAGTGGTGGCACCGTGCGCTGTATTCAGGACGGGAAGGGCTTGGGCATCACAATTGGCGACAGGCCTTATTTTCGCGAAGCCATGAGCAAAGGCACCTTCGTTGTTGGCGAATTCACCAAGGGTAGGGTCTCCGGCACCAACGTTCTGCCTTTGGCATTGCCGATCACGGCTGACACGGGAGGCATCTCCGGCATCGTGGTCGGGGCGCTGGATCTGAATTGGCTGGCGGCACGCCTGAAAGAGCGCGATTTTGGTCGTAACAACGCACTGACCGTCGCGGATCGCAACGGCGTCATCCTGGCGCGGGAACCGTTCCCCGACAGGTTTGTCGGCACTCTAATCCCTAGCGCATACCTGGGGCTAGTCAGCGCTTTTGCTCCCGGCACACTGGAAGTCAGCAGCCAGGACGGGACAAACCGCATCCTTGGCTATTATCCGCCTGCAAGTAATGCGGCAGGCCTTTATGTCAGTGCCGGCATCTCTACCGCTGACTTCTATGCCGACCTGAACCGCTCGACCTACATCAGTCTGGCGATCGTTTTCCTGGGTGTCATTGCAGCCTATTTTCTAGCCTGGTTCACAAGCACCCAACTCGTGCGTCGGCCGGTTAGCCGGTTGGTCACAACCATCAAGGCCTGGCAGAAGGATGATGTGGGAGCGCGCACCGGCATGGACGAACGGGATGGCGAGTTCGGGGTGGTTGGCTCGGCGATCGACCGGTTCATGGATGAGCTTGTTGCCGCCCGCCAGGAGCGGCGGCGCTCCGAGAAGCAGCGGGAATTGCTGGTTGGCGAACTCGACCACCGCGTCAAAAACCTTTTGACGACTGTCCAGGCGGTTGCTCGGCAGACCTTCCGGGACCACGAGCGCACGGACGAAGCGCTTGAAATTTTCAGCAAACGACTGACCGCGATGAGCGGAGCCCATCAGTTGCTGATGAAGGACGACTGGCAAGCTGCCAGTCTTGCCGAACTCGTGGCGGCAGCCGTCACACCCTTCGATAATCCGGAGGCGTCTCAGTTCAGCGTCTTGGGGCCGGATCTGACGATTCACTCCAAAGCGGCCTTGGCGCTTGGGATGGCCCTGCACGAGATGTGCACCAATGCCGTCAAGTACGGGGCCTTGCGCGAGCCCTCCGGCCGTATCAGGATCACTTGGTCTTCTGGCTCTGAGACCGGCGCTCCCGACCCTGAGTTCCGGTTCACCTGGTCCGAGCATGATGGCCCACCGGTTCGGCCGCCCGAGCGAAAAGGGTTTGGATCAAGGATGATACAGCAGATCCTGGCGATCGAAATGGCGGCTGATGTCCATGTTGATTACAAAGTGACTGGTGTTGTCTGTCAACTCACGGCGCCATCTGCTGGATTGCGAGCCGCAAGATAATTACGCCAGGCGCTGCCCGTCAGGGGCGGCTCCGGGTTTCCAATCGTCCAGCCGATGCCGTTCCTCTCGAGAGCAACATCTCCCATATACTTCACCGCTGTCGGGCAGTTCGCAGCTACCGCGCCATGTACGCGGTCGCGGTCGAAATCGAGAATTCGGACACGCCAGTTGAAAGCCTCAAACAATCGGCTTCTAAAGTCGCGACGACACTTAGACCTATAATTGATCATCCTCTTGCCCCAGCGGCCACTCTCAGAGACGCCGACGAATCTTTCAAGGTGCTCACGAGAATCATTAAGACGATCGTACGTGAGTAGCTGCGGCTAGGGAGCAGAATCCTGATATTGCCTTCCAGTACGTTGCTTCGATGTAGCGTCGGCTTCGCCTCAATCGTCTCGGGTTACTCCATGACACAACTGCTGAAAGCGCTAGCACACCCGCAGTCGGGTTTTCTGTCTTAGCTGTTTATGCCACATCCTATGTCAGTCACTCCACCCGCAGTCGACGCGCAGTATTCTTTTTAAAACGGCCTCCCATCGCTGTTTCGGCAGTTTGATTTGGTGCCAGGCGTGGGATGCGGCCGTGCAACTCACGTGAACCGAAAGGGACCGGGAGAAGCGGCTGGCAAGTGATGAAATTGGTATCGCGTCCCCAACATCGATGAAGTTTTGCGGAACAGAGTGTAGTAGATACCCATCACCTTCCATCAAGATTAGGACGACCGCTATGACCAAAGTCCCCAATGCCATCGATCTGCAGGTGGGCGCAAATATGCGCTTCCTACGCGTCCGCCTAAGCATCTCTCAGGAAACCTTGGCGGAGCATCTCGGCGTAGCGTTTCAGCAGGTTCAAAAATACGAAAAAGCGGCTAACCGGATCAGTGCAAGCAAAATTGTGATGACCTGTCGCCTGTTTGGCTGCCCCATCGTGGACCTGTTCTACGGTGTCGAAGACGTCGACTTGGGTGCTGTGACTACCCCCCGTGCCAAGGACCAATCCAGCACTGCAATAAAGGCGATGAAACTGTTCGATACTATTCCGGGAAAGCAGCGGACCGCACTACTCGCACTCATTCGCTCGCTCGCGGTGTCTGATTTGGCATCCGAAGATGAGGATGGATCCCATGACTAGAGCGTCGCGCGGCCTTTTTGAATCCGGCGATTTCCCTTGGCTTCGATTTATAATTCAACATGGCAGGAGGACTTGCCATGTCACGCACCTACTCTTTGGATCTTCGCCAGCGGAACGTTAATGCGATAACGCAGGGCGCAACGCGTCGGGCAACTAAGCGGCAGTGGCAAATTGGGCCCTTAGTAGGATGCTATTATCATCAACGTAAAGGCGAAACGGGACGTAACCATGCCCGACCTGGTGGCATGGCTGGAAAAGAATAATGGTGTGAAGGCGTCGAACCTGTCAAGCTACTTTACCGGGGCCTTAGAAAACGTATGGCCCGTCCCGCTTGCATGAGGATTGTACGATTTGCTGATCAGTCAGCGTCAACGTATACGGTCTCATGAGGAGCCTCATTGCCAATGATGACATCCGCACGTTCAGAGCCCCAATAAACACTTCGGCAACCAGTGCCATTTTTTAACCTGGCTTTCCAACCGCCGCTCGACTGTCAGGCCATCATCACGATCCTTCCTGCAAACCTCGTTGGGCTGCGCGGGTGCGCAGCCTATCCGATTAAACAGCTACCGGTTAAGAGATTCTTCGTCTGAAGTTGGATTGCGGTGCCACATCGGATTTCGCCATGGCGGGTGCGGGACAATATAGAGGGAAGAGGATCAGCGTCGGTGTCCGCCCGGAAAGGCAGGCAGTTAGTCCGTTAGGGTTCCATAAATAGCCGTTACGCCCCTCGGCAATTACGGGGTCGCGGTTCAGATCCGTTCAAACGCAAGTAGTGATCTCAGTCTCTTCCAAGCTTCCCTATCAGCACACGGTTACCCTCGCGGTTGCCGCAGGTACACCGAAGCTTGCTACCCATGTACCTAAGGTATTGATTCCCATAGCGTTGGATAAATGCGCTTTTGTCCAGCCAAACAGTCTTCCCGCATATTCCGCATTTGGCTCCCAGCACTTCCCATTCCTTCAAGATCCGGATGGTGTCAAAATCGTAGCCATCGAACTCCCGAAAAATTGCAGGTTGAAATGGCGCCAACTCAACGCCGCGACGGTGTCTCATTTTCAAGCCTCCCGCTGGAAGTGGGGCTGCCATCCTTGAGCGAAAAAGCTACTGAGGATGCCGGGCGCCGTCGGAAGCTCGTTCTGTTCGAACGTGGCGTCCTCAATCACGGCGCGAAGCGCAGCGATCGCATCCCGCCCGTAAGCGGCAACCAAGTCTCTCACCAAGCATTCTTCGGACAAATCAATATCATCATGGCAACCAATAGCTGACACGTCGGCACTCCCCAAAATGTAAGACACAATCCCAATCGCGGAATATGTTCCTATTTTGTTCCCTGCCGCTGAGAGAGTCAATCGGGCCTGAAAAAAATGTTTCGGCACGAACTTTTCCTCGAAGTCCGGCAAGATTTCTCAACAACCTGTCAACAACCTGATAGTGTGCCGCCAAGGGTGGTGACGCGATTGAGCGTCAGGGTTGGGGGTACGTCGTGGACGTTCGGAGCGAGGAATACGTAAAGCTGGACATCAATGTTCCAACTTCGTTTCTCCAATTTTTGGCAGACACAATAGTCCGTCTCGGGTTCCTGTATCCGGCGGCCCGTTTCTTCGTTGAAGCAAACCAAGTAGCGATCGAATGCCCCACAGAGGATGCTAACGCGATCCGACGCGATTTAAATTTCGGTTTGTATCGGCAAAAGGTCTACAGCGACAATCTTGCGCTTCGGACAAGGGTCATGGAAGGTGTGATGGGCAAATGACGGTGTTTCCGTTGAGATTCCGGCACGCTGCAGGCGAGGGCTTGTTGTTCGCAGATGATGCCGGCGCCTACTTCAGGTCTGACGAAGCTTTCCTAGAACGGTATGCGTATGACCAGCTCAGCGCCCACGACGCTCGATTTCTTTCCGAAAATGGCCATAGCTTCGCGGTAGAGGACGATCTCGATTTCACCGCCTTTGCCTACCCGGTGGGCCAGGAGGCTACATGCGCCAACCGGGCGTCGTAACGTTAACCGCGCGGCGATTTGCCTGTGCGATTTTGCGGCATGACCCAAGCCGTTCGTGATCCCATTTATAGCCGCCACCGGTTCCCGGCTGAAGTGATTGCCTAGGCCGTCTGGCTCTATCTTCGTTTTCCGCTCAGTCTGCGGATGGTCGAAGACTTACTGGCGGCGCGCGGGATCATTGTCTCGCACCAGACAGTCCGCCTTTGGGTCGAGAAATTCGGTCGCCACTTTGCCAATGAAATCCGGCGTCGGTCAGCCGGAAAGCTTGGCGACAAATGGTATCTCGATGAAGTCGTCATCTCCATCGGCGGCAAGAAGCACTGGCTGTGGCGGGCCGTTGATCAGGATGGCTTTGTTCTCGATGTGCTGGTGCAGAGCCGCCGTAATACCAAGGCAGCCAAACGTCTCATGCGAAAGCTTCTCAAAGGACACGGTCACGCACCCCGTGTGATGATCACCGACGAACTCCGATCCTACGGCGCGGCCAAACGCGACATCATGCCCGGCGTCGAACACCGTTCGCACAAGGGATTGAACAACCGGGCGGAGAATTCACATCAGCCGACACGACGGCGAGAGCGCATCATGAAGGGCTTCGTCAGCTCGACATCTCCAGCGTTTCGTCTCCATCCATGACCCGGTCGCCAATCTCTTCCACATTCCACGCCACGATATCCCGTCCCACCATCACCGTGAACTGAGAACCGCAGCCATGCAAATGTGGAGTGAGGTCGCGCGACTGCAAGCTGCGTGAGAGGAATCGGCACTTGCCAATCTTGGCCGCAGCCCTTTAACTTTACGGTGCCGACAGATGTGCAAAAAACGGGTCATTGGGTTTTTGAGCAGTTCAGCCGCCACCAGCTACAGTGCCCGCGCCCCGGCGTTCCGGGGCATCACCCAATGATTTGCCCCGCTCCGGCCGGCTTTTTTGTCTCGACAGGGAGGGGCAGCCTTGCTTGCATATATAAGAACTGATATCATTCGCAGCAGTTAAAGGAGGTGCAATACCATGGCATCTATCACGATCCGAAACGTGCCCGACGAAGTGCATCGGGCGCTTCGGGTGCGCGCTGCTCAGCACGGTCGCAGCGCCGAGGCGGAAATTCGCATCATCCTGGAACAGGCCGCCAAGCCGGAAGGCCGAGTCAAACTCGGCAGCCTGCTCACACAAATAGGCCAGGAAGTCGGCGGCCTCGATCTGACGATCGAGCGAGACCGCACCCCGTCGCCGCCGGTGAGCTTTGAATGATCCTGCTCGATACCAACGTTATTTCCGAGCCGCTCAAGTCGCAACCCGATCCACGGGTGGCCGCATGGATCGATACGCAGGCCGTCGAAACCCTCTACGTCGCTGCGATCTCACTCGCGGAATTGCGCTACGGCATCGCCGTGCATCCTGACGGCAAGAAGAAACAAGCCGTGCAGGAAAAGCTTGATCGGTTGATGCTGCCTTTGTTCCGGGGCCGCATCATGCCGTTCGATGAAGCCGCCGCCCAGGCTTATGCCGAGCTGCGGGCCGCAGCGGCGAAGAAGGGCAAGGCGATCGGCGATTCAGACGGCTATATCGCTGCCACGGCCAAGGCGAATGGTCTGATGATCGCCACCCGCGACACCAGCCCTTTCGAGGCCGCCGGCCTGACTGTCATCAATCCGTGGGAGGCATCTAATGGCTGAAAAACTAACGCCTTCCGATCCAGCGGCGGCATGACGCGCAACAGTGCGGCGCAAAGATTCGGGGATAGACCATGATTGATTCGAGCATCATCGGGGTGAAGAATCTCAGGGATGGAGACAACATCAAAGACTTCTTCAACAGATTCTATAAAAGTGATCTCGCGCGGGACTTTGGGGTCTATCGTCTGTCACTGGACGTTCTTCGAGAAGAAATCCAAAAGCACATCGTAGAACACGGCCTTTCGGCGCTGTTCTACAACATCGTAACTTGCGACGAGATAATGCATCCGGGGCTTCACACCGATCAAATCGAGGGGATCGTTCTAGGGATTATGCAGAGGTTGGATGGAGTGAAGCACTGACATATGAACGCGTCCTGATAGTCCCGACCGCGCCCATCGCTAAGTTCATCGCATCTGGTGCCTATCTAGAGGCAAATTCCGCTTCCAGCTTCTACGTCGCAGTTACGAGAGCGAAGCGGAGCATTGCGATTGTTCTGGATAAGGCAGGCTCATCTTCGTTGCCTTTCTGGAATCCAACGGGGGCGAAACAGGAGGTACAGGCTGACCCCAGAAATAAATGTTCCAGCCATGAAGGATAAAGCGGACGACGTCGGTCTGGATATTCCGATTAGGCGCCTTCCAACCATGTAACAAGCGCCCGGTTTACTGCCTCTGGCTGTTCAAGCGTTGACCCGTGACCGCACTTCGGAATGATGACGAGGCTGGAGTCGGGGATGGCCGCTGCAATTTCCTCTGACAGAAAAGGAGGTGTGATGGAATCACAGTCGCCAACAAGAACGAGGGTTGGAACGGTAATATCAGCGAGATGCGGACGGCTGTCGGCGCGTCCAATGATTGCCTCTGTCTGCTGTTCAAACCCCTCAACACCAACCGTTAAGCCCATGCGAATATTGACCTCCAGCAAATGCTGATCATCTCGATGGGCAGGGTGCAAGAGTATCGACATTACTTGGCTCAAAAGCTCTTCGAAATCGCCACCTTTAGCTTGAGCCAACATGCCGCGCCGCTGCGCAACTTGCTCTTGGGTGTCCGGCCGAGCAGACGTATCGAGCAATGCCAGTTTGCTGACTCGCTCCGGTGCCTGACGCATGATCTCCAAGGCGACATATCCGCCCATCGATAGACCGACGAGTGCAAAGCTCGGCGGCGCGTCTCTCAAAATGTTTGTAGCGATTTCCGGCATGGTTGTCCCGGATAGTGTCGATGCTACCGTAACGGGGCCGAACGGCCACAGCGCAGCCATCTGGGGAGCGTAAAGCTCTGCGGAGCACAGCAAGCCAGGGATCATAACGATTGGGGTCATTGGAAATTGGTCTCGTTGAGGAAACATAGCGATACGTTATGTTGTGGTGTTGACAGTTTGTGTCAGCAATCTCCGAAGCCCGCGCGCGTAATGTGGTGATGCTCCCTTGCGACGAGACAGCCTCTACATTAGCCGGGGTCTTGGCGCGCGGATGGTTAATCGTGGTGGCGTTGTTTGACTGGTCGAGCGGTCCGGCGAAAATTACAGTCATTCATGGATCCAAATGCAGTAAATTTGTTTAGAAGCCTTGTCGTATCAATGATTTAGAAACTTGATTGTCGTCCGGCTGCGGTTCGAATGCCATCAAGGCGTCCAACAGCGCAAAGAGATTATCGAGATTTAGCTGGCTGCTATGTTTTTGGCCTCTAGGGCGATTGTGACCGCCAGTACAAGCGCGACGACGCTCGCAGAGACGAAAGCGATAACGAAAGCACCCGTCGCTCTCAGTGTTCCGATTTTGAGATCCTGCATAAGCCATCTTACCTGGGCTTGCGCATACCAGAGTGTAGCCGACGCGATCGTCAGGACCCCGATGGTGAGGCCCTGTTCGTGGGGCATGAACATGAAGTCGAACGCCAAGCCAATCATGAACGCAAAGGGCGCTGCGACATAGCACTGGCTGAAGAACGGTGGACGCAGTGAGTTCCGGGTAATCTTTGTCGACTGATGACGCAGCGCTGTGACTGCCATGCAAAGCGGATAGATCCCGAAGACCACGCCGCGGGCGATAAGCAGGTTTGATCCCGAGCCCAGCTCCTTGGCTGCAGTCGCCGTGTCATATATGGACGGAAAGGCGGCTGATAGGCACTGTGACAGCAGCAGCGTGATCAGAAGAAAGAGAGGTGGGCTCAGTGTATCTTCGTACTGATCCGCAGGCTCGTCAGTGAGTTCAGCATCGGCATAACGCATCATGGTGAGGGGTCTGACGACAGAGCGCCACATGGTGAGCGGGTAAAACACTAGCCACGACACCAGCTCATAGAGGAGCTCTTCGAGCGACTTAAGCAGTTTCATAAAGTCCAAGGCGACCTCCTGTGCGGCTATAGTCATGTTGATAGCTCGTCTCGTCGGCTTTGCGAATGCCGCAGATCCAGTCTTTAATTCCCTCTGCCAATATCAACCCGGAAAGGCTTTGCAATGCGAATGATCGGATATCTGATGTTTGGTCTTGCGGTGTTGGCTGCTGTGCCTGCGGTTGCCGACGAGGTTAGACGCGCAACCGTGCATTTCTCCAGTGGCTCGTCAGGCTCCACCACTACGTCGAAGCTCAAAGGCTACCAGAGTGTTGAGTACTCGGTCGGGTAACCGCTGGCTGTTTCAAGCATCCGACAGCGAGCGTGTGCGAGAGTTTCTTGCCAGGTGCCGATGATGGTCGCGTAGGAGCATCCAATTTCTAGTCGATCGGGGGCGGGAATTCATAGGGATCCAGTTGCTGCCCCGAAATTGCCGAAAGTAAATCGCGCAGCAAAGAGATTGATGACAAGCCGCGAGCAAGCGGCCCCTCCGTCGGATCAAACGGCGAACTGATCTCACGTTCCGCTTCTCTCCCCCAAGTTGTTCCAGAAGGCGCGACGCGCAGCGGGATGGGGCGCCGAGAGCCTTTGTAGAAATGGGGTATTCGCTGTCGCGTACAATCGATCGAGACAAATAGCATTGGATGACGTGCCTGCAATGCATCCGCCGCCGCCTTCCAATCAGTCACGAGAGTTCGACCTTTTATCTCTGCGACGATACAGAAATGCTTGGGACAACAATGATCGAAGAGCCAGAAGAAGTCCTCAACGACGCCAAGCGGTCGCGCTACGTCGAAATCGGTATCCAAGACGCTATCCCTTTCATTCTCGTCATCGGATTCTTATTGGCTGTAAGAAAGTGCTTGGATTGCAGTTGACCCAGTGAAGCCTCCGCCGAAACGCGACCACGTTTTGGACATCGCGCCTGCTACAGCCCCGCCACCATGGCGCGGCGATCACGAATCACTGTGGTGGAGACGCTGCTCGCTCACTGCCGTGCCTGACAGCGCTCCTGAGTAATCGCCCAGTCTTCAGTCGGTGGCATTCCAGTCACACGCAAACGGGGGATTGACGAAGCGTTGGTCCTTGGGGAGGGAGGCTATCAAAGAGAGGTCTTCGTCATCCAGCCGGATCGATGCCGCCGCGAGATTTGCCTTTTGGGTCTCGGTTCGTCCAGCCTTCGGGATCGCGATCACCCCGTCCTGGCCAAGGAGCCAGGCGATAGCAACTTGCGACGCGCTAACATTGTGTTTCCGGCCAATCGACTGCAGGGTCGGATCGCTCGCCGCGCGGCCCTGCGCCAAAGGGGCATAAGCGGTCAGCGCAATTCCCTTGGCGCGCAGGTACTGAAGCATGGGCGCCTGCGACAGATACGGATGGTACTCGATTTGATGAACCGCGATCGGAACCTGTATGTCTTCCACAACGTGCCGGATCATTGGCATGTTGAAATTGCACACGCCGATTGCTCTCGCGAAGCCATGTTCACGAAGACGGCCCATGGCAGTCAGGGTCGCCGCAATGTCCATGTCCGCCGACGGCCAATGCACGAGAAAAAGATCGACATAGTCCATCTTCAGCTTTTCGAGGCTAGTCGCGAAGGCTCGCTGCAAAGCACCCGGCGCCAGTTGATCGTGCCAAACCTTGGTCGTGACGAAGAGTTCGCGGCGATGAATGCCTGAGCCTGCAATCGCCGTACCGACCGCCGCCTCATTTTCATACATTGCCGCGGTATCAATATGCCGATATCCGAGCGAAAGCGCGCTTTCCACCGCCGGTTGCGCGCCGGCACCCGGCATCCGGAACGTTCCGAGGCCAAGACGAGGTATCGTCACACCTTGCGTTTCGATCGTGTCCATTGGATATTTTCCTTCCACAACAACAAAGCTGGAGATGCAGGTGGGCGCCCCCCTGCATCCTAATCGTTCGATCAGGCGCGATCGTCTGTGTTGTCACCGGCCACGAGTGCGTCCACGACCTGCTGCAGCGAGGTGTTTCCCTTTTCCGCCAGGCGACCGCTGTCCTTGAACTCGATCCAGCTTTCATTGAAGCCGTCGAGCATGCGAATACGCGGCGTCGGGTTCTTCATCCCCTGCGAGCGGAACAGCTCCTCCCAAGTTGCGCGGTTGACAATTTCGACCTTCACCGGCCTGTTGAGCGCCACTGCGAAGGCTTGCGCGAGGTCATCTGGCGATACCCGTTGAGCAGCCTCCAACTCGACGACGCGTTTTCCGGTCCAATCCTGCTGGATCAGCTCTGCCGCCAGGATGCCGATGTCCTTCGTTGCGATCATCGGGAACTTTTTGTCCGCGGGCTGCAGGAAGCTGTGAAGAATGCCAGTGTCGCGGGCCGTGCCTAAGTCCCAAAGTGCATTTTCCATGAACCATGCGGGTCGGAGGAAGGTGACAGGCAGGTCAAGCTCGTTAAGGGCATTTTCCAGCATCGTGCGCTGGGACAGCAGATTGTCCTCTTTCGCGTCTGCGCCGATCGTCGACAGGCAGAGGACCTTTTTCGGGCGTGCGGTCTTTAGAGCGGCGACGACACTGTCGATCACCTTTTGCGCCTCGGGATAGCCAGGCTCAGGGTCGAACTCGGACGGCGGAAGAATGAAGACGGCCTCAGTGCCGGCAAAGGCCGCCGAAAGCGCCTTTCCGTCTTCCATCTCGGCTAGAGCGACATCGCAGCCGAGAGCGGCCCACGAAGTGCCCTTGGCCTGATCGCGAACGATCGCACGGACGGCTTTGCCGTTGGCGAGCAGAGTCCGCGCAAGAGCGCCGCCGACTTTGCCGGTGATTCCAGTGATTGCGTACATGTCTGATTTTCCATTCAGAAAGAGGAGAGATTAAGCGAGCCCGTCATAGAGCCCGCGTTCGAAGTCGCCGTAGAGAGCAACGACGCGGTCGTCATAGAAAGGAAGAAGCTGCGTAAAGAGGGACCCAGTCACCCGGCGAACCGGATCAATCCAGAAGTAGCAATTGAGTAGCCCAGCCCAGGATGCACTGCCTGCGGAGCGGCCGTGTGGCCCAGCCTCAGTGTTGATGTCGAAAGAGTAGCCCCATTTGTGCTTCTGATCCGGGAACTGATCGAAGCTGTTCGAATAGGCCGGTGCGGCCGACTCCATCTTGCGAACATTCAGATCCCCGATCTGGTTCTGCATCATCATCGCGACGGTCTCAGGCTTGAGGATCTGAACCCCGTTCAACTTGCCTCCATGGAGCAATGCCTGAAGGAGCATCATGTAGTCTTGCGGGGTGCTGTATGCGCCGCCACCGCCCATGAAAAATTCCGGCCTCTGAGGCATCTCGAACGGCATTGCTTTCAAGCCGCCATCAGTCTCTCTGCTGAAACATGTCGCGACACGGCGCTTCTGCTCGCTGCTGATCAGAAATCCCGAATCCTTCATTCCGAGAGGCGCAAAAATGTTCTCCCGGAAATAGACTTCCAACGACTGATCGCTAACAGCTTCGACCAGCTTACCAGTCCAGTCCATGCTGATGCCGTACTGCCATCGTTCCCCCGGCTCGAATTCGAGCGGCACATTGAAGGCGGCGTTCTGGCAGGTTGCGATATCGGGTAAACCGGTGGCGGTCTCGTAGCGCACTATCACATCGCTCCAGTTCGCATAGGTGTAGCCGGAGGTATGCGTCAGAAGGTGATGAACCTTGATTGAGTTCTTGGCGGAACGCAGCTGTGGCTGACCGTTGGCATCAAAACCTACCAGAATTTTGGGTGCAGCAAGCTGCGGCAGGTATTTCGATGCGTCATCATCCAGCTTGAGGCGGCCCTGCTCAACCAGCTGCATGCATGCTGTCGCTGTGATCGCCTTCGTCATCGACAAAAGCCAAAAGACCGTGTCAGGCCGCATTGCGGTACCGCTGTCCACGTTTGCCTTGCCGAAAAGGCCTTCGTAGACGATTCCCTTCTGCGTTGCAGCCATAGCGACCGCACCAGCGACCGTGCGGTCATTGACTGCCTTCTCTATCGCGGCATCGATCGAGTTAAACTTCGCATTTTTGAGGCGCGGGCTTTGGCTGGCCGCCTGAACAGCGCTTGCCCCAAGACATGCCGCGGCGGCGGCCATGGTGCCGCGTGTCAGCACCGCTCTTCTCGTGATCTCACTCATGATTGTTTACCTTGAATCCAGACGGATCGCGGGTCTGGTAAACCGCTCGCCTTCGAAAGGCTGACGGCGAATACCTACCAACAGCTGAGCCATGCTAAAAGATCATAATAGTCATATTCAAAATGACAAAAAATCACTGTTATTCGTTTTCCCGGAATGCGAAAGCTTTTTCATGAGCTTCGACGGACGTCTTCTTACTGGGGTAAGTGTATTCTTGGCAGTTGCCGACGCCGGCAATTTTGCCAAGGCCGCGGACGTATTGGGAGTGACCCCTTCCGGCATCAGCCGAGCAATCGGACGACTGGAAACAAGGATGGGCGTGCGTCTCTTCGACCGCACACCCCGTTCTGTCGCGCTGACCGAAGAGGGTCGTTTGTTTCGTCTACAAGCGGTGCCGCTCGTGGCGGGCCTGGAAGAAGCGGCTGCGACCGCCTCGGGATCGGCAGCAGCGGTCGGCGGGAGGCTGCGCGTATCGATCGACCCTTGGTTCGCAAGGATGGTATTAGCGCCCCAGCTTCCGCGGTTCACCGAGAAATATCCGGATCTGAAAATCGATCTTATGACGACGAACGCCCGTGACGACATGATGAGCGGGTTCGATGTGGCCGTCCGATTTGGATCGACCAATGCCGGGTCACTCATCGCAAGAAAGCTTCTGGATATCCGCGTCATCACGTGCGCGGCCCCCGCCTATCTCGAGAAATTCGGCGAGCCGGTCCGGCCGGAGGAGATAGGTGGACACGAAGTTATTCTGTTCCGAGACCCCGAGACCGGCCGAGCTTTCCCTTGGGAATTTCATCGAGGTGGTGAAGTTGTCAGCGTAAAAGTCGTCGGCAGGATAATTTTTGACGACCCATCCGCCGCGATCGCCGCCTGCATTGCCGGCCAAGGTATCTTTCAGAGCCTGGAGATCGGTTTGGATCCCTGGCTGAAAGGCGGCGGACTAAGACAAATTCTCAAAGACTGGTCGGACGAACATTATCCCCTCTACGCGTACCATCCAGCGCGCCATCTGCCGCCGGCAAAGGTCAGAGCTTTCCTCGATTTTGTACAGCAGGTCGCCAAGGAGAAAGCGCGCGACGGCTGAGCGAAAGAAGATGATTGCGGGGGCTGTTAGAGAAATCCTTGTTTTTGCACAACACGGTGCGGTCAGAGCTGCGGACCCTGATTTTCACGCAGATGAATTGAAATATTTGCCCGGGGATACGCAGCTGTGGCCACATACGGCGTATGCGGCGCGGCGTTGGCAACGGTTCAGTTCAGTACGGGACTATCCTTAAGTCGGGGTTTTTTAGTCACTGGAAGGGTCTTCAGTCTCTTAAATCGCCGAGAATTGAAAAACGCGGTTCGATACCTTTCAAGGCGATGAGAGGCCCCGAAAGCGGCCTCCCATTTCACGAAGTTAATCAGACGAGCGCCGTCGTTAGTCAACGGCGAAGTCGGTCGAGAACGAGACGGTGCGCCATTCGGAGAGAATGGCAGCGTCTTGTGCGTGCTTTTTCTCGATCGCGGCGACCGTGTCGCTACCGAGCGGCAGGCGGACCGGCGGATTGGGGGCGTCAGTGAAGGCGATGAGCGCCTCTGCCAGCTTTTGAGGGTTGCCGGGTTGATTATGGCTGAGACCGGCGGTCTATGGTTCGCACCTTGCCGGAAGTGTCTGCATAATCGCCGATGATATTACCGCTGACGGACAAGGATGAGCTGTCGAGGAAGTCGGTGCTGAAATAGCCCGGCTCGATGACGGTGACTTGAATGCCAAGCGGTGCAAGTTCGTCATGTAGAGCCTCGCTCAGCCCTTCGACCGCGAATTTCGTTGGGTAAACATCGAAGCCAGCGACGCCGCGATAGCCGCCGATCGACGAGATATTCAGGATGCGGCCGGAACGTGCCCGGCGCATGAAGGGCAGGACGGCGCGGGTTACGTTGAGGAGGCCAAAGTTGACCTTAGTCAATGCCGGAACTGACTTCTGCCGTCACAGCCAACCCGGCCATACGGCAGGTTCGAGGAAGCTCGAGGGTATTTTAGGATGTTCTTGAAGGGGCTCCCGAGTTATGGCGCGACAATGACAGCAAGAATGAGCCGAGCTTGCTGTCCGGATGCGTGCTCGGCGACGAGGAGGCTGCATTTTTTTGTGACTGCAATCGTCCACATCCTCACAGTTCCAGTTCTGTGGGGTCATCTCGATAGCAGGGGCCGCGAGATCGAAACGAGGTCGTTCCACCAGGGCTCCTCTAGTTGTCTCTATGATCCACTGGATATTCACCCGGGATGCGCTAACTGATCCGACGTGGGGCAGTTTAGGAGAGAAAGTGAAAAAGCTAATATTGGTGTTCACCGCTATAACCAGCTGTATGTCCGCCTCAGCCAGTTACGCCATGCCTGCGGCCGGTCTTTCGGTCGCTCAATCGAACTCGGTTGTTTTGGTTGACCGCGAGTGTGGCCCGCGTCGCCATCTTGGACGCGACGGCCGTTGCATTCGCAATGGCCCACCACCGCCACCGCCGCGTCGCCATCTCAACCATCCGCGCCCTGGCGATGATCGTGGCTTGCCACCACCGCCGCCGCCACCCGGCGACGACAACTAAAAGAGATGGCCCCGCCTAGTCGGGGCCAGACACCGAGCGGCTTCTTCCATCATGTCGTCTGGACCTCAAAACCTATGTGAACACCTTATGAAAACAATGTTCTTGACTATAGGACTGACCATATAAGGCCTTGCTTCGACCGCTTCAGTGGCGGTGCCTGGTACCGTTAGCCCAGCGGGCGTGTCATTGTTCGTGCTGCATGTAGACTATGCTTTCGGGCGAGGCTGACACCTGGGTCCTGACGGGCCGTGCTATTTTAATCGTATGCCACCACCCCCGCCGCGGCGGCACTGGAACGGCTATGACGACGAACCACCGCCTGGTTTCAGGCGCGGGCCACCACCACGGCCACCGCCGGGGTTTGCACCACCGCCCCCAGGCGATTATTGATGCGCGGCTGGCCCCACTTGTGTGGGGCCAATTCATCGTATATCTCGCGCAACAAGTGCTCCCAGCAACCCTTCTATCCGGATACGTCACGATCCAACTTCACCGGTATCTGCAAGCGTTGGATTAAAACTGATTGGCCACGTGGATAACGTCACGCATCTGCGATGCCTCATGGTGATTGGCCGAATGCCGAGACAGGCCAATTGCCAAGCAACCGACACCTGCCCGCTGGATGCTCGTTTATCGACCGTTGTCCGCAGAGGGAAGGGTGTGATAACCCCAAATGGGTTCGTGAGCTGGTAACGCTTGGCGTTTCCCGTATTAGCCTTTTCTCCCGCTCCATCCATCAGCTGAGCGATCGAGTTGGAGAGCCGCGCAACCCAAAAGATCAATATTTTAGCTTCTCTCGCTACAAGCACGCCAGTTCGAATCCTTTAAAGGCGTGCGTTTTTCGGTAATTTCAAAGCCGCCAAACTCGACAACAAGGTTTGGCGACTTTTCAGAGAGCATCTTTGAGGTTGTCCAATGGGCCAAGGAGTGCAGTACGCGGAGGAACTAACTGCGATGCAACGAGATGCATCAACGGGTGGGTAGAAGGCTGTTTGATGAGCTCGAAGGCCTTGGAAAGCATCCCTTCTACATCTTGCTTCATCATGAACACCGGAAAAGGAAGGAATGAAGCGAAGGGGTCATAGTCAAAGCACCCGACCACCAAATCAGCGAAAAGTTCGTGCGGGTGAGCCGACATGAAACGCAGCAAACCCTCGAAGTTGATAGAAGAGTTGACGAACAATGCCCTTGGAAGTTTCCCCGTACGCTGAAAATATGACTCAAAGGCAATCCGCATTGCGTTCGGAGAGTAGCCGGTAGATTGGGTTCCGTCTTCCACTCCAACGCCGAGCAGTTCACCGCGAGCATCTCGAAACCCTCGTATACGCTCACGCGTGGCGTGATCGTCACGCCCGCCGAACAGAAAGATCTCGTCAGCTCGCAACGGATCGTCCGCAGGGAAGTGCCGAATAATTGCCTCGGTAAGCGTCCTCGCACCCTGATAGTTGTCGCTGATCACCGAGTGGGTCTTCGACCCGGGCAGATCGATATTGACGTGTCTTAACCCTGCGGCTTCGCAGACATCATGCACACCATCAGGGTCGGTGGCACCGCAAATAAACAGCTCGTCGATTGAATAGGATATGAGATCCTCTGCCGTCTCGCGTTCTTCCTGAGGATCGCGACCCGAGCTTACGACAATCGGGCATTGGCCCCGTTGCCGCACGTGCGCTTCAAATGCCTGAGCCATCGACGAAAAATAGCGATTGTCGTAGACCGGAAGCATAAGGCCCACCAAGCCGGACCTGGAGCTGCGAAGGCCTCGTGCCTGGCGGTTGGCGGTATATTGATGCTTGTCGGCGAGGCCGCGAATGAGCGCCGCCGTACTTTCCTTGATGCGCCGCTTTTGCCACGTGCCGTTGAGAACCGCACTGACAGTCGAGGCGGAGATTCCCGAAAGCACAGAGAGATCGTAAATCGTGGCCTTTTTCTTGCTGTCGTCTTTCATGGTCGCTCCTTAATTTTCTCTTATCCTCCGTCCCCTCTTGACGAAAGCCCACATTAGATAGATGATATTTGCACCATCGATTGCGCAAAAAGAAATATCGATTGTGCTTCTGGTGGCCCCATCGGGAAGTGGGGAATGAGGTGGCGAAGGCTTCGGCCGTCGTCAGGGATGAGGAGAGGGCGCCTTCGTGGGCGTCTGCGTGTTCCTGCGGGAACTGTGGAGGAGAAATAATGACCAAATTTATCGTTGCCGCGCTGGCCGCGTCGCTGGCGCTTTCAACGGCTGCAGCCGCCTTTGCCGCTGACGCCGGCAAAGTCGGCGTGGTCGTCAAGATTGGCGGCATCCCGTGGTTCAATGCGATGGAAGCCGGCATTAAGGAACAAGGCAAGAAGCTCGGTATTGATGCGACGATGGTCGGTCCAACGAGTTCTGACCCCGCACTGCAGGTTCGCGCCATAGAGGATCTGATTGCCCAGGGCGTGAAGGTCATCGGTGTGGTGCCGAACGACGCTAAGGTTCTGGAGCCGGTTCTCACCAAGGCGCGAGAAAAGGGCATCATCGTCATCACCCATGAGTCGCCCAGTCAGAAAGGCGCCGATTGGGACTTCGAACTCGCCTCTTCGAAGGGCTTCGGCGAGGCTTACGGAAAGCTGCTCGCCGACAAGATGGGCGGAAAAGGCGAATACGCGGTATTTGTCGGTTCGCTGACGGTTCCCCTGCACAATGCCTGGGCCGATGCGGCCATTGCCTATCTGAAGAAAAATAATCCGGACATGAAGCTGGTCGGCGATCGCTACGGCGTGGCTGAGGATGTCGACAAAAGTCGCAGCACCGCTTTGGATCTGATCTCCGCCCACCCGAATTTGACGGGTTTCTTGGCTTTCGGCAGCCAAGGGCCAATCGGCGCCGGCCGTGCTGTTGAAGAGCGGCGCAAGACCGGCAAGATTTTTGTCCTGGGTCCCTTCTCGCCCGGTCAGGGCGAGAAGCTGCTGAAATCGGATGCGATCTCGGGCGGGATTATGTGGAATCCGAAGCAAGCCGGCGAAGTTTTCGTGACGCTCGCCGACAAATTGATGAAGGGCGAGCAACTGAAGGACGGCGATACGATCGAGGGTCTCGGCGTCATCCATCCTGATTTCACTAACCACAACATCATAGTCGACCAGCTTGTCCAGATCAACAAGGACACGGTCGCTGGTCTGGCCGCCATGGGCCTCTAGGACACTTGTTCCTCCCAGCAAGCTGGGCCTGCTTGGGCTGGCCCGGCTCGTTGACCATCCACCAAAACGGGCGAGCACATCTGAATGCATGAGATCGATAGTGCGACTGCGGGCAGCCGACCGCTGCTGTCGCTGCGCGACATCAATATTACGTTTGGCGGCGTCCATGCGTTGAAGAATGTCTCCTTTGATGTGCTGCCGGGCGAAGTCCATTGCCTTGCCGGCGAGAATGGCTCTGGCAAAAGCACCCTGATCAAAATCATCACTGGAGTATATCGTCCGGCGCCTGGGGCAATCATTGAATTCGATGGTCAGGCCTACCCGGATATGTCGCCGGTCACGGCACAGACAAAGGGCATCCAGGTCATTTGGCAAGATCTTGCACTTTTTCCGGAGATGACCGTCGCGGAAAACATTGCCTTCCAGACCGTTCTCGGTCGCTGGCCTCGATTCGTCAATTATCGCCACATGCGGCGGCTGGCATTGAGCGCTCTCAAGCGGCTTGGAGTCGATTTGAATATCGATCTGCCGCTCAAGGAATTTCCCATAGCGCAGAGACAGATCGTCGCGATTGCCCGCGCCCTAGTCGGCGAGGCGAAGATCGTCTTCATGGACGAACCAACCGCGTCGCTGACGCAATCGGAGACCGATCATCTTCTGAATATTGTGCGCACTCTGTCCGCCGACGGCGTTTCCGTCGTCTTTGTCAGTCACCGCCTAGCCGAGGTGCTGGAGATTTCGAGCCGCCTGACCGTCCTTCGCGACGGAGCCCTGGTCGGCGCCTACTCGACGGAGGGCATGACCCAGTCTCGCATCACCGAACTGATGACGGGCAAGAATTTCGACAATCACCTTCGGGCCACCTTGAAAGAAGACCAGCCGACCGTTCTTGAGGTCAAGTCGCTTAGTCGTCGCGGTCAGTTCGAGAATATCTCGCTCACCGTTCGACGTGGCGAAACGCTTGGCATCACCGGGCTTTTGGGCGCCGGGCGGACGGAATTGGCGCTCGCATTGTTCGGCATGAACCGGCCAGACTCCGGCACTGTGACGCTCGAAGGCTCGGTTGTCCGGTTTTCGTCCAATCGGGACGCCATCGATGCTGGAATTGCCTATCTGTCGGAGGACCGTCTGTCTCTTGGTCTCATTCAACCGCAGTCGATCGCCGACAATCTGGTGATCTCGTCACTCTACAAAATCCGATCCGGCGGGTTTCTTTCGGACAAAAAGAAGCACGATCTCGTTGCCGGATGGATCCGCGAACTCGGTGTCAAGATAGGGCTTCAGGAAGACGCGATCTCGACGCTCTCAGGCGGTAACCAGCAGCGCATTGCGATTGCCAAGTGGCTGGCGACCGAGCCGAAGCTGCTCATTCTCGATTCGCCGACGGTTGGTGTCGATGTCGGTGCTCGGGCCGGAATTTTCGAGATCGTCGCCAAATTGGCGAAGACCGGACTGGCGATCATTCTGATTTCGGACGAGGTGCCGGAGGTTTATTTCAACGCAGACCGGGTGCTGCACATGGCGAAAGGCGAGATCGTCGGCTCGTTCGATCCGCGGCATTGCTCACTCCAGGAAATCGAGGCGGCTGTTTATGCGTAGTTTTATTCGTACTCACGCGACCGAAAGTGCGCTCATCGGCGTCATTGCCGTCATCTGCATTTATCTGTCGTTCGCCACCGATAATTTTTTCTCGCTCGGCAATACGTTCGATCTGCTCAACACAAGCTCGGTCAACATCATCTTCGCGGTCGGCCTGTTGGTCGTCCTGATCGCCGGTGGCATCGACATATCCTTCGCGGTTAGTGCGTCCGTCGTGCAATACGTCACCGTCATCGCGCTCGGCTGGATTGGCGGCGGCGGCTGGGTGTCTGGGCTCATTATCGCCGGTTCGGTCGGAATTCTCTTGGGCGCGCTCAATGCCTTTCTGATCCATGGCTTCCGCATCATTTCCATCGTTGCGACGATCTCAACCTTCAATATCTATTTTGGCCTGCTGATGTTTTTTACCGGCGGCGTGTCAATCTACAATTTGCCGGATTGGCTGACCAGCCGGGTGGTGCTTTTCGAACACGAGATGCCCAATGGTACCTGGATCGAGATCACGCTTCCGGTTCTCGTCATGGTGCTGTGCGTCATCGCAACCTGGCTGCTGATCACCCGCACGACGATCGGACGCCAGCTCTACGCATTTGGCGACAACCCGGAGGGCGCGCGACGGTTCGGCATCAATGTCGGAGCGATGCAGTTCATTGCCTTCGGCTGGCTGGGGCTTATGTCCGGCATCGGCGGCCTTGTCCAGGCGCACTACGCCCAAGAAGTGGTTCCGAACGCTCTGTATGGCCGCGAGCTCGATGTGCTGGCGGCGGTTGTGCTTGGCGGCGCGCGCCTTGGTGGCGGAAAAGGATCGGTGCTTGGCTGCGTGCTGGGGATCCTGATGATCGCCATCATACAAAACGGACTGAACCTGATGGGCGTGTCGCCCTTCGCCTTCAAGATGATCATTGGCGCCATCATTCTGGTAGCCATCACCGTGTCGAACACGCGCATCGATCGGCTCATGCCGTTCCTTCGCAAGGAGGGTAAAACGCAATGACCGCTATCGTTGAAACTTTCTATAGGCGCTTCGGCAAGGAGATGGTTGGACCCTTCCTCGCGTTGATGGCCGTGCTCTTGTTCTTCAGCATCGCGTCGCCGCAGTTTTTAAGCCAGGCGACCTTCGGTTCCGTTGCGTTCCAACTGCCGGAATTGGGGTTGCTAACATTGGCGATGCTTTTGCCGGTGTTGACCGGTGGGCTCAATCTGGCGGTCACGTTCACCGCTAACTTCGCCGGGCTGACCGTCGCCTGGATCCTGCAGGCAAATGGCGGCGTGGATGCCAACCCCTTCATATTCGCGGTCGGCTGCCTATGTGCGGTCGTAGCCGGCGCTTCCACCGGCTTGATCATGGGCGTCGTCGTGGCATACACGCGGGCGCACCCGATCCTGGTGTCTCTTTCCATGATGATCTTCGTTCGGGGTCTCGGCGAATTCCTCACGCGCGGTGGCGATGTTTCTGGCTTTCCTGATTTTATTCAGCCGCTGGGTCACGGCAGCTGGCTTGGGATTCCCATCCCGCTGATCGTCTTGCTCGGCTGCGTGCTGGTGTGGCACGTGCTGCTGACGCGCACGAAGCTTGGCTTCAACACCTACATGATTGGCTCCAATATCGAGGCCGCCCGCTATTCCGGCGTCAGCACTCGCAGGGTGGTTATCCTGGTCTACACCTTGTCCGGAGCGATGTGTGCCATCGCCGGTATCGTCATGATGGCGCGTTTCAACTCCGTCCGGGTCGGACATGGTGAATCTTACCTGTTGATTACGGTGCTTGCATGCTTTCTCGGCGGCATCAACCCATTCGGCGGTTTCGGCCGGGTCATTCCAGTCTTCGTCGCTCTCGTCGTTTTACAACTTCTGTCTTCTGGCCTGAACCTGATGGGCGCAAATCAGCATCTGGCAACCGCCGTCTGGGGCCTGCTGCTTGTCGGCGTCATGATCCTTCGATGGGCCGCATCGCAGTACAAAGTTTTCAGCAGCAGAAGAGGTTAGGCATATGCAAGGGTTCGGCATTCATGCAAGCATATGGACGATGAAGTGGGACCGCCCCGGTGCGGAGAAAGCGATAGCCGGCGCGGCCGAGTACGGGCTGGATTTCATCGAAATACCACTACTGGACGCGACGTCGGTTGATGCAAGACACACGCGCCAACTTCTCGATAGACATTCCCTGCGCGCTGCTTGCTCCCTGGTGTTGCCGCAGGCGGCATGGGCTTCGGTTCGACCGGATGCGGCGATCGAACATCTCAAGATTGCAATTGACACGGCGGCAGCGCTGGGGGGCGAAGCGCTGACTGGTGTAACATACGGTGGTACCAACGAGCGGACCGGGCTGCCCCCGACGCAGGCCGAATATGACAATCTGGTGCGCGCCCTGCACGCCGCCGGCACCCATGCGAAGCTTCATGGCATCCAGCTTGGTGTCGAGGCGGTGAACCGCTATGAAAGCCACTTGATAAACTCCGCCGAGCAGGCCGTCACCTTGGTCGAACGGATCAGTCTGGACAACGTCTTCATCCATCTCGACACCTTCCACATGAATATCGAGGAGAAGGGCGCCGGAAACGGCATCCTGAACGCCGGCAATCATCTGAAATACATGCATATGTCGGAGAGCGACAGAGGCACGCCCGGCTACGGAAACGTTCCCTGGGATCCTATTTTCGCTTCTCTCGCCGCGGTCGATTTCAAGGGAGTCCTGACGCTGGAAAGTTTTGTCGGCATGCCAGCGGACATGGCGGGTGACATATCGACATGGCGCCCGGTCGCGCGCGACGTTGAACAGGTGATGGGCGACGGTTTGTCTTTTCTGCGCGGTAAGGCCGCGCAATACGGATTGTTCTCCCGTTGAAGTCAAGCCGGCATTTGCCGCCGGCGATCGCAGCTTGCACTCCGGCAAAGACGGACGGTCCGGCTGTCATGCGACGCTTCTAGGCAGGAAGGTAATTCCATTCGCAAGGAGGAGACGACGAATATTAACCCGATCAAATTTTCTCGACGGCTGGTCGTTCTGAACATCTGCATCTGAAAACTCAAGGAGGCTCCAATGAAGCATGGAATTTACTATTCTTACTGGGAACATGAGTGGAGCGCCAGTTTTGCTCCATACATCGAGAAGGTTGCGAAGCTTGGCTTCGATGTCATCGAAGTGGCTGCGCACCACATCAACGACTATAGCGACGCAGATCTTGCCCTGATCAAACAGAGCGCGGCAGACAACAGTATCATTCTAACCGCCGGCATTGGGCCTTCCACGGCCAAGAACCTGTCGTCCCCTGATATTGCCGTGCGGCAAGCTGGTAAGGTATTTTTCCAGCAAACGCTCAAGAACGTCGCAAAGCTTGATATCAAGACAATCGGCGGTGCGCTCCATTCCTATTGGCCGGTGGACTATTCAACGCCTGTCGACAAGGAAGGCGACCGTGCACGCGGGGTCGAGGGCATTCACGGTATCGCGGACTTTGCCAACGACCTGGGCATAAACCTCTGCATCGAGGTGCTGAATCGCTTCGAGAACCACGTTCTCAACACCGCGGCAGAAGGCGTGGCCTTCATCAACGATGTCGGCAAGCCCAATGTCAAAGTGATGCTTGATACATTCCATATGAACATTGAGGAGGACAGCTTTGGCGATGCCATCCGCACCGCGGGCCCGCTACTCGGGCATTTCCACACCGGCGAAAGCAATCGCCGTGTCCCGGGCAAAGGCCGACTACCTTGGCATGAGATCAGTCTCGCACTGCGCGACATCAATTACACTGGTGCCGTCGTGATGGAGCCTTTTGTCAAAACGGGTGGAACGATAGGCTCCGACATCAGGGTGTGGCGCGATCTGAGCGATGGTGCAGACGAAGCCAAAATGGATGAAGATGCGCGAAATGCACTCGCATTTTCTCGTTTCGTTCTCGGCTCTTAACGAATCTGGTCGCATATTCAGTTGATCATGTAGAATGCCATTCAGGCCTATGCTTCGTCTCCGGGCCCGAATGGCGCTTCAAACCCGCAAGAAAACACACGCCTGCTGATCAGATAAGTATCAGATTTAAGTTAAAATCATAGCGGCGCGAGTGAGGAGGGCGAGTTACGCTAGACGCGTTCGATGCGCGGGTGGTTTTTGACAGACGTCGCTGTTAATTGACTCGCAACTGCCTTGAGACGAACATGATATCTACGCGGCTGAGTACGCGCTAATCTAGGCTTACCGCTTGGCCGTGTTGAAAAGCTTAGCCTTCAACTTGCGATGAAGGTCCTTTGATCTCCGCGCCCTGACCGTCTTTGATGTAGCGGCACCGCCCAGGTAGGTTTCATAAATGGGCGTAGCTTACTCCGTTCATGTTGCTTGCCTTTTTATTTTCTGCGGGTCGGCAGTTCGTATCTGTTCAAGCGCAAGTAGTAGACACGGGCGACAGTGCGGCCTCGTTTAGGTACGCAAGGATCGTCCGCTTTCCCGGTCGAACAAATGCATCTGGTTCATATTCACCGAGATCGGCATCGTCGTCTGGGGCCGCGCACCGCTGTCAGGGCTGATGCTGGCGCAGAGCGTGATATTTGCTACATCGAAATAGATCATCGTCGACGGTCCCAGCGGCTCCACCAGGTCAACCATCACGTCGATACTCGCAAAGCCCTCGCGCTCCTGTCGAGGGGATATCGACTCGGGACGGATACCGAAGGTAACGGCTTTCCCGACATGCGGCGCATAGCCGGCCAGACGTTGTGCCGGTATCGCCAGCAGCGTACCATCCGCCAGCCGCACGGCCGGGACGCCGTCGCGGTCGATGAGTTCTGCTTCAAGAAAGTTCATCGATGGCGAGCCGATGAACCCGGCGACGAACAGGCTCGCCGGGCTGTGGTACAACTCCTGCGGCGGTCCAACTTGCTCGACAAGTCCTGCATTCATCACCACGACACGGTCTGCCATCGTCATCGCTTCGACCTGGTCATGGGTGACGTAGACGGTGGTCGTCGGCAGGATCTGATGAAGCCTTTTGATTTCGGTGCGCATCTGGACGCGGAGCTTCGCATCCAGGTTCGACAGCGGCTCGTCGAACAGAAACACCTTCGGATTGCGCACGATCGCCCGGCCCATGGCGACGCGCTGACGCTGACCGCCGGACAGTTGGCCGGGCCGCCGATCCAGGAGTTCGGTGATATGCAGCGTTTCCGATGCGCGTCTGATCCTGGCCTCGATTTCGGGTTTTGCGAGTTTCTGCTGCTGCAGACAGAAGGCGATGTTCTCCCGGACCGACATGTGCGGATAGAGCGCGTAGTTCTGAAACACCATGGCGATATCGCGCTTGCCCGGACCGAGATTGGTGACGACACGGTCGCCGATGACGATATCGCCGGCGGTGATGTGCTCCAGCCCGGCGATCATCCGGAGCGTGGTCGATTTTCCGCAGCCGGAAGGGCCGACGAAGACGACGAACTCGTTGTCCTCGATATCGAGATCGATGCCGCGCACGGCTTCATAAATACCGTAGGATTTGACGACGCTTTTGAGTTGAAGCCTTGCCATCGCTCTTCTCCTAATTTTCCTGCAGCCAAACGAGCATCGCACCCGGCTCGCGGTTCGCCCAGAGATGATACGGAATTGCCTTGAATGGTTTCGGAACCAAAGCTGGCGGAGACGTACGGTAGAGGCTGTCGCTCCAGTCGCTGGCGTCCGCTTCCAGCGCTTCGCCTTCCAGCACCATGGCGCCGCCGAGAAGCTCCGCATCGAAACGCGTACCGATCACCGCATCGGCAGGCAGACGAAGCCGCTGCGGTTCACCGCCGATGTCGGTTTCCTCGACGCAATAGACAACGGGACCGCGCCGCAGCGCCACGCGACCGCTGTCTTCGCTTGCCGCCGGATGGGCATAGAGCCGCTGCACCGGCATGTCGAACGAAAGGCGAATTTCGTCGCCGTCCCGCCATTCCCGGGCGATATACGCATAACCTTTGGTGACACACGCTCGAAGATCGACTGGCTCGCCGTTGACGGCGATGGTCGCGTCAAGGCACCAGCCCGGAATCCGCAGCTTCACGGTCAGCGGCGTGGCGTTTTCGAGCCCAAGACGAAGGCCGATGTCGCCATCCCAGGGATAGCGGGTTTCCTGCGTGAGACGGACGAAAGCATTCCCGACCGACAATTCCGCGGTATTGGCGCCATAGAGATGAACCGCGAGTTCGCCGGCCCTGGCAGAGTAAAAATATTGGCCCAGCGACGTGATGAAACGGGCAATGTTCGTCGGGCAGCATGGGCAATAGTGCCATTTCCAACGACGGTTCTGGCCGTGGCTTTCGAGCACGTTCTCGTAGAAATAATGTTGCCCATCGCGGGAAATGCCGGAGAGAGCGCCGTTGAACAGCACGGTTTCGAGACTGTCCGTGAACCGTCTGTCGAGGTCGATCTGTGCCATCCGATGGCCCCAGAACCCCAAGGCCACTGCGGCGCATGTCTCTGCATAAGCCGTCTCATTGGGAAGATCGTACTCGCGGGTAAAACCTTCGTTCGATGCCGATGGCCCGAGCCCGCCGGTGACGTAGAGTTGGCGACTGGTCAGGTTGTCGAAGAGCCGATCGCAAATGGCAAACAACGCGGGATCGTTGTTCTCATGCGCCAGGTCCGCCATGGCCGAGAACAGATACATGGCGCGAACGGCATGGCCGACCACCTGCGTCTGCTCGCGCACGGGGATGTGCGCCTGGCTGTAGGCGTAGGTCTGATAGACGTAGTCGTCGGGGTTTTCACCGCGCTTGCGCGCCTCCTCGTCATAATAGGACGGCATGGCGCCGCGCTCGTCGACAAAGTAGACGGCAAGGTCGAGATGACGGGGGTCGCGGGTGACGCGGTAGAGCTTGACCAGCGCAAGCTCGATCTCCTCATGCGCGTCATAGCCGCGCACTTTACCGGGCTCGGGGCCGAAAGTGTCGATGATATGATCGACGGCGCGGATCATCACGTCGAGAAAGCGCCGCTTTCCGGTCGCCTCGAAATAGGCTACGGCCCCCTCCAACAGGTGGCCCATGGAATACATCTCGTGCAGGTCGCGCAGGTTCGTCCAGCGCTTCTCAGGTTCGCGGCGAATGAACCAGCTGTTGAGATAGCCGTCGGCCATCTGGCCCTGTTCGAGTTTTTCGACGATCGCTTCGATCTTCGCCTCGATCTCGACATCGGGATGAGCCTTGAGCGTGTAGCTGGCGGCTTCGATCCACTTGCCGAAGTCGGAATCGAAAAAATGCTGCATCGACAGGCCGCTGGGCTGGATCGGGCGCGCAAGGGGACCCGGCGGCTTTCCGAAGTCGAGAACCTCTAGAAATCCTTCCTCCTCGAGCCGATCGTGCTGGGACGGAATGGTGACGCTGCGAACGGTCTCCGTCCAGCTCTGCCAGAAGCCGCCGCTGAATTCGACGCGGCTGTGGTCGGCGGGAACGAAGCGGGCTGGACGGCCGTCTGGCTCGGACGCGGTTGTCTTGTCGGAAACTGACATGGAAACTCCTGACGGGGGAAGCCGCGAACTTTACTTGACGGCGCCGGCGGTCAGGCCGCGCACGTAATAGCGTTGAAGAAGGAAGAACAGCAGAAGGCAGGGGATCATCGTCACGGTGATGCCGGCCTGCAGGGCGCCCCAGTCGATGATGCCGTACATCCCGGAGGAGACATTGACGAGCATGATGGGAAGCGTGAACTTGTTTTGGTCCGAGAGGAAAATCAGCGCCGCCAGAAATTCGTTCCAGGAATTGAGGAAGGCGAACATCGCGACGGTCGCGACGCCCGGAAGCGCGATTGGCAGCATGATCCGCCGCAGGATGGTGGTCTGCGACGCGCCATCGATGCGGCCGGCCTCGATCAGCGCCTGTGGTACGGCATCGAAAGCATTGCGCATCATGAAGATTGAGAACGGCAGCTGGAAGGTCACATAGATAAGCACCAGGCCGACCAAACTGTTCTGCAGGTGGATGACCTTCAGGATGAGGAACAGCGGCGTCAGGATCGACTGAAACGGGATCATCATCGTCGCCATCACCATGATGAAGATCAGCGACTGGCCGGGAAAGCGGAATTTCGAAAAGCCGTAGCCGGCCGGCACCGATATCAGCTCAGTCAGCACCACCGTGCCGATGGCGATGGCGACGGAGTTGAGAGCGTAGACATACCAGCCGGCGCCGACATGTTCGAGACGACGATAGTTCTCCAGCGAAAAAGCCTTGGAAAAAAGCGCGACCGGATGGGCAAGCGCCTCTGCCGCCGGCTTGAAGGAGTTGGCGAAGGACCAGACGATCGGCATGATGAAGAAGATCGAAAACACGATCGAGACAGCCAGAAAGGCGAGCTTCGTGGTCCTGTCGGCGCGCCGCCTCGGCGCAACGGTCGAAGGCACCGGGGTCATCGCTCGCCCTCCGGACGTTGGCGCAGGAAAACGAACTGGATGGAACTGATCGCCACCAGCACGACCAGCAGCGAGAAGGAGATCGCCGAGCCGTATCCGAGACGGTAGGAGGAGAAGGATGCCAGATAGATCGAGTAGACCGCCGAGATCGTGCTGTTCTGAGGCCCGCCCTGGGTGATGATGAAGAACTGATCGAAGGCGAGCATCGACGAGGTGATGTTGAGGATCAACGCCAGCATGATCGAATTGCGCATCAGCGGCAGGGTGATCCGCCGAAAGCGGCTGAAAGGACTGGCGCCGTCGATCTTTGCTGCCTCGATAATATCGTCGGGAATGCCTTGCAACCCCGTCAGCAGGATCACCATGGTGAAGCCCGCCGTTTTCCACACGACCATCAGGATGATGACGGCAAGCGCTGTCCAGAAACTTTCCAGTGGTCTTGGCGCGCTGTTGACCAGGCCGACGGCCTGCAGGAGTTCAGCGAAAACGCCATTGTCTGGATTGAGGAGCCACATCCACAGCGTCGATGCCGCGCCGAAGCCAATGACCACGGGAAGGAAGTAGATGGTGCGAAAGAAGCCGGCGATCCGCATCGGGCGATCGACCAGCAGCGCCAGCGGAAAGGCGACCAAGAAAAGGGCTGTCGTCACCAGAAAGGTGTACAGCATGGTGAAGCCGAGCGAATGCCAGAGCTGGGTATCGCCGGCGAGCTCGATGTAATTGGCAAGGCCGATGAACTTCGTCCTACCGAGCAGCGGCCAGTTATAAAAACTCATCCAGACCGTCATGATCAACGGCAGAATGAACAGCAGCAGAATGAAGAGCGTGCTTGGTAGGATGAACAGCAGTCCCAGCCAACCCGTTGGCTCGGGCTTGTTGGCACGTCCGTGATCTGCAGATGCCCGCATGCCTGGGTTTGAAGACAACTGAGTTTCCGCTTCGTTGAGAGCATTCAATGGGGATGGTGTGCTACCGCAGGACGGAGGGTGCCGCCCTGCGCCTGTGATTGGAACATCAGTTCGGGTTGGTGCGCTTCAGGATTTTCGTGAAATCGTCCTGCGTCTTGGCGATCGAACCATTGACGTCATCGCCGAAGATCGCGCCCTGGATCAGGTTGACGAACGGCCCCGTGCGGCTGACGAAGAGTTCGTCGGACGAGAAGGTGTAGGGCGTCCGGGCCTTGGCAAGCACATCATAGGCAGTGAGGTTGCGCGGGTCGAACTTGGCATAGGCTTCCTTGGCAAGGTCGGTGCGCGACGGCATGCCGGATTCCTGGGTGATGAACACCTGCTGGTCCGGCTGCATGTAGAAATTCACGAAGTCGAGGGCGACCTTCTTCTTCGCGGGAGCGATGCCCTTCATCAGCGCCAAGGTATCGCCGCCGGCAAAGCTGGACGCGCCGTTCTTCGGGCCGGGAATCGGCGCCACCGCGAACTTTACGTCTGGATATTTGCTGGTCAGCAGATTGACGATGTAGGAGCCGGTCATCAGGATCCCGACCTTGCCGGAGGCGAAGGCTTCGACGGCGTTGTTGCCGTTGCCCGAGCGCGAGGTCGGGTGGATGGCACCGGCCTTCCACATGTCGCGGTAGGCGGCGATGGTCTCGCGCATGGCCGGTGTGTCGACCGTGGCGGTCTTGCCGTCGGCGCTCAGGATATCGGCGCCCGCCGCCCAGATATGCGGCAGGAAGTCATAGATCAGCCAGCTGCCGGAATTGGCGACAAAATAGAAGCCGTAGGTGCTGTTGCCGAGTGCCGAGATCTTCTTGGCATCCGCAGCGATCTCGTCGAGCGATGCCGGCGGCTTGGACGGATCGAGGCCGGCCTTGGTGAACAGGTCGGTGTTGTAGGCGATGATCGAGGCGTCGGGCAGGGCCGGGACGCCGTAGACCTTGTCGTTATAGGTGGCCAGGCGAATATGCGAAGGGCTCATGGCGCTTGCGTAAGGGGCGGACTTGACGAAGTCGCTGATGTCTTCGAGGCTATCGGCCGCCGCGAATGTCGGCAGGTAGATCAAATCGAGGACAGCGCCATCGGGGGCAGCGCCGCCGGCGATGGCGGCGCCGAGTTTCGGCACCATCTGCTCGGCGGTGATTTGCGTGACGTTGACCTTGTCGGCATGCGACGCGTTGTAGTGGTCGGCAAGCGCCTGAAGCACGGCGCCGGACGAGGTCCTAACCCAGAGGGTGATGTCTTCGGCGTTTGCAAGCGACGTGCTTGCCAAAAGCGAAAGTGCTATGAGCGCCAATTTGATTTTGTGCATAAGCGTTCCCTTTTTTCGTTGCCGTCAAGCACCTTTGTTTGACGTTGCCACGACGCTATTCGAGAAAAATCGGTATGTCGACATTGTGTGTGCAAAAATATGCAAAAACCTTTTTGCAAAGTATATGGCCTTTGCTAAAACCTTTTGGCAACGAAAATCAGGGACCCCTATTTTGACAAGCCTCGCCCATCGCCGCCGCACCATCCGAGACGTCGCCAAGCGCGCCGGCGTTAGCATCTCGACCGTTTCGAATGCGCTGAACGACACCGGCCGCGTGAACGAGGAAACGCGCCTACGGGTAAAGCAGATAGCCGCCGAGATCGGCTTTCGCCCAAGTTCGCTGGCGAGGGGATTGCTCAGCAAGCGAACCTCGACGATCGGCATGTTGACGAACGACACCTATGGCCGCTTGACGTTGCCGATGACGGCAGGTGTGTCGGAGGCGCTTGTCAGCCAGGGCGTTTCGGTTTTTCTCTGCGCCACCAACAACGACCCCGCTCTTGCGAAACTTCATCTCGAAGCGCTGCTGGACAAGCATGTCGACGGCATCATTTTCACGGCGACCCGGCTGGATGTCGTTCCGCCAGTCGAGCTTCTCAATCTTTCGATCCCGGTCGTCTATGCTTTTGCGAAGGGTCCGGCCGGAAGTCTGTCATTCCTGCCCGACGACGTGCAAGGCGCGCGACTTGCCGTCGACCATCTGGTGGGGTTGTCGAGACGGACCATCATCCACATCACCGGTCCCGAGGATTATCTGGCGGCCCGGCTACGCGCCAGATCCTACCGGGATAGCTATGGCGCGGGGGCGGAAGTGCTGTTCGGCGACTGGACGGAGGAGTGGGGGCACGCGGCGATCGACATGATCTTCGAGCGAGACGCGACGCCCGATGCGATCTTTTGTGGCAACGACCAGATCGCCCGCGGGGTGATCGATGCCTTGCGCGACCGCGGGGTGCGTGTTCCCCAGGACGTCGCGGTCGTTGGCTTCGACAATTGGGAGGTCATTGCCGAGCAGACGCGGCCGGCCCTGACGACGATCGACATGGAGTTGAAGGAGCTCGGGCGGCAGGCGGGCCTTGCCATTCTGGGCCTCACCAAGGGCGAGGCGATTGCGCCCGGTGAGCGGGGCATTGCCTGCCGGCTCGTCGTTCGTCAAAGCAGCGGCCGAAACTGAAGGCTAGGCCGTCCCGCTCTTGTGGTATGGGATCAAAGCGACTCTGGCCGCTTCGATCCGGTGTCCTGCGCGTCGGCTTGGCTCTACTGCCTCACGCTGCCTTGGATTTTTCCAGCGACGCGAACTGCTTCGACCAATCCGCATACCAGGCCTGGAACAGGGCAAACTGTTTTTCGACGTAATCGCGCTGGCTGTCCGACAGGCTGTCGGTCTCGTTGAAATGCAGCGTAAATTCGGGATTGCCGGTGAGAACGAGCATGTGCTTGTAATAGAGCACCAGATCCGGGCCTTCATCGAAGCAAGAGAGCACGCCGAGGGCGCTTTCGAGTTCCAGCGCATGGGCGCGGGCAACCGCATCGCCCCCTGCCGCCGCCTGGGCGAGCGCGACCAGATGCAGGATTTCCTTGGGCAGAACATTGCCGATGCCGGTGATGGCGCCGGACGCGCCGCAGTTTACGAACCCGTGGAACACAGCCGTATCGGCACCGACCATGAGCGTCACTTCATCGTCGCGGCTGGTGATGTTTTCCGAAGCGTAGCGCAGGTCTGAGGGGCCGCCGAATTCCTTGAAGCCGATCAGGTTCTTGTGGTCGTTGCGAAGATCGAAGACCAACTCGGCGCGGTTCGCAAAGCCATAATAGGGGCTGTTGTAGATCACCGCCAGAAGGTTGGGTGCCGCCGACAGGATGGTCTTGAAATGGTCGCGCTGGGCAGACGCCGAGGTGCCGCGCGACAGGACCCTTGGAATGACCATCAGACCATGCCCGCCGACCTTCTGGGCGTGGGCCGCATGCTCGGCGGCGATCTTGGTGTTGACGGCGCCGGTGCCGACAATCACCCGCAGGCCGGCCGGCGATCATGGACGATTGCTGTCAATTGGCGAATGGCTCGGCCGGTCCTTTTGCGGGGGTCGTGAACCAGCGCGGCCCGGTTTCCGTCATGTAGATGTGGTCCTCCAGCCGGAGACCGAAGCGCTCCGGAAAGACGATCATTGGCTCGTTAGAAAAGCACATTCCAGGTGCGAGAACGGTCGCATTGCCACGGACCAGATAGGGCTCTTCATGAATGTCCAGCCCAAGCCCATGGCCGGCGCGATGCGGAAGGCCAGGCAGCCGGTAGTCGGGGCCAAGACCATATCTCGACAGTACGGCGCGCGCGGCGTCGTCGAGCGTGCTGCACGCCGCGCCGATTTTCGCGGCATCAAAGACCGCCTGTTGCGCTTCCCGCTCGATTGTCCAGGCCCGGGCAAAGTCTTCGTCCGGGTCTTCCAAGACGTAGGTTCTCGTCAGGTCCGAATGATAGCCGTCGATGCGGCAACCCGTATCGACGAGGACGACGTCGCCGGCATGGTAGACTTGGTCTCCATCGACGCCGTGGGGCAGGGAGGTGGCCTCGGCAAAGGACACGATGCAGAAGCTGGATCCGTCGGGGACACCGAGCGCCCGGTGCTGCTCATCGATATATTGCACAACCTGCGAGGCGCGGATGCCCGGCTTGATGAAGGCATTCGCGCGTCGCTGCACCTCGAGCGTCAGGTTCATGGCGAACTGGATGAGGTCGATCTCGGCGCTGGATTTGCACAGGCGCAGGTCGCGGATCATCCTCCCGCCATCGACGAGGCGTTCCGCACCAAGATTCTGTGCAAGCGCGTGATAGACGAAGAGCGGCAAGGCGTCGTCGAGCGCCAGGCGGCTGTTCGGCGGAAGCAACGCGCTGATGAGGGCGGCGCTGCTTTCCTCCTCCTGCCATACGACGACCTCGCCCGGCAACCTCGCCAACGTCTCCACCCGGCCAAGCTCAAAGCCTGGGACGATGTAGTAGAGATCGCTGGGCGTCACCAGCGCTCCAAGCAAACGCTCGCTCTGATGCCACACCAGGCCGGTAAAATAACGCAGACTTTCTGTCGGGCCGAGCAGGATGCCGCCGCAATCGGCAGCCGCCAGCACCTGTTGCAATAGCCCAACCCGCTGCAAGCGCTCCGGGTCATCGATCCTTGCGACGGGGAAATTCCATTCCATGTGTGGGCTCCTGCAGCGTTCGGCAATCAATGATTTGAAGACGTGGTGGTGATGGCCGTTTGGAATGGACCGTTACGAAAAGCGTCCAGTCCGAAACGGGTTTTCGGCAGCGCTCGAAACGCGGATCGCCCGTGCGGCGGGTGACGCTAGACGATCGTGATGCGACGGGCGTTGCCGGCATCGCGGGCAACATATTCCTGGATCTGCGCAACAATCTGGTCCGCGTGGCCGGTTGCCAGCGCATCGGCTTTCTCGACGTCCTGGGCCTCGATCGTGGCGATCGTCTCCTCGTGCTCATCGACATATTGCCGTGGCAATCGGTCGTCGAACGTCGAATAGTAGAGCCTCAGGATACGGCGTCCCTCATCCAGCAGCCGGGAGAAGAAGGTCGTATAATAGTGGTTGCCGGCCAGTTCCGCGATTGCGACGTGAAAGTCGCGATTCGCCTCGATCATCGCGTAGGCATCCCTGGACGCCACAGCCTGAGCGAAATCCGCTTGGCACGCGCGGATGTGGGCCATGGCGGTAGAATTGCGCTTGTCGGCGGCACCGCGTGTCGTCACGCGATACATCAATGTCAGTGCTTCGAAATAGGTGGGAAGCGTCGCAAAATCGATGGCCGCGACAATGGTGCTGCGGTTCGGCAAGGTGGTGATCAGTCCATCGGCAGACAGCCGCAAAAGGGCTTCCCGGATCGGCGTCCTCGACATTCCAAAGCGCTCAGACAACTTGACCTCGTCGAGAGGACAGCCGGGCGCCAATGTCATGGCAAGAATCTCCTGCCTGATGGTCGCGTAGACTGTCTGGGTGCCAGAACCGCGTGTGCGGACCAATTCCATATAGCGTTCCCGTTATGTCAATGCAGCCGGAGAATGCGATCAGTGGCAATCTGCGTGCAATCTGTCGACAGGAATTTAATATGGAAATGTTTAAACGTCCAGCACATGCTTTTTGATTTATGTATTTCTTAGCATGGGGACCTGGCTAGGCGATGATGCGGTCTCACCTTCAAGGAGCGCACACTCCAGAAGAAGGGGTCTATCGGCTTCGGAAAACTCGCGGCGGCCCAAGATCATTTCCACCGCCGCGGCAGCGACCGCCGCTATCGGCTGTCGGATAGTGCTCAATCGTGGCGTCGTCATGTAAGAAAGAGGAATGCCGTCGAACCCGACAATGCTAAGGGCAGCGGGTATGGGAATGCCGAGGTCGTAGGCAGCCCGCATGCAGCCGATTGCCTGCTGATCTGAGCTCGCCAGGATCGCCGTCGGCCTCTCGTTGCGTGCCTGTGCCAGCAAATAACTCCCGGCCCGCAAGCCACCTTCATAATCGAATGTGGCCTCCACGACCATGGTACTGCACGATTGGCCGCTGCTGCCGTTGAAAACCTCAACGGCCTCCAGATAGCCACTGAGACGATCATTTGCAGGGACAGAGTCGGACGGCCCGGATACGATACCGATACTGCGATGGCCTAAATTCAAAAGATATTCCGCGCCAAGCCTCGCGCCCTGACGATGGTTGGCAGCAACGCCGGGATAATCCTTAATTAGCCGGTCGAGCACGACGAGCGGCAAACCAAGAGGAGGTTTCGTTGCGTGAAAGCCGTCACTGGGAACAAGGATGATCCCATCGACCTTGCGTCCGACCAGTTGCTCCAGCCGGTCTGCTTCCTTTGCAACGTCATCGAGCGAGGTCATGAAGATGACATTGTAGCCGAACGATGCTGCGGCCTGCTCCGCACCCTGCACAACTTCGGCAAAAAAAGGGTTGGACAAATTCGGGATCACGATTCCGATCAGCCTGCTCACTCTGCTTCGCATGCTGCGAGCATGGGGGTCCGGTCGATAGCCAAGCTCCGCAATGACCTTATCAACCCTGTCGCGCACGTCCTGCGCCACGGAAGCGTGGCCATTCAGGACCCTGGAAACAGTCCCAGTCGCGACCCCGGCGCGCTTGGCAACGTCTCGTATCCCGACCTTCTTCATTTTCAGGCTCTGCCTATGTGCTTCGGAGACCGAACGTCCGATTTACCCTGTCTCATATCGATGGAGATCCGCGCGCTCAATAGCCGTCATTTGACCTGAGTTTGAGAGCGAACTTTGCTTCGCGCAATATAGAACCGGTTCATGTCACGCTGTCAATTTCCTGGCCAGATACACCTTCAAGTTGCATCCCTGGTCGAGGATACGGCATTGACAGCGTATATATGACTTGGTATCCGTCGACGATTGGAAACGGTTCATACGGGCGAGGAGGCCCTGGTTTCCAAGACATTGGGGAGGTTTAAAATGTCGAATCTACGAATTCGTAGTGCTTTTCATATCAAAACCCGTCGCAACGTGCTGAAACTCAGTGCGGCTGGCTCGCTTTTTGTGGCCGTCGCATTGTCGATGAGCACTGCTCAGGCCTTCGCCGCTGACAAGCCGAAAGTTGGCCTCATCATGAAGTCGCTTTCCAACGAATTTTTCAAGCAGATGAAGGCTGGCGCCGACGATTACGCCGCCAAGAATAAGGACAAGTTCGACTTCAAGGCCGTCGGCATGAAAGACGAGCGTGATTTCGCATCGCAGGTCGATGCCGTCGAAAACTTTGTGACGCAGAAGTACGACATCATCGTCGTTGCTCCGGCAGACTCTAAGGCCATGGTAACACCGCTGGCCAAGGCGGTAAAAGCGGGCGTAAAGGTCATCAATATTGATGTTGCGCTCGATGAGGGTGCGAAGAAGGCCGCCGGTATCGATCTCGCTTTTTTCGGTCCTGACAACAGGGATGGCGCCAAGCTGGCCGGCGATGCTCTTGCTAAGGATCTCGGTAAGGGTGGCAAGGTCGTCGTCCTGGAAGGCAACCCGGAAGCCGATAATGCCAAGGAGCGGGCGAAAGGCTTTGCCGACGCGATCAAGGCCGGTGGTCTGCAGCTTCTCGACAGCAAAACCGCGCATTGGGAGACCGAAGAAGCTAACACTGTCATGACGAATTTTCTGACCAAATATCATGACATTCAGGGCGTCATGGCTGCCAACGACTCGATGGTGCTTGGTGTTGTGAAAGCGCTTGATGCGGCTGGCGTGAGCGGCAAGATCAAAGTTGTCGGCTTCGACAATATTCCAGCCGTTCAACCTTTGATCAAAGATGGCAAGGTGCTGGCAACCGTTGAGCAATATGGTGCCCAGATGGCTGCCATGGGCATCGATTACGGTCTTCGTGAAATGAAGGGCGAGAAGTTCACCGGCTGGGTCAAGACTGACATCAAGCTCATAACGAAGTAGCTTGTCACTTTGTAGTCCAAACCGGATGCGCTGGCTCATGGCTGGCGCATCATCTCCCCGGCAGGCATTTGCAAAAATTCCCGCTTATGACTAGCCGCGTCGATTGTTTAGAACCGTCGAAGTGCTGCTGACCCTCATCCGGATCGAACGATGCATGAGATCGACTTGGTACATGAAACCGAAGAAACGATTTTGAGGCTGGACAGGATCGGCAAACGGTTTCCCGGCGTTGTGGCGCTCAAGGACGTTTCCATCGAAATTTCCCGCGGCAGGGGACATGTGCTGCTTGGGGAAAACGGCGCCGGAAAATCTACGCTCATCAATCTTCTCGGCGGCGTGTTCAAACCCGACGACGGGCAGATCTGGTTCGACGGCAGGCGCTATGAGCCTCGGTCGCCCTTTGAGGCCTTCAGCGCCGGTATCCGCATCGTCCATCAGGAACTCCATCCACTATCGAATCTGACGGTTGCTGAAAACCTGTTGTTCGAGAACCTGCCGCGCCGCCACGGACTGGTCGACTACAAGCAGATGAACAGACGCGCGGCTGAACTGCTCGCCGAAGTCGGCCTCGACATAGCGCCAACAATGCAGGCCGGCCGCTTGAGTGTCGCACAGTTGCAATTGCTCGAAATCGCAAAGGCGCTTTGCTACGAAAGCAAATTCCTTGTGCTTGATGAGCCGACTGCGACGCTGACCTCGAAGGAGGTCGATCGCCTCTTCGAAATTCTCAGACGCCTGCGAAACCGCGGCGTAACAACGCTTTACATATCTCATCGTCTCGAAGAGATTTTTGAAGTCGGCGACGACGTGACCATATTGCGCGATGGCCAGCACGTGATTACCCGGCCGCTCGCCGGACTTGCCATTCCTGAAATCGTTGAGCTCATGGTCGGCCGAACGATTGCCAATCTCAACGTGTTCCGCAAAGACAGCCCCGTTTATGGCGAAGCGCTCGGAGTGTCGGGTCTCAGGGTAAGCCGCGATAGCCCGGAGTTGTCGTTCTCCGTTGCTAGCGGGGAGATCGTCGGCATCGCCGGCCTTGTCGGCAGCGGCCGCACGCAGGCCGTGCGAGCCATTTTCGGAGCCGATCTGAAAGCCGCCGGGGAGATCAGGGTCGATGGAAAAGTGGTCGAGATCAGATCCCCGAAGGATGCGGTGAACGCGGGCCTTTGCCTTGCGACCGAAGACCGCAAAACACAGGGGCTCATGCTCGACATGACCTGCGCCCAGAACTCGACGATAACCGACCTGCGCAAGATCTCCCGCAACGGACTGATCCTGAAGACGGTGGAAGACAGCAATGCCAGGCGTCTGGTGCAGGAACTGCGCATAAAGACGCCCTCGATCAAACAGGTCGTCAGAACCTTTTCCGGCGGCAACCAGCAAAAGGTGGTTATCGCCAAATGGCTTTTCCGCGGACCGAAGGTGCTCATTTTCGATGAGCCCACCCGCGGGATCGATGTCGGCGCCAAAGCCGAGATCTATGAGCTTGTCTGGAACTTGGCTGCCACGGGAAAGGGCATTCTCGTGGTTTCCTCCGATCTGCCTGAGCTGATGGGCATCTGCCACCGCATCATCGTTCTTTCAGCCGGAAAGATTGCTGGTCAAGTGACACGTGAAGAGTTTGACGAGAGCAAGATCCTCTCACTGGCCTACAAGGAGTATAGTCGTGTCCGAGAACACTGAAACCACGAGTGACGTGAAACGGGTGCGCCTCGTTGATACCATCCTGCGTATTTCAATGCGGGAAGCCGGTGTTGCGATTGCACTCGTCGTCCTCGTCATATTCTTCTCGGCCGCAGCCCCCTATTTTGCGACGCCCGAGAACTTCCTGAAGATTTTCGTTCAGACGGCGATCAACACCGTCCTGGCGTCCGGCATGACCTTCGTCATCCTCGTCGGGGGCATCGATCTCTCGGTGGGTTCGCTTCTAGCACTTTGCACGGTGGTTGGCGCCACCATCATGATCGATCCCCGTCTGTCCCCTTGGCAAGCGATCGTTTTGGCATCAGTTGCCTCCATGGGCGTTGGCCTCATTCTCGGCGGGCTCAACGGCTGGATCTGCGAGAGGTGGAAGCTTCCCTCGTTCATCGTCACGCTAGGAATGCTCAATGTCGCCAGCGGTCTGGCGCGCGTGGTCAGCGATAACTCCACGATTACGGGCCTGCCGCAGCCATTCGTCGATTTCGGAAATCTCATCTTCTGGGGCGTGCTGCCGTCGATCTTCCTGATCGCGATCGTCGTCGTTCTCATCGGATGGTTCATCCTGAAATATACGGTTTTCGGGCGCTTCGTGTTTGCCATCGGCACCAACGAAGAGGCCGTGCGCCTTTCCGGCCATACGCCGCGGCGCTACAAAATTGCAGTCTTTGCAATCTCGGGGCTGACTGCCGGGATAGCCGCTATGGTCTATCTGCTCCGGCTGAACGTCGGCAGTCCTGTCGCAGGGATTGGCTATGAGCTAAATGCAATTGCGGCCGTCATCATCGGTGGGACAAGTCTCTCGGGTGGCAAAGGCTCAATTGTCGGAACACTGGTCGGCGCGTGCATTCTGCAGGTATTGTCGACCGGCTTGCAACTTCTGGGCGCCGACGATAATGTCAAACCTATCGTGATCGGTGCCGTTATCGTCCTCGCTGTGATCGGCGATAGCTATCGTGGTAAGCTCTTGGGTATTCTGGAAATGCGGTGAGAGCCGTCGGGCTCATCATTTTCTTCTAGATTTTATCCGGAGTGGTGGGTGAGACAGGTTCGAGCCATCAAAAGCAATTGATGGTGGCAATCAATTCAGACCACTCTGATTAAGATTGAGAGCGAAGCTGTCCGACGGTGAGCGCTGACATTCAAGCGATTAGGTAAAATTCTTTTTTTTCGCGCTATGAAAACCCCAGATTCCATAAGTCGCATGACGCAATCTCTTCCAAGTCATTGATGTAAAAAAGTTTCTTCTGGCTCTCGGCATGAGGTACCTCCCGTTGGCCGGGAAAGATCTAGGCTTGCCTGCTCTGGCGCGGGGCTTCCCAGCCTGACTTCAGGCGAAATCGGCTTGGATTGAGCGTTGAGAGAAAGCAACTGCTCAAGGCGGACTCGGGAAATGGCGGGGGGAGGGAAACGCATTATATTACTCAATTAACGAACCTTGATCCTGTCCAACTCCTGTTGATGGAGCAACCACCCCCACCTTCCGTCCCCCAACGAATTAAAAGTACGTGGGCCTTCTTCCGCCTCGGCATTGCAAGTCCAAAGTCGGTGAGGTCGCACCTCCGTGAGGCTTCCCTTTGCGGGCGAGGATGGTTGCTGATCAAAATATTTTCATGAAAAATACGAAAGGCGGGACCAGCCCGCCTTTCGCTGTACCTACTCACGCATCCCGACAGCTAAGCTAAGAACTCGAGCAGATCCCTGTTGAGACGCTCGGGGACCGTCGCGAACAGGCCGTGAGGCTCGCCGTCATACTCAATTAGGGTCGCCCCGGTAATAGCGGCTGCAGCAGCACGACCCGACGGACCGATCGGGACTGTCTTGTCGCCCGTCCCGTGAATGACCAACGTCGGCATGGTAAACGCTGGGAGATCGCCGCGAAAATCCGTTTTACCGAACGCATCGATGCACTCGATCGTGGCTTTGGGGCTTGCCATGATGCCGAGCGCAAACGACCAATCGAGCACACCCTCGCTAACCGGATTGGTCAGCATCCCGACCCCGTAAAAAGTTTTCGCAAAGGCCTGCAGGAAGGCGAAGCGGTCCTTGCGAATCTGTGCCTTCATATCCTCAAATACACTTGCATCCACGCCATCGGGATTGCTCCCGTCCTTCAGGAGATACGGGACAACAGAAGAAACCAACACCGTCTTTGCAACGCGTGACACACCATGGCGGCTGAGATAGCGGGCAATTTCGCCACCACCCATCGAAAACCCGATCAGCGAGACCTGCTGTAGGTCGAGTTCCTCCAGGACACTCGCCAAATCGTCGGCGAAGGTATCATAGTTATAGCCGTCCGCCGGATGGCCTGACTGACCAAAACCACGCCGGTCATAGGTGATGACCCGGTATCCGGCTTCCAGAAGTGCCAGCGTCTGGTATTCAAACATGTCGCCTGTCAGTGGCCATCCATGGATGAGAAGGACAGGACGTCCCTGGCCCATATCTTTGACATGCAATTGCGTACCATCTTTTGCTTTGACGAATGCCATTTAGAACTCCTTCAATTGACGGGGTTAAACCGTTGGGAGCTTGACATGTTCCTGTATCCTCAGCCGCTAACGCCAATTTGCGGGCGTTCCACCACGCCGTGGCAGGCGGCGACCCTGCATTTCGTCCGGGACGCCGCCAATCACGCTTTGTTCGCGGAATGGCTCTCGCCTTACCGTAAATTCCAAGCGACGCTGTGCAATCTTGATTTATACACATTTCGTGTGTGTATTCTCTCTCCGAAGAGCGTCGATATTAACTCTGCCTTGACGATTGATGTATGGTTTAAGGCTGCCAAGAAGGGCAGCCACGTCCAATTCAAACACCCGTCAAAGCTACGCCGGGTAACCGTTCCTCATCCTAAGCAAGATATCCCGTTGACGCTCAAGAGCATCGAAAAGCAATCTGGGCTAAAACTGAGGTAATCACTATGCGCAACTATATCGGACTGATCCACAAGGAAGCCGAAAGCGATTACGGTGTTTCCTTTCCTGACTTCCCAGGTGTCGTAACAGCCGGCACTGATTTGGTTGACGCCCGTCGCATGGCCGAAGAGGCTTTGGCTTTTCACGTCGACGGTCTTGTCGAAGATGGAGAGGCTGTCCCTGAAGCATCTTCCCTCACCGACATTATGGCTGATCCTCATAATTCCTCAGGTGCCGCCATTCTTGTTTCGCTAAAAAAGAAACGAAAAAGGCCATCCGCGTAAACATCACGATGCCCGAGGATGTCTTGCAGGAGGTGGATGCCTACGCAGAAGCACATGGTTTGACCAGGTCAGGATTTCTCGTTCAGGCATCAAAGCGGGAAATCGGGAAGATTGCGGCTTAGCGATATCCTTCAGATATAAGGCCACCTTGCCCGCCGCCGGCCCTTTTTTGCGGACTTGCGGCATGAGCCACCACTTCAATCTGACACGAGATCCGTTCCAAACCATTTTAGGCTCACCGCCTGCAGCGTGCCATCAGTTTTCAGTGTCTCGATGGCGGCAGTGAATTGACCGGCAAGTTCCATGTCATGCTGGCAAGCCAAAACAAGGCCGACGACATCGGGCCGGAACGGTCGGTCGACAAGGGGGAGACCTTTCGCGCGCTGTTCGTTGCCGGCGCAATGCCGTGGGCGCCGATCAACAGCTGCGCGTTGGATGGAAAACCACGAGGCCGTGCTTTGCACTGAGCTCATTGCAGATTCTCATTTTCTTGAAAGGAGATTGCTCTGCGCCGTCACGAATTGAGCGACGAGGAATGGGCTATCATTGCACCTCTGCTGCCGAACAACAGCCGTGGAATTGAACGTGTCGATGACCGTTGGGTCATCAACGGTATCCTCTGGCGTTTCAGGACTGGTTCGTCTTGGCGAGATGTGCCGGAGCGTTATGGCCCGCGCACGACGCTTTACAATCGGTTCTCCCGATGGCGCAAGGCGGGCGTCTGGGATCGTCTTCCGGACGCCGTTTCAAAGCGTTAAGATGGAGACATAGTGATGGTCGACAGTACTTGTGTTCGCGTCTGTCGCAGTCCGCCGAAAGTCTGGGCAAAGTACGTGTTGATGGCGAGCATCAGTTACTGTGGCGATGTCTGTACTTTCGCTTTGTCACTATTACCTCCAGTTGCTTGTCGGCGCCGGAGAAGTCCGGCGTATTGAACAAATCGGAGGTTTAAAATCCATTCCAGCAGTCGGTATGCAGCTCATCCGTTATCGGCACGGCGAGTTTGGCCTCACAGGCCCACGTGTCTTGCTGCCGGTCCTCAAGATGATGGCAATGGCAATGACATCGGTAGGGGCGATGACGCTGCGACAGCGGTGTTCCTGCTGATGATGAGGCGATCATCCACGTCGTTCTCGGCCGACAATGCCGCGAAGCCCCGATACGGCCTCTCATCTCGGCTGGTCTGGCGCCGGTCGGGCCTTGGCCTGCAACGGCTTCGCCGACCTTCTTCCCCTGACCGCAAGCGGCCATTCCTCGCGAGCCAACAAGCTCGGCTACCGCCGTCCTCCGCTGGCGCTGTGGTCCTTTGGATGCAGCAGGCCAACCCGTCGCCTCTCGACCGCCATCGAGGCCGCATCGGGCGGCTTCGAACAACTCTCAGGAGAAACGACAATGGCTCAGATCGGCACCTTCACCCGCGACGAAACCGGCGCCTACAACGGTACCATCAAGACCCTCACCCTCAACGTCAAGGCATCAATCAAACCCTGCGACCGCGACAACGATCGCGCCCCGGACTTCCGGGTCACAGCAACGGGTGTCGAGTTCGGAGCCGGCTGGAGCCGGACCGCCCGGGAAACCGGCGCCGAATACCTCTCGCTCAAGCTCGACGATCCGTCCTTCACAGCTCCGGTCTATGCCTCCCTCGTCCAGGGCGACAAAGGCGAGCACAAGCTCATCTGGTCCCGCTGACCAGAAACACGGCGCTCCGCCCACAGCGGGGCGCCCTCATTCGATCACATAGCCCAGCGCGCGATAACCCACTCGTCGCTTTGCCGCCATCCGGGCCAGAACGGGAACGGTGCTATCGACGTAATCGACGACCAAGACGTCTTTCTTACCGTCATGCTGACGATGCAGACGTCCGACATACTGCGCCAAAGTGCCTTTCCAGGCGATCGGCATGGTGAGGAACAACGTGTCGAGCCGGGCGTCATCGAAGCCTTCCCCGATATAGCGGCCTATCGCAAGTATCAGACGCTCATCATCGTCTGCGACATTCAACGCCGTGTTGGCTTGCTTGCGATCCTTCGCCGACATGCCGCCACGTAGCACCACCAGATTTTTTACAAACGGTGAGAACTTCTGCTGCAGATAATCAAGGTGATCCTTACGCTCCGTCAGCAGGATGGGCGAACGTTTGGCCTCGAGGGACTTCAACACGTCATCGAATATCAGGTCATTTCGGCCTTGGTCCTGCGCAAGGGCCGCATAGATCGCTGGCATTGACGGGCGCTCTGCCGAGACGAGTGACGCTGGTAACTCAAACTTCGTCGAACGGTCGCGGGCACGGTGGCGCATACCACGCTCGGCAGCTTGAACTCTTGCATCGACCCGATGGCGAACGGGACCGCATTGCATGAAGATGATCGGATGATGGCCGTCCTTTCGGGCGACCGTCGCTGATAGGCCAACCACGTATCGCGCCTTGGATCTGCGAGCGACAAGTTCAAAACTTGCAGCGGACAGATGGTGGCACTCGTCCACAATCAGATGACCGTAATTTCCCACGATGTCATCGACCTCGCCATTGCGAACCAGGCTTTGGATCAGCGCCACATCGATGATCCCTGTTGGCTTCCTTTTCCCGCCACCGATGATGCCGATCTGCTTTGGGTCGATGCTCAGGAAGGAACTCAGACGCTCTACCCATTGGGTGAGAAGCTCCCTGCGGTGAACAAGAACCAGCGTGTTGCGGCTTCGATGTGCAATGAGTGCAGCAGCGACAACTGTCTTGCCGAAGGCGGTCGTCGCGGCGAGCACGCCGTTGTCGTTGGCGACAAGAGCAGCAAAGGCCCGCGATTGTGGCCGTCGCAGTTCCCCTTGGAACGAGACGCCGGCGGGTAGCGCATCTCCGTCTTCGCGGTGATCCTCCAAAATGGCGGTCGCGCCATGGCTCTTGACGAGCTCAATTGCTTCGTCGAAGCAGCCTCGTGGCAGCGCGACATGGCGTGGATGAAGCTCGGCACAGGAGATGATCCGCGGCTTGCCGAATGTCGGCAATCGCATTGCTTGCGCACGATAAAATTCCGGGTTCTGGAATGCTGCCAGGCGCACGAACTGCGCAATCAGCGCGGACGGAAGCTCGGTCCTATCGATATAAACCTGATCGGCGATCACGACCTTGATGCTTTGCGGGATCGCAGCCTCAATTCGCCGCGGCTCGCTCCAACGTGACGGCAACATCATCCACGGCTCATCGGCATGTTCGTCATCGACCGGCATCCGGACGCCCAAGACCCGCCCCGACAATTCGGCTTCGTCGGCGATCCTGAAGACTTCGTCCGCCGACAACCTGGGTAAAGACGACAGGTATGCCCACTGGTCATCGTAGGGTTGCAGGTCGCCATCGATAAAAACGCTGTTTCCATTTTCGCGAGCTTTCCTTTGCAGGGGAAGCGCGATCAGATTGCCGAAGCCGCCAAGTGGCATGGTATCCTGGTTGGGAAAGAAACGGTCATAGGACGTGAAGCCGATCTCGGGGCGGTTCTCCATCGTCTCTGTGATCAGTGCGGCCCCCAGTTGTCGGGCGACCTTCGCGGGAACGGGTTCGGAGAAGAATATCCAGACATGGCCGCCGTTTCCCGACCTCGACCGTTCGAGGGCTGCGGCAATTCCTTTTGCGTGACAGGTTGCCAGCAACGCTCTGGTATCGTCCGCCCAGCTTTCCTTGTCGAAGTCAGCAGCAAGGAACCAGCATGTTTCGTCTTGCAGCAATGGATATACGCCGGCAACAAAGTCGCTTGAACGGGCATCGCCGCCACGAAGGTGCTTTTCGATGATATCCTCGGAATACGGGATGAACGCCTGATGCGGGCAGTCCCCACATTTCACCTTCGGCTTGCCGCAGATTCCTTTCGCCCACTCGTTGGAACAGGATGGCGAATAGCCGGTGCGTCCATCCTTTCTATTTTCCCATCGCACCGGAAAGACATCGGGGCGCCCGGCAAACAACTGCCGGAATAACTCCACCTTCTCCATCGACGGCGAGCTGTTGGTAACAGGGGCATCGGTGAAGGCTGGCTTTTCGGCGGCAATCTGGCTATCGGAAATCAGCTGTTGCTCAAACACTTCCAGCTCACGCTCAAGCGCCATCCGCTCTTCATTCAGATCGGCTAACCGCCGTCGAATGCGAGCAATGTTCTCCCAAGCATCATTCTTTTCCGCCAACTTTGAAGCTTCCGCCTAAATGATCATGCGGATCAGCATAGGCCAAAGACGTCCGCATTTTAACACGCACTATCCATCGCAGCGGCACAGAAGGCTCCGGAATTATGCGGAGTAAAATCCACCGCGAGCATCGGCAAAAGCAGGCTTCAGCGACCAACGCTCCGCATAATCACGCTCTATGCATAATCGACCTTATGCGGTGCACCGCATAATGTCGAATTCGGCGCAGGCTGGCAGAAGCACGCCCGGGAAACCGAGCGCGCCTGCATCTCGGTCAAACTTGACGATCCGAGTTTTCCGGCCCCGATCTACGCGACGCTCAGTGAAATCCAGGGACACGAGGGACTGCAGCTCATCTGGTCGCGCAACACCCGCCGCTGATCAGACATCGAAGCCCCGCTCGATCCGGGCGGGGCTTTCCTCAGATCACTTGTTGAGCGCATCCTTCAGCGCCTTGGCTGGTGTGAACACCAGCTTCTTGGCGGCGGCGACCTTGATGGCCGCTCCGGTCGCGGGATTGCGCGCCTCGCGCTCCGGTGTATCTTTCACCTTGAATTTTCCGAAGCCGGGAAGGCTCGTTTCGTCGCCGGCAATCGCTGCCTCTATGATCGATGCAATCACCGCTTCGACGATCGCCTTTCCCTGGGCCTTCGTGAGACTGTGCTCGTCGGCGATCTTGTCGGCAATTTCATTGGTGGTCGTCATATCGTTCTCCCCATTGTCATTCGTGCGAAAATCCCTGACAGAGGATCACAGCCCTGTCATCGACCCACCCCGCCAAGAGCAGCGATTTGCTGATTTTTCCACAGCTACCGCGTATTTGGCGCATCACGGTGCATCTGTATTGGTGGATCCGCACGCGGGCATCGAGCCCACTTGCGGATCAATGGGCAGTACGGAGAGGGAATGTCTGCTGCGTCCAACCGAGGATGCCATGGCGGCATGAAGGCCTAGGACGAGCGGGTCCCCGAAATTTCTTGCCCGATCCTGAGGCCCGACCACAGAAGTTCGGCTCACCCTGCCGGCTCCGCCGGTCTCTATCGCGACCGTTGACCCCTCCATCCCTCCATGACCGCGGGCGTCGTCTTTAACAAACGTCAAGGAGACGACGATGGCAAACGAACTGGAACGGAGCATCGTGGAACTGCAGGCCGAGTTGCGGAACGCACACCCGGACGAACGTACACCCGGACGAACGTCGCCGGATCGAAGCGGAACTCGACCTGGCGCTGGCTGGGCGCGAAGTCCTGATGGCCGAACGGGAAGTCAGACTCAGCGCCGAGCCGCCCTTTTGAGGGTGGCTTTCACCATATCGCCAAGGCCACCCTGCCGGATCGACCGGCATGATAGACTGGAAGCTCCATGACGACCAAGACCCGTTCCGCCTGTCGGTCACGGAAGTGATCAGTTCCCACACGGCGCCTTTCGACGCTCTGTGATCGAAATCAAGACCGCGCTGCCGGACGTCGTGCCGCAACGCGACGCCGATAGAGTTTCCTGCGTCTTCGACTTCCTCACCGTCCATTGGCGTCGCGTCCTACGCTTGCACTACGGTCCTATTTCGCGGACTACCCGTTATTCCGCAACGACAAATTTGGCCTGAAGCTCGCGATCAACAGTCCGTTCTTCGCCGAGATCAAGATCACGTTTGAATCCAATGGGCGAGACCCCGTCTCACGTTTACCGGAAGGCACGCCCTGGCGGTCCTCCTCTCGCAGCCGATCAGATGACGCTCTCCGGGCGGCCATGGGGCTTCGGTTCGTATCCATGAGATCGCCTCTTTCGCAGCAGTTCAAGGAAGAGGTTGCCAGCCTCCTCCTCCGGCGTGAAATGATGCACTCGGCTATGACCACCGGTGCCAAATGCGACCCCATCGGCGGATAAGACAGACCTCGCCGAACAGATTCGGCTCAATCGACATAGAATAGTAACAGGCCATGTTTTGATGGGGGCCCTGCGTTCGACGTAGAGCTGATTTGGCTGGATGATAATGACAGGCAGAACCGGACACGGCGGATTAATATTAGATGGGATGGCAGACCGATGATCCGGGCGATCCGCCTGCGGCGGACGTCTCAATTCACCTCGCGAACGAAGCCCGCAAGCGGGTCTCCGCCGTTCCCGGTGACGATGCTCTGGCAGCGATGCATCGTCGTCGCTTGGCGTCGAGGGCGTTGATTAGCGCTGCGTATTGTCGGCAAACTGCGACGGCATCAAGATCTATCCGACACCCGCCCGGCCTGTCTGGCCGGTTGGCGGACGCAGCCCCGACTTCCTCAAACACGACGGAGAGGCGGAACGCTTTGCACTATGCCCGCATTCTTCGGGCATGCGCTGAGGGTGGTAATCCTCTCCTGCGTTGCGCTAGCCGTTGCCTCGTTCGGATGTTATTGATATCTCACCGTTTCGGTCACCGACATTCCGACACCTCACGACGACGGCCCGCTTCAGCATCTTCCACGAAATCGGTCTGGTCGCCATGTTATAGCAGTTGCGCGTTAGCATAGGTGGTCAAACTGATTTGGTCCGAGAGCAGGATAGGCTAACGGTATACCGTGCCGTTTCGCCCGCGGGGCGCAGTCGCTTTGGCGCGGCGATGATGCTCAATATGGCGGACGTACGCTGGCGATCAGTTGGGGAAAAATCGACGGTAATACCGCCCGTTTGTACGCAGATGCCTTACCGCAAAGGAAGGGCATCGCCGCCATTGGCGCGTCCTGGTGCGTCAGAACAACCGATTTGGGAATAGGCGAATGGGCTGAGCAGCAAGATGGCAATCCGGTGTCAGTCGTGACAGGCGTATCCATTTCTAAGCGAACGGGTTTTTTGGCGAATAAGCGAATCGGTGATGCGGAAAGGCCATTGTGTAGACCGCGATTTATACGATTCCGCAAACCTTCCTGTCCCCGAAAGAGTCTATCGGCTAGTGCGCGAATCGGCGATCAAGCAAAATCGCCCTTGCGCGAAAGAGAGTTTGGGCGACTAAGACGTCGAGCGTTTTCAATTTATCGGCTAAAATGACATCCCTGAATTTTCGGCGCGGGTGCGTCATCGTAACCTGCTCTCACTCCAGTCGCCGCATTTCGGCACCCACCCTGCCGCAGAATTGCCGGACCGCGCGATTCCGAGCGACGCTAGTACCGATAAGTTCCGGTTTCGACAGGCTCATGTCCCGAGAGCGCTACAATCACGCCGGATCGCATTTCCCGGCCGCTCAGCAAAGTCGGCGCCAGCACCATGCCGAGGCCGGCGACACAAGCATGGTACCAGTTTAATGACCTCAACCACGAGCAAGCCCAAAGGCGTACCGATGCTGAAGAAACCCTGGCTGTTTGCGACGTATACCCCACCGCTTGTTCGGCAGCCGAGAAACAGCGACTTAAGTCTGAAATAAGCAGCCTTAATAGTTTCAGATGACAAAGGCTTTGGGTCGGGCGCTGTTGGCGGGCCCGCTGCTGCGCTCGGAGCAACTTCTGTGCAGGCAAAGAGGCGGTCTCGGCCATAGTTGCGACTTGCGGCTCAAGCGCGAAGAATTTCGCCGTCTCCCGCAATGGAGTTTATGATACAGCTTCGACAACGAAACATTGGTGTCCAGATTTACAGCTGAGGATTGACGAGCGATTTCTGGGAAGACGTCATTTAAACTCGGCGGGACGGAAAACGCCGGCGGTGAGGTCCGCATCCAGGGTGAGATTAAGCGTTGCGACCATAATCCACTCACCCCCCCGATCAGCTACCCCGAGCAACAAGTCGAGATCCGGCTCGGTCATCGCGAGTGTCGGGCGGCAGTCATGGTCGAAGAGGCTGGCGGCCAGCGCACGCTTTTGTCTTTGAGCACGTCCATTTTTTCTTCAATCGGGTCGGCGGCAACCAGCCGGTAGACGAAGATCGGCTTAGCCTGGCCGATCCTGTGGGCCCAGTCGAGAGCTTGTTCCTCGACCGCCGGGTTCCACCAGGGATCGTAGAGGATCACTGTATCAGCGGCCGTCAGGTTCAGTCCGACACCGCCGGCCTTAAAGCTTATGAAGAAGACAGGCATTTTTTCATTTGGAACGACATTACCTGCGCTGCACGATCGATGGTATCGCCGGTGAGCAAGGCATAGGCGATGCCCGCGTCGTCTAGTCGCTTCCCGATCAACTCCAACATGAAGTGAACTGGGAGAATACGATGACTTGCGGCCTTCATCGATCAGATTGGCGACCAACTCGATCAGCTGTTCGAGCTTGGCCGACTCAAAGGCACTTGCCGATAGCTTTTTCGGTTGCGTCAGTTTCAAGAGGCGCGGATCGCAGCAGGCCTGACGCAATTTCAGCAGGGCATCCAGAATGACGATATGGCTGGGGGCGAGCCCTTTCTCGGCGATTGCCGCCTGAACTTTTACATGCATCGCTAGCCGGATGGATTCGTAAAACGTCCGCTGACCTGCAGAAAGCTCTACTTTTTCGGTTATAACGGTTTTTGGCGGCAATTCGGCCGCCACCTCTTCCTTCGTTCGCCGCAGCAGAAAGGGCTTGATACGGGTTGCTAACAGCCGCGAGCTGGCCGTGTCACCCTTCTTTTCGATCGGCGTCCGCCACTGACGGGTAAAACTCTTCAAATCGCCGAGAAACCCCGGAGCAATGAAGTGAAACAGCGACCATACTTCGCCGCGGTGATTTTCCAGCGGCGTCCCGGTTTAGGCAAAAGCGATGCGGCGATTTTAGCCCATGTACCAGCTTCGTCGTCGCGGCATTTGCGTTCTTGATGACCTGCGCCTCATCAAGGAAGATCATGTGCCAACCGCGCTCGGCAAGGATGGCTTGGTCGTGTGCCAGCAGCGGATAGGTGGTTAGCATAAGATCAACAGCCTCAAGGCTTTGGAAATGCTCCTTGCGGTCGGCACCTTGCAGAACGAGTATGGATAATCCCGGCGCAAATTTTTCGGGTTCCGTCGCCCAATTGACCATGAGGCTGGTGGGAGCGACGACTAGAACGCGGGTCGATAGTCGCCCAGTGGCTTCTCGATGGCGATCAGGCCCAGCGCCTGGACCGTTTTTCCGAAACCCATATCGCCCGAAAGCATGCCGCCAAGCCCAACACCCTTGAGAAACGCCAACGATGCCAGCCCGTGCGCCTAATAGGGCCGCAATGTCGCATTAAGCCACGGCGGCAGGTCGACATCAGGAATGCCGTCGTGGCCGCGTAGCTTTTTCTCCAGCGCAAGCACTCTTTGACCGCCCTGCCAGACGGCGCCGGCGCCGGCGGCTCCCTCCAGATCGGCAAGGCTTGCAGCATCAAGCGACGACAACCGCAGTCGCCCGTCCGCACCACACCTCCAACCAGATTGAACAGATCGAACAACGTCCTGATGAGTGGCAGTATGCTGCCGACAGGAGCAGCCAGCACCTTGCCGCCTTGTAGCGGCAGGAACAGCGGCTCATGCTCTCCCAGGAGATCCAACGCTGACTGGAAAACCACGGACCGCATAACGCGCAGCTGGCCGGAAGGCCGAAATGTATGCGGCAGATGCGGCAATCATCACAAAAGATGAGTGGTCATCCGCGCGAGTTCATCGCGGATGATGCATCCACGGGGCCATTTGGCCCACCGCACCCGGAAAATAGAGGTGTCCAATTGGGCGGATCAAAGCTTGGCCGACCCGTGTCCTTGGCTGCCGCCTGAACGAAGCTGGTGTCGTAAGATCAATGTCGTCAACAAAAGCTTCGATGAAACGAACCGGATTGTCCGGCCCTATGCTTTAAACATCGCAGGGTGCACTCAGCGAGAACGGCAGCGGGATTTACCATCAATCTGCAGGGGTCGGTGATGTAGAATTAGCACGTCTCGTCAGAAACGTTGCAAATACAACGGCGCGCGAAAGACTCAGTGTGCCCATAGTGCTTTTAGTCTGATATCTCGGACGCAGCCAATGAGTGGCCTCGTATTTCTAAAAACCTGTATTTTTAAAACTTTGATGGACAGTCGATTGATCGGGTCGACTTGCACATTCAAATGCATTGCTGATGGGGATTGCATGACTTTAACGGCTTTAAATAGAGCATTTTCAGTGCGGGCGTTGGCATCCACGCTGCTGTTTTCATCAACCTTATACGGGTATTCCAGCCTCGCGCAGGAGCAGCAGGCCGCTCCGGCAAACACAAATGGCCAGCAGACGACCACTGCGGCCCCACCTGCACAGCCGGCACCCGCGCCCCAGGCCCGCGTCCAGAAATTCGACGACTGGTATTACCGCTGCATCGACGGCAAGGCTGCCGATGGCGCTGCGACAACGAACTGTGAGGTCGCGCAGATTGCGACGGTAAAGCAGGGCGACCAGGATGTTAACGTACTGACGCTTGCCATCGCCAAGGCAGATGTACCGGCCACATCAGGCAAAAAGGGTGCAAAGCCGCCGGCAAGTGATCTCGTTCTCACCGCCCTTGTGCCGCTCAACATGTATCTGCCCTCTGGGCTAAGCATCGACGCGGCCGACAAGCCTGTGGTGCAACTCGCCTACCGCAATTGCACTCAGGCCGGCTGCTGGTCTCAGCAGAAATTGGACGCCCGCATGATCGCGGCGTTTTCCAAGGCAGCCGATGGAACCGGGCACGTGCAGATGATGAATGGGCAGAAGGTCAACATCAAATTCTCGCTGAAAGGATTGTCGGCGGCTTTGGATGCTTTGCAGAAGACTGATACTCCCTAAGGCAAGAGGCAGACAGAGTTATGAAGTCGGCCCGGCCCCCACCAGCTGCTCACCGCCGCAATCTCGTTTTGACCGCCAGCGCCCTGCTGACGGCAGCTCTTGCCGTATCGCCGGTCGCCGCCCAGACGCCCAATGACGACTTTGCGCGCCGGCAAGCGCAAGAGGCTGAACAGAAGCGCCTGGAGACCTTGGGACAGATGACGCCGAAGCCCGCGCCGGCAGGGCCTCAGCAACCAACACCATCCAGCAGTCAGAAGCCTGGACCGTGCTTTGCGATCACCCATGTCGAGGTGGATGGAGTGAAGCAATTTTCTGCTGCTGCCATTGCCAAGGTCACGGCATCTTATGCGAACCGCTGTGTCGGCATGGGCGAGATCAACGGACTGCTGCGCGACCTGACGCATCTCTACCTCGACAAGGGCTTCGTAGCCTCGCGCGTCTACGTGCCCGCACAGGATATCGCCGGGACCAAGATGCTGCGTCTGGTCGCCGTCGAAGGTACGCTGTCGGATATTTACATCAACGGCAAACCAGCCCCCGGCTCCGGCGTATTGGCGACTGCCTTTCCCGGCATGAAGGACAAGATCACCAACCTGCGTGATATCGAGCAGGGTCTCGACCAGATCAACCGTCTCCCGTCCAACAACGCCAAGACAGCCATGCTGCCGGGCAAGACGGATGGAACCACGATCCTCAATATCGAGAACAAGCCGGACCATCCCTGGCACCTGTCCTTCGGCAATAACAATCTCGGCCAGGAGCAGACGGGATATTCCAAGTCATCGGCCACGGTCGGCTATGACAGCCTTTTTGGCATCAACGATCAATGGAACTTTTCCTACGAGCATAGTGGCCCGGACTATCCATGGCCTGATGACGGTCAGGGCCGGAGCAACAGCTATTCCGGTAATGTCAGCGTCCCCTACGGCTATTGGACATTGTCGCTGAACGGTTCCTGGTATGGTTACGACAGCTCCGTCCCCGGCAATTTCGGTCCGCTGGAAACGTCTGGTACCAGCAAACAGGCCGGCATCGGCGCAGACCGGGTGATTTTCCGCGACAAGGATTCGATCACGACGTTCAATAGCGGCCTGACCTATAAGGAAACCAATAATTTCCTGCTCGGAAACAAGATCGAGGTCGGCAGCCGCAGATATACGGTCGGCGATCTCGGTATTTCGCATTCGCGCCGAATGTTGGGAGGGCTCTGGGTCTTCGACCTGTCCTACAGCCAGGGGCTCAATCTCTTTGACGCCGTAGGGCCGGGCGACGTCGGGGCAGGGGACGCAGATCCCCGGTTTTCCAAATTTACCGGCACCATCACGATGACCAAGCCGTTTGAGCTCGCCGAACAGCATTTTGAGGTCAACTCGATCATCACTGGACAGTATTCCCCGGACAATCTGTTCGGCGCCGAACAATTCTCGATTGGCGGATATTCCAACGTGCGTGGCACGCGCGAGACCATGCTTTACGGCAATAACGGCTTCTTCGTCCGCAACGATCTGGCCTGGCGCACACAGCCCTTCGCCAGTCATGCGGAGCTTGTAAAATTATTTGGCGAGTTTCGTCCCTATGTCGGTCTTGATTATGGGCGCATCCCTTCGCAATCACGCTACCGCATCGAGGGTGGCGACATGTTTGGCTGGACGGTGGGCGCCAAGCTCGCTGGCGGCCATGTCAATTTCGATATCGGCTATTCGGACATATTCGGCGGAACGGTTGACCGGCACAACGCCGGGCTTCTGTTCGCCAGCACATCCGTGAGGTGGTGACCATGACTGATCGCATCAAGATTTTGGGAAGCGCTGGCTTTTCAAAGTGCACCAGGCAAGGTTTTCGTGTGATCGCCGGACGATCGCTTGCGATGCTCTTGAGCGGCCTGCTGGTTTTCCAGCCGATGCTGGCCAATGCCCAGTCTGTCTCCGCTGCAGGATCAGCCCCCGCAGCCAATCAGCCCGGCGTCGGGACAGCGCCGAACGGTGTCCCGCTCGTCGATATCGTCACGCCGAACGGGACCGGTCTCTCCCATAACAAATACGACAACTACAATGTCGGCACGCCTGGCCTCATCCTCAACAACTTCAATGGCGAGGTCGGCACATCGAACCTCGGGGGGGTCACGCCGGGCAATCCGAACCTGAAGACTTCCGGTCCGGCCTCCGTCATCCTCAACGAGGTGACGAGCGGCAATCGCTCGGCGCTCAACGGTCCGACCGAAGTCTTCGGCGGCAGGGCGGATGTGATCATCGCCAATCCGAACGGGATCACGTGCTCGGGCTGCGGTTTCATCAACACCCCGCGCGCGACGCTCACCACCGGGGTTCCAGATATCGGGGCTGACGGTCGTCTGACAGGGTTCACCGTCAATGGCGGCGATGTCACCTTCGAAGGGGCAGGGGCAAATCTTGCGGCTGCCCCCGGTGCCGTCGACCTGTTCGACGTCGTCTCGCGCCAGATCCACGTCAACGCGCCGCTTTATGGCAAGACAATCCGACTGACGGGCGGCGCCAGCAAATACGACTACGCCACAGGCGAGGCAACCGCGCTGACGGCGACCTCCGGCACACCGGAATATGCGATCGATGGCTCGGCGCTCGGCGCCATGCAGGCCGACCGCATCAAGATCGTCGTCACCGAGAAGGGTGCCGGCGTCAAGATGAGCGGCGACATGGCCGCCAATGCCGGTGAACTGTCCCTCTCGGCTGACGGCAAGATCTCGATCGGCAATGCGTCGGCACGCGATGGCGTGACCATCACCTCGAAACACCGGGTCACCGCTGCAAAGGTTGCATCGAAGCAAAAGGTCAATGTCCAGGCCGACGAGGGCATCACCTTGCAGTCGGTTGCGGCTGACAGCGATATTGCCCTGGTGAGCGGAGCCGGCCTCATAAGCGTGGTGGAAGACGTCACCAGCGGCACGGCCGTGCAGATGAGTTCCGGCGGCGGCATTGCTGCCGGCAGCGTCACCGCTGGCAATGGTGCGGCAACGCTTGTCGCCACCTCCGGCGATATCGTGATCGCAGGTGCTGCCAACAGCGTCGGTGATCTCACTCTGACCGCGACGGCTGGCTCGCTGTCGGCCGCTTCCCTGTTAAGCAACGGCAACATCGCGCTGAATGCCGGGCTGGATATTGCTGTCGCCGGTAACGTGCTGGCTGAGCGCAATCTCACTGCCGCCGGTCGGTCAGTCTCGACGGGCATGGTCGTCTCGGGCATCGATATCGATGCTACCAGTGCCGATTCGAACGGCAACGTGGTTCTCGGCTCCGCTGGCAATCTCAGCCTGACGGCCACAGGCGGCAATATCGCGACGGGCAACCTTCTGTCTGCCGGAGCGCTCACTTCAACGGCGGCCGGCACCATGACGGCCGGCAGCCTTCAGTCGACCACCGATCTGACGGTGGCTGCGACGTCGCTGACATCAAGCACGGTGATTTCCCACGGAACGCTCACTGTCGATGCATCGACCAACGTTTCCGGCCAGATCTTTGGGAGCAGCAATGTCCTGATCTCGGGCGCCACCATTCAAGCCGGCGCCATCGTATCCGGCGTGGATTTTGCGGCAACCGCTGCGGCCAATGGCAATCTTGTGGTTGGCAATGCCGGCGATATGACGTTGCAGGCCTCTGGCAGTCTGTCAGCAGATACGCTGCTTGCGGCAGGAACGATGTTTGCCACGGCCGCAGATCTCAACGTCGGGAATGTGACCGGCCACCAAGTCGTCACCCTGTCCGGCAGCTCCAGCCTCACGGCCACCGGCCAGCTTCTCGGAGCAAAGGAGGTCTCGATCTCTGGCGGCTCGGTCTCCCTCAATCAAGTCATCAGCGGTCTGGACTTTGCCGCAACACAAGCCAATGGCGGCAATGTCACCTTGGGCACGACCGGTAACCTGTCTCTACAGGCCGCCGGTCAGCTCTCGGCAAATGCTTTGCTTGCGGCCGGAACCATCACGGCGACAGCCGCGGATCTCAGCCTCGGCACTGTAACAGGGCATAACGACGTCTCGCTTTCGGGCGGTAACAACCTGACCGTCACTGGCCAAACCCTCGGGGCCAACGATGTTTCGTTGTCGGGTGGCACGATCTCGACCGGCCAAGTCGTGACGGGTGTTGATTTTGCTGCGATGGCGCAATCCTCGACCGGCGCTATCGTCATCGGCTCAGATGGTGACCTGACGATCAATGCCGTCAGCGCCACCAATGGCAGTCTCGGCAGCGCCACGACCGGGGCGCTGCTGGTCGCCGGCGATCTCAATATCACGGCCGGGTCATTCGCAGCGTCCAACGTCACCGGTCATGGTGCCGTCACCGTCGATGCCGCCGCCAATGTTTCTGGAACGCTTCTGGCAGCAGGCAATGTCGCAATCACCGGCTCGTCCATCACGGCGGGCAGCCTTGTCTCTGGCGTCGACTTTGTCGCTACAAACCAATCTACGGACGGTAGCGTTGTGCTCGGCTCAACTGGCACACTCACCCTAGAAGCCACCGCAGGCAATATCAACGCGTCCAATCTGCTGGCGGCCGGCGGGATCGGCGCCACGGCGAGCGGTGACATCGGTAATATAACGCCCGTCAACGTTATTGCCCATCAGAACCTGACGATGACCGCCGGCGGCACAATCGCTCTGGCCGGCCAATCCATGGCAGCAGACAGTGTCAACCTGCAAGGTCAGTCGATCTCAGTCGCTAGCCTGGTGTCAGGCGTCGATTTCGCTGCGACGCGTGCCTCAAGCACCGGCGCGCTGATGCTGAAACAGGGCAATGCCCAATCAGGCACAATGACACTCACGGCCACAAATGGCGACATAACCGCCAGCAATGCGCTGCTGTCCGGTGGCAACCTCTCGGCAACGACGAGCGGCGGTATCAGCTATGCGCTGCTGCAAAGCCTTGCCAACGCCTCGTTGAGCGCGCCGGGCACCATCACCTACACGAACAACAGCAACGTCACCGGCAACCTTACGATAAATACCGGTACGATCGATCTCTCGGGAACACGCGGCGCCAAGCTGGCTGTCGGCGGCACGCTGTCGATCACGGCCACATCCGCAAACCTCACCGGCAGCAGCCTCGTCCTCGGCGGACTGGCGCTCGACCTCAGCGGCCAGGCTGATTTGACCGGTGCGGCCGTGAAGACGGCCATGAATGCCGGCGGCTCCGGCGATATTGCCATCACTGCAGGCAGCCTTGCCATCAGCGACACGACGACGCTGCTGGCCGCCCATGACCTGACGCTCACCCTTCCCACCCTCTCCAACAGCGGACAAATTGCCGCTGCCAACAATCTGACGATCAATACCAGCGGCGATCTGACCAATACATCGACCGGTCTTCTCTGTGCCGGTCGTGACGCTTCTCTCCTTGTCGCGGGGGCGCTGACCAACGATCAGGGCGCCATTCTCGCTGGCAATGACCTGACGATTGCGGGAAGTAACCTCAGCCAACGCAACGCTGCCACCACCAACATCTCCGGCCTCATCCAGGCCGGTGGTGACATGTCTATCCTGACCTCCAATCTCGTCAACAAGCGGTCGACGACACCAACCTGGGTAACCGGTCAGCTGGTCTCATCGGGCAATGTCGTCGGCACCTTCGTGCTCAACCCCGATGTCGCCGGCAAGCCGTTTGCCTATCTCGAAACCAGCGACCAGAATATCCACCAGCTTTACCCCGGTGTTGATCCGCCGGCCTGGCAGGACTACGAGCCGCTGCTCTGGTCTCAGGCGACGCTTGCGGATGGCACAAGCTATCATGCCTGGACCTGGACCTCCGCCAACGGGCCGACCGCAGTTGGACCGATCTACGACTGGATCAAGGCCCGTGTCCCGGTCGATGCCAACGGCACCCCGGTCCTCGACCCCACCAACCCATCCAAGTACTTCATCGTCGACCAGGTCATTCGTGGCGGGGTCGCCGACACCAGCACGACCTATACCTGGGATCCGACCAGCAATCTCAGCCAGTCGGTTTACGAAGACAGGTTTACGAGCACGCTAACCCCCGAAGCGGTGATCCGATCCGGTGGCAATCTGACCATCGATGCGACCAATCTCACCAATTCCTACAGCAGGATCGAAGCGGGTGGCAACGCGACGCTCTCAGGGTCGACACTCACCAACGAAGGGGTCGTCCTCAATCGCACCACGATGACGACCTGCAACGCCCAGAGCGCCTGTACAGCTTACAATGCCGATGGCACGGCCGATCCATCGCGCGATATCGCCAACGGATCATCTGTCGTATCGGGTTCGCAGGTCATTGGCGGTGCGGCTGGTACCCTGAAGGCAGCCGGCGCGCTGACCCTCAACTTTGGCACGGTCAACAACACATCCCTTGGTTCGACCAGCGGCAGCGCGGCCGTCAGTACGCCTTCGACATCGAGCGATCCGCTATCTGCCTTGAGCGGCCTGACTGCAGGCGGCGCGCTGTTCACGGTCAATAGCGCGCTCTCCAATGTGGCTGGCAACAGCGTGCCGACCGCCGGTGGCGGCCTGACCGCCGCGCTTGGCAACCTCACCCAGATCTCGCCAGCAAATGTCGCGCAGCTCGCTGCACTGGCAAAGCCGCAATCCGGTGGTGTCGGCGGCACGATACCCGGCCAGGCCTTCATCTTCGAGACCCGAGCAGCCTTCCTCGACGTCTCGAAGTTCTACGGATCGAGCTACTTCATCAGTCGGGCCGGTTACGACCCCGAGACCAGTATTCCGTTCCTCGGCGACGCCTATTTCGACAACCAGCTGATAGACACGCAATTGCGCCAGTTGGTCGGCGACGGGCTCGGAAACGGTTCCTTCATTCCAGGCAACAGTGCCATCGAGCAGATGAAGACCTTGCTCGACAATGGGGCTGCCTACGCCGAGGCCCATGGTCTGGCCTTCGGCCAGGGGTTGACGACCGAGCAGGCGGCCAATCTGCAGCAATCCATCGTGCTTTACCAGACGCAGACCGTGAACGGGGCCCAGGTGCTGGCTCCCGTCGTCTACCTGTCGGCTGCCGACCGGGCCAAGGCAGGGTCTGGCGCCGGCGCGATGATCGCTGGCAACTCCGTCAATCTCAACGTCGGCGACCTCAACAATTCCGGCGCGGTCGCCGCCGCCGGCGGCCTTAGCATCGCTGCCAGCTCGATCAAATCCACCGGCACCTTCTATGCCGGTGGCAACGCGAACCTGACCGCTTCCAACGGCATCACGCTTGCCGCCCAGACGATGACCATCGGCGGCCAGAACGTGGTCAACACGAATGCGGGGGTTTCGGCGGGCGGTAATCTCTTGCTCGCCGCCAATAACAGCGATCTCAATGTCGCTGGCGCCAGCGTCAAAGCTGGCGGATCGGCTCAGCTCTCCGGCAACAATGTCAACCTCGCTGCGGTCAAGGTCGATAATGGCGGGCAACAAAATGCCACAGGTGCACGGGTCACCGCTGGCAGCAATCTTGCCATTGCCGCTAATAACGATGTCAATGTCATCGGCTCCTCTGCCAAGGCCGGCGGCGATCTCAATATCAAGGCCGCGAGCGGCGCCGTCAACGTCGTCTCGACCGATGTCGCGCGCAAGACGAACGATGGCTACACCAAGGCCTCCGGGACCGATCAGCAGGCGTCGCAGCTGACGGCCGGCGGCAATCTCGGGATCAGCGGCAACACCGGCGTCCTGATTTCAGGCTCGGATCTGTCGGCCAAGGGTGATGTCGGTCTGCGCTCTAACGGCGACATCAACGTTACCACCGCGCAGAGCCAGAGTGCCTCTGTCTTCGGAAAGAATTCGTCATCGTCGATCACGAACAATGGCTCCACCATCACCGCCGGTGGTGATCTCGTCGCAAAATCCAACAACGACATCAACGTCATCGGCTCGACGCTGGCAGCCGACGGCATGCTCGGCCTGCAGGCGAAAAACAACGTCACCATCGCCGAAGCCACCGATGGCTATACGCTCGACACCAAGAGCTCCAGCAAGAAGAGCGGCTTCTTCGGATCGACCAAGAAGGACGCTAGCGGCCATCTTGAGACGACCACGGCGGCAGGCTCAACCCTCTCCGGCAAGGATGGTGTGACGATCCTCTCCGGCGGCGATACCACCGTGTCGGCATCCAAGGTCACCGCCGGTGATGCCACCCATGCCTCGGATCTTAATATCCAGACCGGTGGCAACCTGATCGTCACCTCGGCCAAGGATACCGAGACCGAGCATGATAGTTCGAAGAGCAAGGGTTTCTTGCGCAAGGGCAGCTCCAGCTATGACGCCTATAACGAGACGACGGTCGGCTCTGAGCTTTCCGCCTCCGGCGATGTCAATCTCGACGCCGGCAAGGCGGCCGTCATCGTCGGCTCGAAGGTCAATGCCAATGGGTCGCTCAATGTTTCCGGCGAAAGCGTCAGCATCATCGGGGCTCAGGAGAACCATCAGTCCGACAGCCAGCGCAAGGACTCCGGCCTCTTCGTCGGTTCAGGTGGCGGCTTCATCTCGCTTTACGGCAAGAACGAAAAGCAGGGCGCACAATCCTCGACCGACAATGTCGGCTCCAAGCTATCGGCCGGGCAAGACGTCAACCTGACGGCGCGCGCCACCGATCTCAACATCATGGGTTCGCAGGTCACCGCCGACCGTGACATCAACCTGTCGGCGGCCCGTGACGTCAATGTCACGCCAGGGGCAGAAAGTGCGGCGCAATCCGAACAGCAGAAGAAATCCGGCTTTGGTCTCGCCTTCTCGTCCGGCAATGGCGGCTTCTCGCTCGGCATCGGCGCCCAGTCGACCAAGGACAGTTCGGCCCAGCAATCCGACACAAATGCCATGTCGGCGCTGTCAGCAGGTCGCGACCTCAACATCTCGGCCGGCAACAATGTCAACCTGCAGGCGACCAGCGCGTCTGCCGAGCGTGACGTCAATCTTTTTGCCGGCAACGACATCAACCTGCTCTCGGCCAACGATGTCACCAATTATGAGGAGATGCATGAGAAGACCTTTGCCGGTGTGACGCTCACGGTGTCGAGCCAGGTTGGCCAGGCAGCTCAGAGCATTATGAACTCGGCCGAACGTTTGTCGGACAGCGGCGGCGTCAATGCGGTGACGAACACGGCCATCGCCAGCCTTGGCTTTTACCAAGCCTACAAGGATCTGACGGGTGTCTACAGCCAATATCAAAAGTCCGGCGACATCGGTGTTAACGTCACTCTGACGGTCGGGGCCAACCATCAGGAAAGCCAGTCCTCATCGTCCACCTCGACACCCGTCATCACCGACATTCGTGCTGGTCGGTCGATCTCGATGGAGGCAGAGAACGGCTCGATCACAAGCGATGGTGCGCAGATCCTGGCCGGCTACGACAAGAACGGCATCCCGACGATATCCGGAGACCCTCTCACTGGCGATATCTTTCTGTCGGCGACCAACGGCGACATCAATCTCAACGCCGCGACAGGCACGACGGACAGCGCGAGCAGCAACTCCTCCTGGAGTGCTGCGGTCGGTGTCGGTGCGACTTTTGGCGGCGGAGGCAAAGGCACCAAAGATCTGGGTCTGGTTGCCAATGCGGGCTACGGTAAGGGCAGCGCCGATACCAGCGGCCTCAGCCACACGAACACTCACGTCAATGGCACTGGCGACATCACAATCGTCACCAATGACCTGACGCTGCGCGGCGCCACGATCACCGGTAATTCGGTCACCGCCGACGTCAAGAACCTCACGATCGAAAGCCAGGTAGACACCGCCAAGGCCAAGGCCGACCAACTCAGTCTATCGGCCCAGACCGGCTTCGGCTCGACTAGTGTCTCCGGCGTTACCCAGAAGGCCAGCGGTGACGCGGTTGTGGTCACCGAGCAGTCCGGCATTCACGCCGGGGCAGGTGGCCTCGATATTGATGTCAGCGGTCATACGTCGCTCATTGGCGGTTTGATCACCAGTGAGGCCGGGGAAGGACGCAACAGCTTCTCGACCGGGACACTTACGGTCGCCGATATAGATACCCATTCAACCTGGAAAGCCGACACCTACGGCGGCTCGATCGGTACTAGCGGCATAGTGCCAGCGCCGCCGGTGAAGGCCAGCGAGAATAAGACTGGTCAGGCACTCTCGGCCATCGGTGGCAATATCCCGATCACCATCACCGATCCGGCGCGCCAGACACAGGATATCGGCACGATCCGTCGCGATACCGACAACACCAATACCTCTCTGCCCGGCCTGCCGGACCTCGAGCATATCCTGCGCGACCAGTACAAGACCCAGGCTGACCTGCAGGCTGCTCAAGCCACAATGGCTGGGCTAGTCGGGGATATTTCCAGCGAGCTGTACAAGCAGGCTCTCCAACGTGGAGACGACGCCGCAGCTGATCTTTGGAAGGAAGGTGGCGAAGGCCGCGCGCTGCTACATGCGATCGGCGGCGGTATCCTCGGCGGAGTGAATGGTTGGGAGGGGGCAATCAAGGGTGCCCTCGGTGCAGGAACTTCGTCAATGCTTACACCGGCGATCGCCACCCTCGTCGAGGGTATGCTGAAGGACAGCACCCTGTCGGATCAAGACAAGCAGACGCTTGCCAATCTGATCGGAACAAGCCTCAGTTCAGCGGTTGCTGGCGCCGTCGGCGGCGGAGAAGGAGCATCATACGGCAGCGCGCAGTATCAATTTAATTATCTCACGCACAAGGAACTTGATGAGGCCAACAAAGAGCGTGCTGACCTTCAAAAGAAGATTGCCGATTGCCAAGCATCCTTGGGCAACGGCTGCTCGGCTCAAACGCTTTCTGGTCTCGAAGACAACCTGCAATTCAGCATAGCCTACTACCGGCAGCTCTCTGACGCCAATAACGCGTCCTTAGTAAAGGCCTGCGCGGCATCCTTTTCCAGTGCAGCCTGCGTAGCTGGCAGAGCCGATCTTGCAAACGCTGTCGACGAGGAATCAGGGCTCCAGCAACACGTTCTTGGCACAAGCTCTGTCAATACGCCGGATGCTTTGCTGCTCGGCGTGCTCAGCGATGTGGCCGCAGGCCATATTGCATCCGATCAAATTGCCGCTCAATACCAACAGGCGCTGACTACGCACCAGCAGATAACAACTGGAGTGGCTGCTCTGGCCGTGCTCGTTGCTGTGGGCGTTACGGTTGGTCCGGAGGTGTATGCCTACTGCGCAGCGAATAGCGCCGCATGCGCGAACACGGTCACGGAGCTTCTGGATTGTACGGCAACCATCGCCTGCACGAGCACCGCCGGGGGTGTTTTATCGGCTACAGCGGCGACAAAAGTCGCCGGCGAGCTTGAGCAGTCTGCTGCCGCTGCAGCAAAAGCGGCTGGCACCCGTACGATTGTCGCATCTGATGGCGCAACTGTTATCGTTCCTGCTGGATATAGGCCGCTGACCTCTGCTGGAGCCGCCAATGATGTGGGGGGTCTTCCGGAAGGTTTTGTCAGGGTCGTTGATGATGCAGGCAATATCGCCATCGCGGGACCGAACGGGGCGATTTATACTGATGTTGCTACTGCTCAGAGGGCGGCGGTTGCATCCAATAACGGTGGGAAGCTCCTCTGGGCAAGCTGGAAAGATTACCCTAAAGTGACAGTAGAGGGGAGAGAATATGCGCAGATTGGTGACCGCCTTTATACGCGTCATGCTGTTGATCGAATGCAACCAAGTGGGCTTGGTACACCTGTAGGCTCCGACGGTCCGGGCCGAAACGTTACCCCTAACATGGTTGAGGAGGTTATCGCCGGCGGCTCCAGATTGAGCACTACTGTAAATGGCGTTCTCCGCACAACATACACATCTGGAAATGTTACGGTCGTGACTGAAGATAATTCTAGAACAATAGTTACTATTTTGAGGAATAGCTCGCGATGAGCTCCAATTTAATTTATCCAGCCACAATAAGTGAGTTGAAGACCGCATGCTCCAAGCACCTAGAGGGGCAGGTCTCCGCTGATGAACTGCAACGGGCGATCCAAAAGGGAGAAATGGTAGTTGTTGCCATTGAAGAAAGCGATATCCGTGAATTTCTCACTGACCTCGAAGGGCGATTAGAACTAATTAAATTCACCGTAAATGACGATGAACAGCTTGCGGAAACCCAGAAAATTGCAAAACAAGCTCTCAGTTGGCTTGTGAAACGGGAACATGAAGCCCTGGATGAGGTCTATCCTGGCAAGCGCACACCTTTGATAAAGGCGCCAAAGCCATGAAATACATTCACTATGCCAAGAGCGGCCCAGTCACCCGCAAAAACCCCTGGTCCTAAGGCTCCGCTCAACCGCACCCGGCATGCCATGCTGTGGATCGCTCAGTATAATTTCCGGATCCCAAAGAGGATGGGCGACGAATTTTAGTAGCAATGCCTCTGGGGCTGGCCAAGGGCGGGATTTGTCGGCGCAGCAAGGGACCAAGCCTGCAGATAGTCGAGATCCGAGGTGAGGGCGCGCAAGGAGTTGGCACCCATCCCTTCATTGACCAGATGGCGAAGAGTATTGAAGTCCTCATCCGAGAGGATTTCAGCGAGCTCGTCCCGTCGCCCCATCGGCAGGACGGGGGTCGGTTCCGGTACGGGGCGAGATGACCCCGTAAGGCCAACTGCGATGTCCCAATTGAACCCTCGTGTATTTTGGTGCCGGAAGCCCTTGATTTGCAGGGGTCGATTTTTGTCCAGAACAGACTTTAGTTTATCTGGGACAGCTCGCATTTGGCCGCTTCGCGCCACAAGCGGTCATTCTTTAGGCGGTAGTTCAAGGCCGTTCGGCAGTGAAATCCAAATAACGGTCTGCGCCTCTGGCGAGTGACGCGAGAGGTGTCCCTTGCCGTGGGTGTCCGCGACAAGCACGAAGCTGCCCGCCGAAACTTGGCGCACCTCGCCATCGCTGGTCTCGTACTCCACAGAACCATCAAACCGTACTGTCAACACAGGCTCCGGTACTCCATGCCACGCGACTTCTCGCATCCCTGCGGGAATATGGGCAATGCGCACCCGAGAGGCCGGGTAACTGGCTGTGACATCGAAGGGTACAGCGTCGGGGTGAACAGGCCGTGCGGTCGTTGGCAAATCGATCTCATCGAAATGAGACTCACCATCCGTTGAGGCGTAGATGCGCAGGCACTTCATTGATGGTTCCCTTATGAGAGAAGTAATGGGCGTGGCAACGGATGCGGAATACGACGCACACCATGAAAGTTCTATGACAGCGAACGACCGCTTCGGGCCAAAGGCTGACTTCGCTCGTTAGAGTGTCATTTCGCCCTCAGCCTGAACCGACCCCAACCAGGCGATTCCGGTCATCCAAGGCGACCGACATGCGCGTACAAGCAACCTGTACGCGTCACCTCCGATAAGGGATACTTATCGGAGGTGAGAGCGGCGGTTATGGTTAATGATTGGTTGCGGAAGGAAAGCGCAAATTGGATACGGCTACGGCTGTGAAACTCAGGCTAATCAATTCCCTAACTGTCGAGAGCCCGACCCAGCGACTGCGTACAAATTCGGGCGGCTAACGTCTGCGATCGGTGGGGAGGGGACCTTGTGGAAGAATTCGAAGGCGGCAAGGTCGAAATGCTCGTCGCTTCCCATAACGGCAACCGTCCAGAACTCCGGCGTCGCACCGAACACTGTCGACACCCGGACGACCTCGATGTCGTTGGGCTCAAAGATCGCTGCACCCTCCGCCGGCAGACGGCGGGCCCAGTAGAAGCGGTTGGGTTCCAGTTGCTCGATACCGATCGTGTTCATGCGGCTTGCCCCCTCAGACGTTGAAGAAAGTTAGCGGAGAACTTGGGAGGAGTCTCGGGGGCGGAGGTCAATTCACAGGATTTGGCGTGGGCAATGGAGGTCCCTCTCGCGGCCGCATTTACGTTAAAATAAATGCGATTGTAAATTTAGAAATACATGTGTAACTTCTGATCCAGGGTGTCGCTAGGAACGAAGAGTTCACGCGCATTCTGGGATGTAGGCGAAGGAGGTTCGCCTGCAAAAAGGAGGATCATCATGAGAAGACTCGCAATACTCTTGGCGTGCGCTGCGTTTGCATTGCCCATCGCCGTCTCGGCGCAGGACGCAGCCGGAACGATCAAAAAAGATCACTACCGGTTCGTCATCGTTCCCAAGGTCGTACACCCGTGGTTCGACAAGGTGAACAATGGCGCCCAAGCTGCCGCGGCAGCCCTCAAAGCTCAAACAGGCGCGAATATCGAAGTCATATACTCGGCTCCGCAGTCCGCCGACGTTGTGCAGCAGAACCAGATTTTGGACAGTGCACTAGCAACACAGCCTGATGGTTTGGCAGTCGACCTTCTCGATCCGTCGGGCAACCGAGCATCTTTGGAAGAAGCGCAGTCCCAAAAAGTCCCACTGGTCCTTTTCGATTCCGTCCCGCCAGAAGGAATGAAAATCACTTACATCGGTTCGGATTTCTGCGAGCAGGCAAAGATTGCCGCCCACCGTCTGGTCGAGGTACTCGGTGGACAGGGTGAAGTCGCAATCATGATGGGTGTCCCCACGGCCCCCAACCATTCAATTCGCGCCGATTGCCACAGGAAGGTGTTCGCTGAAAATCCGGGTATTAAGGTTGTTGCGGAGGGCATCGATAACGACAACATCGAGACTGCCCAGCAGCAAGCGGCTTCAATCATGCAGGCTCATCCTAACCTGAAGGGCTGGGTGGCATCCGACGCTTCGGGACCGACCGGGATCGGACAGGCAATCGTCGAAGCTGGCAAGCAGGGGAAAGTTGTCCTCGTCGGCCTCGATAACATGCCCGAGATGCTGGACATGATCCGCAAGGGTGTCGCTGACAGCTCTTCGGCCTCTCAACCCGAACTGCAGGGATATTGGTCGGTCATGATGCTGTGGGCCCAGGCCACTGGCGCTCCTGTTCCCGGCTACATCGACACCGGTAATGCTTTCCTCACCAAAGCGAATGTCGGCGGCTAACTTAGCCACGCCGAAATCGCCGAGCGCGGGTGATAGCCCGCGCTCTCCAACGCACCTCCATTTGCAGGTGGCATATGGCTTACCTTGAAATCAAAGGTCTCGGTCGGGACTTCCCGGGTGTCGTCGCGCTCAACGGCGTTGACCTGACGATCGAGCTTGGACGGACACACATTCTCGCTGGCGAAAATGGGGCCGGAAAGTCGACGCTGGTCAAAATCCTGACTGGAACCGACCGACCCACCCGTGGCCAAGTGACTATCGATGGGCGCGATCCTGTCCTCGATCCCTCGGCTTATCGCAGCGTTGCTTACGTTCCCCAGGAATTGACGCTTTTTCCACAGATGACGGTCGCGGAAAATCTGTTCATGCCGTTCGACCGCACGGGTCATGGCGGTCCGCTCTTCAATCGACGGGTCCTGATGGAGGAGGCGCGGTCATACCTCGATCGATTTGGTATCGAAGCGAAGCCGGATGACCTCGTGGCCTACATCTCGGTCTCGGACCAACAGCTGCTGCAGATTGCACGGGCTTCGACGAACAAGGACATGAAGGTCCTAATTCTTGACGAACCTACGTCGGCGCTCACCCGCGTGGAAGTCGACCGCGTTTTCAAGGTTATTCGCGGCTTCCTCGACCGGAACCATGCGGTCGTTTTCATCAGCCATAAAATGGAAGAAGTATTCGAGATCGGCGACGACTACACCGTTTTGCGGAACGGCGAAAAGGTCGAAAGCGGTCGGGTATCGGACATCAACGAAGCTGACCTGATCCGGGCCATGTCTGGCCGACATCTAGCGATGGACGACCATTTTCGTCCGGACGCGCCTGTTGGCGGTACCATCATGGAGGTGAGGGGACTTTCCGGCTCTCGTTTCCAGGACGTCAGCTTCGACTTACGACGCGGAGAGATATTAGGGTTTGCTGGTCTTGTCGGTGCCGGGCGTACCCAGGTCATGCAGACCATATTCGGTTACCTCAAGGCCTCAGGCGGGGACGTAGAAGTTGAAGGCAAGCAGTGGGTGCTCAACAACACATGGCGTTCGGTCACCGGGGGGATGCTTTACCTTTCCGAGGAGCGAAAACACCATGGGATCTTCCCGATGCTGTCGTTGCGGGAAAACATAGGCATTTCTCTTTTTAAGGAAACGGTCGGATCGCTCGGAATTAGCAAAAGTCGAGAGCGCAACGCCGTGCAGAAGATTATCGATGGCTTCGGAATTCGCACTTCCGGTATGGCAAAGCGGATTTCCAACCTTTCGGGCGGCAATCAACAGAAAGCAATCATTGGACGTGCGATGGCGACACACCCGCGCATCCTGATCTTCGATGAGCCCACCAAGGGCATCGATATCAGGACCAAGGCTGAAATCTACAGGATCATGAAGGAACTGGCTCAGGAAGGCGTGGGCGTCATTCTTGTCTCTTCTGAAATCAACGAACTGCGCCGTTGTGCCAGCCGCATTATCACCATGCACACCGGGCGCGTGACGGGCGAATTCAATACAGCGACGACGGATACGGAAACGCTCGTCGGTGCAATTTTCGGAACGGAGGCGAAGGCCGATGCAATCTAGCTCTTTTTCCATCCTGATACGCAATCCGCTTGCGGGGGTTTTCGTTGTCCTTGTGGTGATATTTGCGCTGTCGTCTTTGATTTCTCCGTATTTCCTCACGCCTTACAATATGTCGGTGGTGGCGCGGGGCCTGGCGTTCGTCGGTTTGATCACCATCGGGCAGTCCATGCTCATGATCCTGGGAGAGTTGGACCTCTCGCTTGGCGTCATCGGCGGACTGTGCGGTGTCGTTTCGGGGATTTTCATGGTGAAGATGGGCGTCAACCCGGCACTTTCCATGGCGTTGGCGATCGCTTTCGGCGCTTGCTTGGGTTTACTCAATGGATTGCTCGTCACCCTGCTTCGTCTTCATTCCCTTGTGCTGACAATCGGCACGGCGGGTATCTTCGGCGGCGCGAACCTCGTGCTTACCAGGGGCGTGGCTATCACCGGCATTCCTGTTGAGGTCCAGTTTCTTGGACGCGGCAGTTTCCTCACCGTTCCTGTGCCGTTCCTCATCATGCTCGTCGCGCTTGTCGTGGCCGCATTCGTCCTCCTCAAAACGCCGTTTGGACGCTACATGTACGCGATCGGCAACAACCCGCCAGCTGCGCGAATGCTGGGCATAAAAGTCGACCGCGTTCGCTTGATAGTATTCGTTGTCGCTGGCGCGTTGTCTGCGTTGGCGGGCGTGCTGATGGTAGCCCGACTTGGCACAGCGCAGCCTTCGATTGGTGACACCTGGGTTCTTGCCCCGATCGCAGCCGCAGTTATCGGCGGCGTCGCGACGACAGGTGGCATTGGCAGCCCGATCGGTGCGATTTTTGGAGCGGGAATAATCGCGATCATCGAAAATATCATCGTTCTATTCGGTGTGTCGCCCTACTGGCAGGGGATCGTCTCCGGCGCGATAGTCGTGCTTGCGATTTCCTTCGATGCCGTGTCTCGTCGATATCTGCGCCGCGAAGCCATCTGAAAATCATCCCGCTGTTACTCTGTAGAAGACAACATGACCAAGCAACCTAAGACGAAGAAACTCATCAACGCGCCTGAAAATATTATTGCCGAGATGATCGAAGGCATGATTGGTGCCCATCCTGATTTGCTCAGAGTAGAAGGCGAGACAGGTCGTGCCGTCGTCGCTGTGGACGGACCCCGAGACGGAAAAGTCGGAATTGTCGTCGGAGGGGGATCCGGCCATGAGCCAGCTTTTGCCGGATACGTCGGTCGTGGCCTGGCTGATGCGGCTGCAGTCGGAAACATATTCGCATCGCCTTCGCCAGTCCACATCGCAGATGCGGCACGTGCAGCCGACGGCGGAGCGGGGGTCCTTCTCCTTTATGGGAACTACACAGGCGATGTCCTGAATTTCTCCATGGCAGCTGAAGAACTGGCTGCCAACGGCATGGCAGTTCGCCCCGTGGCGGTAGCCGACGATGTTGCTTCGGCGCCGATCGAACGGAAGTCCGAAAGACGCGGGATCGCGGGCGATTTCTTCGTCTTCAAAATCGCCGGGGCCGCAGCCGATCTCGGAGAGCCTTTGGCGAGGGTGGAGGCGCTGGCGCTGGCTGCAAACGAGGCGACCCGTTCCATGGGTGTTGCCCTGGGGGCGTGCTCGTTGCCTCAGACCGGCCGGCCTAATTTTGTTATTGGTGATGAAGACATGGAAATCGGGATGGGTCTTCATGGCGAGCCCGGAATCCGTCGACAAAAGCTGGCACCAGCCGATGAAGTCACTGACGAGCTCATGGACAGGCTCGTCGACGAACTCTCATTGACCGCCGGTGACCGCGTTGCGGTCCTCGTCAACGGGTTGGGGTCGACCACGCACATAGAGCTCTATCTGATTTTTCGCCGGGTGAAGCAGCGCCTCGATGCCTTGGGGGTATCCATTCACGCATCGTGGGTGGGAGAGTACGCGACATCGCTGGAAATGGCGGGGGCATCTATCACGCTGATGAAATTGGACCCTACGCTCCAGACGCTTCTTGATCATCCCTGTAAAACAGTAGCTCTCACCGTCGGAACGGTCCACGACGGACAAGCCTCGGATGTTCGCAGTCGCAAGGCCGAAAAGCCGGTAGAAAGCCTGCGTGTCACGGAAGGCAACGCGATCCTGATTGCCGACGGCGATGTAACTCCATCGATTTTTCGGGCGATGATGATTAAGGTCGGTGAGGAGATCATCTCGGAAAAAGACTGGCTGTCGGATCTCGATGGGATCATCGGAGACGGCGATCATGGCATCACAATGGAAATCGGCTGGAAGGCCGTGCAAAGCGCGATGGAGGTTGCGCCGGAGGACGAGACAATCGATGGAACGTGCAAGAGAATGGCAAAAGCTTTTCTAGACGCCGTCGGAGCCTCCTCGGGGCCACTTTACGCAACCGCCTTCTTGCGTGCGGGAAGCGCCGTCGGAAATCGCCTAAATCTCGATAGCGGCGCAATGGCGGAGTGGATCGGCGCGGCCAGCCAAGGCATACGAGAGCGCGGTAGAGCGGAGCCTGGAGACAAGACAATGGTGGACGCTTGGGCTCCCGCTGCCACTGCCGCAAAATCACGGGCCAGCAAAGGCGCGTCGACGTTGGAGACCTTGAAGGCAGCCCGCGACGCCGCTGAAGAAGGAATGCGTTCCACAGCCGCCATGGAATCCAAGCGAGGCAGATCAGCCAAGCTCGGAGCCCGCTCTGTTGGACACGTCGATCCGGGAGCAGCCTCGACCTTCGTCATGCTTCGCGCAATGACGCGTGAGCTTGAGATCAACCTCGGCTAGAGCGCAACTGCTTTGCAGGGGTCGCGGCTATCGCGGCCCCTGCAAAAGCGCACTGGCAACGGATTGGTTGGTAACGAGCCTGTTCACGTAGCCGCCCCGCAGGATAGCTCTGATAATCGGAATTTTGCTCTTTCCACCTGACACCAGGATGGAAACTGGTTTTAACTTAAGCTTGTCGGGCGGTAGCGCCATGAGCGAGTCATTTAGAAAATGGTCGATGGGACGGCCTTGCGCGTCCAGAAAGCATCCAAGGAATTCGCCGACCGCGCCCAGCTTCAAGACCACGTCCAAGTGATCTTTAACCACGCGAATGTGGGTGAGCGACGTCTCCTCTTCGACCGATCCGCACGAAACCAAGCCAATGTCTGCAATCTCCGTTCGTGCAAGCACGTCCGTCAATTCGTCGTTTAGCAATAGGGCATTTCGGCTTTCGGGATTTGCGCAGTAGATTGGAGCTGCCAGATAGTGACACTCGACGCCGAGCGCACGTGCAAAGGCTGATGCGACCTCGAAGGTGTTGGTACCTGAGCTTCGCGTAACCCCCCCCATCAGCCCGACAACCCAGCTTTCGGGTTTTGGCTTTGCGCGCAACGTGCGGACGGCGAAACTCAAGGTTCGTCCCGACCCGACACCAACGCCCATGTCGTGCTCGTGTATAAGCGTGCTTGCCATCGACCCAGCTGCCTCGCCTATGACCCTCTTCTGCTCGACGAAGTCCTCGAGATCGGGGACTACGATGGTTTCGCTCAAGCCGTAGCGTGCCGACACTGCCTGGGCCAACGCCACGCAATCGCTAAGGGGTAGCGACACACTCACCTTGACGCTTCCGGAATCTCGGACGGAGCCGATGATTTTATTGACCTTCAGCCGGGTGATGTTCAGTTGCTGGGCAATTTCCTGCTGCGTCTGGCCGCCGATGAAATAAAGCCACGCGACCCGTGCTCGCTCTAGCTCTTCGTCGAACGGCTCCCACAACTCGGCCATAAAAATCCTTTCTCCAAACTCACTCGTCAGCCGTCTTTATGTCATCGAAAACCCGATCTCTAAGCGGCGAGTGAGTTCCTCGGACATCACGATCTATCTGACCCGCCCCGGTAATGCGGACCGGTGAAAAATGCGATTTTTAATCAGAGAACAGAGACATTCTCCGCCTTTGTCTTACCTGTCTTTCGATCCTGTCCAACCTCAAAGCTCACCTTGTCACCTTCCCGAAGAGATGTGCCGCTATTAAGGGCTGATATGTGGACGAATACATCGCCACCGCCACTCTCTGGTGTGATGAAGCCAAATCCCTTGTCGTCGTTGAAGAATTTTACGGTGCCCGTTGGCATTGAGGTCCCTATCAATCTGTCGCTACATCTGAATTGCGCGGTACATCTACCGCGTCGGCAGTCGGCGAGCAACGCCAGTGAAGCTTGTGACCGTCAGACAAGCGAATTGCCACGCATCGTCCAGCTTTTGATAACGAATTTGATGCTGCCGTGGTGAAATTCTTCCGCAAGCATCTGACAGCGACGAAATAGCTGCGAGGCAGCCCCGGGCTTACGTCCTAACGGCGAGTTAAGGGAGGTAGACCTTTTGTCCCACGACAGACTGACGATCCGGAAGGGGCGTCGATATTTATCGGACGAATCCGTGATGAGCTGGGCGCAGCTTAGATCATCCTCTCAACGAAAGGAGACTGGATTTAATTCAGTCGATACTGTCCGTCTGTCGCGTCCGGCATCAAACGCAGAAACAGGTCTCAGGCGGAGGGTGGAATTCACAGAAATTGGTTAGCCTTGGCGTTACAGAGCCACTAATGAGGAGGGAGCGACTGCTGTTCGAGGTGTAGTATAAGTGAAATCAAATTTGCCATGATCCAATCAAGGAACGTCCGCTTCTGTCTCGTCGCGTTCACCCTGACGATCGGGTTGGGTCTTGCTCTTCGCCGATATGGCTATGACCTTGGTTTGCCGTTTCCGGTCGTAAAGTACGGCGGCTCGATGCTGTGGGGGGCGATAGTCTATTTCCTCGTGGCAGCGGCGCTCTTCAAGTCTCCAGATCGCTTCAGTATTGTTTTGGCGGCTTCGATCGCTGTTCTCGTCGAATTGTCTCGGCTTTATCACACGCCTTGGCTCGACGCCTTTCGCGTGACGACTGCTGGTGCGCTGCTGCTGGGCCGGGTCTTTTCGATGTGGAACATCGCGGCTTATGTTTGCGGTATCCTCGCTGCCTTTCTTGTGAAACGATCGACCACTCACTGATCAACCTCCATGCTCGCTCGCGGGCGTGCCTCGCTGGTCACTATGTCAGCACACAACCGATTTCCTGACTTTCTCCTTTTCGTCTGCACAGTTTCTGCAAATGCGGATCCCATGCTCAATCCATGAGCAAGATCAAGACATTACCCAGCATCGCAGCTTCCCGCCTTCCGCCAAGCCTTCTCAAGGATGGGTGGTGGCTCGTTGAAGCTTTGACACCCACGCCCGCAGAGCGCCAACAGGACCGGCTCACTGCGAATGAAGGCGCATATCAAACGAGGAGTGGCAATTGAGCATTTCACAGACTTCCCGGGCAGACATCACGGCAAAAGCTGACACAAGAAGAATTTTCGCACTTGTTCTTCTCATCGTGCTTTCAGATTATCTCCTCTTTGGTCAGAACGCCGGCTTCAACCTTTTCCTGTTTTCAGGCGCGGTCACGATAGCCGTATTGGTTTTATCGAGGAAACACCTGACCTCGACAAGGAAACTCTCTCTTCTTGGCGTTTCGGTTCTCTGCAGCTTACCGCTGTTGGAGTCCGCCACGCCGCTCGGCATCGGCATCAGCGTCTGCGCCATCATGGCTGTGGCACTTATCTGCTCCGGGATGTTGCCGCGTCGATGGAGCCGAATGCACTTGGTGCTTCTGAGGTTTGCTATAGCCCTGCCACTACCGCTTTTCGAAGCCTGCCGACGCCAGTTTCTGTCGCCTCGGCATGGTTCCTCTGTGCTGGCTGTCGGGCGGGGCATTGGCCTATGGCTGATTCCGCTGGCACTGGCATCCGTATTCCTGGCGCTCTTCGCCATGGCCAATCCGCTTATAGAGCAGACGATCCGCAACATCCGTTTCACTCTTTTGCTGCAGTTTCTGGATATTCGACGCGTCGGGTTCTGGTTGCTTGTTGCGACCGGTGTTTGGGCCATGCTTCGGCCGCGCCTCGTGCGCCGCGGTTCAGGGCTTGCGCTCACCGGGTTGGGAAAGATCGGGATCGACCACCCGCTACTCGGCCATGCCCTGATGGTTCGATCTCTGATTATTTTCAACGCGTTATTCGCCGCGCAGTCGATACTTGATGTCGTCTATCTCTGGAGCGGTGCGGACTTGCCCGACGGCCTTACCCATGCCGAATACGCTCATCGCGGCGCATATCCACTTATTGCAACTGCGCTTCTGGCTGCCGCCTTTGTGCTGATGACAATGAAGCGCGATGGCCCAGGTGACAGGAGCCCGCTCATCCGCGGACTGGTGTTTGTCTGGATTGCGCAGAACATTTTACTGTGCCTGTCCTCACTGATGCGGCTGGACCTGTATGTCGAAGCCTATTCCCTGACCGAAATGCGGATTGCGGCCGGCATATGGATGGGGCTCGTCGCCGTGGGATTGCTGCTGATCCTGTTGCGGATCGTCCTGCGCCATAGCAACGAGTGGCTTGTCGCCGTCAACATCGCAGCGCTTGCCATTGTGCTCTATGTCTGTGCCGTCCTGGACCTCCCTTCCTTCATCGCGCGCTTCAATGTTCTCCACAGCCGTGAAGTCAGCAATGAGGGCGTCACGCTGGATCTCGGCTACCTTGCATCGCTGGGGCCATCGTCCATTCCGGCCATCGATCTTTACGTCACAAGGCTGATGTCCACAGGTCCCGGATATGCAACGGGTTTGCGACTTCGGGCGCTCCAGATCAGGCAGTCGCTCAGCGATGGGTTTAAGGCAAGACCGGATGACTGGCGCGGCTGGACATTTCGGGCGTCGAGACTGAAATCCTATCTTCAGTCTGAGGCAGCCATTGCAACATGGCACGAGAACGGGGACAACGAGAACAGACAGTTCTAGCAGGGCAGACAATGGCGTACCGCATTCTCGTCGTCGATGACGAACCCCATATTCGCGATGTGATCTGCTTTGCACTGGAACGGGAAGGCATGGCTACATCAACAGCACGCAACGGCACCGAAGCAATGATGGCCTTTCGCCGAGGCAACGTCGACCTCGTCGTCCTCGACATAGGCATGCCCGACATGGACGGTCTGGAGGTCTGCCGCCAGATCCGCAGGACATCGGCATTGCCTATCCTGTTTCTGTCTGCCAGGGACGAGGAGATCGACAGAATACTCGGCTTCGAATTGGGTGGAGACGACTATGTCACCAAGCCCTTTAGCCCGCGCGAACTGGTTGCTCGGGTCAAGGCCATCCTGAAACGCGGCAATCCAGCCGAAGCAAAACTGGCCGGTGGCAGCGGGCGCCTTGCTGTTGGAGAGATTACGCTCGACCGCGGCGGTCGGAATGTCATGTGCGCAGGCAATCCGCTCAGCCTGACGGCCCTGGAATTCGCCATTCTCGAAGCTCTGATGTCCAGACCGGACATGGTGTTTCAACGTGAGCAATTGATGGAGGCCGCGTATGGAGCCAATACCTACGTCGCCGATCGCACCATAGACAGCCATATACGCAACATCCGGGCGAAGCTTTCAGAGGTAGGAGGACAAGGCATGATCGTGACCGTCCACGGCGTTGGTTTCAAACTTGCCCGTCCCGATGGCGGATTGCGATGATGCAGCCGCCCAAGGTCAAGACGAAATGGCGGCCGGCACTGGCGTTGGTAATCTACACCGTGCTTCTGGCCGTCATGGCGCTCCCCGTCGCGATCATCGCCTGGTTTCGGGCGCTCGAGGCAACATCAAACAAAATGGCGCCTGCGGAGGTGACCGCGCTGCTGGTCGCAATCGCCTTGACTGTGGTCGTCGCCTACGTGCTGACGCGGACCATTACGACGCCGATCAATGCTTTGATCGCGCGCACTGAAGCCATCGCACGTGGGGGCAAGGTGGAAATCCAGCAGTTGAATAGCTATGGAACACAGGAGATCGCCACCCTATCCCAGAGCTTCCTCGATCTTGCCGGCAGGCTGGTGGACCGCACCGATTATGTCCGTTCATTCGCAATGCATGTCTCGCATGAGCTCAAATCTCCTTTGACGGCGATCCGCGGCGCGGCCGAACTGTTGCACGACGACGATCCCGATCAGCCTATGTCTCCCTCGCAAAGACAGCACTTCCTGGATAACATCATCTCCGATTCCAAGCGACTTGATACACTGCTGTCCCGGCTGCGAGAGCTCTCTCGGGCGGAGCTCCCCGATGTCAGCGGAGAGACGTGCCTGGATGCCGTCCTACCCGGGCTGCGTGGGCAGTTTCCAAAACTGCGGATTGCGGCTGATGGATTAACATCGCGCACCTTCGCCCTGCCGCCGGAGCCGGCAACGATTGTTCTTTCAAATCTGGCTGATAATGCCGCACAGCACGAGGCTACCGAACTCAATCTTATCGCAACTGTCAACGGTCAAAAGGTCACGCTGCTCGTGCGAGACAATGGGCGGGGCATCGCACCGTCGAACCGGGATAAGATTTTTCAACCCTTTTTCTCAACCCGTAGGGAAGAGGGTGGCACGGGCATGGGTCTCGATATCGTTCGCGCAATGCTCGGAGCCTACGGTGGCACCATCGAGCTCATCGATGCTAACGCTGGGGCGGCATTCGCTGTCACGGTTCCAGTCTCTTCCAGGCAAGAATGAAATGTCAGTGCTGTCAACGGCACACGGGCGCGACGTTGAACCTTTGAAGAGCTCGAAGGGATGACCGACGATCGCCGGTCATCCCTTCGAGCTCACACTTCAAAATCTCAGGCTGCTTCCCAGACCTGGTTGAGAATGCGGGCGGCCAAGGCCGCCTTGTCTTGCGGAAGGAAGCGTCCGTAATGCTGCTGGACCATATCCGCCGTGTCCTGAATGGCATAGCTCGCCTGCTCGTAGGAACCGGTCTGCTTTAGAATATGGGTTGCCAGAACGTCGCGAACATTGTGAGGTCCGTGGGGCAGGAGACCCTTGATCGCACCGCGACCGGTGTATGGATTGTAGATACCATAGCGCTGGATCGTAAGTCGCCACGCTTCATAGAACGTAGTTTGATCATAGGCTGCGTCCATGCTGGTCAGCTTTGCCGTCTTGACGAAGAACGTTCCAGGATCCTTCGCGTTTGCCAGCAAGACGCCGCGGTGCCGATCGATGTAGGCGTCTATGTAATAGTAGAGGTCCAACAGGTTCGGCAGGATGAGCCGAAATGGCTTTGAACCGAAGAATGAAGAATGCGAATTCTTGAAAGCGTTCGATGGGATCAGGACTTCCCAGCCATTATCCCGGTCGCTCCACCGCAGCTCACCACGCTTCATCTCTTCCAAGCGTCGCTCCGATGTCGGCAAGTGCCCGCGCGGGCAGACAAGCAGTTGGCGCAGGTTCTTTTGCCGCAAACCGAGGTGTAGACCGAGACGCAGCATCAGAAACGATCGTACGGATTCAGCCGCCGCTCTCGGGTAACGGTCCTTGTCCGGCATACGGAGCAGGATTTCGTCGGTGATCTTTCTATATTCGGCAAGCGGACTTGGTGCCTCCAGAATGCACATAATCGGCTCGAACGGATCACGGTGGACTTGCATCACCCGCTGGATCTCTCTGATGCGGTTTCGGGCATGCTTGTGAAAAGCGTCACAACAAGCATGCCAGTCACGCTTGGCAAAAGCGATCTCATCCGCGGATACGAGCCCGTCGACTGGAATGACACGCTGGATCAACTCAGGATGCTGACGCAACCAGCCGGTTTCCTCCCTCGTCAACGACAGGGAAATGCTCAGCATGTCGGCCTCCCAGGCGGTGAAGAAACCCCGTCGACGCTCGCGCCACTGCAGATACCAATCCCAGATCCCTGGAAACACCAGCAGTCCGAATGTCAGCGCGCCGAGGGGAATGCCGCGGCCGGCGATCTCGCCGTTCGGCGAGGCGGTCAACGCACCGAACATCAATCCAAGATGTTCGAGCGATCAGATCGCTGACCTCCGCATGCCGACCGACAAAGGTGGCGAACTGGTTGTTCCGATAGCCATCCAGGTTGGCCGTTAGACTGTCGTCGCCCCAGCCGTCGGCGCTGGCCCCTGTTTCTTGCCGATCATCCGAATCCTCCATGTCGGCACTCTTGTATCACCAACGTGGATCCCATCGGAAAGCCGCGCCGAGGCGGCCTGGTATCAGGCAATTCGCACCCACTCCAACTGGTCATCGGGCACAGGCATCCTGTTATTGTACTCCCAGCATGTCCATCTTCGGAACGCGGGCACCATATTTTTTTTGAGCAACCTCTCTACTTCAGCATACGAAAAAACCCACCCGGGCACACCACAAGTTCATCTGGTCACGGCTAGTCGATCTCGTGAAGCTGGATGCTATTTGTCTTCATCCGGCCTTCCCAAACTGAACCAGTTAGCCCAAGCGGATTTGGAGCGACCGTTGACCAGATCGAAAATTTGCCTTGTGTATGTGATATCAAATTTGGACCGGAAGCGTTCCAGTGCCGGTGTTAGCATTGCCCTTGTCGATGGCTCCGAACTTTTTATGAGGTCGGAGACCTTGGACCTGCCAAGGCGTAGGAAAGTATCGAGAAGAAGCCTCGACCCAGCCTCCAAGGCGGGGCAAAGCAGAAAGCGGACAATGTTGTCCTTTTCGCGAGCAGGAAGCCTATCGGCTTCGGAAACGAGCCTCTGAAGCGTGGTGGGGAAACCTCTCATTGCACTCGATATGGAGTTTTCCGAAACACCGTTGATTTCCTCCCTGATCCGCCTAAGGATTTCGGGATGGTAACCGTTGTCAATCGCGGACATTAGGATGTCCATCTTGACGGTGCCACCCCACGGTTGAAACGATCCAGAGGCTACACTGAGAACGATTTCCACAAACACATCGCGAAACTCCATTTCCGGGAACACGAACCCTGAAGTCTCGATCTTTTCTACGAGAATATGACATTCGTGGTCATTGTCCTCGATGTGATTGCGCCACTCCAGGATCGGCACTTCAGCGAGTAACACCGAAACCCTTTCGTGCATCGGGGCCCAGTCAGCAGCAGCCCACTCCGAAGTATCAGAGAGCAGGCCTTCCGGTACCTCGGCCACGGTCGTCTTTTCTATGGCCTGGCCTTCCAACCAATAACCCATCTTGAAGAGGCCTTGCTTGAACGCGGATCCAAGCACAGACTTGACATAACCATAATGCTTGAAGAACGAGGATGGTCGCAGCCAAGGGTGCGAGGAAATCAAGAAAGAAGCCTTGATGACCTCGCCGACAAACTTGTTCCCTGGGTTCAACGGGCCGAAATTCACCCATTCGCTTAGCGAGTAGGTTCGCAGTACATGCCCGGCTATGAGTTCATGTTGAGCACCGTCGAGCGCGGGGGCTCCCTCGAGGAAGCCGTTGAACCAGATATATTCAGCGTCTGCGTTGACCGTTTGACCACTCGGAAGTCTGCGATTTGGTTGCGTAAGAGATCCCTCGATAAATAAATCGAATGCGAGCGCGATTGCGTACCCCAGGAATTGATCAGATACGTTGTTCTTATAGAGATCGCTCAGCCGAATGAAGAATGGACCTTGCGCAAACAGTGATGCTGTCTCCAGCTCGGATCTAGACCTGGCGTCGAGATAGCCCTGAACTTCGCTAATGAGCTTCAAACGCGGGCCAAATAATGGGTCAGTTTCCTCATCCAGGTCCGCTATCACCGCTGAGCAGATAGCGTTGCCTGGCTCAAGCCACTGCTTTCCTTTTACAATATCAATCCGGTTAAAGACCCCGAAGGCGACTGATGCCATCTCTGGCTCACGAGCGCTGACGCTCTCAAGGAAGTTCTCTTCCGATGTAAACGCGACGGATATCTTCTCGAAGCTTCGAATGCCGATATTTGTCCCCTCGGTTGAAACGGCGAAATCGAACAGAAATTCTAGACGAGGAGGAAGTTTAACGCTGTTAAATGCATTGGCAAGAACCGCGCCCTGGCCACTTGCCTTCATATGCTTGTCCAAGCTTACGGCAAAAGTCGCGAATGCGGAGCCAGCGTCACGGGGAGCGGATGTTGATTGCGATGAATTCAGAACGGTGGCCACTAGATGTAAAACTGTTGTACCAAGGGTGTCAGGCGCACATATATCAAGCATCCGCACGTATGTGGGCGCGTCACGCTCGGGGTTGATTGATCCAACTTCAAGGAAAGCATCGTTCAGAGCGGACGCCAGATGCGTTTTCGCGTCGCCCTCATAGTCTCGAAGAAGCTCCGTGACATTTCCGACGACAACCCGGAAAGTTTCGCTTGTGCGCCATTCCGGCGCCCCAGCTGTTAGCACCTCGTTGACCCGGACATCGAAGCCAGGAGCGCGTGACAGTTCCAACAATCTCGCGGGCTTCGCCTGTAGCATAGCCGACCGAATTTCGCCGTCCAAGAGCACTTGGAATGC